>NZ_BQUT01000001.1 GCF_022835675.1 Companilactobacillus sp. RD055328
TGAAATAATTCATTACTTCTTTTTGGTGTTTTTTAACTCGTTTTTTTAACAACTGTCTTAACGACAAGAACTATATTACCAAGCCCTACGCCTACCGTCAAGTCTTTTTCTTCTCTTTTACGTATTTTTTTTTAACGAGTGAAAATGAGCAATTATTCCAACCCTTCTAAGGCTTCTTTTACCCATCCTGGTTTTGCATCAGCAATCGACTTATATCCTATTTTATTACCTTTATTAGTCCAGAAACGTTTGCGATGTGTTTTGTTATTAGCGTTAACTGCTTGCGACTGTAATGCTCTTATTGATAAAGATATCTTCTTACTATATTCATCAATGTCTAAAACTTTAACCGTTACTTCTTCACCTACATTCAATATGTCTTTTACTGAAGTTACATAACCATTAGTACATTCTGAAATATGGATTAATCCTTGAGTTTGATCGTCTAGTTTTACAAACGCTCCATATGGCTGTACTCCGGCAACTTTACCTGTAATGATGTCACCTATTCTATATTCCATGTATTTGCCTCCTTTCTATTATTCTTTGGATGCTTTATCCTATACTTATATTATGCACTATAAATCGAAAAATATTAAACAAAAAGTTAGGAAGTTATTATGACTACTATTTACGACATTGCAATTATCGGAGGGGGACCGGCAGGTCTATTTGCTGGATACTACGCTAAGCTTCGCAACTTAAACACATGTATTATAGAAAGTTTACCAACATTAGGTGGCCAACCCAATACATTATATGCACAGAAGAAAATCTATGATGTTGCTGGTTTGATTGGTGTTTCTGGAGAAGATTTATCTAGCAAATTAATTGAACAATTGAACATGTTTGATTGTGATATTTTTACAAAAACTACTATTAATAGTATTAATTCAAATCCCAATTATATATCTCTTGATAGTACTAATGGAGAAATAAAAACAAAAGCAGTCATCATTGCTGTTGGTAATGGTGCATTCAACCCCAGAAAGCTAGCGGTAGAATTTGATTCTAAACTTAACAATCATGTCGACTATTTTGTAAATGATATTAATAAGTATAAAGATAAAGATGTTTTAGTAGCCGGTGGTGGAGATTCTGCTGTCGATTGGGCTTTCGAAATTAATAAGGTTGCTAAATCTACCAGCATTGTTCATCGTCGTGATACTTTCCGTGCATTGGAATCTAGTGTTATTCGTATGAATAATTCTTCAATCAAACAAGTAACTCCATACTTAATAGAAGATTTGCAATCTATTGATAATAAATTAAAAGTTATTCTAAGTAAGGCTCGCGATAAAAATACAAAAGAAGAATTAGTGGTTGATAATTTACTTGTAAACTACGGTTATACTTCAGATTCGAAATTACTACGTAGCTGGGGCTTAGATTTAACGGGACCTTACATTAAGGTGAATCAAAAAATGGAAACAAACCTTAATAATATATACGCAATTGGTGACGTTGCCGAATACGATGGTAAATTAAAATTAATTGCAAACGCATTTTCTGAAGGTACTATTGCAATCGCCCAAGCTCAATCAAAAATCTATCCTGACAAAAGTTACTTCGAACATAGCACCAATCTATTCGATAATAAATAAAAATTTATTAATTTAATCTAAAATATCTTTGTCATCTGAGAATATATCCGTATAATCGTTACTAATATATTAAAAAAATAGAGGTAGAAAACTTGCAATTAATTGATTTTATTCTTCACGTAGATGAACACCTAGCATCAATGGTCGGAGATTTTGGGGTTTGGACTTACGTTATCCTATTCGCAATTGTCTTCGTTGAGACAGGTTTAGTTATATTCCCGTTTCTTCCAGGTGATTCTTTAATCTTTGCTGCTGCTGCTTTAGCGGCAAATGAACACGCTAAATTGAATGTCTGGCTATTGTTATTGACTTTCTTTACAGCAGCCGTAATTGGAGACTCTGTAAACTATGAAATTGGTGAACACTTGAGTGAATATGCAACTAAGCAATCCTTCTTGAAAAAGTTCATTAATCAAGAACATTTAGACGCTGCCCATAAGTTCTTTGAAAAACACGGTGGTAAAACAATCGCTATTGGTCGTTTCATCCCATTCATTCGTACTTTTGTTCCTTTCGTTGCTGGAAGTGGTTCAATGCATTATCGTCGTTTCCTTATATATAATGTCTTTGGTGCAACACTTTGGGTAGGAATCTTCACAGTGTGTGGATATTGGTTCGGTAATATCCCAACTGTGCAAGAACATTTCTCTTTAATCGTAATCGGTATTATCATAGTTTCAGTACTTCCTGCTGCTATTGCTGCTTTAAACAGCCGTAAAAAAAAGAGCTAAATCAATCATGATTTAGCTCTTTTTTATTTAGATATCCAATAAAAATCAATATTTCAAAGACTATTAAAAACATAATAATTAGCTGTTCAAAGAAAAAATCCGGCAATACATTAATAATTGGATCAGTTACTGGATTGAATAACCAATTGTTGTTATTAAAAAGAATCTGATGGAAAATTACAAAAAAATCATTAAAATCCATCGAAACTATTAATCCTATTATTATTGGAATAGAACTTATTATCATAGCATCATTTTTATAAAACTGTAGTTTTATTCTATAAATCAGTTTTAACGCAAAACTTACCATTAATAGACTGATGTCTAGTAGAACTAATAATTTCACATCAGCAAAATGCTGCAGTCCCGATGGTGATGCAGCAAAATACGTTAGTCGTAAACTTCCACTAAATGGATTAATTAAGTAACTTATTAAATTTAAATACTCATGTCCCAAGCTAGACTTAGAAAAACCTACATTAAATTGATCAAACATTAAATTCAAATTAATCTGATAAACAAAAATACTAATGATTAGTACAGCAAAAACAGCCGCCGTTAAACTGAAAAGCACATTAACAAAATTGTTTCTAACTCTAATCCAATCCGTCATTAGAATTCCCATTCAGATAAGTCATCAATTTCAAAAGTTGGTTTATGCGTTTGATTAAGTATATCTTCTTTTGTAGATACACCTGTATAAACTAAGAGTGAGTCTACTCCGTTATCTAATCCACAACGGATATCAGTATTGTAATTATCACCCACCATGATTGTTTCAGATTTATTTAACCCAAATTTTGATATCGCAAAGTCTAAAATTGGTTGATCTGGTTTCCCAATATACATTGCTTTTTGTTGAGTAGAAGTTTCTACTAATGAAATAACAGACCCAGCACCAGGAACCATACCTCGTTCATTAGGTAAATTAGTATCAGCATTAGTTCCAATAAACTTAGCCCCTCTTTTAATTGCCAGAGTTGCCAGTTCAAATTTATGATACGTTACATCTGTATCAAGTCCCACAATGACAAAATCAGGATCGAATTCATTCAGTTGAATTCCTGTAGCAAAAACAGCTTTTTTAAGACCGACTTCACCGATAACATAAGCTGATTTTTGTGATAAATCATCACTTTGTTGTCTTAAATAAAAAGCAGTCGCCAATGAAGGAGTAATAATTTGGTCCACCGAAGCCGGTATATCGTGATTATTAGTTAAGTTATCAGCCACTTGTTGTGGAGTTTTAGTTGTATTGTTAGTTAAAAAGAAGTAGTTAACTTCTGAATCGTCAATAGCACGCTTTATAAAATCGTGTGCCTCAGTTATTTTCTCAGTTCCTCTATACATTGTTCCATCTAAATCAATCAAATAATTCTTATATTTCTTCGTTGCCAAAATAAAATCCTACTTTTCTTCATTAATCTTGCGAATATTAAACTTACGTTTTTGATTACTTTTTGGTTTTGCTTCTGTTTTTTCAGAAGCGGGCTTATTATTTTTAGCCGGACGTTTCTTATTGTTATTTTTCTTGGTAGTGTTTTTTTGATTGTTCTCATTTTTAACACTATTCTTGTTGTTTTGTTTAGGAGTATTTTTTTGTTTTGGTTGTCCTTTTTTATTACTATTATTTACTTTTTTAAGTTTAGACTTAGGCATTTTCTTTAGATTCTCAAGAACAAAGTATGCACAGCCAAAGTTACAGTACTCTAATAAGTAATCCTCAACATTCTCAATTCGTTGATCCATCTTTGCTTGCGAATAATTTTTATTGAAAAAACCTTTCAAGCGAAGTTGATCATAACCCCAGTCTCCAACTATATAGTCATATTTTTTCAGAACATCACTATATCTTTCAGCTAGCTTCTCACGATCAAATCCATCACGATAGTTCTCGATCAATTTATACGGATGTTTACTAATTCGAATATTTTCTTCATCAAGTTGAACAACATCAACTTGAACTCGTGGTTCTTTCACTTCTTCATCTATTTTTATATTTTTTTTCATATACTATAAAACCCTACCTAAATACTTTTCTCTTCTATACTATCAATTAACTGAATCTAAGCCAATTTGTGTAATTAAAAAAACTAATTTTGAATTTATTCATCAATTTTTATATTATTAGCTTTAAGTGTATCAGTAATTACTTGTTGAACCTTTGGATCAGAATGATCAAACACTGTCCATTCTGTCATATCTAAACTAGGCATTTCATAGTTATTGTTGATATAGTCTTCATAAAAAGACACCGCAGTTGAATGTGGAATATTCATTTTTAAGATTCTAACTTCTTTGATTAATTTTTTTTCGGCAGCTAATTCCGCACGCCCATTTAAAAAAATATTACCTATTTCATAATATTTAGTTCCATCGTTTAATGTTATTTGTTCAATCAAATTAAGTTCTTGCTTCTCTGCGTTCAAAATAGACACTCCTTATATGTATATTTTTTATTTTACCAGTATTCTTCTATCGAAAGGCACAATATGTTTAAAAAAATTCTCTTTATGACATTTATTAGTTTTATATTCTTAACAAGTAGTGGTTTCACTGTAATTGGGCATCGTGGTGATCCTATTAAAGCTCCGGAAGAAACTTTTCAAAGTTTTGATGTAGCATTTGCTGAAGGTGCAGAATACGTTGAGTTAGATGTTCATCTTTCTAAAGATAATGTATTAGTAGTATCACACGATAGCGATTTAAGTCGCGTTACTGGTCAATCATTAGTTATATCAGAAAATGATTTCTCTGCATTATCAAGTTTAAAGGTAGCTAATGGTGAAAATATCCATAGTTTAGACCAAGTATTTGAACACTATCAAAATAATCCTCAAACTAAATTTTTAATTGAAACAAAAAGAGATAAAAATGATAAGTCAAAGACTATGGAGGAACAACTAGCAAAGGTTATCTCTAAATACCATATGGAAGATCGCGTTATATTTCATAGTTTCTCAACTAGAAGTATTAGTAATCTAAAAGAGCTATTCCCGGACATCCCCAGAATTTTCATTTCAGGTTCTCTTAAACGTATTAATTTTTCTGTCTTAGAAAATAGTACTGCCGTTAACGTTTCTTCAAAGATAATAACTCCACAACTTGTAAGTCAATTACATGATTTAGGTCAAAAAGTTTATGTATGGGATGAAATGAATGAAGATCCAAAAAAATGGAATTGGCTTATAAATATTCCTATTGATGGTGTTGTTACTAATTATCCCGAAACGGCTGTTAAGTATAATGACTTAAAGTCTGAAGCTTCTAGCAAGTCTGTTAATAAAACAATGACTTATTTAAATAATGAACCTACACCCATTTATGAAAATCCTTATACAAAAAACAAGATTAAAGGTTATGTATATAATCTTCAAGAATATAACGTAAATAAGACTATAAAAATCGATAATGAAACTTATTATCAAATAGGAACTAATAAATTTGCCAACAGCGATTCATTTTCAGACAGCAAAGTTGCTGATCGACTAACTCCTTATCTGCATTCATCAATTAGATCCATTCAAAACACTAAGAATATTTTATACACTTCTCCTAAATTAGACTCTATTACAAAAAAGACAATTTCTAATGAATTTTCATATGATGTTGAAGGAATCAAAAAAGATGGCTCTAAAAATTGGATTAAAATAAATCAAGGCTGGCTTTTGGCTGACAATTTATTATTTAGCTTGCACGGTAAAGATGAATTGCAAAAGTATTTTAACCTACCTATTAACTATCGCCTTACAAATATTGATCTCTCATTTATTCCAGTTAAATCTGCAAAAAAAGATAGTTCGTTACCTGATTTCGATTTTAAATCTGTCATATCCCCTAAAGATTCAACCAACCAAATATAAAAATAACTTCTTAAAAAATCGCTTAAAGGCGATTTTTTTTTTACTATCTGCTAATATTATTTTATATATTTATATTGAGGAATATTACTTCAAGCTTTTATTCCTACACTCGGAGGATTTATCTATGGAAATTGATTTCAAAAAAGAAGCCGAAAAACTTGGTGATGATTTAATAAAAGATTTAACCACTTTAATTAATATTGATAGTGTGCGTGATGATGAACACAAAACAACTGACTTTCCGTTAGGACCTGGACCTGCAAAAGCACTTAATCAAGTACTTGCATTTGGTGCCCGCGACGGTTTTATCACTAAAAACGTGGAAAATATGGCTGGTCATATTGAATATGGATCTGGTGATGAAATTCTTGGTATCCTTGGACACGTTGATGTCGTTCCTGCCGGAGAAGGATGGAATACTGATCCATTTAACGCCACAATCAAAGACGGTAAGATATATGGTCGTGGATCTTCTGATGACAAAGGCCCTTCTTTAGCTGCTTATTATGGCTTAAAACTAATCAAAGACTTGAAATTGCCAGTTTCTAAAAAAGTTCGTTTTATATTTGGTACTGATGAAGAAAGTAACTGGGAAGGAATCAACAAGTATTTAGAAGTTGAACAAACTCCCGATTACGGATTCTCACCTGATGCCGAATTCCCATTAATTAATGGTGAAAAAGGAATCGTTACTTTTAAAATAACTTTTAATCAATCTAATGAGCAAAAAGTAATTATTAAATCATTCAAGAGCGGTATTAGAGTTAACATGGTTCCTCAAACTGCTAGTGTAATATTAGATGTTAACAATATTGATGCAAATAAAGTTCGCGAAGAATTTTCAACTTTCGTGTCAAAGAACCAATTGTCTGGTGATATTATTGCTAAAAATGATGATTTAACTCTTGTTCTAAATGGTAAAGGTTCTCATGCTATGGATCCTTCAAAAGGTATTAATGCCGCTACTTATTTAGCCTCATTTATTAATACACTTGAATTAAACGAAAAAGAATCAAACTATTTCTCATTTATTAATAACAAGCTTCACTTAGACTTCATCGGAGAAAAACTAGGCATTAATTTCTCACATGATATTATGGGACCTTTATCTTCTAGTCCTGATATCTATGACTATGATGCAAATAAAGATGCATCAACTATATTAGTTAACGTACGTTATCCAGAAGGCAAATCTGATCAAGACCTAGTTAGTCTTATTCAAAATACTCTTCCATCAATGGCTACTGTTCAAGTTGATGGTCACGCGCAACCACCTCATTTCGTAAGTGCTGATGACAAGTTGGTTAAAACTTTAGTTGAAACTTATCGTGACTATTATGATGATAATTCTGAACCAATTACCATTGGTGGTGGAACTTATGGTCGTATCTTAGATCGTGGTGTTGCTTTTGGGGGAATGTTCCCTGGACGTGAAAACGTCATGCATCAACCAAATGAATATATTATTATCGAAGATTTACTCTTATTGATTGCCATTTATGCTGATGCAATCTATCGTTTAATTAAATAATTAAAAACAATCACTTCTAAATTATTAAGAAGTGATTGTTTTTTTATTAAATAAGTATGTATACAAAGTATTTATTATATAATATTAATATCTATTACCTATTTATAAAGGACGGACTAAGTCTTGAATCGTATTAAAACACTAATAATCAATCTGTATCATAAATTAAAAGCCAAAGCTATTACTGCTTTTAACACTTTTAAAGAAAAAAACATTGAAGAGCCTAGTACTCCACATAAGGGCTTTATTGAAAGTATCAAACAACGTGATCGTCATGATATTATTTTTAATATTAATGTATTTATTACCGCTATACGTGGTGTATTTGGTTACTTAGTTGCAACTTTAATTGTTCTTATTGGTCTTGGTCTTGGAATTGGAATTGGGTATGTCGTTTCTGTTACAAATCAACAAGAAATACCAACTTACGAACAAATGCGTAAGCAATTATATGATAGTGGATCTACTTCACTTTACTTTGATAACGACGTTAAACTCGGCAATGTTCAAAGTAATCTTATTAGAAAGCGTGTCACTTCTGATGAGATGTCTCCTTATCTAAAAGAAGCCATTGTTGCAACTGAAGATTCATACTTCTATAAACATAATGGAGTGGTCCCTAAGTCTATACTTAGAGCTATTTTCTCTGACGTTGGTGGACTAGGCTCAACTAGTGGTGGTTCTACCTTGACTCAACAAACCGTCAAAATGCAACTACTATCTTCTGAAACAACTTGGCGTCGTAAAGCTACAGAAATCCTACTTTCTCTTCGCGTTGATAAATATTTCTCCAAAAAAGTTATCTTAGAATCGTATCTAAATTCAGCTACATTCGGTCATAATAATAAAGGCGAAAACATTGGTGGTGTCGAAATGGCAGCACAAGGATTATTTGGTGTATCTGCTAAAGACTTATCCTTAGCTCAGGCTGCTTATATTGCTGGACTTCCTCAAAGCCCTTCCATTTATACACCATATGATGAAAAAGGAAAATTAAAAAAAGATAGTTATCTTGTTTCTGGAATGAAACGAAAAGATACCGTTTTATTCAGAATGTATCGAACTAATAAAATCACTAAATCTCAATACAATGCTGCTAAAAAAGAAGATTTAAAATCTCAATTCATATCTACAGAAAAAAGAAAAACTAAAGATATTCCTTATGGCTATATCTACAATTTGTTATCAGACAAAGTCCGCACTGCCATAATTAAAGAACAGGCAAAAAAAGATGGTCTTAAGTATAAAGATATTATAAAAAATTCTGATACTTACAGTAGATACTATCAACAAGCCGATACAGAAATGAAACAAAAGAATTATCGCGTTGACAGTACAATCAATAAAGATATGTATGACAATATTCAAGAGGCAACCAAGTATGCAAATGATAATTTAGGTACGAAGCATGTAACTTATACTGCAGATCCAAACACTGGAAAGACCATTAAAGTTAATGAACCAGTGCAAAACGGATCAATTGTTCTTGATAATAAAACAGGCGCTATCCTGGCATTTGTTGGTGGTGTTGATTTTGATGAATCTCAATTAAACCATGCATTTAGTACGAAACGTTCACCTGGTTCATCTATCAAACCATTGTTAGTATATGGACCAGCAATTGAAACTGGTTTGATTGGGTCTAAGAGTATGCTTGCAGATTTCCCTACAAGTTTTGGCAGTTATAAACCAACTGATTATGATAATACTATTCAAAATCGTTTTATTTCTGCCGAAGAATCTTTAAAAAATTCCTATAATATTCCTGTCATACATCTATTTGATACGATGATGGACAAAAAAATCAATGCCAATAGTTATATGAAAAAAATGGGGGTTGGTTTGAACAAAAAAGAAACACAACAATTAGGAACATCTCTTGGTGGTTTGGATACTGGCTTTACAGTCCAACAACAAGCTAGTGCCTTTTCTACTTTTGCAAATAAAGGGAATCATGTTGACTCATATGTGATTAATAAAATTACTGACCCTTCTGGTAAAACCATTTATCAACATCATAAAAAGAAAACAAAAGTATTTTCTAAAGCGACTTCATATATCATGCAAGATATGATGAAAGGTGTTGTACAAAAAGGAACCGCATCTACATTAGGTTATCAACTAGACTTTTCTGATAAGAACTTATTTGGTAAGACCGGTACTTCAAACGACCATCGTGATAGCTGGTTTGTTGGTTCGACTGCGGGTATTACAATTTCTTCTTGGATTGGTTATGATAATTTTTACGGTAATAACTACACTCTGAATTCGAATTCAACAAGTACTAATCTTAACTACTGGGCTAAGATTGCTAATGCTGTTAATGAAACCGATCCATCTATTTTAGATAGTGATGTTAAATTCAAGAAACCAGACTCAGTTAAGTCGTATAAGGTAAACAAATCTACAGGTACAAAAGCTGGCACTATAAATTATTCTGGATCTTATGATTCAAAAGTTTCAAGTAATACAACTAGTCTTTATAACAAAAAAGGACCTAAGAAACTTACTAAAAATAACTTTGCTATTGGCGGTACTAAGAAAAACTATAATCTATTCTGGGATCATTACTTTGGTCGCTATAATAGCTATGGCAATGTTACAGGTGATGAAACAGAAGATGATGATAATTACTCATCTAATAGTTATCGTTCATATCAAGCGCCAAGTAATTCTACAAGCACATCAAACAGTGTAACTACAAATAATAACACCAATAATAACAACAACACCAATGGTAACAATATCGCTGACGATACAGAAACTGGCTCAGGGACCGGTTCAGGTTCCGGTGGTACTCCTGGCGGCGGTGACAACACTGGTGATAATGGAGGCGACACTGGCTCTGGATCTAATGGTGGAAATAACGCAGGTAATGGTAGTGATCCTGGAACAGGTACCGGAAATGGTGGTACTCCTAGCACTCCTAATACTTAAGCCAAATAAAAAAGACGCAAATTGCGTCTTTTTTATTTGGCTTTTTATTTTGTTGTCTCTCTTCTTACAATGCTGTAAGGAAGTGTTACTCGATTATCATCGATCATTTCTTGATTCATTAGCTTAGTCAATAATCTCATTGATACAGCTCCAATATCATATAGCGGTTGAGAAATTGAACTCATCTTTGGTCGAGTTACCTGACATAACATGGTGTTATTACTTGTAATTAACTCAAAGTCTTCAGGAATCTTAACTCCTGAATCTTGCGCAGCATTTAAAATACCAACAGCTAATACATCATCGTTAACAACAGCCGCAGTAGCTCCTGTCGCTGAGATTGTATCCCAAATAGCTGCTCCAGCAGTCAATGTATATTCAGCTTCAAAAACTAAACTTGAAGAATAGCTTATTCCAGCTTTTTCTAAAGCTTGTTTATAACCTTCTAGCTTGAACATTCCATCCATTGGCGTTTGTAAATCACCACCAACAAACGCGATCTGTTCATGTCCATTTTGAATAAGACGAGTTGTAACTTCCTTCATTGAATCAGTATAGTCAATATTAACACTTGCAATTTCATTGCTATCATCCAAAATACCAGCAAATGCAACTGGTGTTTTAGAATTAATCAATAATCTCTTAAGCTTCTTATCAATAGAATGTCCCATATATATTAATCCATCAACTTGTTTTGATAACAGATTATCAATGACTTGTTCTTCATCAGTTGCTGGATCAATTGTTGAACTGATAATGTGATATTTATACATTGCCGCCACGTCATTAATACCTTTAGCAAGTGATGCAAAGTATAGATTTGTCATATCAGGAATAATTAAACCGATAGTTGTACTCTTCTTACTTGCTAGTCCACGAGCTACGGCATTAGGACGGTAGTTCAATCGATCTATAACTTCCATAACTTTTTTACGTGTATCTTCTTTTACATTTGGGTTACCATTAACAACACGAGAAACAGTTGCCATGGAAACTTTTGCTTCATTAGCAACATCGTATATAGTAATTACTTGTTTTTCCATATTTATCCTCATTTATAATTTTTTATAAAAATCGCTTACAATTTAATTTAACAAAGCTAAAACGCTTTTACAAGACTTATAGACTAAGTTTTCATTCCGTTTTCAGTTTTTCTTTCATTTTTTTTGAATTTGAAGGTGATATACTATTAAAAAAGGAGATTGCATATGAATAAAATTGAACGTATACAACAATGGTTACAAGACAATAATTATGATATTGCTTACCTCAACGATCCAATAAGTGTTAATTATTTCACTGGATATCAAACTGACCCTATCGAAAGAGTTCTGGGACTCTTTGTATTTCCAAATGCCGATCCATTCTTATTTGTCCCTCAATTAGAAGTTGAAGCTTCAAAAAAAGCAGGATGGAATAAAGAGGTCTATGGTTACTTAGATCATGAAGATCCTTTTAAGATTATTTCTAAGCACATCATGGAAAGACTTGATCTTGCTCCTAAAAACTGGGCAATTGAAAAATTCAGTTTACCAGTTTCACGAATGGAATCTATCTTAGTACATTTCCCCGACTCACAATTCGTTGGTGATGTTTCTAAATACATGGAAAAAACTAAACTTATTAAAACTCCTGAAGAAATTGCTTTACTTCAAGCAGCTGGTAAAGAAGCTGACTATGCTTTTTCACTTGGTTTTCAAGCTATTAAAGAAGGAAAAACCGAACAGGAAGTTGTAGCCGAAATTGAGTATGGTCTTATGAAAAAAGGAGTTATGCATACTTCATTTGATACTATTGTTCAAGGTGGTGCCAATGCAGCAAATCCTCACGGAGGACCAGAAAAAACACCTCTTAAACGTGATGAACTTATTCTTTTTGACTTAGGGACAGTTCATCAAGGTTATATGAGTGATGCCAGTCGAACTGTAGCCTTTGGTAAACCTTCTGCTAAGTCACTTGAAATTTACAAGGTTTGTCTAGAAGCCCAATTAACTGCACAAGCTGCCGTGAAACCTGGCATTACAGCTGCAGAAATCGATAAAATCGCTCGTGATATCATTAAAAAAGCTGGTTATGGTGAATACTTCATTCATAGAACTGGTCATGGTATTGGAACATCAGATCACGAATTCCCATCAATTATGGAAGGAAATGATTTAGTACTTCAACCAGGTATGTGCTTCTCAATTGAGCCTGGTATTTATATCCCAGGTGTTGCTGGTGTTAGAATTGAAGATTGTGTTGCTGTTACTGAAACAAGCAGCTTATCTTTCACTTCTACTTCAAAAGAATTAACGTATATAGATTAAATAAAAAAGCCCTCAATGAGGGCTTTTTTATTTAATCTTCTTCAAGTATTTCTTCATCAATCACAATATTTTCAAAATTGTTTGAAGATGCGAGATGCTTATTAACTTGACTATCAATATTTGTCTTTAAATCAGCTGTTTTTTCATTGAAATTACTAATCATCTGTTCTTTATCAAAATTTTCAACAGATCCTGTAACTTGATCTTTAACTTCGTTAAGCTTTTCGATAATATCTTCTTTTGAAGACATTGGCATAACGTATTTAGTTATCCCATAAGCACTTGCAGTACCTAATACTAAGCCGAAAAGAAATCCACTCTTCTTACTCATTATCATTCACCTTGCTTTTTTTGTGTCCGGGCATAAATGACTTCACTGTTTGAAATGCAGTGGCCGCCTTTATAGCATTCCCCATTATTGCAGAAGTCTTAGATGATTTCTCATTCGAAGTTGCTTGTTCAGCCTTCACTCCAAGATTTTCAACAGTCATGAATAATGGATTTAATGTTTCCATTTTAAAAGACACATCATCAACTAAAACATTAGTTTTTTCGAGCAGTTGATCTGCTTCTTGCGTAACCACTTCCACTGTTTTTACAAGCTCTTTCATAACTTTTGTTGCTTGTATTAAAAGTACAATTAAATATATAACTAATGCCGCAAAGGCTAGTGCTGCAATAAGAGCAGCTATTTGTCCTAAATTCATAAGAATTCCCTCCTACTTAACAGGTAAATATTATCATAAACAAATTAATTTAACCAATCGGGCATGTTTTTTTCTAAATTATCAAGTGCTCTAGCACGATGGCTTAACTGATTTTTATCTTCCATACTCAATTGCGCCATAGTTTTTTCTAATTCAGGAACATAAAATAACGGATCATATCCAAATCCATTATCTCCCTCCGGATGAAGTGCAATAAGTCCTTTTACAGTGCCCTTAACAATCACATCTTTAGTTTCGTCTTCAGGGTGAGCAAGAACTAAGGTACTAACAAACTGTGCTGTACGATCTTCTAGCTTGATACCACCCAATTCCGATAATAGTTTTGCATTATTAGCTGCATCATTATGGTCTTGGGCATAACGAGCCGAAAATATCCCTGGTTGTCCATGTAACGCATCTACTTGTAATCCTGAATCATCAGCTAGAACTGGCACTTTAAGCTCTCTAGCGACCGTATGTGCTTTAATTTTCGCATTTTCTTCAAATGTGCTTCCTGTTTCTGGAATATCATGAAACTCTGGATAATTTTTTAATGTTTCAATTTCAATATTGAACTTATTAAACATATCCGCAAATTCTTGAGCTTTGTTTTGATTATTTGTAGCAATAATAATTTTAGTCACTTAAATTAACCTCCAGTGATTGAGGATTATTAATCCCTAGAATTCTTGTAATTGCTTGATCAAAGCTATTACTGTCTGCAGTAGTATAAAAATCTACACTTTGTCGCTGATTACCTAACATATTATTCTCAGTGAGCACTTCAATTAATTTCTCGGCAGTATTATAGCTAGGATCTATGATTTTAACTTTATCGTCAAAAAAACCTGAAATTTCTTCACGAATTATCGGATAATGCGTACATCCTAATACAATCGATTCAATATTCTTATCTTTAAAATATTGCAATTCTCGACTAATAATTGATTCATCAATAATTCCGGATTCAATCATCGGTACTAAAGTAGGTGTAGCCTTATCATAAATAACCATATCCGAATTCAATTTCCAAATTTCTTGTTTGTAGCTTTGTGATTTAATAGTACCCTCAGTCGCAATAATTCCCAATCTTTTTTTTGTATTAGCAACTGCCGCACTGCTTCCTGGCTTAATTACACCTAACAATGGAATTTGAACTTCACGTTGTATCTCTTCCATTGCTTCAGCTGTTGCTGTATTACAAGCAAAAACAATAGCTTTCACATTCTTAGATATCAAAAATTGAACTAACTTACGAGTTAAGTTAGTCACATCTTCTTTTGTTCTTGGTCCATAAGGCATGTTTTCTTGATCACCTATAAAAACGAATTTTTCGTTAGGCATTTGGGATAACGTCTGTTTAAGCACAGTTAAACCACCAATACCTGAATCAAGAACCCCAATTGCTTGATTTTTATTCAACATTATTTACCTCGATTCATCGAGCCTTATTGAGAACATATTTTAACACATAGATTTGATTGTTTTCTTATTTCTAAAACATTTTTAATGATATAATTATCATTAACTACTATAGGGTTGGTAAATTATGAACGAAGATAACTTTAGCTATTATTTATTAAGAAATATTGTACTTCCAAATATTTTAGAAGAAGATACTTCTGAAATTCTATATTGGAGTGGAAAAAAACTATTCACTGATTTTAAAGATCAAATTACTTCTGAAGAAGATTTAATTCACTTTTTTGAAAAAGCTCAATTTGGAAACTTAAACATAAAAAAATCTTCCAAAACTAAGTATGAATTTGTTTTATCCGGTGATTGGATTATTCAACGAATAAAAACAAAGAACAATGAGTTTTCATTAGAAACTGGATTTTTATGCGAATATGTTCAATCTTTGACTAATAGTTATTGTTTATCAAATGAAACTATTAAGTCAAAAGAAGTAATCATCACTATTAATATCGATTATAAATCAGAAGTAAATTAAGAAAGACTGGATAATATATCCAGTCTTTTTATCTATGTTTATTTAAAATTTCAGCTAATTGTTCTTTACTGTGATAACCCACAATTGTTTCAACAATTTCACCGTCTTTTTTCAAAGTCATTGTTGGAATAGCTTTAATTCCTAATCCATTTGGAGTTTCAGGATTTTCATCCACATCCATCTTGTAGAATTTGATATCATCATTGTCTTCAGCTAATGCTTCAACTGCTGGAGATTGCATTCTACATGGTCCACACCAAGTTGCCCAGAAATCAGTAAATACTAATCCTTCACTTGTTAACTTATCGTAGTCTTTATCAATTATTTCTTCTACCATAATCTCACCCCTTTCCTAACAATATTATCAATTTATTTATTAAACACAATTAATTTGCTTACTACTTAAATTCAACAATTGTTGCTCCAGTTCCACCAGCTGAGTCAGGGGCAAACTCAAAATGTTTCACCTGTCTATGTGTTTTGAGATACTCAGTTACACCGTTTCTAATTGCTCCAGTTCCACGTCCATGAACAATTGTAACCTGTCCGTATCCTTGAAGTAATGCTTGATCAAGATATTTTCCCATCTTATCCATTGCCTCATCGTAACGTAAGCCACGCAAATCGACTTGACCAGATACAGCTTTTGTTGTGCGCTTAACAGTCGAGCGAATTTTTTTAGGTTGAGTAACATCTTTAGTTTGAATTTTTTCTAAATCATCTAGTGCTACTTTCATTTTTAAAATTCCTAATTGAACTTCATACTCACCATCTTTACGCTTGTTTAAAACAGTTCCGATTTGTCCATAAGTTAAAACTTTCACTTCATCGCCAACACGGATTTCTTGTTTACTCTTAGCACGTTTTAAAACTTTATTTTTTAATAGTGCAGGATCAGGTCTTAATTTATTCAATCCTGTTTTTGCCGAGATTAATTGATCTTCTTTAACTGTTGAACCATTCAATTGCAACTGACGTAATTCACTAATAATTTTATCAGCTTGTTTAACTGCTTTAGCAATCAATTCATCAGCTTTGCGATTAGCTTTTATTAGCGTATCTTCTTTTAATTTATCAATTCCTAATAATTGCTTATCAAGAGATTCTTGCTTACTATCATTTTCTTTGATTTTTTGAGCTAGTTTTTCATTGCCTTCGACAAATTGTTTTCTTTCGTCTTCTAAAGACTTAATCATATTGTTCAATTCTTGGCTTTGATCACCTATTAACATCTTGGCATCATCAATTATGTTTTTTGACAATCCTAAGCGTTCAGCAATTTCAATCGCATTACTAGATCCAGGAACTCCGATTAAGAACTTATATGTAGGTCTTAGTGTGTCTATATTAAATTCCATACTTGCATTAATTGTTTGTGAATTCTCATAAGCAAATAGCTTTAATTCCGGATAATGTGATGTAGCAACTGTATAAACATGCTTATCAATTAATTGCTCAATGATTGATATTGCTAGTGCTGCACCTTCTTGCGGATCTGTACCTGCACCTAATTCATCAAATAAAACTAACGAACGGTCATTTACGTTATTAAAGATATCAACAATATTTGTAATATGAGATGAGAAGGTACTTAAGTTTTGTTCAATAGATTGTTCATCACCAATATCTGCAAAAATCTCATCAAATACGGCAATTTGGCTATTTTCATTAGCAGGTATAAATAATCCCGCTTGTCCCATCATTTGCAATAAACCTAATGTTTTTAACGTAATTGTCTTACCACCGGTATTAGGTCCTGTAATAACAATAGTTGAATAATCTTCACCCAACTTAATATCATTAGCTACCACATCTTTAATGTTTAATAATGGATGACGAGCTTGTCTTAATTCGATAATACGATCAGCGTTAATATTAGGCTCTGTGGCTTTAATTTCTGCAGCATATTTTGCTTTTGCATTAATTAAATCTAACTTAGAAAGAATCCAATGGTTTTGACGAAGGTCATCAGAATACGGACGAATTAAATCTGATAATTCGCGTAAAATATTTTGGATTTCATTTTTCTCATCTAATTTTTTTTGACTTATATCGTTATTTAATTCAACAACATTAGCCGGTTCGATATATAGCGTTTGTCCGGACGCACTTTGATCATGAATAATTCCACCAAATTTCGCCTTATATTCGGCTTTTACAGGTAGAACAAAACGCTCGTCACGAATAGTTATTAGTGATTCGCTTAAATATTTTGCATTATTACCATGTGTGCTTTTTTCTAATAATTGACGGACTTTATCGTTTAATATCTTAATACTTGCTCGAATATTACCAAGTCTAATAGAAGCACTATCTAAAATAGCGCCTGTATCTGTTATTGAAGTTTTTAACCGATCATTTAATTCCGGAATTATTACCAGTTTATTAAAAATATCTGGCAGCTTACGAAATTCAATTGTTTTTTCTTCTTCAATTAATTGTTCAAAGAATCGTTTCAATTCTTCTACATTTTTTAACTGTAAAGCGATTAAAGATAATTCAGTTCCGCTTAAAACAGCATCCATTTTCAATCGTTTAAGTTGTTCATCAATATTAGACAATTTTCTAATTGGTATTGTCTTATTCAATCGAACTATAGTTGCTCCATCAAAAGTTTCGTCGATTAGTTTTTGTATCTTTTCAATCGAAACTTCTGGTTCAATCTTCATTGCTGAATTATGACCCAGTTCAGTAGCAGTATAGTTAGCTATTTTTTCTTTTATTTTTTTAAATTCAAGTATTTCTATTACTTTTTCGTTCATCTTTTTTCCTTTAATAAAAAAGTCAGCCTAATGGCTGACCTTATACAATATTAATCCACATTGCTGTAAATAAGTTAGTCAAAAGTGGTGTATATCTAACAATCAAAGTGGTCATAAATGAGTGAGATAAACTATCCTGAAGTGCAGGTACCGGTACCATAGCCATTAAATAAAGAATCATAAACAGCCCAACATAGTTAGTAAAAAAAGCTAATAATCCTCCGCCAATTTTACTCATTTTCTCATCCATTGGATAGTACGTTAATTTCTTCATATACAATCCACCAAAACGGACAATTATCCATCCTATAAAGCAGATAAATACAAATGCAAATGCATAATAAAATGCCTTATCAAAAGATAATCCCAATTCAGTGCTAAAGAATGCAAACTTGCTATCTAACGAAGCAGATGGATATGGAACTATCAATTCAAATTGTGGCTCTAATACACGATATAATAATGCGGCTAAAGCGAAAAATATTAAATAGCCAGCAGAATAAAAAATCTGCATTGCTAAACCACGCCTAACTCCAATATATACACCATAACTTAAAATCAAAATAATGATAAAACTTAACATATTGTCTCCTCTGACATTAAATAAATGAAAAAAGCAGGAACATCCCTGCTATTCATCAATGTCGTCAATAGCGTCTACTACACCATCAATCATTGCTAATTCTTCTTCTGTTTCAACTGGAGTTAAATTACCATCATCTTCATTTTCAGCTTCGAATGAATATGGATAGTATCCAACAACACCATCTTCATTAGCTTCCATATCTTCTAAGATAATGTACTCTTTGTTGAATTCTTCCGATTTTGGAATAATTGTCAAAATTTTTAATGTTTGTACTGTACCATCATCATTTGTAACTTCTACAAAACGATCTTCTTCAGCCATACTTTTCACCTACTTAGTTAGTTTTCCCTTAGCATCCAAATAATTCTGAAGAATCATTACTGCCGCTAATTTGTCGATAACTTTTTTTCTTTTTTTGCGTGAAATATTAGCTTCATCAACTAACATTCTTTCAGCTTGAACAGTTGTCAATCTTTCATCAATAAAATCAACAGGTAAGCCGAAATTGTCTTCAATCATTTTTCCATATGCTTGAGATTTTTCCGCTCTTTCACCTAATGAATTATTCATGTTTTTAGGAAGTCCCAGCACAATTCCGGTAACTTCATATTGATCTATTAATTCTTTTAGTCTATCAAGACCAAATAACTCTTTATTCTCGTTGATTGGAATTATTTCCACACCTTGAGCTGTCCAACCTAATAAATCACTTACAGATACTCCAACAGTCTTTGAGCCTACATCTAATCCTAGTAGCCGCATTACTTGTTGTCCTTATCTAAGTAATTCTTAACTAGTTCTTCAATAATTTCATCTCGTTCGTGTTTCAAAATCATATTGCGAGCATCATCATTACGTGGTATGTAAGCTGGGTCACCCGAAATAAGATACCCTACAATTTGATTAATTGGGTTGTAACCCTTATCTTGGAGAGCCTTATACACGTTTTCTAGTGTTGTATGAACATCATTACCGTTCTTATCGTTAAAATTAAAACTCATTGTTTTGTCTAATGAACTCAACTGACACACCTCCTAGTATACATACCTGAATTTTACATGATTTTTGACTTAATAACAAACATCATTTTGTAAGTATATTTTTCACACCGATAAATGCTTGTTCAAATCCTTCAGGATTCTTACCACCAGCTTGTGCCATGTCAGGTCGTCCACCACCACCACCATTGATAGCGGGTGAAATTTCCTTAATAATATTGCCAGCTTTTAATCCGCGTTCCATTGCATCCGGACTAACCGCTACAATCAAGTTAGCTTTGTCATCTGACTTAGCACCAAGTACTAATACATCTGAAGCGTGCTTATTCTTCCAATCATCTGCCAACTTACGCAATCCATTCATATCATCAACTGGTGCTAATTTGGCAATCAACGTATAACCATTAATTTCTTCTACTTCATCAAAAATTCCGGCTGCTTGTTGACTTGCAAACTTAGCTTTTAAGTTAGTAACGTTACGTTTTTCTTCTTTCAAATCTGCCATCACTTGAGAAGCTTTTGTGGGTGTTTCTTTAATTTGTGTAACCTTCATTGCATCAGCTGTTTGTAGAAGCAATGACATTTGTTCATTTAAAAATTCAAATGCTTCTTTTGAAGTTACAGCTTCAATACGTCGAGTTCCCGCAGCAACTCCTGATTCAGACTTAATCTTGAATAATCCTAATTCAGCAGTATTTTCAGCATGCGTTCCACCACATAATTCCATTGAATAGTCGCCAACTTGTACAACGCGGACCATGTCACCATATTTATCACCGAATAAAGCAATAGCACCCATCTTTTTAGCCGAATCAATATCAGTTTCTGTTGTTACAACAGGAAGTTCTTCCCAAATTTTTTCATTTACGATTTGTTCAAGCTCTGCCAATTGTTCTTTAGTCACTGCATCTAGACTAGTGAAATCAAATCTTAAGTAGTCAGGTTCTACTAATGAACCAGCTTGATGAGTATGTTCACCAACTACTTCTCGTAAAGCTTGATCTAGTAAATGTGTTGCCGTATGGTTACGACGAACTTTTCTTCTAAAATTGATATCAATTTTTAATTGATAAATACTGTCCTTTTTCAATTCGCCCATAACTTCGACAGTATGTAAGTTTTGACCATTAGGTGCATGTTGAACGTCTGTTACCTTAGCTACAATTTCATCACCGTTATAGATGAATCCTTGATCGGCAACTTGACCACCCATCTCAGCATAAAAAGGAGTACGGTCAAAAATTATCTGAGCTATACCTTCACTAATTGAGTCCACAATTGCATCATTAACTATAATATCTTTTAAATTAGCGTCTTTAACTTCATAATTATCGTGATATCCAACAAATTCACTTTCGGTCTTAATATCCATTAGGACTTCATCTTGTGAACCCATTGATTGTAAATTACCACGCGCCGAACGAGCTCGTGTTTTTTGAGCTTCCATTTCTTCGTCAAAGCCACTACGGTCAACTGTGAATCCTTCATCGTTAGCTGATTCTTCAGTCATTTCATATGGGAAGCCATAAGTATCAAATAACTTAAATGCGTCTTTACCACTAATCTCAGTTTTGTTATTAGCTCTTAAATCTGTTAATAATCCATTTAAAAGATCTAATCCATCACTTAAGGTATTAGAAAATCTTTCTTCTTCAGACTTAATAACCTTAGCTATGAAATCTTTTTGGTTAGTAATTTCAGGATAATAGCTCTTCATGATTTCACCAACTATAGGTACTAGTTGATACATGAATGAACCATCAATTCCTAATTTTTTGCCATTAAGTACGGCACGACGTATCAATCGGCGGATAACATAGCCACGTCCTTCATTAGATGGCAATGCCCCATCACCAATTGCAAAGGATACAGTACGTGCATGGTCAGCAATAATCTTGAATGAGATATCATCTTTATTATCAGCACCATATTTCTTACCGTCACTTAATTCTTCAGCTTTAGTAATTAAAGGCATCATCAAGTCAGTTTCAAAATTAGTTTTTGTTTCTTGAACAACTGAGACCAATCTTTCTAATCCCATACCCGTATCAATGTTTTTATGAGGTTGTTCAACATACGTTCCATCGGGCATATGATTGAATTCAGAAAATACCACATTCCAGACTTCTAGATAACGTTCATTCTCACCACCAGGATAATTCTCTTCATCATCTTCAGCTACGTTATTGAACTCTTGTCCACGGTCGTAAAAGAGTTCTGTATCGGGTCCACATGGTCCTTCTCCAATATCCCAAAAATTATCTTCAACTTGGAAAATATGATCTTCTGGAATAATTTCTTTCCAAATACGTTGTGCTTCAGTATCTTTGGGATAAACCGTGACGTACATTTTGTCTTTATCTAAACCAATCCATTGATCGCTAGTCAAAAATTCCCAAGCCCAAGCTATTGCATCTTCTTTAAAATAATCGCCAACAGAAAAATTACCTAGCATTTCAAAGAAAGTTTGGTGACGAGCTGTTTTACCAACATTTTCGATATCGTTGGTACGGATACATTTTTGAGCATTAGTAATTCTAGGGTTTTTAGGAACTACTGACCCATCAAAATATTTCTTTAAAGTAGCTACTCCTGAGTTAATCCAAAGTAAAGTTGGATCGTTGACTGGTACTAATGATGCGCTAGGTTCAATAGTATGCCCTTTACTCTCAAAAAAATCTAAAAACAATTGGCGAATTTGTGCACCTGTTAATTTTTTCATTTGTTATTCTCTCTTTTCTAAGCAAGATATTAAAAAAATCGATCAAGATCTTAATAAAAAAAGAAACCACTGCATTACAAGGACGCCCATGCGCGGTACCACCTTGATTGCAACGATTTCTCGTTTGCCTCTTTAGACATTATTTATATTAATTTTTAGTTGGTAGCGTTATTCAAGATAATTTAAGTACTTGCACCAAACGTACTCTCTCTTTAAAAACATTTTGAATAACATATCCAAGTAAATAATAAGTGTGACTTCATCAAAAGTCAATATTAATATGCGTTATCACTCTTACGCTTCTTACGTAATTCACGCTGTTCTTGACGAGCTTCAATCTTCTTATTCTTACGCTTTTCATCTTTAATAGCGCTTTGAATCTTCTTCTTATATCCGGGTTTACGTTTTTTCTTTTCTTTCTTAACTAAACCACGCATACTTGTTGAAAGTTTTTCTTTAGAAGCATTACGATTCTGACGACGATTTCTTTCATAAGTATCAACAACTTCATCATGATGTTTAATTTCTTTGGGATTAAACTTAATTCCCATATGTTCTAATTGACCAATCTTCTCTTCATCACGAGGATCAAATAATGTAATTGCAATACCTGACAGCTTATTACGTCCTGTACGACCAGAACGATGAATGAAGAATTCAAGATCATCAGGGATTTCAGCATTGATAACATGAGAAACTCCCGTAATATCGATACCACGCGAAGCTAAATCAGTAGCAACGACAAATTGGAATTCCATATTCTCAATTCGTTTCATTGTACGTTTACGCTCACGAGGAGTTAATCCTCCATGAATACGTGTAACTTTTAGGCCTTTTTGAAGTAAGAACTCATAGATAGCATCAACTTCAGTTCTTGAGTTAGCAAATATCAATGATAAAAACGGTTGGCCAATTGTTAATAAATCATAAATCATTTCATGTTTATTTTGGCCACGACTAGAAATCAACCAATTCTCAACGTTTTCACTAACAACATTAGGATTATCAATCACAACAAACTTAGGTTGTGTTAAATACTTCTTCAAGAATGGTTGTAGTTTTTCTGGAATAGTAGCTGAGAAAACTAGAATTTGTAAATCATCACCCATTGAACTAGCAATTTCATTCACATCATCTAAGAATCCCATGTCTAAAGTCATGTCAGCTTCATCAATTACTAATACTTTTGTATCAGAAACTTTTAAATGATTAGTTTTAATTAAATCAAGTAAGCGTCCTGGAGTTCCCACTGCAATCTCTGGTTGAGAATTATCTAGTTTGTTTTCTTGACGTTTCTTATCTGTACCACCAACAAAATTACTAACAGTGATGTTATCATTCTTAGCTATTTCTTCAGTGTCGTCATATATTTGATATGCCAACTCACGACTTGGTGATGTTATGACAACTTGGTTGCTGTCACTATGTTCAAGTCGATCCATAATTGGCAATAAATAAGCATGTGTTTTACCACTACCTGTTTGTGATTGGACAATTAAATCATGTCCTTTTCTGACTAGCGGAATAACTTTTTCTTGAACTGGTGTTGCTTCACTAAAGTTAATCTCTGTCAGGGATTTATTGATAAACTCTTTAAATCCCATTGATTTGAAAGTTGTTCCCACACTAATTCTCCTTGGTTTTTTAATTTTAGGCTTCTTGTTTCACTCTTAAAATTAGTTCATCTATTATTTCTTGTACTTCTTTTTCATCACTTGCATTAGCTCCACTAGCTAGCGGATGTCCTCCACCATCATGTTTCATTGCTAAGGTATTAATAATTGGTCCCTTAGAACGATAATGGATTCGATAACCTGTTTCTGGTGTTGGTTTTTGAACAGCAATAATCCAAGAAACAACATTTTTTAAACGTCCTGGCGTTGAAACGGTCGCATGTGCCTGTTCCATTGTAACACCTAATTTGTTTAAGTCATCTTGTGTGATGATAGCCCAAGCTGCACCACTTTCATCAATTTTTAAGTAATCATATACACTACTTTGTAATTTTGCTTGCTCTAAAGTGACTTCACTAAGTTTTTGATTCACGGCTGGTAAATTAACTTGATGTTTTAAAAGCTCACTAGCAACCTCAAAAGTATGTGAAGAAGTAGCATCATACATAAAACGACCCGTATCTCCTACAATTCCAGTATAGATTGCTGTAGCTACATCTTGACCAATCACAAAATTCCATGTAGTTAATAAATCAAAAATAATTTCTGAACATGATGAGGCCTCATCATTAACAAACATCAAATCACCATATTGGTCATTATTAGGATGATGATCAATCTTAATTAAGAAATCGCCTTTGTCATAATTTTCGCCACTAATTCTAGGTGTATTGGCAGTATCTGTAACAATTACTAAAGCATTAGAATAATCACTTAATGAAACATCGTCCATTGTTGAAATCCAAGCTAAATCACCAACACCTTCACCAGCTAGTAGAACTTTCTTATTAGGGAAAGTTCTACTAATAGATGTTGCTAAAGATTTTTGTGATCCCAACGCATCAGGATCTGGATGTCCGTGACGATGGATAATAATATTATCGTATTCTGTTATTTTAGTTTTGATTTGTTCGATTATCTTGTCCATATTAATCCTCAAATAGTTTTAGTGGTAATTCTTCAAAGCCGAATTCATCTAATGTGGTAACAGTTACACCTACTAGGCGTAGTTCTAATTCAATATCTAATTCATCAAATAGCTCTTGAGCAGTATTATAAATCTCAAGTTGTGAAGATAAATAGTTATTCAAAGTTTTTCTCTTAGATACTGTTTGAAAATCTGTTGTTCTAGCTTTTATAACAACAGTTTTACCTTGTAAATTATTATTACTCAAAATTTCAAATACTTGTTGGCTAAGAAGATTCAATTGTTTATAAACTTCTTCTTTTGTCATTAGTGGCTTATTGTAAGTCTGTTCTTTACCTACAGACTTACGAATCTGATTAGCTTCAACTTCACTATTATCAATACCTCGACAGCGTTGAAACATAATGAATCCCCACTTACCAAAGTCATTAATCATTATATCTTGATCAATAGCTTGTAAATCTCGGCCAGTATAAATACCTAAGTCATGGAGTTTTGATTGCATATTTTTGCCAATTCCATTGAACTTTTCAATCGGAATATCAGCCAAAAACTCCACCGAAAATTCCGGAAGTATTAATGATCTTCCAAATGGCTTAGCGTGTTCTGAACCCATCTTAGCTAAAAATTTATTATAAGAAACACCTATTGAACAAGTTAAATTAGTTTCTTTAAAAATACGAGTTTGAATATACTGCATCACTTTTAATGCACTAGGTTCATGCAATTTATTCTCAGTAATATCTAAGTATGCTTCATCAAGCGCGACTGTTTGATATTTATCAGTAACATCTTTAAAGATATCATGAATTTGATCTGATACCTGTCGATATAAAGTGAAATTAGGATCCGTAAATAGTAGTTCTTCTTTTGGAATTAATTCCAGAGCTTTTTGAGAAGGCATCGCTGAATTAACTCCGTATTTGCGAGCATTATAGTTGGCAGTTGTAACAACTCCATGATTATTGTGCTTTCTAGGATCATGAGCGATAACTAGTGCTTTTTTCTTATATTCAGGATGTTCACGTTCTTCCACAGAAGCATAAAAAGCATCCATATCCACATGTAGAATTTTGCGACTAGCATCAACAACTAGCGGGATTTCAATCAGTGCCACTTATTTCTCCTATAAAAAGACTAACCCTTCCAAATCCATTCATTTCCATCTTTTGCTAATAATTCATCAGCTTTACTAGGTCCCATTGAACCAGAACGATAATTAGGAAAATCAGCTTCTTGATTATCCCATCTCTCACGAATTACATCTATATATTTCCAAGCATTAGCTAATTCATCAAAACGAGTAAAGTTAGTCTGATCTCCATTTAGAACACTAACTATTAAACGTTCGTAAGCTTCTGGGACTTTTTCTAATTGTTGTTTAGTGTGCCCATGGTCTAATTCAAATGTATTGTGTCCTGATTCCATACCAATCTTATTGCCGTTCATTAATAAACGGTATCCTTGATCAGGCTCAATAATAATTGAGAATACATTTTCTTTAATATCATCATTACTATCTAAAAAGATATTAGTTTCATTCTTTTTAAATACAATATCGATTCTAGTACTCTTATCACTAAGACGTTTACCTGTTCTAACATAAAAAGGCACCCCAGTGAAATCACCTTTTTCAAACATGATTTTACCAGCTACATAAGTCTCAGTCTGTGAGTCTTTAGCAATATTCAAACCTTCACGATAAGAAATCTCGCTTTGGTTCTGATTTGTACCATATTGTCCACGTACAAAATTGTCATCAACTTCATTACTAGTTAACACTTTTAGACTCGCAAATAAGTCATGTTTAGCTGCATGGACATTTTCAGAATTGAACACAGTTGGTTTTTTCATCGTAAGCTGAGCAATAATTTGCATCACATGGTTTTGTACCATATCACGTAAAGCTCCCGCTCCATCATAATATCCACCACGTTCTTCAACACCAAGCGATTCAGCTAGGGTGATTTGAACATTTGAAATATAATCCTTATTCCAAACTGTTTCAAGAATTGGATTACTAAACCTAAGTGTAGGAATATTTTGAACCATCTCTTTACCTAGATAATGGTCAATTCGATAAATTTGGTCTTCATCAAAAGTTAATGATAATTCATCGTTTAATTTTTGGGCTGTTTCATAGTCGCGACCAAAAGGTTTCTCAATTACCAAACGATTGAATCCATTAGCAGTGATTAAGCTTTCAGACTTAATATGCCCCGCAACTGTACCAAACAATGCTGGAGCTATAGACATGTAATAAATACGATTGTCTTCTAGTTCATATTTGTCATTTAATTGTTCTGCAAGTTTTTTTAATGTGATGTAATGTTTAGAGTCATTCACATCATGAGATTGATAATAGAAATGACTGACAAATTCATCAACAATCTTATCGTCTTCACAGAATTTTTTTAGTGATTCTTTCACAGTATTTCTAAAGAAATCATCAGTCCAGTCTCTTCTAGCTGTACCAATAACTGCAAAATGTTTATCTAAATATTCATTTCGGTAGAGATTAAACAAGGCCGGGTATAATTTTCTATGTGCTAGATCTCCCGATCCACCAAAAATAATAAATAGTGCTGGTTTTTGTTGAGCCATATAATGCGATACCTCGTACTTAGATTTATGTATTCATTTTACACTAATTAATTAATAGTATTAACTTATTCGACTTTTAACCATAAAAAAAACGTTCAAATGAACGTTTTATTTTTTATCTTCTGGTTTTTGATCTTCAACAATCTTTTTAGTTGAAGTACTTGTTGTTTTTGCTGTATTTGTTGGAGTTACAGTTTTAATAGCTCCCATATCAAATGTTAAGAATACACCATCAACATCAATAACTACTTCTTTAGTTTCGTTATCTACTTCGTCAATCTTACCCTTCATACCACCAATAGTTACGACAGGGTCACCTTTTTTCATTTGTTGCATCATTTCGGCACGTTTAGCTTGTTGTTTTTTTTGTGGACGGATTGATAGGAAATACATTCCACCAAACATCAAAATCATCAAAATAATAAACATATAATTTTGACCACCAGCAGCAGCGGCTAATACAGATAAACTCATTTAATACACCTCTATTTTCTTTTAATTATTATTGTACTATTTTTAGTCAGAAAAATCTAAAATTTCTTTGCGTTTTCGGCATTGAATCCATACTCTTCAAAGAATGCTTCTCTAAATTCTAATAGGTTATCATCTTTAATTGCTTGACGTACTTTTTTCATAACATCTAATAAGAAATACAAATTATGATAGCTTGTTAAATGCATACCGAATAATTCATCAGCCTTCAATAAATGACGAATATAAGCACGCGTATAATTGCGGCAAGCATAACAGTTACACTTCTCATCGATTGGGCGGAAATCATGGGCATACTCAGCATTTTTTACAACTAATCTTCCCTTAGATGTCATACAAGTACCGTTTCTTGCAATACGAGTTGGCAAGACACAGTCAAACATATCAACACCGCGGATAACACCATCAATTAAAGAGTCAGCAGTTCCTACTCCCATTAAGTAACGAGGTTTGTTTTCTGGAAGCATTGGTGTTGTGAAATCAAGTACGCGATTCATTTCATCTTTTGACTCACCTACTGATAATCCACCAATAGAATAACCAGGGAAATCAAGACTTACTAAATCTTTAGCCGATTGTTTACGTAAGTCTTCAAAACCAGCTCCTTGAACAATCCCAAATAATCCTTGTCGATCAGGATTTTGATGAGCTTTCAATCCACGCTCAGCCCAACGAGTAGTACGAGCAATTGAGTTCTTCACATAATCATAACTTTCATAATAAGGAGGACACTCGTCTAAACTCATCATAATATCAGGTCCAAGGTCATTTTGAACTTGAATTGCCTTTTCTGGAGAAAGGAAAAGTTTACGTCCGTCAAGATGACTCTTGAAATGAACTCCTTCTTCAACAATATTGCGAGTTTCTGCAAGTGAGAAAACTTGAAAGCCACCTGAATCAGTAAGAATTCCCTTGTCCCAATTCATGAACTTATGAAGCCCACCAGCTTCTTTAACTATTTGTTCACCAGGTCTTAACCATAAGTGATAAGTATTAGACAAAATAATACCTGCGCCCATTTCATCTAGTTCTTCAGGAGCCATTGTTTTAACCGATGCTAGAGTTCCTACCGGCATAAACATTGGCGTTTCAAAAGTTCCATGTGGCGTTTCAATTAATCCTAAACGTGCACCTGTATGTTTTTCTTTTTTTAATAAAGTATATTTTATTGGTGAATCAGCCATTATTTACTTCACTTTCATTGTCTTTTAATATCGTTTAATTCTAACAGAAATATACAGAAGAATAAACGATTAGAAGTAAGCCTTGTATTCAATTAGTCTTTTTCATGTTGGCTTAAATATGAAATTATCTGTTGTCGATTTAAATATCCAAGAACTTTGGTATCTTCAACTACTGAAATATATTCAAAATCTTTTAATACAGCAAAAACATCCCTTAAAGTTAACTGACTATCGAGTTGTTTAATCATATCTTCTGTGACATTTGGCCGATCTTTCAAATACCCTTGTATTAAGCCTACTCTACTTATATAGACGTCATAGATATCCTTGGCCAAACTGGCATTGAAAAAGTCACGAACAAATTTATCTTTAGGATTTTGAGCTATTTCAAGTGGAGTATCGACTTGTAAAAGTTCCCCTTTCTTCATTACGCCAATTCGATCTCCTAGTTTAATTGCTTCGTTCATATCATGGGTAACAAACACGATTGTATTGTGATACTTAGCGTGTATCTTCAATACTAGTTTCTGTAATTGTTGTCTTGATAATGGATCTAGCGCACTGAACGGCTCATCCATTAATATCATTTGTGGCTGAGCTGCCATAGCTCTCAAGATACCTACTCGCTGCTGTTCACCACCAGATAGTTCTTGGGGAAATCTATCTCGATAGTCTGTTGGTTCTAATCCTGCTTCATTTAATAATTCATCAGTTATTTCATCGATTTGTTTTTTTGCCATTCCTTTCATTTCAGGAATTACCGCGATATTTTCAGCTACTGTCATTGTTGGAAATAACGCAATCTGTTGTAAAACATAACCGATATTTTGTCTCAATTCACGTTTAGATACATTAGAAATATCAACATCTTTGATAAATATCTTCCCGCTCGTTAGTTCTTCAAGTCGATTAATCATCTTTAAGGTAGTTGTCTTACCACTACCAGAAGCTCCGACCAGTACAAATAATTCACCCTCATCAACTGTTAAATTCAAATCATTAATTACCGTCTGGTTTTGATAATCTTTTTTGACATTTTGAAATTCAATTAACTTCCCCATTAATGATTCTCCTTTATTAAGTCATGTTCAACTAAGTAGTTATGAGCTACTTTTGCTGCTGATTCTTTTTTGACATTGACTTCATAATTCATTTCTTGCATTTCTTTATTTGAAATTTTTCCAGATAATTTATTCAATGCTTTCACAACTTCTGGATGATTTTTGGCAAACTTATTTGTCATTAATGGTGCTCCTTGGTAAACAGGAAAGAAGTTCTTATCATCATTTAATAATTCTAAATTATATTGTTTCAATTCACTATCAGTCGCATACGCATCTACTAAATTAATCTTCCCATTCGTAATAGCTTCGTATCTCAAAGCGGGTTCCATCGATTTAGCAGTCATTGATAAGCCATAATATTTCATTAGTCCTTTTAATCCGTCACCTCGATCAATAAACTCTAACGTCATTCCAGGATTAAGCTTGTTTTCAACCTTTTTTATTTTTAAATCACTAATATTTGTAAGATTATTTTCTTCTTTGAATTCATCAGTAACTGCCAAAGCATATGTGTTGTTATATTTCATTGGGTTTAAATACGTCATTTGTTTTTGGTTACTCAAATCTTTTTTTGCTAACTTATAAATCTGACTAGCTGTAGCGTTTTTTTGAGATTCATCTTTTACTAATGTTTCTAATACTGAGCCACTGAATTCAGGATAGATATCAATTTGATTATGTTCTAACGCACTAAATAAAAATGTTGTTTTTCCAAAATTTGGTTTCAGCTTAACCTTAATATTATTATTTTTGTCCTCGATTAGTTCTTTATACATATTAATTAATATCTCGGGTTCTGATCCTAATTTCCCTGCAATCGTAATTGTTTCTACTCTACTATCGTTATATGCCTTATAGGCACTTCCAGCTCCCATGATTAGTAAAATACTGGCAAAAGAGATTAATACATATTTTGGTTTAACGAACTGTAACCAACGTACAATTGCACTCAAGATAATAGCTAACAAAGCCGAAGAAACTGCACCAATTATAAGAAGGGATGTATCATTTCGATCAATCCCTAACATTATAAATGTCCCTAATCCGCCTGCTCCAATTAAAGCAGCCAATGTGGCCGTTCCAACTATAAGCACTAAAGACGTTCTAATACCTGAAATTATTTGCGGTAAGGCAATCGGTAATTCTACTTTGAATAGTTTACGCATTCTTGACATTCCAAAAGCATCAGCTGCTTCTTCAACAGAGCTATCAATTTCAGAAATCCCTAAGTAAGTATTTTGAAAGATTGGTAGTAACGCATATATTACTAGAGCAATTATTGCTGGAACTGTTCCGATTCCTACAAAAGGAATTAGTAATCCTAATAAAGCTAATGAAGGTATTGTTTGTAAGACACTAGTCACTTGTAATAACCCTTCAGCCAATTTCGGTTTTCTCGTTACCCAAATAGCCAAAGGAATCGCTATTGCTATCGCAATTAGTAACGCAACAATTGTAATCTGTAAGTGTTGCCATAATGCTACTAGTAGGTCGTCTTTTCGCTCCATAAATACTTGTGTTAAATTATGCATCTTTGTCTCCCTAAAACTGAATCTTATGGAATTACTATACAATATAATTGCAAATTAACATTTTAATAAGCATTTGATTTCAAAATAAAAAAGCAACTCATCATCATGAGTTGCTTTTTAGAAGTTTTCTTAAGAACAACGTATATTTTATGTTCTACTAACTACATCGTATTGAGGGTCTTGTATTTGAGTAAATCCCCCGCCTTGTCGAGAACCACTATCCCATTCTATCTGTACCTGATTTCCTTTAGGAACTAATGTAAAAGAATCAATCCCCCACGTACCAGAATAACCATACACTATAGTTTTTTCAGAACTTGGTTGTCCTTTTAAATACATATATGTTCCACCATCATTAGAATAGTTATCAGCTTCAACTATTTGACTGAACTTACTTCTATATAGAATCGAAATTGCTTCATCTAGACCTATAGGAGTTTCTGCTGGCGTTGTTTCTCGAGTGCTAACTTCAGTTTTTTGATTTTCATTACTGGTAGTAGCTGCACCAGATTGCGCAACATCTTGGGGTTCTGTATTTTTCTTTTCTTTTGTAGATTTTTCTTTTTCGTCTTTATTTTTCTTCTTTTTATTATTATGCTTTTTACTTTTAGCTACTTTAGAGCTTTTATCTGTATTATCACTCTTGTCCGTATCGTTATTAAAAAATGAGCATCCAGAAGTAACCGTCATAGTTAAAAGCATCACTGAAATAAACATTTTTTTCATTTATTCATTCTCCTAATTCTTATAGGCTAACTAGTTACTAAAATTATCTGTCTAATGATTTCAATTCTTCTTCATCCAGTATTCTATTTAGCAAATTCAGATATGCAAATAGTGCATAAATAAATAATATTGGAGAAAAGAAATACTTAATAAAAACAGCAATTCCTTTAATAATAAAATAAAATTTGTTCATCTTAGCTTTTGTTGTTGGCGTTCCATATAAAACATGATTAAATAACGAATCTTCAAGCTTACTTCCGGACGCACGATCTGCTCCAATTATCATCAAGATATTTGTTCCAAAAAAATACATAATAGACAACAAAATAAATGTCACCTTTGCTTGTGTATCTCCACTAGAAAATCCAATAATAGGAAATATAATTGCTATAATCAATGAAAAAAAGACTAAGAAGGGAACACTCTTCACTGCATTAAATAAATCTTCCATTAAACTTTTCCAAAAAAATGCCGAAAATATAGATATTTTTTTTACCATAATATATTACTCCTAGTTTTTCCTTTTATGTCTTGGTACAAATGTTTCTTCAATACCAGCCATTCTTGCATCGGTACTTTTTGCACTCTCACGTATCTGTTGTGCTTCAAGGTGCAAGTCTTGTAATTGGCCAAGTTGTTGATTTTGTAAGTCACTTTGTAATTTCATTTCGTTCAATTGATTTTGAGCTAGTTGATTACTGCGACTAACAGCTTTAGCATTGGCACGTAAAACTCCCATTTCTTCTTCATGTCGATAACGCGCTTCTAAAATACTGTACGCTTCTTTTAAGTTGTCAGCTTGTCCTGTTTGAATTATTGAATATAATTCCGCAATTGATTGTTGATCTCGAAAAATTTCTGGTATTTTTGAAGTGTAGACTTCATTTTCATTCAAAATCTGCGTTAGTTTTTGACTGATTTTATTTTTACTAACTTGGTACTCATTAACTGCAGAAGTTATTGTTGCTATTTTTTCTTCATAAACTTCTTTTTTCTTTTTACGCCAAACTAATAATCCGCCAAGAATTGCCAAAGACATAAAGAAACCTATTAAACCAAAATTCGCAAATAAAACAAAGAATACAACAAACCAAATAACTAGTTGAAAAAATAGTCCTTTTTGGCCTCTTCTTTCTATTCTTACTCGCTTTTCATCGGATAATAGCTTTTCTATTTCATTTTCTATTAACTGATATTCATCATATACATGATCTTCTGCCGATATTAATTGATAAATAAACGGCAACTGTTGTTCATTTATCTTCAGACTTTCTTCATCTACCATGTTTCTCTCCCGTGTTTTTTTCTTAATGGTTTCTAAAATTATTAAATATAATTCACCCCCTGGTAATTCAATGCTTATAAAACAATAATATTTTACCACGAACATATCTTTTGTGCCATGTAAAAAAGGTATTTCAAAGTCTTTTGTGCTCTTTAACAAATCTTATTATCTCGCTATTGTTATTGATATGAATAAGAGAGAAGTAGGTGGTGAAATGGAAGATATTGCTAAAAAAATACGAAAACAAAGAATTTTTTTAAAACTTACAATCTCTGAAACGGCTGAAAAAGCAAATCTGAGTGAAAGCCTTATTTCTAGGTTCGAGCGGGGAGTAATAACAAACATAAGCTTAGAAAAATTTTCAGCTCTTTGTAATGCGTTAGATATTGATATGGGTGAATTATTCAGTTCAAAAAGTAAATTATCTATTACAGATGTTAATACAAATAAATTAATAACTCGACTAACTGATATGCCACATAGTAAAAGAGAAAAGATATCAAAAAATTTATTAGAGCTTTGGGATAATCATTAGATTTAAAACAAAAAAGAGACAATTGCATTAACGCAATTGTCTCTTTTTTGTTTTAAAAATTTTTATTAAATACAAATTTTTTATGTTCATATGAAATATAATTTTCTTTAACCAATTTTTTCAATATATGTCCAGCTGTCTCACGAGTTGTCCCACTGACAGTAGCTAACTCTTGAATAGTTATTGGATAAGGAATACTAATTTCACCGTTTGCCGATTGATTCCCCAAAGTTTTGCCAAATATTTTCAGAGCTTGAATTACTCGTTGACTAGCACTTGGATTAACCATTTGTTGAATATTATCTTCTGTCTCACTAATAATAGTCGCCATTTCTTGAATGACTTTGACCATCATATCAGTATTCTTCAACAAAAGATTCTCAAAAGTTGCCATTGGAAAATGAACAATTTCAATATTAGTCATAGCCTGTGCTGTATATGGATAATATTGATCTTTAAACATCCCCCGATATGGAAAAGCTAAATTTTCTTTTATATATGTGTAGAAAATAAAGTCTCCAGTTTCGTCAACTCTTTCTGCACGTACTAAACCTTTAGCAACAAAATAGAATCTATTTCTGTCATCTGCTTGATCAAATAACACTTGTCCTTTTTTGAACTGTTTGACTTTCATATTGTTCATCAAGATATGCATTTCTTCTTGAGAAAACTCTGAAAACTCAGGTCTAGTCTTTAGAAACTCAATATACTTTGGGTAAACTTCTGAACTAATCATTTGAACTCCTATATAATAACAATTCGCCTACGAATTAAACGGAGATTTTTCCAGTCGCAATTAAGATAATACCGATGACTGCTCCGATAGTTATTATACCAGTTATTAACCATTCATTTTTAGTTAAAAAGTCTTTTTCACCTTTTTCTTTACGTGCTTTTCCATAGAAGTAGATTCCTGGAATATATGCAATAAGGCATAGTAATAAGTAGCTCAGTCCAGCCATGATTAGTCCAAATAGTTGGAAAGCTAAAGCTAAGATACCAATTAGTAATTGTCCTTTACTACCTTTTTCATTAATGTGTTGGTATGAGTAACTAATTTGATATAGTGCAATAAAGATATAACAAATTAAGATAACCGCCGTACATAATGAAAGTGCAAAATTATAAGCACTTGAAGTAAATAGTAATGTGAATAAGAAGATTTGAATAAGAATAGCTGTCAAAATAAGTGAGAATGTTGGAGCTTTGAACTTATTCAATTTACCAAATGATTTTGGTAATAATTGTTGTTTAGACATTAATAATGTTGTTTCTGCTGGAAGCATTGTCCATGATAACCATGAACCAAGAATCGATATAACCATTCCGATACCGATTAACCAGCCACCCCATTTACCAACCATCTCTACAAAGATGTAAAGCATAGCTGGTTGTTTGATGTTTGCCAATTCAGCTTGTGTTAGATAACCGTATGGTAGAACTGATGCCAAGATATAAACAATAAGTAAACTGATCAATCCAAGGATAGTAGCTTTACCAGCATCTGATTTTTTTTCAGCTCTTGAAGATAGCATAGAAGCTCCTTCAACACCAACGAATACCCACATCATAACCATTAGACAACCTTTGATCTGGTTCATAACATTTCCGTTAGTATTAGCCATTACGTTAGTACTTAAGTTACCCCAGAAATCTTGGGTAAACACGTGACCTTTAAATAGAATAATTCCGATAACCATGAAGACGAACAATGGTACTAACTTAGCTACTGTAACAATCGCATTAATTGCAGCAGCTCCTTCAACACCACGGTTAACGAAGTAGGTTAAGCCCCAAGAAAAAATACTTGCTACCAAGATTGATGGTAGATTTTGCCCCGTTTTGAATATTGGGAAGAAGTAACCAATAGCACTCATTAGAATTGTTGCAAAAGCAACGTTTCCTAACCATGCTGAAAGCCAATAACCCCAACCACTAATAAATCCAGCGAAAGGTCCAAATTGTTTCTCAGGATAAGAGAAGATCCCTTCCATTTCTGGTTCTTTATTGATTAGATTATTTAATGATAAGGCTAACATCATGATTCCTAGCCCAACTACGACCCAGGCTATTAACACCGGACCAGGAGCACTAGCAGCAGCCAAATCAGAAGTTAATCCAAAAACTCCACTACCGATAGATGAACTAACAACAAGAGCAATAAGTGCGAATAGCCCTATTTTTTTTACAGGTTGTTCTGACATGATTGTCACTCCAATCTTACTTAGTTTTTGGTAATAATTGTTCCTGCATCATTTGCTAACAAGTTTTTAACGTTATCAAGTGATGTAATGATAGCTTTGCTATCTGGACGATTGTTAACATATTCAATAGCTGCTTGAATCTTAGGTAACATACTTCCTTTAGCAAATTGTTCTTCTTTAATGTACCCTTCAAGTTCAGAAACACTAACTTTTTCTAGTTTCTTTTGATCAGGTTTATTGTAGTTAACATATACATTATCAACAGCAGTTAAGATGATTAACATATCTGCTTCAACAAGTTCTGCAACTTTTTCTGAAGCAAAATCTTTATCAATTACGGCTTCAACACCTGTTAGTTTACCATCTTCTTTAACAACTGGAACCCCACCACCACCAGCAGAAATAGTAATAACGTTATTTTCAACTAATTGTTTAATTACGTTAGCTTCTTTTATTCCTACAGGAATTGGTGAAGGAACAACACGACGCCATCCACGACCAGAATCTTCTACGAAATGTGCAGATGGATTTTCAGTTTGTTGTTTCTTAGCTTCTTCTTCTGTATAGAAAGGTCCAATTGGTTTTGTTGGATTCTCAAAAGCTGCATCATTCTTATCAACAATTGTTTGAGTAACTATTGTTGCAACATCCAAATCAATACCTTCTTGTGCTAATACTTCGTTAAAAGCATTTTGCATCCAATAACCAATTTGTCCTTGTGACATTGCTCCTGCAGTATCTAAAGGCATTGCTGGTGTTTGTTTAGAATCTGAATTAGCTTGTTGAATTAGTAAGTTCCCAACTTGAGGTCCGTTACCGTGTGAAATAATTAATTGATCTCCATTTTTTACGAATTCAATTAATTGTTTAACTGTATCTTTAACTGCTTTCATTTGTGCTTGTGCTGATGCATCTTTTGAAAGAATTGCATTTCCACCCAAAGCGACAACAATTTTTCTTTGTGTCATAATAATTAACTCCTCTATCTTTTGTTAAAAAATAAAGGGCTGGGACAAAACAATGTTTTGCTGCCAGCCCCTTTATTTTTTACTTATCTATTAAACACGTGGAATGAATAGGTTACCCAATGTTGCTGCCATAATAGCTTTGATTGAGTGCATTCTGTTTTCTGCTTCTTCGAATTGACGAGCATTCTTGCTTCTAAATGCTTCATCAGTGATTTCCATTTCTTTGATACCGAATTCTTTTTCAAACTCTTTAGCATTTTCAGTTTCTGTATCATGGAATGCTGGAAGACAGTGCATGATGATTGTGTCTGGATTACCAGTTTTCTTAAGCATATCCATATTAATTTGATATGGTTTTAGTAATTTAACACGTTCTGCAACGTCAACTTCTTCACCCATTGATACCCAAACATCTGTATAAAGAACATCGGAACCTTTAACACCAGCATCAACATCTGAAGTAATCATGTTCTTGCTACCAGTTTCTTTAGCATATTTTGCTGCTAAATCTTGAACTTCTTGTGATGGTTGTAATGAATCTGGGGCAACGATATGTACGTTAACACCTAACATTGAACCAGTAACAAGAAGACTGTTAGCCATATTGTTACGTCCATCACCAAGGTATGTAAGAGTGATTCCTTCTAGTTTGCCGAAGTTTTCTTTAACAGTCATGAAGTCAGCAATCATTTGTGTTGGATGCCATTCATCAGTTAGACCGTTCCAAACAGGCACGCCTGAATATTTAGCTAGATCTTCAACAACTTGTTGACTGAATCCACGGAATTCAATTCCGTCAAACATGCTACCTAGAACTTTAGCAGTGTCTTCAACAGATTCTTTTTTACCTAGTTGAATATCATTTTTTCCAAGGAATTCTGGATGAGCTCCAAGATCAATCGAGGCTGTTGTGAAAGCTGAACGTGTTCTTGTTGAATTCTTTTCAAACAATAGAGCAATGTTCTTACCTTCTAGGTAACGGTGCGGAATACCACGTTTTTTCAAATCTTTAAGATGTAATGAAAAATCGATAAGATATTCTAATTCTTCTTTTGTAAAATATTTTTCAGCTAATAAGCTTCTTCCTTGAAATACACTTGTCATATTTAGGACTCCTAATTATTTATTTAAATCTTCTCTTACTAAAGGCATGCTCATACAACGTGGGCCACCACGACCGCGTGATAATTCACTTGAAAGAACTTCAATAACTTTAATGCCTTCGCTTCTTAGTAATTCGTTTGATACATAGTTACGATCGTATGTAACAACAACACCAGGAGCAATTGCCAAAGTATTTGATCCGTCATTCCATTGTTCACGAGGAGCAACAATAGCGTCACCGCCACCACAAGGAATTAGTTTTAGTTCTGGTTCATCTAATGCTTCTTTCAAAACATTTTGTAAATCAGTACGGTGTGAAATCTTAACGCCGTCTTTACCATCATTTTCAAGGATGTAAACATCAACGTTTCCACCTTCACCTTGGATACCTGGATGGATTGTGAACTTGTCATAATCAATCATTGTAAATACAGTATCTAAGTGCATCATGGCATGGTTATGAGGAATCTTGATTGCCAAGATTTTTTCGAAGTTAGCTTTGTTCTTAAATAATGAAACAGCTAGTTCTTCGATTGATTGAGCTGAAGTACGTTGAGAAATACCAATTGCCAATACTTTGTCATTAAGAACTAATTCGTCTCCACCTTCCATACGGTCATCGTGGTTACGATCACGCCATACAGTTGCTTCGCCGTTACCAAAACGTGGATGGTGAGCCATAATAACTTCCATGAACATTGATTCTCTTTGACGAGCAGCATATGTCATTTTGTTAATTGTTAATCCATCACCCATTGATGCTGCAGGATCTCTTGTGAAGTATAGGTTAGGCATTGGATCCATAAAGAATGGATATTCATCATCAGCACTTACATCAATAAGAGCTTTTGATTTAACATCAATCTCATTTGTACGAACACCGGCCATGATTTTTTCAACCATGTCTTGTGTTTCCATAGCAAACAGATATTTTTTCAATGCTTCTCTGATTGAATCAGATTTAATATTTGATTCTTGAAGCATCTTGTCGAGGAATTCTTCTTTGACATTACCAGCATCAATAGCTTCTGCTGATAAGTCTTCCAAATACACAACTTCTACACCATTATCTTGTAATGTCTTAGCAAAATAATCATGTTCCTTTTGGATAGTTGGTAAATATGGAATATCATCAAATAATAGACGATACATGATATCAGGAGTAATATTTTCGACTTCCTTACCTGGTCGTTTCAACATTACTGTCTTCAATTTACCAATCTCAGAATTTACATGAATAGGACTTGTCATTGTAGTACCTCCCTTTAATTTTGTTTACGAATATAAGATAACGCTTACAATATATGCTCACAGTGCGCATTTTGCATTACTTTTGTGATGGATTTCACATTTCTAAATTTTAAATTAATGAAAACCCTTACAAATCAATAACTATAAGGTTTTTGGCATTTAAAAATTTATTGAATTTTTTTTTGAAAAATATTCATTTTATTTATCTAGCGTTTCTATCGCTACTTAGTCAAAATAAAAAAGCAGAGAAATCTAATGATTTCCTGCTTTTTTTATTTAATAAACATTGCATCACCAAAACTAAAGAAACGATATTTCTCTTCAATAGCATGTTGATAGGCATTCAATATATTTTCTCTTCCTGTAAATGAAGCTACTAACATTACTAATGTTGACTTAGGTAAATGGAAGTTAGTAATGAAGTGATCAACTACTTTCCAATCATATCCTGGTTTGATAAAGATATCTGTCCAACCATTATCAGCTTTTATTTCACCATTAAACTTAGTTCCAATTGTTTCGAGTGTTCTAATTGATGTTGTTCCGGTAGCAACAATCTTGCCACCATTAGCACGAACTTCATTTAATGTAGCAGCTGATTCTTCATCTAAGCGATAGAACTCTGAGTGCATGACATGTTTGTCGACATCAGTTTCTGTCATTGGACGAAATGTTCCTAATCCAACATGAAGTGTAAGATAGACCAGCTTAATACCCTTATCTTCTGCTTTTTGTAATAATTCTTTAGTCCAATGGAACCCAGCAGTTGGTGCGGCAGCTGATCCGATTTCTTTAGCATAGACAGTTTGATAACGGTCAGGATCATCTAGTCGTTCTTTAATATATGGAGGTAAAGGCATTTCACCTAGTTCTTCCAATATTTCCATAAATATTCCATCATATTGGAATTCAATTATTTTTCCACCGTGCTCTAATTCTTCAAGAACTTGAGCTTTTAATTTACCTTCCCCAAAACTAACAACAGTTCCCACTGGTGCTTTTTTAGCAGGTTTCATTAATACTTCCCACTTGTCGCCTTCAATATTATTTAATAATAAGACTTCCATATGAGCGTTAGTATCAACTTTTGTTCCATATAATCTAGCAGGCAAAACCTTACTATTATTCATAACTACGGCATCACCAGGATTCAAATAATCCAATACTTCATAAAAATGATGGTCTTCATATTCTCCAGTTTCGTGATCCAAAACTAACATACGTGAATGGTCACGATCCTTAATAGGTGTTTGCGCAATTAATTCTTCAGGTAAATTGTAATCAAAATCTTCTGTACTTAACATAGTTGCTCCTAATCTTCAGTGAAAGGAATTCCTAAATGGTCGTACCCTTGTTTAGTAACCATTCTTCCTCGTGGTGTGCGTTTCAAAAATCCTAATTGCATTAAATATGGCTCATATACTGATTCAATTGTTTCTTGTTCTTCACCAATGTTAGCAGCAATCGTTTTAAGACCTAGTGGTCCGCCTTTATATAATTCAATCATCATTGTCAAAATCTTACGATCAACTTGATCAAGACCATTATTATCAACTTGTAATTGGTCAAGTGAAGTCTTAGCTATTTCTTCATCGATAGCATTCTTATCCGATACTTCAGCAAAATCACGTACCCGTTTTAACAAACGGTTAGCAATTCTTGGCGTTCCACGAGATCTTCTAGCAATCTCATAGGCACCTTCTTGAATAATATCCATCTTCAAAACTTCAGATGAACGCTTCACAATTCTAGTCAATTCTTCAACTGTATAATATTCCATATGTTGAACAATTCCAAAACGATCACGCAATGGTGCTGACAATTGTCCCGCCATTGTTGTTGCTCCAATTAATGTAAATGGTGGCAATGTGAAGTGAATTGGATGAGCTTCTGGCCCTTGTCCCACTACAATATCAATATAAAAATCTTCCATAGCTGAATAAAGAACTTCTTCAACATTTTTAGGGAGACGATGAATTTCATCAATGAACAAAACATCCCCGGGCTGTAACTCAGATAGCATTGCTAACAAGTCACCGGACTTTTCAATAGAAGGACCAGTCGTAGTATGGATATCAACATCTAATTCATTAGCGATAATCATTGCAAGAGTTGTTTTACCTAGACCTGGAGGACCATAAAGTAAGACATGATCTAAAGCTTCGCCACGGTTTTTAGTAGCTTGAATATAAACGGACATTTCTTTTTTGATTTTTTCTTGGCCGATATATTGTTCTAACTTTTTAGGTCTAAGTGTAATCTCTTCTTGTCTTTCAACTTCATTATTTGTTTTTATATCGGTTAACTTATCATCAAGTTCTTCACTCATCTTCAGTCCTCCTTTCTAATTCATTAATAACTTCAATCCTTCACGAACATATTCGTCAGCTGTTTTAGCATCAGAAGCTTTGAGTTTATCAGTTATCTTCTTCACATCTTTAGTTGAATATCCAAGTGAAATCAAGGCTTCTAGTCCATCGTTTAATTCCATATTAGCTGACAAATCTAATCCAGTACTTGAAAGACTACTTGTATTTTTATCGGCTGTTTGAATCTTACCTTGTAAATCTAAAAGAATTTGTTGAGCAGTTTTCTTCCCAACTCCAGGGAACTTAGTTAGATATGTAATATCGCCAGCTTCAATAGCATTGAAGACACCATTAGTATCTTCACCCGCAAGTATTGCCAAGGCACTCTTTGGCCCAATACCAGAAACACTTGTTAGTTTCTCAAATAGTTGTTTCTCAGCCAAATCATAGAAGCCATATAATGATTGTTCATTCTCACGCACAATCTGTTCTACATAAATAGTTGACTGATTATTTACTTCATAGCGATAGGGATTAGCTACTAACAACTTGTATCCTACCCCATTGACGTCAATTACCACATAGCTAGGATGTAATGCTACTACTTCACCTTTTAAATATTCAAACATTATAGATTTCTACTTTCATGTGAGTCTTGAATTCTCTTAAACATTTTTTCTAAATCTTTTTGAGTGAATTGCACCAAAACTGGTCGTCCATGCGGACAATTAAATGGGTTTTTCACTTCAGCTAATCTCTTTAATAATTCTCGTCCTTGTTGCTCATCAAGATGATGATTAGCTTTGATAGCTCGCTTACAGCTCATCATAATAGCAGCTTGTTCACGGAATTTAGCAATAGAGATATTTTTATCATTTAAAACATAATCAATTAATTCTCTTGTTGTATCTTCTTCTTGACCTTTTTTAAACCAAGTTGGATGACTTTGAATCATATAACTATTTTGACCAAAGTTTTGTAAATATAACCCTAATTCTTCGAATAACTCAATTTTATCATTAATTAACAAACTATCAGAGTTAGGATAATCTAAGACAATCGGCACTAACAATTTTTGTTGGTCGCGTTTGACTTCGCCAATTTCTTTGCGATATTTTTCATAATTAACTCGTTCTTGTGCAGCATGTTGATCGATCAGATAGATGCCATCATCACTTTCAGCAATCAGATACGTTCCATGCGCTTGTCCTATATACAGTAATTGTGGGAATTTACGATACTCATTTTCAGAATCATTATTCATTTCTTCTTTTAAACGTTCATCCCACTTCTTTAATCGTTCAGGATTATCAAAAATCGGCTTGGTATCCACTGCCTCAGTTACTGGGATTTCAACATCAGAAGTTATTTTAGCTTCAGTTTCTTGTACTTCATTAATTTCTGGTGCTGATTCTTTTTGATAACTAAGATCAATCGGCATTGCTTCAGCTTTAGGAGTTGTATTACGTGTTTTTTGTAAATTCTCCATTGCATCAGGAATCAAATTCAATGAGCTTATTGCTTTATCAATCGCGCCACTAACTAAATTGGCTAATTCATTTTCTTTACTTAAACGGACTTCTTGTTTAGTTGGATGAACGTTCACATCAACCAAAATAGGATCCATCTTAATACTCAAAACAGTAACTGGGAAACGTCCAATCATTAATTTTGAGCCATATCCACTAATAATGGCACGAGTTAAATTATAGTTCTTGATAAATCTTCCGTTTAAAATCACCGAAATATAATTACGGTTAGCACGTGTTAACTCAGGTAAAGATGTATAACCAGTTACTTGGTAATCAAGATTCTCAGCTTCGAACTTCACTAACTTAGTAGCAATTGTTCTACCATAAATACCAGCAATTGCTTGTTCAAAATTATCATTACCAGAAGTACGTACCAGATTCTTACCATTATTCTTAAGCGTAAATGCAATCTCCGGATGACCTAATGACAAGCGATTAATAATATCCACAATCTTATTGAGCTCAGTGTTTTGACTCTTCATATATTTCAAACGTGCAGGTGTATTGAAGAACAAATTCTCAACTACGATTGTCGTTCCTTTAGGGCGAGCAGAAGTTTGACGACTGATTAAGTTATTGCCTTCATAATTAACTTTTGTTGCTGTAGCGCCATCTGTACTAGTTAATAATTCAACTTTGGCAACTGAAACAATACTGGCTAACGCTTCACCACGAAATCCTAAGGTACTAATGTTAAATAAGTCTTTAGTAGATTGGATTTTACTAGTGGCATTACGATGAAAAGCTAATTCAACATCATCTTCAGCAATTCCATCACCATTATCAATGATTGAGATACTCTTCATACCAGCATCTTCAACCGCCACTTCAATTTGTGTAGCGTGTGCATCGATTGAATTTTCAACTAACTCTTTGACTACTGAAGCTGGTCTTTCAATAACTTCTCCGGCAGCAATTTTATTAGCTAGTTCTTCAGATAATTCATAAATTGTACTCAAAGCAATCTCCTTTCATTGACTATTCTTTCAATTCTTTTTGCCATTTATAAAGTAAATTCATGGCATCCATTGGTGTGATATCCATTAGATTTGTTTCTTTGATTTCATTAGTTATTTCATTGTCTTCACTAAATAGCGACATCTGTACTTCAGGTTCGGCAACTGTTTGACTTTCTGCAGTCTTCTCACCGGCAGTTATATAATTTCCACTATCAGCTTCTAACTTATTCAAAACTTCTTCCGCACGAATCAATACTTGAGGAGGTAATCCTGCAAGCTTAGCAACATGAATCCCATAAGACTGATCAGATGGGCCTGGCAAGACTTTGTGTAAGAATACCAAAGTACCATTTTCTTCAGTGGCATTAACATGAACATTATTCACGCCAGTGAATTTATCATCTAACTGTGTCAATTCATGATAATGTGTTGAAAACATTGTCTTAGCTTGTACGTTATTTTCAATATATTCAATAATTGATTGAGCAAGTGCCATACCATCGTATGTTGCTGTACCACGACCAATTTCATCAAACACTAATAAACTGTTTTTTGTAGCATTTTTTAGTGCATCATTAGCTTCTTTCATTTCTACCATGAAAGTACTATCACCAGAAATAAGATCATCGGCAGCTCCGATACGGGTGAAAATATGGTCAAAAATTGGCAATATAGCAGAGTCAGCAGGAATGAAACTTCCGACTTGAGCCATAATTGCTGTCAATGCCATCTGACGCATATAAGTACTTTTACCTGACATATTAGGACCAGTAATTAACATTACGTTATCATCAACGCCCATTTTGACATCGTTTGGAATGTACTGGTTTTGACCAAGAACTTTTTCAACGACTGGATGACGACCATTTACAATATCAATCACACGTTCATCAGAAAACTCTGGACGAATTAAATGATAGTTCTCAGCAATAGTTGCTAAGCTTTGCAAAATATCTAATTCAGAGATTTTCAAAGCAAGATTTTGAAGTTTTTTGATATCATTCTTAATCGTTTCGCGTAATTCAGTGAATAGTTCATATTCTAAAGAATTAGACTTCTCTTCGGCCTCAAGAATAATTCGTTCTTTTTCTTTAAGCTCTGGTGTAATATATCGTTCTGCATTTGTTAAAGTCTGCTTACGCTCGTAACGACCCTCAGGTAATGAAGAAACGTTAGCCTTAGTTACTTCAATATAGTAACCAAAAACCTTATTAAATCCGACTTTCAATGTATGAATTCCGGTTACTTCTTGTTCTTTGGCTTGAAGATCAGCAATCCACTGTTTACCATTTCTTGAAGCATCACGGTATTCATCAAGTTGAGCATTGAATCCATCTTTAATAACACCACCATCTTTAATTGAGATAGGTGCATCATCAATAACAGCTTTATCGATTAATTGATATATATCACTGCAACCATCAAGTTGGTCCGCAAATCCAATGAATTCAGGTGTATCTAAATCACGAATAATTTCTTGAATTAATGGTACTTGTCCTAATGAAGTCTTAAGTTGTAATAAATCACGACCATTAACTGTGCCATATGCGATACGTCCAGCTAAACGTTCTAAGTCGTACACTTTTGTAAGATAATCTTGCAAACTAGCACGTTGGAAAAAGCTATCCATCAAGATTTGAATCTTATCTTGACGAGCCAGTAGTTCTTTCTTATCAATAATTGGACGAGCAATCCATTGTTTCAATAAGCGTCCACCCATTGCTGTCTTAGTCTCATCTAATAACCATAATAAAGAACCATATTTCTTACCGGTACGAAGTGATTTGAATAATTCCAAGTTATCTTGAGCTGAATAATCCATCTGTAGATAAGAATTAGTCTCGTAACTTTGTGCAATTTTCAGATGTGAAAGGCTACGTTTTTGAGTTTCAACTAAATATGAAATCAAGTACTCTGCTGATTGTTTTTCAGTGTCATCAGTTAATTCTTGAATTACATAATTAACTTCTGCGGTATCTGTTAATTCATCAACTTGATTAACCAGAATTCCCAGTTTTTTCATTGATTCAACTAATGATAAATCTTCAAAACTTAGGACTGACTCTTTAGTATTAAGCGTTAATAACTCATTTAATACTTCGTTTGTATTTTTGATGTGAGTAGCTTTGACTTCACCAGTTGATAGGTCGGCATATGCAATACCATATTCATCATTAACTTTGGCCACCGAAGTAATGTAATTATTCTCATTAGCGTTGTCAGATTTAACATCCATCATTGTTCCGGGTGTTACTACTTTAATAACTTCACGCTTAACTGTTGTACCTTCGGCTTCTGCTGGTGTTTCAACTTGTTCACAGATTGCGACTTTATAGCCATTTTCGACAAGGACTTGAATATAATTATCTGCTGCATGATATGGAACACCACACATTGGAATTGGCTCATCGGCGTTCTTATTGCGTGCTGTTAGCGTTAATTCTAAAACTTGTGATCCTTTAATTGCATCTTCTTGGAAGAGCTCATAAAAATCACCCACTCGATAAAACAAGAAGGCGTCAGGATATTTATTTTTGATTTGGTAGTACTGTTGCATCATTGGTGTGTCTTCAGTTTTTTGAGGCATCGTCTTCCCCTAAGATCTAATATAATCTGCTTTAATTTTATTATTTTTTTCGTTCAAATCAATTACCGCATAATTAAGTTGCATACGGCCATCTTCTTCAACATCGAATTTTTCAGGACGTTGAGTTAAGAAGCGGTTAATAACTCGCTTACTCTTAGTTCCTAAAATCCCGTCAAGCGCTCCAGTCATACCAACATCAGTTAAGTATGCTAACCCTTTAGGAAAAACTTGAGCATCATTAGTTTGAACATGTGTATGCGTGCCGACCATAACTTGAGCACGCCCATCAATATAGCGGCCAAAAGCGATTTTTTCACTAGTTGTTTCAGCATGAAAATCAACAAAAATCATTTCATCTTGATGGTCATTGTAGAACTCATCAAACGCATAAAATGGATTATCAATTGGTTGCATCAATGCAGTTCCTTGCATGTTTAAGACCGTAACTTTTTGACCATTAATATTGATAGTTTTAAAACCATTTCCAGGAACATTTCCTGGGTAATTAAGAGGACGTAGCATATTATCTTTGTCATTAATAAAATCAATTACTTCTCGTTTATCCCATACATGATTACCTGAGGTAACGATATCGGCTCCACTATTAAGGATACTTTTGAAGTCCGATTCTTTAATTCCCTTACCACCGTTTGAGTTTTCACCATTTACGATTGTAAGTTGTGGTTTCAGTTCGGATTTTAAATCTTTAAGATAAGTGTGAAGTGCCTTAAGACCAATGCTTCCAACTACATCACCAACAAATAATATGCGCATAATTTACCCCTTTTATAATAGTATTATTGTATCAGTATTTAAGAATTTTAAAAAGTGCCTGGGTTTATAAACGCGCTCCAAAAGACAAACATTTCCGCCTAAGCAAAAAGAAGAGCAACTTCTCACGAAGTTACTCTTCTTTTTCTTTAGTGCTCGATGTTTTAACGTCTTTTGTCGCGCTCTTGTTTTTACATCATTCCGCCCATGCCGCCTGTTGGATCTGCTGGCATTGCTGGGGCTTTGTTTTCTTCTGGTTTGTCAGCAACTACTGCTTCTGTTGTTAACAATAGTGCAGCTACACTGGCAGCATTTTGTAGTGCTGAGCGTGTAACTTTAGTTGGATCTATAATTCCGGCTTTGATCATGTTTTCCCATTTTCCAGTTGCGGCATTATATCCCATTTCGTTTTCTTCGTTCTTCATGTGTTCTGCAATTACTGAACCTTCTAATCCAGCATTCATTGCAATTTGGCGTACTGGTTCTTCTAAAGCACGTAACACAATGTTAATACCTGTTTGAACGTCGCCTTCATCTTCTAGGTCACTAACAGCACTGATTACGTTCATCAAGGCTGTACCACCACCGGCAACATATCCTTCTTCAACTGCAGCACGTGTAGCATTCAAAGCATCTTCAATGCGGTATTTACGTTCTTTTAGTTCAGTTTCAGTAGCAGCACCGACTTTGATAACTGCAACTCCACCGGCAAGTTTTGCCAAACGTTCTTGAAGTTTTTCTTTGTCGAAATCTGAAGTTGTTTCGTTGATTTGTTTTTTAATCATGTCAACGCGGTCAGCAATAGCTTTCTTGTCGCCATTACCTTCAACAATTGTTGTGTTGTCTTTAGTTACAGTAATACGACCAGCTTGACCAAGTTGTTCTAATTTAACATCTTTAAGTTCAAGACCAAGGTCACTAGTAATCACAGTAGCACCAGTCAACATAGCAATATCTTCTAGTTGAGCTTTACGACGGTCACCAAATCCAGGTGCCTTAACAGCAACTACATTGAAAGTTCCACGAATCTTGTTCAAGACAAGTGTAGGAAGAGCTTCACCATCAACATCATCAGCAATTATTAATAGTGACTTACCTTGTTGAACGATTTCTTGAAGCATTGGCAAGATATCTTGAATGTTAGAAATCTTCTTGTCAGTTACTAACAAGTAAGGATTCTCAAGGTCAGCTTCCATCTTGTCGTTGTCAGTTACCATGTATTGTGACAAGTAACCACGGTCGAATTGCATACCTTCAACAACATCAAGACTTGTATCGATACCTTTTGATTCTTCAATTGTGATAACACCATCGTTACCAACACGTTCCATAGCGTCAGCAATCAACTTACCAACTTCTTGGTTAGCTGATGAAACTGAAGCAACTTGCGCAATTTCATCTTTATTAGAAACGTTATGTGAAATCTTGTGAAGTTCAGCAACCGCTGCTTCTGTAGCTTTTTCGATCCCAGTTCTGATTCCAACTGGGTTGGCACCAGCAGTAACGTTCTTCATACCTTCACGGATGATTGCTTGAGCTAAAACTGTTGCAGTAGTTGTACCATCACCAGCAACATCATTAGTCTTTGAAGCAACTTCTGATACAAGCTTTGCTCCCATATTTTCAAAATGATCTTCTAGTTCAATTGCTTTAGCAATTGTCACACCATCATTAGTGATTTCTGGGCTACCAAATGATTGTTCTAAGACAACATTACGTCCTTTAGGACCCATAGTTGTCTTAACTGTATCAGCTAATTTATCAACACCTTTAAGCATCTTTGCTCTGGCATCTTCAGAAAATCTTATTTCTTTAACCATTTTAAATTACACTCTCCTATTTAAATATTTTAAACGCGTTCACATAAGCAATAAATTCCGCCTATGTTCTCGCTCTTTATTTTTTGAAACGAGTTCTTAGTAACAGAACTTTTCGCCTAAGTCATAATGAACCAACTCCTAAAGGAGTTAATCCACCATTTCCTTAGTGCTCAAGTTCTCCCGTTACCAATTACTCTCTATTTAACTATCGCAATTATATCTTTTTCATGCATTACCAAGTATTTATTGTCGCCATCTTTAACTTCAGTTCCGGCATATTTGTCGAACATTACAACATCACCTTCTGAAACTGTCATAGGAAGTTTGTTTCCGTCTTGTGAAACTTGACCATCACCAACAGCTACAACTGTACCTGTTTGTGGTTTTTCTTTAGCATTGCTGGCAAGAACAATTCCGCCAACTGTTTCTTCTTCATCTGAGTCAACTGTAAGAATAACTCGATCACCTAATGGTTTTAACACAATCTGTACCTCCAAAATTTAATTAATAATTATTGAGTTAGCACTCTAATGTTCTTTGTGCTAATTACAAAAGTAATTGTAACATTGTGATAGTGAAGTGCAAGTATTTTGAATGAAAAAAGAACAGCAAATTTAATTGCTATTCTATATGTACTTTTGAGAGGATAACATTTTTAGAATTTCAGTGCCACGAATCCATACATATTGCCTATACATATGTATACCATTGATATAAACAGGCTTATCACTTGAGTTTTGCCCCGTTCCTCTAAAGAATATTTTATAATCTGCAGATTTTGGTAAATTCACAGAAGTTTTGATTGTCCCATTTGAATTTATACGTTGATTGCCATTGCTATCTAAATCAACAGTTTCAATAAGTTTATCATTAAAAATAGTATCTCTAACATAATTCCAAACAGGTAAAACTTCTTCAAATATGAATTCGTCACTGAATGTAACTCTTTTAAATCCAACGAATTTATTGCATAACAATTTTTCATTAGAATTTTGTTCTTCAAAAATCACAAACAAGAATTGACGTTCACTAAAATCACTAAAGGCACTCGACTCTTCAAAAGAATTATCTTTATCCAACCATTCTTCAAAATCTACTGGAAATAATTTTGTATCTTCAGTTCTCATTCCTGATTTTGTCTGTGTAATCGTTTTTGCGACTAGTCCTATTTTGTTAAAAATATCAATTTTACTAATTTTTTTGGATTCGGCTCCAAACATTCTTGTGACGATTTGTTCTGTAACAGATTTTGAAACATCACCTTTTTTATTTAAATTAACCTGTATATTTAAAGCTTTTATTAGTGATTCAATAGTTTTTCCTGAGTATTTTTCAGTAAATTCATGTAATCTCTCATCTAACTTATTAAAAGTACCAAAGTTTTTATCTAATTTTTCTAATTCTTTGTTAGTAAAATAATTTTCTACAATGGTAGAGACAGTAGTCCTTTTCAATCTAAATCTTGGAGGATTAGGCCATTTTGGTGCTGTATCAATCAACATCAAATCAGGTCTTAATTTAGAAGAAATTGTAGGATAGTAATCTTTTGGATTATCGTAGTTCTCTTGTAATTCTTTTATATAATTTCTAACAATCAACCAGTCATTCTTTAAAATTTCTTTTTCATCATTACTAAATTCATGAAATTCATAGCCCATTATTGGAAATCTTGCATAATCAGAAGCCTTAACTGTTGTATCAGAATCATACAAATAGTACACAAGAAGAAGTCTTTCTAACTTATGCCAAAAATCTGAAGATTCAAATTTTTGGTTACTAATTTTATCAGGTGAAACAGCGGTTATAGACATCGGTTCTTTAGCTTCCAAAGCACCAAATTTTTTCTTCGATTTTTTTAATCCTGTCGTTTTTAACTCTACTTCTTTATCATCAACAATCAAATCTGGCCTTTGTTTTGAGTCAGCCGGATATCCTATAATAGATTGTTCAACCACATCACCAGCAATTCCCGTTACTTTTGGATTTACAATTGTTTTATCAAAAACATGATTTACATCTACTTCACCTAACGTCTTATTGATTACTTTATTAAAAATATCAGTTAACTCTTTTTTTGTAAATTTATGGTTAATGTCCATAATACCTCCTACTACGGCTAGGAATTTCTTAGCAGTTTTAATTATACCATTAGATAAAGATCTTGATCTTTTTCGTAATTTAATGTATACTAAATAAATAACGAAAGGGTGTTCGTATTATTATGCCAAAAGAAATGAAAATATTAGAATTATTTGCCGGAGTTGGTGGATTTCGTGTTGGTTTAGAACATGCAAATTCAAACTTGTATAAAACTTGTTGGTCAAACCAATGGGAACCTGGTAAAAAAAGTCAGGATGCTTTCGAAGTATATAATTATCATTATCCTGATTCAGAAAATATAAATAAAAATATAGCCGAAATTTCTGACAAAAAATTCAAGAGTATGGATGCCGATATAATAGTTGGAGGCTTTCCATGCCAGGATTATTCAGTTGCCAGAAGTAAAAAGCATGAAATGGGTATAGAAGGAAAAAAAGGTGTCCTTTTTTGGGAAATTATCAGAGCTGTTCAAAACATTAAGCCAAAATATCTTATCTTAGAAAATGTTGATCGACTATTAAAATCGCCATCTTCTCAACGAGGTAGAGACTTCGCTATTATGTTGGCCGCATTTAATGAACTAGATTATTCTGTCGAGTGGCGTGTTATAAATGCCGCTGAATATGGTTTTAGACAGCGAAGACGACGTGTGTATTTTTTTGTATACAGAAATGACACACCTTTTGCCAAACAATCCGATGAAATGTTTGAAATAGATGTTGAAAGCAAAGATTCTTATGATGATTATATCTTTAGTAAAGGTTTATTTGCTCGTCAATTTCCTATTATAAAATCACCCAACAAGAATAGAAAAGCATACTACGAATTATCAGACGATATTGTAAATATCTCTGATAATTTTAGTGGTGTTGTATGGAATACTGGAATCATGAGACATGGTAGATACTTTACAATCGATACAAAACCTACAGGCGATGAAGAACCTATTCCTCTTAAGAATACTCTTCAGTCAGAAAATGAAGTTCCCGAAAGTTTCTATATAACTGATGAAAACAAATTAAAAAAATTTGAGTATCTTCGAGGAGCAAAAAAAATTGAACGTACAAGTATTGATGGACATAAATATACCTACTCAGAAGGTAGTATGTCTGCTTTTGAAGATTTAGAATTACCTAGCAGAACAATGTTAACATCAGAAGGAACTATTAACAGGTCGACTCATTTTATAAAACAAAATAATAAATATAGATTAATCACTCCCATCGAAGCCGAACGTTTACAAGACTTTGATGATAATTGGACTAAAGTTAAAAAACTTTCTGACGGAACAAATGCTCAAGTTTCTGATAGAATGCGAATGTTCTTTATGGGTAACGCATTAGTTACAGGTGTTATTAAGCGAATAGGCCTTGAATTAGAAAAAATAATTTAATAAAAAACACTTTCAATTAAATTAATTGAAAGTGTTTTTTATTACCCTATCTCTTAAAAGAAGAATCCAACCATTGTTGCTGTTAATAGTGATGCCATTGTAGCACCCAACAATAGTTTCAATGAATACTTAGCCACAATCTTACCTTGTTTTGCATCAATAGCTTTGATTGAGCCTGAAATAATTCCTAATGTACCAAAGTTTGCAAAACTAATTAGATAAGTAGAAATCATTGCCAATCCCTTAGGTGTCAACGATTGAGCAATCTTAGCTAATTCACCCATTGCAACGAATTCATTAGTAATTAATTTAGTAGCCATTACTCCACCGATTTCCACGATATCTTGCCCTGGAACACCGATCAAGTATGCTATTGGTGAGAATACATATCCTAGTACATGTGTGAAACTGAATCCGAAGAAGTACATGAATACATTATTCAAGAATGTTACCAAAGCAACAAACCCAATTAACATAGCTGCTACTGTGATTGCTAAATGGAATCCGTCTAAGATATATTCTCCTAGCATTTGGAAGAATGGTTCGCGTTCTTTTTGAACAACGCCATCTTCTTTTGTTTCAAATCCCTCTTCTTTAGGATCATATGGATTAACAACACAAGATATAATAAGTGCTGAAAAAATATTTAGAAATACTGCTACCACTACGAACTTACCATCTACCATTGACATATATGATGCTAACATTGCAGCACTTACGGCTGACATTGATGATGCACATATTGTATATAGTTGTCTTGGTGATAGGCGTGGTATTTGTTCTTTGATTGTTAAGAATACTTCTGGTTGTCCTAATACTGCTGTAGATACTGAGAAGTAACTTTCAAGTTCTCCCATTCCTGTAATTTTATTAATAATAATTCCAATCCACTTAATAATGAATGGCAAGACTTTAATATAATTCAAGATTCCCACAAGTGCAGAAATAAATACAATTGGCATTAGAACATTAAAGAAGAATACCGAACTTCCCTTTGTTATTGCAATTCCCCCGAAGACAAAATTAACTCCACCTTCAGCTTGTGACATTAACCAACTAAAAAAATTAGATATGCCGGCTAACATCGATTCTCCGCCACTTGTATGTAGACATAAGAACGAAATAATCAGCTGTAGTCCTAACATAACTCCCATTTGTTTAAATCGTATTTTTTTACGATTCGAACTTACTAAGAATCCTAGTACAAAGATGAAACTTAAACCTATAAGACCTCTAACTATACTCATAATTCATCTCCCTATCCAAACATCTTCAATAACGTTTTAGATAAATCTTCATCAATTTCCATTGGTGAATTACCAACAAATCTTTCTTTCATTAAACGATCAACATTACTTAGCATTTCTTCTTCATCAATATTAAATGTAGAAAATGCGGGTAATCCTAATTTTGTATCTCTGAATTCTTTGAATTTGGCTGCTGTGATTTCACCAATTTCTAAATCAGTAGCATCTTCTGGGAAACTAGCTCCTAAAATATAACCAATTTCACGAATCTTTTTCATCTTAATTACTGATGTATATTGTAAAGTCCCTGGTAATGCGTACGCACAGGCCATTCCGTGTGGCATCTTGTATTTAGCACCTATTACATGAGCTTGTGAATGTCCAACATGCGTACCTGCATTATTTAAGATCCATCCACCTAATGCCGCAGCTATCATCATTTCTTGACGAGCTTCTAAATCAGCACCATTCTTAACAGCCTTAGGTAAGTATTTAACAACCAAGTACATGATTTTTTCACAGATTGCATCTGTTATTGGTGATGACAATAGTGATGTATATCCTTCAGCTGCATGAGCGAATGTATCTAATCCTGTAGCAATTGTCATGTTTGTAGGTAATGTTGCAACTAACTTAGGATCTAGAATTGCAAATTCACTTACGGCGTTATTTGATAAAACTGCTAATTTTTCTTTTGTTTCACTGTCGGTAACGATTAGTGCATTTGATAGTTCACTACCTGTTCCTGAAGTTGTAGGGACAGCAATTAATCCTTCAACTCGTTCAGGTATATCTTTGCCAGTAGCGTATTCACTAATCTTGCCACCATAAGTTCTAACAATATTAATTCCACGAGCTGAATCTATTGAACTTCCGCCCCCGATACCAATAATACAGTCACATCCTGACTCATTAAATACCTTGGCACCTTTGTCCACCACTTCAGTTGGTGGATCTGGAACAATCTCGTCATAAATGACTGAATCAATTTTATTGTCTTTTAACTCAGACAATAATTTCTTGATTTCTGATGTTTCTAATAAGAACTTGTCAATTACAATCATTGGTTTCTTAAATTCTTTTTCTGAGATTATTTCTAAAATACTTTTTGATAACTCATAAGAAACAACAACTTTTACATTTTGTTCTAATTTATAATCCAATTTCGTCTACCTCTATCTCTCATGCGCATATATTATCTTTTTGAAATTAACACTTAAAAATTGAATGGCTGGGCCGGTGGTTAAGGCTGTGACAATTGTTATCAATCCAAATGTTCCACCTAATAAATAACCTGCAATAGTCAAAACAACATCCATTGTTATTTTTGATCTTCTTACACTCCAGCCTGTGTGATCACGGATAGTTAACATGAATCCATTAAACGGATCCACACCGATATCACTAGCCACAAACAGACTTATACCAATGTAGTACAAGCTACATCCTATTAATCCCGCAATCAATCTAGTACTTAAATCGTTATTAGTAAAAATATGTGGGTATAAATTACTACCAATTGAAATGAACGTTCCATAAGGAATCAGATATAGAAATGTTCCGATATTTAAATATTTACGACCAAAGAAATACAAAAATATCATTAACACTATATTTACAAAATTAGAAACAAATCCTAATTGTATTCGACTAAGGCCAAAGAACGCTCTAATTCCGTCATAGATAATCCCAACCGGATCATTTCCTAACAGAGTATTGTTGTTAAATGCTAATCCCACACACACTGTGAAAATACCTATCATCGAAACCACTATTGATTTAACAGATATTTTTTTACTAACCTGTTTCATATTACTTATTCAATTCTCTATCTGCTTCATCAGCATTTTTACAGAATTCGATTACCTTAGGTATATCTTTTTCCATTACGCCATCACTATATTTGTAGCTAGTCTTAGTAAGTGTATCAACACCATAAGGCTTAACTTCTTTAATACATTGAGCAACATTATCAGGTCCTAAGCCACCTGCCATAATAACTGGAATATCAATTGCCTTCACGATTTCAGCATCAATGTTCCAATCATGTGTTTCTCCACTTGCACCGATTCCTGTATCAGCAGCTAATCCTGAGTCAGTTAAAATGTAGTCAACATATTCTGCATATTTCTTAGCACGATCAACAGCATCTGGACCATCTACTAGAACAGCTTGCATTAATTCAACACCAGGACATTCTTTATGTAATCTATCAGCGAATTCCTTATCAGCTGTATAATCCATTCCGGCAACGTGTAGAATATCAGGCTTAACTCTCTTAGTAATGAAGATCATTTCATCAACGTCTTTGTTAAGCATAATAGCTACAAACTTAACACCACGTCGTTTTGTTTCGGCAGCAATTCTATCAACTACGTCAAATGGTACTCTATGTGCTGGAACCCCACCACTTTGCATTGGTACTAAACCAATATGATCTGCTCCCGCATCCATTGAAGCTACCGCTTCGTTATAATTTACGATTGAATATATTTGTTTTTTTATCATTTATTTACACCACTTCCATGAATTTTTTTGCTCTTGTTATAACATTTCTAATACTTAAATCAGGAGAAACAGCTTTTTCTGATTCTAACGTTATGCTTGCAGCTGCTTGAGTCAACTGCCCGACTTCTTTCAATGCTAATGCATTCTTATAATAAAAAGATGCCCATGTAATTGTTGCAATACTACAATCCCCCGCACCATTAGCGCTTATAATTTTTTCAGCAATTGTAGGAACAATATCTACTTCACCATCACGAGAACATAATATTCCTTCTGCTCCCATTGAGATGAATACATTCTTCACACCACAATCATTTAAAGCTTGTGCAGCTTGTATGGCACTATCTTCATCTACAACTTCAATACCCGTTAACAATCCAGCTTCTAATTCATTAGGTTTGAAAGTATCTAGTTTGTCCAAAACGTTTCTAAACTTACCAACTTTGGCTATTGAAACTGGATCAGCGAAGATAGGTGCTGTACAGTTCTGAGCTAACCATTCAATTGATTCTTGAGAAATATTCCCATCAATTACGCAAATTGAAGCGTTATTAATGAAATCAATTCGCTTACTCAAGAACTCTGGTGTTATTTGTTCAACAATCTTCATATCATTGATTGCTGTAACCATATCGCCTTTTTCATTAGTAACATATAAGTATGTTGAACTAACTCCGCCTTTAATCTGTTCAGCATAATCTAAATTGATATTCTCGTTTTGACATTCCGTTTTCAAAATATCGCCAAAGTAGTCATCACCGTAAACTGTAACTAAATATGAAGGCACTTCTAATTTTGTTAAGTTTTGTGCGATATTTTGACCAACACCACCGACATTAATCTTGATGTCGCCAATGTTAGAATCTCTTTCACGATAGATATTTCCACATAGACCAGCTAAATCCAAATTAAGGCCACCAACTATTACTACATAATCGTTATCCATGATTCTCCTCCTTACAAGTATTAACAAAACCAATTTTAGAATGCACTTACATTATTATCAAACAAACGTTTATTTTCTAAACACTTGTTGGTAAAATGTCATTATTTACGTTATAATTAGTGAAAATAATCACAAAAATTAAACATTGGTTCACTTTAACTAAATGAGGTAATTTATGACAACTAGAGAAGATGAAATACTAAAACTAATCAAACTTGACCCCTTAATATCCCAGAATGAATTATCCCAAAAACTGGGAATTACAAGATCGGGAGTTGCAACTCATATCCATAACCTTACAAAAAAAGGCCTCATCAAAGGACGAGGCTATCTATTAACCAACGAAAAAGTGGCTTCAGTTATTGGCGGTATTAATATTGATACTTTAGGAATATCGAGTGAAAATTTAATCACCTATAATTCAAACCCTGGAGATATTATTCAAACAATTGGTGGTGCCGGAAGAAATATGGCGCTCGCATTAACGAAATTTTCAGTTCCTAATAATTTCATTTCTGTATATGGTGATGATATTAACGGTGATAAGTTCGTGAATAACAGCCATGAAAACAATATGAATATTGAATGTTGTGAACGCATTAATGGTCAACGAACATCATCATTCTTATACGTCATCAATACCGATGGAGAGCGTTTTGTAGCCGTCGATGATATGAAAATATATGATGAACTATCGCCTGCATTTCTAGAGAAATATATTAATCAAATTAATCAGTCTAAATACTGCATTATTGATACCAATATATCTGAAGATTCAATAAATTATTTGTCATACAACGTTACAGTGCCGATTATTGTTAAGACTGTTTCATTAAATAAGAACCATCGAATACTTAACAGCATGCCTAATATTGATACTTTGGTCACCACAAAAAAAGAACTTGTCCAATTAATTGTTGATAATGACTTTACATACTTAAACATCAAACAATCAGCTAAGTTGTTATTGAAGATGGGAGTTAAAAATCTAATCGTCTTTGATATTAAAGAAGGACTTTGCTTCTATAGTAAGAAGCAAGAATATCATATAAAAAATCCATCAGTTGATGTATCAAATTCGAATGGTTCAAATGCCGTTTTGACGGCAGCTATAGTATGGGGATTATCACAAGGTCTCACTTGGAAGGAAGTATTAAAACTTTCATATACCGCCGCCGTGATCAGTTCTGAAGCAGAAAAACCTGTAGCTAAACAACTATCACTTGAAGTTGTCAAAAATAGAGCAAATGAACTATTCAAATAAAAAAGACTTGAGAGTAATCTCAAGTCTTTTTACTTCTTTCCAACATGCATAGCGGCAGAACCGAAAATATATTTTTTAATTCGAACTTCTTTGAATCCAGTTGCTTCAAACATTTTCTTTAATTCTAAAATCGAAACAAAATGATTTACTGATGAGTTTAAATACTCATATTCATCTTTAGCATTATGATTAAATACTCGTCCTATCAATGGCATGATTTTGCCAAAGTAAAACTTCCATCCAGTTTTAATGATTGGAGTTTCGACTTTAAACGCATCTAAGCTAATCAACACTCCACCTGGTTTAGTCACACGATAAATTTCAGACAAAACCGTATTTACATCTGGTACATTTCGCAATCCAAAACCAATTGTAACTGCATCAAATGTATTATCTTCAAAAGGTAACTTCATGGCATCACCTTGAATAAAATCTACTCGATCTTGGTAATTATTCTTTTGTAACTTTTGTTTGGCAATATCAAGCATACCCTCACTAAAATCTAAAGCTGTTACTTTAGTGTTTGTCGAAACTTGCTTCAGAATTTCTAAAGTCCAATCTCCTGTACCACAGCACAAATCAAGAATGCTATCTATATTAGGGTTAATCTCTTTAGTAGCTTGTGCGCGCCATTTTCTGTGTGTTCCCATGCTAATTAATGAATTAACCTTATCGTAGTCACCCGCGATATGATTAAAAATCTCTTGTACTTTGGCTTCTGAAACGTCATTTGTCTTTGACATAATTACATCCTGTCTGAAATTGATATACATCTCACCCTGTATTATCCATGAAATATTTATTAAAAGATAGCTAAAAAAGAATCCAATTCATTCCCGACCCAATAAAAATCGTTATGGCCAGAATGGAAGGACTCCTTATTGATGAATAATAAACTACCTTTATTAAATCTACAACCAGATAACTATTTTTAATCTCAACGGATTAAAGACTACAAACGTGATCTGTTTGAATAAATTTTCAAGAGATATTGCTATTCACAAAAAGAAATAAATTAGAATTACTATTAAAAATAATTCAATCTATTTGCTTTTTTTAAAATATAAATTACATTTCTTTTAGGAGATTCTCATCACCTTCCGCATGTTGGCTTCGGCCTGTGGAAGGATGAATGAGAATCTCTTTTTATTTAAGCATTAAAATTACAAGTCCCTTTTAATCTATCTATTTGATACCTACAGTTTAATGGCATACTAAAGTCAAAGTTAATTGCTTTTTTTCGATGTATATAATATCCTTAACTTATAAGAAGGTTATTCGTCCTTCGCCCGTGATGCTTTTGCTAGGTGGAGGTGTGAATAACCTTTTTTATTTGTATTTAGATATATCAATTAATTTATTGTCATCAAAAATCCAATAATTTTCATTAAATACTCCAATCGATTTATTTTGGAAGTATTCAAAACAACATAGTACTAAAACTTCATTACCTTTATGCTTTTGGTGTCCCGTGTTTTGGAAGTATTCAAAACAACATAGTACTAAAACAGAAATCCGCCGAATACAAATTCAAATAAAGTTTTGGAAGTATTCAAAACAACATAGTACTAAAACGGAATTGCTGGCGCTATAGGAATTGCAATTGTTTTGGAAGTATTCAAAACAACATAGTACTAAAACATTGAGTAGGATGCTGATTACCAAGTCTCAGTTTTGGAAGTATTCAAAACAACACAGTACTAAAACATGACACTTGTCGCTACTAAGCCTGGATTTGTTTTGGAAGTATTCAAAACAACATAGTACTAAAACGATGTTGCAGTTATGTTCAGAACACTTATGGTTTTGGAAGTATTCAAAACAACATAGTACTAAAACAAGCATTTCAGCTTGTTCTAACTTGTCATTGTTTTGGAAGTATTCAAAACAACATAGTACTAAAACATTACACTTTGAATATGTAAAACTTTAGATGTTTTGGAAGTATTCAAAACAACATAGTACTAAAACGCCCCTGCTGACAGAATTTCAAAAAGCAAAGTTTTGGAAGTATTCAAAACAACATAGTACTAAAACTCTAATTGATACTTTTCATTAGCTTTAATTGTTTTGGAAGTATTCAAAACAACATAGTACTAAAACGTATACCGCACCTTCTCCAGTAACCCATAAGTTTTGGAAGTATTCAAAACAACATAGTACTAAAACTCTGGCATTAGTCCTTCAAGAACAGGATTAGTTTTGGAAGTATTCAAAACAACATAGTACTAAAACTGATTTACTGACAGATGAAATGCTCAACGCGTTTTGGAAGTATTCAAAACAACATAGTACTAAAACCTAAGCTTGAGTAATCAAATTTAATTGTTGGTTTTGGAAGTATTCAAAACAACATAGTACTAAAACATATTACTAAAAGTGTTGGGTTCATGGGCTGTTTTGGAAGTATTCAAAACAACATAGTACTAAAACACCATCTACCTCTACCTCCTAAAATCTTTGGTTTTGGAAGTATTCAAAACAACATAGTACTAAAACGATGATATTCAAAAATGGGAACGTCTTGAAGTTTTGGAAGTATTCAAAACAACATAGTACTAAAACACGTAGAACAATACCGATTTTAGCGGTGATGTTTTGGAAGTATTCAAAACAACATAGTACTAAAACTAACAATTAGCGATTAAAAAATATTTTATAGTTTTGGAAGTATTCAAAACAACATAGTACTAAAACTTCAGCAACAACCGATTTAACTTGTGCAACGTTTTGGAAGTATTCAAAACAACATAGTACTAAAACAATACAGTACACTTTTCAAATTTTTTAATCGTTTTGGAAGTATTCAAAACAACATAGTACTAAAACAGAATATAATTCTAAAGTTGCATATTCGGAGTTTTGGAAGTATTCAAAACAACATAGTACTAAAACTTCATATCTGCCCATAGCGGATATTGTTCTGTTTTGGAAGTATTCAAAACAACATAGTACTAAAACAAGCCATTAAACCAACTCGATTTCTAAGTGGTTTTGGAAGTATTCAAAACAACATAGTACTAAAACTTGAATACATAGAATTTATTTTCAACGTAAGTTTTGGAAGTATTCAAAACAACATAGTACTAAAACAACGAATTGAAATCTAAGGATAGAAATATTGTTTTGGAAGTATTCAAAACAACATAGTACTAAAACCATTTTGGACATACTGCAGTAATTACATTAGTTTTGGAAGTATTCAAAACAACATAGTACTAAAACGCAAGAATGACACTTGACGATTTTGATACAGTTTTGGAAGTATTCAAAACAACATAGTACTAAAACGGCGGTGTTAATATGGATAAACTTATAAGAGTTTTGGAAGTATTCAAAACAACATAGTACTAAAACTACCACGAGCCAATTTCTTAGCATAGCCATGTTTTGGAAGTATTCAAAACAACATAGTACTAAAACAACATATTTCATTGAAAAGCTTAAAGCCAAGTTTTGGAAGTATTCAAAACAACATAGTACTAAAACATTGTTTTGAGTTATTGCGTCAGAACTAAAGTTTTGGAAGTATTCAAAACAACATAGTACTAAAACAATATCATACGGTATGCGTCATTTGATACGGTTTTGGAAGTATTCAAAACAACATAGTACTAAAACTGAATTCTTACTAGACCAAGTTTCTAATGCGTTTTGGAAGTATTCAAAACAACATAGTACTAAAACGACTTTTAGCGTTACAACTATGTTTGAAGTGTTTTGGAAGTATTCAAAACAACATAGTACTAAAACTTGAATCTAGTTGGTTTAGATATTGGATAAGTTTTGGAAGTATTCAAAACAACATAGTACTAAAACGAAGCCGCACTTCCATTGACTAAATCTGTTGTTTTGGAAGTATTCAAAACAACATAGTACTAAAACATTTTTATGTAAATTGTTTCACGGTTTTTTGTTTTGGAAGTATTCAAAACAACATAGTACTAAAACTGCTACTTGCTAAATATTCTCCAGAATAGAGTTTTGGAAGTATTCAAAACAACATAGTACTAAAACAACCATTCGTACATATCAGCATAATCGTTTGTTTTGGAAGTATTCAAAACAACATAGTACTAAAACATTGGACTGCTAATGATTTAGATAATGTTAGTTTTGGAAGTATTCAAAACAACATAGTACTAAAACCTTGATTTTATTATAAATAATATCAGGGTCGTTTTGGAAGTATTCAAAACAACATAGTACTAAAACTCATGATAGTCAGGATTAGTTTTACGAGCTGTTTTGGAAGTATTCAAAACAACATAGTACTAAAACCTAGAGCTTCTAAGTTGCTTATTGTCATTTGTTTTGGAAGTATTCAAAACAACATAGTACTAAAACTCAGCAGTCTTAAATAACGTTCCTTCTTTGGTTTTGGAAGTATTCAAAACAACATAGTACTAAAACATATGCTGAAAAGCTATATAAAAATAAAGTGTTTTGGAAGTATTCAAAACAACATAGTACTAAAACCGTAGATCGAACAATCTTTTTTTCACTTTTGTTTTGGAAGTATTCAAAACAACATAGTACTAAAACGAAAATGCTGGTTGGGCAGAATGGGGTGTTGTTTTGGAAGTATTCAAAACAACATAGTACTAAAACTATGGACGGATAGAGGTGTTCATTTCTATTGTTTTGGAAGTATTCAAAACAACATAGTACTAAAACTCAGGACTGGTATGCACCTCTATTTTACATGTTTTGGAAGTATTCAAAACAACATAGTACTAAAACAGCGTTAACGACGAATTAAATATAAAATACGTTTTGGAAGTATTCAAAACAACATAGTACTAAAACACCATGTGTAACCATTCGAGTATGAAACAGGTTTTGGAAGTATTCAAAACAACATAGTACTAAAACGACATAAGCTACCCAAAAAGGAAATATTCAGTTTTGGAAGTATTCAAAACAACATAGTACTAAAACTTCAGAGTTGCTTCAATCATTAAAAGAAGCGTTTTGGAAGTATTCAAAACAACATAGTACTAAAACTCACTCCTAAGCCGGCGGCAGCTATACCTAGTTTTGGAAGTATTCAAAACAACATAGTACTAAAACAAACCTCCGTCTCGATAATCAAAAGTCTTAGTTTTGGAAGTATTCAAAACAACATAGTACTAAAACGACATGCCAAAAAGAACAATCAAAGAAGTAGTTTTGGAAGTATTCAAAACAACATAGTACTAAAACCTCGAGCTATTCTAGTAAGTAGTTGCATAGGTTTTGGAAGTATTCAAAACAACATAGTACTAAAACCCTTGATATTCACCGTCTAAAACTTCGTAGGTTTTGGAAGTATTCAAAACAACATAGTACTAAAACTCTTCTGTCGTAACAGTAATATCAGTTTCTGTTTTGGAAGTATTCAAAACAACATAGTACTAAAACCAATCTAGATAACTATTTCAGTATTGCCGAGTTTTGGAAGTATTCAAAACAACATAGTACTAAAACCTTAGTAAGTGCATACAATCAGGAATTGGCGTTTTGGAAGTATTCAAAACAACATAGTACTAAAACCTCGGACAGAGATTTATCGTCATACTATTTAATCTAGTAAATCTTCAGTTTTGATACTTCCAAGATTAATTATTCATGTTTCAATTGGAAATCATTATCTAATATATAACCATTATGGCATTGATTTGTCGAACGCTCAAGGAAGAGCACATCAATATTACTTAGCGAAATATACTCTATTACTGATTCCAATTCTTCTTTTGTTAAGAAACTACACAAATTTGTAAAAATAAGAATTTTTTTCTTCGATAAATATTGAAATGATTTAATAATACTAATTATTTTGTCATAAAAAGTATCATTTTTTTCGTCAATTTTTACTCCTAGAACACTTAAAAGTTCAGATATTGTAATTTCATCATAAATTAAATTCAGCTCATGATCCAACAGCTTCCCACTAATAATATCAGTAATTTGTGATGAGTATCGTTCAATTTCTGACTTAGATTCAAGATCTAAGTTAAATTGTTCTTCAATATCATTGTATATTGTTTTTAGAGTATTGGACGTGTTAACACTATATCCCAACACGTCTGTAACTATTAAGAATTCCGAATTTCTAATGGTATTCATTTTCTCATCATAGAAGACAACTTCATCACTATCGTCATATCTATATACATATGTCAAAAAATTAGTGAATGTTTTAGTGTCTTTTATTGTCAAAAAAGTGGCCGAGTGTATCGGAATTTCAGTATCTATTTGCCAAAATTTAAGATTTATCATTATTATCTCCTAAAAATACAATTCTCGAGTCAGTATTTCCAGGAGAATCATTTATTTTTCCATTCAGATAAATCATTCGTGAAAATTGTTTTTCAGTTACCGTTAAAATTGTGATATTCCCGGATTTAGGATTATTATCTTGTAATCTATTCACCATTGTATTTTTAGCTGTACCATTAAGCAATATTTTACTGTATATCGAATATTGATGCATAATAAAACCTTCGTTGATTAGGAACTTTCGAAATTTTCGATAAGCACGTTGCTCTGAGACTGTGTCAATTGGCATATCAAACATTACTATCATTCTCATAAATCGATAACTCATATCAAAAACTCAGGAATGCTCTGAGTTTCATTATTAAGCACACTCACCATATTCTTGGTGTAGTCACTTATAATATTGTTCAAAAACATGTCCTTGCCATTATATTTATATTGAGTATCAAAAATTTGTAACAACGAAAGTTTAACGTTTTTAAAATCTGTATCACTATTTTCATAAACAATTGCATCAATCAATGGTCTAAAGGGTTCCATAAAATCACTAGCTAGATTAAATTCATTGTATTGATTACTATGTTTCAATCCAAATTGGGTCATACAGCCGGAAGCTACAATTTCACGAGCAAACATACTCATTAATAATGTATATCCATAATCTAGTCCGGCATTAATATCATTATTATCTTGTCGACTAAAATCATTACCAAATAAACTATTAAAATAGATTCTTGCAGCATGGGCTTCAATATTATGTTCATCCCATTCAGACAAGGTTTCATTAAGTTCAATTAATCTATCAAATTTATCTTTTTTGTCCTGAATAAGAAGATGTGTTGCTTGATTAAGAATCTTTTGATGAATAATATTTAACCAAACAGCTAGCTTTTTATTCCCTTCCCAATTAACTTGTTTTCCTAATTGAAGAGAACTATCATGCCTAGAATAATAAGGCATTAGTTTTGCCGTTGGTAATCGTTTATCATCACAAAAAATAACGACAATTTTTTCATCAATCAATCTTTTAATTAACATAGTCGTTATAGCAATATCTGTAGTCTCCAAAATAACCATATCAATTTCTGAAAGATGAATTCTTTCAGTAGTATAAGCATCTCGAAAGATTAAATGATTATTTTGATACGATAATTTCGAGTGCGTATTTATAATCACTACACGCCATCCCATAATTAATCATCAACCCTTGTTCTTGTTTCATGAAGTCCAGTTATGGATTGATCAATGAACGTAATGCCGTCAAGATCTGACTTCCATCCTTTATACCTTTTTCGTTCAATCTTTTTACCAAAGAACTTAAATTCTGCAGGGGCTCCATAAGCATTGAACTTCATTAGTTGAACAAACGAATCACAAACGTCTTTCATATCAGAAAAATCTTGTTGCTCATATGCTTCAACGATTTTTTCTACATTCTTATCTGCCTTAGTATATTCTTTAGCAAATGAAACTACACGATCAAATAATTTATCAAAATCTTTTTTATGTTTATTTACATAGTCATAACTTTCTTTGTGATCAATTTCATCATATAGTTTTGCATGATAAAGCAAGTTATTTAGTGAAGGTTCAAGATACATTTGATTACCTTTTTGTGCCTCATTATCACTAGATACCAGTCTTCTATATCCTTCTTTTGATTCGTACAATTTGAACTTAGGTAAAGTAGTTACAATCTCAAAATCGTTATAACCTAAATCACTTATGAATTTAGATTTATCACTTTCAAATCTTTCAACATTTGGAACAGAAATACCAATCAATGACTTCTTGATCTTGTTTTTCACTACATGTTTAACTACTACTGAATAAGCAATTAAAGGTGAATTATATCCACCATACTTGGCTGTATCTAAGTTGTTTTTTCTTGGTATTAGATTATTAGAATTGCTTCTTGGATAGACTGTTTCATTAGCAAATGCACCTTTTTGAATTTCGACTTTTTTAGTGATATTCATCTGTTTGTTATCTAGAACTTTACGAATTTTATCGAATTCTTGTTCCCTATTCCAAATAACTTCACCAGTTTCATAATCAATTTTCTTATCTCTATTCAACAAGAAGCCCATGATACTGTCCCATTTTTCTTTTTCTGCAGTAGCCTTGTCAGTTCGCGTGTTATCCTTTATGACATCACGATTTAGTTGATAGTAACTCTTTTTAGAATAATCTCCATAAACCAGTTGGGATTTTAGATTAGGAAATACTTTAAGTAACATTAAAGCAATTGCACCATTAAGATAAGCATCGTGAGCATGGTGATAGTCATTGCTTTCTCTTACCTTGTACAAGCCAATTCCACGTCTTAATTGATTAGCAAATGCAGATTTCAACGTAATAACATCAGTTGTTCTTTCTTCTTCAGTGTTGAATCTTTCATCCAAAATTTTAGCGACATGTTTCGTTATTTGTCTAGTTTCTACTAATTGACGGTTCATGAATCCAGCTTTTACGGCATCAGTTAGACCACCTTTTTCAATTAACGTTAAGTTTTTGAGTTTATACCCACTGATTAATCCATGTTTTTGAAGTTGAAGCCAATAAGCACGCATCTTTGTTACAACTTCTTGACTAGGGACATTCTTGCCTTTTTTTCGATTCATTTTAGATGTTGTTAACACACGATTATCCAGTGAATTATCCTGATTAAAACTATATGGAATAATGTGATCTATATCGTAATCAGATAACTGGTTGCAATTTAGAGGTTCACCAGTGTAGATGTCCTTACCATCTTGTAAATAATAAAGAAATAATCGATCAGATTCCAATTTTGAATCTTCAATTGGATTTTCTTTAAGAATATTACTACCTAAGTCTTTAATAGCTTTCTTTAATTTTGAAGCACGTGTTTCTGCTTTATTTTTACCTTGTTGTGTTGTCTGATTTTCGCGAGCCATTTCAATCACAATGTTTGTAGGGTTGTAACCCATTATTCCCACGATTTCATCGACAATCTTCAGACTTTGAAGAATTCCTTTTTTGATTGCAGGACTTCCTGGTAATTCAGATACAATCTCTTCATCACTTTGATTAATGTTGTCTTCTTGCGACTCTTTAATAATTTCTTTGAATGATAATTTGTCATCATTAATCAGTTGCATCAGATTACGATTAATATTGTTTCCGTCACAATCATCATCAACTAAGTAATCTAATATTGTTTTTCCAGTATTTTTATCTCTAATTCCATTAATTAATTTCTCCGAAACTCTACCCCAGCCATTATATTTTTTCATAGCTAGTTTTTTAATTGTTTCTTTATTTAAATTAATGGGTAATTGTTCAAGCTGTTGAACTATCATTTTACGGTCTTCAAAAATAGTCAAAATCTTGACAATTTTTTCAACAAGCATAGATTGTTCTGCATCATCTAATAGTTCTTTCATTTCTTCAATTTTTGCTAAGTCAATATATGTACTGAAACTAGCATTGAAGTTATCTTCAATACCTGCAACATTAGAAATTTCCATTGAATAATAATTTTTGTAAAACTCAATCAATTTTTTCTTGCTGATTTTTTTGTTGGTTTTGAAAAGATGCTCAAAAATAGCCTTCTTTTCTTCTGAGTTAACTCTTTGTACTTGAGAGTTTTCACCTTCATAAGTTACTTTAGTTAATTCATTAAAAATAAGATATTTTTGATATAGCAAACTGTTTTTTGGTAAGACTTTTTCCTTTGGTAAATACAAATCATTATTTGTCATTCTCTCAATGAACTTAGTTGCGGTCTCTTGGGTGTTAACAACTTCTTCAATATTGAATGGAGTTATGGCAGTGTTTTCTTCTCCTTTGTTTCTCACTATCCATGAAAATTCACTTTGTGTATCATTTTTAGCAAGAGGCCCAATATAATATTTCACACGAAAATTAAAAACTTTTTCGATTTCATCTAAATGATTTTTTATCGTTGGATAATAAGCCGCTTGATTGTGTAAAATTTGGTTTAATTCTTCACTATGAATTTGATGTGGTATAACTCCATTATCATAGGTTCTTTGTTTCCTCAAAAAATTCTCTGCTTCAATTTTTCCTAAGAAGTTTTCAATGTTTTTTTGATCTTCACCATTAGTTTCAATATTTTTTAGTACTTTTTTAATATACTTATAAAATTCGGCTTCTTTGTTCTTGAAATTCCCATCAATATATCCTGCATATCCATGGAGTTTTTTGTCTCTAAAAATCTCCTTATAAGTCTTTGGATCTACATTGCTCTTTAGTACTCTTTTTAGCTCTTTTAAGTCAGCTTGATGTTCTTCATATCTTTTAATCATTGATTGTGACAATAGAGCCTTTGTCTTACCTACTTGACTAAAGTCAATAATAGAAGCTAGTACAATTGTATCATGCAACATCTTAGCAGATTCAAAAACATCTAAATAATCATCACCAATAATTGATAATGTTGTATCTAAGTCAGTTTCATATTCATCTTTTGAGAACTTCATTTTAGGTAAATCTGTTGAATCAAAATTCGTATTGAAATTACCCTCATTACCGACAATCATTTTGATTAGTTCACCAAAATTTCCGGTTGATTTTTCATCTTTAAAAAGAGACATAATGTCTTTTGACTTTTGTTGATTTGAGCTAATTTGTTGTGAGATATTTTCAATTTCATTTAATTTTTCTTCAGTTAATTGGATACTAATCGGATTCACGACTGTTCCATCGTCTTCAATGTTGAAGGCATTATCAAAATCACTAACAAACTTAATAAATAATTCTTTAATAGATGTATCGGCTGTTTTAAGCTCTCCTTCTATTAAAAAGTTACCACGATATTTCATAATATGGGCTAAAGCTAAATAAACCAATCTGATATCGGCTTTTTCTTTACTATCTACAAGTTTTTTTCTTAAATGATAAATTGTTGGATAAACGTTATGATATTGTTGATCTTCTTGGTAATTTCCAAATATAGGATGGCGCTCATTACTTTTATCATCAACAACTAAAAAGCTTTCACCTAATCGACTTAAAAAGTTAGGATCAATTGTATTAAGATCTTCGCTCAAATATCTTTGTAATAAATTCAGGCGAAATTTCCTTTTTTCAAGTCTACGTCTATTGGTTCGTTTCTTTCTTCGCTCTTGAGCAGTCTCTGCCGAATCAAAGAGGCGTACACCCCAAAAATTCTTCTTTACTTTTTTTAATGGTGTATTTCCTTGTATTAACATTTTCTTAGAGACTAACGAATAGTCGTTATAAAGAACTCCATAACCAATACTATTAGTACCTTGATCAAGTGTAATTGTATAATGTTTATTCATAAATAATTCTCCTTTTGTAACCCTAGACTAACTAATATAAAGTTAAATGTAAACGCTAAATTTAACTTCGTAAAACAAATACAATCTTTACTATTTTATATTTTTGTAGTATTATTACTTTGTTGGAAGTATTCAAAACAACATAGTAAGTTAAAACAAGGCATAGTCCGTTATCAACCATTATGGTGAACACCGTCTCGGTGTTTTTTTATTTGCAAAAAAAGGCCCTCTCATTAATGAGAAGGCCTTTTAATTTAGCCTGATTTTGGAAGTATTCAAAACAACACAGTACTAAAACTAGACTAACAAACAAAAATACTATAACTGCAATATTAACAGATTTTTTTATTTATCATCTATCCGGATTTAAGAAACACTAAATTCTTATATCTATAAGAGATTACAAAGCACTAATCATCAATCTCAACTTCCATAAAAATAATATTTTATTTCTCTTCACTTTCACTTGCAATAAGTTGTAAGTCACCTTTAATTGTCCATTCCTTGATTTGTGCAGGAATTAGGAAATGATCCCCTTTGTTCAATTCGTAATCAACTCCATCCACAACTAACTTACCAGAACCTGTAATAACTGATGCCAGTGTATATTGTCCTACTCTATGGGACAAACTCAATTCATCTTTTACTAGCCATTCGTATACAGCAAAGAATTTTGACATTGGTGATTGTACAAATGTTGTAATTGTATTTTTACCAATTTCCTCTTTTTTGATATCCAACTTAGGAGCAGTAAAAGGAACTGTTATTGTGTCTTCTGATTGCTTAATATGCAATTCACGCTTTTCACCAGTTGCCTTATCTACACGGTCATAATCGTACATTCTATATGTTGTATCACTACTTTGTTGTGTTTCAAGAACCAAAATTCCTTTGTTCAAAGCATGTACTGTTCCTGATGGAACATAGAAGAAATCACCTTTTTTAACAGGTACATATTTCAATAAGTGATCCCAGTCACCAGACTCCATCATTTCGTTCAACTCTTCATGAGTCTTAGCATTGTGTCCATAAATAAGCTCTGCGCCTTCTTCGGCATCAATGATGTACCAGCATTCTGTCTTTCCTAATTCACCTTTTCCTTCATGTTCAGCGGCGTAGGCATTATCAGGATGCACTTGTACAGATAAACTATCTTCTGCATCCAAAATTTTAGATAATAATGGAAAAACATCCCCTTTAGCATTACCAAATACTTCGCGGTGTTCATTCCAAAGATCCCCTAATTGTGTTCCGGCAAATTCACCATTAATGACAGTACTTTGCCCATGTCTGTGACCAGAAATAGCCCAACATTCACCGATGTCGCCATCTGGTAAATCATAATCAAAAATTTCTTCTAGCTTACGTCCGCCCCAGATCTTAGGTTGAAAATATGGTTTCAAGAATAATGGTTCCACAGTAATTACCTCTTATCGATTAGTATAACTAATATTTTATCATTGTATGCGGATACAACAACTGTTTTCAATCAAAAAAAGATGCCATTTGGCATCTTTTTTATTTAATCTCAATTTTTATTTTGCTTTTTTCACTGCTCTTGATTGCAAGATAATTAATAGAGTTGCACCAACAGCAACACCAATTGCAATTGATAATAAGAATAGTCCAAGATTATTTGTAGCTCCTAGTACACCAACGATTGGTCCACCATGAGGCACAACATCTGTAATTTTGAAGATAGCTCCCATAATTCCGGCAACGGCACTACCAATCATGATACTTGGAAATACACGTTTTGGATTAGCAGCAGCAAATGGAATTGCTCCTTCAGTAATACCAATTAATCCCATTAAGATAGCTGGAATTGATGCTGAAGATTCTTCTTCACTAAACAATTTACCACGTACAGATGCAGCCACACCAACAGTCAATGGTGGTACAGCAACACAACATGCAACGATTCCCATGATTTGTGGTGCATTGGCAGTGATTGAAGCAACACCGAATAGGAAGGCAATTTTATTAATTGGGCCACCCATATCTGAAGCAACCATGACACCAATAATAGCTCCAAGAATAATACTTGTTGATGGGTTCTTAGCAAGTGCTGTAAGCATGTCTTGTAGAGCTGTCATCAGCCATGAAATTGGACCACCTAGTAAGAAGACAAACAATCCTGAAAGAATTGCTGTTCCTAGTAGTGGAATAACAAAGATAGGCATAACTGGACGCAAGTCCTTTGGTACTTTCCAACTATTCATCCATTTAACTAAATATCCACCAGCAAAACCGATAAGAATAGCACCTAAGAAACCAGTACCAGCTTTTGTTCCCAAAATATCTGGTGAGTTAGCTACCATAGCTGAAATCATAACTGGAGCTAAAGCAGCACGTCCGGCAATAGCGTCACCAATGTAACCAGCCAAAATAGGAATCATTAATGTGAATCCGAAGACACCAATAGCATTCATCTTAGACCAGATTGTTCCATCTGGAATTACCATACCTTGAGCTGTAGCGTGTCCGCCAATAGCAATTGATAAAGCAATGAATAGTCCACCAACAACAACGAATGGAATCATATGTGATACACCATTCAATAATTGTTTAACTGCTGGTTTTTGACCACCTGATTTTTGTGCAGGATCTTTACTTTCGTTAGCAACTTGTTTGCCATCACCTTGATAAACAGGTGTGTCCTTAATGCGATTAATTAGTTCTTCAGAGTCTTTAATAGCTGAAGGTGTGTCACCAAAAATAACCTTCTTACCAACAAAACGTTCCATACCTTCTACGGCAACGTCAGCAGCAAAGACAACAAATTCAGCATTTTTAATATCTTCAGCTGTCAATTCATCTTCTGTTCCTGAAGCACCTTGTGTTTCAATTTTCACTTTGTCATAACCCATTTTTTTAGCAGCTTGCTCAAGTTTTTCAGCAGCCATATATGTATGAGCAATACCAACGGGGCATTTTGTTACTCCGACAATACTTTTTGTCATAATATTTCTCCTTATTTGTTTACAATCTCAGCAATCATGTTAAAGAGTGCATTTTGGTCGTGTTTGTTTTCATGTAGTTCACTTACAAATTCTTCATTCATTAATTTTCTTGATAGCATTGACAATAATTTAAGATGATCTTGATTACCATTACCATTAGGTGTTAATAACACTGTAGCAATCTCGATATCTTTACCGTCTAATGATTCCCAAGCAACTGGATTAGCAAAAGTAACTACTCCAATTCGTGCATCATCTAAGTCAGGAACTTGAGTATGAGGAATAGCTATTCCATCTGTAAATCCTGTTGTTCCTTCTTCTTCACGAGCTAATAATCCTGACTCAATTTGACCAGCATCAACATTTAGAACACTTCCTAATTGTTTTGCTATTTGAGCTAGAGCAACGTCTTTTTTTGCTGGATTGACATCCATGTCAATCAAAACACAATCTTTTAATAAAACTTCATTTGCCATTACTTTTCTCCAGTTATTATGTTTAAAATTTCAGTGGTACTTTGGGCATTTTCAAGTTCATATATTTTTTCTTTGTCATCAATTATTTCATTCAGATAATGATATATTTTTCGAATATATGGACTTACTTGATCATTCATCCCCATAAAGAATACAATTTTTACATTTTCCGTCATCCAAGAAATACCATTCTTTGCTACCATTACAGCTATGAATGGTTTTTTTATGAATTTCGTATCTGCATGTGGCAAAGCAATTTTTTCAACTGCTGTACTAGAAACCTGCTCTCGATTCATCGCAGATTCTTCAATTCCAATATTCGCATAACTATTGTTTATGGATTCCCTAGTTAATTTGCTTATTGCTTGAGCATAACCAAGCTTTTCTTCTTCAATAATAATTAAGTTTGTATCAAATAATTCCGTGAAATAATCAAATGATTCATTTTGAGAATTGATGTTTTGAATCACTTTTTTTATTTTTTCTTTGTCTTTATCCGTTAGAAATGGAGAAACAATTACACAGGGCTTTTCAATATTTGTTAATGGAATAGTTGAAATAATTAAATCTTCATTGATATTCGAATTATTAACTTCATGACTTCTTAGAACACGTTCAACATTAATTGCATTTCTCATGTTTTGATTAATTTTTTCTTCTAGCAATCTAGAAGTACCAATTCCCGTGTTACAAACAATTACTGCACTAACTGGAGCATCAGGTGTACGTCGTCGTTCAAAATATGATTCAAAATGTAGCGCTGTAAAAGCCACTTCATCTTCGTTTAACTTAATTTGTAATCTTTGTTCTAACTTAGTAATCAAATTCAATGCTTCTTCAAATGATAACGGAAATTTTATTTTTATTTGTTCTGTATATGGATTATTAATATTCATCCCAAATTTAGCTCTGCGCAATGAACCTGACAAGTGCTGATACAATCCTTCAATTAGCTGTTCATCGAAATCATTAGATAATATTTTTTTGATATCATCTTTCAAATTCAAGAAATCATCATCATGATTGATTTCTTTATGATTTTCCAACTTAATTAATATAATAAAATTATTTAAATAAATAAGTTGTTCAACATTTAATTGATAATTAAATGCCTTGTTAAAATCATGACTTAATTCAATAGTCTCATTTTCTAGTGGTGTTGGCGACTTATCGTAACTGCTCTTACTAGATAATGAAAGTTGTAAAATAAGATAAATTATAAGGGTTTCATATTCATAATCAGTCAGATTATACGAATGTTGTGAAATAAACACATCAACAATTTTGAAGACTTTTTTGGTTTCACTTTGCTTAAAATAACTGTCCAAAATTGGTGGAAACAACACGTTTTCATGACTACTAGTCATAAGCTTATTACCCCAGAATTGATGTATTACATCAATTAAAAATGGATATTTAATTTTATCTGGCAAAACAACACTCAACGAACCATTATTGGTTACCAGCTGTCCTCCATTTTCGGCAATAAAACTTCGTACTTTTGTTAGATCAGATTCAATAGTTCGCCGACTGACATATAGTTGCTCACTCAATTGCGATATTGATACTCTACTCTTATTAAAAATCAGTGTAGCAATGATAAACATTTGTCGATCTTCTGGAGTATCCGGCACAACATTATCTGCATTTTCATTAAAGACAGTATTCAACTTATCTAAATCACCTTCAAAGCGAATGCCTATTGAGCGATCACGTTTCAACTGAATATTAATATCGTAGTTGTCTATTCTTTCAGTTAGCTGATTGAGATATTTGGTCACAGTTGGTCTTGATATTTTGAATTCTTTAACTAAATCAGAGTAATGAACACATTCATTTTCCAGAATATATTGTGCCATTTTCAACTCAGTTTTCGGCAATGTCATTTTCAACCCCCTTTCTATGAAATCCCTTACATTAAAATCATAACATTCATTTTTATTTGTGCATGCAGACAAGTTTAGTACTTAATAGTAAAAAAATTGCGGAGAAAATCTTAATTCAAATCAAAAAGCTAGTGGATAATTCATATCCTACTAGCTTTTTAAATATTTTTATTCTTCAAAATTATCCAAGAAATATATTAATGTTTGTAATTCATTAGCTAAATCAACATTGTGTACCCGTACATCGTCTTCAACAGTCAATCTAACTGGAGTAAAGTTAAGAATTCCTTTCACTCCTGCAGCAGTTAATTCATTAGCTGTTTTTTGGGCTACTGAAGCTGGAACCGACAAAATAATGACATCAATTTGTTGTAATTGTAATTGTTTTACCACTTCACTCATTTTATATACAGGAACGCCACTTTGAACTGTATCCACAATCTGGGGATCAATATCAAAAGCTGCCGCAATTCTCACATTATTAGTTTGTGAAAAATTATAATTTAACAATGCATGACCCAAGTTACCAACACCAATCAAAGCTACATTAGTACGTCGATCTTGATTAAGTAGCTTCTTGAAGAATGCCAATAATTCTACAACATCATATCCATATCCTCGTTTACCCAAGGTCCCAAAATATGAAAAATCTCGTCTAATTGTTGCACTATCAATCTTCGTAGCATCCGCCAATTCAGATGAAGATACCTTATTAGTCTCAGAATCCCTCAAAAATTGGAAATATCGATAGTATAATGGCAATCTTCTAATTGTAGCCTTTGGTATTTTTTTATCCATAACTTCCCCCTGCTTGTTAAACTCTTCACTATTATCCCTCTCTATCTTATATAACCAACCCTAAAAATACAATATAGATTACTAACTTTGTGAATTGATGTTAAAATATATTTACTTACATTACTCAGGAGAAAAAATTTGATTCTATTACAAGCCACTAAAGTCGCCCGTTTCTTCGGTGTCGATAAACTATTTTCTAATATAACTTTTTCTATTCAAGAAAATTCACGAATTGGCTTGGTCGGACGAAACGGTGCAGGTAAATCTACCTTACTAAAAATCATTAACGGGCAAAATCCACCTGATGAAGGTGAAATAAGTACGCGTAAAAACCTATCAATCGGTTATCAAGAACAATCTTCTGGCTTAAATTCTGACAATACAATTTATGCTGAAATGCTTACAGTCTTTAAAGACTTGCAAGATCAAGAAAAAGAACTTCGAAATATGGAAGCTCAAATGGCTTCTGCTGATCCTGATTTATTAAAACGTTATGACCAACTACAAAATGACTTTAAGAACAACAATGGTTATGGTTACGAAGCAGAAATTCGTTCCGTTCTAGCTGGTTTCTCGTTTCCTGAAGAGACACACAACAAACAAATTTCTACACTTTCAGGTGGCGAGAAATCTCGTTTAGTTTTAGCCAAATTACTATTAGAACATCATGATTTATTGTTACTCGATGAACCTACTAACCATTTAGATATTCAAACGCTTGAATGGCTTGAAGGTTACCTACGTGGTTATGATGGTGCTCTTCTAATTGTTTCTCATGATCAATATTTCTTAGATCAGGTAGTTAATGAAATCGTTGAAATCGATCATCACAGTTCTACTCATTATTCAGGTAATTATACTTTTTATTTAAAAGAAAAGAAGAAAAACCAAGAACTAGCTTGGAAAAATTATACTAAACAACAAGAAGAAATAAAAAAACTCCAAGAATTCGTTGATAAGAACATTGCTCGTGCTTCTACTACTAAACAAGCACAAAGCCGTCGCAAACAATTAGAAAAGATGGATGTCCTCGAGAAACCTTTAGGTGAAGCTGGTAGTGCAAGGTTCCGCTTCACTGCCGATAAGCAAAGTGGTAAAGAAGTTCTGCAAGTTAAAGATTTATCAATCGGTTACGATGAAGCAAATGTCATGGCTGATCCAATCAACTTTGAAGTCATGAAAGATGAACGTATCGGTATTATTGGTCAAAATGGTGTTGGTAAATCAACTCTACTTAAGACTATTCTAGAGATAATTCCAGCACTTAGAGGTGAAGTTCATTTCGGTACTAATGTCCAAACTGGTTATTACGATCAAAACATTCAAAATCTTGATAACAAGAAAACAGTTTTTTCACAAATTCATGATGAACATCCCTTAATGACTGAAGGAGAAGTGAGAAGCATTCTAGGCTCATTCTTATTCAGAGGTGATGATGTAACTAAGTCTGTTACTTCATTGTCAGGTGGCGAACGTGCTCGTCTATTATTAACCAAATTAAATATGGAGCACGATAATTTCTTGATTATGGATGAGCCCACTAACCACTTAGATATTGATAGTAAAGAAGTCTTAGAAGATGCTCTAATTGAGTTCAATGGGACTGTCTTATTTGTTTCTCATGACCGTTACTTACTTAATACAGTAGCAACAAAAATCATTGAAATCACACCTGAAGGTAGCATTGCATATCTTGGTGATTATGATTACTACATTGATAAGAAACGTGAAAATCAATTAATACAAGATGAAGAAAATTCAGATGAACCAGTTATTAAAAATATCAGTGAGAAAAAATTATCATACGAACAGAGTAAAGAACAACAAAAAGAAATCCGTAAAGTCCAACGTGTAGTTGATGAATTAGAAGCAATTATTGATGAAAAAGAAACCAGAATTAGTGAAATCAATAAATTAATGTTTGATGAATACCTCGTTAATGATTACGAAAAAATGTCAAACTTACAAAAAGAACTTGATCAATTACAAGCAGAACTTCCAGACATTGAATTACAATGGACTGAAAAAAGTGAAGAACTTGAAGAATTACAATAAAAAAGACAGCCAACGGCTGTCTTTTTGTTTTATTCAAAATCTAAACTTGGATCGGCATTTAAGTCTAATCCAGCAAAATTACCTTGATCGTATTCAATCTGAGCAGCAGCACCTATCATCGCTGCATTATCTCCACATAATCGTAAAGGTGGCACGATTAATTCAAGATCTAATTTACGTTTAATAATTTCTTCTTCAAAGCGTTTCTTTAATCCTGAATTAGCAGCGACTCCACCTGCTACAACAAGTTGTTTAACCTTATGATTCTCTAATGCTCTAAAAGTTTTTTCGGTTAAAATATCAACTACACATTCCTGAAAACTTGTAGCTAAATCATTCTTATCTAACTCTTCACCAATTTGATCAGCATGATGCATTGTATTGATGAATGCACTCTTTAATCCACTAAAACTAAAATCAAGATTATCTTCTTTTAACATTGCACGTGGGAAATCAAATGTATCGTTACCTAATTGTGCCATTTCATCAATTTGCTTACCTGCTGGATAAGGCAATCCGATTACTCGTCCGACCTTGTCAAAAGCTTCTCCGACAGCATCATCTCTTGTATCACCTAATCGTTCAAATTCTCCAGGATTATTCACCATAACAATCTCAGTATGGCCTCCTGAAACAATTAACGCCATGAATGGATATTCTAATTCCGCCACTAAGTTGGCAGCATAGATATGACCTGACAAATGGTTAACTTTAATAAGTGGTAAATTATGCGCAAAAGCTACACTCTTAGCAGCCATAATTCCAATTAACAATGACCCGACTAATCCTGGGCCATATGTAACTGCCACTGCATCTAAGTCATCATAGCTAACTTTAGCTTCATCTAGCGCTAATTGAATACAAGCAGTTACCTGTTCAACATGATGACGGCTAGCTACTTCTGGCACCACTCCACCAAAACGTTGATGACTCTTGATTTGCGTAGCAATAATATTCGATAAGATTTCTTTACCATTTTTGATAACTGCAACACTTGTTTCATCACAGCTAGATTCAAAAGCTAAAATTATTGTATCTTTCAAATTTCTCTCCTACTTATTAATATGTTTACACAACTCTAAACCGTCATGGCCATTATCATAATAATTCTTGATAGATTTTGTCTCGTAAAATCCTAATGATTTGTAAAGCTTAATTGCTCGTGTATTTTGCGCATCTACTTCCAAAGTTAACTTAGAAAAATCAGCTTCACGAACTAGTTTAAAACAAATATCTAATAACAAATGTCCTAATCCCTTATTTTGAAAACTAGGTAATACACTAATATTTGTTATGTGTGCTTCTTGAATATTCTTAGTTGAAATACCCAGAATTGCAATAATTTGGTCGTTTGTTTTAACCAGTAAATATATATGACTTCTTCTTGTTAATTCGTACATATACGTTTGACGTGTCCACGGTTGATAATCCAAATACACCGCAGATTGCAATGTCATCACTTCATCCAAATCATGAATTGAAGCTGTTGTTATATCTAAACTTAAACCATCATGTATTAGATGCATATCTGTAAAAAGAAATGGTCGCAAGAATAGTTTTTTAAACTCTTTGAACATAATCTTTTCCTGAAGTTTCACCAGTCTTTAGCCAATCATACTCTGCTTTTGTATATCTAAGATATTTAGGAATGAACGCATCAATATCAGTCACCGGATTAATTGATTTTGCTAGTTTAACTAAATTATGAGCATTTGGAATATATTCTGATGAGAATTGAGCATCTAAATTATCACTTTTTGTCGTTAATTCTTCTATTGGAGTTCCTACAAACATTACCGGACGTTTTAGACTCTCAAGTTGTGTAATTAAATCGTCAATTACATAATGTCCATCAGGTAAAACCTCAATTAACTCTTCTGATTTAAGCTCATAAGCACCCGCAAATACATTGCTTCTTCTCGCATCGAAATACGGAACAATAAGACCTTCAAATTCAGTAATATTGGCAGCAATTAGTTGTAAGCTTGAAACACCTTTAAGTTGTTTATTAAGGGTATATGCTAGAGTCTTTGCTGTAGTGACCGCAATTCTCACACCAGTAAATGATCCCGGTCCTTGAGCAACAACAATTTCATCAATATCTGTTATTGATAAATTGGCATCTTGCAATGTCTTTTCAATTGCAGGTAACAAAGTTACGCTATGTGTCTTTTTCTCATCACTAAAAAAAGACGCCAATTGTTGGCCATCTTGATCTACTGATACCGATAATGATGTATTTGAAGTGTCAAAAGCTAATGTTTTCATATATGTGAGTCCTATATTTTTTCTATATATTATTTTATCATTTTTTCAAATCTAAAGTAGTATTACACTTCATTAATTCTCACGATACTTCGGCCTAAATGCTTACCTTCTTTTAGTGAATTTAATGTATCTGACAATTCATTGAAACTTACTTCATTAAATAATAGTGAATCTGCTACATCCCAATCATCTGATAATTTATTCCAAACTGATAATCTTATTTCATTTGAAACATTTACCGAATCAATTCCTAATAAATTAATTCCACGAAGAATAAATGGCAACACAGTTGTATCTAGCTTATTACCACCAGCGTTCCCACACAAAGAAACACTTCCTTGATATGAAACATAAGGTAATAGCTTAGAAATCAATTCTCCACCAACCGTATCCAAAATATAATCAAATTTTTCTTCAGCTAATAACTTCTTTGAGAAGTCAAAATCTTCCAATAAAATAACATTATTGGCGCCTAATTTTTTGGCTACTTCTATTTGTTTTGTCTTTCTAACAATGGCAGTAATATTTGTATAACCTATCTTGGATAATATTTGTAAAGAAATGCTGCCAACTCCACCCGTGGCACCAGTAACAAGTATTCTGGAATTCAAATTATCTTTCATGCCATTTTTTTCTAATTCATTAATTGATAACGCAGCTGTGAATCCAGCAGTTCCATATACCATTGCGTTTTTTAATGTTAACTTATCCGGTAATGGAATCACCCAAGATGAAGGAACTTTGGCATATTCAGAGAATCCGCCAGTTTTTGTCATTCCCATTTTATATCCAGTTACTAATACTTTTTGACCAACACTGAATTTTGGATCTTCAGACTTAACGATTTCTCCGCTCAGATCAATTCCTGGTATCATTGGATAATTTCTAACAACTCCACCTTTAGCTTGAACGGCAAGCATATCTTTATAATTGACTGAAGAATACATGACTTTGATTAAGACATTCCCTTCAGACAACATATCCTCATTAATTTGTTCTATTTGATGTGTTATTTTTGATTCGTTTTCTCTTACTACTAAAGCTTTAAATTCATTCATTTTGATATCTCTTTTCATCAATCACGTGTTCATTCTAAAATAACATATCTCAATTAAATTCTAACTAATAATTACTTATTTTTTTGCAATAAAAAAAGAGCCGAAGCTCTTTACTTAATTCTTCTAAACTTGGAACGGTCAACCCAACCAAGGACTAACCATATTACAATTGATTGAAAGATGACTGTTAATACTTCCTTGATCAACCGTGGAGCAAGTAACTTCCAGAAAGAGAAGTTCATCATCATGCTTATCCACAAGGTATTCATCAATGTATTAACTATTACAACAACAATCACTGTGACTAATAAAGCACGCCAATAAGTAATTTTTTTCTCATGTAATACTAGTCCATAAATCAACCCAGCGACTAGCGCTGATAATGTGAATCCCCAAAAGAATCCACTTGGATCTGGAAAAATTACATGAGTAACAATATCACTTACTACACCAACAATTGCTCCTGTAATCGGTCCATAATAATAACCGATTAACGCCGTGGCGATAAATCCAAAACCAAACTTCACAAAGTTTGGCCCTACTTCTAAACGACCCAATATCATCTGCAATGCAATTAATGCACTAAGCCATGTCAATTCTCGTACGAGAAGGGCATTTCCTTTTGCTTCATTGTTCATCACCGACACCTCCTGTTAAGAGCTGCCACAAATAACGTGGCGAATGCGGAACTAAGGTCGCGAGTCATCTCTTCGTCCGGTGTTCACATTCCGTTCCACCAGCACTTGACGCCTTAATTCCTACTCCATTATTTTGAAACAAACTCATCATACCACAACCAAATACGAACGATATTATTTGTGCTTAATTTAAATAAAAAAAGCAAATCAATTGATTTGCTTTTTAATACTATTGCCATTTAATCATAGCTTCCATATTATTCTTATCACCATTTTGAATACGGTGATATGAAATATCATCCTCTAATTTCATGTATGAAGAAGGATTATCTCCATAAGTGAGTTCTTGTTCATATTTAATATCTAAAGTTTTTACTTGATGCGTCTTCAAAAAGTCCATTTCCATATTATCTAAAATCCAATCGAAATAATATGAATTATTAACATGTTGATTAATATCAATATTGTAGTATCCAATATGAATTTTTTGTTCATTATCTTTGAAATCAGTCTTTTTTAATCTCGGGAATTTTTCTGGACGAGCAACTTTTTCAGATCCCAACTTATTCATATATTCATCTTTTACTTTTGCAATTGAACGATCTTTAATATCGATTAAAACAAAGATGCTTTCAATTTTCACCAAGACATTATCATCCATATCTTTAATCCAAAAATCACGATAACAAAAGAACTTATTGTAACTCTTAGCTTGCGTCGAAATCTTGATTTGCTCATTAATCTTAGGCATCTTAGTTATATCGATGTGATATTGTGTGACGACCCAACCAAACCCATTAGTAAGCATACTTTCACCATCAAGGTTTAGTTTTACTAATTGATTTTCTGATACTAAAAGTACTGAATTAAGTAACGCTGATAGACTCATTTCGCCATTACTATTTGTAAAAAAGAAAGGAACGTTATGGACTTCTTCATAGATATCCGCTGTCATCTTCTTACCTTCATTCTATAATTCATGATAAATATCATAAATTTCATTTTTGGGACGTTGTATTAGTAATGCTACTTCTTTAATTGCTTCTTTAGGTTTTTGCCCATCATCAATTAATTGCTGTACACGTAGCTTAATCTGCTCGTCTGTTAGTTCCATTATTGATGTATCATCCTTGCCTGAAATCATTATAACAAACTCACCTTTAGGCTCATGCTCCATAAACCAGGACTCAACTTCTTCAATACTACCACGGACAAATGCTTCATGTATCTTAGTCAATTCACGTGCGGTAACGATTTGTCGATTTGAACCCATGATTTCTTTAAGGTCGACTAATGTCTTCAATACTCGAAACGGTGATTCATAAATAATTGAAGTTTCACTTCGATTAGATAAATCAGTTATTTCTTCAGTTCTTTGTTTACCTTTTCGTGCTAAGAATCCATAAAAATAAAAAGGTTGAGGAACAAGTCCAGAAGCAATTAAGGCAGTTGTTGAGGCTGTTGCTCCAGGTAATGGTACTACAGCAATACCAGCCTCAATTGCTGCTTGCACAAGTTCTTTACCTGGGTCACTAATACTAGGTGTACCCGCATCTGATACTTGGGCAATCTTCATACCCGCTTGCATTTTATTAATTAACTCAGGAATTTTTTCAGCTTTATTATGTTCATGAAAACTTGTCTGCTTAGTTGATACTTCAAAATGACTGAGAAGAATTCCCGTATTCCTTGTATCTTCAGCGGCAATTAAATCTACTTCTTTGAGTGTATTAATTGCTCGAATTGTCATATCTTCAAGATTACCGATAGGTGTCGGCACTAAAAAAAGAGAACCTAATGAATTATCTTGAAAACTTTTTTGTTCATTCATTTATTGATCCTCAATTCGCTTTTGATTTATTATCAGTATCATTTAGAATTCCAAGACAAAATGCACATCCCTCGGCTTCATTTCTGTGTGCGCCATACATTGGGCGACAAATATGATACCCCTTATTATAAAGTTTCACCAAATTTTGATGAGCATTAGTTACATTAGTCTTTTTACTATTAGTCGTATCCGCATCTAATCTATTACGGAGATTTTCGTTTTCAATTTTTAATTCCGCGTTTTCAATCAATAATGCAGAAATACTATCTTTCATTTCTTGCAGTTTCTTACTCAAGTCTTGTGATTGCTGAACTAATTGATCAAATTTTTGGAACTCATCTTTTTGTGCCATAAACTATACTCCAACTTCCCTATTAATTAAGTTCAAAGTTAGTAATTCTAAACACGCCTGAAAAGAGACGTTGCTTTTCCATTTAGTAATTGTATCTAAATATAAGTCTACTTGATTAGTTAATTTTGTGGTTGTAATGGCGGTATTTACATCGCTATCTAGAAGCTTTTCACGATTTAAGTCATATTTAAGTGATATTTCGTCACTAAATAATTGTTCAACTAAATCCCAAAACAACTCTTGTTGTTTTCTATTATCTGCCATTTTTTTGATATTTGTTTGTACTTTTATAAATGCTGATAGATCACCATTTAGAGATTTAACAAACCAGTCTTTTGTCTCCGTTAAGAACTTAGTGAAGTCTTCATCCGTCATATCTTCAACCGTTTTTAATTCGGTTGTTTCAATAATAATTTGAATATTTCTGTCTGTGAAATCACGTTTTTTTAGTTCTTCTATATAGCTATCACTATCAGACTCACTAATCTTGAATGTTTGAACACGTGATAAGATTGTTGGCAAAATTTGATTCTTCGAATTAGCTAGCATCACAATCAAAACATTACCATCAGGTTCTTCAATAAACTTCAATAAATTATTAGCAGCTTGTGGCGTCATCTTTTGTGCATCATTAATAACTAAGACTTTCGTCTTGCCTTGAGTTGCACGTGTTGCCATTGATTCTTTATAAATCTTTACTTCATCTACACCAATACTACGTTTTTCGGTATCAATCTCCAAAACATCCGGATTATCACTCAAATCAATAGTATTACAAGCATTACATTCCATACATGGCAGATTATCTTTCAAGTTTTCACAAAATTGAGTCTTTGCTAAAAACAACGCCATTTCATGCCGTTGTTTTTTGTTTCCACCTTCAAATAAATAAGCATGTGCAAGGCGGTTACTATTTAGAATTTTTTGAAACTCTTGAATTATTCGATTATCTGCTCGCATAGATTAAATTAGCCTTAGAATCTTTGAAATTGATCAACTGGCAATACAAAAACTGTTGCCCCACCGACTTGAACTTCGACTGGTGTTTGAATTGTAGCATCAGCTGTCATGCTTACTGGTGGTGTCATAAATTCTTGACGAGTGTGTGATGTTTTCTTAATGATATCTAAAATATCATCAATCTTATCATCATCAGCACCAATTAAGAATGTTGTATTTCCGGCTCTTAAGAAGCCACCTGTTGAAGATAGTTTAGTTGTTCTTACATTGGCATCCATAAGTGCATCACTTAATTCAGCGCTATCTTTGTCTTGTACAATTGCAATAATCATTTTCATAAGTAAAATCCTCCTATTTACTAAAAGCTTGTGGAAATTTAGTTAATATTAATTCTAATACATCTTCGACGACTTGTGTTGGATCTTGATTCGCATTAATGACTTTAATACGTTTTGGATCTTGAGCTTGTAAATCTAAATATGTATGACGAACTCGTTGATGAAATTCCAACTTTTCTTTTTCCAAGCGATCTTGTTGTCCATCACGATCTTTTTTAATGCGTTGTAATCCAACTTCTGAAGGGATATCAAAATAGACTGTTAGTTCTGGCATAGTATCCTCAATAGCAAAGTCGTTAATACTTTTCACTTCGGCTTCACCGATTTGACGTCCACCGCCTTGATAGGCAATTGAACTATCGACAAATCGATCACTAAGTACTATTTTGTCCGCTTCTAATGCTGGTAAAATACGATCCACTAGATGTTGACGACGTTGAGCAGCATATAATAACGCTTCTGTTCGATCGTCCATCTCTAAGTTTTTTACATCCAAAATTAAGTCTCGAATTTTTTCAGCAATTGGACTACCACCTGGTTCTCGAGTAGTGATAATTTCTTTAGTTGTCTTAGCTTCTAACATTGGTAATAACGTATTCAAAGCTGTGGTTTTACCGGCTCCATCTGGCCCTTCAAATGAAATAAATATACCGTTAGTCATATTAATATCCTCTTTCATATAACTATCATTTTACTTTAATCAGCGCATAAAAAAAAGAGACATAAGTCTCTTTTATTTTGCACTCACATTTCTAATTCGTGCTTGCTTGTATAAAAAGCTGTGTTTAGCATTTTCAATCTTAATTCTTTGTAATGTTTCGTCTGAAATATCAATTGCGTGTTCTTTAATAGCATATAAGTTAGTCACCTTAGTATGAACATTATTTATATCATTTAATAATCTTTCATCTTCAGCTTCTTTATAGAACTTCTTTTTACCAAACATTTTTATATCTCCCTGCGTCCTGATACAGCTCGTTGCAATGTCATTTCATCAGCATATTCAATGTCGCCACCAACCGATAATCCATGAGCTAGGCGTGTAACTTTGATTCCCGACGGCTTAATTAATTGTGATAAGTACATAGCTGTAGATTCGCCATCAGGAGTAGCATTTGTTGCTACAATTACTTCTTTAACGTTAGGATTTTCTTTCAATCGATTAATTAGTAATTTAATGTTTAAATCGTCAGGTCCAATTCCATCAATTGGTGAAAGTACACCACCTAAAACATGATATAGACCATCAAATGTATTCATCTCATCAAATACCATGATATCGCGAACCTGTTCAACAACTAAAATTGTCGATTGGTCACGTGTCTTGTCTTTGCAAATTTCACAAATATCTTCTTCAGTTATATTGCCACAAATTGAACAAAAACGTAATTTGTCCTTCGTTGAGATCAAAGCTTCCGAAAAATCTTCGATGTCATCTTTATCCATGTTCAATGTATAAAAAGCTAATCTAGTCGCAGTTTTTCTACCAATTCCTGGCAGCTTCATAAAACTCTCAATTAATTTAGCAATTGGTTTTGGATATTGCATATTATAATCCTTTAGCGTATTTGCCTAATTTTTGTTCTGTAACTTTAGCAATTTGTTCTTCACCATCATTAATTGCCATGATTAATAGATCTTGTAGCATATCAGGATCTTCTGGATCAATAACTTTAGGATCTACTTTGATATCAGTTACAACATGTTTACCAGTAAAAGTAACTTCAACCAGACCATCAGATGCTTTACCAACAAAAGTTGATTCATCAAGTTCTTTTTGTGAAGCTTCCATTTCTTTTTGCATTTTTTGTACTTGTTTCATCATTCCCGCCATGTTACCGGGCATTCCGGGCATTTTTGCCATATTAATCACCTAATCCTCTTTTATATTTATATTATCTGCACCAAAGATTGCTTGTGCTTCTTTGACCGCAGTTGTTTGTTCGGATGCAAATTCTGATTCCGATGGTTCTTCAGAATTATCAGATGTTAATTCATCACTATGTAACTCAATAAATTCTTGACGAAGACCTGACCATTGACTTTGAGCAATCAAAACAATGTTCATTTCTTTATTAACTAATCTTACCAGATTAGATTTTAGAGTAGCCTGTAACTCTTCATCTTGAGTAACTTTGTTATACCAAATTTCAAAATCAAAAGCCACTACTACTCCATTACTACAAGCAGCAACTGGAGAAGATACATTCATCATCGCCTTTTGCGTAGATGATAACATCTGCATCATATCGGGCCATATTTCTCTAACTTGATTTAGATCATCTTTAGTTGCTGCTTTAAGGACATCAAAAATCGCTGTCTTGTCAGTAGCGATCGTAGTCTTGGGAACTTTTTTTTGCGTAACGGGTTTTTGGGTATCAACAACTACTGTTGGTTGATCATTGTTATTAATACTATCTTCTAATTGCTTAACTTGTTGTTCAAGTTTTTGAACCTTATCAAGTAATTCAGGAGATTCAACCGCTTGAACTGATGTTGTATCAACACTCTTATTATCGGTACAAGATTTAACAGTCATGATTTCTAAATAAATATCAATTTGATTAGAATTCTTCAAATTGCGTTGAGTATCGCTGACAATATTAACTATGTTAAATAATCGCTCTTGGCTAAATTGATCTTTCATTTCATTCAAGTCATTCAATATAGCAGGTTGTGATATTTGTTCATCATTACCTGACTTCAATAAAATCAAATCTCGACAAATAGTAATAATACTTTCAGATAATCTTTGTGGTGATCGGCCATCAGCTAATATTTCGTTAAGTTTCTGCAAGGCATTAGCAGTACTACAATTAGCGATATCTTTAATATATCCAATTAATTGATCATTTCGTAATGCACCAGTTACTTGTAATGTATTGTCTATAGTTAGCTCGTTATCACCAAAAGAAATTGCCTGATCCATAATACTCAACGCATCACGCATTCCACCTTCAGCAGCAGTCGCAATAACATTAACTGCTTCAGCGTCAAACTTAGTTTCTTGATTATTAAGAACATACTCTAAGCGAACCATAATTTCTTTTTTACTAATTCGGCGAAAATCAAAACGTTGCGTTCTAGAAATAATAGTTGCCGGAATTTTTTGCGGTTCGGTTGTTGCTAAAATAAATACAACTTTTGCGGGTGGTTCTTCTAAAGTCTTTAGTAGCGCATTAAATGCACCTTGGGAAAGCATATGTACCTCATCAATGATGTAGACTTTGTACTCAGCTTGCGTAGGAGCATATTTAGCCTTATCTCTTATATCACGAATCTCTTCAACCCCATTATTAGAAGCCGCATCGATTTCGATAATATCATTTAAGCGATTTTCATTAGCATCAAGACATATTTCACACGCATTACAAGGTTCACCATCTTTAGGATTTAGACAGTTAATAGCCTTAGCCAAAATCTTAGCCATTGACGTTTTACCTGTTCCACGTGGTCCACAGAATAAATACGCATGACTAGTTTTCTTGTTTGCTACGGCATTTTTTAATGTCTTAGTAATAACCTCTTGTCCCACAACACTACTGAAATCTTGTGGTCTAAAAACTCGATATAACGCTTGATATGCCATCTAATGACCCCTTAATAAATCTAATATAATAATTATACGTTAAATGAAGTAAATAAAAAACTCCCAACTAATTAAAGTTGAGAGGTTAATTTACAAACATAAGGCACATGACGCAACCTACTTAGTGCTGCTTTCTTCCGAATCTGACACGATTCATAAGAGCACCATTGCCTATGGCCTTGCGGCAAATACTATATTAACAAATTTTGACAACAAATACTAGATTAAGACTTATTTTTTCGACGAATTTCTTTAAAAAAATCAGTTAGAATTGTTGCACATTCATTTTCCATAATTCCTGATTCCACATCTGCTTGATGGTTATATCGTTCATCAGACAACAATTGATTCAAGGAATCAACTGAACCCGCTTTAGGATCTTTAGCACCGTAGACAACATTAGGAATGCGACTATTGATGATTGCTCCTGCACACATTGGGCATGGCTCTAATGTAACGAATAGCGTTGTGTTTTCTAAACGCCAGCTACCTTTTTTCTTACATGCTTCTTGAATAGCTTCAATTTCCGCATGAAAAATTGAATCTTGTAGGTGTTCTCGCTTGTTAAAACCCGCTGAAAGTATTTCTTTGGTCTCATTATCAACAATTAACGCACCTATAGGAACTTCATCCATTGCTAGAGCATTCTTCGCCTCTAATAACGTGAGTTTCATATATTGATCTAACTCTTCTACTGTAAAAATATCTTTAGTCTTCATTAATTGCCTTTAGTATGTAATACCCTTTATCTTTTTTAATAATTTCAGCATTGCCAAAAGTCTCTTCCATTAACTTCTTCGCTGATGGTGCACCTTGTTTTTTTTGAATTACCACCCATAGTGAACCACCACTAATCAGATGAGTTTTAGCTTTCGATATCATTTCTGAAACAATATTTTTACCAGCACGAATTGGTGGATTTGTAAGAATAGCCGCGAATTTATCATTTATCTTCTCATATACTGAAGATTCTAGACACGTCACATTATTAATATCATTTAGCTTGGCATTTTTTTGTGCAAGTTCAAGAGCTCGATTATTTACATCTGACATTGTGATTTGGCGATTGCTATAGACTTTAGCCAATGATAGCCCTATTGGACCATAACCACAGCCAAGATCCAAAATATCACCTTCAGGTGCGTCTGATTCATTAAATGTATCAATCAAAACTCGAGATCCATAATCGACTGTTGTTTTAGAAAAAACACCATTATCAGTTTGAAATATTAATTCATTACCTAATAAAGTAAATTTCCAATCTTGTAAGTTATGTTCAGAATTTGGATTACTTTCAAAATATTGTTCTGGCAATAGTTTTCTCCTAAGTTTTAATATCTAAATTCTACTAGATATAGACAAACAAAAAAAGCCTCAATACTGAGACTTTTTATTAATTGCTTATTTAAGTGTAGCTGTTGCGCCAACTTCTTTAAGTTTAGCAGCCATTTCTTCAGCAGCATCTTTAGCAACGTCTGTCTTAAGAACTGAAGGAGCGTTATCAACAAGATCTTTAGCATCTTTCAAGCCAAGTTCTGTGATTTCACGAACTGCTTTGATAACTTTAACTTTTTCTCCACCAACTTCTGTTAGTTCAACGTCGAATTCGTCTTTTTCTGCACCAGCGTCTGCGCCAGCTGCACCAGCAGCTGCTACTGGAGCAGCTGCTGTAACATCAAATTCTTCTTCGATTGCTTTTACTAATTCGCTCAATTCCATGATTGAAGCGTCTTTTAATTGATCAATAATTTTGCTTGTATCTAAAGCCATTTTATTTTCCTCCATAAGAAAAAAGTATTTTTAATTTAAAATTTGTTTGTAACTATGCTGCAGGTTCGTCTTTACTATCAGCAACTGCCTTAACCGCATAAGCGACATTGCGGACAGGAGCTTGAAGTACAGATACCAACATTGACAATAGTCCTTCACGGTTAGGTAATTTAGCAAGTGCATGAATTTCTTCAAGTTCTGCAACTTTACCTTCGATCATTCCACCTTTGATTTCCATTGCTTCTACACTAGTAGCAAACTTGTCAGCTACTTTAGCAGGTGCAACAGGATCTTCGTTAGAATAAACAATAGCAGTAGGACCTACGAACTTGTCATCCAATCCTTCGAATCCAGCTTTATCAGCTGCACGTTTCAAGATTGAATTCTTGATAACTGACATTGAAGCGTCATTATCACGAAGTTCAGCACGCATTTCAGTCACTTGAGCAACTGTTAAACCAAGGTAATCAACGATTACTAATGATTTTGCGTTTTTAAGAATTTCAGCAGTTTCGTCAACTGCGGCTTCTTTTTTAGCAATAATATTTTTGTTCAAACCATTTACCTCCTATTAGATTCATTTCAAGTAGTAGAGAAGTCCACTACTTAAAATGCTTTTTTAATTTCTACTTGAGAGAGTCCCGAGTAATAAAAAAACTCTGTGCCCAAGAGCACAGAGTTATCATCATCGATAAACTGGCCTCGGCAGGATATTAAGACATAAAGTCACCTGAGTCTTCGGTAGAATTAATATTAATAATCTATCATTTATTTGACATCAAGTCAATATGAATCAACTTATTTTGAAGCTGGTGTAATTGTAAGACCAGGTCCAAATGTTGATGTCATATTGATACTCTTGATGTATGTTCCCTTAAGTGATGCAGGACGTGCTTTGACGATTACATCTTTAAGAGCATTGAAGTTTTCTTCTAGCTTAGCAGCGTCAAATGAAATCTTACCAATTGGTGCATGGATCAAACCATTAGCATCAACACGGTAAGCTACTTGTCCAGCTTTAATGTCGTTAACAGCTTTTGTAACGTCCATTGTAACTGTACCAGTCTTAGGATTAGGCATAAGACCCTTAGGTCCAAGTACACGTCCTAATTGACCAACTTTAGCCATCATAGGTGGTGTAGCTACGATAATATCGAAGTCAAACCATCCACCTTGAATTTTTTCAACCAAGTCATCTGAACCAACAAAATCTGCACCAGCAGCTTCTGCTTGTTTAGCTTGGTCTCCTTCAGCAAATACAGCAACACGTTGAGTTTTACCTGTACCGTTAGGTAACACGATAGCTCCACGTAATTGTTGATCAGCTTGTTTAACATCTAAGTTTAAATTAAATGCAGCTTCAACAGTTGCATCAAATTTTGCGTAGTCTAATTCTTTAAGTAATTCTGCTGCTTCTTTTGGTGAGTAAGTTTTGTTACCATCAAGATTTTTTACAGCCTCTGTATATTTTTTACCATGCTTAGGCATGCTAAGTTCCTCCTTGCTTTGTGGTCTAATGGAGTTTTTCTCCTCCCACTTGTTAGAAGTGCTTTTGCACTTCTTGTAAAACTACAACTATCAGTAATAGAGATTAGCCTTCGACAGCTATACCCATACTACGTGCAGTACCTTCAACCATACGCATAGCAGATTCAACGTCTGAAGCGTTTAGGTCTTTCATTTTTGTTTCGGCAATTCCGCGAACTTGTTCTGATGTAACTGTAGCAACTTTTTCGTCTTTAGGGTTACCTGAACCTTTTTTAACGCCAGCAGCTTTCAATAATAATATTGCAGCTGGAGGAGTCTTTGTAACGAAGTCGAATGAACGATCTTCATAAACAGTGATAACAACAGGAATAATCATTCCATTTTGATCAGCTGTTCTTGCATTGAAATCCTTTGTAAAAGCAACGATATTGATACCGGCTTGACCTAGAGCAGGCCCAACTGGTGGAGCTGGAGTTGCTTGTCCAGCAGGAATTTGCAATTTAACAATGTTTGCAACTTTTTTAGCCACGGTACATACCTCCGATTCCGTGATGTGGTTTTAATGAGGATCACTATTTCCTCTCCCACAGTGTAATAAAACACACTAGATTAGTTTATCACGCATCTAGTGTGTTTTCAACAGATTATTTAATTATTGTTTATCAACAAAATCATAGTCTACTTCAGTGTCTGTCAAACGACCAAACATATCGATTTCAACTTTTAATTTCATTTGTGATTCATCTACTTCAGTAATCTTACCAGAACGTCCCGAAAAGGCACCTTCTACAATTGTTACTACTTCACCAACTGAGAAATCAGTATTATGAGCACGTTTTGTCATACCTGCGCTATGCAAGATATGATCAACTTCTTCTGGCAATAATGGAGCTGGCTTACTTCCGGCACCGTGACTACCAACAAAACCTGTAACACCAGGTGTATTTCTCACAACAAACCAAGCTTCATCAGACATGATCATTTCCACCAAAACATATCCAGGGAAAGTTTTCTTCATTTCTGTTTTTGTCTTACCATTTTTTGTTTCTGTTTCTTCTTCTTCAGGAACAATTGCACGAAAGACATTTTCTTCCATACCCATTGAACTTGCACGTGATTCAATATTTTCTTTAACTTTGTTTTCATATCCTGAATATGTATGTAAAACAAACCATTGTTTTGCTGTATCTGCCATAGTGGCCTCCTATTTTCAAACAAAATAAAAAAGCCCCGTTACCAAGACTTTTTGCTAGTAAGTAAATATTATCAAAAAAAAACGAATATCTCAAATTATTTTGAAACAAATGTATTTAATAAGAATAAGATTAAAGCATCAATTGCCGCAAAGAATAGACCATACATAACTGATGTCATGATAACAGTCCATGAGTCACGACGGTTTTCCTTAGCTGTAGGCCAAGTAACAACCTTCATTTCATTTTTAACTTCACCAAAAAATTTAAATAATCTCATTTAAATACCTCTATCTTGTTTCCTTATGAGTAGTATGTTTTCCACAATGTTTACAAAACTTCTTAATTTCTAAGCGCTCAGTTCGTGCAGGGTTTTCAGTCAATGTATAATTTCTTGACCCGCAAACACTACAAGCCAAGGCGATTTTTCTTAATCCCATAAAAGCTCCTCTGCTTCTTTAACAATTAGTAAGTATATCTTCTAAGCACTCGTATGTCAATTTTGATAGAAAAAGAATTAATTAATGTATTCCAGTAACTTTTGGCGACAACGATTTTTCGCATAAAAAATCTGATCTTTAGTTGCATGAGTTTTTTGACAAACTTCTTCAACATTTATTTCACCTAACAACATTAGAAATACCTTGAATTCTAAATAACTAAGGGTTTCACAAAATCCAATTAAATCAATCGTTGAATCAATTGTTATTGAAGATTGTCTTGTCCCAGCATGTTTAACATACTGATCGTAATAAGTTACATGGTCAAAAGAACAAGCTTCACGATCGGCCTTTCTTTTTATTGCTAGTTCATGGCGTACCAAACTAAGATAGTGATTTTTTAATCGTAATTTAAAGAAACTACCAAATTGCGATCCTTGGGAACTATGAAATCGAAAGCACGTTTCATGACAAACTATAAAAGCTTCTTGCAACCAATCAGCTTGATTAAAATTCCGAATATAATAAAGGTTTGCCAGTTTTTTAACCATGGGAGTATATAGCATCATTAATTCTTTAATTGCTTGTGAACTATTATCGCTCACTACTCTTTTTACTAATTCAATATCTTTTGTTCTGTGATCTCGTTGCATTTCGTCCCTGCCTTTCATCTATTACTTTTTACGGTAGCATACAGGTATTCAAAGCCTTAAGAGAACAAACGTTTATTAGACACATTAAATTTTTGTCCAAGTTAAAAATAAAAAAGACCGTCTTACGACTGGTCTTTCTTATTCATCATTTCTTTTAATTGTAATAATTGTTCGTCACTCCAAGGACTGTTTCGAGTAATCTGGCGATCATAATGTTTTTTTACATCAACATCAATTTCTTTTTTCACATTATCAATTCTTGTTTTAAATTCTGATGAAGGTATTCGATATGCACCACGCGAAAAAATAGTCCATTGCTCAGCTTGATCACTCGTTACAACCGTAACCGTATTGAGTGGTGAGTTTAGCTCACCACTTAACGCCTCAATATAAGAATCAGCGGTCTGATCTTCAGGTGTAAATACCACTTCTAAATCAAAAACATTAAAAGTCTCTTTGACTCCAGGCACATACATCGCATCAAAAACCACAATCATTCTTACATCTTCGATTTTTCGATATTCGGCGAGTACATGCAATAACTCATCCCGCGCTTGAGATAGATGGTTTTGATTTTTTAGTTTACTTAAATTAGGCCAACTACCAATAACATTATATCCATCAACAATAATTATTTGCTTCTTTGCCATTTTTATCCCTTACGTGAACTGAACGCTTGATACATCAATACTCCGGCAGCTACAGAAGCGTTCAAGCTTTGAACATGTCCGACCATAGGAATTGTTAACATTTGGTCCATTTGTTTTTTAACAACTGGTGCGATTCCTTTACCTTCATTACCAATAACTAAACCAATATTCCCCTTGGCATTCCAGTTAGTGAATTCTTCACCATCCATATCAGTCCCAAAAAACCACATGTTTTTTTCTTCTTTTAATTTTTTAATCGTATTAACTAGATTAGTTGCTCTAACAACTGGTACATGTTCAATTGCACCTGTAGAAGTTTTAGCAACAACTGATGTAAGTCCCGTAGCTCGATGTTTTGGAATTACAACTCCGTGAACACCAACCGCATCTGCAGTACGTAAAATTGAACCTAAGTTATGTGGATCTTCGATACTATCCAAAATCAAAATAAATAAGTCTTCATTTTTAGATTCAGCTAATGCGTAAATATCATCAAGTTCTGCATATTGATATGCAGAAATACTTGCCATTACTCCTTGATGATTTCCATTATCTGATAGTGTATCCAGCTTTGTCTTAGGCACTTCTTGAATTACTAAGCCATTTTTCTTAGCTGAATTAAATACTCTTGAAAGTTGCTCACTACGAAGATCTTTTTGAATGAATATTTTATTAACTCGTTCACTTGCATCAGGTGCTTTTAATATTTCTTGTACTGCGTGAATTCCAAAAATAAATTCACTTTGAATCTCATCATTGGATTCTTTTTTCATGTGTTTGCCCCGCTTCTACTTTTTCAATACACCACTTAGCTAATTCATCTAGCCGTTGATTCTCTTCCATCAGTGAAAGGTAACCAAACACCGCTTCAAATCCAGTCGACATGTGATATGTTGCGATACTAGTATTCTTAGCTTTCGTATAAACCTTAGCATTACGGCCACGTTTATAAACAGACATTTCGTTATCTGTTAGAACCGATTCTTCTTCCATAATCATAATTAATGCCGCTTGTGCTTTTGCTGAAACATAACTAGTGGCGTTTTTTTGTAAGGCATTAACCTTAGTAATCCCCTTACTTAAAAGGTATTTGCGAATATAAACTTCATAAACCGCATCACCTAGATATGCTAATGTCACACCATTTAATTGTTCATAAATATTCATTAATTTTCTTCCTTATGCCAACGAACACCGTTAGCGGTATCTTCTAAAATAATTCCTTGTTCTTTAAGAACATCGCGAATACGATCACTTTCGGCAAAATCCTTATTGATTCTAGCTTGATTTCTTGCTTCAATCATTTGTTCGACTTGCTCATCTAAAGTATCAACTGACTCTTCTAAAACAATGCCAAAAACATTCATTAATTCCATCATAGTGTTTTTTAGCATCGCTAAGTCTTCTTTTGAAACCTCAGATTGTTCTAAATAATTATTAGCCAACTTCACCAAATCATAAACAGCCGTTATTCCGTTTTGAACGTTAAAGTCGTCGTCCATATTTTCAACAAAATAATTCTTAATATCATCAATTTTAGACTTTATCGAAACTGTGTCCGTAATTTTTTCTTCAGTCAATAGTCTATGACTTATATTGTTGAAACTGTTTTTGATTCTATTCAAATTATTCTTAGCATCTTCAATGTTATCTTGTGTGTATTGTAATGTACGGCGGTAATGAACTGTCGACATAAAGAAACGGAGAACTTGCGGATCCATTGTCTTGATTAAATCATGGACAGTCACAAAATTACCAAGTGACTTACTCATTTTTTCTTGATCCTTACCTATTGTCACAAAACCATTATGCATCCAGTAATTAGCAAAACGTTCACCAGTTGCTGCTTCACTTTGTGCTATTTCATTTTCGTGATGTGGAAATTCTAAATCTTGTCCACCACCATGAATATCAAAATTATTTCCTAAAATGTCAGTTGCCATTACTGAACATTCAATGTGCCAGCCAGGTCGACCTGCACCCCATGGTGAATCCCATGATATTTCTTCAGGCTTTGCTGATTTCCAAAGAGCGAAGTCAATTGGATCTTCTTTAACTTTCATCTCGTCAGTTGTGACGTGATTACTAGCACCTTCTTCAAGGTCATTGATATTTTGCCCTGATAGTTCACCATAATTAGCAAACTTGCGAGCACGGTAGTAAACATCCCCGTTAACTTCATAGGCATATTCGTTTTTTATTAATTCTTCAATGAATGTAATGATTTTAGAAATATATTCAGTAGCTCTTGGATTCACTGTAGCTGACTGAACATTCAAAGCTTTCGTATCTTCCATGAAAGCAGTAATATACTTATCCGCTAATTCAGGAACAGTTATTCCGTCAGTTTTTGCTTGTTTAATCATCTTGTCATCAACATCAGTGAAGTTCGATACATACTTCACTTGATATCCCCGATATTTAAAATAACGACGGATGGTATCAAAAGCTACCACGGAACGAGCATTCCCAATATGGATATAATTATAAACGGTAGGGCCACAGACATACATTGATACCTGATTTTCTACTTTAGGTACAAAACGTTCGACACTATTAGTCATGGTATTGTAAATCTTCACTTTGAAAACCCTCCGCAACTCTTTTATTCAGTGAGTCTATTCTAACAAAAAAGTCCGTTCTATAACAGAACGGACTTTCTTTTATATTTGTTCTAATGTGTGGTCAAGATGAGCAATTGCTTTTTTCTTTCCTAATAATTCGATTGCTTCTGCAATTCCAGGTCCATGCATAGATTGTGTAGTAGCAATTCTTACAGGCATAAATAATTTTCTACCTTTGACACCTGTCTCATTTTTAGTAGCAGTAATAGCGTTCATAATTTCAGGCGCTGTGAATCTTTCTAGTTCACTAAGTTTCACCTTGAACACTTCAAGCATCGGCTTAGCTTCATCTTCTTTAAGTTCAGTTAGAGCCTCTTGACTAAGTGGTTCTGGATCTTTCAAGAAGATTGATCCGAATTCTGACATTTGAGCAGTGTAACTCATTTGTTCAGTGAATAGACTAACCATTTGACGAATCCATTGGATTGTCTTAGCATCTGGATTTTTTTCTACCAATCCTTTACTAATTAATTCACCTAATGACAAGTCAGTTAGCATACTTAAATCACTTTTTCTTACATATTGGTTATTAACCCATTCAAGTTTCTTTTGATCAAACTTAGCTGGTGATTTACTCAAACGATTTTCATCAAACATCTTGATTAATTCTTTGCGATTGAAGATTTCGTCTTCACCAACTGGTGACCATCCTAGTAAAGCAATGAAGTTAAACATAGCATCAGGTAAGTAACCTAACTCTTTATATTGTTCAATAAATTGCAAGATCGATTCATCACGTTTACTTAATTTCTTACCAGTTTCTGTATTAATAATTAATGTCATATGTCCAAAACGAGGTTGATCCCAACCAAATGCATCGTAAATCATCATTTGTTTTGGTGTGTTAGCAATATGGTCATCACCACGTAGAACGTGAGAAATTTTCATCAAATGATCATCAACGACTACGGCAAAATTATAAGTAGGCATTCCATCACGTTTTTGGATAACCCAATCACCACCAATAGTATCTGATTCAAAACTGATTGGTCCTTTGACGATATCATCGAATTCATAAACAGTATCCTTAGGAATTCTGAAACGAACAACTGGTGTAACTCCAGCAGCACGTCTTTCTTCTTGAACGGCCTTAATTTCTTCGTCGTTCATACCTTCATATTCATATTCGTAATGAGGCATTTCACCGTTAGCTTTTTGGCGGTCACGCATTTCTTCCAGTTCTTCTTCAGTTAGAAATGATTCGTAAGCCAAGTCCTTATCCAAAAGTTCTTGAATACGTTCTGTATATAATTCACGACGTTCAGATTGACGATAAGGTCCGAAATCTCCACCTACATCTGGTCCTTCATCCCAATCCATACCTAGCCATTTAAGGTTATCAAGTTGTGAACGTTCACCATCTTCAATATTACGTTTTGTATCTGTATCTTCAATACGGATGATGAATTTACCTTTATTATGACGGGCAAATAAATAATTAAATAATGCTGTTCTAGCATTACCTATGTGTAAATGTCCCGTTGGACTTGGTGCATATCTAACTCTTATATCGTTTGCCAATGTTATTACTTCCTATTTCTTTTTATTTTCGTTTTTAGACTTATTATCTTCAGATTGTATTCCCTTAGTGGAGTGTGCTGGCTTTGTAAAAATCATTCGACCGGCATCTGTCTGCAAGGCGCTAGTTACGACAACTTTTAACTCTTCATTAATAAAGAACTTACCATCTTCTACAACCACCATCGTACCGTCTTCAAGATATGCCACACCTTGTTGACGTTCTGTTCCTGCCTTAATAACGGTAACAGTCATTTCTTCACCTGGAATTACAGTTGGTTTTAACGTACGTGCTAATTCATTAACATTTAACACTGGAACTTTTTGGAACTCGCTAACTTTGTTCAAATTGTAATCGTTAGTAACTACAATTCCGTCAATAGTCTTAGCTAGTTTCAACAATTTCATATCAACTTCAGGAATAGTATCATAGTCACCTTCATAACTTTCCATATTGATATTCTTATCAGTACGCATGGTATTTAAAATATCTAAACCACGACGTCCTCGTTCACGCTTTAAGGCATCCGAAGAATCGGAGATTAATTGTAATTCATGCACAACAAAAGTTGGAACCAAAATAGTTCCTTCTAAAAATCCGGTTTTTGCAATAGCATATATTCTTCCATCAATAATTACTGACGTATCTAGAATCTTATATTGATAGAAATCTTTTTTCTCGACTGGTTTAATAATCTCGTTATCGCTTTTAGCTTCGTCTTTTTTATTACGACTTTGGAAAATATGAGACCATTCACCAATTCTTCTAGTCCCTACTCGAAAACCTAAGTATCCGAAGAATACCATAAGTATAACGGGAATTAGAATACTAAAGATTGGATGATTCATACTGTATAGCGGTATTGAAATAATGTTGGCTAATACTAAGCCGATAATTAATCCGAGACTACCAAAAGCAATATATCCTGTACTTAAATCATTCAATCGTCTTTCTGCACGATCAACCAATCTAAGAATATAATTCGTTGATATTAATGAAAGAATATAAAAAATTACCGCACCAATCAAAGCATTAACTATGCTTAATCTTAACCATACTTGATTAAACAATCCGAGTTGCATCCAAATGAGTGGTAAAACACCTACACCTACACCAATACCTATCAAAACAGTCAATATTTGAATAACTCTTTTTTTCATGTGTATGCATCCTCCTTTCTATCAAAATATTTTTTTAATTGCTTCTGCAATAGTACTAACACCAATAATTTCAATTTTAGTATTAGATTGCCATTTATTCAAATTATTCTTTGGTACAAAAATCCTACTAAATCCTAATTTTTCTGCTTCTGCAACTCTTTGAGCTATACGATCAACGCTTCTAATTTCACCTGTCAGCCCAACTTCACCAACAAAGCAATCAGTAGAAGAAATCCCTTGATTCTTATAGCTTGAAACAATCGACATCGCAATAGCTAAATCTACAGCAGGTTCATCAATTCTAACACCACCTGTTGCTTTCAAATAAGCATCTTGATTCTGTAAGAGAATATTAGCACGTTTTTCTAAAACCGCCATAATTAAGGCAACTTTGTTATTATCTAGCCCTGATGCCGTTCTTTTGGCATTTCCAAAAACAGTCGGACTTATCAAAGCTTGTACTTCAACCAAGATTGGTCGTGTTCCTTCCATAGAGACTACAACCGCAGAGCCATTAGCATCTACTAAACGTTCTTCTAAGAACATTTCAGAAGGATTGTCTACTTCACGTAAACCCTCTTCTTGCATTTCAAAAACACCAATTTCATTTGTTGAACCAAAACGATTCTTTACTGAACGTAAAATACGATATGACTGGTGACTATCACCTTCAAAGTACAAAACAGTATCTACCATATGTTCCAAAACTTTAGGTCCAGCAATCGCTCCACCCTTTGTTACGTGTCCCACAACAAACACTGTTATTCCTTGTTGTTTAGCAATATTCATCAATTCAGCTGTTACTTCTCGAATTTGTGCCACGCTACCAACAGCAGATGCTAATTCGGGTTCATCCATTGTTTGAATTGAATCAATGATTAAATAATTAGGCTTAATATCGTTAATAGCATTACGGATTTCTGACATATCTGTCTGTGGGAATACATATAAATTATCACCACTGACTTCTAATCGATCTGCACGCATTTTGATTTGAGAAGCACTCTCTTCACCGGAAACATAAAGCACTGTTCCTCCAGTTTGTTGAAGTTGCCCAGATACTTGTAATAACAATGTTGACTTACCGATACCGGGGTCTCCACCTATTAACACCAACGACCCAGAGACTACACCACCACCTAAAACTCGGTTTAATTCTGACATTCCTGTTTTTGTGCGGTCTTCTTCATGAAAAGTAACTTCAGTAATCTTTTCTAGTTGGATTGTTTTTGAACTATCTCGGCGACTAGGTGTAGCTTTAGAACTAATACTAGATTCATCTTGAATACGTTCTTCTACTAGTTGATTCCACGCACCACAATTAGGACATCTTCCTAAATACTTGGGTGAGACATAACCACAATTCTGACATACATATTGAGTTTTTACTTTTGGCAAAAGTTGCCTCCTATTTACCTGATGATCCGAAGCCACCATCTCTAGTAGTTACGCCACCATCATCGTCATCTGTCTTTAAGTAAGTCATGAACATCCCTTGTGCAATACGTTCACCTTTTTTTAAGTGAACATCAAAAGGAAAATAATTAGTTAATTGAACGAAGATTTCGCCTTCGTTTTTTTCATTATCATAATAATCAGCATCAATTATCCCCATAGAGTTAGGCAATACTAATCCTCTTTTTAATGGGCCACTTGAACGATTAACAAGCATCAATACTTCATCTTCTTGCATATAAGCTTTCAGTCCTGTTGGTACTAATACTGGCTTCAATTCTTTTTGAGCTTCTCCTTTTAAGTCGTCTTTTTGAATAAGTGATTGTTGAGCCAAATGAATAAATTGTGCGACTTTTGATTTCCAAATTGAAGGAACCACGAAATCTTGAGCACATTCAATATCATATCCTGCCGCAGCTTTTGTTTGACGTTTTGGCAAATTAATATTTTCATTTTTAAACTTTGTTACGACTTCAAATCCTCGTTTTTTCATAAACTAATCACTCCTAAGATATATTGAGTAAATCATACCATTTTTCTTATAGTTTTCACTATTTTCAAATGACTTTTTGTACTAATTTGGTTACTATTGATAGTATGTTATTAATAATTTAGAAAGTAGATTATAAAAATGGAATTTGATTCAAAAAATCATCGCTTTTATATAGAAGATAATAGTGAACTAATTGGCGAAATTAAATTCACTCCAATCAATGATTCAAAAATTATTAGTATCGATCATACTTTCGTTAAAGAGACTCATCGCAATCAAGGTCTGGCTAGAATTATGCTTAATCAAATGATTAAGTACGCTACAGATAATGATTTAAAAATCATCCCCATCTGTCCTTACGCTAAAAGTCAATTTGCAAAAGATACAAGTATTCGTGGTGTCTTAGACACCAACTACTTAAATAACTTAATCTCAAAGGAGAATGATAATGGATCAAAATGAACTAAAGAAAGCAGCTGGTATTAGATCAGTTGATTTTATCAAAGATGGTATGACTGTGGGTCTAGGAACAGGTTCAACTGTTTATTTCATGGTTGAAGAACTTGGACGCCGTGTTAAAGAAGAAGGATTAAACGTTCAATGTGTTACTACTTCTGATAGAACATGGGATCAAGCTGTTGGTCTTGGTATCAAAATGTTAGACGTTAATGCCGTTAACGATATCGATTTAACAATCGATGGTGCTGATGAAATTGATGACAACTACCAAGGAATTAAAGGTGGTGGTGCAGCTCACTTGAAAGAAAAAATCGTTGCACTAAACTCTAAACAAGTTATTTGGATTGTTGATCAAAGTAAGATTGTTAATACATTAGGTAAGTTCCCACTACCTACTGAAGTTATTCCTTTTGGTAGCCAAAAAACATTCGACGTTCTTGAACGCGAAGGATTAAATCCTAAATTCAGAAAAGATGATAATGGTGAATTAGTTCGCACAGATTCAAATAACTTCGTTATTGATTTGTATCTAGAAAAAGTTGAACATCCCCACCTACTTGCTAACTACCTTGATAGTATTACTGGTGTAGTTGAACATGGTCTATTCTTAGATATGGTAAATACTGTAATTATTGGTAACGAAGACGCACCAAAAGTTATTGAAAACGTTCGTTAATTTATTGCTTCAATAATATGAACTAATTTTAATAAGGAGGAAACAAGTTATTATGACATTTGAAATTACTAAAGATATTTTAAACAAATTCGATCAAGACCTTAAAAATACACCTGCATCTGATGTAATTAAAAACACAGTTGCAAATAATGGTATCTACAAATCAAGTGAGTCTATTGCATCAAAAGTCGCAATGGATCCAACATTCTCAATTGATTTGGATACTGGTGCTGTTTCAGACCAGAAACAATCTGGATTATGTTGGGTATTTGCAGCCTTGAATACATTACGTCATCCATTACAAGAAGAGTTCAAAATCAAAGGTTTTGAACTATCACAAGGCTACATGTTGTTTTGGGATAAACTAGAAAAATCTAACTTCTTCTACGAAAATGTATTAACTACTGCTGGCCTACCAATTGGAGATCGTAAAGTTGATTTCTTGATGACAACTCCTCAACAAGATGGTGGTCAATGGGACATGGTCTGTGCTTTGATTGAAAAATATGGACTTGTACCAAAGTCTGCAATGCCAGATACCTTCAGTCGTACTAACTCATCTGAACTAAACGCTATTTTAAACAAAAAACTTAGAAAAGATGCGGTTACATTAAGACAATTAGTTGCTGATGGTGTTTCTGAAACTGAAATTAATGACATTAAAGAATCGATGTTGAGTGAAGTTTATCGTATCTTGGTTTATACAGTTGGAACTCCTCCAACAGAATTTGATTGGTCATATCGTGATGATGACAAGAACTTCCATCAAGATAAGAACATCACTCCACAAGACTTCTTTAAAAAATACATTAATTGGGACTTGTCAGAATATGTATCAATCATTAACTCACCTACTGACGACAAGCCATACAACCATTTATATACAGTTGAAATGCTTGGTAATGTTGTTGGTGGACGTGAAGTTCGTCATTTAAACCTTGATATTGATACTTTTAAATCACTTGCAGTAAAACAACTAGAAGCTGGCGAATCTGTTTGGTTTGGTAGTGATGTTGGTCAAAGCTCAGACCGTAAAATCGGTATTATGGATACTGATATTTATGATATCGAAGGATTACTAAATACTGATTTATCAATGACCAAAGCCCAACGTTTAGATTATGCTGAAAGCCTTATGACTCATGCCATGGTTCTTACCGGTGTGAATATAGAAGACGGCAAGTCAACTAAATGGAAAGTAGAAAATTCTTGGGGTGAAAAAGTCGGTACCAAAGGTTACTTTGTAATGAGTGATAGTTGGTTAGACGAATTCACTTATCAAATTGTAATCAACAAGAAGTATCTTCCTGAAAATTTAAAATCTATTATTGAAAAAGAAAATGATAATCCAACAATATTAGCTCCTTGGGATCCAATGGGGGCATTAGCCTAAAAAGACCTATTAAAAGGTCTTTTTTCATATGTTAAACAATTTTAAAATGTTATAATCATTTATAATTTCAAAGAATTAAGGAAAAGGAAATGTCATTAGAAGAAAAAAGAAATTTAACTTTAGATGAAAAAATGAAGATGAAAAAGAAGCTTAGAAATAAACTAAGCTTCGCCGGAGTATTAATTGCTCTTGGTGTCGTGTATGGAGATATTGGTACTTCCCCACTTTATGTTATGAAGACAATCATTGAACAAAATGGTGGACTAAATACTATATCAACTGATTTTATTTTAGGAATTGTTTCATTAATTTTTTGGACGTTAACAATTGTTACATCTGTTAAATATGTAATAATTGCTCTTCGAGCAGATAATAATGGCGAAGGTGGTATTTTCGCCCTTTACACTTTGGTTCGTAAACGTGGTAAATGGTTGATTATCCCTGCCATGATTGGTGGTGCAACGTTCTTAGCTGATGGAATGATGACTCCTGCTGTTACTGTTACTACAGCGATTGAAGAGTTAAAAGGAATGGAAATATTCCATAGAGTTCCGATTACTAGTCAAAATCAAGTTATTATCATTACAGTATTAATCTTATCGTTCTTATTCTTTATTCAAAAATTCGGAACTGAATTAATCGGTAAAGCTTTTGGACCAATCATGATGTTTTGGTTCGGGTTCTTAGGATTAATGGGACTTTATAACTTATCATTCGACTGGACATTCCTTCGTGCCTTAAATCCCTACTACGCTATCAAACTATTAATGAGTCCACAAAACATTCATGGACTATTCATTCTTGGTAGTATCTTCTTGGCAACAACTGGTGCCGAAGCTCTATATTCAGATATGGGACATGTCGGTCGTGGTAACATTTATGGTAGTTGGCCATTTGTTAAGGTTATGCTTTTACTTAACTACTTAGGACAAGCAGTTTGGATTGAAAGATTTAGAAATGATGCAAGTTTTCAAGCTATGTCAGGTATGAATCCTTTCTTCCAATCAATACCTGAACCTTTAAGAATTGCAGCTGTCTTATTAGCTACCGCAGCAGCTATCATTGCTTCTCAAGCCTTGATTTCCGGATCATATACTTTGGTTTCCGAAGCTACTAAACTTAAAATCTTCCCTCGTTTGAAGACTTTTTATCCTACAAACTTCAAAGGACAACTATATATACCAACTGTTAACAATATCCTTTGGATTGCTTGTATTTTTATTGTTTTCTTCTTCAAAACATCAGCTCGTATGTCTGGCGTTTATGGTTTAGAAATTACAATTACAATGTTAATGACAACCATTCTTTTATACCAATGGTTACTTTCAAGAAAGAGTTTGAGCAAGATTATTTCAACTCTTATAGTTTCGTTCTTCTTCTTTATTGAAATCATATTCTTCATTACTAATAGTACTAAGTTTATGAATGGTGCTTATATCACAATGTCAATTGCCTTTGTCTTGATTTGTATCATGTTCATTTGGCTATATGGTGATTACTTAAAAGATAACAATTCATTTAGACGTCATTATGTATCATTACTTGCTTTTAAAAAGCAACTTCATGACTTACAAGAAGATGATACTATGCCACTTTATACGGAAAATCTTGTTTACTTAACTAAGGTTCGTGATGGTTACAAAGTTCGCAAGAATATTATCTATTCGATTCTTGATAAGAGACCTAAGCGTGCTCGTATCTATTGGTTTGTTACTGTAAATGTTACCGATGAACCTTATACATCCGCTTACAGTGTAGAAACCTTTGGCACTGATTATATGGTTAATGTTCAACTATACCTTGGATTTAGAATCGATCAAAAAGTTAATGTCTTCTTAAGACAAATTGTTAACGATATGATGATCAATGGTGAGTTGAAACCTCAACCACAAAGGTATACTACAATTCCTGATCGTCAGGTTGGTGACTTCTCATTCGTACTTATTAAAGAAGTATTATCTCCTGAAACTCAAGAGAACTGGTTCAACAAGTTTGTTGTTGGTACTAGATTGAAACTTCAAAAATTCATCTCACCAGCTAACTGGTTTGGACTTTCATACAGTGATGTTGTCGAAGAACGTGTGCCATTAACAATCGGTCGTCTCCCTGTTGAACGCTTCAAATTAACACGTGTTGATAAGACAGAAGCTGATGATTTAGAAATTGAAAAAGAAATAGACATCAATGATGATGACAACGAATAAAAAAGACTAGCCGAATGGCTAGCCTTTTTTATTGCACAAATTTAAATGTTCATCGAATTTATAAATTACTGGAGCTGCATTATCTATCTCAACTCCGTCAATATCAGTATCAGAAATCTCTTCTATATATTTAACTAAAGCACGAATAGTACTACCATGTGCCACAATCATTTGATTCTTTCCTTCTAATAACCTTGGTACTACTTTATCCAAATAGTAAGGAATTACTCGATTGGTTGCATCTTTTAGACTTTCACTCGTTGGCATAGAACGTGGATTTAAATATTTATAACGACCTGTTGTCAAATCGGCTTGTTTCAATTCTGGTGGACGAGCATCATAACTACGTCTCCAAATAGCCACTTGTTTCTTACCATAGGTTATTCGCGTATCATCTTTATTCAATCCTCGTAATGCCCCATAATGACGTTCATTTAATCGCCAATTTTTTGCTAATGGCTTATATAAATCATCTAATTGTTCTTGAATTAAATATGTAGTCTTAATTGCCCTTGAGAGCACTGATGTGTGATAACCATCTATTGAGTCATGGTATTCATCTTTCAACTTTAAACCGGCTTGTATTGCCTGATTTTCACCTTCAACAGTTAAAGGGCTATCAGTCCATCCAGTATAAATATTTTCTTCATTTGCCTTACTTTGACCATGTCGTACTAAAATTAACGAAACCATATCATCACATACCTAATTAAATTATTTTAAGTAATTTTACCATTTTTAACGTATTAAAAAGACCAATTGGAATAAATTCCTCATGGCCTTTTTTATATCTATTTAATCATTGGTTCTTCTATACCCAACTTACACTCACATTGTAATGTTACATGGCTGATATTGAATCTCTCTTTTAAAAGTTTTCCAACTTCATCATAAAGATCTTCAGTATCAATAACCTTACGCGTGCCAGCTACGTTAATATGCGCATCAAAGATAATTGTATTCTCATCAATCATCCATAAATGTCCATGATGCACATTAATGATTCCTGGAACTTCCATGATAGTTTGTTTAACATCTTCAAGGTCAATATCAGGTCCAGCTTCCATCAAAATATTAACCGTTTCTTTCACCACTCCATATGACTCACGCATAATCCACAAAGCGACAATAATTGTAATAAGAGGATCAACCCAATACCAATTAAATACTTGCACAAAGATTGCAGCTAATACAACTCCAACAGAAGAAACTGTATCTGACAACATGTGTAACATCGTTGCTTTAATGTTCAAATTATTTTTAGAATCTTTTAGTAAAATCCACATTGATACACCATTAGCAACTAATCCGATTATAGCTACAATCATCATCAAAGAACCATTAATCTCACTTGGTTGACTAATTCTCTTAACACTTTCAATCACAAGAAGAATCGTGATAGCAATTAGCACACTTGAGTTAATAAATGCGGCTAAAATTTCTGCACGCTTGTACCCAAAAGTCTTATTAGAATTACTTTTTTTATTACCAATAACATGCGCTATATAAGAAATCACTATTGAAATGGTATCTTGAAGATTATGTACTGCATCTGATAACAAACTTAAAGAACCTGAAACAAGTCCACCTACAAATTCCATAATTGTAATTAAGGCATTCAAAATTGTTACAAAGAAAAACTTCTTACCTGTAGCATCATTATGATGGTCCACTTTTTTATCCTCCTTTTTTCATTATTGTAACAAATAAAAAGCAGATAGACTATTGTCTATCTGCTTTTGGTTAATGTGTTGCTTTGGTTTCTATTTTTAATGACTGACGAACGTCCATAGAATTTGAGTATGAGCGGAAAATATAGTGTTTCATACCTTCCTTAGCTTCACGACGCGAAACATTGTGACAAACTCTCTTCTTAGTAATCTTCTGACCAGAATTATCCTTAAACACACAAGTCACTTCATAATCCTTCGCACGATCAAACAAGAACATACCCAAATCCTCCTAAAGTTTTGCATAACTAATTATGCGACTAGATAGTTATACCACGATGAATTATAGATATCAATAGCTTTGCTTAAACTTTTTTTGCAAAGAAAAAAAGAGCCTGATTAACGGCTCTTCTTAGTAAATATTCCTTTAAATCCACGTTTAATAGTGTCCCAAAAAGATAGAGATTTCACAATATTTTCAGGTCCAACGTAGACCCTAATTGCTCGTAAAGTCTTTTTCGAATCTTTTGATGAGAAAGTAAACATCCCATTCTTTTTTGTTTTAATTGCAAATCGGGGAATAAATTTATTAAATACAACTGACACAATTACTTGGTCAACTTCATTCCAAGGTATTTGAATAAAATCATTAATGTTACGATCACTAAAATACTCAAATCCCTTATCACCAATCATGATTTTGCCATAACTGGTCATTCCTAAAAATGAAGTAGCCTTAATCGTTAGATCAGCCTTGGTATTAATTGAACTAATCATTTACTTTACCTACTAACTAAATTAATTTCTTACTTAAATTTTACCATAAAAAAAGCCTCTAAAAAGGCTTTTCATATCTCTTATTTAAGCTAAATCTTCTCCGTTAGAAGCAATAACTTTTTTGTACCAATCAAATGAATCTTTTTTCATTCGTTTAAGGCTACCATTGCCTTCATTATCACGATCGACATAGATATATCCGTAACGCTTTGCCATTTCACCAGTTCCTGCACTGATTAAATCAATACATCCCCAGCTAGTATAACCTAAACACTCAACACCATCTTCAATTGCATTACCCATTTCTTCAATGTTATCCCTTAAATATTCAATTCGATAATCATCATGAATTTTGCCATCTTCAGTGATAGTGTCTTTAGCCCCTAGCCCATTTTCTACAATAAACAATGGTTTTTGGTAACGATCATAGAGATCATTCATTGTCACACGCATTCCTAAGGCATCTGTTTGCCATCCCCATTCACTAGTTTTTAGATATGGATTCTTCAATGATGGGAAAACATTTCCTTCAGTTTCTGCCATCTTTTCAGGATCTGCACTGGTCATTTTTGAGGCATAGTAACTGAATGAAATGAAGTCGACTGTATACTTACGAAGAATCTCTTCGTCAGTATCTTCTATCTTCAAATTGATATTTTCTTTTTTGAACATACTTTTAGCATAATTAGGATAGTATCCACGTGATTGGACATCAACAAAGAAATATCCTTCACGATCAATCTTCATTGCTTCAAAAACATCCTTTGGATTTGGTGTGGCTGGATATGTTTTTCCAGCTGCTAACATACACCCAATTTGGAAATCTGGATTAATTTCATGAGCTAGTTTAGTAGCTAATGCTGAAGCAACTAATTGATGATGAGCTGCTTGATATTGTAATTGTTTTGGATTACTTGCTTGAGTAACATCCATTCCGCCTCCCAAGAAAGGCAAATGCAAAATCATATTGATTTCATTGAATGTTAGCCAATATTTCACAACATCCTTATAACGTTTAAATAAGGCCTCACAGAAGTTAAGATAGTAATCAATCAAAACACGATCAGTCCAACCATTACATTTATCAAGTAATGCTAATGGTGTGTCGAAATGATTAATTGTTACTAGAGGTTCAATATTGTATTTTTTACATTCAGCAAAAACTTTGTCATAGAATTCTAAGCCAGCTTCATTAGGTATTTTTTCATCACCGTTTGGAAAAATTCTAGGCCAACTAATTGAAAGCCGATAAACTTTGAATCCCATTTCTGCAAATAATTTGATGTCTTCTTGATAATGATGGAAATGATCAATTGACTTATGACTAGGATAGAATCCATAATCCGTTTCAACTGCTTTATTAGGATTCAGCAATGCTTCCATACGTCCATTAGGTCCAGTGGGTAGAACATCAACCAATGACATTCCTTTGCCACCCTCTTGATAAGCACCTTCACATTGATTGGCAGCAGTAGCACCACCCCATAAGAAATTTTCAGGAAATTTTGATGTCATAATATAATATTCTCCTTAGTTTTATTTTAGTTCTAGAATTTCTTCACCAACTTTAATTGCACCACTTCTTTTCAACGGTTCAACAACTTGATAATCATTGGTGTTAGTTACTACGATTGGCGTTTCCATATCGTAACCAGCTTTTTTAATTTCATCTAAGTCAAAGTCAATCAATAATTGACCCTTTTTTACTTCATCATATTTTTTTACATGTGTTTCAAAGAATTTACCATCAAGTTGTACAGTATCCATTCCTAGGTGAACCATAATTTGTGCTCCGTTGTTAGTAGAAATACCAATAGCGTGACCGGTTGGAAAAATCATTTCAACTTTACCATCAGCAGGTGCGTATAGCTTACCGTCAGTTGGTTGAATAGCTATTCCTGATCCCATTGCTTTTGAGGCAAATACTTCGTCTTTTACTTTTTCTATTGGAATTATTTCACCATTTAACGGACTACTAATATCTTCAATAACTGAAAGATCATTTGTATTTACTTCATTTATATCAACGGCCATATTTCCAGCTGGTGTAGCAACTACTGTTTTTTCTTCAACTAAATCTTCTTTAGAAATACCAAACATTAATGTAAGAACTAAGGCAACAATGAAGCCAACTGCTGCACCAATAATAGTTCCCCAGAATGGCATTCCGATGCCACCTTGTGGACTGATATATGAAGGAAGTGCAAAGACCCCCATTCCACCCATTTGATAACCCTTGGAACCAAACATTCCAATAATTGCCCCACCGATAGCTCCACCAATACAACTGATAATAAAAGGTTTTCTACGTGGGAGTGTGATACCATAAATTGCTGGCTCAGTAATTCCAAAGATTCCTGTGATAAATGCTGAAATTCCAAGTCCTTTAAGTTTCTCGTTCTTTGTTCTCATTGTGATGGCTAGAACTGAAGCAATTTGTGCCCATGAGCAAGCGAATGTTAAAACTAACATTGGATCTGCTCCACCTTGCGACATATTAAGGATTGCAATTGGAATAAGTCCCCAATGTAATCCAAACATAACCAATACTTGCCATAATCCACCTAGCACTAGACCTGCAACAATTGGACTGAAGTCAATCAAAGTAATACTTGCAGCCCCAACTGCATTACTTGCCCAAGTAGAGATAGGTCCAATTACTAATAATGTTACTGGAATTGAAATTAATAAATTCACAAAAGGTACAAGGAATATTTTCGTAGATTCTGGAATATATTTCTCAGTTAATTTATTAACTTTAGAAGCAAACCAAACCGCTAAAATTATTGGAATAACCGATGAAGTATAGTTCATCATAATTACTGGTATTCCAAGGAATGTATCGTAAACAGGAGATGCGAAAATTGTTCCAGTAAATAGTGTAAATAGTGGTTTAGTTCCAGCCGCAGCTAATGTTGCTGGGGCGATCGCTACAATTGATGGATATACTAAAGTTGCACCTAGAACCATTCCCATAATAGGACTAACTTTGAATTTTAAACTAGCTGTATATCCTAACAAGATTGGTAAGAAGTAGAAGAACGAATCACCTAAGGCGTTTAAGATGACATAAGTTCCACTCTTATCTGACAACCAACCTAGACTTAAGCACAATGCAGCCAATCCTTTAATCATACCGGTTGCCGCCATGTATCCAAGTGCAGGTGCAAATATTCCAGAAATTAAATCAACAAACCTATCTAGCAAATTACCTGAACTAACATCAGAATTAGCTTCTTGCTCATCCATTCCTAATTCACTTAAAACTGTTTTATAGACATCAGCAACTTTATTACCAATAACAACTTGATATTGCCCACCGGATTCAACCACAGTTACAATACCATCAGTATTTTTCAAAACATCCGTTTTGGCTTTTTTTTCGTCATCCAACTTAAATCTCAATCTCGTCGTACAATGGATGACACTCTTAACATTTTTGCGTCCACCAACGCCGTCGACAATTATTTTTGCAATTTCTTCATATGCCATATTCTTCCTCTTTCCAAAATAAAAACCCAAACACAAAGAGATTACAAATCTCTTCATATTTGGGTTAATGCCCGCTTTTGCGGTAACACACCTATTTTGTTTATTTTTTATGTGTAACTCTAAAAATATGTAACGAGAGATAAACTTTTTCATCAGATGTTAACTGCCAATGTTCAGTTTTCTCTAAAAAATCAGTAATGATTCCCACCGTTTCATATGCATTAGGATATTTCATTCGCATCAACGATGTAAAACTTGGATCTAGCTCATCTGCTGCTACTTCTTCACTATTCAAGTGATGCAAGATAAACATACGTAAGTGAGCAATAAATCGGCTGTAATTAAATGATTTATTGTCAATTAGCTCACCATATTGATACTGAGTTATTTCAACTATGTGATTGATTAACTCAGCAATATAAATTGTATCTTGCATTTCTTCATTCTCAGAAGCAGCATTTAAAAAATGATAAGTGAAGAATATTGCTTCACCTTTATCTAATTTTATCACTAGATTTTTTTCCACTACTTCCAATGAATCTAGAGCAACTTGATATTCCTTAGGGTACATATTACTGATACTCCAATTAATTGCACCCTCTATCACTTCAACCTTTTGCTGAGCGCGCTTTACAGCAAAATCTACATGATCAGCAAGTGTTAAATATTGATAATCATCAAAAGTGATTTTAAGAACTTCTTCAGCATGTTTAATGATTTCATCGACTGTCTGTAACACTTCTGAAGAAATTTCTATTAAGGTTTTTAATTCACTATTAGTATCGTCAGCAGCTTTATAGCGATGTTCAACTTTGTTCTCATCAATTTCTTGCCCAATTTTTTTCCCAAAACCAACGCCCTTCCCAACTACGACGAACTCCGAATTCTTATCATCTCTGACCAAGGCAGCATTATTATTAAAATTCTTAATAAATTTCACTTTTTAGATTAGCCTCCTTTCAGTCAAACAAAAAACCTACCAATTGGTATACAAATAATATTGCACAACTAATTAGTAGGTTCATGCCTGATCGAATCAGTAACACACTTGCTTAATTAAAAATATATACCCCTGTGTAAGCGCTGTCAATTAAAAAACAATAAAAGACTTCGAAAAATTTCGAAGTCTTTTAAGTTGCTTATTATTTGATTACATAAGGTTCATGTAGTGGAAAAGAATTCCGACTGCGAATAATCCGAAGATAATAATAATTGGTGAAACTTTCTTCTTTAGTAACCACATACAGAAGAATGTTAATAATAATCCAGCAAGACCTGGGATCAATTGATCCAAGTTTTGTTGCAATGTTGTAACTTTAGTTGCATCCATTTGCATACCAGCAGCTTGTTGTTCTAATGCTGACTTGATACCTTGAGCACCATCTGGAAGTTTGTCCCAGTGAATGTATGCTTTTGAATCAAGCTTAACTGATGAAACAACTGGTGTAAACTTAACAGCAACCCAACGGTTAACCAATGATCCAAGAATGAACATACCAAGAATTGAAGCACCCTTAGTAACATCTCTTAGAAGTCCACCTGAAAGGTCATCACTGATTTTTGAACCAGCACGGTAACCAAATTCTTGAGTGAACCATGTAAATGACATACGAATTGCATTCCATGCAATAAAGTATAGAAGTGGTCCAACAATACTACCAGTCATAGCTAGTGAAGCAGCAATAGCACCAATAATAGGTTTAACAGTAAACCAGAATACGGGATCACCAACACCGGCTAAAGGACCCATCATACCAACTTTAACACCTTGAATAGTAACATCAGTAACGGGAGCACCGTTAGCACGTTCTTCTTCAAGAGCCATAGTAACACCAAGAACTGGTGAAGCTAAGTATGGATGTGTATTAAAGAATTCCAAGTGACGTTTTAGTGCTGCGGCACGGTCTTCTTTTGTTTTATATAATTTTTTAAGAGCTGGGATTAAAGTATAAGCCCAACCACCATTTTGCATACGTTCGTAGTTCCATGATCCTTGAAGGAAAGTAGAACGAAGCCAAACGGAAATTCTATCTCTTTTTGTTAAAGTAATTTTATCTGCCATTTTTATTTCCCTCCTTCTTAGTAATCATCTATGATATCGCCGACTGGGTCGCCTGTGTTTGAGCTTCCACCGTCGTTATTTGAGCCACTGCCTTGTTTTGAAAGTGCAAGGTAGATAATAGCCATTGAAAGTCCAATAGCACCAAGACCAATCAATGTAATATCTGTAACAGTTGCAAGTACGAAACCAATAGCGAAGAATGGCCATACTTCTTTTGAAGCCATCATGTTGATAACCATAGCATAACCTACGGCAACAACCATACCACCACCGATAGCAAGACCATCAGAAAGTTTTGTAGGAATCATGTTTAACCATGAACTAACTGTTTCAGTACCTACGGCTAAGATTAATCCAGCAGGAATTGCGATACGTAGACCTTGCATTGCAATAGCAATATATTGCCACATATCAATTTTAACAAAGCTACCTTCTTCAGCAGCTTTATCCATAGCATGAACAACACCAGTTGTTAATGTACGAACAAGAATTGTTAGAAGTAATCCAGCAACAGCTAGAGGAACAGCAATAGCGATAGCAGTTTTTACACCTTTTTCGCCTTGTCCACCTAGAACAAGAATAATTGCAGAAGCAATTGATGCTAAAGCAGCATCAGGAGCAACAGCAGCTCCAACGTTTGCCCATCCAAGAGCAATCATTTGAAGTGTACCACCAAGGATGATACATGGAACTAAGTTACCAGTTACAAGTCCGATTAGTGTACATGCGATTACTGGTTGATGGAAATGGAATTGATCCAAGATACCTTCCATACCAGCAAGGAATGCAACTAACAAAACTAAAATAATTTGAATAAAGTTTAAATCATGCATAGTTATAACTCCTTAATTAAGATTTATTTCCCTTTGTTAATTTCGTTTTGTGCTTTTTTCAAGATGGCATCCATGTTGTCCCCTGAATCAGCAGGAACTTTACGGACATCAAACTTGATACCAAGTTTTTTAAGTTTTTCAAATGTATCAATATCTTTTTGATCAAAAGCTAAAACTTTGTTTGGTTGAACTTTACCTGTTGAGTGTGCCATAGAACCGACATTAATCTCTTGAACCGGAAGTCCACCTTGAATTGCAGTAAGTACATCTTCTGGTGTTTCGAATAGAAGCAATGCTCTTTCTCCACCGAAGTGTTTATCATCGTTTGCTATTTCAATCATCTTCTTGATTGGTACAACGTGAGCTGTAACACCAGCAGGTGCAGCATCTCTAATCAAGTTCTTACGAAGTTCGTCTTTAGCAACTGCGTCTGAAACAACAATAATACGTGTTGCTTTAGAAGTCTTTGTCCAAGTTGTAGCAACTTGACCATGCAATAAACGAGAATCGATACGAGCTAGACCATAAGTCATTTTTCCTGGTTTACCACCAGCAGGTGCAGCTTTTGCTGTAGCCTTTTTAGCAGGTTCAACCACATCTAGACTTTCTGGTTTAGCCTTAACACCTTCTTTTGCTGCGCCAAGAATTGATTTAGCAATATCTTGAGCTTTGTCCATCGACATTCTTGCTGAATATGCCTCAATTAGCATTGGCAAGTTAAGTCCGGTGACGATAGCCCAGTTATCTTTATGTCCTTCAAACAAGTTATTAGCTTGATTAAAAGGTGAACCACCCCATAAATCGACTAAGAAAAGAACTTGATCGTCAGAACTAAGATTCTTAACTGCTTCTTCCAAATGAGCTTTAAGATCATCTGGTCCTTCATTTGGCATGAATGTAACTGATTGTACGTCTTCTTGTTCGCCAAAGATCATTTGTCCAGATTGTTTAATACCATCTGCAAATTCACCATGACTGGCAATAATAATTCCAACCATTACAAAACCTCCTTATATATTATTGGCTTCAAATAATAAAATAATTGCAATAAAATATGAAACCGTTATCTTGGCTCACATAACAACTTTGTGAACGTTATCAATTATAGAATAGAAAAACAAAAAAGACCACTTTTTTACTGTAAAAGTGGTCTTTTTTTATGCAATTTAATAAACCCTTAAAAAATTGGTATCTAGGTATGTTTGTTAGCTAATGAACAAAATTGGTATACATCATTTCAAATTATGTTTGTTGTAAATTCATCGAAATCGACTTCAAAAGTTCGCTTAATTGATTATTTGGATGTTCTTTTCTAAATTTAAGCGGAGTTTGTCCAACATGTTTTTTAAATAATGTACTAAAATAAGCAGGATTATTTATGCCAACTTCTTGAGCAACTTCAGGAATACTTAATGCTGAAGTTTTAAGAAGATTCTTACTTTTAGCTATTCTAATTTCAGTAAGTTTTTCTAATGGTGTTTTTGAAGTATGTTCTTTATATTGATGGTGTAAATAATACGGTGCTCCATGAGCAAGTTGAGCAATATCATCTAGATTTAAGTCTTTTTGATAATTAATTTTCAAAATATTATCTATTTCTATGATCCATTCGCTTGCAGTAAGTCGGTCATCCATAGGATGACATTTTTTGCATGGCAAATAACTCTTTGCCCGCGCTTCTTTTGCACTATTAAATAGTTCAATATTATTTCTATCAACAATATTGTAATCACAAGAAGGAGCACAGAATATTTTGCTATTTTTGCGTGCATATACGAATTTATCATCATATTCACTATCTTTATTAATGATAGCTTGCCATCTTTTTTCAGTAATTCTAAGTTGTGACATTTCGATACCTCAAGGATATAATATATAAACTAACCGTATTTTTGGTATATAAAAGCTAGATTTTAAAAAAAATTAATAATAATGAGGTTTCTTATGGCGATTGTTTATTATGATGATTTCATCTATCAAAATCAAAGTTTCATCTATGCTTATACCGATATAGGAATATGCTTTATTGGTTCACCAAACAGTGACATTAACGAGATGAACGATTTCATTAAACCTGAAAAAATAATAAAAAAAGCTAATAACACTATTAAAGAAGAACTCATCTCATATTTATCTGGCAAACTTATTGAATTTAATCAAGCCATTGATTTATCTTGGTCTACAGCATTTCAAAAATCTGTATATTCTGCTCTTAGCCAAGTTAAATATAGTGAACTGACTGATTATTCTAGTCTTGCCTCAACAATAAATCAGCCAACAGCTACTCGAGCAGTTGCCACTGCTGTGGCAAAAAATCCCGTATTATTCATGATTCCTTGTCATCGTGTAATTAGAAAAAACGGCTCTCTTGGTGGATATCGCGCTGGATTACCTTTAAAACAATACTTACTAAACTTAGAAAAGAAGTGACATTATGAAATCAATTACCGTTACTGAATTAAAAGAACTATTAAAAAAATCAAACATCAACCTATTAGATGTACGTGAAGTTGATGAATATGCCCAAAGTCATATTGACCAAGCTACTCTATTGCCTTTAAGTACATTTCCAAAGGCAATAGAAACCCTAGATAAAAATGATACGTATTATCTTATTTGCCGTTCGGGTCGCCGTTCCGTTCAAGCCGGTATAATGATGGAAGATGAAGGTTTTGAAGTAATCAATGTTAAAGGTGGCATGCTAGAGTTTTACGAATAAGAAATGATTTGCTAGAATAGTGTTATTAAACAAATTGCCACCGGGCATTATTAACTTCTTTAGGTCTTTGTAGAGGTTAAATAACCGGTGGCTATTTTTTTGGAGGAAACATATTATGTCATGGATTTATCTATTAATTGCAGGTATTGGTGAAGTTTGGTGGGCAACCACTATGAAATTAAGCCATGGTTTTTCTAAAATCAATTATTCAATACTAACAATTGTTGGAATGATTTTTAGCTTTTATTTTTTAATAAAAGCAACTAAGAATCTACCATTAAGTATTGCTTATCCGATTTGGACAGGGGTTGGAGCTTTAGGTTCAATTCTAATTGGTTTATTTTTATTCAAAGAACAGATTTCTCCAATAACCTGGCTGTTCATTTCTTTACTACTTATAGGAATTATTGGAATTAAAGCTACTAGTGGCCATTAAAAAAACACTCTTTTAGAGTGCTTTTTTATTCCACAATACTTTTCTTATTATCTAAATAATTAGCAATAAAAACTATTACAAATAGGAGAATTACTATCATAAAAATACTGTGCATATTATTTATGATAATTTGATTGATTTCACTACTTAAATGTCCATTAATAGTCCCTTTTGTAACTGTACTAATATCATTAGATATTTGATTAATTGAGACGTCTGAATATTGCTTTAACTGGGACTGTGTAGAAGCATTGAAAACTAGTCCAAAGACACTTGTCATAATAGTTTGGCCTAACGTTCTTCCTAGCGTAAACATTGATGACGCCGTACCTAAGTTTTCTTTAGGTACTAAACGTTGTGAGATCACAGTATTTGTTGTAATAATAACCCCCATAATTAACCCGTTAGTTGCGGCAATTATATAAAAGAATATTTGTGGGAATTGGGTCGCGGCAAAGACTAATGGTAAATAACACAATGCTTGAATAATAATTAGTGGCATAATAATCGTTCTCGGAGCATATTTAGTAATTAACATCCCCACAAAAAATGAACCCACTAACCACATAATTGAACTCGGTGTGATCGCAAGCCCTGCCATTGATGGACTTAGTGAATATACTGATTGCAACCAAATTGGGAAGTATATTTGATAAGCCATTTGTACTCCACTTAGAACTAAAGCTGTAACTATTTGTATTGTAAATGTACGATTCTTAAATATATCTAATGGGATAATTGGATCCATAACATGATATTCAGTCTTAATAAAGAAATAACTAAATATAATAATTGCTAAAGCAAAGATTACAATTTCACCAATCTTTATATTCGTTCCTAAAGCCTGGAATAATAGTAAGACTAATAATAATGTTATCGATAACAAAACAATTCCACGATAATCGATTTTGAACTCAGATTTAACTTTAGTTATTTCTTGATATGAAAACAAAATTATCAGAGCAACAATTAATCCTAGTGGTAGATTAATAAAGAATATCCAATGCCAGTTAAGTTTTTCTACAATGAACCCACCTACAAGTGGTCCAAATAATGCAGATATACCCCAAGCGGTATTATTGAATGCAATTTTACTGGAACGTTTTTCGTATGAAAATAAATCAGCAATAATTGTAAACGTAATTGGCATTATTGCTCCGGTTCCAAGTCCTTGAATAGCTCTAAAAATAATTAATGATTGAATATTAGGCGCTATCCCACAAAGAAATGAACCTAAACAAAATAAAATTATTCCTCCTAAGAATATTTTCTTACGACCGATTGTATCTGCTAATTTCCCATAAATTGGTGTACTAATAGCGGAAGTTAGTAAATATGCTGAAAACACCCAACTCTGCATTGATAATCCTTTTAATTCGGATATTATGGTTGGCAATGCTGTTGTTACAATTGTTGCTTCAATTGAAGTCATGAACGTAGCAATGAAAATAGCAACCATAATGAGCGTTGAGTTGTTTTTCTTTTCTAACATGCTCATCATCTCCTATTTCTTATACCACTACTATATTCACATTCAATTAAATTGTTAAATGTTATGCAACAAAAAAAACGCTATAAATAGCGTTTTTTTAATACCTACTTAGAAAAATCAATTACCATTCTTCCGGTTATTTTTCCTTGTTCCATTTCTTCTAAAATATCATTAATATCTTCTAATGGACGTAATGCAACAATCGGATCAACGGCACCTTGTGCCCCAAATTCAAAAGCTTCCCTTAAGTCTTCACGAGTACCTACTAATGAACCTACAACTTCAATTCCATCAAGCACTAATCTTGGAATAGATAGATCCATAGTATCTGTTGGTAGTCCAACAGCCACAACACGGCCAGCAGCTTTCACAATATCTACAGCTTGGTTAAAGGCAACTTTAGAAACAGCTGTTATTACGGTAGATTGTACACCTTCACCAGTGATTTCTTTGACTTTTTGAACTACATCTACTTCTTTTCCATTAATGACTTCGTCAGCTCCTAATTTTTTGGCAACTGCTAGTTTCTCATCATTAATATCAATAGCGATCACTTTGGCATTAAACACATTCTTTGCATATTGAAGTGCTAAATTACCAAGTCCACCCATGCCAAATATTGCTATCCATTGTCCTGATTTAATATGTGAAACTTTGATGGCCTTATAAGTTGTAACACCAGCACATGTTATACTACTTGCTTTTGCAGGATCTAATTTTTCAGGAACCTTAACGGCATAATCTGCATCAACTATGCATTCTTCAGCCATCCCACCATCAACAGTGTAGCCAGCATTTTGTGCTGAACGACAGAATGTTTCTTGTCCATTAACACAATATTCACAATGTCCGCATCCTTTAAAGAACCAAGCGACACTAACCCTATCGCCAACCTTTAAGGTTGTAACATCACTTCCAACTTCTATAACTTTACCAATTCCTTCATGACCTAAAGTACGTCCGGTAACATCACCAAAGTCAGCGTTTTTAACATGTAAGTCTGTATGACAAACACCACAATACTCCATTTTTACTTTAGCTTCATTAAACTTTATTGGGCGTAATTTTTTATCAATAATATCTACTCTATGATCTTTTGTAACAACTGCTGCACGCATAATCACTACCTCACATTTTTTGATTTTATTTTACATACACACAATAACGCTTTGCTCAGTAAATCACAATAGAAAAGTTAACGTTTTCATAAATTATACAAATGGTCTACTGGACCGGATCCTTTACCCAGATTCAGTTTAACTTTTAAGGCGCCGGTTAAGTATTTCTTAGCAAATTCCACAGATTTAAGTAGTGGTATTCGATCTGATAAGTTACAGGCTATTGCTGAAGATAACGTACATCCCGTACCGTGCGTATTATTATTATCAATACGTTCTCCTTTTAACCAGTAACCCTCTTCGTTGACAATATATAGATAATCATTAGCATCATTACCTAAATGTCCACCCTTAACTAATACTGAACAGTTATAGTTATCACTAATTTCTTTTGCTACTGCTTCCATTTGATCTGCAGATTCAATTTTTGATCCACTTAATACTTCGGCCTCAAAAGTATTAGGGGTAATTACAGAAGCTAGTGGAAAAAGTTCTGATTTCAATGCTTCTATGGCCTTCCCATTTGATAAGTTACTACCACTAGTAGCCACCATTACAGGATCAACGACAATGTTCTTTACGTCATATTCTTTTAATTTTTTTGCTATTACATGTACGATTTCCTCATTAGAAACCATACCTATTTTTACTGCATCTGGATAAATATCTGTAAATACCGCATCTAACTGCCAAGATACAACCTCAGGTGTTACATCCATTACATCGAATACTTGTTGTGTATTTTGGGCAGTGATAGCTGTAATAACACTCATTCCATATTTTTTGTGTGCCGCCATTGTCTTCAAATCTGCTTGAATTCCAGCCCCTCCTGATGAATCTGATCCAGCAATCGTTAATACTTTTTCCATCTTACTTCTCCTTACTTGAATGGTTCAACTAACTTAGTTAATTGTTGTGCATTAGCCTTAATATCATCTTGATTAAATATTTCAGAGATTAGCGCTACCCCATCTATTCCCGTGTCATACAACTTACTAATATTAGTTTGATTGATTCCACCAATAGCACAAACCGGAATTTGTACTGCTTGTACAATATTTGCTAACTCAGTTAAAGAAACATCATCAGCATCGTTTTTAGTACTAGTGGGAAATACTGCCCCAACGCCTAAATAAGTGGCACCAAGTTCTTGGGCTTTTTGAGCTTGTTTTACAGTTTGTGTCGATACTCCATAGATTTTATCCGCACTCCAATTCTTACGAACTTCTATTAATGTCTCGTCACTTTGGCCAATATGAATTCCATCAGCATCGCAAGCTTTAGCAACTTCTAAATTATCATTGATAATTAATGGAACGTTATATTGATGACATACTTGTTTAATTTCGTTAGCTAATTCTACAAAGGCAGTATATTCGAGTTGTTTCTCTCGCAGTTGAACTAGAGTAACTCCTCCTTGTATTGCTTGTTCTACACATTGAGCTAAACTTCGATTATTCAACCAAGTTCTATCAGTTACTGCATAAAGTGTTAAATCATTATTTTTTAATCTCATATTTTGCACCTTTTTCTAATTCATCAGGTGTCATCTTACTTATTTCATCGATTAAATAATTTCTGAACGAAGCTGTACCTGCATTATTATTATTTCTAATTTCTTCAGCCTTTTGTCCAGCAAGTCCCATCATACATACGGCTGAAGTTACTGCCTCAAACTGTTCATCTTTGTTAGCTGCGATAAATCCAGTTAATAAGGCACTTAACATGCAGCCAGTTCCTGTTATCTTAGACATTGTTGCCACACCATTCTTGATAATAGCTGAGGAATTGGCATTTGAAACAATATCTGTTGCCCCAGACATTACTATAATTGCTCCAGTTTTTTGGCTGAATTGTTGTGAATATTCCATTAATTGTTCAATATTGTCTTCTTCATCAGTTACAGCATCAACTCCTCTTGTTTGACCTACACCGGCCGCCATAATCGTAATTTCTGATGTGTTACCTTTGATTACCGAAAACTTAACTTCCGACATAAGTTCCTTAATGAATTTCTTTCGGAAATCAGAAGCTCCCACACCTACTGGATCGAGTTCAACCGGGATATTTAACTCATTAGCTTTCTTTCCCGCCGCTATCATTGCTGCACTTGTATTTTCATTTAATGTTCCAATATTGATATTTAATCCATTACAAATGCTCGTAATTTCTTCTACTTCTTTCTGATCATCTGCCATGATTGGTGAAGCTCCACTGGCTAATAAAATATTGGCACAATCATTGATTGTCACATAATTAGTGATGTTATGAATCAGTGGAGTTTGTTCTCGCACGCTTAATAAGTATTTGTCTAACATAAGTAATATCCTTTCAAAATTATCCTACATCCATCTACAAACCAATAAGCAGTTATCAGGTATTAAAAAAGCCTACCTAAAATTAGGTAGACTTCAAGAATCTCGAGTTAAGTCTTCCTACGTTAGTATTAACTAATTCAGGTTATAGGGTCGAAGTTGATTACTTCCTCTCAGCCTGCTAACAAGCTCCCCTGCTTAATATATTTGTATAATATGAGTGTAGGCTCAAAATATCTTTAGGTCAAGAACTATTCTTTTCTAATTTAATTGATTATGTATGATAACTTGCTGAAGATGATATAGCGTTGTGTGAATCGTTATAACGAAATGTCGAATGTTATATAAATAAAAAAACACATCAAATTGATGTGTTTAATTCAAATCTAAATTCCAAGTCAAATCAGCCTTATATTCACCGATATTATAACTATTGCTATATGGCATGTTGAAATACATTGTCTTATTTTGTAATAGTTCATCAATCGACTTAACCCTATAACCTATAATCTTATTTATAGTATTAGGATTTTCAGGATCAACGGGGTCAATAGGATCGATTGAAGAGTTAGAATCCGTCTTTCTATTAAGAACATTAATATACCCTGAACTGCCATCTACAATTGATAGATAATCACCTTTAGGTTCTTTATCTGTCAGTTGATAACCGAAGTTATCAGTCATCTTAAGCGGATTAGTTTTATCTTGTTTTACATGTTTTAGATTTAGCTTGAATTTATACTTCATAGGATTATATACATTCAAGATGGGAGTGTTGCCGTCTATTTGTGCAGCAACATACTTTTTATAAGGTGTTGAAACTTCATTTACTTCTATTTTACGTACAAACTTATTACGATGTCCAAGATATTCTTTACCCATATCTAAGTTTTTAGGAACTGTAACTTCAAGTGTCCCATTAACTATCAAGTTAATACTAAACTTAGATACTGCAGTAATTGATTTATTATCAATACTTTTTCTATCGTAGTCATTAGTTACAGCAAATTCAATTTCATTAGTCCGACCTAAAGCATATCCCATGTGGTTTGAATCAGTCTGTTCTAAGACATTTTTGACTTTACCTTTGTCAAAATTAGAATTACTTACTAGTAACGATTCCAAATCACTAATATCTATTTGAGTATCCTCGGTAGTTTCAGGTTCTCGTTCTCCACTACCCAATCTAATCCAAGTATCAGCATTTTTTAATTTATAATACAAACCAAATTTTTGAGGAGCATTTCTGACATGAATGCTGGCCTTTATTCCGGACTCAGGCAATGGCTTCAAACTACCGTTACTATAATCAAAACTTGCGCTTCCACCACTTGATGATACCTTTTGGGTACCACCATTAATTAGATCAATACTTGAAATAGTAGTTTCTGGTAATTGATTACCTGGCTTATTTAATGTAGGAAAATCAGAAACTCCACCATTTTCTTTTCGTCCAAACACACCAAAGGCACCGTCATTTTGATCTGGAGAAATCGGTGCGCCATATCCATCGATCGTGATGTTATTAGCAGCAGTAATCCCACCAACAAAAGATGCACCACTGGCATTCCCTGCATAAAAAGAACCATGCGGTATTATGAAAGAGCCGTACATCAAATGCGTTTTAGATTTGAAATAAACGGCTGCATTATTCCCTAAGCCAGCCATATCTCTACTTGAGCTTGCTGAACTTTCAGGGTAATTATCAAGATCGTAAATATCAGTGAAATTATTAAGAATTTGTGAGCCCATCCAAAGAACTTGAGAATTATTCCAATCATCTTTGACAACACCAAGAGCTTCATTCATATATTTTTCATTGATTAATTTATCATCTTTGATTTCACCAACACCAAAACCATCAGTATCACCCCATGTGAATTGACCAGGAGTATTTCCTTGTGTAAATCCCTTATAGTTTAGGACAATATAAGGAACTTTTTTGGCATTAAGTGTGCCATTATCATTGTAGAACTCTTTTGAAAAGTTAAACAGTATGTGCATACCTGTTAAATTCCCTCTAGAATTCCCTGCTTTTTTAACGGCTTCAATCATTTTTTGCTTATCAATCGAAACTGCTACTACAGGTTTACCTTGTCCTTCTGCAATATTAGGATCTCGCTTGACGTTTATTACTACCGCCGCCACAGAAGTATCACTTTCAGCTATATATTGAGGATTTTCGGTATTATCATCAACTATTCGTGAATCACTTGAGGTGAAACTTGAAGCAGTATCATCACCTGAAGCCAAATTATTATAGTATTGTGATACATCTTGAATGTCAGTTTCGACACTTCGACCTGCAACATTGGTATTTTGAGATAAATATTTTGTAACATTATTATCTTTGAATTGGGTTAAATCACTCAATCCTGTAATTATTTCACCTGAGTCAGTCTTAGTATCAAAATTATTATTCCATGCAACATCTACTAGTTTTTGGTTAGCCTTAGATAAGCTATTTTTAACTTCTTCTTTAGATGTATCAGTAATGAAACGCACACGCTTTTGTGATTCAGGATAGTTCTTATAAAAAGGTGTATTCTTCACATATGGCCACATCGCAATAATATTAGCAGTTAATTGCGTTGTTGGATCTTTAAAAGTTGGATCGCTTATACTTTTTTCTTTTGTAAAATCATTGATTACAACTCCTGGATTCCATAGTTGCTCATAAAAATCATCAGCAGAATGAGAGTCTTCACCATTATAAGTATTTAGAGTATTATTCCAAATACCCCAATCGTTAAATCCAAGTGAGTCAAAAGCCATTGAATTAGCCATAAAACGGCCAGATATCGTACTCCCGCCAATATGGCGAATACGATTCCCAGCCGTCATCATATAATCTGAAGATACACCAATTGGGTATTGTCCATCAATTCGTGCATCATTTCCATTAGCATTGGCGTTTTGAGGTATGACAAAAAAACTAACAAAAAACAAAGCTATTAAAAATGTTTTTTTAAGTTTCCCTTTCATAAGTCCCCCCTATAGAGCCTTACTAATAATTAATTTACTCTTCTATGTTAATTTTTGAAGCTCTCCTACGATATCCTAAGTAATATACAAAAGCTAAAATAACAATAAAGATAACAACCGCTATTACAACAATCCAAACCCACCAGAAGCTACGGTTCTCACGGTTCAGTTCTATAGCTTGAGTGAAGCTTACATCGAATTCACGATCAAAGACCCACTCATCAATACCATTAGTTGCCGTTAAATGTAGATGGTACTTCCCTGGATTTATCCATTGATTTCCCATAGGAACTGCAAAATCAAATTTTGAGTTTGGCGCTACACTACGATTGTTAGCTTCAGTAGTAAATAGTGCCTTAGAATTAGCCGTTCTTGAAACCTTAGCCTTAATAGTCATTTTTCCAATCGCAGCAGGTTGATTATTTTCTAATGAAACAAGAATCGCTGGATTTCGTGTGAAGTTACGCTGACTAGCACGAACTTGTCGAATCTTTAATTTAGGAACGGCATGTTCTGTACTACTTTCTCGTAGAATTACCCCAATAGCCATTGAAAACTGATTTCTAATTCCAAAATCTTCTTGATTAGTAAGTTTAGATTCACCCTTATTAATATCAACTACATTGATGGCACCCTCTAAAATACCTTCAATTTTTTCAGTTGGCATATTAACATCTAAACTTACTGTCTTGGTTTCATATGGTTTAAGAGTTACCGTTTGTGGTCCAGAAAAAATATCTGAGAACTTATATTTGGCCGTTGAATACTTGTCGATATTGTACTTATCGTAAGCTTCAGTAACACCACTAGCTGTGTAAGCCGAGTTTGGCGATACCTTAAATGTTTTCTCAGCGTCTAATAAGTTCTCAATAGTAATATTTAACTTCTGTGATTGACCAGGCTTCATCAATAAATCAAAATACGAAACACTATCATCATATTGATTATCAGGAATTTGTGCGCTGACTGTGAAACCAGGTTCAGATGCTAGTGCTTTTTCAGGTTTTACAGTAAGCATAATAAGTACAACAGAGAAAGTTGCCAAGATGATACTGATAATTTTCTTGTTCATAATTTCTCCTACTTATTTTTAAAGTTAATTATTACCCTTGAACTGCCACTTTAGTTGTATTTTGTAGTGACCAGTTAATTGTTGCATTATACTTACCAGCTTGAATATCTTGAGAGTCACTTAGTGAAAGTGTAGCTCCACTTGATAAATCTGCATTAGCAACGCCTTGACCGTTAGTTTTAGCATTGCTTGAATCCCAAACTACTGATGATGTGTTGCTGATTGCTGCACCATGATTCAAACCGGGAACGCTGATTACTCCCTTAACTGAACCTTTACCATCTTTATTTGTAAAATCAGTAATTGAAGCAGCTAGTTGCCAAGAACTTCCAGCTCCACGGTAATCACTAATTTGTAAAATCCCTATTGAGATAGCGTCTAATTTGTCACCATCTTCATTAACAGTTGTATGAGAATCATTATGTTCATCAGTAATTAAGTTATTTTTTTGTTGCCATTCACCTTTTAGAATATCCAAAATAGATTTTTGACCAAAGTTGAAGTCAGGTGCTGAGTCGAAACTTAATTTGCCAGCTTCTACACTGAATTCAGCGGTTGTTGTTGCTGAAGCAGATGTTTCATCTTTAACTTCAATTCCATCTTTACTTGGATCTGCAGCTGATGCTGCGTTGACAACTGATGATGTTGAAAGAATTGATCCTGACAACAAGGCAGTTGCTAATAATAAATTTGTTTTTTTCATGCTATATACTCCGTCTTCTATAAATATACTTTGTTGAAAATTGATGGGGATAACCTTTATTTTCAAAATATATATTATAATATTTCGCAAACTAAATCAAATTTTTTCATAGTAAAATAATTTTTTTATTATCATTATAAATAATGCTTCCAACCTCTTTTAAACGCTGTTAAACCAACATTTATCTAGAATTAATTAGCAAACTGGTTATTACCATTATTATCACATGTAGGAACTTTTTTAATTAAATTTTGATAATATATACAACAAGTAGTAATCAATTCTAGATTATGTTATCATCTATTCTAGTTAAGGAGAATTATCATGTTAACTCGAAAACAAAAGATCATTTATGAAGTATTTAATGCAATTACACACGGAATTGGATTCATTGCTAGTGTAGTATTAATTATTCTGTTATTAATTAGAGGAGTTAACCACTCACTAAATAGTTATGAATTAAGTAGCTTAGCTATTTATGGTTTTACTCTTCTATCTTTATACTTAGCATCTACTTTATTCCATTGTCTTGCATTCACACGTGCCAGAAGAATTTTTCAAATATTTGACCATAGTAATATTTTCTTGTTGATTGCTGGAACTTATACCCCCTACTGTGTAATTATGCTTGGTGATACCAAAGGATACGCTATGCTTATTGGAGTTTGGGTATTAGCAATTGGTGGGATATTATTACACCTTCTAACTCACGGAAAAAGGCAAAAGACTGAAACAACTATTTATATTTTAATGGGCTGGTTAGTTATGATTGCCGGACCTGATTTGTATCATAGTCTTTCACTCTCAGGTTTTTGGTTACTTGTAAGTGGTGGTGTTGTTTTCACAATAGGCGCTATTATCTATAGCTTTCCAAACGTTAGAGGAATGCATTTAATATGGCACTTCTTTGTTCTCGCTGGTACAACTCTAATGTATGCTTCTATTTATTTAAACATCTAAAAAAGGATTGAACTTTTTAAGAGTTCAATCCTTTTTATTTGATTTTTATTCGTAAAAATTTCTGGCTCATGATATTTGCTTGAACCTCGTTCATGATGACGCCTTTTAGTTCTTGAAAAGATAGATCAAGATTATCAAAACTATTCGAACTAAGATCAATATCTTTTAAGCTAGTATCATTAAAATCCACATTATTCATTTCACATTCATTAAAATGAGTGTTTTTAATTTTCATTGAAGTAAAAACCGCATCATCTAATCGTGATTCACTAAATGTGCATTCCATCTTTGATTCATTGAAATTAGCATACATAAATGTGCAGCCAATGAATTCAACATTCTTAAAATAAGCTCTATCAAAAATCGTTCCCATGAATTTGCAATTAACGAATTTACTATTATATAAGCTAGCTTCAGTTAAATTAGCATTGGAAAAATCACAATTTTTCGCTTGAATATTATTAATTTCAAATTTCTCAAAACTGTTATTTGCAAGTACTACATTTGTTAACTGACTAAACTCAATAATTGGGTGTCGCAAATCCATGTCAGTAACAGTTTCATTCTCAATTAATGTATTTTCTAGCAGATAATCATCGTAATCTACAATATCAATAAAGTTAGTTTTTATTAGTTCTCTGTTATCTAGTGATTCCATAGGAATTACGCCTCTCTAATAAGTCGAACAAAAGTATCATTTAATAATTGCCAATCATTGTTATTCTCAGGAATTCCTTTAATAATATCTTCGATACTAATCAAATTATCGGTAATGAATTTATCAAGCTCAGGATTTTTTTTGATCATTTTTAACTCTGGAACATTCATTTTCTTATCCAGTAAGTCAGTTATAATCTCTTTAATAGGACCTGTTAATTGATTATTAACTAAATCAGTAAACTTCATAGGTGGATTAGTATTTTTTTCTATGATCCATTGGCACGCCAAAATAGCCCGCAAGACATAAAAATATTTCTTGATGCTAATCATATGATCACCATTCTGAATAGACTGCTTATTATTTGTACGAGCCATATTCAAATAATGATACAAACTTTTTTTCTTAGAAAAAAATTGAGGGAGAATATCACGCAAGATATTTATCTCTTCAGTTTGATAGTAAACAACATCAGAATTAAACCATTCAAACAAAGTTGGATTAGAACGATACAATAATCGTAAGGATTTTTGAATATCCCAACCACTGATATCAAGAGTGTCATCAAGTTGCCACTCAATAACATCCCTAATACCTTCCAATCTCAAATAGTCAGTTTCATTTCGCTTATAAATAAATCTAACATCGTAGTCACTATCAGGAGAATCAAATCCCCAAGCGCGACTTCCTGATTCAACTGCAAGTAAGACTTTTACATTCTCATTTGCTTCGATTTCTTTAACTTTCTCATTAACTAATTCATTTATATTATCCATAGTTTAAGTATACACAAAATTTATTAAAAATATCTTACATCATATTTTTATCAATAATCACAAATAATTATTTGTGCTATAGTTGTCATTGAAAACGATTCCAAGTTAAAGCGAGGGATTTATTACATGTTAAAGTTAATTGCAACTGATATGGATGGAACTTTCTTACGTAGTGACCATTCTTATGATGAAAAATTATTCGCCAAAGTCTATCAAAAAATGATTAACAATCATATTCAGTTTGTTGTTGCTAGTGGAAATCAATATTATTTACTAAAGCGCTTCTTCAAAAATTATCCTGATATCATTTATATAGCAGAGAATGGTGCACTTATAAGAGACACTGAACAAATATATAATATTCAATCATTTTCAAATGAAGTCGTTGATACTATATTATTTAAACTCTCGTTAATTCCCAACTTGAGGATATTAGTTTGTGGCCGTGATAGTGCTTATACTACAGAAGCTACAGAATTTGATTACATTGAAAATCTCAAACATTATTATCATCGACTAGTTGTTGTTGATAATTATTCTGGTATCAAAGATGAAATACTTAAGTTTGCTCTCACCTGCCCACCTGAGAAGACAGATGAATTAATGGAACAACTAAAAATATCTCTTTCTGGTATAGCAGAACCAACAAGTAGTGGACACGGATCAATTGACATTATTCAACCTGGAACTAATAAAGCTTTCGCTTTGCAAAATCTGGGCGAGATATTAAATATCAAAATGAGTGAAATGTGCGCTTTTGGTGACGGCGGCAATGATTTAGAAATGTTAAGAGAAGTCGGCTTAGGTGTAGCAATGAAAAATGCTTATCCGCACGTAAGTAAAGTTGTTACTCAACACACCTTACAAACGAATGAAGAACAAGGTGTCCTTAAATATATAGATAATTTATTGGATTAAAAAAGCAATGTGATAAATCACATTGCTTTTTTAGTTATTTCTTCTTACTTTTTAATAGTTCACCAATAGCCGGAATATTTCCCAATTGGCTAATCTTATCTTCTGACATCACAACCATATTAGCGTCTGATTTTGCTAAATCAGAAAAAGCATTAATTGATTGATTCTTGAAATACTCATCAGTAGCTTCAACAAGCCCTGATTGAATCATATCGATACGATATTTTTCAGCATCAGCACGTGTTTTTGTGGCTTCGGCTTCAGCTTTAGCTGTTGACATAACAGCGTCATTCTTAGCCTTAGTTGTTAACTCGATTGACTTAGCTTCACCTTCGGCTTGTGCAATAACAGCAACACGTTCACGGTCGGCAGTTAATTGCTTATCCATAGCTGCTTGAATTGAAACAGATGGAGTTAGCTCATCAATATTGATACGGTCAACGTTGATTCCGTATGTATTAGTTAAATCCCCAATAGCAATTGCAAGTTCTTGGTTAATCTTAGCAGTAGCTCCTAGAGCTTCATTCAACTCCATACGACCAATAATATCACGTAAGTGACCACGCACTAGTTGTGCCATAGATTCAACTGAATCAGTATTTTCATATGTATATTTTTGAGCATCAGTTACGTGGTAGTTAAGTGTTACACTAGCCGAAACATCAGCGTTATCTTTTGTGATAATTGAATAATTAGGCAAAGATAAAGGTGACATTGCAAGGCTAACCTTGCGCACTCTTTGTACTAAAGGAATGTAGAAATGCATTCCTGATTCAACACTCTTACTATACTTTCCCAGTGTTTCAATTAAACCACGATTATTTTGACGAACAATAGTTATTCCAAATGGCATTAGTCATTCTCCTCTTGTTTAATATAAATTACGTTACCAATTGCTTTTACAATCTCATAAAACGAATCTTTGTTGATTTTGGCTGATTCAACTAGTTGATATTTATAGTAAATACCGGCAACTTCAATTAGTTCTTTGCTCTCAACAATGCTTGATCCCTTAACAAGCGTTCCAACAATATTGCGTCGCTCAAAATTTGTATCTTGTTTAATTCCAACTTCTTTAATCAGAATATCATTAATATACTTGTTTAAAGAAACATTCTTATCCTGAGCCAAATTATTGGCCTTATCAAATAACTCTTCATCAAGTCGCAAAAGAAATTTTTTCAATTCAACCAACCTCCGTTCATATTCGTTCATGATATCACAGTGATATCATATCAATAAGAATGAGAAAGTACAAGAAATATAAAAAGACATCAACTTATGATGTCTTTTTATTAGTGAATTGTTATTTTATCAACGTCCAAAATTACTTGTTTAATTATATCTTCATACTTATTTAGGAACTCAATATTTTTAATATTAATACATCCCTTACCCATAGCGGACTTAGGTAACTGATCTGCATACTTTTCAATAATTTTACCATCGCCACCATTTACCCAAATATATAGACCAACGAAGTTCTTTTGGGTATTAATATTAATTACTCCCGCATCAGCGTAAGCATAATTTTTACGCCCCAAATCACCAATTCTTCCATACGAAATCGCACTGAAAGTTTTGCCATTATCAAAATAGTGACGCTCTAAATTAGTATTAGAAGAAACCATTTCATCTACTTTTTCCATTACTTCTTGATATGGCGATTTACTAATCAAGTCTTCGATTGATTTTGCTTTTGTATACATAATTACCCCCTAAATTACAAAAAGTATATTTTATCTAGCTTTAATATTCTCAAAGCATAATATATAACCTGCAAAATCTCCCCAGCGTTTTCTATCTTCTGACGGACCAAGTTTTGTCATCCAGTCGCCATTTATTCCCAACTGTTCTGTTAGTCTGTGAAATGCTTTTAAGTTAGTAATAAATTGATTATGAAGTCCGGTTCTTTGTGGATCTTTTTCCATCTTCTCTTCTCTAGAAAAATAATTCCAGTTCGTTCTCATTTTAGAATATGCTAGGATCGAATTTATAACTTCTTCCCAAAGCTCATGCAAATATTCATCTTGGTTCTCTAGTGCTTCAAAAATAGAATTATAAATATCCAACGCTTCCTCAAATGACATTGCATCTTTCTTCTTTAAATATTCAGTATAATCTAACATTTAATTTACCCCTCATTTGTTATTGGTTTTTCACCAAAGTTTCTTTCATTGCTTCTATCATTTCTTCGTAATCATCATGCACATTAGCTTGGAAGTATGAATTATATTTTTGCTTTTTATTCGATAAATTCCATTCATATCCTTTGTCTTTGCAGATTAATGAAATAAACAATCGATGACTTCGCCCATTACCTTCTCTAAACGGATGCATATAATTAATATCACTTACAATTGGGCCGAGATGTTTAGCTAAATCATCTACCGATTTAATAGTAGCATTTTTTAATGCAATTAGTTTTTTGTTTAAATCATTTTCTGCATAATCAAAACGTGTACAAGACAAGAACTGCGACTCACCTTTAGCAATTTCTACAGTTCTAAACATCCCCGCCCAATCATATATTTCATTGAACAGTAATTCATGAATCTTCTTATATGATGATACTTGATACAAATCACGGACCGTTAATTTCTTAGCCCCAATTAAATAATCCAATACATTCAACGTAACTATTTCATGTTCACGTTGACCTAGCACTTCACAGTCTGTAATTTCTAACTTATTCTTTAACGTTCCATTTTCTTGTTTATATGGATCAATAAATTTGCTCATCATTTATCCACACTTTCAACATGACGTTGTAGTTCAATAATGTATTCGTGACTGGGATCAAATCCTTCGTACATCGAACTTAACAATGCATTTTTTGCTGCAAAATAATTAGCTTCATTTTTAAATCCAATTCCATCAATTAATAACATTTCATCATCAAATGGCACTCGAAAATTCTTATCATCCATCATCAAACATCCCCTTTTTGTATTCTTTAATTATAACAATTTAAATAAAAAAACGCCTTACTTGGCGTTTTTTGTTTTATATTTCAATCCTTCCATCCGCATAAACTATCCATCTTTCGCCATTATCACCATCTATTGTCCAATAAATTGGTGATGACATTCCTGCAGAACCGTGAGTAACAAACCAATTATGATCCCCTTTTTGAGTAATCAAGTATGCAACTGCTTGATCCGCATTTTTAATAGGATCTGAATCTATTGGCATATTGCCATTTTCAGCTTCAAGTTGTGCATTAGTCTTAGCTGGTGCTTGTTGTTCTTGAACCTGTTCAGTTTGAACTGGTTCATTTGTGGTTATTGCTGGTTTTTCTTCCTCAGTTGTCGTGTCTTTCTTCTCTTGTTTCTTTGTAGTTTCTTTTTTTGTCTTATTTTTCTTCTTGTCTACTTTTTCTGTCTTATTCTTTTCAGATGATTTTTTAGAATCATCATTATTACTACATCCCGATACTAAGAAAAGTAGCATCAAACTAGTTATACTTAGAGTTAAATATTTTTTATATTTCATATTTGCTAGCTCCACTTTTTTATTTAATCATTACAGCTCTACTACCCAAATTATGCTGAACTATTTCTAATGTTTTGCCAGTAACCTTATCTTGAATGCTATCATCTGTATTCTTATCATCAATGTTAAGAATATGATCTTCAATTTCTAATCCTTCATAACCATACTGAACATACTGAACTTCAGCTTTATTATTATAAGTTGAAATTGTCGTAACCTTATACATCCCAAAAACATTATATGTATTACTCATGTCAGAATTATCATTAACAGATACTTGTGAACTAGTCTTCGAGTAATCGTCATCTGCGTTATTTTCTATATAACTATGGACTAACTCAACTTTATAAGTTGTTGCATCGCCACTTTCATTTTCATCGTTAGCTAATGCAGTGTTCAAATTAATAACATCTTCAATATTAGATATTTCATTTACATCTTGAAGGCCACTTACTGTTGTTTCAAAACTTCTACTACCTTCGAATTTTTTACCATTTGATTCCATGTCTTCAATGTCTTGCTTACTAATTACAATTTTTACTTTGTCATTATTTTTTAACTTACCGTTCTTTTTAACATTTAGAACCATGTCTTTGTATTTATTACTATTAACTCTAATTTTTCCTAATCCACTGACACCTTCAAACTTGATTTTTAAGTTCGATTTAATATCTTTAACATCTACTGTTTTTACTTTTTTAAGTCCTTTAACAGTTAATGTTTTTGTGACTTCTTTAATTGGTATTTCTTTTGAAGGAACTACAACTTTCAACTTAATCTTGTCACCATTTGATAAATTATCATCTTTAGATAAGTCCACCGAAACCATATTAGTTAAGTCTTCTGTTTTTGCTGCCTTAGCGTAGATATCAATCATGTCATCATATTCCATATCGTTAGCTATAATACGGTCAATATCTTCTTGCTTCAAACCTTCTCTTTTACCAACTAATTCGAATATCTTTTTATGAGAAGCCGTTCCATCAAAATGAGCCGTACCTCTTCCATTATATCCACTGAAAGACACATTTATTTGATCTGACACATCATATTTTCTATGTGAGTTCCAGAATAAGAAGCCAAAGATAATTACTAAGACTGCAATAGCAGAAATAATCCATTTTCTATTCACTTCTTTAAGTTTATCCAAATATTTTTGCATTATTTAACATCCTCAATTCTAAACATCTTCACTTTTAATGTTTGTTGTCCATATTTAAAACTTCCCGAAATTGTTTTACCATCTATTTTCAAATCGTAAAAACTCATCGTTTCATCATCAGCTTTAATAGTTATAGAATCCTTAGTTGCTGAGTACGTTGCTGTTGTTCTCAAAAGATCACTCTTTAAATTATCATTACTTTTTAGCTCGTTTTTAAATGTATAATCACTATCAAATGAAACAAATTTATCTTTATCACCAAAAATCATTCCACCTGGGACTTTTTGTGAGTCTCCATTCATCTCAATGTTATATTTATAAACACCGTTTTTTATTACATGTTTTACATTTCTACTTTGATAGAAAGTATAACCACCAATAAGAACTACAATAATTGCTATAACTGTTACTATCTTGTTATGTTTTTTAACAAAATCCATTTCTAAGCTCCTCTTTTCAACGATATCTCTCTTTGTTAGACTTTTTGAAACTTCTTTAAATATAATTTTCTAATCAATGTATATAAGAAAAACAACGGCACAATAAAGTTAGCAAATAAAAAAACGTAAGCATTATATACCAATATTATCCATAATTTAAAAATATAAATATAAGTATGTAGCGCTGCTCTTCCAAGTAACTGTTCATCTTTTTGCTTTTCACTGTAATATCTAGTGTGCGCATCTATACCAGTAATTCCACGACTAAAACTAGTTATTCTACTGACACTCCAGATATCCGTATCCATGTATTTTTGAAATGCACTAATTACTTTATCTAAATCTTTATAATTTGATCTAGTCCTAATTCCAATTACGTTGAGAATTAAGTCAGTCAATGCAATCGCATATCTAAACGTATAAAATCCTAATAATAAAACAAAAAAAATATATCCTCTTTTGAATAGCAATTGATCAATGAAATATCCACCATGTTGACTCAAGAGGTTCTTAACTCTCGGTGCATCTGAAAGTAAAGATGATGACTTCATCATCATTTCAGTAAATTGCTGATATTTAAAATAAATAATAAAAGAGAATACTAATATCACAGCGATATAAGCAACCGGATGGGGTCTAACATTCAAGATTTCTTTCAATTCACTCAAATTATTAATTCGCGTTAAAAAGAAACATGAGAATATACATGTAGAAATAATTGCCCAATACATCCAATCTCCAGGGAATATGTATAAAAGTCTAAATAGAAGAATTGACAGTCCTATGATAATCATTACTAAACTAATTTTTCCCTTAGTTAAATACGATAGTAATGATATAGTCGCACCAATGATTCCTATAATATAAAGGACCGAAAGTTCCGGATTCAAATTCAATAAAATTGCATCACTAACTACGTTAATTATTAAATAGCTAAGCAACAATACATGTACATAGTATTTATCAAGTTTATTAACCACTAGCTATTCCTCACCACTATACACGTGCCAATTTAAAACTTTTTTAGATTCGATTGTTGGTTTAGCTTTATCGTCAACACCTTTAATAAATTGAATAGCTCGATTAACATCATCAAAAATAATTGCATTATCAGAATTAGTACTATATTCAAAACTACTATTGATACCATCAACTTTAGATAGATATTTTATGTATCCTGTAACAGGATCTGTTAAAACAACTCGATATTTAGTTTTTTTAATATATTTGAAATAAGCCCAAATAATTACTGCAACAAAAATCAAAAATAAAATAAACATAATTTAAATCTCCTCTTCCCATAAAAAAACACTCACCGAGTAAGTGTTAAGTAATATTTAGTTAAGAAAAATCTCAACAATAATGCCACTGGGATTCGAACCCAGTTCACACCTTAATTATGTTGGCATTACTGATAATTAATGAATTATCATTTTCTTGCTATTAGCCAATTCCGTAGAACGGATCACCGTAATAAGTATAAGTAATGCTGTAATTAATCATACCTGTTGAAGGATTATTTCTATCAACAGAACCAGTTACTGAAATATTTGAAATAACAGCTGATACAAATTTTGGTTCATCAATTTGGTTTGGTTGCGATAAATAATTCTTAACGATATAGCTAGCCACTGCATCATCTGATTGGAAATTACTACTATTACCGAATCCAGTTTGAGGTCCATCATCTAGTGTATCCCAGTCAGCACCTGATGGAGCTTGACCTGTTGGAACACCCCAGTATTTGTTATGAGCTGACATATCAATTTTACTCATAACCAATTGTTTAATTTTTTCAGCATTTGGTGTGTAAATATCGTCTGTTGGAGGTGTTACTTCTCCACCACCATTGTTTCCACCGTTACCTGGGTTTGATGGGTCTGTTGTTCCACCACCGTTATTTGATCCACCGCCATTGTTTGATCCACCGCCATTGTTTGAACCACCATTGCCTGGATTTGATGGATTAGTTGTTGAACCATTACCATTGTTTGATCCAGAACCATTTGAACTACCATTTCCTGGTGTTGATGGTGTTTGTGTTGATCCATTGTTTCCACCTGTTACAGGTTTGTTTGGATTTAAGTTATATGTTTTATCATTACCATTAGCATCTTTACCTGTTACTGTTCCGTTTGCGGCGTTAAACCATAATTGGTTGCCCGCATAGATCAAGTCTGCATTAGCAATCTTGTTAATTTCTGTTAAACGTTGAACTGAAGTTTCGATACCATTCTTGTTTGCTGCTTCAGCAATTGTTGAAAGCGTGTCACCCCATTTGATTGTATAAGGTGTTGTACCATTAGATTTCAACGCTGTTTGAATTGATTCAACTGAGTTAGCTGTCCATGTTGCAGCATCAACATTATTTGAGTCCATAGCTGTTAGTCCTAGACCAACCCCTAAAGCTAAGGCACTTGTTGTGATAGCTTTTTTAGCCATCTTATTGTGTTTCATCTTTCTGATTTGTTTTCTTGTTAGCATAATCTTCCTCCAAATTTTATGTTGTTAACGCTTTAATTATAATTTAATTATATATTTATTGCTATATTTATTTTACTTTTATATCTTCTCTGCTCTTTAAGAGACAAAAAAAATATTCTATCGTAGCTATAAGAACTAAACGATAGAGGTAACTAAATGCTTGATACTATTAGTCGCATGATTAGAGACCGTCGTAAAGCGCTCGGTTTTACAATTGAAGAGCTTGCTGAAAAATCAGGCAGCTCATACAGTTTTATCTCCAGAATAGAGCGTGGCGAAGTTGACAATCTCAAACTTAAAAAACTAAATGATATCGTCAACGCTTTAGGTTTGAAGATGTCAGACCTATTTGTTGATCCAGATTTAACTGGTGTACAAACATTAGAACTAATGCATTATCTAGCTAAGCTTCCTAATGACAAACGTGAAGAAGTAGCTAGCACATTATTAAAGGTAATTAATTTATAGTTGATATTTATCAACTATTTTTTTTGCTCTTTTTTCTTATCAATAGTGTTATCAACTCATAGATTGCATAAATGATAACTACAAACCACATACTAGCTAGAAATGTGGCTCCACTTTCAAGTGCATCACTACTAAGATTTGATCCATTAGTATATGCATCTACAACTTTGAATCCACCAGTCAAAATAGAATACTCTGATATTCCAAAAATAATAACACCAATAATGTAGCTAATAGTATTTTGTTTTTTCATTATTTTGTTAATAGCAATAACCAATGCTATCGTTGTCAAAATAAGTAATACTATCATGTACATTTTTAACACTGACCCTTGATGTCTAATTGAATCCATAGTTGAAGAAAAATTCGATATAGTTATGTATCCACCATCACCAACGTTGTTCTCGAATGAAAGCTCAGACATCAAGGCAAATGTCGTAATAATTCCAATGATGACGCTTAATAACTTATAATTCTTATTTGTTCCATACTTCTCTAAATACTCGTTCATATTTCCTCCTCTAAAAAATAATAAGCAGTACAAGGTTAATTATGCTATAAAGATACTTTTTATGCCATATTATTATTATATAAATACTTACAATGCCACATAAATTACAGAATTATCTATCGAATAATATAGAAATTATCATTATTAAATAACCAAGTAGGAATATTTAAGCTATCTTTCTTACCCAAGTGCCCATATAACTGGATTTCTAAGAACTCTTCAGCGATGCTTCTTATAATGTACTTCTTTTCAGCATGTAACTCACACCATGTCCTAGTTCCGTTATTAATATCTATGAATACCAATAATTTTTTAGGAATCAAAATATCATTTGTTGAAATTTTAATCATAATATTCCTTCCCATGGTTGAGAGTAATCAGCCATCTTACAGAAATACTCATCTGTTGTTACATTGTAGCCACTGATAACAGAGAACTGTTTACGATGAATAGCTAGAATGAGTAAGTCCAAATTTACTTCAAGCATCTCACTATACTCATCGCTAAAGACTGTATCATATTCGTAAGAACATAATCGAACTGTTTGCGTTGTTATTGCATCAACAATATAATCTCTGTCAAACTTCAGTTCTCTAAACTCATCATTTTCATATAACACTATTAATTCATCAGTAGGCGTTAATATGTCATTTTCTTTCAAAATCATAGCTGAAGCCTATAATCCGTATTCTTGAACAATCATTTCCGCGATTTCCGGTAATGAGTTTTTTTCTTTGTAATTACTAATCCAATCACTAAGATCAATAACTTCATCATTATTTATTATGATTTTATATATATCAAAAGAATGAAAATCCAAATTTGAACTACGAGAATAAATTTCGAATTTCAAATCTTGTAGTAATTTTATATTTTCAATCAGTCTATCTTTTACCATAATGTTCCCCTTCATTTTTTGTTTTGATATCAAAAAAGGCCTTAGCCATATTGGCTAAGACCTACTGTAATATAAGGTTTTCAACTTGTAAATACCGTGAATTAATTTCTTATTTTATAAATAATATTTTTTTGAATAAATTAATTATAAACTAGTTGTCAAGTCGTGTCAATTTAGTTCGAGAAATAAAAAAACACCTCACAGTGCTGACTGTGAAGTGCTTCGAAATATTGATATATAAATGCAAAGGAAACAACGTTCCGTTACACTCACCTTGTAATTCCTCGTAAGCAATTGAAAATTGCAACGATGAATTAACGTTTTGAGAATTGAGAAGCTTTACGAGCTTTCTTAAGACCTGGTTTGACAGTATTTGCAGTCGTTCTGTTTCAATATATTTCATTCAGGATTGAAAATAAGATTTTTACAATCTCATAGTTTCATATAGTATCAAATAATTTCAATTATTAAATAAATTCGTACATTAAAATAAAGTAATAAAACGAAACAAAAGCGGCAGAAATAACTTTCTAGCCGTTTTTTACGTTCATATTATCAATAAAATTCATTATCATTATAGTATTTTTTTTGATTTTTAATTTCTAGTGAACTCGAATAATCATCATAATCATCAAAAAAGCGAGCATAGGATGGTCCTAGACTAATATTTATTCCAATATCCATATCTGGCGGTAAATCTAGTCTATTGTTACTTTTAAAATATCCAAAATGTTCTAATTCATCAGAGGAAATAGATGATATTACATTATAATGAGATAATCTATAGTTCATATACTTTATGAATTCATCAATATCACCACTACATCCCCATAAAATTCTTTTCAATGCAGACATATTAACTATCCAAGTATCTGAGTGTTGCTCTTTCAAAAATTCACTAGGAGATTCTGCTAGATTCAAGTAATCATTAAGGGTTAAACCGATTTTAAAAACTTTTTTATTTTTCCCAAAAATTTTGACTGTCTCTTTTTTATTTTTTTTATCAGAATCATAAAACGAAATTAAATCATTACTAATAATTTGCTTGTCAATACGATCGCATTGTTCACATGCCTTTTTTATTACATTGTCAAATTCTCCTTGAAGCCTTATATCCGATAAACTTTTATCTCTAAAAACTTCTTTAAACTTTTGTGCTTTACATTCAATAATAAAAACATATTTTTTATATTGCACTAATATGTCATGTTCCGTACCATTTTTTTCATAGTACGTTCTAACAACGTTCTTTTTGCCAAAAAAATTCTTTAATATTTCTTCGGCATTTTTCTCCAATATTTCTCCTTTAATTTTATTAATTTCATTAGAAGCGAGAATTTCGTTTAACAAACTGTCAAATACAAAATATGATTGTGGTATATAGAAATTCTTTCCCATCTTTACACCTAATTTCCCACTTACTCTTTTAGGTATATCCGTAGGATATACCACATCACTAATTTCATTATCATTAATGAACAGCCGCGATATAACCAGTTCATATTCCTCTTTCGAAAGTAATTCTTTTGATAACATTTCCTTTAAATCTTTTTCTCTGAATATATTTTTGGATGCACCCAATACCGCTCCCGTGTTTCTATCTCTAACAATTTCAGATGTTAAATTCAATAACTTACCAGATAAGTAATATAAAGAAAATCCATAAAGTTTTATTGATACTTCATCAAATAGTCTAAGCATCTCCAAATAATCCCCTGGGGAATAGCTAGGATAATTAAATTGATTATTAATATATGTAAAATTAAATCCACTTTCATTCTCAAATTGCTGTTTATTGTATAAGGAATCAATTTTTAAAACTAATTGTTTAAATATTTCAACTTCTTTAGGATAGTCTATTGTTTTTTTCTTAAATATTATATTTTCTTTAAACGGATAACTAATGATGATAAAAGAAACATTAATCATTAATTTCATGGATATTGAAATATATTCTACTTTCTTTTCAACTATTAAATCATTAAAAATTTTAGCCCTCTTTCTTTGTGGTATTTCTGAATAATATTTTTTAGATTTAATCATTAATTTTTCAATTGTTTGGGCCTTACTGATCTCATTTTTTATATTCATAAAATCAATTGTCTTTCATTATTTTTCTAATATTCAAAACAGTATTTTTTTCAGACACCGTTTTATTTATTAATCTTAAAATTTTATCCTTATCGGTATCATATAAGTCTCTATTCGCCCTGAAATTAATACTCTCTTTTTCCGTATCATCAATTAAATCCATATTTTCTATTTCACCATAAATTTTTTCTATATTACTTTCTTCACTTTCATCTTTATATACTATGACGTTTGAATTTACAAAACTTCCATATCGATCTTCCCCACTAGGAGTCTTGTTCATATATTTGAGTAATTGTTGTACCAAATATTCATAATCATCTACAAAACAGTAATAATAAAATGACTTCTTATCATTTTTATCATTAATACTCTTTACGTTAGGAACAGTAGATAAAAATCTTGCCCCATCTAAATATATCATCTGCATTTTATATAATATAATTCCTCTATATTTCAGATAACCTAGTACCCAATCCACTCTCACATCTTCTTGATCAATACTAAGAACATGCAAACTATTCCTTCTTTTTGAATCTTCATCATCAACAATTTCAACAAAAAAATCGGGAATTAAATTATAAACAAACCCATAATTACTTTCGTAGGGTACCTCAGACCAATTACTAGTATCTTTAAGTATATATTTAAATCGTTCTTGAATAGATTCATGCATTCTAAAATGTTTTTCCCATAACTTCTTCACATGATAATAATCTGCGCTTGAATTTAAGCTTGTATTGGTATCACCGTTTCTGGCAAAAATACTATTAGGTTGGGCGTTCTTATACTTTTTGCTTAAATATATAGGAACATCGTAAGTGTTATAAATGGTCACAACATCAACTTCATGACTGTTTATCATGAATGTATCTAAACTTATTATTGGTTTCACCATAGAAGCAATCGAAAGATTATTTATGAAATCAATTATATTTTGTTGAGTCATCCTATTTTCGTCATTTTCAACACCTAATACTTTTCCGGTTAAATCCTCCACTCCAAATATTAAATAACAATTGTCACTATGCAACGTATTTACGAAACTAAAAATATCTTTAATCATTTCATCTTTTTTATTTTTTAAATACCATTTTTGCTTAAAATCGTGTTGTTCATCTTCTGGTATATTTATAAGATTTATCAATTGGTGAATGTTCACAATGTATTATCCTTTCATATAATATTATAAAATCTATTCGTTCGGTTATTTGTTAAGCTCTTCCCAAATAATATTTCCAATGGTTTGTTTAACTTTAATGAATATACTTGTTAAAACTGTTCTATAATCTGTAGATTCAAATATGTCAATTTCATATTTATCATCATTAAATGGCAAATCAAATTCTTTATCACTCATTCAAAATACCTCCTAAGTCTCTATTAATATTATATCATTTACTATGATTGACCTCTGGTTCATGAATGGAAAACTAAAGTCCACTAAATCAAATAAGAGTACAAAAATAGTGATTTCTGAAGATCTCGCAACTCTTCTTCTAAAGTGGAAACAAGAGCAATCTGAAGAGTTAAAATCTGCTGGAATCACTATTGATGAAAATCAATTCATTTTTACTTATAACGATCGACATGGAAATATCAACATTTCAGTTCATACCGATTATCTCAATTATCGAATGAAATCAATTGAACATCGCCATTCTGAGTTGAAACATGCTTCACCACATAAATTACGTCACACATACAGCACACTAGCACGTGAAGGTGGCGCAACTATGGCTCAAATATCTCAAGCTCTTACTCACTCAGATATCAAAACCACAGAGATATATGTAAATACACCCAACGTGGTTGATCTCGCTACTCATCAAAAATTTGAAGAAAGATTAGATTAGGAGAAAAAAATCAATGTAAAACTCGTACATTTCTCGTACATCACGAAAACAAAAAAACACCTCACAGGGCTGACTGTGAAGTGCTTCGAAATATTGATATATAAGTATATATTAACGTTTTGAGAATTGTGAAGCTTTACGAGCTTTCTTAAGACCTGGTTTCTTACGTTCCTTCATACGAGGGTCACGTGTTAAGAATCCAGCGCGTTTTAAAGCGCCACGGAAATCAGGATCTACTTCTAGTAGTGCGCGTGAGATACCATGTCTGATAGCTCCTGCTTGTCCTGTAAATCCACCACCATTAACGTTAACTAAAACGTCATAGCTGTCTTTTGTTTCTGTTAGTTCAAGTGGTTGAACCATATCAGCGATCAACATATCGTAGGGGATGTAATCTTTAACATCACGCTTGTTGATTGTGATTGCACCGTTACCAGGTACTAAACGTACACGAGCAACTGAGTTTTTGCGACGGCCTGTGCCGGCATATACAACTTGTGCCAAAATTTCTTCCTCCTTAGATTAGTTTATTAATATCCAAAACTTCTGGTTTTTGAGCTTGTTGATCATGTTCAGGACCAGCATAAACGTGTAATTTCATACCTTGAGCACGTCCAAGAGTATTCTTTGGCAACATACCTTTAATTGAGTTTTCAATTAATCTTGTTGGTTTGTCGTCTCTTAATTCTCCAGCTGATACAGCTTTTAGTCCACCAGGGTAATCACTATGTCTGTAATAGATTTTATCTGATGCTTTTTTACCTGTTAATTTGATTTTTTCAGCGTTGATAACGATAACGTTATCTCCAGTATCTACGTTTGGGGTATATTGTGGCTTGTTCTTTCCGCGAAGAATTGAAGCAACCACTGTTGATAGGCGTCCAAGAACAACGTCTGTAGCATCAACTACATACCATTTACGTTCAACTTCGCCTGCTTTTGCAAAAGGTGTTGTGCGCAAAATAACTTCCTCCATGTTTCATTCTAATGTTTGACACCAATTAATAAGTTTCCGGGGCTTATCGTGGGGCAAACAATACCAAAGTTCATAATACGTTGATTACTGCCGAAAGTCAATAATAATCAAGAGATTTTTATTAGTTTTCGTAGTAAACTTCTTTCAAGTACAAACCGCTTGCTGGGGCTGTTGCTCGTGCTTGTTGACGGTCTTTAACTTCATAAAGTCTTAATAAATCGTGTACATCCCTGCGGCCATTACCAATCTCTAGTAGCGTTGCAACTAAAATGCGAACCATATTGTATAAAAAACCATTTCCATAAAACTCAAAAATCAGTTCATTATTTTTTTCGTCAAATTCAACTGTGGCTTCATATATCGTTCGCACCTTATTCTTAATAACTCCGCCACTTGCTGCAAAACTCGTGAAATCATGTGTTCCTTCTAAGTCTTTAAGTGCTTTTTTAATCGGCTCTACTTCAATTCCGTACGGATAATGCCCAGTAATATTTCTCTTGAATGGATCTGTATAGTGCCCTAAGTCAACTCGATACATATAGCGCTTGCCTTGAGTTGAGAATCTAGCGTGAAAATCATCATCTACAATCTCGCATTCTTTAAATAAAACATCCAGTGGCATCAAACTATTCAAAGCGCGCAACATATTAGTTGCCGGTATATTTCCCGGGTAATTAAAACTTATAACTTGTCCTAACGCATGTACTCCTGCATCAGTTCTACCAGAGCCAATAACATCAACATGCTTACCTTTAGTCATCTTCTCAAGAGCTTTTTCCACAACGCCTTGAACTGTGCGCAAGTTGTTTTGAATCTGAAAACCATGAAACTTCGTACCGTCATAAGCCATGGTTAGCTTATAATTAGTCATCTATTAACTCCAAATCTCAATATAATAAGCAATATCGTTACAATAACAAAGGCCACAATCATTAAATTATCAATTCGTTGCCAAGCTAATTGTCGATATTTAGTGCGGTTCTCTCCACCTTGATAGCCTCGTGATTCCATTGCCACGGCAAGATCATAAGCTATGGAAAAACTACTAACAAATAGTGGAATTAATAAGGGAATAAAACTCTTAATTCTCTTCATAATAGATCCTGAGCCAAAATCAACTCCACGGGCTCTTTGGGCGTTCATAATCTTAGTTGTTTGGTCCATTAATTGTGGAACGAATCGTAATGCAATTGATAACATCAATGCCACTTGCGTAACTGGAAACTTGATCCATTTAAGAGGTTTCATCACCGATTCAATAGCATCAGATAGTTCAACAGGTGTTGTTGTTAGGGTTAATAAGGTTGAGAAGAAAATTATTAACATGAAACGCATGAAAATATAGGCACCATTAATCAAACTTTGCCATGATAATGAAAAAATCCACCAACTCCACAGAACTTGTTCTCCTGGTGTGAACAATATTTGTAGCATAACCGTAAAAAGTATCAACCAAATCAGTGGTCGCACACCACGAATGAAATACGACAAATTAATTCCAGATAGTTTAAGAGACATTAAAACAAACGCAAATAATAGCAAATAAGTATACCAACTATTTGCTAAAAAGATTATCCCTATGAAATAAAATGTTCCCAAGAATTTTCCTCTTGGATCCAGATTATGAATAATTGAATTTCCAGGTATATATCTACCTACAATTAATTTATCCAAGTCAATCCCTCTTATATATTATTTGTGATTGTTTCTATTAATTCCTTAATTACTAATGGATTATCAGTTGTTTTCAGTCCCTTAGCTTTTAACTGATTCATAAATTCTACACTACGTGGTAACTCAAGATTGTTATCTTTTATCCACTGTTCATCAGCAAAAATTTCAGAAGGTGTTCCATGTTTTGCAACTTTTCCATGATTAAAAACTACTACATCATCCGCATAATTTACGACATCTTCCATATTATGAGTTACTAAGATAATACTCTTGCCCTCATGATATAAGTTGTTAAACAGAGTCATCATTTCTAGACGTCCTTCTGGATCTAAGCCAGCAGTTGGTTCATCTAAGATTAGAGTCTTAGGATTACTAGCTAATACACCGGCAATTGCAACTCGACGCATCTGTCCACCTGATAAGTCAAAAGGTGATTTTTCTAAATATTCTTCTGGTAGTCCAACTTGATGAAGAGCTTTTTTTGCCATTTGTTTAGCTTCTTCTTCACTCATTCCAAAGTTCATTGGACCAAACATGATATCTCGTTCAACTGTTTCTTCAAATAACTGACTTTCAGGAAATTGAAATACCATTCCTACCTGCTGGCGAAGTGGCTTCAAATCCTTGTTATTGGTTTCCGGTGTAATTGTTTTTTCACCAACTTTAATTTCACCTGAAGTTGGTTTAAGTAGAGCATTAATATGCTGTACAAAAGTCGACTTGCCACTTCCTGTATGTCCAATTAAAGCTGTGAAACTATGATCGTTGATTGTTAAGTTAATATCTTCTAAACCAATATTTTCCATTGGTGTATTTTGTTGATAAATAAAACCTACTTGTTTAAATGAGATTTCCATATTTCTTCAATTAACCCTTCTTCATCATGCCAAGTATCAGGAATACTTACTCCTTTAGCAATTAGTTGTTGCTGCACATCTTGAACGAATGGAAGTTGTAGTCCAGCTTTGATTAACAAATCTTTATCAGTGAATATTTTTTCAGGACTATCTTTTTTCAAAATCACACCTTTACTAAGTACTAAAACATCACTAGCCAATGTAACTTCTTCTACGTCGTGCGTAATTGAAATAACGGTAAGATCAAGTTCTTTACGTAAACCTTGGATGATCTGAATAATCTCACGTCGTCCACTTGGATCTAACATACTTGTGGCTTCGTCTAAGATAATTATTTTAGGTTCTAGTGCAATTACACCCGCAATTGCTACACGCTGTTTCTGGCCCCCTGAGAGGCTCTGTGGGTCGCGAGTAGCAAATTCTTCCATTCTAACTTTTTTAAGGGCACTGATAACTCGCTCTTTCATTTCAGATTGAGCAATCCCTTGATTTTCTAATCCAAAAGCAACATCATCTTCTACGGTTGCTCCAACAAATTGATTATCCGGGTTTTGAAAAACAATACCGATAACTTTACGTATGTCCCATACAGTTTCATCTGTAAGTTCCATGCCATTAACGACAATCTTACCTTCATTGGTTTGTAATATTCCATTTAAAAGTTTAGTTAATGTACTTTTTCCACTTCCGTTTTGTCCAACGATAGCAGTCCATGAATTCTGTTCAATATCCACGGTTATGTTTTTTAACGCATTGTCAGCGGCTTCTTCATAGCGATAATTTAAATCATTTATTTGAATTATTGAATTAGTCATACGTTCCTTCTTCAAGGTGTTTATTATTATGATACCTTATTTATTTTTTCTTTTTAAAAAGTTTTTGAACATTTATAAAAGTGCGTTGTTTGAGTAATAGTTTACTAATTAGCATTCCTGGAAAACCTCCAACAAGTGTTGCTAACATAAACGTTGGGGTATAGATTAGCCAATATAATCCATTAGATGAGCCTGTGAACCATACCATAACTGGATAGCTAATAAGTGAGGCAATAATTCCAGTCCCTATTATTTCGCCTACCCAAGACATCCATACTTTATTAGTAAATCGATACAGTGTAGCTGCTAATGTTGCTCCAATGAATGCACCCACAACAGCTAAAGGTGTCGAACCAAATAAAATCATTCGTAAAATACCAGTCATTGTTGCCACTATAAATGCATATAATGGTCCCACCAGCACCCCTAAAATAACATTTATTACACTAGACATTGGTGCCATTCCTGGAAATGTAATTAATACCGTACAAAAAGTATCTATTGCAATTAAAATTGAAGTAATTGTAAGTCGTAAAATTTTCTTATTTTGCATATGTTTCTCCTTAGATTAATCTAAGTCTAGAGAAATTAAAAGCCTCTTCCAGAAAGAAGAGACTTCAGCCTTATAACATCGAATTCTCCCTGCGCCAGAATTATCTGTTTCAGGTTCAATGGGTATAATCTCAGCTGTTAAGCACCCCAGACACTTACTACAATATCATTATAATAACACATTTATAATTTTGAAAAAGAAAAATCTATTGCAAACAAAAAGAGAAGCTGTCTCGCTTCTCATAGTTTTTCTTCAAATAAAAAAATCATTCGAAAACTTAGTGTCCTTTCTTTCGAAAAGATCTTAGAGCTAGACTTGGAATTACTTCCAACATCATAACGCTCACTAAGCCACGAATGACTGATTTTAAATAGATTGATGTAATAATTAAACTAGTTCAATTATTGCCATTGGTGCAGCATCTCCACGACGTGGAGCTGTTTTCATAATGCGTGTGTATCCACCTTGTCGGTCTTTGTAACGAGGTGCAACATCACTGAAAAGTTTTTGAAGAGCAGATTGAATTTCTACTCCGTCATCTTGTTCTTTAATGTTAGCAACTTCATTTCTCATGAATTTAGCAGCTTGACGACGAGCATGAAGATCACCTTTTTTACCTAAAGTAATCATCTTTTCAGCTGTACGACGAACTTCTTTAGCACGAGATTCAGTAGTAACGATACGTTCGTTGATGATCAAATCAGTTGTCAAATCACGAAGCATGGCAAGTCTTTGATCTGTTGAACGTCCTAGTTTACGATAGCCCATTATAAGCGCCCTCCTTATCTAATTAATCGTCTTGTCTAAGTGATAAACCTAGATCAATTAACTTAACTTTGACTTCTTCTAAAGACTTACGTCCTAAGTTACGAACCTTCATCATATCAGCTTCACTCTTATCTGTAAGTTCTTGAACGGTATTAATACCAGCTCTCTTCAAACAGTTATATGAACGAACTGAAAGATCCAATTCTTCGATAGTCATTTCAAGTTTCTTTTCTTTTTGAGTTTCTTCTTTTTCAACCATCATTTCAGCATTTTTAGCTTCTTCTGTGAGGTTTACAAAACTATTTAAATGTTCTGTTAGAACCTTAGCAGCTAGACTAATTGCTTCTTTGGGGTTGATTGATCCATTAGTCCAAACGTCTAATGTTAATTTATCGAAATCACTTCTCTTACCGACACGAGCGCTTTCAACTTGATAATTAACCTTAGTAACAGGAGTAAAAATTGAATCAACGGGCAAAACACCAATAGGTGTTGCTTCAGTTTTGTTTTGATCTGCTGGAGTATATCCACGACCAGTTATAACGTTCATTTGCATGTTAAGTACTCCGCCTTCGGCAACAGTACAGATATATTGTGAAGGATCTAGAATTTCTAAATCATCATCAGCAATAATATCAGCAGCTGTAACTTGTGCAGGGCCTTTAACATTAATTTCAACTGTCTTTGTATCACCATGAAGGTTTAAAGATAGTTTCTTAATATTCAAGATTATTTGAGTTACGTCTTCCACAACACCATCAATTGTTGAGAATTCATGAAGAACTCCATCAATTTGGACATCAGCAACAGCTGTTCCTGGTAAAGAAGCAAGTAATACACGTCTAAGTGAATTACCCAAAGTAGTACCATATCCACGTTCTAGTGGTTCAATAACATACTTTCCGTAATCGTTTGTTTCTTCAACTTTTATGATACTTGGTTTTTCGAATTCAATCATTCAGTTTTGCCCCTTTCATCTATTGCGTTTAGCTTCAAAGAACAATCCACTATACACGACGACGTTTTGGTGGACGAGAACCGTTATGAGGAACTGGTGTAACGTCACGAATTGCTGTAACGTCAAGTCCAGTTGCTTGTAACGAACGAACTGCTGCTTCACGTCCAGAACCTGGACCTTTAACTGAAACTTCAACAGTCTTCATTCCATGTTCCATTGCCTCTTTTGCTGCTGCTTCACCAGCCATTTGAGCGGCGAATGGAGTAGACTTACGACTACCTTTAAATCCTAAGGCACCAGCTGATGACCATGCAACGGCATTACCATTAACGTCAGTAATCATGACTAATGTGTTGTTAAATGTTGAATGAATATGGGCAACGCCAGACTCAATATGTTTCTTAACTCGACGTTTACGACCTTTATTTACTGCCATGAGTTTACCTCCTTATTAGTCTTTCTTCTTACCTGCAATTGTAACTTTCTTACCTTTGCGAGTACGTGCATTGTTTTTTGTATTTTGTCCACGAACGGGTAATCCACGACGATGGCGAATTCCACGGTATGAACCAATTTCTTGTAGTCTCTTAATATCCATGCTTACTGTACGACGTAAGTCACCTTCAACAGGGAACTTGTCGATTTCAGCTCTGATTTTATCCTCTTGATCAGGAGTTAAATCACGAGTTCTGATATCTTCAGAAACTCCGGCATCCTTTAAGACTTTGACTGCTGTTGAGTTACCAACACCAAATACATATGTAAGTGCCACAACGATTCTTTTATCACGTGGCAAATCAACACCTGCTATACGAGCCATTCAAGTATCCTCCTTTTTAAAGTATTAACCTTGTCTTTGTTTGTGTTTTGGATCTGCTGAACAAATTACCATAACGCGACCTTTGCGTTTAATAATTTTGCATTGTTCACACATTGGTTTTACAGATGGTCTTACTTTCATATTTTGTGAACCTCCCATCAATTTAAAAAACAGAAAATTATCTATATCTGTATGTAATACGTCCCTTACTTAAATCGTATGGTGACAATTCTACAGTGACTTTGTCACCTGGCAAAATTTTAATATAATTCTTACGAATCTTACCAGAAATATGAGCTAGTACTGTAGCATCATTTTCTAGTTTTACTCTAAACATTGCATTTGGCAAAGTATCTGTAACTGTACCTTCGATTTCAATAACATCGTCTTTGGCCAACTTAGACCCTCCTCGAATTTGTAAGGTATAACCTTCTAAAAACATATACCGGAAGATAATAGCACTAAACTTTTAAAAAGTAAATTTATCGGCTATTTTAAGCCGTTAATTACTGATTGTACTTCAGCGTATACATCATCGATATCTTTATCTCCATCAATCTTATATAGTAGACCTTTATTTTCATAAAAATCAATTAATGGAGTATTCATTTTAATATTTACATCTAATCTATTCTTTACAGTCTCAGGTTTATCATCATCACGTTGATAGAATTCATGTTGACCACATACATCACAAGTTCCTTCAACCTTAGGTTGATTAAAAATCTTATGATAAGTAGCTCCACAATTCTTACAAATGAATCTTCCCGATAAACGGTCGACCAACTTATCAGCTGGAACATCTATATAGATAACTCCATCGATTGGTTGATCAAGTTCACTTGTAATTGTCTCAAGTGATTCAGCTTGAGCGATTGTTCTAGGAAAACCGTCCAACATATAACCTGATTTTTTAACATCTTCTTGTGCTAATCTTTCTTTAACAATTCCAGAAGTAACTTCATCAGGAACTAATTCGCCTTTATCAATAAATGATTTAGCTTTCATTCCTATTTCTGTTTCTGCTGACATTGCCTGTCTGAACATATCTCCAGTAGAAATATGTACAACTTTGAAATCATCCACAATATATTCGGCTTGGGTACCTTTACCGGCACCGGGTAAGCCCATAAGTATTAGATTCATTTTTTATCTCCCAACTTAATTTATTGTCTAATAAAACCAATATATTTACGTTTCATTAATAATCCTTTAAGTTGACGATCACTTTCAAGAGCAACCCCGATAACAATTAATAGACTTGTTCCACCCAAACCAATTGATTGAGGTAGCCCAAAAATATTTGATGCTAATAAAGGTAGCAAAGCAATAAGTCCAAGGAATACTGATCCTACTGTTGAAAGTCTCATCAAGATACCGGAAACAAACTTAATTGTTCCATTTCCAGGCCAAACACCTGGAATATATGCACCTTGTTTTTGAAGATTCTCAGCAAGTTTCTCAGGATTGACCTGAACAAATGCATAGAAGAAAGTGAATAAAATGATTAATAGTGTATATAACAAGGCTCCGGTTGTTGTTTGCATATTAAATATATTATGCATAACCTTGAACCAAGTATCTTCACCATGACTAGCTTGAAAAGCCATCATGATTGTTTGCGGTGTAACGATGAATGAACTAGCGAAGATAACTGGGATAACACCCGCAACGTTAACTTTTAATGGTAAGAAACTTTCGCTTCCACCACTAGTAGCACGTCTTGTGTATTGAATAGGAATTCTTCTAACTGCTTGTTGAACATAAGTAACAAACACAACAACTAATAAAATAATTACTAGTACTGCGACAAAGAACGCAATGTTCTTAGCCAAGTCAGATTTAGAAGCGCTCATAATATGTTCTTGGAACAATTGATAAAGCCCATTAGGCATTCTAGCAATGATACCCGCGAAGATAATCATTGAAACACCATTTCCTAATCCTTTATCCGTAATTTGTTCACCTAACCACGTTAATAACATAGTCCCACCGGTTAAGATAAGACCAATTACTAAGTAAGTTTGGATACTTGGTTTGTTAACTAATCCCATACCACTAAGAGCATTGAAACCAGCTGTAATACCAATTGATTGAACAAATCCTAGAATAATAGTCAAGTAACGAGTTACTTGATTTAATTTTCTACGTCCAACTTCACCTTGCTTACTCCACTCCACAAAACGGGGAACAATATCCATCTGCAATAATTGAACAACAATTTGTGCAGTAATGAATGGTGAAACACCCATTGAGAAGATTGAGTAATTAGACAAGCCACCACCAGATACGGTATCCAATAAAGGAACCAATCCAGTAGCACTTAGTTGATTCATCGCTGCCGCGTTAACACCGGGTACGGCGATGTATGATCCCAATCTATATATAGCTAAAATCATTAAAGTGAAGAAAATCTTCTTTCTTATCTCTTTAACTTTTAAAGCAGCTTTGATTGTTTTAAACATTAAATCACCTCGACAGAACCACCGGCAGCTTCGATTGCTTTCTTAGCAGCATCTGAACATTTTGCAACTTTAACTGTAAGTTTTGTTTTTACTTCACCATTGGCAAGTAATTTAACACCTGCAAGTTCTTTTTTGATGATTCCAGCTTCTTTAAGTGTTTCCACAGAAACTTCTGAACCATCTTTGAACTTAGCTAAGTCGACAAGATTTACAACAGCATATTCCTTACGGTTAATGTTGTTGAATCCGCGCTTAGGCATACGACGGAATAAAGGCATTTGTCCACCTTCAAAACCAATACGTGTTTTACCACCTGATCTTGCAAGTTGACCCTTTTGTCCACGTCCAGCAGTTTTACCTGTACCAGATGAAGTACCTCTACCTACACGTTTTCTTGAACTTCTTGAACCAGTACTGGGTTTAAGAGTGTTTAATTCCATGAGAAGGTACCTCCTTGTTTAAATTATTATTTAACTTCTTCAACATCTACTAGATGTGCAATTTTAACAATTGCGCCACGTGTTGCTGCATCGTCGTTCTTGATAACAGAACTACTGATGCGACCTAGTCCCAACTCTTTAACGATTGTACGTTGAGCTGGAAGACGGTGTGCAGCACTTCTAATAAGAGTAATTTTTAATTTAGCCATTATTTACGACACACCTTTCTAGTTAAGCAATTCTTCAGCTGAAACACCACGAAGTGATGAAACGCCTGCGGCTGTTTTTAGACGACTTAAGCCATCAATTGTTGCACGGATAACATTAATTGGTGTATTACTACGCAACATTTGTCCTGTAATATCAGCGATACCAGCTAATTCAACAACTGAACGAACTGAACCACCAGCAGCAATACCTGAACCTTCAATAGCTGGTTTCAATAGAATTTCACCAGCACCGAATTTCCCAATAATTTCATGAGGAATGGTTGTACCAACCATTGGTACTTCAATTAAGTTCTTTTTAGCATCTTCAACTGCTTTACGAATAGCTTCTGGAACTTCTTGAGCTTTACCAGTACCAAAACCTACATGACCGTTCTTGTCACCAACAACGACAATAGCAGCAAAACGTAGACGACGTCCACCTTTAACAACTTTTGTAACTCTGTTAATAGCAACAACACGATCTTCTAATTCAAATTGATTTGGATCGATAAATGTCATACTTAGGTATCCTCCTTTTTAGAATTTTAGTCCGTTTTCACGGGCTGCTTCAGCCAATGCTTGTACACGACCATGATAGATGTAACCACCACGATCAAATACAACATCAACAATCTTTTTGTCTGCGGCACGTTTAGCAACTAATGCACCAACAGCTGCAGCTTTTTCAGATTTTGAACCATCTTTAATTTCATTATCTAAGCTTGAGGCACTAACTAGCGTTACACCCGCTACGTCATCAATCACTTGAGCGTAGATGTTTGTATTTGAACGAAATACATTTAAGCGTGGGCGCTGTGCAGTACCAGAGATTTTTCCACGGACACGTTTATGACGTCTTAGGCGTATCTTATTTTTATCTGGTTTAGAAATCATTTTTTCACCTCATATATTTTTAGTAAGACTACTTACCAGTCTTACCTTCTTTACGACGAACATGTTCATCAACGTAACGAATACCTTTACCTTTATATGGTTCTGGTGGTCTTACGTTTCTGATTACGGCAGCAAATTGACCAACAACTTGCTTGTCGATTCCTGAAATATTAATTTCAGTATTTGAAGGAACTTCAATCTTAATGCCTTCAGGCGCATCCATAAGTACAGGATGTGAATATCCAACATTAAGTTCTAGTTGACTACCTTTAAGTTGTGCACGGTAACCAACACCAATTAGTTGAAGTTTCTTTTCAAAACCTTCGGTAACTCCTTGAACCATGTTGTTCAAGTTAGCACGCATAGTTCCGTGTAATGCTTTATCATTTTCGCTTTCGCGTTCAAATCTAACAACATTACCTTCTTGAACAAATTTAATTTTTGGGCTGAACGTGTTTTTTAGTTCGCCCTTAGGACCCTTAACAGTGATTTCGTTGTCTTTTTTGTCAACAGTTACATCTGCAGGTACTTCAATTGTTTTTAATCCAATACGACTCAAGTTTGTGCACCTCCTTCTTTAAATCTTACTCTTACCAAACGTATGCAATTACTTCGCCACCAATTTTCTTAGCGCGAGCTTCTTTATCGGTGATAACACCTTCAGAAGTAGAAATAATAGCAATACCTAATCCGTTAAGAACCTTAGGAACTTCTTCAGAGTTTACGTAACTTCTAAGACCAGGTCTTGAGATACGTTTTAGTCCTGTTAATACGCGTTCGTTAGATTGACTGAACTTCAAAGTAAGATTGATCATACCTTGTTTGTCATCTTCTACGACTTCGTAATCTTTGATAAAACCTTCACGCTTAAGAATTTCAGAAATACTTTTCTTCATTTTTGAAGCGGGAACTGATACAGCTGTATGCTTAACCATATTCGCATTACGGATACGTGTTAAGTAATCTGCAATAGGATCTGTCATTACCATTCTATTTACCTCCTTGTAATATTTGTTTTTACCAACTAGCTTTCTTCATACCAGGAATTTGGCCCTTGTGGGCTAAATCGCGAAGGCAAACACGGCAAAGTTTAAACTTGCGATAAACAGAATGTGGACGTCCACAACGTTCACAGCGTGTGTATTCTTGAACTTTAAACTTAGCTGGACGATGATTCTTTGCAATTTGAGATTTCTTAGCCAATGAATTGACCTCCTTTTTTATTTTGCAAATGGCATACCGATTTGTGTAAGCAATTCTTTTGCTTCTTCATCAGTATTTGCTGTTGTAACAATAACAATATCTAATCCGCGAACACGATTAATTTTGTCATAATCGATTTCAGGGAAGATTAGTTGTTCTTTAACACCAAGTGTGTAGTTACCGCGACCATCAAATGATCTGTCATTTACACCACGGAAATCACGAACTCGTGGAAGTGAGACATTAATTAATTTGTACAAGAAGTCGTACATTTTTTCACCACGTAGAGTAACTTTAGCACCAATTGACATACCTTCACGTAAACGGAAGCCAGCGATTGATTTTTTAGCCTTTGTGATTAATGGTTTTTGACCAGCAATTAATGCTAATTCTTCAACAGCGTCATCTAAGTTTTTTGAGTTAGATACAGCGTCACCAACACCCATGTTCAAAACAATCTTTTCAACTTTAGGTGCTTGCATTACTGAACTGTAGTTAAATTTTTCCATCAATTGAGGAGTAATTTCTTCTGTGTATTTCTTTTTTAAGTTACTTACCATTTATTAGATCCTCCCTTCCACTATTTTTCTTCTTTTTTAGAAGTTGTTTTCTTTGTTGTAGTTTTTTTAGCTGCTGGTTTTGCAGCTGTTGTTTTAGTTGTAGTAGCTTTCTTAGCTGTAGTTGTCTTCTTTGCAGTTGACTTCTTAGCAGCTTTCTTAGCTAAGCTAACGTTTGAAACATTGATAGGCATTTCTGAATCAATAATTCCACCGTTAGGTTGTTCGTTAGTTGCTTTTTGATGTTTCTTAGCAACGTTGATACCTTCAACTATAACTTTGCCAGCTTTAGGAAAGACTTTAAGGACTTTACCTTCTTTGCCTTTGTCATTTCCTGCAATTACTGTGACATTATCTCCTGTTTTTACAAACATAAGTCGGCTCCTCCTTGTTTAATCTTTTTATCTGTAGTCATAAATTATTCTTATAGTACTTCTGGTGCCAATGAAACAATCTTCATGAAATCATTGTCACGTAATTCACGAGCTACCGGTCCAAAGATACGAGTGCCTCGAGGTGTCTTGTCAGCGTTAATAATAACAGCTGCATTTTCATCAAATCTGATGTATGAACCATCGGTACGATGTGCACCAGAAACAGTTCTTACGATAACGGCTTTGACTACGTCACCTTTTTTAACAACGCCACCTGGTGTTGCTTGTTTAACAGTTGCAACAATAATATCACCAATATTGGCTGTCTTACGGTTTGAACCACCAAGTACTTTGATAGTTAAGATTTCTCTAGCTCCTGAATTATCAGCAACTTTCAAACGACTTTCTTGTTGAATCACTGTGTTGGTCCTCCTCTTCTTTAAACTTGATAGAAGTTTTAAATAATAACCGCTTTTTCAACGATTTCTAATAAACGGAAGCGTTTTGTACGTGATAAAGGTCTTGTAGCCATAACACGAACAATATCGCCAACTTTTGCTTCATTATTATCATCTTGCGCATAGTACTTCTTTGAGTATTTAACACGTTTGCCATATACAGGGTGTGTCTTGTAAGTTTCAACAACTACAACGATAGTTTGATCCATCTTATCTGAGACAACACGACCTTGAAATACTTTACGATGATTTCTGTCTTTTAATTCGCTCAAGTGTAGTACTCCTTCCTATTTATTATTTACTTTTAGTTTCTGTTTGTTGAATCACTGTCTTAATGCGAGCAATATTTTTACGAACTTTTTTCAATCTTGCTGTGTTTTCTAATTGACCTGTAGCTTGTTGAAAACGAAGGTTGAATAGTTCTTCTTTATATTGTTTTTCTTTATCAAGCATTTGAGCAGTGGTTAGTTCTTTAATTTCATTAGTTTTCATCAGATTCGCCACCTACTTCCTCGCGTTTAACGAATTTGGTTCTAACTGGTAATTTGTGTGATGCCAATCTTAGAGCTTCACGAGCTACTTCTTCAGATACCCCGTCAATTTCGAACAAGATCTTTTCACGTTTAACTGGAGCAACCCATCCTGCTGGTGCACCTTTACCATTACCCATACGAACCCCTACACCTTTAGCAGTGTAAGATTTGTGAGGGAAAATTTTAATCCAAACTTTACCACCACGTTTCATGTAACGAGTCATCGCAACACGAGCGGCTTCAATTTGTCTATTTGAAATCCAGTGTGAATCTAGTGAACGTAGGCCATACTTACCAAAGGCTAATTCTTTACCACCTTTAGCGGCACCACGCATCTTACCACGGAACTCACGTCTATGTTTTACACGTTTAGGTACTAGCATTGGTTATTTCCCTCCTTTTTCAGCATCCTGATTATCAGTGTTTGCTTTAGTAGGAAGAACTTCTCCACGATAAATCCAAGTTTTAATACCTAGCTTACCGTAAGTAGTCATAGCTTCAACCCAAGCGTAATCAATATCAGCTCTTAGAGTGTGCAAAGGAACAGTTCCTTCTGTATGCCATTCACGACGAGACATGTCTGCACCGTTAAGACGTCCAGCAATTTGTGTTTTGATACCTTTTGCACCGGCACGACGAGCACGAGTAGTTGCTTGTCTTTGTGCGCGACGGAAAGCGATACGAGCTTCAAGTTGACGAGCTATACTTTCACCCACCAATTTAGCATCTAAATCAGGTTTTTTAATTTCAACGATATTAATATGTACGTTCTTACCAGTTAAGTTGTTAAGTTGCTTACGCAAGTTGTCAACTTCGGCTCCACCTTTACCAATAACCATTCCTGGTTTGGCAGTATGGATAGAAACATTAATACGTTTAGCAGCACGTTCGATTTCAATTCTTGAAACTGAAGCATCTGCAAGTTTGTCTTCAATATATTTACGTATACTTAGATCTTCGTGTAAGTAATTAGCAAAGTCTTTTTTGTCTGCATACCATTTAGCATCCCAGTCGCGAATGACTCCGACACGAAATCCAGTAGGATTTATTTTTTGACCCACAAGTTTCCCTCCTATACTATTCTTTTTCTGAGACAACCACTGTAATGTGAGATGTTCTCTTGTTAATTGGTGAAGCTGATCCCTTAGCACGAGGACGGAAACGTTTAAGTGTTGGTCCTTCGTCTACGAATGCTTCACTAATATATAAGTTCTGTGCATCTAAATCGAAATTATGTTCTGCGTTAGCAACTGCAGATTTGATAACTTTGGCAACAACTGGTGCGCCAGCGTTAGGTGTGAATTGTAAGAGTGCTAGTGCTTCTGCAGCGCTTTTACCGCGAACTACATCCACAACTAAGCGAAGCTTACGTGCAGCAATACGAACTGTTTTAGCTTTAGCGAATGCTGAAGTTACTTGTTCTGCCATAGGACGTTCTCCCTTCATTTTATAAAACTACTTTTATTACTTAGTTCTCTTATCGTCTGATCCATGACCATGGAATGTACGTGTAGGAACAAATTCTCCTAGTTTATGACCAACCATATCTTCTTGTACAAAAACGGGTACGTGTCTACGTCCATCATATACAGCGATTGTTGCGCCTACAAAGTTAGGGAAAATTGTTGAACGACGAGACCAAGTTTTAATTACTGATTTTTTATCTTGATCTTCTTGTTCTTGGACTTTTTTCATCAAATGATCATCGACGAAAGGTCCTTTTTTAAGACTACGAGTCATCTTGTTGCCTCCTTCTTTAAAATAAATTCAAATATCAGATTATTTACCTTTTCTGTGACGAATAATAAGTTTTTCTGATTTGGCATGAGATGATCGAGTTTTCTTACCAAGAGTTTTCTTACCCCATGGTGATAATGGTGATGGACGTCCGATAGGAGCTTTACCTTCACCACCACCGTGTGGGTGATCGTTAGGATTCATAACTGAACCACGAACTGTAGGGCGGATACCCATCCATCTCTTACGACCAGCTTTACCAATGTTAATCAATTCGTGTTGTTCATTACCAACTTCACCGATTGTTGCACGACAAGCTGAAAGAATTAATCTAACTTCACCTGATGACAATCTAACTTGTGTATATTTGCCATCACGTCCAAGTACTTGAGCTGATGTACCAGCTGAACGAGCAATTTGTCCACCTTTACCAGGTTTCATTTCGATGTTGTGAATAATAGAACCAACAGGAACGTTTTCAAGTGGTAATGCATTACCAGTCTTGATGTCAGCAGCTGGACCTGATTCGATCACTGTACCAACTTCCAAACCTTTAGGAGCTAAAATGTATGATTTAATACCATCTTCATAATGTAGAAGAGCAATATTAGCTGTTCTATTTGGATCGTATTCGATAGCTTTAACAACAGCTTTTGTATCGTCTTTGATACGTTTGAAATCGATAATACGATAATGTTGTTTATGACCACCACCACGGTGACGAACTGTTATATGACCGTAAGAATTACGACCAGCAGTGTGGCTTTGTGAGTCCAACAATGTCTTTTCTGGCTTAGTCTTTGTGATTTCCGCAAAGTCTGAAGCTGTCATATTACGACGACCGTTTGTAGTTGGTTTATATTTAATAATACCCATTACAATTTTCCTCCTTTATATATTAGTCTTCAAAAATTTTAATTTCTTTAGAATCTTCTGTAAGAGTAACGATAGCTTTACGACGTTTTTTAGTCATACCTTCGTAACGACCAACGCGTTTTTTATGACCTTTTACGTTCATAATGTTAACTGAGGCAACTTTTACATCAAAAATTTCTGTAATAGCTTGACGTACTTGAATCTTGTTAGCATCAACAGCAACGTCAAATGTGTACTTCTTGTCATCCATCATAGCCATTGATTGTTCTGTGACTACAGGACGTAAAACGATATCACGTGCGTTCATTATCCAAGCACCTCCTCAATATTTGAAAGTGCAGCTTTTGTAATTACCATTTTTTCGTTATTGATTATGTCAAGGACATTAATCTTACGTGAAGCAACTACAGTAACTTTGTCCATGTTTCTTGCTGAAAGAGCAACGTTTTCGTTTTCTTCTTCAACAACAACTAGAGTTTTACCTGTTGCTTTAACTTTATTAAGTAATGTAGCAAACACTTTTGTTTTTGGTTCTTTATAGTTAATTGAATCGATAACAATGATGTTACCTTCACTAGCGCGTTGAGAAAGAATTGACTTCAATGCCAAACGGCTAACTTTTCTAGGTAAGTGATAAGCATATGATCTTGGTGTAGGACCGAAGACCACTCCACCACCGACCCATTGAGGTGATCTGATTGAACCCTGACGAGCACGACCAGTACCTTTTTGACGCCAAGGTTTTCTACCACCACCACGAACAGCTGAACGGTTCTTAACGGCGTGAGTACCTTGTCTCATTGATGCACGTTGCATAACAACAGCGTCAAAAATTACATTTTCGTTAGGTTCGATGTTGAAAACTGAATCGTTTAATTCAACGTCTGTACCTTTTGTACCATTTTCTTTGAATGATGTAACTTTAGTCATTTAAAAGCTCCTCCCTTCTTATTTGTTTTCTTTAGCCAAAGCTTTAATACCTGATTGTACTCTTACAAGTGAGTTCTTAGCACCAGGAATGTTACCTTGAATCATGATTACGTTATTTTCTGCGTCAATCTTAGCAATTACCAAGTTTTGAGTTGTAACTGTCTTACCACCCATACGTCCAGGTAATTTCTTACCTTTGAATACACGGTTGATAACAGCACCCATTGAACCTGGAACTCTGTGATAACGAGAACCGTGAGTTTCTGGTCCACGTGATTGTCCGTCTTTCTTAATGTTACCTTGGAAACCGTGACCTTTTGTTGTTCCTGTTACGTCAACGATTTCGCCTTCAGCAAAAGTATCAACTTTTACTTCAGAACCTAATTCAAAACTTCCCATATCTACATCACGGAATTCGCGAATGAAGCGTTTAGGAGTTGATTTAGATTTTTCAGCATGACCCTTAGCTGGTTTGTTACTTAAAACTTCACGCATATCTTCGAAACCAAGTTGTACTGCTTCATAACCGTCATTTTCAACTGTTTTAAGTTGCATAACGACGTTTGGAGTAGCTTCAACAACTGTAACGGGAATTAATTCACCGTTGTCAGTGAAGATTTGAGTCATTCCAACTTTTCTACCGAGAATACCTTTTCTGGCCATGTCTACACCTCCGTTAATTTATTTTTATTATTAAAGTTTAATTTCAATATCAACACCACTTGGTAAATCTAGTTTCATCAAAGAATCAACTGTCTTTTCAGATGGATTTACAATGTCGATAAGTCTTTTATGCGTACGAATCTCAAATTGTTCACGAGAATCTTTATGCTTATGTGGTGAACGTAGCACCGTATATAATGAACGTTCTGTTGGCAATGGAATTGGACCTGAAATTTCAGCACCAGTTCTTTTTGCTGTTTCCACAATCTTGTCAGCTGACTGATCAAGAATGCGATGTTCATAAGCCTTTAAACGAATACGTATCTTTTGACTTGCCATGGGGTTACCTCCTTCTTGTCTATAAAATGACCGGTTCAGTAGAAACTACCGCCACACTTGCCGTGGCAAAGCGGCCGGGTGTGTCGCAACCTCCTACGTCAACACCGACGATACCTCTTCGGTACCTAATGGGCAGACTTGTCCCTGCGGACAATCAGCACGAGTTATATATTACTATGAAATATCGGCAATATCAAGGTTTTTTGGCTATTTTTTTCATCTTTTTGAAATAGCAAGATTGAGAAAAAATTCGCATACTTTTTTTGTTAAATAATACAAAAAATTATATAAAATTTATTATTTTACATATTTTTCGGTTATTTATAATTTTATTTATATTTTTGAGTTATTTTTTCCTGTTTTTTCAGTTTCTTCTATAGTAATGAATTTTAGTAGCGAAAATTTTGCTTTTTGATCATCTAAAATGCGCTCCAACTTACAAAAGTCTCTCTTAAACAAAAAAGCTATTAGGAATAATTTCCTAATAGCTTTTTTAATTTAATGCTCGACTTCTAAACGTAAGTTGTCGCGCTCTTTTTATTCGTCTTCAGGGTTAACGATCTTACCACCGTTTTCCTTAATAATATCAGCTTGGATACTCTTAGGAACTGGTTCGTAATGATCCATAACCATTGTAAATGTACCACGTCCTTGTGTTGCTGAACGTAGAGTTGTTGCATATCCAAACATTTCTGAAAGTGGAACATATGCATTAACTAATTGTGCATTACCACGAGCTTCCATTCCTTCAACGCGTCCACGTCTAGCTGTAACATGTCCCATAACATCACCTAAGTAATCTTCTGGAGCAACAATTTCAACTTTCATGATTGGTTCAAGAATTTCAGCACCGGCTGATTTTGCAGCATTTCTCAATGACATTGAAGCAGCGATCTTGAAGGCTGATTCAGATGAATCGACATCATGGTAGCTACCATCATAAAGCTTAGCTTTAACATCGATCAATGGGAATCCAGCAAGAACACCATTTTGCATTGCTTCTTTAAGTCCTTGTTCAACTGATGGAATGTATTCACGAGGAACAACACCACCGACGATAGCATCTTCGAATTCGAAGCCTGCACCCTCTTCATTAGGTGTAAATTCAACCCAAACATCACCATATTGACCTTTACCACCGGATTGACGAACGAATTTACCTTGTGCTTGAGTAGACTTAGTAAATGTTTCACGGTAAGCAACTTGAGGAGCACCGATTTGAGCGTCAACTTTAAATTCACGACGTAGACGGTCAACTTGGATATCCAAATGAAGTTCACCCATACCAGAGATAAGAGTTTCACCTGTTTCAGGGTTTGTTTCAGCTCTGAAAGTAGGATCTTCTTCAGCTAGTTTTTGTAAACCAACATCAAGTTTGTCTCTATCTTCTTTTGATTTAGGTTCAATTGAAACTTGGATAACTGGTTCTGGGATTTCTAGTGATTCCAGAATCAATGGGTGATCTGGATCAGTAAGTGAATCACCAGTTGTTGTATCTTTCAAACCAATAGCAGCAGCGATATCACCTGAATATACTTCAGGAATTTCGTTACGGTGATTTGAATGCATTTGTAGAAGACGACCAACACGTTCACGTTTGTCTTTTGTAGCATTCAATACGTATGAACCTGATTCAAGAACACCAGTATAAACACGGAAGAATGTTAGACGACCAACGAATGGGTCAGTAGCAATCTTAAATGCCAATCCAGCAAATGACTTGTTATCATCAGCAACAAGTTCAACTTCTGAATCATCTTTAGGATCAATAGCACTGTAAGGCTTAACATCAAGTGGTGATGGTAAGTAATCTACAGTAGCATCCATTAACATTTGAACACCTTTGTTCTTGAAGGCTGAACCAGCAAGTACAGGGAAGAATTTCAAGTCAATAGTAGCTTGACGAATAGCAGCTTTAAGTTCTTCTTTAGTAACTTCTTCACCTTCAAGATATTTAGCCATGACGTTGTCATCAACATCAGCAACAGCTTCGATCAAATCTTGACGGCGTTTTTCTGCTTCTTCTTTGTATTGGTCAGGGATTTCAACTGTATCCCATTTTGAACCTAATTCATCTTCGTCATAAATATCGGCAACCATTTCGATAAGGTCAATAACACCTTCGAATTGATCTTCAGCACCGATAGGCATTTGGATAGCATGAGCGTTAGCTTGTAATCTATCATGTAGAGTTTCTACAGAGTAGTCAAAGTCAGCACCGATTTTATCCATCTTGTTAACGAAAACAATTCTTGGAACTGAGTATGTTGTAGCTTGACGCCAAACATTTTCAGTTTGTGGTTCAACACCTGATTGTGCATCTAGTACGGCAATAGCACCGTCTAGAACACGAAGTGAACGTTCAACTTCGATTGTGAAGTCAACGTGACCTGGAGTATCAATGATATTGATACGGTGGTCTTTCCATGCAGCTGTTGTAGCAGCTGATGTAATTGTGATACCACGTTCTTGTTCTTGTTCCATCCAGTCCATTTGTGAAGCACCTTCATGTGTTTCACCAATTTTATGGATTTTACCAGTATAGTACAAAATACGTTCTGTAGTTGTAGTCTTACCAGCATCAATATGAGCCATGATACCAATGTTACGTGTGTCTTGTAATGGGAATTCACGTTTATTAGCCATTAGTTAAGTTATCCTTTCTAAATATTATTGATTACCAACGATAATGCGCAAAGGCACGGTTAGCATCAGCCATCTTATGAGTATCTTCACGTTTCTTAACAGCAGAACCTGTGTTGTTTGCTGCATCCATGATTTCATTAGCTAGTCTGTCAACCATTGTGTGTTCACCACGTGAGCGAGCATAGTTAGTTAACCAACGTAGTCCTAAAGTAGTACGACGATCTGGACGAACTTCGATAGGAATTTGGTAGTTAGATCCACCGATACGGCGAGCCTTAACTTCAAGAACCGGCATAATGTTATTCATTGCTTCTTCGAATACTTCTGTAGGTTCGTTTCCTGTAGTTTCTTTAATCTTATCAAATGCTGCATAGATAATTTTTGATGAAGTACCACGTTTACCATCAATCATCAAATGGTTGATCAAACGAGTTACTAGTTTTGAGTTATACATTGGGTCAGGCAAAACATCACGTTTTGCTACGCTACCTTTTCTAGGCATTTAGATTACCTCCGATTATTATATTAGTTTTTTTGAAATTATTTTTTAGGTCTCTTAGCACCGTATTTTGAACGACTTTGCATACGGCCATCAACACCGGCTGTATCTAAAGCACCACGGATAACGTGATAACGTACACCAGGTAAATCCTTAACACGACCACCACGGATAAGAACAACACTATGTTCTTGCAAGTTGTGACCTTCACCAGGAATGTAAGCTGTAACTTCAATCAAGTTTGATAGACGCACACGAGCATACTTACGCAAAGCAGAGTTAGGTTTCTTAGGTGTCATTGTACCAACACGAGTTGCAACACCACGTTTTTGTGGGGCTGGAGTGTCAGTCAATGTTTTCTTCATACTGTTGTAACCAAAGTTCAAAGCAGGTGAATCTGATTTTGATGACTTTGATTTACGACCTTTACGGACCAATTGATTAATTGTTGGCATTAAAGGTTCCTCCTATGTAATTTATTATTTTTAAATACACACATCCAGGCGTTTCATTTTTGATTAAAATAAAATACCACCGACGTGGTTGGTGGCTAATTAATGCAAGATATAATCTTGCTGCTACTAAAAAGCACATCTATTAATTTATCACCCATGGACATGCTTTGTCAACATGTTTTACGTAATATCTCTTGAGGTGATTAATATGAAAATTATATATATTACAATACTTTTTGTTCTTGGTAGTTGTTTCGGTTCTTTCATTAATTTATTAGGTATGAGAATCCCGATGAAACAAAGTATTATTTATCCACGTTCTCATTGTGACAGTTGTAAAAAAAATCTTACTTGGTATGAACTTCTACCTATCGTTGGTTATTTGATAAATCTAGGAAAATGCCGACACTGTAAAACTACTATCTCTAGATACCTCCCACTAAACGAATTAATACTCGGGGCTTCATTTACATTCATCTTCATTAATAAGATAGACGGATTATTTAGAATCGTACTATTAATGTTCTTGTTATTATTTGCGACTATGGATTATTTTTATGGAATAATTCTGCCAATCTTCCTTATTCCTAATTTTGTCATTTTATTTCTTCTACATCCCCAGATATCATTATTAAACTGCTTTATCTTTCTCATTTGTCTATCCTGCTTTAGTTATATTTCTAAAGGTTTCGGGTTTGGTGATGTTGAAATATTATCTTTTTTGGCGTTATTCCTTCCATTATACGATTGTTTATTGATTATACTTATATCCTGTTTGCTATGCTTATTAGTAGAATTAGTTAAACAAAATTTTGACTATGCCATTCACTTTATTCCTTATATCTATTTAGCAACAACTTTAATCTTAATATTCTGCAAATAAAAAAAGACATCTATAAGATGTCTTTTTTGTTAGTTGTTTTCTACAACTTCATTATAAGCACGTGTTCCTTTGTACACTTCATCATGTAAAACATTACGTTTGTACTTATTAGCACGATATATGTGAAGAATTAATACCGAAATATTAATAACTAATGCTAATAAACTAACAACAAATAATGATGTACTGTCATGTGAACTAGCTACTGCGAATTGGCTATCTGTAACAAAGGCTGGATAACTCATAGTGAACATCATCCAAAAAGCCAATGTTTGTGCGCGAGCTTGTAGCCATGTACCTTTTTTGATAAAGAATGCTGCTGTTGTTGGTGCAACTAACAATGCTAAACCAGCATAGAAAGAATGATCACCTACACAGTTATAAACATAAGCAAAGTTCCAAACATCATAAGCGATAATCCAAGGCCAAATTTGGTCTGGCCAGATCATATCTTTTTGTTTGTTTTTACTAATCTTGATTCCAAACCAACCGGTAATGGTAACAATATTAATAATACCAGCAATACCGTTCATGATATTCCATGAACCACCATTCATGAATACTCCATCAACCATGCCATGCATACCTGATACTTGGAAATCACGAATTACTGCTTCTAAAATATTAAAGGCTAAAATAAATGGTGGAAATGCTAATAACCATTTATTCTTCGCTAACTTAGGATAGTATCTCAAAGCCATAAATCCTAAACAACCAGCTAAGGCTGAATAAACTTTGACCCAGTGGAACCAGCTTCCAGTACTACTTCCCTCTCCAGCCGTTGTTGGCCAGACAAATATTGTTAAACAAATTGGCACAATAATGAATAATATAATTGAAGTGATTTTGCTAGCTCGTGCTAGTTCATTAAGTGCCATTAAAACAGCGACTACAACAAACCAAACAACGATGTGCATTGCTTGCAAATCTTGAAATAAGAACATAATAATACCTCCTAGATTTATCCATACCCTATTACCATAGATAAATCTAAAACGCATTCATATGGTCAAAACCCACTATTTGTACAAATTAGCATTACATTTCACTACATATTCTAAAGTGGTATGTAACATGGCATACATTCGATCTAATAAACTCGATTTAGATTCTTCTAAATTAGTTATTAGCCACTGTACAAGTTGTACTTCAATTGCCGACCCATAAAAGTTACCAATTTCATTGCGTACTTTTTGAGGACACTGATCATCAATCTCATCTACGACTCGAACTACCATTTTGTATAGATTTTTATATAAAAAACAATTCAACAAATCTCGGTCTAATGATCTAAAAGTATTCAAGCAGAATTTTTTATTCTGTTCTATGTATTCTAAAACTAACTTTAATCCATCAAGCCAATGATCTTGATTTTGATAATCATCAAGCTGAGCAATTACTTCATGGTTATATATCCAAGCCAACAAATCATGAATATCTAAAAAATGATAATAAAATGTATTTCGTGACACATGTGCAAACTTTGCTAATTCATTAACTGTAATCTTGTCTATAGCTTCTGTTTGCATTAATGTTTTCAATGCATTAGCTAATTTGGTTTTTGTATCCGTCATCAAGTATCCTCCTATTCATAATATTTAAAAAAGGCATCCTAATGGATGCCTTTTTTATTATTCTTGTGTTGTTTCTTCTTCGGCTTTCATTTGAGCTTCAATGTCAGAAATAGTATAAGCACCATTTACTGCATTAGCTGCAACTGGACCATTCTTTTTAGGTTCCATATGACGATACTTAGCCATACCTGTACCTGCAGGAATAATCTTACCGATAATAACATTCTCTTTAAGTCCAAGAAGTGGATCGTGCTTACCACGAATTGATGCATCTGTAAGCACACGTGTTGTTTCTTGGAATGAAGCAGCAGACAAGAAACTGTTTGTTTCAAGACTAGCTTTAGTAATACCAAGAAGCACTGGACGACCAGTAGCTGGTAATCCACCTTTTAGAATTGATTTACGGTTATTTTCTGTGAAGTCAGCAATATCAAGAAGTGCACCTGGCAATACATCTGTATCTCCTGGATCAAGCACACGCATCTTACGAATCATTTGTCTGATCATAACTTCGAAATGCTTATCTGAGATATCGATACCTTGCATACGGTAAACTTTTTGAACTTCTGAAAGCATGTAAGTTTCAGTAGATAATACATCAGTGATTTGAATAAGTTGTTTTGGATCAATTGATCCTCCAGTTAACTTACCACCACGTGTAACGTGATCACCTTCTGCAACTTCAACGCTTGAAGCATAAGGAACGCTATAAGTACGTGTATCTGTTGCACCTTCAACTGTAATTTCACGAGTGTGTTCAGCTGAATTTTCATCAATTGCAGTAATAATACCATCAACTTCTGAAATGATAGCTTGTCCCTTAGGATTTCTAGCTTCCACAATTTCTTGAATACGAGGAAGACCTTGAGTAATATCGTTTCCACCAGCAACACCACCAGTATGGAAGTTACGCATAGTAAGTTGAGTACCTGGTTCACCGATTGATTGAGCAGCAACAGTTCCGACTGCTTCACCAATTTCAACTTCTTCACCAGTAGCCAAGTTACGACCGTAACATTTCTTACATACACCGTGTTTTGTATCACAGATGAATGCTGAACGAATAGTTACTTCTTCAACGCCGGCATCAACAATTTCTTGTGCCATTTCTTCGTCCATCAATGTTCCCTTAGGAACAATTACATCATGAGATTCAGGATCGAAGACAGTTTTTTGTGTGTAACGTCCGACAATTCTATCAAACAATGGTTCAATAATTTCATTTCCTTCACGGAAAGTTGAAACTATAAGACCACGATCAGTGTGACAGTCTTCTTCACGAACGATAACATCTTGAGCAACGTCAACCAAACGACGAGTTAAGTAACCTGAGTTAGCAGTCTTCAAGGCTGTATCAGTCATACCTTTACGGGCACCATGGGTAGAAATAAACATTTCTAGGACTGACAATCCTTCACGGAAGTTAGATGTAACAGGAAGTTCCATCATACCACCATTAGGGGCAGCCATTAATCCACGCATACCAGCTAGTTGAGTAAAGTTAGAGATATTACCACGAGCTCCTGAATCACTCATCATTGAGATTGGGTTATTGTGATCAAATGAATCGATAAGTTTTTGTTGAATACTATCTTTAGCTTCATTCCAGATTGTAATAACACGATCATGACGTTCTTCATCAGTAATCAAACCACGACGGAATTGTTTAGAAACTGTAGCAACTGAGGCATGAGCTTCTCCAACAATTTCTGATTTTTCAGCTAGTTGAGGAACATCTTTAACCCCAACAGTTAGACCAGAAACAGTACATACTGTATATCCAAGTTCTTTCATATCATCAAGTAATTCAGAAGTTCTTTGAACTCTGTATACTTTGAAGATTTGAGCAATGATATCACTTAAGAATCCACCATTAAATGGTTGAATAAGTGGTTCATCAGCTAAGTATTCATTAATATCTTGTCCTTTTTCAAGGAAATATTTATTAGGAACACCATTTTCAATATTATCTTGAGTTGGTTCGTTCAAGAAATTGAAGTCTTCTGGTAGTACTTCATTAAAGACTACTTTACCAACACTAGTTACCATAACTTTGTCTCTTTGAGCATCTGTAAATGGTTTGTCTGGCATTGAATCAACTGCCAAACCAATACGTGTATGGTAGTGAACACGTCCTGTAGCATAAGCCATTAAGACTTCTTTTGTATCTTTAAAAATAGTTCCTTCACCAGTACGACCTTTTTCTTCAATTGTTAGGAAGTAATGTCCTAAAACAACGTCTTGAGAAGGTGCAACAACTGGTTTTCCATCTTTAGGTGCCAAAATATGGTGAGCAGCAAGCATTAACATACGAGCTTCAGCTTGAGCTTCGTCAGATAATGGAACGTGAACAGCCATTTGATCTCCATCAAAATCGGCATTGTAAGCTTCACAAGCTAATGGGTGAAGACGCATAGCCTTACCGTCAACAAGAACTGGTTCAAATGCTTGAATACCAAGTCTATGCAATGTAGGTGCTCGGTTCAATAGAACTGGGCGTTCTTTAATTACATCTTCAAGAACATCCCATACTTCATCATCTTGTCGTTCAATCTTACGTTTAGCATTTTTAATGTTAGAAGCAATTTCTCTTTTAACAAGTTCATGCATAACAAATGGTTTGAACAATTCAAGAGCCATTTCACGTGGAAGTCCACATTGATAGAACTTAAGTGTAGGACCAACATCAATAACTGAACGTCCTGAGTAGTCTACACGTTTACCAAGTAAGTTTTGACGGAAACGTCCTTGTTTACCTTTAAGCATGTGTGACAATGATTTCAATGGACGGTTACCAGGTCCTGTAACAGGACGGCCACGACGACCATTATCAATCAATGCATCAACAGCTTCTTGTAACATACGTTTTTCATTTTGCACGATAATACTTGGAGCATTTAAATCAAGCAATCTCTTCAAACGGTTATTACGGTTAATAACACGACGGTACAAGTCATTTAAATCTGAAGTGGCAAAACGTCCACCTTCAAGTTGTACCATCGGACGTAAATCTGGAGGAATGACAGGAATTGCTTCCATAATCATCCATTCAGGTTTGTTGCCTGATTTTTTAAATGCATCAAGAATATCTAAACGACGAATTGCACGTGTTCTCTTTTGTCCTTGAGCTGAATGTAGAACATCACGAAGTTCTTTGATCTCAGCTTCAAGTTCAACTTTACTAAGCAATTCACGAATAGCTTCTGCACCCATTTTTGCTGTGAATTTGTTACCAAATTCTTCGTATTTTTCACGATATTCAGCTTCAGTAATAAGTTGCTTGTATTCAAGGTCTGATTGACCCGGATCAATAACAACATAGGCTGCAAAATAAATAATTTCTTCAAGTGAACGAGGACTCATGTCTAAAACAAGTCCCATACGACTTGGAATACCTTTAAAGTACCAGATATGAGTTACAGGTGCTGCAAGTTCAATGTGAGCCATACGTTCACGACGAACTTTAGATCTAGTAACTTCAACACCACAACGATCACAAACAATACCCTTGTAACGAATACGCTTGTACTTACCACAAGCACATTCCCAGTCTTTTTGAGGTCCAAAAATTCTTTCATCAAAAAGTCCGTCACGTTCTGGTTTTAAAGTACGGTAGTTAATTGTTTCTGGTTTTTTAACTTCACCATAAGACCAACTACGGATCTTATCTGAAGATGCCAAACCAATTTGCATACTTTCAAATTTATTAACGTCTATCACGCGGCAGCCTCCTATTCTTCACTATTATCAGAATCTTGTACTACAGGTTCTGTTACTTCAATATTTTGTTTTTCTTCATCAGTTGCATCTTGTAATGCATCTTCTTCAGCACGTTTTTGTTCTTGTTCTTGAGCAAACTTAGATAATGCATCAACGTTTACAACATCTTCATCATCGTCCATATCGCGAAGTTCAATTTCAGTCTTATCAACATTAAGAACTTTCATATCAAGACCAAGTGCTTGTAATTCTTTTACAAGAACACGGAATGATTCAGGAACACCTGGTTTTGGAATTGGTTCACCTTTAACAATTGCTTCATAAGTCTTAACACGTCCGACAATATCATCAGACTTGTATGTCAAGATTTCTTGCAATGTATAAGCAGCACCATAGGCTTCAAGAGCCCAAACTTCCATCTCACCAAATCTTTGTCCACCAAATTGTGCTTTACCACCAAGTGGTTGTTGTGTAACAAGTGAGTAAGGTCCGATTGATCTAGCATGTAGCTTATCATCAACCATGTGGGCCAATTTCATGTAGTACATAACTCCTACAGCAACACGGTTGTGGAATGGTTCACCTGTACGTCCATCATAAAGAATTGATTTAGCATCTGAGGCCATACCAGCTTCTTTAACAATGTCCCAAAGGTCAGCATCGTTTACACCATCAAAAACAGGTGATGCAACTTTGATTCCAAGGTTCTTAGCAGCCATACCTAAATGAAGTTCAAGCACTTGCCCGATATTCATACGAGATGGCACACCCATTGGGTTCAATAGGATATCAACTGGAGTTCCGTCTGGTAAGAATGGCATATCTTCTTCAGGTACCACGATTGAAACAGTACCCTTGTTACCATGACGTCCAGCCATCTTGTCACCAACTTGGATTTTACGTTTTTGAGCGATGTATACACGAACCATCATGTTAACACCTGGGCTCAATTCGTCGCCGGCTTCTCTAGTAAAGATCTTAACTTCTTGAACGATACCGCCACCACCGTGAGGAACACGAAGTGATGTATCACGAACTTCACGAGCTTTTTCACCAAAGATAGCATGTAACAAACGTTCTTCAGCTGACAATTCAGTAACACCCTTAGGTGTAACTTTACCAACTAAAATGTCACCATCATTTACTTCGGCACCAATACGGATAATTCCGTCTTCATCAAGATCTTTAAGAGCTTCTTCACCGACGTTTGGAATTTCACGAGTTATTTCTTCAGGTCCAAGTTTTGTATCACGAGCTTCTGATTCATATTCTTCAATATGAATTGAAGTATATTTATCATCGCGTACCATTTTTTCTGAAAGAACAATGGCATCTTCGTAGTTATACATATTCCATGTCATGAAGGCGATAACTGGGTTTTGACCTAGTGCTAATTCACCATTTTCCATTGCTGGTCCATCGGCAATGATATCTCCAGCGTCAACTTTGTCACCTTTAGCAACAATAGGACGTTGGTTATAACTCTTACCTGAGTTAGAACGACGGAATTTAGTGATTTTGTATGTTCTTGTTTCTGATTTTTCTTTGATTCTGATTTCTTTAGCATCAACATATTCAACGACACCAGCGTCTTCAGCAAGAAGAGCTGAACCTGAGTCATGAGCAGCTATGTATTCCATACCAGTACCAACAATAGGAGCTTCTGGTTTGATCAAAGGAACAGCTTGACGTTGCATGTTAGCACCCATCAAGGCACGGTTTGAGTCATCGTTTTCCAAGAAAGGAATACATGCAGTTGCAACAGAAACAACTTGCTTAGGAGAAACGTCCATGTAATCAAGTTTTTCAATTGTTGTTTCGATATTTTCATCTTTGTAACGAGCAAGAACTGTATTGTCAACAAATGATCCATCATCGTTAAGCAATGAGTTAGCTTGCGCTACGATGTAGTTATCTTCTTCATCGGCTGTAAGGTAATCGATTTTGTCAGTAACCTTGTGAGTCTTCCATGAAACACGACGATATGGAGTTTCAATGAAACCATATTTATTAACAACGGCATAAGTAGCCAAGTTATTAATAAGTCCGATGTTAGGACCTTCGGGTGTTTCGATAGGACACATACGACCATAGTGAGTATAGTGAACGTCTCGAACTTCATATCCGGCACGATCACGAGTCAAACCACCAGGTCCAAGAGCTGATAGACGACGTTTGTGGTTAACTTCACCCAGTGGGTTTGTTTGGTCCATGAATTGTGATAGTTGAGCTGAACCAAAGAATTCTTTGATAGAAGCTACAACTGGTCTGATGTTAATTAATTGTTGAGGTGTAATTGTTTCAACATCTTGAATTGACATTCTTTCACGAACAACACGTTCCATACGTGAAAGACCAATTCTAAATTGGTTTTGTAATAATTCACCAACTGAACGAATACGACGATTACCCAAATGGTCAATATCATCGGTATTTCCAAGTCCTTCTTGTAAGTTAAAGAAGTAGTTAACTGATGAAAGAATATCTGCAGGAAGTACAGTTCTAACGTTTTCTGGGATATGACCGTTACCCATAACTTTAACAACTTTTTCAGGGTCATTTTTTGAGTAAACTTCAATAGTTTGCATAGTGATAGGATCACTTAATACACCATCTTCTGATGGTTGGTATGTAGTAGCTTTGAAGTCTTCTTTTTCAAGGTATGGAGTCAATGTATCCATAGCTTCACGGTCAAGAACAGTATCTTTAGCCAAAATAACTTCACCTGTATCTGGATCTGCAAGTGTTTCAGCCAATGTTTGTCCCATCAAACGTGTACGTAAGTTAAGCTTCTTGTTGATCTTGTAACGACCAACTTCAGCCAAATCATAACGTTTTGGATCAAAGAAACGAGCATAGAATAATGATCTTGAACTGTCCGCAGTCTTTGGTTCACCTGGACGTAGACGTTCATAGATATCTTTCAAGGCTTCATCTGTACGTGAATCAGATGTATCTGTATGAACATCTTTTTCAAGTGTTAAGTTAAGTGAATCATTTTCACCAAACATATCTAAGATATCTGAGTCAGAACCAAATCCTAAAGCACGAACAAGTTCTGAGATAGGAAGTTTTCTTGTACGATCAATACGTACATAAGAAATATTTTTGGCATCTGTTTCAAATTCTAACCATGCACCACGGTTAGGAATAACAGTTGTTCCAAATGTGACACGGCTATTCTTATCTGTATCTGAATTGAAGTAAACACCAGGTGATCTAACAAGTTGAGAAACAATAACTCGTTCAGCACCATTAATAATGAATGTTCCTTCTTCAGTCATAAGTGGGAAATCACCAAAGAACACGTCTTGAGACTTGATTTCACCAGTTTCGTGGTTAGTCAATTTCAAAGTAACGTGTAAAGGAGCTGAATAGTTAGCATCGTGATCACGAGCTTCACCAACAGTATATTTTGGTGTTAACAATTTATAATCGACATATTCTAATGAAAGATTTCCTGCAAAATCTTGGATAGGCATAATGTCTTCAAACATAGAGCGTAGTCCTTCATCCAAGAACCATTGATAAGAATTCGTTTGAATTTCAATCAAATTAGGAAGTTTAAGAACTTCTTTGATTCTTGCATAACTACGTCTAGTTGAACGTTTTCCGTATTGGACGTCTTGTGCCAAATTTTTCCACCTCTTCTTTAAATTGACGAAATATTACAATTTGATTACAAATTCACTTTTTTATGAATTTGGGCAAGAAAAAAACAAAAGTAGCCATGCTACTTTTGTTTTTTATTACCGCCCCTGGACAATAGATCAGGCGCGATTGTAGTAAGTTCGTCGCTTACAAATCTGTTTAATATACTATACTTTTTGAACCTATTTGTCAATGGATAAACCCATTAAACAACCGGCTCAGCCTTCTTAACTTTCAACTCAATTTCACCTTTTTTAGCACCAACTAAAACAGTGTCATGTGCATTAACTTCGCCTGATAATAAAAGCTCACTTAATTTGTCTTCTACTTGTTTTTGTAATTCACGACGTAAAGGACGTGCACCATATTCAATACTAAAACCTTTTTCTGAAATGGCATCAAGGGCCGCACTGCTGAATTTCAAAGCAATATCTTGTTCTTTTAGGCGATTAGTTATCGTCTTAGCCATAATCTTAACAACTTGTCTTAATTGTGTCTTTTCAAGTTTCTTAAAGACAACTACTTCATCAATTCGGTTAATAAACTCTGGTTTAAAGAACTTCTTCACTTCTTCATTAATAGCAGCTTGCATAGCCGCATAGTTATCAGAAACACTTTGAGCGCCAAAACCAACATTTTTTTCTTCTTGTAGTTTTGTTGCTCCTAAGTTAGAAGTCATGATAATAATTGTATTTCTGAAATCGACCTTGCGACCTTTAGCATCTGTTAAGAAACCATCATCTAATACTTGTAACAAGATATTAAATACATCAGGGTGAGCTTTTTCAACTTCATCTAGAAGTAATACTGAGTATGGGTGATTACGAACTTTTTCAGTTAATTGACCACCTTCTTCATAACCTACATATCCCGGTGCTGATCCTACAAGTTTTGAAGTACTATATTGTTCCATAAACTCAGACATATCAACTCTAATCATGTCATCTTCTGAACCAAACACTTCTGTAGCCAATGTTTTGGCTAATTCAGTCTTACCAACTCCAGTAGGTCCAAGGAATAGAAATGATCCGATTGGACGATTAGGATCTTTGATACCACTACGAGCTCGGCGAATTGAACGTGAAACCACATCAACAGCTTCATCTTGTCCAACAACTCTTTTGTGAAGAGAGTTCTCAAGATTAATTAGACGTTCACTTTCTTTTTTACTCATTTGTTCAACGGGTACACCCGTCCATTGTGAGACTACTTGTGCAATATCTTCCTCACTAACAACAACATTCTCATTAATGCCATTGGCGTTGCGATCGTTCATCTTATCAAATTTTAATTGTAATTTCTTTTCTTCTTGACGATATGTAGCTGCTGCTGTGAAATCTTGATTTTCTAAAGCAGCATTCTTTTCAGCAATTTTTGCTTTAAGTTCATCTTCAATTTTTTGAACTCGATTAGCTTTTGAGCCACTCGCAGCACTAATACGTACCTTAGCTGCTGCTTCATCAACAAGGTCAATAGCCTTATCAGGCAAGAAACGATTAGTTAAGTATCTTGATGATAAATCAACCGCAGCTTTTAGAGCTTCATCAGAAATTGAAATGCGATGGAAATTCTCATAATTAGTCTTTAATCCTTCAAGTATCTTGAATGTATCATCTTTAGTTGGCTCTTCAACTCGAACTGTCGCAAAACGACGTTCTAATGCGGCATCTTTTTCAATATATTTTTGATATTCATCAAGTGTTGTTGCACCAATTAATTGCAATTCACCACGAGCTAGAGCTGGTTTCAAGATATTTGAAGCATCAATTGCTCCTTCAGCCCCACCAGCTCCAACTAAAGTATGTAGTTCATCGATGAAGAGGATTACTTCTCCGTCCATATAAACTTCACTAATGATTTTTTTGAGGCGATCTTCAAACTCACCACGATATTTTGTCCCAGCAACTAGAGATCCCATATCAAGCATCATCAATCGTTTGTTTTGCATGTCAATTGGAACTTCTTTTTTAACAATTGCTTGAGCTAAGCCTTCTACAATCGCTGTCTTACCAACACCAGGTTCACCAACAAGTACTGGATTATTCTTAGTGCGTCGACTAAGGATTTGAATTGTGCGCTTCACTTCTTGTTGACGACCCACCACAGGATCAGTCTGATCGATAGCTGCAATTTCCGTTAAATCTCTTGCTAATGAATCAAGCGTTGGTGTTGTTGCTTCACCATCTTGATTAGACACTTCTTGAATCGCTTTTTTGAATTGGGCACTATTACGATTACGTTTAGAAAGTCCCATTTCATTGAAGAGATGTTCTTTTAGTTTAGCTACACTTATTCCAAGGTTCAAAAGAATGCGATTAGCAATCGAATCACTGTTTGTTAATAAAGCTAACAACAAATGCTCTGTTCCGATTTCATTAGCTTGCATGAAATCAGCTTGTTCTTGAGCTTTTTGTAAAAGCATACGTGTCTTAGCTGAAAAAGGTAGTTCAACATTGCGAGCAACCTTGGCATCTTTCATACCGTAACCAGTTAAGCTCTCAACTTCTTCTTCGATATCAGTAGCTAAAACAGACATATCACGTAGAACAATCCCTGCAATTCCTTCGTTCTCAAATGATAATCCCAAAAGAATATGTTCGGTTCCTACTGCATTGTGGCGGAACTTCTTAGCCGATTGTTGCGCAATTGCTAAAACATTTTTTGCACTATTAGAAAATTCGTTAATCATTAATTGCCTCACTTGTTTATTATAGGTAGATTATACCAATTAGTTACAACAGTATAAAACTTATTAATAGAAATTCAAAATAAAAAGAGTCCCGGTATCGGGACTCAAGATTTTTCTCTAACTTTTTAATTATTAAAATAATTTACTGCTCTTAAATTTTTAATTGTTAACATTACAATTAAACTTAAAATGTACAATCCTGAAATAAAGAACATTACCATTGTTGTTGAATAGTTATCTAATATCCAACCAATTATTAGACTAGAAAATCCACCTAAACAACGTCCGGTATTCATAATAACGTTGTTTGCAGTTGCGCGAACTTCTGTGGGATACATACGACTAACTATGGCACCGTATCCGGCAAACATTCCATTTGAAAAATAACCTACCGCAGCTCCTACAATCAACAGTGAAGTCATATTTGTTGGTAGCGTTAGCCAAAATACTCCTAAAGCTGAAGCAACTAAGAAAACTCCAAAAGCAACACGTGGTCCAATCTTATCTAATATCCAACCAAACGTTAACATACCTAGAGACATTCCAAAGATAGTTGATAACATCCAACTAGATGATCCGGCCACCGTTAAGTTCAATTGTTTTTGCATAATTGTTGGCAACCAATTCATCAGCCCAAAGTATCCAGCGATTTGAACAACAGCCATAATCATCAAAGCTACAGTTTGATAGGCCAATGCCTTAGTTTTGAATAACGTTTTGATTTGACCTTTTTGTTTTTTATCAGCTTTGAAAGTCTTATTTTCAACCAAATTGTTTCTGATAAAGAACGTAATTAATACTGGCAATAATCCAAACAAGAATAATACATGCCATCCATATCTTGGCAAAATCAAAGTTGCCAATAACGCTGCAAAGATTGCCCCAATTTGTCCAGCAATACCAACATACGATGATACTTTACCCAATTGCATCTTAGGAAAACTCTCAGCTAGCACCGTCATTCCGATACCATATTCACCACCGGCTCCAATACCCGCAATAAATCGACATAGATATATTGCCACTAAACTATTAGCAAAAGCCATGGCTGCAGTTGCTAATGCGAAGATAAAAATTGTATATGTAAATACTTTAATTCTTCCAATTCTGTCCGCTAAGACACCAAAAAAGACGCCACCTAACAACATTCCAATATTAGTAACCGTTGCTATTGATCCAGCTTGCATACTACTTAAGTTAAATTGTGCGATGATAGATGATAGAGCAAAGGACAAAAACATAACGTCCATATTCTCTAATCCAAATCCCGCAGTAGTAGAAGCAACCACCTTAGCTTGGTATCCTGATATCCGATGTTGGCTGTGCGCCGTCGTCATAGATTTCATATTCAATTTCCCTCCAAAAAAGATGCTCTCTGTCATCTGTTATTTTAGTTCCATATTAGGTTATCATAATAAACCCATAGGATTCAATGGATATCATCAATATAATTCAATAAATATTTGTAATTTGATTTAATCTCTCAACCACGCTTAAAATAAAAAAGTTAGTAAGTCTTAAAAGACTTACTAACTTTTACTTTATTATATTTTCTTACGTTCTGATTAAGCGGGTGACGAGAATCGAACTCGCGACAACAGCTTGGAAGGCTGTGGTTTTACCACTAAACTACACCTGCGTTACTATTTAAGTGTAAAACAAGATAACTTATTCGGCAATAGTTTTTTATACATTAAGTCATATAAATAATATTGTCCAAATAAAAAATCCCGGTTCTTTAACCAGGATTTTTTTACTTGAATTATTCTTTACTAAAACCTACTAAAATTTTAGCTTGTGATTTGTCATTAGTTAATGCTTCAAATCCATCTTCTACGATTGCATCTAGTTCAATCTCTTTAGTTATTACAGGTTCTACTTGTAGTTTCCCACTTGTTATCCAATCAACAGTCTTTTGGAATGTTTCTCTTGAATAAGCAATTGTGGTAGTCATCTTAACTCCAGAATTCATCAATTGCATTGGGTTAAATGATATAGGTTTTGCAAAAATTGAGATTATTGTCATAGTTCCTCTAGGTCTAGTTGAATCAATTGCTTGTTCAAATGTTGGTTGGACTCCAGCAACTTCAAATGATTCATCTACTCCATTAGGAACAATCTTTTTAATCTGTTCAACAGCATCCCCATCTTTAGGATTAACTATATGTGTAGCTCCCATTGCCATAGCTTTTTCTAATCTTACTTCAGATAGATCTACAACAATTATTTCTTTTGCTCCTTGAGCTTTAGCGGCAGCAACTGTCAAAACTCCAATTGGTCCAGAACCAAAGATGGCTACAGAGTCACCAGGTTGAACATTACCTTCTTTGATTGCTTGCATAGCTACAGCTGTTGGTTCAATTGTAGCTGCCAATTTCAAAGAAAAATCTTCAGGTAATATATACAAATTATCTTCAGGTACGTTTACAAAATCTGTAAATCCACCATCACAGCTTAATCCAATAAAACTATAACCATCATAAACATCAACATCATCAGGACTATTTCTTCTAGTTATTGTTGGATTAATTGAAACATGGTCGCCCACTTTGAATTTTGTAACATCTGATCCTATTTTTTCAATAACCCCAGAGAACTCATGTCCCATTGTTAATGGAGCTAATCCTCCTGTTAATTCATCGGGTTTTTCTACAGGAATAAAAACAGGACCTTCTTGATATTCATGCAAATCACTTCCACAAATTCCAGTCCAAGCAACTCTCACTACTACTTCGTTGTCTTTCATTGGTTTCAATTCAACATCGTCAACTCTAACGTCTTTAACTCCATGCCAAACAGCTGCTTTCATAGTAATCCCTCCAAAAATAATATTATAGTAACCGCTTACATGATTATAATATTCTTAAAATTGATTCATTACAATATGCTAATGATAATATTTTTCAAAAATAAAAAACATAAGGAATAATCCTTATGTTTTTTATTCTTTATTGCGTAATAAGTTTATTAAATTCATTATATTCAGAATTTATTTTTTCAAAATTTCTCGAATAAGTGTGTAGATACCCATTCAGAATAACCTTATTTAATTTTAAAAATTCTTCATAGATCTCATTTATTTTATTATCATTCGTATGCATTTCTAATTCTGATAGTTCTTTATGAGCTTCGATTAAAAATGTTCCCGCTACAGAAACATCTTCAGAATTTATTGCATCTTTTACCAAATTATCAATAATTTCAATTTTATTATTTACTGATTTTTTATCAATTTCTTTCATAATTATATTCCTCACCCAAACATAGTTAGTGATATCCATAATCCACATAACGTTACAAATAGAACGGGAATAGTTATTGTTATTCCAATTTTAAAATAAGTTCCCCATGGAATTTTGACATTTTTTTGTTCCAAAACATGTAACCAAACTAATGTAGCTAATGAACCAATTGGTGTAATCTTAGGTCCCAAATCAGAACCAATTACATTAGCATAAACCAATGTTTCTTTAATAATTCCAGAAACATTAGCACCGTCAATCGAAAGCGCATTTATCATAACAGTTGGCATATTATTCATAACTGAAGATAATCCTGCAGCAATGAATCCCATTCCCATAGTTGTAGCAAATCTACCTGATTCAGCTAATTTGTTAATGACTCCTGATAATACTTGAGTTAATCCAACATTTTGAAGACCGTAAACAACAATGTACATTCCTATTGAAAATACCACGATTGTCCATGGTGCGCCTTTGACTATTTCCTTAGTATTAACTGCTTCACTCTTAGAAGCACTAATTAGGAATAATCCGGCAATAGTTAACGCAATAAATGATACTGGTATACCAAGGAAGCCGCTACTGAAATATCCAATTAGTAATGTTCCCAGAACAATCCATGATATTTTAAATAATCTTTTATCTTTAATTGCTGATTCTGGATCTGGCACTGCACTGATATCATAACGTTTTGGAATAGACTTCCCGAAATAAATATATAGTATGGAAATACTTGCAACTAATGAGAACAAGTTAGGAATTATCATCTTAAGAGCATACTCAGAAAAAGTAATGTTAAAGAAGTCTGCAGAAACTATGTTCACCAAGTTGCTAACTACTAACGGCAGGGATGTGGCATCCGCAATGAATCCACTTGCGATAATGAATGGAAAAATTTTCTTCTCATCAAACTTAAGAGCTCTTACCATTGCCAATACTATCGGTGTCAAAATCAAGGCAGCTCCATCATTTGCAAACAATGCTGCGACTATTGATCCCAAAATTGAGATCAGTACAAACATTTTTATACCGCTACCATTTGCAAAACGTGCCATATTTAATGCTGCCCATTCAAAGAATCCAATTGAATCTAAAATCAAGGAGATTAAGATGATGGCCACAAAAGAAAGGGTCGCATTCCAAACCATTCCGGTTACGGTACCAATATCAGCAAAACTAACAATTCCAAATAGTAATGCTAGTATTGCTCCTCCTGTTGCTGACCATCCTATTGATAGTCCTTTAGGTTGCCAAATAACAAATATCAATGTTACTAAGAAAATTAAGGTTGCTAAAATAATTTGCATAATTCATTCTATTCTTTCATTTTTTTATATGTTTAAATGTGATTTTTCAAAGTCTGGTTCCCAAGGCATAACTGCAAAATGATTATCAGATATCTCTTTTACTTTTTGTATCCATTCAACTTCATTTTGAGCTCTTGCTTGTAATTCAGCATTTGTAGTATTAGTTGCTAACATACTTTGATTAACCACCCACCAAGTATGAGCCATTGATGCTCTGTTCAAATCTTCATTCAATCTAGTAGACTCATAAACCGGTGTTGTTTCAGGTAGTGTTACCATAATGATTTCAGTTTGTTTAGGATCTTGTAGTTTTGGTAATAAATCAACGATTGCTTGTGGTACAGCACCTGATGATCTTTGCACTTCTTTGGCATAGCTTTGTGTTGAGTCTAATAACAACAATGTATGACCAGTAGGTGCAGTATCAATAACTACGACATCACTATCATCTTGTGCCACGATTTCAGCAAAAGATCTAAATACAGCAATTTCTTGTGTACAAGGAGATTTCAAATCTTCTTCTATGTAGTCAACATCATCTGAATTCATTGTTTGCTTAGCTTCACTCAATACTTCATCTTGATAATCTTTCAAAACCTGTTTTTCATCTATATGACTAACTGTCAACTTCGAGTCATCAGTTTTGAAGAAATTCAAGTGATTAGCAGGATCAGTAGTAGCCAAATGTACAGTCTTTCCTTTATTAATAAGGCCCTTAGCTATTTGAACTGCAACTGTTGTTTTACCAACGCCACCTTTACCCATGGTGAAAATGATCTTTTTATCAGATTCAACTAAATTATTAACAATCATATCTAATGATTCATAGTTATTTTTTTCAACTTCTTTTAGTTGAATTTCTGGTTGCTCATCTTGCAATACCAAATTCAACTTATCAATTCCGACTACATTGTAAGGTCTCAACGGAACTTCAAAAGTAGTTATCTGTTTCAAAATTTCTGGCATATTTTTCAAGTCATTTTGTTGTTGATCAAATATAGCTTGAGAAGCCACATCATTAGGATTCTTAAGTGTACCGTTAATTATTAGGTTTTGATTATTAATACCTGTTTCTGATAATTCAGATACCGCTCTTGCGGCTTCGATTAATGAAGCTCTTTGTGGACGTGAAACCATCATCATCGTAGTCTTTTCTGGATCATTTAATGTCTTCACTGCTTTTTCATACATTACTTTTTTCTCGCCCATTCCAGCAAGTTGGCCCAAACAATTAGGACCAGAATTATTCTCATCCAAATATTCGTTCCAAGCTGAAGGAAGTTCAAGCATTCTTAATGAATGACCTGTTGGCGCTGTATCAAAAATTATATAATCGAATTCTTTATCAATTTTTTCATCAGTTAAGAAATTCGCAAACTCATTAAAAGATGCAATTTCTACAGTACAAGAACCTGAAAGTTGTTCTTCCATATTTTCAATTGCCGATTTTGGCAAAGTATCTCGATATGGAGCTACTACACTTTCTTTATACTCAGCTGCTGCTACCACCGGGTCAAAATTAGCAGCATATAGTCCTGGCACTTCCTTAATTTCTGTAGGTTTATTAGTTAATTCAGTTTTAAAAACATCTTGCAAGTTACTTGCTGGATCAGTCGATGCAATCATAACCTTGTATCCACTATTAGCTAATGTTATAGCAGTAGCACTGGCGGTTGTTGTTTTACCAACACCACCTTTACCAGTGAAGAATAGATAATGTGTTAATTCAATCTCATTTGGATAATACTTTTTCATAGTAAATTCCTTCCTCGATATATAGATAAGTATCTATGTATAGTTTAAAAAATATAGCCATTAGATTACTAATGGCTAATATTTAATTAACCGCAACAATCACTATCTTTACTTGGCGCTTCAACAAAGACTAACCCAGTATATTTTGATAGTTCTTCAAGAGTTGGATAATTTTCTTTTTTAACAATTTTACCGTCAACAACAGTTATTGGTAGAACTTTATCTGCATCATCTTTTATTTCATCAAGAATTAGCTTGTTATCAGTAAATGCGTCTGGCGTTTGGCTTAAGTTGTATCTATTAGCCTCAATATCAGTTGAGTTTTCTAGATTTTTAAAAACAGAAGTAATCATTAATAATTCGCTATCAACACTTGGTCCACAAACTCCTGTTGAACAACACATAGCTGATTCATATATTTCAATAGTTTTCATTAGTTACGCCTCTCTTTTACAAAAATTAGTTGCCTTAGTTGCACCATTACCATTAAGTAATGATGTTGTTTCCTGTTTAAAATCTTCAATAAATGATTCGTTCAAAGTATAGTGTTGCCACTTACTCTCTTTTCTCGAAACAACAATTCCTGCAGTTTGAAGAACTTTCATATGATGAGATAACGTTGGTTGTGAAAAACTAAAATGTTCTAGAATATCACAGGCACATTTTTCACCATTAGAAAGCATATCAATAATTTCTAAACGGCTAGGATCAGCCATAGCTTTGATAACTTTTGCATAATTTTCATAGTTCATAAATTCATTCTCCATCATATAGATAATCATCTATATGTTTAATATAAGTTTACATTAATACTTTGTCAAGAAACGTTTTGTAATTAAATAAAAAAACACTTTAGACATCAAATGTCTAAAGTGTTTTCTGTAATGCCGACTAGAGGATTCGAACCTCCGACCCCCTGTTTACAAGACAGGTGCTCTGCCAGCTGAGCTAAGTCGGCATATTAATACGGGTGAAAGGACTTGAACCTTCACGTCCAAAAGACACTAGAACCTAAATCTAGCGCGTCTGCCAATTCCGCCACACCCGCATGTATTCAATTTTTCTTCACTGCACTCTTGTGCAATGAGCCGTGGCAGGTTCGAACTGCCGACCCTCTGATTAAAAGTCAGATGCTCTACCGGCTGAGCTAACGGCTCAATGGAGGATACAGGGCTCGAACCTGTGACCCTCTGCTTGTAAGGCAGATGCTCTCCCAGCTGAGCTAATCCTCCATAAGCTACTTAAATATGTAACCTAAATATTCTACCAATTTGCCACAATAACGTCAACGACATTTTATAAACTTCTGTGTAAATAAAAATATCCAAGGCATTTTATACCTTGGATATTTTCTTATTTATTAATCTTCTTTATGTTCCGGTCTCATTGTTGGGAATAATAAGACATCACGAATTGATGCAGCATCAGTTAATAGCATAACTAAGCGGTCAATTCCGATTCCTAATCCACCAGTTGGTGGCATTCCGTATTCAAGAGCTTCGATAAAGTCTTCGTCAATTCCTTCAGCTTCATCATTACCAGCATCACGTTCAGAAGCTTGTGCTTCAAAACGTTCACGTTGATCAATTGGATCATTTAACTCAGTAAAGGCATTAGCATATTCATTACCTAAAATGAATAATTCAAAACGATCTGTGAAACGAGCATCTTCAGCATTTTTCTTAGCTAATGGTGACACGTCAACTGGATGTCCATAAATAAATGTTGGTTCTTTGATTGTTTCTTCAACGAAGGTTTCAAAGAATTCATTAATAATATGGCCAACTTGCCAATATGATTCATATTTCACATGTTTTTCATCAGCTAGTTTACGCGCTTCTTCTAAAGTCATTTCTTGCCAGAAATCAATACCAGTAACTTCTTTAATTGCATCAACCATATGCACTCTAGCAAATGGTTTGCTCAAGTCAACTGGTTCACCTTGATAAGTGATTTGTTGAGTACCCAATGCTTCTTGGGCAGCATGTTGGAAGATAGCTTCTGTTTCATTCATAACATCATTGAAATCAAAATAAGCAGCATAAGTTTCAAGTGAAGTGAATTCTGGATTATGGTAAGTATCTACCCCTTCATTTCGGAATAAACGGCCAATTTCATATACACGTTCCATTCCACCAACGATTAATCTCTTCAAATGAAGTTCAAGAGCAATACGCATATACATATCAATATCTAAAGCATTGTGATGAGTGATAAATGGTTTTGCAGAAGCTCCACCAACTTGTGAATTCAATACAGGTGTTTCTACTTCTAAGAATCCTTGCCCATCAAGATAACGACGTACTGCAGAAATGATTTTTGTTCGTTTAGCGAAACGATCGTAACTATCATCATTAGTAATTAAATCAAGATATCTTTGACGATAACGTTGTTCGATATTTGTTAATCCATGGAACTTATCTGGCAACGGACGTAACGCTTTTGATAGTAGAGTAATGTGTGTAACCTTTAGAGTCAACTCACCCATATCTGTCTTCATCACATCACCTTCAAAGCCCATGATGTCACCTAAGTCTGAGCGTTTGAAGATGTAATAGTTTTCTTCACCAACAACATCTTTACGTACATATATCTGCATACGACCAGTACGATCTTTAATGTCAGCAAAACCAACTTTACCCTTACCACGTTTAGTCATCATTCGACCGGCAATAACGGTTTTTACTTCTTGATTATCTAATTCTTCTTTTTCAACATTTTCATATTTTTCATGAAGTTCTTGAGCAGTTGCTTTTGGTTCAAAGCGTGATCCAAAGGGATCAATACCTGAGTCTTGAAGCTCAGTAAGCTTTTCTCGCCTAGCTCGCAGTTGATCATTCATTTGTCTTTCTTCGCCTGTTAACTTAGCCAAAATAATTCTCCTTTATTTAGTCACAATTGTAGGTGATTCTTTTTCCATTTTTTCTAGTTTTTCAATGAAGTCATCTAATATATCAAAGACTTCTTTTTTAGTATCTACTTGCATAACAGCAGCACGTGTTCTTGCGGCTCTTGGAATGCCTTTAAGATAATAAGCAGCTTGTTGTCTAAATTCTGGAACTGCTACATGTTCACCTTTTAATTCGATTAATCTATCTAATTGAATTTTTGCAGTTTGAATTTTTTCAGATGGTGTTGGTTCACTAATTATTTCACCAGTTTCTAAATAATGATTCATTGCATCTAAACGCCATAGATTACCTAAAGCTGCACGTCCAACCATCACTGCGTCAGCACCAACTTCTTCAATCATAACCTTAGCATCTTCTGGAGTCTTGATATCACCATTACCCATGAATGGAATAGTTAATTGTTGGGCAACTTGATGTAATATATCCCAGTCTGCGTGACCTGTATACATTTGTTTACGTGTACGACCATGCATAGCTAATGCACTAGCACCAGCTTTTTCAGCAGCAATAGCATTCTCAACAGCTAGAATATGATCAGAATCCCAACCAGTTCTCATTTTTACAGTAACTGGTTTATCAATTGAAGATGTTACAGCATCAACCATTTCATATACTTTATCAGGATCCAATAACCAGCGAGCTCCTGCGTCTGTCTTAACAATTTTGTTAACAGGACAACCCATATTGATATCAATGATATCTGCTTCTGTATTTTCAGCAACAAATTGAGCGGCTTGTACTAAAGTATCTTTAGTTCCACCAAAAATTTGAATACTTACAGGGTGTTCTTTTGGATCAACAAATAACATGTTTAAAGTTTTCTTGTTTCGGTACATAATTCCACGATCGCTGATCATTTCACATACAACCAAACCTGCCCCAAATTCACGAGCAGTCATACGAAAAGCTGAGTTAGTAATCCCCGCCATTGGTGCAACAACTACTTGATTTGGTATTGTTACATCACCAATTTTCCATTCCATTATATATTATCTCCAAAAATTTTTTATCCGATTAATGATAGCAAAGAACACACCCTAATTGCAAGCTAGAGAACCAATGAACTCTTCTTTAATACACTTAAATAAAAAAACTAATAAGTAAAATTACTCATTAGTTTTTTGTCTATAATAATTCTTTTAGTTCTTCTGCACTAAAGTTATATTTCTTACCACAGAACTTGCAAACAGTTTCTGCACCATTATTTTGTTCAATTAATTCTTTAATGTCTTTCTTATCAATTGAAGCTAGTGCATCTTTGAATCGTTCTTTACTGCAATCACATTCAAATTTCACTGGCATTTTTTCAAGTATTTTTACATTATCTTCGTTGAATAACTCATAGATAACTTGTTCGGGTGTCTTACCATCACGTAATAATTCAGATACCAATGGCATATCTTTTAATTTCTCTTCTAATTCATCAATTGCTTGTTCACTAGCACCTGGTAGAGTCTGAACTAAGAATCCTCCAGCAACATCTACTGATTCATCAGGTTGAACAAAAACTGACAACCCAATGGCTGAAGGTGTTTGTTCAGATTTTGCCATATAGTAAGTGAAATCTTCAGCAATTTCTCCAGAGACCAATCCAACTTGTCCAGTAAACGGTTCTTTCAATCCCTGGTCTTTAGTAACTGAAAGCATTCCCTTTGTTCCAACAGCTCCTTTAACATCAATCTTACCTTGGTCATTACTGTCTAAACTTACATGAGGTTCTTGTATATAACCTTTCACTGTCCCTTTAGCATTTCCATCAACAATAATAGATCCAGCTGGACCATCTCCTTGTAAACGCACAGTGATTTTGTCTTCACCTTTTAACACCGCACTAGATATTAATAGAGTTCCAATCAAAGTACGTCCTAAAGCTGCAGTAGAAGTTACCCAAGTATCGTGTTTAACATGTGCTTCTTGTACTAACTCAGTAGCATTCACACAGTATACGCGGAAGTTGTCGTCTTTGGTGATGGCTTTTATTAGATAATCATTCATTCTGAATTCCTCTTTATTTATTACGTTTATTAAAATCAAAATGACGGTCAATTCCCGTTTCGGAACTGATCGTCATTTTGTTTTGTCGTTTAGTTATTTAACGACATATGATTAATCCTTATTCTCAGTTTCAGATTTTGGATCCTCTTTTTTATTGTCAGCTTCTGAAGGTGTTTCAACTTTTTTATCAGTTGATACTTCTTCGGCTTGTCTCTTAGCATCTTTAATTTCCATAGCAGCTTTTGCTTCATCAAAAGTTGCAGCAGTCTCACTTGGGAATTCATCCTTAGATTTTTCAGGCATTTCACCTGTGTTGTATAAGCTAAGGATTTCAGCTTCATTAAGAGTTTCATATTTCAACAATGCTTCAGCAATTGCTTTGTGTTGTTCACGATGTGATTCGATAATTTCATTAGCACGTTTGTGTTGAATGTTAATGATATCACGAACTTCATCATCAATTTCTTTAGCTGTTTGTTGAGAATACATAGGTTGTCCGTACTGTTGTTGTCCTTCTCTTTCAAGTTGAACAGTTCCCAGTTTTTCAGACATACCGTATTGAGTAACCATGCTACGAGCAATAGCTGTAGCTTGTTCAAAGTCGTTAGAAGCTCCAGATGATAATGCACCAAAGATGATTTCTTCAGCTGTTCTACCACCTAGAAGTCCAGCAATTTGTTCGTCTAATTCCTTCTTAGTTGCTAAGAAGTTCTCATCCTTAGGAAGCATAATAGCATAACCGCCAGCACGTCCACGAGGAACGATTGTAACTTTTCTAACAACACGAGAATCACTTAATACTAATCCAATTAAAGCATGACCAGCTTCGTGGTAAGCAACAACATTACGTTCTTTCTTACTAATAGCTTTGTCTTTCTTAGCTGGACCAGCGATAACACGATCTGTTGCTTCATCAATATCTAAATTATCGATTTTTTTCTTCTCACGACGAGCTGCTACAAGAGCTGCTTCGTTAAGTAAGTTCTCAAGATCAGCACCAACAAATCCAGGTGTTTGTTGAGCAACAACCTTTAGGTCAACATCTTCAGACAATGGTTTGTTATTTGAGTGCACTTTAAGAATAGCTTCACGTCCTTTAACATCAGGACGCCCTACTAAAACTTTTCTATCGAAACGACCAGCACGAAGTAAGGCCGGATCTAATACATCAGAACGGTTAGTAGCGGCAATGACGATAACACCTTCAGAACCTGTAAATCCGTCCATTTCAACTAGCAATTGGTTAAGGGTTTGTTCACGTTCATCGTTTCCGCCACCCATTCCGTTACCACGTTGACGAGCTACAGCATCAATTTCATCAATAAAGATGATTGATGGTGAGTTCTTCTTAGCAGTTTCAAATAAGTCACGTACACGACTAGCACCAACACCGACAAACATCTCTACGAAATCTGAACCAGAAATCGAGAAGAAAGGTACGCCAGCTTCACCGGCAACGGCCTTAGCTAGTAATGTTTTACCAGTACCAGGAGGTCCTTCTAATAGAACTCCGGCTGGAATTCGAGCTCCTAGTTCTAGATACTTACGCGGATCTTTTAAGAATTCAACAACTTCAACAAGTTCTTGTTTCTCTTCTTCAGCACCAGCAACATCAGAAAAACGAACTTTGTTCTTCTTAGGATCTTGTGGCTTAACTTGTGTCTTACCAAAGTTCATCATGCGACCGGCACCACCGCCGCCACCTTGACCACCGCTTTGTCCCATCATCATGTATAAGAAGAAGAACACAACAATTGTCGGAATTACAAGTAGAGCAATATTTAACCAAGCCCCCGTTTGTGATTCTTCTTGTGCTTTAACATCAACATTATTCTTATTAGCAATGTCATTAATTTGCTTTAATGTAGCATCATTAGTAAGGACGCTAGTCATAAAGTGTGTTGATTCACTGCTTGCACTTTGAGAGCTCGATAAGAATGGAATTGCATTAGTACTCTTTTTCGAGTCTTTTTTATCTTTTTTGGTAGATTTTAATTCACCTTCAATATGATAAGTTCCATTTGATGGTTGAATTGAAAATTCTTTAACTTTATTTTTTTCTAATTTAGAAATAAATTCTGTAGAGTTTAATGTTTTAGTTTGTGACCCACTTTGCCCACCTACGAGCCAGCTTAATCCCAAGATTAAAACAACAAAAACTAAGATATAGAATAGACTGTTATTAACCAGTCGATTTCTGTTGTTCTTCAATGTGGAGCCTCCTAAATATCAATAATTTGATAAAAAGAATATTAACATAACAATGTAAATTTAGCTATGTAATAAACTTTTAATTAATTTTCATATACCTCTGGTTTTAAAACACCAATATATGGTAAGTTACGGTACTTTTCAGCAAAGTCTAACCCATAACCAACCACAAATTCATTAGGTACGGTAGTTCCAACATAGTCACTGTTAATATTTGCAACTCGGTTTTCTTTTTTATCGAGTAAGGTACAAATTTTAACTGATTTTGCTTTTCTTGTTTTAAAAAGTTCAATTAAGTATTTAAGAGTTTGTCCAGTATCAACAATATCTTCTATAAATACAACATCTCGACCAGCTACAGAGACGTCTAAATCTTTTAAGATTTTAACATCCCCTGAAGATTCCATCCCGTCTCCATAACTGGAAACATCCATAAATTCTATTTCAACTGGGCTATCCATTTTTCTAACTAAATCAGTTAAAAATAAAACAGCTCCTTTAAGTACACAGACAAAAATTGGATTCTTGTCCTTATAGTCGTTACTTAATTGTTGTGCAAGTTCTCCATTGATTTGCTCTAATTCTTCAGCACTGATTAAAACGCGTTCAATATCGTCACTTAGTTTCATCGACGTCTCCTCTTATTTGTAGATAAAAACTATACTTTTTATCTTTTTGGTAGTTAGCAATATTATAAATACCATCCACCCATACAATTTTATCATCAAACGTAAGAATTAACGCGTTTTCTTTTTGTTTTTTTGATAATTTTAAATCAATCATTCGTTTCTTTAACTTTTGATGATGATTTTCGCTTAACTCTAACGTATCTCCATTGCGACGATTTCTTATCACAATTTTTTGTGGGATTTTTTCTGCAGTTACTTGGATTGAATTACTGTTTTTTATTTTGTCATTTAAAACCGCAGTTTGGCCATTATCTAGTGTAATTTTTTTGTTCATTGGTAATTCATTATAAAACACACTATCTACTTGTTTAGCTTCAATTGTGAATCGATCATGATTTTTTATGAATAGTAAACCATCATCTAGATATATCTCCATATTTGGCTTTTCAGATTTAATAGCATAACTAATCTGTTTGATTTGTTTGTCATTCAATTTGAATAACTGACGCTTACTCTTATAAATATTCCAAAATAAAATATTTTCAGATATAGGCAATTCTTTCAAACTTCTCAGCGTCCCACTTAATAAATCACTAGAAAAATCATTTAAAAATATTGGATTATAATAACGCTCCAACACTTTATTAGCTGTTTGAAGTTGATTAGTGAAATCCGTGAAATGTGATAAAACCTGCGGATTTTCTTCTTTCATCTGTGGAATCACATGATTACGTAATCGATTACGTAAAGTAAAATCTGTTTTATTCGTTTCATCTTCAAAATAATCTAATTTTTTATCCAAAGCATAATCAATTATTTCAGATTTTGAAAATTCTAACATTGGACGTAACAAGTTAATACCTGAAAAATCACGTTTGGCAGTCATTGCTTGAACTTCTCTGATATTACCACCACGAATCAACTTCATTAGAACAGTTTCAGTCTGGTCGTCAGCATGATGTGCTAAGACTAAGTTCTTAATATCATTTTCTTTCATTACCTGTTGGAAGAATTCATAACGAAACTTACGCGCTGAGTTCTCACTGGTTCCGGACATTTTCTGCTCAGCTTCTTCCCATTTAGTTGTATAAAAAGAAATATTATTTTTAGCACATAGTTCTCTTAAATAATTAACTTCTTGAATGCTTTGATCGCGTAATGAATGATCAATTGATGCCACTGAAAATTCAAAGAAAAATTCTTCTTTGAGTCTTAGAAACATCTCAAATAAGACGATTGAATCAACACCGCCAGAAACACCTAACAAATAATTGTTACCAGAAATTGTGTCGCTTAACTCAGCCACATTCTGCTTGAATTCACTAAATAAATTTCTCATGTCTACTCCAATAAAAAAGACGGATTTGAGTCCGTCTTTACGGCATCAATGCCTAATTCCCATTTGTTATGTCATCACTACCAGGCAAAGCGTACACTTGCTCGCCTTCTTTTGAGTAGTAGTACTTTGAACGAATTACTTTTTCAATATAATCTTGATCTTGTAATTGTTTAGCTTTTAATTTCAACTCTTTATTTGTACTTTTTTCTTTTTTTAGTTTTTGTTGACTAGTAACAATAGATTTCTGAGTCTGTGCATCAGAGATCTTTGAGCGAATAATTTGGAATCCAAAAAATAAGATAACCAAAACTAGTGCCGAAATAATCGCAATTAAACGACGACGATGGATTATATCTTCATGCGACAATTCAGCATGTTGCTTTTTATCCATACGTCGCTTAAAAGTTATGATGTTCTTGTTATCATCATTATTCATAACTAGCCTTCACTCCCCCACAAGAATTAGTGCAATATTCAATGTATATATTATTACTATTAAAATATCTTCTGCACTTTAGTATAGCAAGTGCAGATTATCTAGCAAACCTTTTATTGGAATCTTAATAATTATATTTGCCGATACATCAACTCTGCATCGGTTTTTTTAGTTGTATCTTGAACATTTAATATCTCAAAATTACTATCTTTATCGGCAAAATGAATTGTTACTTGATCACCAATCTTAATATCAGTAGAACTCTTAGCCACTCTGCCATTAACTTCTATTCGGCCTTTATCGGCAACTTCCTTAGCAACACTTCGGCGTTTGATAATACGGCTAACCTTTAAAAATTTATCTAATCTCATTTTATTATCCTCTTAATGACTGGTAAGTCAGCCAAATCTTCTTTTGAAAAAATTTTCAATTTATAAACAGACAGACTATAAACTACCACTCCCACGATTATTGAAACAAAAGTGACAATAATACTATCTAGTCTGGTCTCTTCTAACCATAAATAACAGATATTTGTTGTTATCCAAACTGCTAATCCCATTATTATTAATGCCACAAAGGTCTTAATAAGAAAACCGTTTTGTACTAAAACGTCACGAATACTTTGATCACTAATGAGTAGTAAAACAAATAATAAACAAATCAAACTTAAGTTCGTTGAAATACTTGCTCCCATTAATCCCATATTTTGAATCAACAACTTATTAAATATTGTTTTTAAGACTAACGATAATACTATAAATAAAAGAATTGTTTTATGATGCAGTGAATCATTTAAGGTTACCAAAATATTTATTAATGAATATAACGCAATCGATATTAGAAACACTCCAATTACATCACTACTCTTACCATCTTTGAAGAACATTATATTAATTGGTTTGATCAATAAGATAAGTCCAACTGTTTCAGCTAGTGAGAGTCCAATACAAAAATGAAGAACTCTGGTAATTGTTGTTTGATCATTATTTGATTCTTTAGCAGGAACCAGTACCGCCAAGAAAGAAATCACTATTACAATCCCCAACTGTGCTAACGGTTGAGCTCGATCAAATATTCCTTTTTGAATACCGGCATCCATAACTGTGAAACCATTCTTAATTAATTCAGGAACAATTGTTAATGAATCAATCATCTGAAAGAACACTAATATCCCTGTAACTAGAATTATTCCTAAACCTTCAACCGCGATTTTTTTAGATAACTTCTTATTAAATGTTGGCTTCAAGCTTAATTGAAGTCCATGTTTCTTTCTATTATTTATTAGTGCAAACATTAAGTATCCACTAGCAACTATAGCAGCAATAACTGAAGCAAAATTGGCATACGAACCCATTTCATAAACACCAAATATATTATGTCTAAATAAGTTAGCTACAATTAATATTAATGTTACTCGTACAACTTGTTCTATAACTTGAGAAATGGCACTAACTCTTACATCTAGTTTGCTCTGATAAAGCCCTCTAATGACTGCTTCAATCGGCATCAATAAATAAATAAGAGATGTTAGCTGTAATTCCTCTTGGATATTAACATCACCCATCATTTTTGCTAAAGAATTCGCACTGAGTTGAATAACCACAACCAGAGTTATAGCGACGTATGTTAGCAACCAAAAGACATCCCTAAAATTACTTCTTAACTCTTCGTTCGAATTGCCAGAAAAAAATTTAGAAATCAATAAAGGTAATCCAGTTAGTGATAAGACTCCAAAAATTCCGTAGATAGAATATATTTGTTGGTAAACATAGTATCCATGATCACCAACCATATTTTGCAAGGGAACGCGGTAAACAGCACTTAATATTTTTGAAAAAACAGCAGCAAATGCCATTATCCAAGTTCCTTGTAAGAGCTTCGTGTTCACTTGCTTATCCATTACTAATTCCCCTCTGTTGTTGCAACAACTTCATTTAATCCTTTAGCAAAACTTTCTAATTCATCTAGTATCTGATTATCTTTATAATCGTCGATACTTTTGAAAGTCAAAACAAACTTATTATCGTTTTGATTAACTGTAGCTTTTAATTTGGTAAATGACAACGCCTTAAATATATCTTCTCCACTAAGTTTGTTAGAAACCTCTTGTGAAAGATTCAAGACTAACTGTCCATTTTTCCTAATTAATGATTCTGTTTGTCCTTTATCTAAGAAAGTCTTGATGTAACTTATGCGGATTAAGGCTTCTGTTTGTTCTGGAATAGTTCCAAAACGATCGATTAGTTCTGATCTAACCTCTTCTACACTTTGTTTCGAGTCAACTTGTTTAATTCGCTTATACATCTCAATTTTCTGACGATCATCAGTAATATATTCAGTTGGAATATATGCTTCAATTTTCAAATTCAATTCAGAATCAGTAACTGCTTTTTCTTTAATTCCACGTTTTTGATTAACGGCAAGCGTCAACATTTGCATATACATATCATAACCGACCGAATCGATAAATCCATGCTGTTGCTTCCCTAACAGATTACCGGCTCCACGTATGGATAAATCACGCATTGCAATTTTGAATCCTGAACCTAACTCCGTGAAGTTCTTAATTGCCTCTAAGCGATTCTCACTAACTTCAGTTAATACTTTATTAGGCCGATACATGAAGTATGCATATGCCACTCGACTTGAACGACCTACACGTCCACGTAGTTGATACAGTTGTGATAATCCATAACGATCGGCATCTTCAATAATTAAAGTATTGGCATTAGGCATATCAACGCCAGTCTCAATTATAGTTGTAGTTACTAAAACATCATACTCACCTTGTAAGAAGTCATATATGACGCCTTCTAATTGTGACTCTGTCATTTGACCATGCGCATATGCTACTCGAGCGTCTGGAACTAGTAACTCAATTTGTGAAACAGTTCGTTCAATATCTTCCACTCTATTATGAAGATAAAATACTTGACCGTTACGTTCCAATTCACGATTGATTGCACTTCTTATAGCATCAGCATCTTGTTCCATTACATATGTTTGGATTGGATATCGATTGCTTGGTGCGGTTTCAATAATTGACAGATCTCGCACGCCTAACATCGACATATTCAATGTTCTTGGGATTGGTGTTGCTGTTAAAGTTAGTACATCTATTTTTGATTTTAATTGTTTAAGACGTTCTTTATGCTTAACTCCAAAACGTTGTTCTTCATCAACAATTAATAGCCCTAAATCAGAGAACTCTATATCTTTAGACAAAACACGATGTGTTCCTACAACAATATCAATTGTTCCAGCCTTAAGTCCTTTAATTGTTTCTTTAACTTGTTTTGCAGTTTGAAAACGTGACATCAACGCAACATTTACTGGAAAGTTTGCAAAACGTTCTTGCATTGTTTCGTAATGCTGTTGAGCCAAAATTGTTGTTGGTACTAAAAACGCTACTTGTTTTTGATTCTCTACTGCCTTAAATGCAGCTCTTAATGCGACCTCCGTCTTACCAAAACCAACATCTCCGACCAATAATCTATCCATTGGACGTTTTTGTTCCATGTCATGTTTAATTTCATTAGTACTTCGAATCTGATCTGGTGTTTCTGGATAAGCAAAGCTATCTTCAAAATCAGTTTGCATCGCATCATCTTTATCAAAAGCAAAGCCTTCTTCAGCTTCACGTTTGGCGTACAATTCAATCAAATCATCTGCGATATCTTCAATACTTGATTGAACTTTAGTTTTAGTTTTTTGCCATTCAGTACCACCAAGTTTATTAACCCTTGGCGTCTTACCTTCAGAAGCAACGTATTTTTGAATTAAATTCAATTGGGTAACAGGAATGAATATTGTCCCATTATCACGATATTCAACCGTCATGTAATCTTGGTGTTTACCATCAACTTCCATCGTTTGAATACCTGTAAACTTACCAATACCATGATTAACATGAACAACATAGTCTCCTGGTTTGAGGTCATTATAGTTCTTCAAACGCTCGGCATTATTTAATGTCGGACGACGATGTTTTTTGGTAACTTTATTAAATAGTTCAGTTTCTGTAATAACTACTAGCTTCTCATCATTAAACTCAAATCCATTGGCTAAACTAGTATTAATTATTTGAACTTTTCCAGCTTGAATATCGCCATCAGTATTATTAATGGCGTTAATTTCAAAGTCATTTAAGGTGTTTTCAATATTCTCCACTCTATGTTTGTTGGCAATTAAAAATAGCACCGTTTTGTCATCTTTTTTCCAACGGTCAACCTCAGATTTTATCAGTGGCATTTGGCTGAAAAACTTCGGAATACTACGTACATGGACGTTTTCAACTTGATGAAGTTTCATTCGTCCCATACCTTTTTGTAACATGGACAAATAAATCTGCTCATTATGATTTGTCTTGATTACATCTAATAAACGTTGACGAATGCTCTGATTAGGCAGTATTTTACCCAATTCCATTTGGCCTGTTAGCCATGCGTTTTCATCACTTAAATTATCATTAGCTTGATCAATTAGGCGATTATAATCATCAAAAATTATTACATCTTCGTCATCTAAGTAGTCAACTAATGAGTGCTTGTCTTCATACAAGTAATCAATAAAAGCACCTAAATTATCCGGTAGAATATTTTGTTCTAGTTTCTCAATCACCGGTTTAATATTAGTTTCATATTTTTCAATCAGTTCATTGTCTGCATATTTAGCAGTCAACTTAGTTAAGTCGGCATTAATATTTTGAGCAATTATATTAGTATCTGATAATTCCACAATACGGTCCGTAGCCGGAATTACTTCAGCTTCAGCTAATTCTGCAATTTTTAATTGAGTTGTTTCATCAAAAGTTCGAATGCTATCAACTTCATCACCAAAAAATTCAATTCGCAATGGGTTATCGAGATTCAATGGATATACATCCAAAATATCCCCACGAATTGCGAAATCAGCTGGCTTACCTACAATACTCTCACGATGATATCCCATAGATATTAACGTGTCGTTTAATTTTGTTAAGTCGTATTCACTGCCTGTTTGAAACTGTAATTTGTGATTAGAAAACATTTCCCTATCACTAATTACGTATTCTAATCCCGCAACTGAAGTCACCAAAATACCACTCTTATCAGAGCTCAAGAAGTTCATACTATCAAGTCTTTGTGCCAAAGAATCAGGGGAACTAATCGCCATTTCAGTAGAAATAGCTTCTTCTACTGGGAAGATATGTGTTAATGAATCATCTATAATTCTATTCAAGTCATCAAAAGTTTGATTAGCATGAAAATTAGTGTTTTCAACTATCAATAACTTGTTTTTCTTCTTTAATAACCCAGCGAAAAAAAGCGTATTTGCGGATCCTGATAACCCGGTCAATAAGCTTTTTGTATCATATTCGGTTTTTTCAACAAACTTTTGAATCTGTTTGTTCTGAAAAAAAGTATCGATTAAGTTCAAGGAAATCCCTCTTTTATCTAATTATATTGATTCATAATTTTTTCGAAATTATCATTCTTAATCCAATCAATAATAGCATTAGTAGCTTTGTCCACTCCAGCCATAGCCACTGGTTCATCATCTTTACTAAATGGAGTTAAAACCCAATCGACGACGCTCTTCTTATCGGGATGTTGAATCCCTATTTTAACTCGCTTGAATTCTTTATTGCCACCAAGTGCATTAATAATACTCTTAATTCCGTTATGCCCTCCGGCTGAACCTTTTTGTCGTAATCTTAACTTACCTATCGGCATATCCATATCGTCTTGCACAACTAATAATTCGTCAGCTTGTATTTGAAAATATCCCATTAATTGTCCAACTGCTCTTCCTGAATCATTCATATAAGTTAGAGGTTTAACAAGAAAAATATCCTCACCTTCGTATTTAAATCGACAATACTTAGCATCAAAATCATTTTTGTTAAGAGTTTCGTTGAATTCTTCTAATAATTCGTCAATTACTAAGAATCCCATATTATGTTTTGTTCTATCATATTTTTTCCCCGGATTACCGAGACCAACAATTATTTTCATATTTATCACCTTTTTCAATAGTAAATATTATATCACGGAGTCATGTAAATTACCTTTTTTCGCTTTTTTTATTACTTATAAAACAGTATAATAAAAGATGTTTAAAATATTAGGAGGCCTATTTATGACTGCTACAAACTCAAAGAATCATCAAAAAGTCATTCTTGTAGGTGATGGAGCTGTTGGTTCATCATTTGCTTATGCTATGACATTGCAAGGTATCGCTCAAGAAATCGTTATTGTTGATATCGCTAAAGAAAGAACTGTTGGTGATGCACTTGATTTATCAGATGCTATCCCTTATTCATTCCCTAAGAATATTAGAAGTGGTGAATATTCTGACGCTAAAGATGCTGATATCGTTGTTATCACTGCTGGTGCTCCACAAAAACCAGGTGAAACAAGATTAGATCTTGTAAACAAAAACCTTAACATCTTAAAATCAATTGTTAATCCAGTTGTTGAATCAGGATTCAATGGTATCTTCTTGGTTGCTGCTAACCCAGTTGATATCTTGACATACGCTACATACAAACTTTCAGGATTCCCTAAAGAACGTGTTATTGGTTCAGGAACTTCACTAGACTCAAACCGTCTACGTAAATTCGTTGCTGAAGAAATCAATATAGATCCTCGTTCAGTTCACGGTTATATCTTAGGTGAACACGGTGATTCAGAATTCGCTGCTTTCTCACACCTTACAATTGGTGGACTAACAATTCGCGAATGGATGCAAGCTAACCCAGGTTCATTCACTGAAGAAAAACTTGCTGAAATCGAAAAACGTACTGTTAACGCTGCTTACGAAATCATTAGTGGTAAAGGTGCTACATTCTACGGTGTTGGTACAGCTCTTGCTCGTATCACTAAAGCACTTCTTAACAATGAAGACACAATTCTTCCTCTTTCAGTTCTTATGGAAGGTCAATATGGATTGAATGATGTTTACGTTGGTACACCTGCTATTGTTAACAAAGACGGTCTACGTCAAGTTATCGAAGTTCCATTGGATGATGCTGAAAAAGCTAAAATGGCAGCTTCAGGTGCAGCTCTTGAAAAAGTTATCGAAGACGGATTCAAAGCTACTGACATTAAGAGATAATTATTAATAATTGAAACAATATTGAAGGGCTCCAGAAAAGTTAGACATTAAAACCTAACTTATTGGAGCCCTTTTTATGTCTAAATATACTAGTGGCAGCGTAACTAGTATTTGCTTACTACTAGAGAAAACCGATAAAATAATACCAAGTAATAATACTGTTATAGAAAAAATTGCTGCAAACTTTACAAAACTTATTTTCTTTGCTTTCATAGTGTCCTCCTTGTATTATAGAAATTGTAATATCGTCTAATTACACTTTAGATATAGCATCGAGGTGAAATTTATGAAAGGGACTTCTGATGTTTCCATAATTTTATTGTTAACCGCTTTTGCTTTAATAGTATCTTTGTATTTTAAATTTCCAATAATTGGTTATTCAATAGCCTTAATATCGTTTATTACTTGTTTAATATTATTGTTCATTAGGCGTAGTTAGTTGAATATTTTTTAAAAACCATTTAAGACAATATTGAAGGGCTCCAGAAAAGTTAGACATTAAAACCTAACTTATTGGAGCCCTTTTTATGACTACATATACTATTGATACAGAATTAAAAATAATCGCACTGTGTTTTAAGCAAAATAAGTCTATAAAATCATCCGCGAGCGGTTGAATATATTGAAATATATGTATAACTTTTTTAGAACCTACCATAAAATTTGTGAGTGCTTTTTTTGTTAGTTTTTTTCTAATTAATAAATCGACATAAATAGCCTTTATGTGCTAACATTACTAAGCTAGATTAAATTATTTTAATATTCGAGGTGAGTCGTATGCTCTTAGAAACTTTAATAATGAAGAAAGAAAAATTAACAACCGTCAAAGCAAGTGTAACGCTCGAACAAGCTCTGGCAATCCTTGAGGAATCAGGTTATCGTTGTATTCCAGTACTTGATGAGACTGGACAAATATTCCGTGGCAACATCTATAAAATGCATATTTACCGTCACAAATCTAACAACGGTGATATGACTTTACCAGTTACTTCATTATTAAAAAATGCGACTAAGACTATTCAAATGGACTCACCTTTCTTTAAAGTATTTTTCAATATTAAAGATTTGCCATACATTGCCGTTCTAGACGAAAAAAATATTTTCTATGGAATTCTTACACATTCTAAACTTCTAGATATGTTATCTGATGCATGGAATATTAATTTAAGTAATTATGTTCTAACTGTGACTTCCACTGGAAAACAAGGCGACTTAGCTTCGATGTCAAAAATCATTGCTAAGTATGTTTCAATCGGTGGTTGCATGACACTAGATGCTAGAGAAGAAGTAGGTGTTCGCAGAACTCTTTTCACCTTACCTTTAGATACTACAGAAGAAACACTAAATAAAATCACAAAAAGATTAACCAGAAAAGGATTTCAGGTTACTGAAATCGATAACCTACAAACAGGTACCGTTATAAGTTATGAGGACAAATAAAAAAAGAAGTTAGCATTAAATGCCAGCTTCTTTTTTATTTATTATTCTATTTTTAAGATCATCACGAACACTTCTGAAGACATCTAGTACTTCTTCTTCAGTTCCTTTTGCTTGTGCAGGATCTGGTAAATCCCAATGTTCATGAATTGCTTGATTAGCAATCATCGGACATCTATCTTTAGCATCACCACATAATGTGATAATTAAATCAGCATCTGCAAAGTAATCATTATCGATCAATGTTGATTCTTGCATAGAAATATCTATATTGTCCTCACCCATAACTTGAACGGCTTTTGGATTCAATCCGTGCATTTCTACACCAGCACTTCTAATTTCAACATCTTCATCTTTCCAGATATCTTTAGCATATCCTTCCGCCATTTGGCTACGACAAGAATTTCCCGTACATAAAAAATAAACTTTTTTCATAATTAGCCCCTTAATATATTCTCGGTAATCTTTCTGACAATGAACATACTATCTCATAATTGATTGTATCCGCATATTCTGCTGCTTCTTGTATAGTTATTTTATTCCCAAATTCATCTTTACCTAATATTGTTACCTTGGTACCAGCTTTATATTTCTCAGGCAAGCGTACCATAAATTGGTCCATACATATTCGGCCAACAATTGGACAGCGTTGACCGTTTATAAGAACTTCAAATCCTGACATTCTTCTTAACCAGCCATCAGCATATCCTATCGGAATTGTTCCAATCCACTGATTTTCTTCAGCTGTATATGTTGCTCCATAACCAATTTTAGTTCCAGGCTTAACTTCTTTTACAAAAACTAACTCACTATATAAATTAAAAGCTGGTTTCAATTTATAAGGTAATTCAATACTTGTTCCTGATGGATTCATGCCATACATGGCAATCCCTAAACGTACCATATTAAAATCACTTTGTTCACGCCACAAAGCTGTAGCTGAATTAGCAACGTGTTTGTATTTAAATTCTATTTCCAAATCATCTGTCAATTTATGAAAAATTGTCAACTGCTGTTGAAAATATGTGTCATCTGGATCATCAGCCGTGGCAAAATGAGTAAAGATTCCCTCAGGATTGATTCGCTTATCAGCTTTAATCATAGTTATTGCTTCTTCAATCATCTCACGGTTTGTATAACCTATACGACTCATTCCTGAATCAATACCGAGATGTATGTTAATTTTATCAAAATCTTGTTTTTTTACTTCTGAAATCCAGTCATTGTCTGCAACAGTTAGCGAAATATTCTTTTCAGAAGCTAAACTAACATCTGTAGCTTCTGTTACACCTAATACCAAGATAGGTGCATTAATTTTTGCATCACGAATTTCTAGCGCTTCATCTAAAGTAGCTACGCAGAGTCCTGTTGCTCCTGATTCAAGTGCAGTTTTACTTACTTCTACAATACCATGGCTATATGCATTAGCTTTTACCACCGCAAAAATCTCTTCACCATTATTTAGGTGATTCAAAACTTGTTTTATATTACTAGCGATATTATTTAAATCAACTTCAATGTATGCCGGTCTATGAATTGAAGGTATCATTTTATTTCACTTCCTCAATAATTATCTCCGTCATCACAACTTCATCAGTATGCGAAATAGAAATATGAACTTTGTCTTTTGTGAGTTTTGTATAAGCAGAAGGTTTTCCCTTGTCATCATCAAGAATAGTTATGTCATGAAAACTAACATCTTTCCCAATTCCTGTTCCCATAGCTTTAGAAAAAGATTCCTTAGCAGAGAACCGGGCAGCTAGATACTCATCTTGACGTTTTTCACTGAAATTAATATATTCGGTAATTTCTGGTTCCGTTAATATCTTGCTAACAAAAGTATCATGTTCTAGCTTTGCTGTTCTAATTCTTGTAATATCTGTAATATCAATTCCAATTCCCTTTATCATCAAACTCACCTCACAAAAGTGTACTTGCTTGAATACATATTTTAACATACGAGTTACTAGAAGAAATGTCAGAAGCAACTCACACTAAAAAAGCATTCAGATAATAAATATCTGAATGCTTTTTTAATAAATTATTATTTATTGTTTGTTCTAATAGTGAAATTACGACCGTTTTTCTTGCTGTCGTTACGTTTGTTACTATTACCGCCATTGCTACGACGATTTGAATCATTTGAACGACCTGATGATTTTGAATCTTTGTTGCGACGATCGCGTGAGTATCCACCACGACCATTGCCATTACCGCGTCCACTACTATTACGACGGTTACCTTTGTAACCACCTGAATGGCCACCGCCACGTCGATTACTGCTTCGTTTTCTTGAAGGTAATGGACGTTCAGGTGTGATTTTAACTGGAATGTTTGATGAATCTTTACTGATTGCTTTAATGTAAGCTTCTACTAATTGTTGTGGAGTATATTGTTCCAACAATTCATTAGCAAAGTCAGCATATTTATCTAAATCACCATTTTTGATTGTTTCCGCAATATCTTCACGAGCAACCTTAAATTGTCCGACAAGTGCTTCTTCATCAGTTGGTGGGTTCAATGGATCCATACGTACTTTAGTTAGTTGTTCAATTGTCTTCAAGTAGTCCATTTCGTTAGGTGTGATGAATGTAACAGCCACACCTGACTTACCAGCACGTCCAGTTCTACCGATACGGTGAACATAGCTATCTGGATCTTGTGGAATATCGTAGTTGTAAACATGAGTAACGCCGGAAATATCTAATCCACGAGCAGCAACATCAGTTGCTATTAGGAATTCAAGCTTTCCTTCTTTGAATTGGCGTAAAACAGCCATACGTTTTTGTTGTGTTAAATCACCATGTAGACCTTCAGCTCTATATCCACGAGCTTGCAATCCACGAGTTAATTCATCAACACGACGTTTTGTACGTCCAAATACCAATGACAATTCTGGTGCTTGTACGTCAAAGATACGTGTCATGATATCGAATTTTTCGAAATCTTTAGCCTTAACATAATATTGTTTAATATTCTTAGCTGTTAATTCTTTTGACTTAACTTGTACAAGTTTTGGATCAGTCATGAATCGCTTAGTAATATTTAGGATTGGTTTAGGCATTGTTGCTGAGAACAATAGTGTTTGATGTTTGTTAGGAACTGTTTCTAGAATGCTTTGGATATCTTCAATGAATCCCATATCTAACATTTCGTCAGCTTCATCTAGAACAATTGTATTAACATTTTCAAGACGTACAGTTTTACGATTGATGTGATCTAGTAAACGTCCTGGTGTCCCTACTAAGATTTGAGGGTGGTTCTTCAAGTTGTTAATTTGACGACGGATATCAGCACCACCGTAAACAGCTTGTACCTTAACACGCTTAGCTTTACCTAACTTGTAAAGTTCTTCTTGTGTTTGAATAGCCAATTCACGAGTTGGTGAAATGATTAATGTTTGAATCTTGTTACTTGTAGTATCCGCTCTATCTAACGTTGGAAGTCCAAAAGCAGCAGTTTTACCTGTACCTGTTTGGGCTTGACCAATCACGTCACTTCCTTCGATTACTAAAGGAATTGTTTCGGATTGGATTGGTGTAGCTTCTTCAAACCCAGCTTCTTGAATTCCTTTTAAAATTTCAGGGCTTAAATCTAGCTCATTAAATTTCAAATGTTTTCCTCCTGGAGATTTTTATTTTATTTTTTGTATAGTTACTATTTTCATTTTGCTTTCTGAAAACGCACTAAATAATAGTACCACTCAAGACCCGTAATAACAAGCACAATGCTACATTTCAATTTGTTCTAATACTTGATTTAGATGAATTCCATTACTTGCTTTCAACATAATAAGATCTGCCGGTTGTAAATCAACTTTGATACTCATTGATAACTCTTCTAATTGTGATTTTTCAAAATATTTAATTTGGCTTTGTTCATATTTTTCAGCTAATTTTTGCTTTAAGTATTTCATATCAGAACCGATTAAATAAACTTCTTGAAAATCTTGTGGGTTCAAATATTGGGCAATAGATTCGTGCAATACTTGTGACTGATCACCAAGTTCTAACATGTCACCAAGTACGACAATTCGGCGTCCATTGCATTCTATTTTTTTCAAATTTTCCAATACATCAATAACAGCAGTTGGATTTGAATTATAAACGTCACTTAAGATATCAGCACCATTGAATGCTTTTTTCCATTCTGTTCGATTCTTAGTTGGGACAAATTTTTGTAATTGGTCTACAATTTCAATGACAGGGATATTCATAACTTTACCCACACCAATTGCTGCCATAGCATTATTCACATTGTAATCACCCATCAATGGCAAAACGAAGTCAGTATCAGGATAGATATTAAGTTTGAAGTCTGTGCTACTTTTTTTACTATTTTGCTCTAAAGGACAGATATCATTATCTTCATTAAAACCAAAAGTTACTTTAGCTTGTTGTACTGATTCTGCTTTTTGACGCAACAAAGGATCATCTCCATTGTAAATAAAGATTCCATCTTCACGTAAGAAATCAACAATTTCCATCTTAGCATCAGCAATCTTGTCACGTGTACCAAAGAATTCGATATGTGCTTCACCAATCATAGTAATAACTGCAATATCAGGTTGAACTATTTCACTTAGTTTATGAATTTGTCCCGGACGATCCATCCCTAATTCGACAACTAAGACTTCAGTACTTGTTTCCATATTAAGAACAGTTACCGGTACACCTATTTCATTATTGAAATTAGCGTATGTGTAGACGACATTTGATTCTGACTTCAATATCGAAGCTATCATATCTTTAGTTGTAGTTTTCCCATTACTTCCTGTAACAGCGACAACTTTGGGATTGACTTTGTTTAAATAATATTTAGATAAGTCTTGTAGAGCAGTTAAAACATCATCAACCAAGATTAAGGGAATAGTAACCCCTTCTGGTATTTCATGATCTTTTTGCCACAAACTAGCTGTTGCTCCTAAGCTTTGGGCCTTATCAATAAATTCATGTCCATCACGGTCACCATTTAAAGGAATAAATAATGATCCTTCAATGGCTTTGCGACTATCAAAACAAGCATTCGTAACTATTGCATCATCATTTTTTATTTCTTGATCGAGATGCAAAGCACTCACTAACTCATTAACTGTTAACTTCATAAATTGTACTCCTAGTGTTGTTGTACTATACTTATTGAATTATATAACATTATACTTTCAATCGTTATTCAAATACAAATAATAATTATTATACAAGAGGAGGTGTTATTATGAGACGCATTTCTAATTTTTTCTCAGCCAATAAACCGCAATGGAAACGCAATCTACAAGTATTGTGGTTTGGTAATTTCATGGTCGGTGTGGGCTTCTCTATGATTACACCGTTCATGTCATTATATATAGATGAATTAGGTGATTTCTCCAAAGCTCAATTAAATATGTGGTCCGGTGTTGTCTTTTCATCAACTTTTCTAGTGATGGCTTTCATCTCACCTATTTGGGGAAGAATTGCTGATCGTAAAGGTCGCAAGTTAATGTTATTACGTGCCGCTCTTGGTATGTCCATTGTCTTAGGACTTTGTTCGTTAGTTACTAACGTCTATCAATTATTAGCTTTAAGAACATTGCAAGGAGTATTCTCAGGATTCATTAGTAATGCCAATACTCTAATCGCCACAACAACTCCTAAAGAAGAAAGCGGACGCGCATTAGGAACATTAACTACAGGTAATGTTTCCGGTGCCTTGTTAGGACCTATGATTGGTGGCGCTGTGGCCCAACTTTATGGCTATCGCGTTCCATTTATGATTACCGGTGTCGTCTTATTCATTGCATTCTTGTTATCTCTATTCTTCGTTCATGAAGATTTTACTCCAGTTGAAAAAGATGACCAAATAAGTGCACGCGAATTATTCAATGGCTTAAAAAACAAACGAATAATATTCGGAATGTTCATTACCACCATGATTATTCAAGCTTCTAACAATTCAATTAATCCGATATTGAGTCTATATGTACGGCAATTGTTACACGGTGGTGATAATGTCGCTTTCATCAGTGGGATTGTCGCTGCGGTTCCGGGAATTGCCACAGTAATTGCTGCTCCGAGATTTGGTGCCCTTGGTGATAAAATTGGTACGCAAAAGATTCTTCTATTCGGATTAGTCCTTGCGTTTCTAGTCTATTTACCACAAGGATTCGTGACAAACGTCTATCAATTAATGGCTTTACGATTCATCGTTGGTATTTCTGATGCCGCCTTGATTCCTCAAGTACAAACATTGATTGCTAAGAATTCGCCTCATGAATCAACCGGACGTATCTTCGGGTACAACCAATCATTCCAAGCAATCGGTAACGTTACTGGTCCGATGTTAGGATCAACTGTTTCCAGTGCTTTCGGTTATGGAGCCGTCTTCTTAAGTACAAGTATTCTTGAGCTAACAAACTTTGTAATAGCAACAAAAACTACAAAAAAAGAGGAATAACTTTAAAAAGTTATTCCTTTTTTTAATTCTTATGATTTCTTCCACACCATCGAGATATTTAGTTCGCCGGTTTCTTCTTCTATTTCTTCACTGAATATTTCAAATTCTCGTGATAAATAAAAATTAAGAGCATTTTGATTTTTCTTATACACAAACAATTTTAATATCTCATGTTTAACTTTTAATTCATCTAATAATAAACGTCCAATACCTTTTTTTCGATGTTTATCAGCAACAAATAAACCTTCTATATAGTCGTCATTTGCTCCAATAAATCCTAAAATTTCATTACCTTCTTTGTAAGCTAGCAATTCAACATTTCTAATAGCTGATTTGAAATAAGCAACATTATTCAACCAATAATTTTTGCTAATAAAGTTATGTGTTTTGATATTTGATTCTAACCAGATATCTGTAATTTGAGTATAATCTTCACTTGTCATTAATTCTTTAGTAATAATCATATATTTAACCTCGTGATATAAAAAAAAGACAACCTTAAAGGCCGTCTTTTTATTTTTCTGATAAACCGTATTTCTTGTTGAAACGATCGATACGTCCATCGGCTTGAGCAAATTTTTGCTTACCTGTGTAGAATGGATGTGAATCTGATGAAATTTCAATACGAATTAGTGGGTATTCTGTACCTTCATAATCTACTGTTGCATCTGATTGTACTGTTGATCCAGCAAGGAATTTAGCCCCTGTTGATGAATCCATGAATACAACTGGGTGAAAATCTGGATGAATATCTTTCTTCATTATAATTTCTCCTTTTGCCCTAAGTTGTGTGCCAACCTAGAGATTTATAACTAACAATATGAAATTTTACCATGTTTCTTACTATTTTTCAATATTATTTATTGATTCAAAATTAACTTTTTTATCTGCAACTTGCTCTATGAAATCACGATCATGCTCAATTACAATCATTGATGGCTGATATCGTTTTATGACATCAATAATTTGTTCTCTTGTTATTACGTCTAAATAATTCAACGGCTCATCCCAAATATATAAGTTGGCCGGTTGAACTAAATTAATTGCTAAGGCTACTTTTTTCTTCTGACCCTGACTCATGGTTTCAATTTTGCTATTAAATAATTCGCACTCAAATCCCAGTTTACGCAAACTTGAAAAAACTTCTTCTTCTGAAATTTCCATTTGCTCACATAGCTGGTTAATTGTACCCGATAATTCGTTGGCATCTTGACTTAAATATGCAATTTTATGTTTGCTATTCATTTTGAAATAGCCAGTATTAATTGCCGTCGTTTGCTTCAAAATTTTCTTAAGAAATGTTGTTTTTCCTGCACCGTTGTCACCAATTAAAGAAATTATCTCATTAGGGTGCAAGGTAAATGAAATGGGTTTATTTAATATTGTATCAGAAAATCCAACTGATAAATCATCGACAATCAGAACTTCCTTAGAATGTAAAATTTCAAGATAATTCATCTTTAAAGAATCACTAATTTCAACATTTTTTAACAACGATTGTTTGTCTTCAATAGCTGTGTTTGCGCGACCTTGTATCTGTTTAGCTCGCTTCATTACTCGTGCAGCTCGTGAGCCAACAAATCCTCTATCTATATTATCATGTTCCATACCAGGCTTTTTATACTTATCTTTTTCTTTTTGTTGCGACCAATTTTCTTTCTTAGCGGCTGATGATTTTAATTTTTTGATATCAGATTTTAATTTTTCTTTTTGATTGAATTCTAATTGATCTCGATTTTGTTTTTCTTGTTCCCATGTATCAAAATTTCCATGAATAACCGTAATATTATTACGATTAATTGAAATAACATGATCAATTACATGATTCAAAAAATGTCTATCATGGCTAATGACAATGAAACCTTGCTTTGAATTCAAGTAACTTTCAACAGCTTTTCGACCTTTGATATCTAAATGGTTAGTCGGCTCATCGAGCAATTGAAAATCATGGTCATCAACAAACATTGCCGCTAGTTGTATTTTGGTTTGTTGTCCTGGACTCAACTTTTTATATGGCAAACCTAATAACGAATCTGCTAATTCTAATTTGCTCATTTCAGTTTGAATTTTCCATAAATCGTATTCTTCTAATTTAGCAATCTGTAGGACTACGTCTTGAGTCGATTGATTTGGATTGGTTATGTTTTTAGGGAAATAACTAAAGTCCAGATTAGTTATAATTTGCCCATCATAACTTAATTTGTTTTGAATTATGTTTAAAAGAGTTGTTTTTCCTCGACCATTTCGACCTATTAAACCTAATTTCCATGATTCATCAATTCGTAAATTAATATTATCAAAGAGATTCTCACTCATATTTGCGTATTTAAAGCTTAAATTTTGTATTTGTATTGTTCCCATTATTATTACCTCATAATTCTTAAAAATGGGCTTTTCAACAAAAAAAGACACTACAAAAGTAGTGTCAAATAGGCCTATTATGTGTGCCTTTGATACCACTAAGTTGAAAAGCAAATAAACATACTACATAAGTATATTTAAATCTAACTTCAACTTAGTTTCTCAACGGCTTCACATCCCTTTGTTATTTAATAAAAGTAATATAGCAAATTATTATTATAAAAACAACTTTCATTAAATAAAAAAACTAGGCATTTTTGCCTAGTTTTTTAGTTTTCGTCATCAGTTAAAGTTATGTCAGCACCTAAGTTACGTAATTTCCAAATAACTCTATCATACCCGCGCATGATATTTTCTGCACTTTCAATAACTGTTTGACCTTGTGCCATCAATCCTGCTGTTAATAAGCAAGCACCCGCACGGATTTCATCCGCAACGACTGTAGCTCCTTGCAATTTATCATCAGATTTTCCGATAATAATTAAATCGTTCTCGTTACTGATTTCCGCTCCCATTTTGACCAATTGTGGAATATGTTTAATTCGTTTTGGATAGATTGTATCCGCAATAATCCCTTGTCCACCGGCCTTCAATAATAACGGAGTAATTGGTTGTTGCAAGTCAGTTGCAAATCCAGGGTAAGGCATAGTTTTAATCTTTACACTCTTTAGTTCATTAGCCGGATTAACGTAAATGCTATCTTCACGAACATCTAATTGAACACCCATTTCCTCTAACTTAGCAATATATGCATCTAAATGTTCTGCAATAATATTTTTAACTAAAACTCCATCACCAATAGCAGCTGCCATTGCTAAGTATGTACCTGCTTCGATACGATCTGGAATAATTGTATGTGAATTGTGAGATTCTAAACGATCCACACCCATAATTCTGATTGTTTCTGTACCAGCACCACGAATTTGAGCACCCATGTTATTTAAAAATGTTGCCAAATCAATAATTTCTGGTTCTTTTGCTGCATTCTCGATAGTTGTAACACCTTTAGCTCGAACGGCAGCCAAAATGATATTAATAGTCGCTCCAACAGAAACCATATCTAAGAATATCTTTGCTCCATGAAGTCCATCTTTAGCCTCAATGACAATATTCCCATTCTTGTTTTCTACGGTTGCACCTAAAGCTTCAAAGCCTTTAATATGTTGATCTATTGGACGTGGTCCAATATCGTCTCCACCAGGTAGTCCAACTATTGCTTTGTTAAATTTACCTAATAATGCACCCATGAAATAATAAGATGCTCTTAATGAAGTTACCTTATCATCAGGTAATGGTCCAAATTCCATTTCACTTGGATCAATGGCAAGAACATCTTCTTTGAATTCAGATTGTACGTTCATATCGCTTAAGATGTCCATCAAATTATAGACATCACGAATTCTAGGTACACAATCCAAAACAACTTTAGTATCAGATAAGATAGCAGCAGGAATAAGCGCAACTGTACTGTTTTTTGCGCCTCCTATTGATACTTCACCTGATATTTTTTTCCCACCATTAACAACGATTTTTTGCATTATAAAGTCCAACTATTTCTTATTTATACTCATTAAATATACAGATTTTTATTCTAATTTACAATTAAAATTGTGAACCCTCAAGGTCTGAAGCAGCACCGATAAATGCTTTGAACAATCCTTCAGGACGATCTGGTCTTGATAAGAACTCTGGATGATATTGAGCAGCCACAAAGAATTTCTTATCTGAAATTTCAACTATTTCAACTAAGCGATCATCAGGAGAAGTTCCTGAGAATGTAAGTCCTTTTTCTTCGAACTCTTTACGATATTCATTATTGAATTCATAACGATGTCTATGACGTTCTTGGATTTCTGATTGATTATCGTACAATTCTTTAGCTCTTGAACCTTCTTTTAACTTACATGGATATAACCCTAATCGAAGAGTTCCACCGATTTCTTCTACACCATGTTGGTCAGCCATAAGATCAATAATCTTATGTTCTGCATTTTCATCAACTTCGCCACTTGTTGCATCTTTAAGTCCAACAACATTACGAGCAAATTCGATTGATGCCATTTGCATTCCCAAACAGATTCCTAAGAAAGGTACATCATTTTCACGAGCATAACGAATTGATTCAATCATTCCTTCAAGTCCACGATCACCAAATCCACCTGGAACAATTACTCCATCGGTATCTTTTAAGATGTCAGCAACATTATCTTTAGTAATATCTTCTGCTTTTACTTTTGTAATTTTAATATCTGAGTTATAGAAGTATCCAGCATGTTTTAGAGCTTCTGTAACTGAAATATAAGCATCTTGCAATTCTACATATTTACCAACTAATGTAATATTTGTTGTATGTTTTAGACTCAAGACACGTTGTTCTAGTTTTTTCCAGTCTGTCATGTCAGCAACTGGACTATCTATATGTAAATAATCACAAACGATTTGGTCCATATTTTGTCTTTGTAGATTCAATGGAATTGAATATAAAGTATCCACGTCACGTGATTCAATTACAGCTTCTGGTTTAACGTCACAGAATGATGCAATCTTATCTTTCATAGATTGTGGAACTTCTTGTTCAGTTCTAACTACTAAGATGTTAGGTTGAATACCTACACCACGAAGTTCTTTAACACTGTGTTGTGTTGGCTTTGTTTTCATTTCGCCAGCAGCACGTAAGTAAGGAATCAAAGTAGTATGAATATAAATACAATTATCAGCACCTACTTCAGCCTTCATTTGACGTAGTGCTTCTAAGTAAGGAAGTGATTCGATATCCCCAACTGTTCCACCAATTTCTGTAATGATAACATCTGAGTCCGTTGTAATAGCGGCACGCATAATCTTATCTTTAATTGTATTAGTGATATGTGGAATTACTTGAACAGTGGCTCCTTGATAATCACCACGACGTTCTTTTTTTAGTACTTCAGAATAGATTTTACCGGTTGTAACGTTTGAATATTTATTCAAATTGTTATCAATGAATCTTTCATAATGTCCAAGATCCAAGTCAGTTTCAGTTCCATCATCTGTTACATAAACCTCACCATGTTGATAAGGACTCATTGTCCCTGGATCAACATTAATGTAGGGATCAAACTTTTGAACTGTAACTTTCAATCCACGGTTCTTCAATAATCTTCCTAAAGATGCCGCAACGATACCTTTACCTAATGATGAAACAACTCCACCGGTTACAAAAATATACTTAGTCATAAAATACTATCCTTCCTTCGTTTGTGTTCAGGTAGCAACTTTTTTGCCATAAACATAAAACAAGCTCCCTATTCATTGCGAACAGGGAGCTTGCTATTTAAGACGTCTCTTAAGAGCCCAATCAATATAATATAGGTATATGGCTCCTACGTCAATATAAAAACATATTTATTTCTTGTTATTCTTCGTCGTCATCGTCTTCTTCATCAAGATCGATTTCTTCTTCGTCATCATCAAACTCAGTTAGTTGACCTTCAATACCGTCTGGCAATGTTTCGTCTTCATCATCGTCATCGTCATCAAGCTTAGTTAGATCATCACTAGCTAACTTAGATAAGTCAGGACTATCAGCTGCAGCAACAACACCTTCTGCATCTTCGTCGTCATAATCAACAACATCGTCGTCTTCTGCATCATCATTTAAGAATGCATTAACTTTTGCACCTGTGTTAATTGATGGTTCGTCGTTTGTGTCTTCAGGATGATTTACTTCTTCATCAATTGAGTCAACGGCATACCACTTACGTAGTGCCCAAACATTATCACCTAACGAGATAAAGCTACCATCATTATTTAAATCTGTATAGAATTGAGGGAGTTGATCTCTAACAGCCTCATCAGCTTTGCCCAAGAATTCTTGCACCATATTAACCAAATCAGCAAAAGCGATTGATTCATTTTTTTCTTCAAGAATTGCGTGCGCAACTTCTATCATTGATAATTCTTCTTTAAGTTGACCATCGAAAATATCTAGTTTCAAGAGTACACGTCCTTTCAAACAGCATTATGAATATATTAACCTATTACAGCACTAAAAATCAATCGTAACTTGTATTCTCCGACCAATTGTTTTTGTTGAAATAGTAAATAGTCAATTTCTACTTGTCCATTATCTATGTCACTCAACAAATAAGTTGTCTGGGCTACTAAGCTCATAACTCCGTAACTAGTCTTATAGATTACTTCTTTTTGTTCTTTTTCTTTGAAATAAAAATCTGACATGTTTTGTTGATCGCTAGATTGGCGATTCAATAATACCTCGCCAGTTTTTAACAAATCAAAACGAATAAAAAATCTTCCTTCTTCATTCTCGTCTATAAAATTCAAAACAAATCGATCATCTTTTTCTTCAATTATTCCCGAATTTTCAATTGAGTGTTCAAAGTCTTCATTATCTTGTTTAATAGTTGTCGTTAATTTTATGTCTACTTTTTGTGTTTCGTTCATTTATTTCTTACTTTCTTATATAATAAGGTTATGACTAATACTATCTTATTATACGACCGCACATACAAACAACCAAATAAAATATATTTACCATTCACCGAAAATAATGTTTTGTTAAAAAGTCTTTCCGATTTGCAGCAATTACCTATTTTGAATTTTTGGACAATGGATAACACTGTTATTTTAGGAATGGCTGACCAAAGACTTAATAATCTATCTGCCGGACTCAACTATCTTAAACAAAGTAACTATAAATATTTTGTACGTAATTCTGGCGGTTTAGCTGTTGTTAATGATTCTGGAGTTTTGAATGTCTCATTATTTCTTCCTCGAAATGACGAATTAAGTATCAACTCAGCATACCAACGAATGGTTGATTTAATAAAAAACACTTTGCCAAAACTACACATTGACGTTAAAGAGATTCCCGATTCATATTGTCCTGGTGATTATGACCTAAGTGTTAATGGTAAAAAATTCGCAGGGATTTCACAACGTCGTGTCACTGATGGCATTGTTATTATGGCTTATATCAGTATTAACGGTAACCAAAAGCAACGTAGCTCTCTTATCCAGAGCTTCTATGAACAAAGTGAAGCTGATAGCAGTAATTTTGACTACCCAAATATTAATCCTCAATCAATGGCTAATCTTGACGAACTACTTGAACAACCTTTATCAATCGATGATTTTAAAAAAAATATGCTTGATTCGTTAGCAAATACTTACAAATTCGACTATGAAGCCGTTAAATTGTATACTCAAACTACAAAATATCAAGAGAAAATTACTAAAGCCTTATTAGATCTTGAGCAAAGAAACGAAAATATCATTTAAGGAGTCTTCATGGACAATATTGTATATTTACCTCGAGAAAAAGTCTTTCGCGATCCTATCCATAACTACATTCACGTTGAACACAAAGTTATTTTAGACTTAATCAATACAAAAGAATTTCAAAGACTACGTAGAATTAAACAATTAGGAACTTCTTCATTCACATTCCACGGAGCTGAACATTCACGTTTCACTCATAGTGTTGGTGTTTATGAGATTACTCGTCAAATTTGTAATAACTTCAATCGTAATTATCCAAGTAAAAATAACAAGGACGGACTCTGGAATGATGATGAACGTCTAGTAGCACTTTGTGCGGCATTACTTCACGATGTTGGTCATGGACCTTATTCACATACTTTTGAACATATTTTTAGCACTGATCACGAGAAGTGGACTCAAGAAATCATTACCAATAAAGGCACTGAAGTAAATACAATTTTGAACTCTGTTGCTAAAGATTTTCCAGAACGAGTGGCAAGTGTTATTAATAAAACATATGCTAATCCTCAAGTTGTGCAAATGATTTCAAGTCAACTAGATGCCGATCGTATGGACTATTTAGTTCGTGATGCCTATAATACCGGGACTAATTATGGAACTTTTGATTTAACTCGAGTACTGCGAGTTATGCGACCATATAAAGATGGAATCGCCTTCAACGCTGACGGTATGCGGGCTGTTGAAGATTATATCTTAGCTCGTTATCAAATGTATCAACAAGTATATTTCCATCCGGTATCAAGAGGTATGGAAGTTATTCTAACTAATCTATTACAACGTGCTAAATTCTTGTTTGAAAATGGATCTATGGAAGGCTTTGAAATGCCAAGTTTATTAGTTCCCTTCTTCGAGAAGAAAGTTTCCGTACAAGATTATCTTCGTTTGGATGACGGTGTTTTAAATACCTACTTCAATTTGTGGCAAGATCATCCTGATGATATTTTGCATGATTTAGCTCATCGATTCTTGGACCGTCACCCATTTAAATCCGTTGGTTTTAATGATGAAACAAAAGAACTAATCCCTGTCATGACGGAATTAGTAGAACAATGTGGTTTTGATAAGAAATACTATACCGCCATCAATAATAGTTCCGACTTACCTTATGATGCTTATAGTGAACCTAAAACACCTATTGAAATCATTCAACAAGATGGAACGTTAAATGAATTATCAACGTTAAGTCATCTAGTGGCAGCTATCTCAGATAAGATTGAAAAAGATGAACGTTTATTCTTCCCTAAGCAAATGCTTACTGATACTCGCAGTAGTATTTTTAATTTAAACTACGATGAATTCCAATCACACATTAATAATGGACAACTTAAATAATTGCTAACTTAGATAATGTTTTATATTGAATAGTTATTTTGCTTTCGCTATAATTATTGGCAGTGATTATATTATAGGAGGAAAATATTTTGAAGAATTTTCTAAATGAATTTAAAGAATTCGTTTCAAAGGGTAGCGTAGTCGACATGGCCGTTGGTGTTATCGTTGGTGGTGCATTCAAAGATCTTACTGGTTCTTTAGTTGATACTCTAATCAACCCATTAATTGGATTATTCCTAGGACAAGTAGACCTATCATCTATTGTACTTACAATCGGTGATGCTAACTTCAAATTCGGTATGTTCATCAATGCATTAATCGAATTCATTATGGTTATGTTCGTAATCTTCTTGATTGTTAAAGCAATCAATAGAATGCGTGCATTAGGTAAAAAAGAAGAAGAAGCTGAAGAAGCATCAATCGTTTCAGCTGAAGATTATCTAAAAGATATTCGCGATTTATTACAATCACAAGAAAACAAAAAATAATAACAAATAAAAAAACCTCCATAATGGAGGTTTTTTTATTTGCGTTTAAATCTTGTAACGAATAGTGGACTAACTGGTTCGTTGTTATGAATTCTTGTAATAGCATCACCGATAAGTGGACCAACAGAAATTTGGACCATTTTATCAATTTGTTTTTCTTCTGGTAAATTAATTGAATCAGTTACTATCAATTGTTTGATTGGTGATTCAGCAATTCTCTTAATAGCTGGACCCGATAATACAGGGTGAGTACAGCTTGCATATACTTCTGTAGCCCCAGCTTCAATTAGCGCTTGTGAAGCTAGTGATAAAGTCCCAGCTGTATCAATCATATCATCAATAATAATTGCACGTTTACCTTGAACATCACCAATGATATTCATTACTTCAGCAACATTTGCTTTTGGACGACGTTTATCAATAATAGCAATTGGAGTTTTTAGAAATTCTGCTAATTTACGAGCTCTTGTAACTCCACCATGGTCAGGTGATACAACAACAGCATCTTCATTCAATCCTTGTTCAAGGAAGTAATCAGCTAGTAAAGGTGCACCCATCAAATGGTCGACAGGAATATCAAAGAATCCTTGGATTTGTGCAGCATGCAAATCTAAAGCCAAGACGCGATCAACACCAGCACGTTCTAACATATTAGCAACCAATTTAGCAGTAATTGGTTCGCGTGAGCGAGCTTTACGGTCTTGTCTAGCATAACCATAATATGGAATTACAACATTAATCATTGAAGCAGATGCGCGACGTAAAGCATCAACCATGATTAATAATTCCATCAAATTATCATTAACTGGGTCTGAAGTTGATTGAACTAAGAATACTTCAGCTCCACGAATACTTTCTTCAATGTTGATTTGGATTTCACCATCACTGAATTTTTTAACAGAAGATTTACCTAATTCAATTCCCATTGATTCGGCAATTTTTTCAGCCAAAGGCTTATTTGAGTTTAGTGCAAAAATCTTTAACGGACGCTCTGAATTTGTCATATCTCTCTCCATCTATTTATTCCATTCTTCACTTTTAGAAACAGCCAATCTATCCCAAAACTCTTCTTTATTAACTTGTCTTGAACGTGCAATCCCCATTGCATGATAAGGTATATCTTCTGTAATTGTTGATCCTGCAGCAACAAAAGCATGATCTGCAATTTTAACTGGATTAACAATATTGGAGTTGCTTCCAAGGAAAGTATAACTACCTATCTCACTGTGGAATTTTTGAACTCCATCATAATTCACAAAGACAACTCCACAGCCAACATTAATATCAGTTCCTAGAGTTGCATCACCGATATAAGTTAGATGACCAACTTTTGTTCGATCGCCAATTTTTGTATTCTTAATCTCTACAAAATTACCAATGTGGACATCTTCACCAATTTCAGCATTTGGGCGCAAGTGACTATTAGGACCACAATTGCTACCATCTTTCATCACTGCATCTTCAATGGTTGAACTAATGATTTTGATATTGTTGCCAATTTTAGAATTTTCAATTCTTGAGCCACTACCGATTAAACAATCTTCGCCAATAACCGTATCACCAAAAATTTTAACTCCTGGTTCAACAATTGTATCTGAACCAATTTCTACACCGTAATCAATGTATGTGTTGATTGGATCAATCAGAGTTACACCATTTCTCATGTGCATCTCATTAATTCTTTGACGCATAACTTTTTCAGCATTAGATAAAGCTACACGATCATTAACACCCATCGATTCATTGAAGTCTTCCATCTGGTAGGCTGAAACCTTGCCACCAGTATTACGAATTATTTCTACTACATCTGGTAAGTAATATTCACCTTGAGCATTATCGTTACCAACTTCATGTAATCTAGTAAATAATTCATGATTATCAAAGCAATAAACTCCAGTATTAATTTCGTCTACGGCAGCTTCTTGCTCGTTAGCATCTTTTTGTTCAACGATATTAGTTACATCACCGTTTTCGTTTCTAATTACACGACCATATCCAAATGGATTAGGTGCCTTAGCTGTAAGAACCGTTGCTTTAGCATTTTGTTGTTCGTGATATTCAAACAAATTGTTTAATGTTTCCTCTGTAAATAGTGGTGTGTCACCACTAATTATTAAAGTAGTACCTGAGTGGTCCTTCAAAATATCTTCCGCTTGAATAACGGCATGCGCTGTTCCTAGTTGTTCAGATTGCAACGCATATTTAGTACGTTCTTGTAATAAATCTTCAACTTCTTGTGCACCATGACCAACAACAGTCACGATTTCTTTTGGTTTCATAGCTTCAACTTGAGTCAAAACATGATCCACCATAGATTTACCTGAAACCTTATGCATTACTTTGTATAACTTTGATTTCATTCTAGTACCTTTACCGGCAGCTAAAATGATGACAAATCGATCACTCATCCACTAATATCTCCTAACATAAAAAGGCCTTAATTAATTGAACCCATCTCTATAAATAATACCCTAAAGACTAGGTTCTCTCAACTAAGTGCCCCAATTTAACTATGAAAAATTATCTGGTCGAATATCTTTTAAGAAAGAACCAGCTTCAACTTGTAATTTTTGTTTGTCTGTATCAATTTTTTTCACTTTAATTAATGATGTTGTTTCAAAATCTAGGTTCTTAACTTCTTGCGGTGATTCAGCAAAGACAGTAACTCCGACAAGCTCTGAGTTAAATTCTTTAATCATGCCTTCCATACCACTAACAGTTCCGCCGCCTTTCATGAAATCATCAACGACTAATACTCGTGAGTTTTCTGGCAAACTGCGTTTTGAAAGTTCCATTTTTTCAATGCGGCTTGATGAGCCAGATACATAATTTACACTGACTGTAGAACCTTCAGTGATTTTTGAATCACGTCTAACAATTACAAAGGGAACATTCAAATAAGATGCCACACTTTGAGCAATAGGAATACCTTTAGTTGCAACAGTCATAACGGCATCTACTTTTGAATCAGCATATTGTGTGGCAATAATTGCACCTAATCGACGTAGAACATCAGGTGATCCTAATAAGTCTGATAAATAAACATAGCCACCTGGTAATAGACGTTTAGCATCTGTTAATTTCTCAACCATTTCTTCAATGAAATCACTTGCGACTTCTTTACTAACGGCAGGAGTATAAATAACCCCTCCACCAGCACCGGGTAAAGTTTCTAAAAAACCGATTCCACGTTTTAGAAATGTTTTTTTAACAATTCCTAAATCTTCGCTAATTGATGATTTAGCTGAATCATATCTTTTTGCAAAATATGTCAACGGTATCAAAGTATGGGGATTATTTAGTAAGTAATTAGTAGCGTCTATTAAACGTTCGCTTCTTCGTATTTTCATCAGGTAACCTCTTGATTTTTATCTAATTAGCGTCATTATACCTTATTTATGCGAACAATAAAAGTGCATAAATACTAAAAAGGCTCTAAAACATGAACACTAACCTATTTACTAGAAATTAAAAAGCGAATAATAATTATTCGCTTTTTAATACGCATATTTAATCCATTTGAATTCTTCTACTTTTCGTAGTTTTAAAATTAATATTCCAAATATAATAGTTTCTATTAGAGTTAGTTCAAAAATTACCGTCGCAGGCAAATGTAATGATTGTAAGAAACCATGATTCAAAAAGATAAATGAAAAATGACTTAAATACATAATACTGCTCAATTTTCTCATCTCATAAGCATAAGGAATATGGATATCTGCTACTAGTACTAACGAGAAGATAAAGTATACCAAGATAGGATAAATATATAATTGATCCGTTGAAATCAGAATATCTTTTTTAACTATTAGTTCAGCTCCCCATAATAAAACAGCTGCTAATAAGCCTAACCAATACATTGATATGTTAGCTTTAATATTTTCAACAGTATCGTGTGCAATTACATCACCGATTGCAAAGTAAATTGGCCCTACGAACACTGAAACTGGAAGGTACATCACATTTTTCATAAATAAAATCATGCCGTTATTTAATCTCAATGAAAATGTTGCAACAGCTAAGAATATAATAGCCGTAACAATAACCCGAGTTTTAATAGTATATTCTTTTAGCACAATGAAATATAAAAGTGCAGAAAAAATACAAGAAGCTAAGTACCAAGAACCATTAAATGTTGATTGAAAAATAATCTCAGCTATAAAATGGACTATGTTATTTGAAAAAGAATTCTCAGAATTAGCAAACCATGAGTCCCATACCCATTTCCAGTTAAAAACTAGCCAAAAAATATATAGTAGACTAACTTTTTTAGCATAACTAACAACTATTTCACGTGTTGATTCTTTATGCTTCTGAATTTTTTTGCTTAGTAAAAAACCGGACGAAACAAAAAATAACGGTAACGCTAAGCGACCAACCCACTGAAAAAACACTGTATTTAATAATGGACTGAAGTCTGTAAAAGCAGCGGTATGAATACCAATAATAAATATCGCTGCCACAAACTTCATTAAATCTATTGCATCATAATTTCTTTCCATAATCATATACTCTCCCACACTCACTTTACACTGTGGTGAGATAATTATCAGAAAATCATTATACTTCCTTAAACGTCTTAATAATTTGTTAAAAAATACATTCTAATCATTCTTCAATTTAACGTTTATGTATTCAGCACTTATCAATACCATTACACCTACTACGCTCAAAAGACTAACGATATTTGTTTCCATTCCTGTCGCCGGCAGTTTTTTAACATTCGTTTTGTTTGCAAGATTATCTTTCTTCTTATTAGATTGATTTTGCTCTCCACGAATAACAGGATCTTCTTCATCATGATTTTGATTATTTCCACCTGGATTTACCGAAGAATCATTATTTTTCTTATATACATAAGTTATAACTTGATCTTCTTCTGTAAATGTCCCGCTAACATTTCCTTTGACTTCATTAAATGTATATCCGGGAATTTCTTTTTGTTCTGTCACATAAGTATCGCCAACGTCTCCAGATTTTGTTTCACTTTTCGCTATTTCATTATCATTCTCATCAACATATTTAGCAGTTACATTTCCTGAATATACTTTATTTTTCTTATATACATAAGTTACAATTTGATCTTCTCCTGTAAATGTCCCACTAGCATTCCCTTTGACTTCTTTAAATGTATATCCGGGAATGTCTTTTTGTTCAGTTGTATAATCATCGCCTACGTTTCCAGATTTTGTTTCACTTTTTGCAATTTCATTATCATTCTCGTCAACATATTTAGCAGTTACATTCCCAATCATAACTTGAGGCTGCCATACATAAGTTCCTGAATCTGCCGTACCGTTATACTCATTCATGAATTCTTTTGAAGTCCATATTTGTTTGCCATTAGGATTAAATGTTGTTCCTGTTCCTACACTTTCCCATTTACCTGAATAATCATCATTTTCAACAATTTCGGGTAATCTAGCTTTATCCCCATCAAAAAAATTGAATTTTTTCCCAAGAGTTAATTCTTGTAAACCCCTATCTTCATTAAACATTCCTGTCATATCAGTAACTTTTTTTGTGTCAAAGCTACTTATATCTAACATCTTCACATTAATTCTTGCTAACATCCCTGACATATTTGTAACATTTCCAGTATTAAAAGACTGTAAATTCAACTCCATTAATGACTTGTCACCATCAAACATGTATGACATATTAGTAACTTTTTCGGTTTTAAATGCGCTCAAATCTAATCTCACTAAAGAGTTATCGCCTTCAAACATCCTTAACATACTGGTAGCATCAGTTGTATCAAGCTTATTTAGGTTTTTAATTTCTTTAAGATTAGAAAAATTCATAAACATCAAGCTTAAATTTCCGGCAACTGATAATTCACCATCAAATTGAATCTTTTCAATTTTTTTTGCTCTATTAATTGTTATTGCATTATATAACGCGGCAGGATTAGTCAATGTTTTGTCGCTTCCAGGTATATGCAAAGTTTCTTCATTATCAATAGTTAACGTTACACCGCTCCAATTAAACGCTTCATCTTGAGTATTGATCGAAGCATTAACTTCTGTAGTCATAGCATAAGGAGTGAATACTTGAAATGCTATTAAACCAATTAATAAAATATGCATAATTTTTTTAATTTTTGAATTCATTTTCCATTCTCCTTTAAATTTTTACATATCTTACAATATTAAAAAAAACATTAAAATAGACGGCATTTAACTATTAACAAGGAGAAAATGATCCATTATGTTGATCGTCATCAATAGTAAAAATAAAAAAACTTCACATTAAGTGAAGTTTTTCTTTTCATTAATTTTTGCTAATCTTACCAACTACGTTATTTGCAAATATTTTTTCTTTTGGACTTGTTAGCTTAAAACTCCAATCATTTTCGTTTGGAATTGCAACAATAATATCCGTAAGTTTATTTGCCTCATTAACTTTTTCCAAATTCATTTGCGCAATTTTGTCACTATGTAATACCTTATCGCCTGGTTTTACAAATATTTCAAAAGGGTCCCCCTCTAATTCAACAGTATCTATTCCCATATGTAATAATATTTCAACCCCAGATTTGTCATCTTCAATACTTATCGCATGTTTAGTCGGAAATATCGCGGATATCGTTCCATCAATGGGTGAAAAAACATCTTCCTCTTCTGGAAGAATGGCAAATCCATCACCCAACATCTTCTGAGAAAAAACATCATCATTAACTTCAGTTATATCTATTAACTTACCACTACTCACAGCATAAAAATTTGTGATAAATTCTTCTTTTTTACTAAAAAACTTAAACATAATTAAAAGATCTCTCACTTTCTTTTTTTATTCTTTATCAAATAATCTTTATATCCAAAAATAAAGTTTTCTATTAAAACAAAAAAAGTAGATGTGGTTCTTATCCACCAGTCATCAGACATTGAGCTTCTAGAACTAACAGCATATAAATTATAATCGCAATTTTCAGACAACCAGTTATTTTTATAATTAGTTATTGATATTAGACTGCTCCGTTTCCTTTTTATGGCACTTACCACTTCTTCCAAATCTATGCTTTCTCCAGATAATGATAGTATAAACGCCATATCTTTATCCGTCATCATTTCATGCATTCGTTTAAATTCAGCAATTTTTACATTACCGTGAACTATTCTAGAATCTATTCCTATCAACATTAATAATCTTTGAAATTCTTTAGCTTGCATTCGTTGAGTTGTCCCCGTTGAGAATATATATATATTATTTGCGTCATCAAGTTTTTCATATACTTTCAAAAAATTCTTGTTTCTTAAATACTCGATTGTTTCCGAGGCATCCTCAATTACTTGCTTCTGGAATGAATAATTAAAATTCACTTGGTTCTTCTTTTCTTGTTCCCACTTTACAAAAGACTTCAATTCACTGAATCCCGTAAATCCAAGTTTTTGAGAAAAGCGAATAACAGAAGACTTTGAGGAAAGACTTTTTTTCGCAAATTCTTTAATACTATAAGAATCCATTTCTTTTTTATGAGCGTTTAAAAATGAATAAATATAAGTATCCGTTTCACTAAAATCCTTGTAATGAATATTTATTAATTCTTCTAATTTCAAATCTATACCCACCTTCAAATAAAAAGAGATGATAAAAATCACCCCTCTTTATTATGAGTACTATATACTTGCTTTTCAATTAAAAAATCAATAAATAAGGTTTATTTTAACTCAGGCCAATATTCTTTATTTGCTTCTATCAGCGCATTTAATATTTCTTTAGCCACTGAAGCACTTGGAACTGTTTTTGATAACGTCAATGCTTGCCATAATTTTGTATATGACTTTTCAATGTATGCTTCTACAACCAATTTTTCAACAGAAACTTGTTGTTCTATCATTCCTTTTTGTAGGTGAGGAACATTTCCCATCGATAAAGGTTCATATCCTCTTTTACTTACAATACATGGAACTTCAACCATCGCATTAGGATCAACATTTGCAATTGCACCTTCATTTTTAACAATCAATAGCATGCGCTCGTGAGTGTTGAATGCAAGAGCTCCAGCTAATTGAACGATAAACTCAGCGTGTTCTCCAGCTTCAATGTTTGTATCCTTAGCTGTTTGTTGACTAACAATACGTTTACATTCAGCAAATATATTTTTTTCACGATTTTCCATAACTTCATTAGCTCTTGTATGGTTGGGATCTGAATGTTTTGTAACATAGTCAGGATACATATAATACTTAAGATAAGTATTTGGCAATGTGTCTGGATCAACAGCATATACATCTCTAGCTTTTTGGTAAGTGTCCATCCATGACGCCTCAGCTAACATTGGATTATCAACGCTTACATCTGGAGCATATCCATGTTTAGAAACATGTTCTTTTAATTTTGGCATTAAGTCATTGCCTTCTTTATCACGAACCTCTGTCCACCAACCAAAATGGTTTAGTCCATAATATCTATCTACAATTTCATTTCCGCTCTTAAGTCCTACAATATCAGCCATTGCTTGTTTAATTGCAACAGGCATGTCACAAATATTAATAATCTTTGCGTCAGGACGTAATACTCTAGTTGCTTCAGCAACTATTGAAGCTGGGTTTGAATAATTTAGCATCCATGCGTTTGGTGAGTATTTTTGCATGTAATCTATTAATTCGATTACTCCCGTTATTGAGCGCATACCATATGCAATTCCACCAGGTCCACAAGTTTCTTGGCCTAATACTCCAAACTTCAACGGTATTTTTTCATCCTTTTCACGCATTGGCAATCCACCTTGGCGAATATGTGCCATAACAAAATCTACATCCGTGAAAGCTTCTTCAGGATCTGTTGAAGCAATAAATTCTATTTGAGGTGCTCTTTCTTTAATAATAATATCACAAGCATCCGCAACAATTTTTTGTCTTTCAAAATCATTATCGTACAATTTTAATTTGCGTAGCGGGAACTTATCTTGATTATTAATAAGCATCATAATGATTCCGGCTGTATATGTACTTCCGCCACCAGCAATAACTACAGATTGTTTTTCTAACATATTAATTTCCTCTTTCCAATTATTTATACTTGTTTACACTCATACTTTAATTCCAATAAAATCTTATTCAATAGAATATCAGTCTTACGGACCAAGGTTTCAACGATTGAAACTTATTCAATGCCTAAATTGTCACAAACCTTTTCCTTAACACTTTGTACTGTCATCCCTATAATTATTTGTACATTTTTACCACTATAAACCACCCCTTTTTCAAGCGAGTTTTTCTTGATGAGCTCTTCATTAACCATTGCTAAATCTTTTACATCTACACGTAACCGCGTAAAACAATTTGCAACCGTATCGATATTATCTGGTCCACCTAATCCATCAATGATATATTGGATATCCTTATTTTCTGATACAGAACTGTTATCTCCAATATTTGGGCTAGTATTAATTTCTGCCCCGTCGTTACTTGTAGCAACGATTTCTTCTCTACCAGGAGTCTGTAGATTGAATTTTTTTATTAAGAATACAAAAACGAAGTACCATACAACTGACATAATAAGCCCGAATAGGATGAAGAGGAATATTTTTGATACTGCTGGATTAATCACTGAGTTAGATACAAAAGTATCTAAAATACCATCTTTAACAAAAGTTCTAATTCCTAGTTGCCATAGCATTGCTTCAGAAAATCCTGCGAGAATACTGTGGACAAACCATAAAAGCGGAGAGGCAAAAAGGAATGTAAAATCTAAAGGTTCTGTAATACCAGCAACTGTACCAACAAATGCACCAGGAAGAACAAGGCCTTCAACTTCCTTTCGCTTATTTTTATTAGCGCAGTGAATCAGTGCTAATGCAATCGGAATACAGGCAAACACTTTTGCAAATCCAAAAAAGGCAAACCTTATTGATGGATCCAAAGTAGTTATTGATCCGGCATTAGCCATTTCTGCATAAAATATATTTATTGCCCCTGTATAAATTTTCCCACCAATTTCTGCTGTACCTCCAACGGCGGTGAATCCAAAAGGCATCCATAAAAGATGATGCAGTCCTGTTGGGATAAGAAATCTATTACCAAATCCATACAGAAATACCCCTATGGCTCCAGTAGCTATAATAAAGCTAGATGTGGAATTAATTGCGTGATTTACAAATGGCCATATATAACACATAAGAACGGCCAATATGAGAGTTACTGGAATCATAACAATAAAAGCAAATCTGGGGCCTCCATAAATACTTAACATATCAATAAATTTCTTATCTCCAAATTTATTAAATATGTAAGCAGTAATAGGGCCCAATATCATCCCTAGAAATACGTTCATATCAACAACTTGTATTCCTAAGACAGTATTTTGACCAGTTCCAAACAACCCTTGCACTCCAGGCTTAGCTAACATATTCTGAGAAGCTAACCATGCATTATTGGCTGCTAAGAACATCAAAAAAACAATTACCGATAATACAGCAGCTTCGACTTTATTTTTCTTGGCTAGTGAAGCTGTGATAGAAATACAAAAAATAATTGCTAAATTATTTAACATTATATCCATCATATTCTTCATTAGAAGCCCAAAACTTCGAATAAAAGATGGCATGACATCCATCTGCATTATAACGGCAATCGCTAAAAACAATCCCATAACTGCCATAAACTTAATTGCAACTATGGCCGATCTCGAGAATTTTTGCATTGCATCTTTCATCAATAAACTCCTTTATGTAATGTGACTTTTATTTCTAACACATAATCAATATATATAGTTATACAAGCGCTTACAATGTAAAATCCGTAGTTTGGATATAGGTTTCACACCTTGAAACCCGTTCAAATAAATTCGAAAGATATATAAGTATTTATTACTAAACTCAGTATCTCCATTGTTAATTTTGGCAAACAAAAAAGCTTATCTATATTTGATATAGATAAGCTTTACTTATTATTCGTTTACGGCAACTTCTGCTTCAATCTCTTCACCTTCAAAAGTGATGTCAATTGATTTAGTTAGTAAATCCGCATAACTATATGAAACTCTTTCAAATGAATTTTCGTCTTGATCTAATTCAACAACGAAAACTGAATGAAATGTTTCAGAAAGTTTCCCCTTACGGCGTGTTACTTTCTTTCTGCCTGCTTGTGCTACAACAGTCAGGTTCTCTCCAATATGATTATCAAGGCGCTCCTTGATGTTTGCTAGTGATGTTGGCATATATTATCAACTCCCTGACAAATATATTATCATATTATTAAGTTTTTATCAAGATACTAGTTATTTGCCTAACAAATCGAATAACGACTTGAGAGTTGTAATCGATAATTGTTCCGCGCGTGCATTACTACTAATATTTAATTCTTCAAAAACTGACGTGATTTTTTGTTTCATCTCATCAGTTCTTCCTAGCATATTCAACAAGTTATTCCATAAGCTTTTTCGCTTTTGTGCAAAGCAAGCTCGAATAAATTTATTAAATTTTGCGAAGTCATCAATTTCATATTTGTTATTATCCATCTTACTTAAGGTCACAACTGCCGAATCAACTTTAGGTTGTGGGAAGAATGATTTCTTATCAATAATTAGAGAAATTTCTGCATCCATTCTACTTTGAACAGTTATAGTTAGCGAACCAAACTCACGATGTCCTGGAGTAGCATTAATTCTCTCTGCAACTTCTTTTTGCATCATTAAAACCATTTTATCAAAGTTTATATCATCATCTAATAACTGCAATAAGATCGGAGTGGTGATGTAATATGGTAGATTAGCAACCACCTTAATAGGTCCAGTGATGTTTTTTTCTTTAACGAAATTATCTAAATCAACAGATAAAATGTCTTCATTAATAACTTCAACATTATTATAAGGAAATAATGTATCCGCTAGAACTGGAATTAATGAATCATCAATTTCAAATGCATATACTTGTCCTGCATTTTGAGCTAATTTTTCAGTTAGAGAACCGATTCCTGGTCCAATTTCAATAACTGTATCTGCTTGTCCTAATTCAGCCGCATCAACAATTCCTTGTATTGCCTGTTCATTAGTTAAGAAGTTTTGGCCTAATTGTTTCTTAGCTCTCAGATTGAATTTTTTGATAATAGCATTAGTTCTAATTGGATTAGCAATGCTTAATTGACTTTCTTCCATTATTTCTCCTGTTGAATTGCTTGAGTTAATTCTTCGATGGTGATACTAAACTGATTAACTTTTTTCAAAAACTGTTTGGAGTTTCCATAACCAATATGAAGTCGATCTCCTACTAATTCACGTAACTTCTTAGATTCTGGATATCCTATTAGTTTCAAGTTCATTAATTCTGCCTGTGTAACTTCTTCTTTTAATTCTTTAGGTGTAACAACATTCATTAATGCTTCTTCAATATCATTTTTAGTGGCATGCTCAACGCCCAGACTATTGCCCGACTTCCTTGGCACTGCTTGAGCACGAGGTAAAAATGCCTGCTTGATTTCTGGAACTTGATCGACAATTTTTTGCCGAATCTTATTCCCATTGAAATCTGGATCAGTTAATACTATCGCACCACGTTTAGCAACCGCCACTTTTATCTGGTCAATAACTGGTTGATCAATAGCCGATCCTTTGGTCTCGATAGTATCAATATTTTTGAAAAAACTTCTTAAATGCGTTGTGTCAGACTTACCTTCAACAACGATTACTTCATTAATTTCATCCATTTATATTAAAAATCTCACAAGTATTTTTGTAGGTTTGGTTAGCAATTTCATCAATCGGTTCATCACGAAGTTTAGCAATTGCTTCTAATACATATCTCGTATAAGCCGGTTGATTCTGAGCTCCTCGATAAGGAACTGGAGTTAAGTAAGGCGCATCAGTTTCTAAAAGCATCTTGTCTAATGGTGTAATTGCAGCTGATTCATGAACTTCTTTGGCATTCTTAAATGAAACAACCCCACTATAAGAAATATAAAATCCTAATTCTAAGAATTTGTGCAACCACTTAACATCACCATTAAAACTATGCATGATGACTTTTGTATTTGATAAATCTATCTGACAAAAGATTTCGTAGGCATCTTCATAAGCATCACGACAGTGAATTGAAACAGGAACACCCAACTTATTAGCGAGCTTCAATTGCGCTATGAACGTCTTTTTTTGAATGTCTCTACTTGGCGCATCTTCCCAATGATAATCTAGTCCAATTTCACCAATTGCGACTGCTTTTTCATTATTCAGATTATCCAATAGATATTGTTCAGCCTTGTCATCATATTGATCTGCTGATTCTGGATGCCAACCGATAATGGCATACATATTAGGATAATCAGTGGCTAATTTTAATGCTTTGTCATTCAAATTATAATCTGAACCGACATTAGCAATCTTAATTACATCTAATTCCTTAGCATTCATATTGTAACCAGCAATATCATCTGCAAATGGCTCATCATTCAGATGTGTGTGTGAATCAAAAAGTTTCATCTTAACCTACTTCTGCTCCGTTAGCATGAGAATCATCAACGATTATTAATTGTACTTGATCATCTTTTTCTGAAGATAATAACATTCCGTTACTTACTTCACCGCGAATTTTTCTTGGTTTCAAGTTCACAACTGCAACTACTTTTTTACCAACTAATTTTTCAAACTCAGGATAGTATTCAGCAATTCCTGAAACAATTTGTCTTGTTTGTCCACTTCCATCATCTAGTTGGAATTTAAGTAACTTATCAGCTTTTTGGACTTTTGCTACTTCTTTAATTTGAACAGTTATCATTTTTACTTTGGCAAAATCATCAAATTCAATTTCTGAATTTGGTTTTTCACTTACGTTCTTGCTCTTCTTAGCAGCCGATTTACTAATCTTAGCTCCACCAGATTTTGCTTGGTCTTGAGCCATCTTGTTCTTAATATATTCTACTTCTTCTTTCAAATCTAAACGTGGGAAAATTGGTTGGCCTTTTTCAATAACTTTCTTCCCAACAACACTATCACCAAATGATAATTCATTATCCTTATCGATATCTAATCCTAATTGGCTAAACATCTTAGCTGGTGTTTGTGTCATTACTGGTGAAATCATTAATCCAACAAGACGTAATGTCTCAACTAGGTGTCCTAGAACTGAAGATAGTGTATCTTTGTTAGCTTCATCTTTAGCAAGAATCCAAGGTTCTGTTTCATCAATATATTTGTTAGCACGTGCAATTAATTTCCAAATAGCATCAAGAGCATTAGAGAATTGTAAATCATCCATCTGCTTGTGATATTCAACAATTGTTTCATTTGCTGTGTCTACTAAATCTTGATCAAAGTCTGTTTTGTTAGCAACCGATAGTATTTCACCATTATCATATTTATTAATCATAGTAATTGTTCTGTTCAACAAATTACCAAGATCGTTAGCTAGATCATAATTGATTTTTTCAATGAAGTCTTCTGGTGTGAATTTACCATCATTACCAAATGGCATAACTCGCATCAAGTAGTAACGAAGAGCATCTAATCCATATCTTTCAACGATCATTTCTGGATATACAACATTACCCTTAGACTTACTCATCTTACCGTCTTTCATAACAAGCCATCCATGTCCAAAGACTTGTTTTGGCAATGGTAAGTCAAGAGCCATCAAGACGATTGGCCAATAGATTGTATGGAAACGGACAATCTCTTTACCTACTAATTGAACATTAGCAGGCCAATATTTCTGGAATAGTTCATCATTATCACTTGTGTAACCAAGCGCTGTTATATAGTTAAGCAAAGCATCAATCCAAACATAAACAACATGCTTAGGATCACTTGGCACTTGAACACCCCAAGAAAAACTTGTACGAGTCATTGCTAAGTCTTCAAGACCAGGCTTAATGAAGTTATTAATCATTTCATTCATACGTGATTCTGGTTGAATGAATTTTGGATTATCTTGATAGTACTTAAGTAGACGATCTGCGTATTTACTCATCTTAAAGAAATAAGTAGGTTCAGTTACTAACTCTACTTCATGTCCTGATGGAGCTTTTCCACCTATCATCTTGTTATTATCGTCACGATATACTTCAGCTAATTGTGATTCTGTGAAGTATTCTTCATCTGAAACTGAGTACCATCCTGAATATTCACCTAAGTAAACATCCCCTTGATCAATCAAACGTTGAACAATCTTTTGAACTGCAGCAACATGTTCTTCATCTGTAGTTCGAATGAATTTGTCATTTGATATTTCAAGAGTCTTCCACAATTTCTTGATATCTGTTGCCATCATATCAACATATTCTTGAGGTGACATGTTCTTTTCAGCCGCTTTTTGCTCGATTTTTAGTCCATGTTCATCTGTTCCTGTCAAAAAGAACACATCAAATCCTTGGTTACGTTTATAACGTGCCAAAGTATCTGCTGCTATTGTGGTATATGAATTACCAATAGTTAATTTTCCAGATGGATAATAAATCGGTGTAGTCACGTAAAAAGTTTTATTATTTGTCATAGTCGCTCCTCAATAAAAGGTCGAGAGTAATTCTCGACCTTAGTACGTTTATTATTTGTAAATTATAGCATATTCAATACTTGGTTAAAATGCTGTACTTCCTATAATAATGAGATTTGTTCACTAGGTTTAGTTTTAAATTCTAATCCAAGAATCTTCTGGAATTCGACAGCATTTTTATTGGCATCTAGTCCTCCATTATTGTTAAAAATAACAATAGTGTTTTGGACTTTTTTTGATACTTCTTTTACCGATTGAGCTAATTCTTCTAGTTCATTTGTTGAATAGCAATAATTAGTTCTTGCACCACTTTCAAAACCTGTAGGTGTCTTCCAACCAATTGTGTTTCTTCCATGAAATCTAAAAAAGGCTAAACGATTGTTTGTAATAGCAATATCAAATGGTACTGCTCCACTTCCTACTTGTGGTTCATCAATCATCGCTAAAGTCACATTGTATTCTCTCATGAGATTAACTGTTCGTTTGTAGTAAGCCTCTTCGTACCAACTTTGATGACGAAATTCAACAATTAATGGTAGTTGTTTTAAGTACTCAAAAACATTGCGTAAGTGAATTATGTTTTCTTTATCAACTTCAAAGAAAGCAGGAAATTGTAATAAAACTCCAGTCAACTTATGTTTCATTGGCTTCAAAGATTCTATCAACTTCGTACATTCTTTTTTGACCGTATCATTTGAAACTTCCGATTGCCTTGTGATTTCTTTACTGGCTTTTATAACAAATTCAAAATCGTCATCTACTTGATCGTGCCACTTCTTCACTACACTTGCGTCTTTAATCCCATAAAAGAAACTATCAACTTCAACGCAAGCATAAAATTTTTCATAATCAGCTAACCCAATATTTTTCTTATCCAACAAATCAGGATGCTTTGCCCAATTTGTTAAACCAACTTTGATCATAATTCACCTATTTCAATTTTGAAAAAATATCAACAGCATCAGAAACAATCATCTCGACACCATCTTCAGGTTCAATATCTTCTTTATTAATGGCAATAACCTTAGTATCGGTTGTTCGATACTGTAGTAAGTTAGCAAACGGATATACCTTAAAACTAGTCCCAACAATTACAATCAAATCCGCTTTAGTAATTGCTTCTACCGATTCTTTCAATGCTCGTGGACTTATATTCTCTCCGTATAAAACTGTACTACTGCGAAGAAGACCACCATCTTTTTTGTGATGATAATCTGTAAGATATTCATGATAATCCACTTCTTCACCACATTTTTTGCAATGAATATCATATAAATTACCGTGAAATTCTACAAGATTTTTTGTCCCTGCCTTTGAATGTAAGCAATCAACATTTTGTGTGATTACCATTCCTTTTTGATTTGTTATTTCAACCATTTTCTCATGAATTACATTAGGTATAGCATCTGGGAAATACATATTTTTTATAACAAAGTCATAAAAACCGTCTGGATTATTGACTAAGTTATCGTGACTCAAGATATATTCAGGCGTTAATTCTTCACTACTCGTATACAATCCATTCTTAGAACGATAATCAGGAATTCCAGAAGGTGTTGAAACACCTGCCCCAGTCATAAATACTACATACTTAGCATTATTTATTTCTGTTTGTAAATCCATAACAATCCTCCTATCGGATTAAGTAATCTATATTATATTCAGCTAGAAAATCAGCTAAATTAGTTTGATATAACTCTTTGAAAAAATCTGGATTTTGATTCTTATTACTTATTTCAATGAATCCAGAATTCTGATGACTACTCTTCATCTCTAACACAAAAGGATGAATATTATCTCTCGTTATTAAATCAGTATGGACAATCTCAATTACCTGATTAACTGTTAATCGTAATTGTCGTTCACTAAATATCGGTGTCAATGTAATTAATTGAGTATGTAATAAATCAATATATCCGAGAATCTTGATATTATTATCAAATTCAAAGAACAATCTCACTAATGCTGAATAGTGCTGATTCTTATTAGTAACGTCTTGAATCACATCATTTAGCTTCTGAGCGATTGTAGATGGTTGTTCATATCCTCCGATTGTTTCTTCATTGAAGTTATCTAACATAACTAAAGTTCGATACAAAACTAATTCGCTATCTTCAGCTTCTGTTCCTTCAGCCGCTAACATCTCAATTGTTCCTGCATTAAGAGATTTTTGGATGCTCTCAGTTCTAAATCCACCCTCTTGTTCCCAATATGCGATCATTCTATGATCAACTATACCTTTTAATGAACTAGCTGTTATTTGGCTTTGTTGATTGAAGTTGGCATCATTCCCATACAAATTGACGGACATTTTTGTGAAATCACTGAAGTCTAATTTGATATGAAATAACTCGTGAATAATCATATATTCAACATTCGGAGAATTTGTAATGGTAATAACTATCTGGTCATCTTCAACTACATGTTCAGAATGACTCAAGTCAATATATGAAGTTGTTTGTTCAGTATCTGTTTCTATCACAATTTTTTTATCAGTTAATTCTTCTATTTCACTAATTAATTTTTGTGTCTTTTCATTCAATGTATCGTTATTTATTTTTTTCATCATTAAGTCCTTATTCGTTTTCTATGCAAATTATATCATTGGAACTATATTTTTTTTAACGTTTATGGGGTAAACTAATACTTTGTACGAAGAAGGTGAAAATATGTCAAAAATAGCAATCTTAACAGATAGTTCTTCTTATCTATCAAAACAACAAGCAAAAGATAACAATATTGAGATGCTTTCAATCCCAATTATTTGGAATGAAAAAGAATATCGCGATATCGTTGATTTGTCATTCAATCAATTTTATGAACGTTTATCAACACAAAAAGAGTTGCCAACAACGTCAACCCCATCGCTAGGTTCATTAGAAGCAAAAATAGATGAACTTAAAGCAGCTGGATTTGACGAAATTATTGGTATTTTTATTTCTAGTGGTATTAGTTCATTCGTCAATAATGCTACAACTTATGCTGAACAAAGAACAGATATTAAGTTTCAAGTCTTTGATGCCCATGTGACTTGTGCAGGATTAGCAAACATGGCATTATTAGCAGCTAAAATGGTGAGAGATGGACACAATAGCGATACCATCTTTGAAGCTTTGGCCAAAATCAAAGAAACTACCCATATCCGCTTAGTTGTTGACGATTTAAAACATCTAGCTAGAACTGGACGTCTAAGTAACGCAGCAAGTTTTGTTGGTGGACTACTTAATATTAAGCCAATCATTGCCATGGATGTGAAAGCTTCGGGTACTGGTGAATTATCAGTAATCGAAAAAGAACGTACTTATATCAAGGCATTCAAACGAGTGCAGCAAGACGTCGCTGAACAAATCAAAGATGTCGATTATACAGTGCGAGGAACTATCATTGATGCGCATGATGCTAAAAAGAGTACCGAATGGGAAAGCACATTTAAAGAAGACTTTCCAAAAATGATTGTCGACACAAGTATCATTGGACCTGTTGTTGGCGTTCATACCGGACAAGGAGCTATTTGTATTATTTGGGCTCAAGATTGGGAAGAATTAGCAGAATCATATAATAAATAACGAAATTATACTAAAAGACCACTTCAATTGAAGTGGTCTTTTTTAGTTTTTTCGCTCTTGTCGATTAAACCGCCATGTCATTATTAATGTTAGTAGAGGCGTAATATAAAAAGTTAATAGATAAGCAAACAATGACAAAACAAAACAGCCGCCTATGATGGTCAATCCATAATATTCTAAATACCTTAATGACCATCCTAGTTGCAAAATATCAGAAGGAACTGTGGGGACTATTGGTAATAAGTAATCATGAAGTGGCGAATCTAATCCATAACATAGATATGAAGAATTATTGAACATTCCTGATATTCCAAATAATAAAGTGAAGATAGACAAGAAGAAAGAACTAATATAAAACAAATAATTATTTTTTAATATTAAATTAACTATTAAAAAAACAACAGACATTACAGCAAGTAGTGCAAGTATGTAATCAACGGTTGTTAATTTAGTTAGTGTTATGCTTGTCGAAATTAAGTAGATATCGTTTGCTTTCAAAACTATCTTAACTATAATTAACAACATTCCAAAAAAGATTAAAGGTTTCAAGATACGTTTTTGTAATTTATTTAATTCTTCATTCTTTCGATTCATAGCTACTTGTAATACTGCTAAATATTTTTTCTTTGCCATCAACAGTTCTCCTTAAATATTTACATATTGTATACCAAAAGAACGCATAATATTAATAATGTTATGCGTTCTTTATTTTTTCTATCAAATATCCTTCACGGACACTAGCTTTGATTGTTGTCATCTTTGGTGGAGTAGCAATCTTGATGATATTTTCTATCATTGTCATGCCACCATTAATAATATCGACAATTCCTGCAGGAATCTCAGATAAATTTTGAAGTTCTGAGATATTCATTTTCCGTAATTCAATAATCTCTTTTTGTACTTCACTCGTTTGTACAAAATCATTAGATTTTAACATTTTGAATAATACAATTGAGGAACCACCTAACAATACCATTGGCTGATTAAAATTACTCAACCAAGTTAATTCTTGTAGCTGTTTTTGTAATTGGTCGTCAGCTGCTTGTTGCTCACTTATAGCAACTGGAATATCACTAAAGAAATCATTAGTAATATTAACACCGCCTCTATTAATACTAATAGCGTTTGTTAATTCACCATCAACAACCGTAATTATCTCTGTGGATCCACCACCAATATCAGCTATCAAAACATCTTTTAATCCGAGCTTATAGTTAACAGCTAAATAATCATAGTAAGCTTCTTTTTTAGGTGAAATAATCTCAATTTTAATTCCCGTGTTTTGCAAAACTTCAGCAATGAACTCTTGTTGATTATTAACATTGCGAACTGCCGCTGTTGCAATAGCATGTATTTCAACATCATCATCTAACTGCGTAATAAAATTATTAATAATCTTAATCACACTATTTGTTGTTACTTGTTCAATATAATTATCTGAATTAAGCAGTCTTTCAGCTACCCGATTTAATGATATTTCCGTAAATGTCTGCCCTGTAATTTCAAATTCTGCTGTACGAATAGAATTGGAGCCTAGCTCAATAATGCCAATTCTTTCACCCATGACTTCACCTAACCTTCTTAATTATTATAAGACTAGTTGACTCTGATCATTATAGAACTTCTTGTAAGCTAAGTAACATGATATTACTGATGCGATACTAGTTGCTGATAGCAACATGAAAGTTACCATTATTTGATACTTAATCGCTTTGACCGGGTCGACTCCTGCGAATATCAATCCTGACATCATACCTGGCAAACTAACTAATCCGACAGTCTTAGCTGAATCGATTGTTGGTGACATCCCTGTCTTAATGCTATCTCTCAAAATATCCATTGAAGCCAATTTAATATTTGCTCCTAATGCTAACTTTTCTAGAACTTGTTGATGACGATCTTTAAAGTTCGACTTCATATTACGGTAACAAAGGCCAATTGCTACCATTGAATTACTAGCAACCATTCCTGATATCGGAACCATTTGTTGAGGTATAAACTTAATAGATCCTGAAGCTACTAATACTCCAATTGTTACTCCTGTACTTGAAACAATTGCTAAAAGAGAAATCCAAAACAAATCAGGTATTCCCTGTCCACGCTTCTTAGCATTCCAAGCGGCGTTAGTTACAATTATAATAATCATTGTCGTTGTTAAAATAATATTATTTGTTCGGATAATATATTTCAACAAATAACCTACTGTGAATAATTGAATGATTGCTCGCACAATTCCAATAATAATATCTTTATCTATTCCTAATTGTTCCTTATAGCCGAAATATAACGCTACTAAAACTAGTACAAATGATAGTGCTAATGATGTATTACTAACCGCTAAATTTTGCATTATTGTCCACCTATCTTTCCATCAATCACTTGAATCATTTTTTTTGAATTATCAATTTCTTCTTGATCATGTGTAATAGCCAATACTGTGATTTCATGTTTCTTATTCAAATGATTAACTAAATTATGAATAATATCTTTATTTTCTTTGTCTAATCCTGTTGTTACTTCATCTAAGATTAAGACCTCAGGTAAGAACATCAGGTTCCTAAGTAGTGCAACACGTTGGCGTTGTCCTCCTGATAAGTCGATAACTTTTTGTTCCAACATATCTGGACTTAAGTTTGCCATTTCCATACGTTCAATCATTTGTTCGTCATTAATACTTTCATTTCTAACTTTGAATGGAAACTCGAGATTATCACGAACTGTTTCACCGAATAATGTAGGTTGTTGGAAACAATATGAGACCTGCTGCCGATACTTTGTTGGTTCATAACTATCTACATTTTTACCAAGATACTCAACATCTCCAGTTGTTGGATTAATCATGTTAGCAATCAATTTCATGATTGTACTTTTACCTGAACCTGAAGGTCCAGAAAAAGTTAAGTAGTCACCCTGATTAACCGTAAGATTGATATTACTCAATATTTCTTTACCATTATTTTGATAATTTACATCAATTAGTTTAATAACTTCTGTCATTTTTTCTCCCCCTTACTTGATTTAATAAATTTACCATAATTTAGAAGTATTCTAAATAGCAAAAAAGCCGGAATAATCCGACTTCTTATTTTTTAATATTTTTTATTAACTCTTCCATCTTCATCATTTGGAATTGTTTGGTAGCATCTTCTGTTATACGTTTTTGTTGAGCTTCATCCATAGTTGGATTTTGTTCCATTGCTGCCATAACAACTTTTTGAACGTATGATGCTCCTTCAGTCTTTAATGTTGCTTGATATGTCTTGTCTTTCATCTTCTTTTGTAGAGCTTTTGCTTGCTTAGTCGATAGAACTAGCCAATCTTTATTTATATGAAATGTATTTTTTCTAGATACTATTTGATGATCATTACCAGAAATTCCAAACATAAATTTCATAAAGTCAGATTTATATACACGATACTTAGATTCGCGAACTAACTTAACTTCATTACTATCTGTAACAACCTTATTTGAAACATATGATTCTGCCTTCGTATGACTTGGTTTCTTCTGATTCTTATCTGTTCTATAGATATAAACGTTTTCTTTACCCTTTGTACCAATTTGTTGATACAAAAGCATATTCATACCTTTGTTAGGTGTAGCAGAAACAATATCAATGGTCTTTTCTTCGGTTACAGTTTTCATTCCTAAATGGTTGTAATCATTCATTACAATCAACATAATATTCCCGATTGTTAAAGAAAAGAAAATCACACTCAAGATGTTACTAAGTGTTTTATTATTAACATAGACCGTAACAATGAAGGTTAATAATACTAAAATTATTAATGTAAAAATAATCATATTAGTTAGCCCCCTTTACTGTTGTGTCATTTTTTTTACTTTTAAGAAAGAACGTTAATACTACGGCTGTCACACAGAATAAAGCAGCCACTAAAAATGCTGCATGATATCCGGTTAGAGTGGCATTAATAACACTATCTTTATATACAAGTGGCATTTCTTTTAATAGATGTTTTGCAGGCATTGATTTGTTAGTTACATTAGATAGCACACTAATCAACACCGCTGTTCCCATTGATGAGAAGACTTGTCTTGTTGTGTTATTTACAGCAGTACCGTGACTTATTAAGTTATTAGGTAATGAGTTCATTCCTGAAGTCGTAACAGGCATCATAACCATTGAGATACCAAACATTCGAACAGCATATAGAACTGTTAAATAAAGTGTTGATGAATCTTTAGTTAGATAAAAGAATGGAATCGTACCGATAGTTAGTAACAACATACCGGTAGTTGCCAATCTCTTAACACCATATTTATCAAAAGCACGTCCAGTAATAGGACTCATAATCGCCATCATTACAGCACCTGCAAGTAATGCTAGTCCAGAATGAAATGCTGATAATCCTTTAACAATCTGCAAGTACATTGGCAAGATCATTTCTACACCAACCATTGCCATATTTGTAACAGATGACAATGCAGCAGCAATCGCAAACTCTGATTGTTTGAAAACTCTCAACTCTAAGAATGGTTTATCCAAATGAAGTTGACGATAACCAAACATCACAATAAAGATAATCCCGGCAATAATTGGAACAATTACTTGTAGTGATGACCAACCTTTGTCTCCAACTGTTGAGAATCCATATAATAAAGCCCCAAATCCCGCAGTCGACATAACAAATGAAAGCACATCTAACTTGTTCTTAGTCGTCTCAATTACGTTCTTCATGAAGAATAACGACATAATAATAACTATTATAACGATTGGAATAATCATTCCAAACAAGTCACGCCATGACAAGTTATCAATTACCCAACCTGATAATGTAGGACCAATTGCTGGGGCAACACCAATAACAATACCGGCCATTCCCATAGCAGTACCTCTTTGACTAGCAGGGAATATTGTTAACATAATTGTTTGTAGTAAAGGCATTGATAACCCAACTCCTAAAGCTTGAATCAAACGTCCAGTTAACATCACAGGAAAATTAGTAGCGACAAAACACACGATTGTTCCTATTAAGAATGTGATCATTGCTGATAAATATAATAATTTTGTTTTAAATCTTGTAATCAACCATGCACTAACAGGGATCATTACCCCGTTCACTAACATAAATCCAGTAGTCAACCACTGAATAGTTGAAGTTGAAACATCAAACTCATTCATTAATGTTGGAAAAGCTGTTGATAGAATTGTTTGGTTCAACACCGTACAAAATGAACCTATCAATAGCACTGCTACCATTAATGAACGATTATAATGCTTACCATTTATATCCGTATTATTCATTACTTTGTTCCTTCCATTTAGACAACATCGAATCTGGTTCAAGTCTTTCAGGTTCAATAATTGCTTTATCTAAGATTTCTCCCAAATTTTCACGTTCGCTCATTGTTAAAGAAGATAACAATTCATCATCCCAAAAGTTCAAAACTTTTTTAAAACTAGCTGTAATTTCAAATCCTTGCTTAGTTAGAAAAACTTTTTTCAACCGTTTGTTTTCTGGATTAACTTTTCTAATTATCAAGTTTCGATCTTCTAAACTTTTTAAAGAACGAGCAATGCTTGCTTCATCAAATGAAGCTTTGTCTCTAATTTCTTCTTGACTAACTCCAGGATGATGCTCACTAGCAAACATAATAGCGACTTCAATAATCTTAAAACCTTCATCTTTAGCAATTTGCTTTAAAAAAGTTCCCTTTTGTCTGGCTAAAAAGAATAATTTTGGACCTATTTCCAAATGTATTACCTCCTTTTTTAAAAACTTTATTCATTCTATTCTTTACTCTTGAAAAAATCAAGAGTAATACTTGAAATTTTCAAGTATTATGTTTTCCATAAAAAAAGACTGAACTTAAAAGTTCAGTCTTCATTAAAATTCTTTAGAAATAATTCACTCCGATGGCTTTTCTTACTTCATCAAGAGTTTGATTGGCAACAACGTTAGCCTTTTGACTTCCGGCTTTTAGCATGTCATAAACAGCAGGAATATCTTTGGCGAATTCTTCACGGCGTTTTCTTATTGGTCCTAATTCTGCTTGTAGAACTTCATTGAGATAACGTTTAACTTTCACGTCACCTAGTCCACCAGCTTGATATTGTGCTTTTAGGACATCGACTTCTGACTTGTCTTTAGCAAATACGTCTAGGTAAGTGAAAACAGTATTACCTTCAATTTGACCCGGATCTTCAACACGTATGTGATTAGGATCTGTGTACATTGACATAACTTTTCTTTGTACTTCGTCTTCTGAATCTGATAGATAAATACAGTTACCTAATGATTTACTCATCTTAGCATTACCATCAAGTCCTGGAAGTCTTCCTTGTCCTTTAGGTGGGAATACTCCTTCTGGTTCAACTAATACATCTACGTCATATGTGTGGTTAAATGATCGTACAATTTCACGTGTTTGTTCAATCATTGGTTCTTGATCATCACCTACAGGAACAGTGTCAGCCTTGAATGCTGTAATATCAGCAGCTTGGCTTACTGGATAAATCAAAAATCCTGAAGGAATGCTTTGTCCGAATTCTTTTTGTTTGATTTCAGCTTTTACAGTGGGATTTCTTTCAAGTCTAGCAACACTCACAAGATCTAAGTAATACATTGTTAACTCATTAAGTGCTGGAATTTGTGATTGAACAAAAATAGTCGACTTATTGGGATCTAATCCTACTGCCAAATAGTCTAGAGCTACTTCTACAAGACTATTACGAATTTTTTCGGGATTACGCGCATTATCAGTAAGTGCTTGCATATCCGCAATCATGACGTTGATATCATAATCACCAGAGTCTTGCATTTTCACACGATTCTTCAATGAACCGATATAATGACCGATATGTAATTTACCTGTAGGACGATCTCCTGTTAAAACAGTTTTTTTTGTCATGACTTATACCTCTTTTTCTTTATTTATAAATATAATGAATCCTAGCGAATTAAAAAATCGCCCAATTGTATTCACAATAGGACGATTAATCGCGGTGCCACCATATTTTGCAGAAATTATTTCTACCACTCAATTAGCTATAAAGGGGCAACCTATATCCAATTCCCAATTCATTAACGGTGAACATTTCAGAATTCCGCTCACTCTCTGTGACTATTAATTGAATTAGTACTATAAAACTACTATACTATTCTAACTAATATATCGACATTCAAAAACTTTGTCAATAAGAGGAACTATATGACTGCAAAACAAGAAGAACAACAACGTGTCGACAAAGTCGAAAAAATCATTGAACAACAACTGACTGATACGTCTGATAAAATGACACAAGCTAAGCAACGAACTAAAGAAATCGAAACATCTTATGGTGCTAACACTCGTGTTAATACTTTAGAAGTCGATGACCAAATGGAAACTAACGCTTCTGTACAACAACAAAAAACTTTGGTATCCATGGCTATCGAAAACGAAACTATTTTGAACACCAAAAATAAACAATTACAAAACCTAAAAGGTTCGCCTTATTTTGGCCGTATTGATGTGACTGACGCCACACAAACTAGTTATTATATTGGTACTAGTACTTTACAAGATGATCATAATAACTTTCTTGTTCATGACTGGCGCGCTCCTATTTCCAGTCTTTATTACAACGGAACGTTAGGACAAGTTACTTATGAACTACCTGATGAAACTAGTAAAACTGTTGATTTAAAACTTAAACGCCAATTCAATATTGCTGATGGAAAAATCAAGAATATGTTCGATACTAACGAAACTGTTGGCGATGAAATCTTGCAAAACGCTTTGGGCAATAAGAGTAGTGACTACATGAGAAATATTGTGGCCACTATTCAACAAGAGCAAAACACTATAATTCGTGATACAAGTTCAGATATTCTTATGGTGCAAGGAGCTGCCGGCTCAGGTAAAACTTCTGCCATCTTACAACGTGTTGCATATTTGCTATATCACAGTCGTAGTAAATTAAATTCTGATAATATGATTCTCTTCTCACCTAACAAATTGTTTAGTAATTATATCTCACAGGTCTTACCTAGTTTGGGTGAACAAAACATGCGTCAAGTTACACTAGATGACTTCTTATCTCGTCGTTTATATGGTATTAAAGTTGAATCATTATTTGAGCGTTTCGAGCGTGATTTACATAATCTACCTACTGCCACCAAACTAATTCGTCAGTACAAAGAAAGTGGAAAATTCTTCGATAAAGTCATTGAATACTTCAGCCATAATGATTTAGCATTATCATTTGAAGATGTTTATTTCGAAGGCGAAATCTTCTTTAGTAGCCAACATATCAAAGAAGTATTCAATACGTCCAATTCTCGCTTACCATTATCATATCGATTCTTAAAAACTAAGAATTACTTAATTAAAGAATTGAAGCAACGAATCAAAACTGATGCTAATGAAGAATGGGTCCAAGATGAACTCGATAATCTGGATGACTTAACATTTCAACAATTACTCAAAGATAATAATATTGAAGATTTTGAAAAACAACGCGAATTCTTATCACAAAAATTCTTAAAAGAGCGCTATCGTTCAATCTACAATGGACTATTTAATGATTTCTTTTGGGATCCATATAAAGCCTATCATGATTTCTTAAACTCTAATTCAACTGAACACATTGATAATAATTCATGGTCCGAAATGGTCGCTTCCATTCAGGATAGTATTGAATATCACAAAATTCGTTTGAGTGATTCAGTTCTCGTCTTACTAATTAGAGATCTTGTGACTGGTACCGGCAAGAACTACAGCATTCAACATCTGTTTGTAGATGAAATGCAAGACTATCCTTTGACGGTCTTTAAATATTTGAACTTCTCATTTCCAAGTGCTAAATTCACTTTACTCGGAGATTTTGCTCAAGATATTTTTTCTACAACTTACACTAACGATGATCGTTTAATGAATTTACAAGAGTTATTCTCTGATAAAAAATGTCAGCTAATAACGCTCAACCAAAGTTATCGATCTTCTGCTCCTATCACAAACTTTGCCAAGGCTGTCCTTCCACATGGAGATCTCATAAAAACATTTAGCCGAGACGGCAATATTCCACACATTATTAACTACGATTCAAATGACAATTACCTTACAGATATTCCACGATTATTCGTTGAATTAACTAAGCATAACGATACTGTGGCAATCCTTACAAAAACTGCCGAACAAGCTCAAACTATCTTTGACAACTTAAAATTAAAAATAGAAATTAATCTAATTAGTAATCAAAATCGTTCATTAAAACCAGGATTATTAGTATTGCCGATTTATTTAGCTAAGGGATTAGAGTTTGATGCAGTTATCGCTGATAATATTTCCCAGGAAAACTATCCAGATAGTCATGAAGAAGATATCGTTTACACTATTTTCACACGTGCAATGCACGATTTAGTAGTTACTAGTGTGGGAGACGTTTCTCCAATTATTCAAAAAATTGATTCCACACTATATAAAAAAGACTAGCCGATGCTAGTCTTTTTTCTTATCCTATTAATCTGGCAAAGATTGGAACAACAATATCAACAATTATTCCGATAACAATAACGGAAATTGAAGCCATTGATCCTTGTATTTCACCTAATTCTAAGGCTTTAGCAGAACCAATTGTATGTCCAGCAGTTCCTAGTCCTAATCCTAAACCAATTTCTGATTTGTCTAACTTGAATAGTTTGATTAAGTAATCACCTAAAGCATAAATAATAACGGCATTAAGTATTACTGTCATAGCTGTAATTGCTGCATTACCACCAATTGCAGTAGATATTGGAAGAGCAATCGCAGTTGTTGCTGCTTGTGGCATCATTGCAAGTGTTGCAGAACGATCTAATCCTAGAAGGTTTGAAACTAATACGATTAATATCAATGAAACGACCATTCCTATTAGTAATGATAAGAATATTTCAAACCAATATTTCTTAACAATATCATTACGTTTGTACAATGGTACAGCAAAGGCAATTGTAGCTGGGTTCAAGAACCAGAAGATAATATCTCCACCTGGTTTATAAAAATCTGTGTAGACCTTTGTAACTGGCATGTGAATAGCACTGGCTAAAGCTATCAAAGCAAGTATTCCTACTACCATTCCAAAGAACAATGGTTGGAATAAAAAGAAACCTTTTGTCTTTTTAAATAAATATTGTCCCAGTAAAAAAACTAAGATTGATAAACAAATTCCAAAAAATGGTTGGCTTAATACTTCTGTCATTATTTGCTTACCCCCTTGTTATTTTTTTCTGATTTATTGCGAATTTTAATTAATAACCAAGCAATGTAAGTAGTCACAACTAACATAATTACTGTTGATATAATTACAACAACAACAATCTGTACACCTTGTGCTTTCATAATATCGAGACTTCCGGCTAAAGATACACCAGATGGCACGAATAAAAATCCAATAATACTAATCATGAAAGCTCCAAAATCATCTACCCATTCAACCTTAATTATTTTGAAAGTCAAAAGTAAATACAAAATTATTAATCCGATAACCGGAGTTGGTGCCGGAAAACTTTCTGGAATAAGTGCGGAAATAATACTTGATACAAATAATACTGTGGCATAAATTCCCGCCTGAATAAGCACAGGAGCTGATTGAGTTTGTTTTTCTTTATTCATTCTGAAATCCCCCTTTTTCTATACTTTTAGTATAGAAAAAAACACTCATTTTTGAGTGTTTTTGAGGTTAAATACCATTATCAGAATGTGAACTACATATATTCATAGTTAAAATGCATCCGCTTACATACCTAATGCTTCTCGCATATCATTGACATAAGTTCTCGCTACCGGAATCTTGTCCCCATTACTCATTGTTAATTGATAAGTACTATTAAAACTTGGTTCAGTCATTACGACTTCATCAACATTAATTACGAAGCTTCGATAAACTTGCATGAACTTATTTGAACCTAATGATTCCATGAAATGAACCAAAGTTTGCTTAGTTGTAAAGGTCCCATCTGCAGTAACTACATTTAAGACTCCACTATCAACAGAAACGTAAATAATGTTTTCTTTTTTTAGAACTGTTGTTTTATCATCATTAGTTATCGCAATACGATTATTATTTACCTGATGTTTGTTAATGAGAAGATTGACCTTCTCTAGCGACTGATTGATTCTCTTCTCGTCAAAAGGTTTCAACACATAGTCAATTGCATTCACTTCAAAAGCATTCAATGCGTATTGATTATATGCCGTAGCAAAAATAATCTGTGGTCGTTTAGATATAGAATTAATTTTATCCGCCAAAGTAAAACCATTTTTTTCGCCTAATTCAATATCCAAAAAAATTACATCATAATTATTTTTTTCAATCATTGTATAAGCATCATCGATATTATCTACTTCAGCAACATTATTAACTAACTTATTCTTGTTCAATAAAAACTGCAGCTCTTCACGAGCTAGCGGTTCATCATCAACTACTAATATTTGCATATTAAATCTCCTTAAAGGGAATATTAATTGTTACAACTGTCCCCTTACTACTTGTCTCAAATTGTAACTGACTATCTATTCCGTATAAACCTATCAAACGCTGGTTTAAGTTTTGTAATGCCGTTCCACTACCTGACTGGGAGTCAACAACTTCTTTACCAAGCTTATCTTGCTTATCAATATCAATACCTAATCCATTATCAATGACTTTGATTTGCAATTGGTCATGATTTTTTAATACTGAAATCAACACCTTATTGTCCTTCTTACGATCTGAAAAGGCATGTTTAATAGCATTTTCAACTAATACCTGAATTGTAAATGGTGGCAACATAACTTGTGGACTTACCTGTATATCAAATTGTACATCATAGCGTTTTGGAAAACGTGTTTGTTCTAATACTAAGTAAGCATCGACATGGGATCTTTCTTGTTCAAAAGTTACTTCAGTTTCTCTGAATCCTGTTAAATTAGCTCTAAAATAGGTACTCAACTCAATCAATAATTCACGAGCTTTTTCGCTATCTTTACGTATCATGGCAGAAATAGTATTCACCGCATTGAAGAAGAAATGAGGATTAATTTGTGCCTGTAGTGATTTTATTTCTGCATCGCGCACAAGTTTTGACTGTAATTCTGCTTCCCCTAAAGCAATCTGACTAGAAAAAATAGAACCTAATCCTTCAGCTAATTGGACATCAACCGGAGTTAACATACTAGCATCCACGAAATACATTTTTAATGTTCCAAAAATCCGATTATCAACGCTTAACGGTACTACAATCGCTGCATTTAAAGGACATTTTGGGTCGGAACATCCTATTTCTTTTTTTTGATAGGCAACACTTACTGTATTATTATTTATCGATCTTTTGGACAACTCTGTAACTAATTTCTCATTTAATAAATGATGATCACTACCCACACCCTCGTATGCCAAAACTTTATTGGTAGAAGTAATACTAATTGCCGAAAAATTAGTGAAGCGACGGATAATCTTGACAACTTCAATTGCTGAATTAGAATTCAATCCATTTCTTAAATAAGGGAGTGTTGTATCAGCCAAACTCAATACATCATGTGTTTGCATAGCACGAATTTCTTGTTCTTGATTCAAGTACATTTGAATAATTGCTAAAAAAATAAAAGTTCCGATAGTATTGGCAAATATCATTGGTACCGCAATAAACTTCACTAATTCCAATTTTGTAGGGCTAAAAAATAAGATAAATAACATTTGAATTGATTCCATCAAGAAACCAACTTTTAATCCTTGAGCCGGTGTCATCAATAAACCTTTTTTACTAGTTAATTGCTTCTTAAATAAAAGTCCAGATAATGCTCCTATTAATATGGAACTTGGAATATAAAACCAGCTGCTCCAATCCCCTTGAATAACCCGGTGAATACCCGTAATCAATCCAACAGAAGAACCTACATAAGGACCACCAACAATTCCTGACACCGTAATAGACAACAAACGTGTATTCATAATCGAAAAATCTGACGGCAAGGAGAATATTAAACCTGTTGATATAATTTGATTGTTTTGATCTATTTCAATTCCGGTTAAGTTTGAAACAATCGCAAATATTGAAAAAATTAAGATTAATTGATTCTTTGCGAGTTTACTTTGATGAGAAAATAGAAGTTTACGTAATGGCTTGATATTAACCAATAAAAAAGCCAAAACAATAACTAATCCAACTCTTTCTAACATTAACAGTGATAAATTAAGCATTATTTTTCTCCTAATAGTTCTAGTTAACCACAATTTAGACATAAAAAAAATGACCTACATTAATTCGGTCATTTAATATTAAAGTAGAATTGATCCTAATATATTACTGAACATAATTATTAACATCGTCATCTTAGCATCTTTTGTTTTGCGATAAACAACCGCATAGACTAGCCCTAATAAGAAGAATAGTAAGAATTGTTGTGGTGTGTTTGATAAATTAATAATTGCTAAAACTACAGCACTCATTATGATTCCAAGCAAATGTTGAATTCCTGATTTTTTTCTCCAGAAATAGTTAAACAAGAATGCATTAGCGACCATGAATTGTTGATATGAAATGATAAAAATATTAGCCAATAGATTGAATATCATAACTTTTTGGTCAGTACTTGTTAAATAATCATTTTCAAACTTGGGCATTATTCCCTTGTATTGAAGATAAGCAATCCCAAATCTAATTGCTCCAATTAAAATTATGACCCAGAAAACAAAACCAAAATTATTAATAACGGTATTTTTGAATGATACTCGAGGATTATTCAAAATCATTCGTTCTTTTGTATAGCGGTGCGACATAATCCATGAAGTGAAAATACCTACTGCTGCAAATATTCCCGCTAAAATTAAATTGAGGCCGGTACTACTAACAGCTTCTTCACGTAAAAAAATTGTTAATGCCGCAAACAATAACCAGAAAATATAACGAATAACAGTTGTTCCTCTTGACTCTACTTCTTGCATAATTACTATCCTATCAATAATTTACTTTTGTCCCATTATACTCGTACAGATTATTCTATCCTAGTAATACTTAAGACAAAATTAAAAAGTAGATCAAAAATCTTGATCTACTTTTAGTCTAATCTATTTTCTTTTTAGCTGATTCTTTTAAGAATTCTACATCATCAGGGTCCCCAGATAGTCGTTTACCTGTTTCTAAACCTTTGATGTCTTTCATCTCTTGATCTGTTAATTCAAAATCAAAGACATCGATATTTTGTTCTAGACGACTCTTATGAACTGATTTTGGAAATACAATAGTTCCTCTTTGCACATGCCAACGAAGAATGATTTGACCAACTGATTTGTTATGGTTTTCAGCAATCTTAACTAAGATAGGCTCAGTTAACAAATTACTCTTACCTTGTCCTAAAGGACCCCAAGCTTCATGTGCAATATTATTCTTACTCATGAATTCGCGCAATTCATCTTGTTGGAAATATGGATGTGTTTCGATTTGATTAATCACTGGAATAACTTCTGTTTGGCTCATCAAGTCTTCTAAATGATGGATTTGGAAGTTAGATACACCGATAGCCTTAATACGACCTTGTTTGTAAAATTCTTCCATTGCCTTCCAAGTTTCTACATAATGGTCTGATGGCCAATGAATTAGATACAAATCAAGATAATCAAGATCTAATCTCTTCATTGTCTTTTCAAAGGCAACTTTCGTTTCTTCGTATCCATGATCGGCATTCCATAGTTTAGAAGTAATGAAGAAATCTTCACGAGCAATTCCAGATTCTTTAATAGCTTGTCCCAACCACTCTTCATTACCATAATAAGCAGCTGTATCAATATGGCGATAGCCTGCTTCAAAGACCATCTTCATTACGTTCATGAATTCGTCTTTGTCTTGCATTTTGTAAACACCAAAACCGAATTGTGGAATTTCCACTCCGTTGTTTAATGTAATATTAGGCACATTTGTCATAATTTAATCCTCCATACTAATAAATATATTACTTATATGAAATAAAATCACTTCTTAGGACTTGTTAGAGTAATTTCTCTTTTATTATACCAAACACGCTAAATTAAACTTTAAAAACGCGTTCACAATCACAAAAATCTCCGTATAAATCAAAAAATCAGTAAGCCTTATAAGACTTACTGATTTTTAACTTTATTACTCAATTTTTTTCGTGATTTTTCACGCTCTACTCAAATACAAATTGATTATTGTATAGTTCAGCATAAAAGCCGTTTTCGTCCATCAATTCATCGTGATTACCTTCTTCAATGATTTCTCCATTGCGTAGAACGATAATACGATCTGCGTCCAAAATAGTCTTTAAACGATGGGCAATAACAAAACTTGTTCTGCCTTTGATAACATTATTCATAGCTTTTTGAATACGTGCTTCTGTAACAGTATCAACGTTACTTGTTGCTTCATCCAAGATTAATAATGATGGATCAGTTAATATTGTTCTAGCAATACTTATCAATTGTTTTTGTCCAGTACTGAAGACATTATTTTCTTCACTGACTTGTGTATCATAACCATCTTCTAACGTTTCAATGAAACTATGAATGTGTGCTTGTTTAGCAGCATCTATTACTTCTTGATCAGTCGCTTCTGGTTTACCAAAAGCAATGTTATCACGAATTGAACCGCTAAATAGAACAGATTCTTGAAGCACAATTCCGACATGTGATCTCAATGAACTTAAATCGATATCTCTGATATCAACGCCATCGAATTTAACCGATCCTTTGTTAACATCATAGAAACGATTCATCAAGTTCATAACCGTTGTCTTACCTGAACCAGTAGGCCCAACTAAGGCAATCATTTGTCCTTTGTCTACTTCAATATTTACATCTTTTAGAATTGGCTTATCAGGTAAGTATTGGAAATCAACGTGTTCAAGTTCAATTTTCTTTTCAATACCATCAATTTGTACTCCATTTTCAGGGTTAATTTCATCTTCTTCATCGAAGACTTCGTTAACACGACGAGCACCAGTAATTGCTAATTGCACCATACTGTATCCAGATGCAAGTTGAGCAATCTGATTGTAGAATTGTTGTGAATATTGAACGAAAGTGACAACTAATCCTAGAGCAATTGATTTCTTAATATCACCATTAACTGCCAACATACTACCAAAGAAGATAACTATCGCTGTATTAACAAGTGACATCCCTTGCATCAATGGATAAATCATACCTGAGTAGATTTGTCCTTTTAAACTAGCCTTACGAACTCGTTCATTGTGAACTTTGAATCCATCAATAGTTTCGTCTTGCAAACTATTAGTAATGATTAATTTTTGACCAGTGATTCTTTCATTCATGTAACCATTCAACTTACCAACTTCATTTTGTTGAAGATCGACATATTTACGAGCTTTAACAATAATGAATGAAGCTAAGATAACTGCTACAGGAACACTGGCGATTGAAATCCAAGCTAACTGAACACTTTTTTGGAACATCATATATAACAAACCAATGATTAAGGCGATACTTGTCATTAGTTGTTGAAGCATTTGGTTCATAGCGTTATAGATATTATCTAAGTCTGATGTAAATCTACTTAGGATATCACCATCAGAATGACGATCAAAAAATGATACTGTCATCTTTTGTAATTTACCAAATAATCCAGTTCTCATCTCGTTAGTTGATTTAGCATTCATGATTGCAAGAACAATCGATTGTATGAATGTTGCTGCTGTATTAAATACATAAACCAATACTAAAGACCAAATAACATTAACAAATGCTGTCATAGCTGGAGCACTGGCAGCTATATGCATAGCCTTCATTGCCTTATATTGTTGATATTCACCAGCATATTTAACTAACTCATTCAAAGCATTACCTATATATACAGGGGCTTGAACTTGGAGATAAACCGCTACGATTGTCATGATAACCGCAACTAGGAAAGATATTTTATAAACTTTTAAATAACGATAGAAAAATTTCAACGAACGTCCTAATTCACCCATTATTTAACTCTCCTTCCCTTTTGTGTATCGTAAATTTCACGATATACGTCATTATTTTCAACTAATTGTTTGTGAGTTCCTACACCAACTAGCTTACCGTCATCCATAACTAGAATCTTGTCAGCATTTACCACTGAAGAAATCTTTTCAGCAATAATAATTTTTGTAGTATCTTTCATTTCATCTAAAGCTTCTTTGACTAGCTTTTCAGATCTGGCATCTAAAGCGCTAGTACTATCATCAAGAATTAATACTTTAGGAGATCCGATAACACCACGCGCAATTGATAGACGTTGTTTCTGTCCACCTGAGAAGTTAGCACTACGTTCTTCCACAATATCATCATATTGTTTTGGACGATTAGTAATGAATTCCTCAGCTTGTGATATTTTTGCCGCTTTTTTCATATCTTCTAAGCTAGCATCTTTTTTACCTTGGCGAAGATTTTCTGAAATTTTACCTGAGAACAAGATTGGTTTTTGTAGAATCATTGCCACTGAACTATGTAAGTTCTCTTCATTCAAGTCTTTAATATCGTAGCCACCGACTTTGATAGTTCCTGATTGAGGATCAAATAGACGTGGAATCAATTGTGCAAGTGTTGACTTCCCAGCGCCTGTAGCACCAACAATTCCGACCATTTCTCCAGCATCAACCTTAAATGAAATATCTTTAATTGTGTCGTGATCTTCTCCGAAATATCTGAAAGTAACATCATCGAATTCTACTGAACCTGTTAATTCATGATCAGGTTCGTCATTATAATTAATATCTGGTTCTTCTTTCATTACTTCATTAATACGTCCAAGTGAAACGGCTGCACGAGAAGCTTGCATCATCATCATTCCACCCATAATAATTGAGAACATTATTTGCATCATATAGTTCATAAATGAAGCAACTGCTGCAACAACTTCCGGATCAGACTTTGATAGATTACCAACAAAATAAATAGAAGCAACGATTGATAAATTAGCTACCAACATGAATGCAGGGATCATAACTGAAAATAGAATTCCTACTTGAGTTGTATGGTTTTGAAGTTGATCAGATGTATTTTTGAAATTCTGATCTTGATTTTTTTCTTGTACGAATGATTTAACAATTCTAACACCCATCAAATTCTCTTTGGCTAGATTGTTAGTTTTATCAATTAATTTTTGAATAGCACCAAAGTGTTTACCCATTTGTCCGAATGAAATAAATGTAATGACAAATACGAATACAACTAAGACTACAATTATCCACCATAAACTAGGAATTGAATTCATAGCTAAGATGAAACTACCAATGAAAAGAATTGGAATTCTTACTAACGTTTGCAAAGTCATCATAATGATGTTTTGCACTTGCGTCATATCATTAGTCATTCTAACTGCTAAATTTCCTGCTGAGAATTTCTCGATATTACCAAATGAAAATGTTTGAACTTTTCTAAAAACAGTTTCACGGATATCAGCCGTCATTCCCTGAGCAGTACTAGCAGAAGCAATTGTATTTACAATCCCTGCAATCAATCCAATACCAGCAATCACTAATAAATATAATCCGTATTGATTAACTTTATCTTGATTATCCTTCATGATAGCAGTAAGAATGTTTTGTAATAACTTAGGTTGCCATAACGTAGCTGCAACAGAAAAACCTGTCGCAATAATAGAAATAGCGAGTACCCCAAGATATGGTTTAATGTGTTGTTTAATTAATGACAAAAGACCAACTCTTTTCTATATAAATTTGATACGATTTTTAGGCATCAGATACATCATTGTAATACCACTTAAACTATTTATCAAGCATATACTTCGTATAAAAAAAACAACCTCATAAGGTTGTTTTTTAAATTGCAGCGGCAAGCCCTAAAACAGCTAACCCTACAAAAAATATTCCCATTCCTACTACTTTAATGATAGTTTTTTCTTTTTGACGATCTCGCTCACCAATGATTGCTTCGATCAGATCTCCACGTACAAAAAATGATACTAGATAACCTACAAAAATAACTGAAACACCTAGTAATATCAGAGCGCTTCTTTCGGCATTAACATTATCTGAATAACCCAAAACACCTACTAGAATAATTTCTAATAATAAAATAACACCGATTGTTCTTTTGCCAAGCCACTCCAACTGTATTTCTCCTTAGTTCCACCAAAATGTTTGAATATCTTTTTTGTTCTCAATGTTCCAATCAATTAGCTTTTTCAATAATTGATAGTTAACATCTTTATCAAACTCAACTCTTATTACCTTGATACCAGTAGTATATCCTGCTTGATGAATTTCATCTCTGAATTCATCAATTGCTTTTTCAGTTGCTACTGAAAAATGATTCTTCGAAACTGAAAAACCAATAATAAATGTTCCATGATCGGTAAACATTGGTTGTTTCCATGCAACTCTTGTATCTAATTGTGGATAAGTATCACAGACCCATTTCAAAACTTCAGTAATTTGTATTGCATGATCTGGATTATCGATAGTTTCTAAATACTCAATGAAATTGTCCATATTAAATTCGCCTTTTAATTATTACAAACTATTAGAACCTAATTTACCATAAACTTAGGCTCACATGAATTGTTTTTATGACATTGTCCAGCCACCATCGACTGGTAATGCTGTTCCTGTTACATAGCTCGATAAGTCACTTGCTAAATATAATGCAGCTTTTGCAATGTCATCAGGTTGAGCAAACTTCTTCATTGGAATTGGTTGTAAGAAGCCTGCTTGCATGTTCTCATCTGCTAGAACTTCTTTAGTCAATCCGGTTTCTCCGGTTCCTGGACAAATAGCATTAGCTCTGATTCCATCAGCGGCATAATCAACTGCTGTAGCTTTTGTTAGTGAAATAACTCCACCCTTAGCGGCACCATAAGCAACAGCTTGAGGGAATCCAATAATACCCCCAGCAGAAGCTGTATTAATAATCACTCCCTTAGTCTTCTTAAGGTGGGGCAATGCATACTTAGTTCCTAAGAATACTGATTTTAAATCTACATTAATAACTTTATCCCATTGGTCTTCAGTTATTTCTTCAGCAGTTCCAGGAATAAAAATTCCGGCATTATTATAGATAATATCTAATTGATTGTATTCTTTGATAGCTAAGTCGACAAAAGCCTTAACATCTTGGGCATTAGACACGTCAGCTTTTGTTGCTATTGCTTCTCCACCGTTGTTATTAATTTCATCAACAACTTTTTGAACTTTTTCAAAATCAAAATCTACTGCGACAATCTTTGCCCCTTGTTTAGCAAAAAGCTTGCTAGTTGCTTCCCCAAATCCTGATGCTGCACCTGTGATAATAGCTACTTTATTTTGTAAATGCATAATATTCTCCCTTTTTCGAAAACGTTTACTTAATTATACAGAATTAATTGAAATTTAGACAGATATTAGTTAAAGTTAGCGCATAACATCATTTAAAATAAAATAAAAGAGAGGATACTCAAATGTCGAGTAATGAAGCACTTATAATTATTGATTATACTAATGATTTTGTCGCTACAGAAGGTGCATTAACTTGTGGCAAGCCTGGCCAAGCGCTTGAAAAATATATTGTAGATTTAGCTGATTCAATGAAAGACTCGTTTGTTTATTTACCTACTGATATTCATGTCGCTGGAGACAAATATCATCCAGAAACTAAATTATTTCCTCCTCACAATGAAGCAAATACCTGGGGCCGAGAATTCTATGGTGAACTAAATAATTGGTATCAAAAAAATAAATCTGATCATGTAGTAATGATTGATAAAACTCGTTATAGCTCATTTGCCGGTACTAATCTTGATATCTTACTTTGTGAACGAAAAGTCGATACTGTTCACTTAGTTGGTGTCTGTTCTGATATTTGTGTGCTACATACGGCAGTAGATGCTTATAATCTCGGCTATAATATTGTTATTCATGAACAAGGTATCGCTACTTTCACTGACAATGGTCAAGAATGGTCATTGAATCATTTCAAAAATTCTTTAAATGCAAAAATAGTATAAAAAAAAGCTAATCCAAATTGGATTAGCTTTTTTATTATGCATCATATGCTTGTTGGAATAATTCAACAATTTGTTCAGTTGTTGCTTTTCTAGGATTAGAAAAGGCATTTCCGTCTTTTAATGCATTCTCAGCCATTAGTTGGAAGTCTTTAGGATCAGCTCCAATGTCTTTGATGCTTCTTGGAATGCCAACATCATCGTTCAATTGTTGCATAGCATCAATTGCTTTGTCAGCCGCTTCACGTACTGATAGTCCATCGATATTTTCACCCATAGCTACTGCTAAGTCTGCAAATCGATCAGGGCAAGCGATGATATTAAATCTTTCAACAATAGGTAATAAGATTGCACAACATACACCATGAGGGGCATCATATTGTCCACCTAATTGATGAGCCATTGCATGTACATAACCTAAATCAGCATTGTTAAAGGCCATTCCGCCTAACATTTCTGCTTCAACCATCTTAGTTCTGGCTTCAAGATTATGGCCATTAGCAACTACTTCACGTAAGCTCTCTTGAACTAGACGAATTGCTTGTAAACATTGTCCATCTGTTATGTCATTTCTATTTGTTGATACATAAGGTTCGATAGCTTGTACAAAAGTATCTAATCCAGTAGCAGCTGTCATTTTTGTTGGAACGTCTAGCATTAACATTGGATCATTAAATGATACTAGAGGTACATTTCGCCATGAAACAACAACAAATTTTAGATGTGTTTCTTCATTAGTAATTACACAATGTCTTGTTAACTCTGAAGCAGTTCCGGCTGTTGTATTTACAGCAATTAATGGAGGTAATTCATTATCTAATGTTTCGATACCAGCTAGTTTAGTAATATCATCACCATTAGTTAAGATAATTCCTGTACCCTTACCACAATCGTGAGCTGAACCACCACCAACTGTAATAATTCCATCACATTCGTTGTCCAAATATACTTGTTTTGCTTCTTTAATGTTTCTAACTTTAGGGTTTGGTTCAACACCGTTATAAACAACATATTCGATTCCAGCATTTTCAAGCGAATCAACTGTTTGAACAACCGGTCCATTCTCCATTTTTTCTAAGAATGAATCTGTAACAATTAATACTCTATGCATATTAACCATCTTGGCACGATCACCAACTTTTTGAATTACTCCGGCTCCAAAGAAATTAACACTTGGCATTAAAAAATCAAAATTTTCTTTCATTATTACTCTCCTTGTGAATGTTTTATCAATCTAATTTTACCGCTATCGGTACTGAATTCAATCGTACAATCAACTGTTATTGTCCAGAAGAAAAAGTCACACTTTTAATAATTAGTTATTTTGTGACTTTTTTCACTTAAAATATAAATAATATAGATTCTTTTACCGGACAAATATTGATTTTTGTCCAAAGAGTTTCTTTGTAAAATAAAGCGCTTTCTTATACACTATTAGTAGGTGATAATATGTCTTACATTACAAAGAAAAAGATTGCTCTCGCTTGTAAAGATCTCATCGTCAAAACAGATATTGATCAAGTTTCTGTTACTAAGATAATGAAATCAGTCGGCATGCGTAGACAAACTTTCTATGATTTATTTATAGACAAGTATGATGCAATCGAATGGCTATATAATGATGAAATCACAGAAATTATCGAAGACAATCTTGAGTATGAAACTTGGGAAAAGATTGTTAATTATTTATGTGCCTATTTTTTTAAAAATAGATCTTTTTTTAAAAAAATCCTTAATGATCCTAATCAAAATAATTTATCCAAAACTTTAATGGCAGGTCACGTAAAAAAATTAATAGAAGTAATTATGTTAGACATGATTAAAGTTGAGCATATTACATTTAGTGATGATGAGTTCTCCTTCACTACTACAATTTTTGCCAATTCTTTAATAGAAGAGATTAGAAATTGGATATCTACGCATAATCCAAGAAAAATTGATGAGGAAACTAACCTCATCAATTTATATATCTCTGATTCCATCAGTGGAATGCTTTTAAGAAATAAAGCTAACTAATACCAGCCAAAGCCACCACATTCCATTTGTAGATACTCTAACCATTTTGAATTCATGTCTTTTAAAATGGTAATTGAAACTCCATCCATATTGTAAGAACTTAAAAAGTTACCAGTTTTAACTAGTTGCGGTTTTATGTCTTTTAACTGCAATAACTTAACTACATCATTAGTAAAAATTAAGCTTTCCATAGTTGGCAAGCTACCTAATCCATTAATTAAAACGGCAATTGAACTACTGCTTTGTAAAGAACTAACTTGCACTAATTTATTAATTAATTCTCGAGCCAATAAGTCTGAAGAAGAGAACTCTTCTCGACGATACCCTTCTTCACCATGAATACCAATTCCATAAAATATTTGGTTTTCGCCTAATTCAAATGACGCTTGTTTTTCTGCGGGCAGTTCTGCTCCTGTCAAGGCAACTGCAAGTGTATACAAGTTATTATTAACTGCATTTCCTAAGGATACCAATTCTCGACACGAAAGGCCCTTGTTTGCAGCAGCTCCAAGTATTTTATGGATAATAACCGTACCCGCAACTCCACGTCTTCTAGTTATTTTAGTCTCCGGATCCACCGAAGCATCATCGTCAACAATTATTAATTCAACATCATACTTATTGTCTCTTAAGATAGTTTGTGCTTTTTTGAAAACATTAAGGTCTTCATCAAAATTCTTAACAATAAATATAATTGGTTTTTTATTACCAAAATACTCTGTTGTTTTTACTATTTGATTAGCAGAAGGTGGTGTAAATGGTTCACCTACAATTGCTCCATCTAATAACGCTTCTCCGACATATCCAATATCTAAAGGCTCATGTCCGCTTCCTCCACCTGATAGAAGAATGACATCACGTGAATTATCATCGTAAACAACACTATTCATTTCATGCAGTTTTTTTAATTCTGGATGCGACATAATTAAACCTCGCAACATTTCATGAACAACATTTCTTGAATCGTTGATTATTTTTTTCACGTTAAACTCCCCAGCAAATTATTTATTACACCAATTGTAACAAATAATTGGCAGTTTATATGTAACTACTATGTTCTAATTTCTTTTGAAAATAGGAGTAATAGTATGTGAACTTCTATATGAATCTACATATGCACTCGCAGCTTTCATAGCATTCACAACCATTTCTGGTGTTACTTCAAATGGCATATTCTTCATAGTTTCATCTGGTGCAGTAGCTAGTTTACCAATTTGTAATAATTCATCTTCAGATAATTGGTCTAAGTGTGTATCTTCCATAGTAATTGGCAAATCCAAAGTTAACCAGAATTCAATATATTTATCCATCACTTCATGGGGTGTATTCTCAAGAACTAGCTCAACCATTGCACCAAAAGCAACTTTTTCACCATGAGTTAGATGATGAATCTCACCTTTAACTGCCGTGAATCCATTATGAATAGCATGAGCAGCAGCTAAACCAGCATTTTCAAATCCTAGCCCTGACAATAATGTATTAGCTTCAACAATTGCATCTAAAGCTGGTGTAACTAATTTATTCTTATTTGATTCAACCGCCTCAAAAGCGTGGTCCCATAACACTCTTTCACATTCGGCAGCAATAGCGCGTCCAGTAAATGTTGCTGCACCATTACCCATTGTTACACCATGTTTCATAGTTGTAGCTTTAGCCTCAATGTTCGTTGCCATGGCATCTGAAATCCCTGAAACCAAAGTTCTTACAGGAGCATTTGCGATTACTTTGGTATCTAACAATACTAAATCAGAATGTTTTGGATAGAACTTGTATTGATCAAATACACCTTCTTCAGTATAAAGAACTGACAATCCAGCTGTTGGTGCATCAGCTGAAGCCGCTGTTGGTGCAATAACTAATTTAGTATTAGCTTCTAGTGCAATCCCTTTTGATGTATCAATGGTTTTACCGCCACCTAGTCCGATTACAACTTCAGCTTTTGTATCTTTAGCAATCTTAGTTATTCGATCTATTTCTTGAACTGATGCTTCACCATTAAATACAACTTTTTCAACTTTAAAATCATTATTTGTTAGGTATTCAGCAAATTCATTACCAACAATATCCCAAACTATTTCATCTGACATAATCAATACGTATTTACCTAATTTTTCAAGGTATTGTGCACTATGTTCTAGTAATCCTGATCCTTGTATATATGTATCTGGGCTGACAAACATTTTATCCATAGTTAAATCTCCTTAATAAAATTATTTTATGATAAGTGGTTCTAATTCTTTTTCAATTTTTGCAAGTGGTACCCCCACTTGCAAAAGTGCTGCCGCTGAGTAAGCACTTTCAATAAATGCCGTATTAAAAATATGCAAAGGCTTCTCAGAAAACTCTTCTGCCATTTCTAAATTCATCTTGGCACTTCCTAAGTCATAAAAAACTAATAACTCTTCACCTTCATTTTCAATGATGGCTTGGTTAATTTTTTCAAGACTTGTCCCAACGTCATTATCTTCAGTTCCGCCAGCTACAGTAATAGGAACATCAGCTGCAACTTGTGTAATTAATCTGCTAATTCCATCTACCACTTCAGAAACATGTGATACTAATAAAATTCCATACTTCGACATATTTATTACCTCTATTATTTTATTGCTGACAATAAAGTTTCAAATAACATTTTCGATGAAGCTGCACCCGGATCAACAAATCCAATTGAGCGTTCACCTAGATATGATGCACGTCCTTTTTTGGCTTGCATATCTTTTGTTAAGTTCATAAAATCTTCGAGTTTTTGACTTGTTAAACTTTTTTGTTTTAGTTCACTGGCAACTGGTAGCCAGACATCTAACATTGTTTTGTCGCCGGCAGTTGCTCCTCCGCGTTTAGCAATTCCTTGTGCACCCGCTTCAATTAATGATGCCAATTCAGCATCCTCTTTTGAAGCTTTACTCATTTCTAGAAATGCTGTCCCATATAATGGTCCAGAAGCTCCTCCTACTTTTGACAACAATGTCATAGCAATTATCTTGAAACTCTCCGTAATTGTTGAAGGGTTTTTCTCTTCTAAAGTTTTTACAACTTCTGTCATTCCTCGATCCATGTTATTACCGTGATCGCCATCACCTATGGCATCGTCAAGTTCACTTAACATATGTTTGTTTTTCGATATTTGTTCTTGATATTGTTTCATCCATTCAATTACTTGCTCATTATTTAACACTAGTATCACCCCATCCTATTGTTTGAGCATCAGCATTCAAGTTATCCAACCATTCGTCATTAGTTAGTTCTAGAAGTGTTAATGAAATTCCTGCCATTTCAATTGAAGTTACGAATGTTCCTACTTTAGTAAATGCTGCTTGAACATTCTTTTCTTCCAGTTTATTTAAAACATCATTAGCAAAAATATATTGTTCCATTAAAGGTGTTCCACCTAAGCCGTTAATTAGTACCGCAAATTTCTTGTTTTCTAATCCGTTAAATGATTTATCTAGCTTAGCAACTAGTTCTTCAACTAATTCTTTTGATGGCACTAATTTTTGGCGTTTGTATCCTGGTTCACCATGAATTCCGACACCATATTCAATTTCATCATCAGCAATTTCAAATCCTGGTTTACCAACTTCTGGTACAGTAGCAGGTTCTAATGCCAATCCAATAGTATTTGTCTTTGCAATTACTTCATTACCAAGAGCAACTAATTCATCTAAACTTGCTCCATTTTGTGCTGCTGCCCCAATAATTTTTTCAACCAATATTGTTCCAGCTACACCACGTTTACCTTGTGTGTATGTACTATCTTCAACTGAAATATCATCATCAACAATAATTTGTTCAACTCTGATATCTTCTAAGTCAGCCAAGTCTTTAGCAATATCAAAATTCATTACGTCTCCGGCATAATTCTTAACTATTAGAAGTACACCTTGACCTTGATCACTTTCTTTAATAGCTGCCAAAACTTCATTAGGGGTTGGCGATGTAAATACTTGTCCACAAACAGCTGCATCTAACATCCCTTGTCCAACAAATCCGGCGTGAAGTGGTTCGTGTCCACTTCCTCCACCTGAAACAATTCCGACTTTCTTAGTCTTATTACTGTCATTTCTTGCTACTACAAAAGTATCTTCCAATCGTTTCAAATATTGAGGATAGCTTCTTACTAGTCCGCTAACCATTTCATCTAAAATATTACTTGGGTCATTAATAATTTTTTTCATTGTTATTCTCCTTATAAAATTCCGTTTGTTTCTAATAAACTTTCAAATAAATAACTACTTGATAAAGCACCTAAATCCGGATACCCGATTGATCGATCGCCAATATAAGATGAGCGACCTTTTGAAGCTCTTATTTCTTTTGTTCTATCAACCGCTAAATGAATCGTATCCAAATCTAAGTTATCTTCTTTAATCGCTTCGGTTACAGGAATCCATGTATCTAGCATTGTCTTGTCACCAAGTTTAGCTTTTCCACGCTTTTGCAACTTATCTACTGATGATTGCAACATGTGTACTAGTTCTTCACTTTCACGGCTTGCTCGTGCCATTTCTAGAAAAGCTGTCCCATATAATGCACCTGAAGCTCCACCAACTTTGTTCATAATTGACATGGCGGTAACTTTGAATACTTCGGTAATATTTTGTGGATCTTGTATTTCTAGTTGTTCAATTACTTCGTGCATCCCACGGCTCATATTATTTCCATGATCACCGTCACCGACGATACTATCTATCCGACTTAATTCGTCTTTTTGTTCGTCTATTTTATTCGCGAAATTTTTCATCCACGCTTTTGAATTATCTGTTGTTAACATGTAACTCCTCCTTGTTTATGAATCAACTATAAAATGAAAGCGCTTTAAATTTAAGGGACAGTTTTTAACTAGTGTCCGTTTTTACCTCTCTTTTTAAATTGTTTATGACCTATCATATTTCTTTACTCACCCTTTTGCTGCTTGATAAAATATAAGTAAGCAAGGTAGTTCTTTTACAATTGAAAGGAGGAGACTCATGATAAGACAAGCTTATTTTGTTTTAACAAGTAGCACTCCCAGAAATAATGATCCATTTATTTTTAAATGGTGCTTCATTGTTAAATGTCGTTTATCACCTATTTTATAAGGAGGCTAACAATGAAGAAAATACGACTATTATCATTAATAATTGCCACACTACTTCTTATACCGGCAAATATACATTCAGTAAAAGCAACCGATATTACACCGGATCAAATAAGTAGTTCTAACAAGTATTTAGAAGAAAAAGTTTATGTAGATAACAACATGTTTACAGGAGATCGTTATATTTATTTACGCGGTCAAAAAGCCGATAGGCCTCTTCCTATCGGTGCCACAATCGATTTAGTTGCATCCGTAAATGGTAAAGAATATGTCGTGACGTTAGACAAATATTCGGGGCTGGAGCAACTTAACGCTTACTCACCAAATGACATATCCGGATTAATTCCTCTCGATGAACCAATAGAAGATGGCGATTTAATCACTTATAAAATGATTTTGAGGGATGGCGATTACATAGAACAAACAGAAACATCACAATTTATAATTGATAATCCTCAATTACAAAGTAGCCCTAAAAAACTTCCTACCCCAATTATTAAACCGATAAAAGAAAACGATACTCATATCGAGCTCATAATTCCTAACGCTGATCAAATCGACTTTGAGGGAGCTACCTATTCTCCCATTACAATACAGACTGGTTTTGAAAGTATGCGAATTGATAGCTATAATCTTGACCTAAGTAGAGATATGATTGATAAAAATAATGAAATATATTTAAAAATCAAACTCGATGGGTCTTTTATGTTTAAGTATGCACTAGCCTTTGAAAAACTATCGGCAATCATAACTGGACTGGATTTGATGGAAGATCCTGAAAACGGCAATTGGTATTTATCCCGCTACTCTTCAAGTGTTGCTACCGAAATAGTAACTGAAGAATCCCCATTAGCTAATTATGAAATTGAAGCTCCTTATATAGATCCAGTTAAAAAAACCGACGATAAAATCACAGGTTACACTGAAATATTGCCATATTACTTAGGGGAAAAAATCAATCTTGATATTGTTTTAAGAAGAGCGGATGGAACCAAAATATCTGCACCAATCAATTCAGATGGGAGTTTCTCAATTCCCGTAATAGATTTAAACCCTGGTGAGCTATTGAACACCTATGTTCAGGCAAAATTCAATGGAACAGTAAAAAACGGCCCTACGGTAGTTCAACAAGTTGCTAAAGATGAAGAATCAATACCTGGAGATAAAGGAGAACCAGGAGATAAAGGTGACCCTGGAGATAAGGGAGAACCTGGAATACCTGGTAATAACGGACAAGACGGATTAGATGGTATCCCTGGAATTTCTGGTAAAAATGGACTACCTGGAATTAAGGGAGCTGATGGTTTAGTAGCTTCTAACATTGTTAGTTCGTCATTCCGTTACGAACCTAACAAAATTAGTCGTTCTTCACTTTTACCAAAAACCGGAGAAGAAAAAACAATTTGGACCGTTGTTGCTGGATTATTAATACTTATTATCATTTCCGGATACTCAGTATATCGATGGAAAATAAATAAAAAAGGCTGAGCATATTATATGCATGATCTTCAGCACGGATATATAATTAAGTTATAAAGTAAGAGATAGATAAGGAGGTGGTTCCGATGGGGTCAGAAGTCGAAATCACAGATAATAATAGTTTCAGCTCCAAATTCTCTAAAAGACGTCGCTAAAATAGCGAAACAAGAAAAACAGAATGCGTTATGTGGCTGAAGTTATTAGTTACAATTGAATATTTTCCCTTTAACAATCACGAAACTTGTGGTTGTTTTTCTTTTATCCAAACAAAAAAGGCTTCAGACAAATATGTCTGAAACCTCTTTATTTAACAATTGAATCAACAACTGTTTGTATACCTTCAACAAGTGAAGAATTCTCATTTACTTTAGTCATTTTAAATTTATCCGACCACCATTGTTGTCTTAGTTGACGAATTTCAGGAGCAATTCTTTCTCCAGTATTCCCTAATGATAATTTTACTGTGCGACCAAATCCAGATTGCTTATTAATATAATCTAACTTACTCATTTTATTAATCTCACGAGTGGCCAAAGCTTTATCAATCACTAATTGATCACAAATATCTTTTTGAATAATTTCTGGATTTTCATCGATCATCAATAGGATACAAGCTGCTGTCGGATTCAAAGAATAATCACGATATTTATCGCTCATATCCTTATAAAATTGTCGGTGCAATACTGAAATATCTTGTGCTAACTTACCTAAATCTTCCATTAACTATTCACCTTCTTATTGGCATTATCATATTATATTTTAGTTGACAAATCAACTTACAATTTATATGATATCTACAAGTTGACTTATCAACATAATTTAGGAGGCCATTATGCCAACAGAAAAAAGTGGTGCAGAAGCACTAGTTCAAACTATGATTAATCATGGTGTTAAATTTGTATTTGGTTTACCCGGAGCTAAAGTAGATAAATTATTTGATATATTAGAACAAAAAAATATTAAAGATGCTCCACAATTAATTATTACACGTCACGAACAAAACGCAGCTTTCATGGCTGGAGCAATAGGACGTATCACAGGAAACCCAGGAGTTGTTGCCGTTACTTCAGGTCCCGGAGTTGCTAATCTTGCTACTGGTTTAGTAACTGCTACATCTGAAGGTGATCCAATCGTTGCTATTGGTGGACAAGTTACTCGTGATGATTTAGTTCGTCGTAGCCACCAAAGTATCGCTAACAAAGAGTTATTATCACCACTTACTAAGATGAGTGCTGAAATCGAGGAACCTAACAACTTGTCAGAAACTTTTGCTAACGCTTATCAAATGGCAAAAGCACCAAAAAGTGGTGCAAGTTTCATCTCTATTCCACAAGATGTTATGGATGGTAAAGTAACACGTCCAGAAATCAAATCAGTTCATGATGTTGCTCAGGGTATTCCGGCACACGCTCAATTAAAAGAATTTGCTGATCGTATCAAGAATGCAAAAATGCCAGTTATTCTTGCTGGTATGCGCGCATCAGAACCTCGAGTTGCTTTTGCAATGCGTAATTTACTTAAAAAAGTAAACATCCCTGTTGTTGAAACTTTCCAGGGAGCTGGAATTATTTCTCATGATTTAATTGATAACTTCTATGGTCGTGTCGGATTATTCCGCAATCAAACTGGTGATATTTTGCTTAATAAGAGTGACTTAGTTATCACTATTGGTTACGACCCTATCGAATATGAAGCACGTAATTGGAATCGTGATCGCGAAGGTTCAATTATCAATTTGGATAATATTTTGCCTGAAATTTCAACTGACTATCAACCAGATTTGATTTTGCGTGGTGATCTAGCAGATACCCTTGATACTTTAACCGACCAATTCACAGAACAATTCAATCTATCAGCTGATACAACATCTTACTTAAATAAAGTTCGAGAAGATCACAAGTTAAAAGATCTTCCACCAGTATCCGATGATGAAAACTTAGTGCATCCCCTAACTGTCATTAAAGAATTACAAGAACGTGTCGCAGATGATACTACTGTAACAGTCGATGTTGGTAGCAACTATATTTGGATGGCTCGTCATTTCAAGAGTTACGAACCTCGCAAATTATTGTTCAGCAACGGAATGCAAACATTAGGAGTTTCACTCCCATGGGCAATTTCAGCCGCATTATTGAACCCAAAAGAAAAAGTTATTTCTGTTTCTGGTGATGCTGGATTCATGTTCTCAAGTGCTGAATTAGCAACTGCTGTTCAACACAAACTAAACATTATTCATCTTGTTTGGAACGATGGTTATTATGATATGGTTAAATTCCAAGCTGAAGCCAAATATGGTAAAGCATCTGGAGTTAAAGTTGGTGGTGTTGATTTTGCTAAGTACGCCGAAAGTTTTGGAGCAAAAGGAATAACTGTCGATAAAGACCATGATATTGCAAGCGCACTTGATGAAGCATTCAAAACAGACGGTCCTGTTGTAATTGATATTCCAATTGATTACCGTAATAACAGTGAACTAAATAAACAAATGATTGCTGATTCATTCTACTAAGAGGTAAATAATGAATAATAAAAATATTCTTTATCAACACGGAACATTGGCACTACTGGTTCCTGGTTTATTAGAAGGCACTATCACCATGGGCGAATTATTTTCTCACGGTGATACAGGTATCGGTACAGGACAGGGTCTTGATGGCGAATTAATTATGCTTGATGGAGTTCCTTACCAAATTGATAGTACAGGTACTGTTAATTTAGTAAAAGATGACTTCACCCTTCCTTTTGCAACTACTCATTCTGCTAGTTTTAATGAGTTTTCTGATTTCAACAATCTTGATATGTCTAGTTTTGAACAGACTATCATTGAAAAATCTAACTCTCAAAATACTTTTTTTTCCGTAATTACCAAGGGTGAATTTTCTAAGATGAAAACAAGAGCCGTGGCTAAGTCAAATAAACCTTATCCCACTTTAGTTCAGACAGCCAAAGAACAGAGTATATTTGAATCTGATCGTGTTAGTGGCACATTATTGACTTACTACTCACCTGAAGTATTTCATGGTGTAGCTGTTGGTGGGTGTCATAGCCATTTCTTAGCTGATGATCATTCAATTGGTGGTCACGTTCTTGATTTCCAACTTGAACATGGTAAGTCAGAAATTCAAGTCTTCGATACACTTGAACAACATCTGCCTATTAATAACTCAGAATATATGAATCATAATTTTGATAATGATAGTATCGGCTCTGCTATTGATGAAGCAGAAAAATAAAAAAGCATGCCAATTGGCATGCTTTTTTATTTCTTATCTTCTGTTTTTGGTGCTACCTTTTTTGTAGTTGTTGCTTTCTTTGTACTCTTAGCAGCTGTTGTTTTCTTAGGTGTTGCTTTCTTAGCAGTTGTTGTCTTTTTAGAAGCTGACTTTGTTGTGGCAGTCTTTTTAGGAGCTGCCTTTTTTGTCGTTTCTTTTTTAGCTGTTGTTGTAGTTTTCTTTGGTGTTGTTTTAGTTGTTGCTGGTTTCTTTGCAGTAGTCTTAGCAACTTTTTCTTCTGCAACCGCAACCGTTACTTTCTTATCAATTGAATCACCTGATTTTTTTGTTGGTATTAAAGAAACAACAAAAAAGAAAATTGAAATTGCAAATGAAGCAAACATCAAACTTGCTTCAAACCAACTAACACCATTGAACATGTAATTGACTGGACTACCATAAGCTCCCATGCCTAGATATCCAGCATACATAACATTATTAATGATAGTTCTAGAAATAGATGTAACCATAAAACTGATTAAAATTTGAACAATAAGCAACAATCCAAACCATGGTGATAGCCCAATATCTCTAAGTCTTCTAACCAAAATTGACGCGTTCGGAATTAGAGTGGCTAATTTCCAAATTAAAGTTATTCCAACTGCAATTAACAAGTAAACAATTAATACTCCTAAGGCATTAGACGTATTAGAACTATTTACAGCAATAAGTCCTATGCCGACTGCTATCAAAATAACACACATAATTGCAAAAACAATAGTATTACATAATACAGCCCACCAATAATCAGCTACTGTAGCCTTATCTTTAAAGTTAACGTATTTCTTCCAAAAATCTCCATATGCTTTAAGCAAATTTATATCCCCCGCTTTTTAATTATCAATAATTAAATTTTTCAATATGAATTAATGTTACCACACATTATTTTCAAACAAAATAAAATAATTAAGATTCATAATAATATATTCTATTTTTTGATAATAAGTTGCCCAATTACATTATTAACCACCACAACTGTTTTCTTATTTCGTGCTATTCTTTTATTTTTTTGTAATAATATATTTATGAATAAAAAATTTACTACTCAAAACCAAATTATTAATAAGCTTATTCAATTAATTTTCATTCTTGTTGGTTTGGAATTAATTGCTATGAGTGTAACACTCTTTTATGCACCTCATTCTATCGCTGCCGGTGGTGCTACTGGTGTATCGATTCTTCTAAATGAACTATTCAATATTCCTTTAGCTGCTACATTACTTGTCCTCAATATAATTATGTTGATTCTTTCTTATATATTCTTAGGCAAAGTTACTACTGCTAAGATAACTTTTGGAAGCATTGTGTTACCAGCAATGATTGCAATCACTCCTAAAGATATGGTGATTAAGGACACATTCTTATCTGCTGTAATAGGAAGTATAATTTTTGGAGTTGGTTTATCAATCTTGTATCGTTTCGATACACCTAGTGGTGGAACAACCGTCCCTCCAATGATTTTTAAAAAGTATTTCCACATTAGAAATGCTAATAGTTTGTTTGTAATTGATGCTATTGTCTGTTTAGGAAATATCGTAGCCGCTGGCTGGGAAGCATTCTTTCTAGCAATCTTATCAGTTGGTCTTTCTACAATAGTAATTAATTACATCGAAACTGGTATTGATAAGAAACAAATCATCTATATAATGAGCGAAACTCACATTGAAGAAATCAAGGATACTGTTATCAATAATATTGATGATATCGGCGGTACTTACTTCAACGTTCAAGGAATGTATTCAGAAGATGACAAAAAGATGTTAATGATTGTCACTGAATCACAAAATTATGGTGCTATCCTCAAAATAATTCGTGCCATTGATAAAGATGCATTCATCTTGGCTGACAGCATGGCCGAAGTTCATAACGGAAGCATATAAAAAAGGACTAATAATATTAGTCCTTTTTTATTTTATATTTCTTCACCGTTAGTTTTAATTACATTCTTATACCAATCAAATGATTTCTTCTTATATCTATCCATAGAGCCATTACCATCATTATCTAGATCAACATAAATGAAACCATATCTCTTACTCATTTCACCAGTTGAAGCACTGACAATATCAATACATCCCCATGGTGTATAACCCATCAAATCAACTCCATCACTAACAGCATCTGCCATAGCATTGATGTGTTCTCTTAAGTAGTCAATTCTATAATCATCATTTATTTGATGATCAGAAGTTATTTCATCTTTTGCTCCTAAACCATTTTCAACGATGAATAATGGTTTTTCATATCTTCCATATAACTCATTTAAGGCAATTCTTAATCCAATCGGATCAATTTGCCATCCCCATTCACTACTCTTCAAGAATGGATTCTTAGCTCCACCTATGAAATTTCCTTGAGCACTTTCAGAAGCTGCATTGGTAACATCAGCTACCATTGACATATAGTAACTGAATCCAATGTAATCCACAGTTCCGGTCTTGATATCTTCAAAATCAGAAGGCTGCGTTTCAAGATCTGATAATTTAATACCACTTTTAGCCATATAGCGATCTGTATAAGCTGGATATGCTCCTCTAACTTGAACATCCCCACAGAAGAAGTTGAATTCTTGTTCACTTTCTAAGTTAGCCATTTGGTTAACTGGATCTGAATTATATCCATATGAAGTAGCATAAAGAATCATTGCTCCGATTTGTAAACTTTCATCGATTTCATGACCCATCTTCACTACGCGAGCACTTGCAACAAATTGATTATGCCAAGATTGGAAAACATTCTTCTTATCTTTAGCACCATTAGAATTAACAAGCCCTTGACTCATTACTGGGAAATGTTCGGCACTATTAATTTCGTTAAAAGTCATCCAATATTTCACCTTACTGTGATATCTAGTTAAGACAACTTTTGAGAATCTCTCGTAAAATTCAATCAACTTACGATTTGTCCATCCATTATATTCAGTTACTAAATATAGAGGCATTTCATAATGAGAAATTGTAATTACTGGCTCAATATCATACTTCAAACATTCATCAATCATTTGGTCATAGAATTTCAATCCTTCTTCATTCGGAGTTAATTCATCCCCTTTTGGAAAAATTCTTGACCAAGAAATTGAGAATCGATATACCTTAAATCCCATTTCAGCAAACAGCTTAATATCTTCTTTGAATCGATGATAGTGATCGATAGCAACATGGTTAGGGTATTTGTATTTATCCTCATCAATTTCCCAATTAAAATCTTCACTATTAATGATATCGAATCTTTGCTTTCCACCCGGTAGTACATCGGCAATTGATAGTCCACGACCACCTTCTTTATACCCACCTTCAGCTTGGTTAGCAGCAGTAGCGCCACCCCATAAGAAATCTTTTTTGAACTTAGCCATTATTCATCCTCCTATATCATCAGTGATAGACCTTTTTCACCATATTTTTGTTCTGTTCCTTCATTTGTTTGATCCAGAATATCTAAATAGTTATCGCTATTAGTTACAACCACCATTACTGTTGTATCGTAACCTTGTTCACGAATTTTTTTGTTCTTGAAGGTTATTAATTTGTCACCCGTCTTTATCTTATCACCAACTTCTACAAATCCTTTGAAACCTTCACCTTCTAATTGTACCGTGTCGATACCAATATGAATCAAGATTTCTGCTCCATTATCAGAATTAATTCCAATGGCATGTTTTGTTGGGAATATCATTGATACTGTACCGTTAACTGGTGAATAAAGCGTATCATCTTCAGGAATAATAGCCATTCCTTTACCTAATGCTCCACTTGCAAATGTTGCATCATCTACTTTATTTAGAGCAATTGTTTCTCCACTAATTGGTAATTGAACTATTTCATTTTCGATTAATTTATCATTACTTGTTTCTACATCTTTTTTCTTGTCACTTGGCTCATCAATTCCAACAATAAGAGTTCCTACAAATGCAAGAATCATTGATAAGAAATAAGCCCCAATGAACCAAATGAATCCTTTACCCATATAAACAGGGAAAGTTAAAATGCTAGGCATATTAAATGCATTAGCGGCCGCTCCAGAAGCACCAACAATTGCACCACCAATACCACCAGAAATAATACCTACAATGAAAGGTTTCTTATATTTCAATGTAAGACCATAAATAGCTGGTTCCGTAATTCCAAATAGTCCAGTAACGAATGCTGAAACCGAAAGACTTTTTACTTTTTTATCATTTGTTTTGAAGAATACGGCTAAAGCGGCACCAGTTTGAGCTCCAATTGCAGGAACTGTCATAGCTGCTAATGTATCACGACCAAACTTAGAAATATTGTTCATCATGATTGGTACCATTCCCCAGTGTAATCCAAAGATTACAAGCACTTGCCATAATGAACCCAACAATAAACCAGATAGAATTGGACTAAAGTTATAAATAATTGAATATCCTTGAGCTAACAAATCACTTAGATAAGTAGTTACAGGACCTACAACTAAGAATGTCAAAGGAACCATAATAACTAGACAAATGAATGGTGTCAGGATATTTCTAACACTTTCATGGATTCGATCTTGAATTAAGTGTTCTAATTTTGCTAAGAAATAAACAGCCACAATAGCTGGAATAACTGTACTACTGTATTGTGCTAAGATCACCGGAATTCCTAAGAAAGTAATTTTTGTTCCTGCAGCAAATGTTTGCATAATTGACGGATAAATTAAAGCCCCAGCCAATGCCATTGCAACATAAACATTTGTCTTGAATTTTTTAGCGGCTGATGCAGCTAAAATCATTGGTAAGAAATAAAACAAACTATCAGCAGCGGCATATAAAATTATATAAGTTCCGCTCTTTGGATCAGCGCCCATCGCTGACCAAATTGCTAGAGCACCCTTTAAGACAGCAGCTCCGGCCATTACACCTAATATTGGTGAGAATACCCCAGAGATAATATCAATAAATCTATTTAATAAATTACCCTTAGAACCTTCTTCTTTTGTTGCTGAAGCTTCTTCTTTTCCTAGATTAGTTATACTCATAATTGCATCGTATACTTTACCAACACTATTACCTATAACCACCTGATATTGACCACCACTTTTTACAAGTGTAATTACACCATCCATATCAGATATAACTTGATCATTTGCCTTTGATTCATCTTTAAGTACAAATCTCAAACGAGTTGCACAATGAATCAAAGATTTAACATTTTCTTCCCCACCAACATTATCTAAAATGTCTTTTCCTAATTTATTGTAATCCATAATTTTCCTCCAATAAAAAAACTCAAAATATACCTGTTTAAAAAAACAAGTGTATTTCGAGTTTTGCCTACTTAAAGTAACAACTTCGAAAGTTATTATTTTTCTGTCATTAGCTTATGAATATGAATCATAAAATATAATTTATCGTTCTTACTCATATCATATTGATATTCAGAAACCAAAAACTTATTGATCTTTTCTGTTATTTCACAAGCTATTTGATACTTACTTCTAATAATGGTGTATAGCTCATTATCTTCTTCATCATCTTTATTCTCTTTAATATTCCCCTGAATTCTCTGAGCAAAATACTTAACATGATTTATGAAACGATAACCATTAATATCAGTAGTATCAATTTGAACTTTTAAACTGTAGCTAACAATACTAACGATTTGTTTAACCATTGCTGTTAACTTCTCGACATCGACGGAATTCTTTAAATTAGTATTTGCATTAATAAAATTAAAAGAAATAAATACCGCCTCATCTTCACTCATATTGATATCAAAACGTTCATTGATTAACTCTACGGCCTGCATACCAATCGCAAATTCTTTTGGATAATATCTCTTGGTATCCCATACAAATGCATTAGTCAGTGATTCCCCATCGCGATATCTTTTGAGTGAGTAATGAATGTGATCTGATAACGAAATATAAATTGACTCATTTAACTTCTTGTTCAAAATATTTTCTGCATTATGAATAATTTCATCAGCAACCAATAATTCTTCTGTTGATACTTCATTTAATATGCTTTTGAACTTAGAAGCGACATCTTTGTCTTTTAAATAAAAAGTCTTTTGAATCTTAGATTCATCAACAAGATCTTTTTTCTTAGCTTGGAATCCCAACCCCTTACCAACTAGAATCAATTCATTATCTTCATCATCAATAGTCATAACAACATTATTGTTAACTACTGACTCAATTCGCAATCTATAATCACATCCCTTCTAATAAAAAAACTCCACAAAAACCGACTACTCGGGTCCTGCGAAGTTTTGCCTACTTAAAGTAACAATCCTCTGTATGAAAACGTTTTTACACATATAATATTAGCATCAAAACCATTTCTTGTCTATATTAAATCAAGACATTATTACAGGTGAATCTTTACCGTATCTGAATTTTTTAGAAGTTTAGCAACCGGACAGCGTGTCTCTGCCTCATCAAGCATTTCTTGCGCCTTATTTGAATCAACTCCTGAGATACTTACTTTGGCATCAATATAAAACTTGTATCCCTTCTTATCAAGGAATTGTTGTACGTTAACTTCAACTTTAGATACAGCTGGTAGTTGTTCTTTTTTCTCAATATATTCCAATGTCGCACCTAAACACGTTGCTAACGCTGCGCCAATTAGCTGTTCAGGGTTATTCTTATCATCATTGTCATGTGGACCACTAGTAACAAAGTTAGTTCCATCACTTACTTTGACTATTCCACGAAGTCCTTGATCATTTAAAATAGTTGTTTGATATTCTGGTCTCATTTTTGATACCCCCTATCACTTCATTGCCATTATATATATATAAAAAGCACATCCCTATTAAGATGCACTTTTTCTAATCATTTTATTTAAGATTAACAATATTATAAATCCAAATACCACAAAAATTGCACTACCAAATCCAATTGAAGTTAATCCGTATTTAGATACGGTCATACTTCCACCGGCTGATCCCAGGGAAATCCCTAAGTTAAAAAACACTGGATTCAATGATGACGCCAAGACAACCGATTGTGGATATGATCTTTCTGCAACATCAAAGAAATGAATTTGGATAGAAGAACCAACCATGTTGAATGTTAGTTCTAGAGCTAATATCCATAACAAACTAATCCATGAGTTTCCAAAAACATAATAGATAGTCATGAAAAGGATAAATTGAAATACAAAAATATACGGGATTTTACGTAACCCATCATGATTGGCTAACCAACCAGCTATTTGGCTACTAGCAATTGATAATAAACCAATAATTGAAAGTAAGATACTTAATTCCGTAGCACTGAATTTCAAAACATCCGTGAACAAAGGTGCTAAAAAAGTGTTGAATAAGTTACTTGCTCCCGCATTAAAAATTGGAATTAAAATTCCTACAATAATTAATGGATCTTTCATTAGAGCTAATTGATTATTAGAATTAGTTCCCACTTGTGCACGTAAATCTCTTGGTAGTGACAATGCACCTAAAATCAGCGTAAATATTGCTAAACCAATCACTGCCCAGAATGAATAATGCCAATTTGCAACATGGGCAATGTATGTTCCAATTGGTAATCCGGCAACAGTTGCAATACTAAATCCAGAGAATATCCACGATAGCATGAAAGCTCGCGATTTAGGTGGGGCAATCGCATTCCCATAAGTCAGTGCAATTGATAATAATGCACCTGAGACAGCAGCTGTAACAACACGCGATAGCAAGAGCATCATATAGGTATTGGCTGTAGCACTCATTAAGTTACCAATTATATAAAGAACCATCATTACTATAAATGAATTAAAGTATTTATATTTACCAACAATTAATGTGACTAACGGAGTACTAACAGCATAAACAAAGGCAAATATGGTTACTAACAATCCCACTGTAGAAATAGATTTATCAAAATATCTTGAAATATCACTAATAATACCTGAAATTAAAAATTCACTACATCCTAACGTGAATCCAACTAACACTAAAACAACAAATTGAAATTTATATGTTCTCATATCTGCCTCCTTTCATTAACTACAATATTATAGAACAAACAGCTATTTGCAAGTAATTCGTTAATCACATTAAATCAGTTGTGAGAAATAAAAAAAGCAGACCAAATGGTCTGCTTTTTTATTTTTGTTTTTTCTAATTAAATGGTTTGTAGTCCATCTCCAAGCTTTCGGCAACGGCTTTTTCAGTTAAGTCACCTTGATAAGTATTAATACCTGTCAAAATTGTATTGTTTTTTGCAGCTTCTTTTAATCCTTTATTTGCAATTTGAATTGCATAAGGCATTGTTGCTGATGAAAGAGCTTCAGTAGCTGTCTTTGGCACAGCTCCCGGAATATTAGGAACTGTGTAGTGAACTACATCATGCATAACATATGTTGGTTCGTCATGACTTGTGATGGTTGTTGATGTAGCAAAAATACCACCTTGGTCTATCGGAATATCAACTACAACAGAACCAGGTTCCATACTCTTAATCATTTCTTCAGAAACCAACTTAGGTGCAGCAGCTCCTGGAATAAGTACAGCTCCAATTACTAAATCAGCTTTTTTAACAGCCGATGCGATGTTATGTGTATTTGACATCAATGTTTGAACTTTTCCGTCAAAAATATCTTCAATTTCAGCAAGTCTTTGAGCATTAATATCTAGTAAAGTTACATTAGCTCCCATTCCTACAGCAATCTTAGCGGCATTCACACCAACTGTACCACCACCAATTACTACAACTTCACCACGTTTAACTCCGGGTACCCCTGATAATAAGATACCTTTACCACCATGGTTTTGTTCAAGGAAATGTGCCCCTACTTGAACCGACATACGACCAGCTATTTCACTCATTGGAACTAATAATGGCAATCCACCATTTCTTCCTACCATTGTTTCATAGCCAACTCCTGTTGTCTTAGCATCTAGTAATGCTTTTGTAAGTTCTGGATCGGCTGCTAGGTGTAGGTAAGTATAGATTATCAAATCTTCTCTAAAGTAATGATATTCAGATTCTAGTGGTTCCTTAACCTTAATTACTAAGTCTGCTGACCATGCTTCATCAGCAGAAACCATTTTTGCTCCCACATTTTCATAGTCAGAATCAGGATACCCTGAACCAACACCAGCATTTTTTTCTACTAATACTTGATGTCCTGCTTTTACTAAGTTTGAAACACCTGCAGGTGTACTACCAACACGTTCTTCTTCATTTTTAATTTCTTTAGGAATACCAATAATCATAGTTACTACCCTCCAAATATTTTTTTAGAAATCACTTATCATCAATATAAAATTTCATAAAACTTTGAAACTAGTAAATAACATGCCTTATTGAATAGGCAACATAGATTACTAAACCAATCAATAACCAACCTAGGTAATTTAACCAAGCTGTCATTGGTAGATTAGTAAGCAAGAAAATACATGTTAAGATCGACAAAATTGGAATTGTATATCCAAATGGAATCTTAAATGGCCTCTTCAATTCTGGGAATTTAATCCTAATAACAATTACCGCTAATGAAATTAACGCAAATACACAGATAGATCCCACATTTGAGAAAGTTGCCAAATTTTTCAGATCCAAAAATCCCGATCCTATTGCTGCAATTAATCCTATTAACCATAAAGCTTGATTAGGACTACCAGTCTTTTTGTTAAGAATAGACAAATTACTTGGTAAGAATCCACCTCGGCTCATAGCCATTGCTATATTAGAAGATGCATATATAAATGCCAAAATTACGGCTAATATTCCAAGTATCGCTCCCACAGAAATCACTTGTGCCACAATAGGTTGGTTAATGGTGATCAATACATACGACATAGCTTCAGGAACATTTAACTCACTGTAAACAACATCCCCTGTCATTACCAAACTTACCAAAATGTACATCATTGTCGAAACCGCTAAAGAAATAATGATGGCTTTTGGTAAATTCTTCTGAACATTTTTTACCTCCTCTGCTGATGTAGCTAATGCATCAAACCCAAGAAAAGCAAAGAATACAGTAGAAGCACCTGTGAATACTCCACTAATTCCAAATGGAAGTAATGGATGCCAATTCTTAGGCTTCACATAGAAAGCACCCACGATAATAAAGAGTAAAATAATTCCTATTTTGACTAATACCAAAATATTATTAATCGTCTTACTCTCTTTCATACCACGTGTTAATAAGAATGTAATCATTAACACAATAATAATAGCCGGTAAATTCATGATCCCACCATCAAATGGTGAAGACGCTAATGACTTAGGGAATACAATTCCAAATTCTTTAAGAAAAGATGTGAAGTATCCCGTCCATCCATTGGCTACCGTTGCCGTGGTTGTGATGTAGACACCTAACATAGTCCAGCCAGTGAAATATGCTAATGTTTGTCCCATCGATACCCATGTATAAACATAGGCACTTCCTGAACTAGGAATAGATGTTGTCAGTTCCGAATAACATAGTCCGATTAATCCACTGGCTAATGCCGCGATAATGAATGAAAAAATTACTCCCGGACCAGCATCCGTTGCTGCAACTATCCCCGTTAATACTAAAATACCTGTTCCAATTATTGCCCCAATGCCCATAATGGATAGGTCGAACAAACCTAATGTTTTAGGACGTTCGCTTTGATTATGAGCAAGATCGTCAATACTCTTCAGTTTCATATAGAAACCTCCTGACCAATGTACTGCTAAAATCAAATAATATAATTCTATTAATGTAAGCGATTTCTAAATCGAGTATAACCTGTACATATTTAAATTAAAACAGTAATTTTTGAATTATTTTTTTATGATATTTTATTCACAAACTTTTACTTCGGTCTAATAATAACAAACCATTACACTCGCTCCAGATTGTGAAAAATAAAATTTAAAAAAGACACTGAATCAATCAGTGTCTTTTGTTCAAAATGATTTTTATTATTTAATATCAACATATGTTAATCCGAACATATTACTTAAATCTTGTAATTGTTCTGAATCAATAACAAATGATAGAACTGTATGATGTCCGCCACCAATAGTTAACCAGCCTTCTGCACCTTGTTTCCAACCTTCTTTTGGAGTCCACAATTGTTTAGCAACTGGTAAATGAGGTGTATCAGCTTCTGGTTTGTTCCCTGTAACATCATATGACATCAATTTGAACTCATCACCATAGTCAGCCATTGTAACGTCAACAGCATCACCTTCCATACCTGTAAACACAAGACGTGCCGGATCATCTTTATCACCAATATCTAGCGGATGAACTTCTACACGTGGTTTATCTGAAGCAATAGTTGGGTCAACTTCAAGCATATGTGATCCCAAAATAGCTTCATGTCCTTTACGTAAATCAAGCGTATAGTCTTCCATAAATACCGTTTGTTTGTTATGAGCCATAATTTTTAATAAGCGACCAAGAGCGGCTGTCTTCCAATCACCTTCACCAGCAAATCCATAACCTTCAGCCATTAACATTTGTGCAGCAAGTCCTGGAAGTTGTTCTAACCCTACTAAGTCTTCAAAGTTAGTTGTAAATGCAGTGTATCCACGGTCATCCATAAATTTTTTGATAGCAAAATATTCACGAATTTGATATTTAGTATTGTGTTCAAATTTTTCAGAAGAATTTTGTCCTTCAACAAAATCATATTCTTTACTTAATTCTTCATATTTATCATCAATGTCAGAGTCAGAAACAGCATTCACTTCTTCCACTAAATCACCAACACCCCAATAATCAACTGTCCAGCCGAACTTAATTTGAGCTTCAACCTTATCACCGTCAGTAACAGCTACATTACGCATCTTGTCTGCAAAAGTTACTACTTTAATACCAAATGATTCATTGTAAGCTACCGCAACATCCATCCATTTGGCAATTTGTTTTTGAACTTCAGTATCTCCCCAATAACCAGAGATAATTTTATTATTCTTACGCAAGCGTGCATTGATAAATGCATATTCACGATCACCATGCGCTGATTGATTCAAGTTCATGTAATCAAAATCAATTGTGTCGTAAGGGATATTATTCAAAAATTGTGTTGCCAAATGTAATAGAGGCTTTTGGAGTAACTTTGTTCCGCGAATCCAGTTTTTAGCAGGTGAGAAAGTATGCATCCAAGTAATGACACCTGCTACTTTGTCGTTGTAATTCACTTCCTTCATTGTCTCTGTAATGTTATCAGCTGTAGTTGCTACTAATTTAAATTTAACTGGATATGGCAACGACTTTGATGCATTTAGTTTATCTACTATTTCTTTTGCATCTTTTTTCACTGAACGTAGAGTTTCTTCACCATATAAAGATTGACTACCTGTAATAAACCAAAATTCATAATCTTCCATTTTTTTCATAATAATTCTCCTTTTTATTTTCTATTTGCATGTTCTTTTGATTTAGCGTTTTCTTGACCATAATAGGCATTAGCTCCGTGTTTACGATAGTAATGCTTGTTCAATAAATACTGTGGTGCGTGTATTTCATCACGTGTTAATTGTAATGCGTGATAACTTGTTTCTGCTGTAACCTCTAATACTTTAGCGTTATATACAGATTTTTCGGGAGTTGTTCCCCATGAAAAAGGACCATGTTGACTTACTAACACAGCGGGGACTGCATCAGGATCTAGTCCACGCCTTTTGAACTCTTTTACTATAACTTTTCCAGTATTCAATTCATATGCCTCTTCTATTTCTTCATCAGAAAGGGCAGGAGCTGTTGGAATATCACCAAAGAATGTGTCTGCATGTGTTGTACTTACAGCTGGAATATCCATTTTTGCTGCAGCAAACGACACCGCCCACGGAGAGTGCGTATGAGTAATTCCACCAATATTTGGAAAATGATTATATAAATAAGTATGTGTCGGTGTATCACTTGAAGGATTCATTTCACCTTCAACAACATTACCTTCTAAATTAACCACGACCATATCACTTGGTTTCAAGTCTTTATAGTCAACGCCAGATGGTTTAATAACAAACAATCCTTTTTCACGATCAATTCCTGATACATTCCCCCAGGTGAACGTTACTAAATCAAGCCTAGGTAATTGCATATTTGCTTCGTATACTTCTTTTTTTAATTCTTCAAGCATCCTATTAGCCTCTTTTAATCTTCAATATTATCGCCAGCCGCTGCTTCTACTGGTAATCCTGCCACGTATCTTTCAACAAATTTTTCGTATCCCTTAACACCCTTAGCTTCAGGGCTTAATGTCATACTTTCAGGATTTGTAAACACTTTATGATCTAAGTAATCATCTAAAGCTTGATTAGCATTGTCTTTAGCATACATTGCTAAAACAGCCATTCCCCACGGACCACCTTCACCGGCATTACCCATTACGGTAATGGGGATATTCAAGGCATTTGATAAAACTTGTTGTGCCACTACTTGAGTTTTGAACAAGCCACCTTGTGCAATCATGACATCAGTTTTGATTTGTTCTTCATCACTCAAAATATTCATCCCTATTTTAAGCGGAGCAAAGGCTGCATAAAGTTGTGTTTGAATGAAATTAGATAAGTTGAATTTACTATTGGGGGTCCTGATAAACAAAGGCCGTCCAGATTTAATGTCTGTGATATTTTCACCCGACTGATAACTGTAATTAATTAAACCTCCGGCATCTGGATCAGCCTTTGTTGCTTCCAAAAATAATGCTTCATATAACTTATTAGGTGTTAGATTAACTCCTAATCTAGTAGCAAATTCATTGAATAAACTTGCCCAGGCATTAATATCCGAAGAACAATTATTAACATGAACCATAGCTACAGGTGATCCATCTGGAGTCATTACGATGTCAATATCACGATGTACAGCTTTCAACGGTTTTTCTAGAACCACCATTGAAAATGCAGAAGTGCCTACTGAAATATTCCCAGTTCTCTTACGTACACTGTTGGTACCAACCATACCAGTTCCAGCATCACCTTCTGGAGGAGCCATAATACTCCCAGCGGTTAAATTACCTGTAATATCAAGCAAACTAGCTCCTTTTTCGGATAATGCTCCCGCTTGTTCACCTGCGTCTAAAACATCAGGCAATATGTTTTTAATATCCCAATCGTAACTTTTCACTTTTTCAAGACTTGAAAATTTGTTTAACATGTCTTTTGAATATTTATGTGTACTCTCATCAATTGGGAAAACTCCTGATGCATCACCAACACCTAGAATCTTTTCACCAGAAAGTTTCCAATGTACATATCCAGCTAGTGTCGTCACAAAATCAATATTCTTAACATGTTCTTCATTATTCAATATTGACTGATACAGATGTGCAATAGTCCAACGTTGTGGAATATTAAATTGGAATTCTTCAGTCAATTCATTTGCAGCTGATCCAGTAATATTATTTCGCCAAGTTCTGAATGGTACTAGCAGTTCATTGTTCTTATCAAAAGCTAAGTAACCGTGCATCATGGCACTAATACCAATTGAACTAATTTTTGTTAAAGGTATATGATATTTACTTTGTACTTCTGCTGCCAATTGTGAATAACTGGTTTGAATACCTTCCCAAACATTATCGATGGAATACGTCCAAACATTATCAATAAATTGATTCTCCCAAACATAGCTACCTGAAGCGATAGTATTAAAATCATCTGTAACTAGTACGGTTTTAATCGTTGTTGATCCTAATTCAATTCCCAAGGAAACATTTCCTTGCTCAATTGCCTGAGACGTTTTAATTAAATTCATTATTTGCCCTCAATTCTAAAGCGTTTTCATTATAACGATTTCATTTTAATATATTTATACGTATAAATCAATAGAATGAATAATTATTAGGACAAATAAAAAAGACTAACCAGAAATTTATCTGATTAGTCTTTTATTTTTTTAACACAGAGTTTCTTATGATTAATTCCGGCTCATAAATTATATTATCTAAATCTTGCTTCTCTTCAATTATATCCAATATCATTTTTCCGGCATCGTGTCCCATTTTTTCTTTAGGATGTTCAATCGTTGTCAGTTTCGGAGATATGTACTGAGATAGCTGATAATTGTCAAACCCAATTATTGATATGTCTTCTGGTATCTTTAAAGATAAAGACCTTACCAAATCCATAACTTGTATAGCTAATTGATCGTTATAACAAAGTATTGCTGTAGGTCGTTCATTTTCATTCATTAATAAAGCATTTTCTATTCTTTTAAATATAGCGTGCATATTATCTGAAGACTGATACATTATCATTTCACTTAATAAAGAATAATCACTATGATTCCGATAAGAATTTATATACCCATTCATTCGATGAACGCCTTGGGAATCATCTATTTTAAATAACCCTAAAATCTTTTGATGTCCATAATCAAACAAGATATCAGTAGCGATTCTCCCACCTTCAAAATCATTCATTTCTATATATGGAATCTCCAAATCAGAATAATGAGCATTAATAAATAAAATAGGTATACCTAAATCTTTTAACTTCATATAAATATCTTTATTGATGTTACTTAAAGCACTTTGTGTAGGCTCTACAATAAGCCCTGAAATCCCACTGTCCATCATTTTCAGTAAACTTTGACGTTCTTTTTCGGGATTATTTTGCGTGTTACTTATTAGAATTGAATAACCAGAATTTGATATGTATCTATCAATACCGGCAATAATATTAGGAAAAATATAGTCTGCGATATGTGTTGTAATAACACCAATCACTTTACTTTTTAATGGTGCATCATTAATCTTTTGCCAATCATCAACAAACATTCCTCCACCTTGAATTCGGTATACATAATGGTCATTTTCTAATTCTCCGATAGCATGACGAATAGTATATCTACTAACATTATAAGTTTTCATCAACTCCGATTCTGTCGGTAACCTATCATTCACCTTGTACACTCCGGAAAGTATTTTCTCTTTAATATCGTGCTCAACAACCTCATATTTGTTTTCCATGAATATCTCCATTTGAATTGGCAAGGATTTAGAACAGTTTATACGTATTCTTACAGATAATCACATATTTTATCAAAAAAACAATTCAATTCAACTCACCAGCGTTATATATACTATAAACATCCTACTATATTTATACTCTAGTTAATATCATAAATAAAATAAACAACTAATTATATTAATTAAAAAATATATTTTAAATATTTATACAAATAAATATTACCTATTGACATTTATCCGTATAAATTCTAATATATACACATTAACAAGAAAACGTTTACATAAAAGGAGAATTTCTTATGAGTGAAACTTATATTAATCCATTAATTATTCAGCGCGCCGATCCATTCATTTATAAACATACTGATGGCTTTTACTATCTAACAGCTTCAGTCCCCGCTTATAATCTAATTGAGATTCGCCGTGCTAAGACACTCAATGGTTTGGCACATGCCGCACCACGTACTATTTGGAGAAAACACGATTCTGGAGAAATGAGTCAATTAATTTGGGCACCGGAGCTCCATTTTACAAATGGAAAATGGTACATTTACTTCGCCGCAGCCGAAACAACAGATTTCGATGAAAATGGTATGTTCCAACATCGAATGTTTTGTATTGAATGTTCCAATGCTGATCCGATGCATTCAGAAGATGACTGGGTAGAAAAAGGACAAGTTAAAACAGATAAAGATACTTTTGCTCTAGACGCAACTACATTTGAACACAATGAAAATCTTTACTATGTCTGGGCCCAAAAAGACAAGGAAATCAAAGGAAATACTAATCTATACATTTCTGAAATGGAAAACCCTTGGACATTGAAGACAAGTCCTATTATGATTTCAAAACCAGAAACAGAATGGGAAACTAGAGGATTCTGGGTAAATGAAGGACCTGCTGTCATTAAAAGGAACGGTAAAATCTTTATTACATATTCAGGTAGTGCAACAGATGAGAACTACTGTATGGGCCTTTTGTCTATTGATAGCACACAAGACTTGCTAAATGCTAATAATTGGATTAAATCGGACAAGCCAGTATTTCAAAGCGACTTGTCTACTAATCAATTTGGTCCGGGTCACAATTCCTTCACAATAGCTGAGGATGGAAAAACAGATATACTTGTTTATCACTGTCGTGATTATACAGAAATTAAAGGTGACCCCTTATACGATCCAAATCGACATACAAAAATTCAAACATTTACATGGAATAATGATGGGACACCTAACTTTGGTAAGCCAGTTCCTTATAATTATAAATAATCTGGGAGGATTAAAATTATGGATGCTAAACAAGAAGTAAGCACAAGTAAAAATTTTTGGGGATTCCCACTTTCTCACTTTAGTTATTTTTTCATTTGGGCAGTTGTTAATGGATATTTAACGCTTTGGATGGAAAAAGTTGCTCACATGAATGGTACTCAATCAGGTTTAGTTTTCTCAATGATGGCCGGTATTTCTTTACTTTATCAACCATTTTTTGGAATTATTTCTGACAAACTATTATTTAAGAAAAATTTGATTTTATTAATTTCTATTGCCGGTATTTTTATAGGTCCGTATTTCCAATGGTTATTTTTACCAATTCTACACGTTAATTCATTTCTAGTTGCTGTTGTCACTGGTGCATTCCTTAGTTTCATTCTTAATGGTGGTGTATCAGTTGTTGAACAATATGTGCAACGTGCCTCACTAGCAAATAAATTTGAATACTCACACTCTCGTGTTGGTGGATCCGTTGCTGGTGTCGTTGCCGCCCTTGTTGCTGGTAGAATTTTCTTATGGCAACCAAATTCAATATTCTGGATTTGTTCAATTTCAGCTGTTTTCTTAACTTTATTACTTATTTTTAGTGACAAGATTAATATGGATAATGCTGCAGCGGCTGGTGATGACTCATCAACACTAGATATGAAAACTGTTATGTCAGTGTTTAAGATTAAAAATCTTTGGGTCTTAGCAATATTCTATATGGGAGCTTCTGCTATATTTGATGTTTTTGATCAACAATTTATCATTTTCTTTCAAACTTTTTTCCATTCCGCAACACAAGGTACTCTAGTATATAGTTACATGTCATCTGCACAAACAGCTATTGAGTTTGTCCTTATGTTCCCAATGCCATGGATTATTAATAAAATTGGAGCTCGCAATGGTTTAATTGCTTATGGATTCCTAACATGTATTCGTATTCTTGGGTCAGCTTTATCTCCTACATGGGGTATGGTTGTATTCTTCCGTCTACTTGCCGGACTAGAAATGCCATTACTACTAACTTCAATTATGAAATACATCGCTGGAGCATTTGATATCCGTCTATACGCTACAGTTTATGCTTTAGCATCAAACTTTGCTAAGCAAATTTCAGTATTTATATTCTCATCTGTTGCAGGTAGAATGTACGATATTATTGGATACCAACATACATATGTAATTATGGGTATTGTTGTATTCGCCATCACATTGTTTGCAGCATTTTTCTTAAAAAAAGAAGATCCTGTACAGGCTGGTGAAATAGAAGCTACACCTTCTGAAGTAAAGACCGAATAATTTTTTATAATCAAACAAAAGAAGGATAGATAAATAAATATCTATCCTTCTTTTCAATTAAAGCTAATTAATAAAGGAAAAAATATGAAAATCACTAAAACTAAATTCGACAATTTTCAAAATAAAGAGGTTATTAAAACAACACTAACAAACGATAATAATATTTCCGTTTCTTTTCTAAATATGGGTGCTATCTGGCATGAATTCTTGGTGCCTAATAATAATGATAGAAAGAATTTGCTATTAAATTTCCCTAACATAAAAGATTACTACCTCAATCCTTTCTATTTAAATATGGCAATTGGAAGAACTGGAGGACGAATTAAGAATGGTACTATGCCACTTAACGGACAGGATATAGTGTTGCCAACCAATGAAGAAGGAAATAATCTTCATGGGGGTCCAAACGGATTTAACACATTTTTTTGGAATCAATACACAAAAGAAAGTAAAGATAGTTTATCAATCACTTACTATCGTACAATAACCGAAAAAGAAGATGGATATCCTGGTGACATTGATATTGAAATAACTTATATCTTGTCAAATAACAATGACGTTACTATCTGCTACAAAGGAACATCAAATAAAGACACATTTTTCAACCCCACGTGTCATGCTTATTTCAATTTAGGAAATTCTGACACCATTTTAAATCATAATTTACAAATTAATAGTGATTATTACTTAGAAGTTGACAGTAAAAAAATACCAACGGGAAATTTGACAGCCGTCACCAACACTCCCTTCGATTTCAGAAATAGTATTAACTTAGATTATGCTATCAAGGAAATGTCTGATACTACTGAAAAAGGTTTTGATGATATTTTTAAAATAAATAAAGACGAAAAAAAACCAATCGCTATTCTAAAAGATAATGATAGCAATTCTAAAATTAAAATCTTTTCATCACGAAATGGTCTTGTTGTTTTTTCTGCAAATTCATTTACTTCAAATATGCAGCTTATCAAAGGGAATGGTAAACCTTATATGGGAATTGCACTTGAACCACAAACTTTATCTGATACACATAACCATAAAGGATTTGGAAATGTGGCACTTGCTAAAGGTGAATCACAAAAATATTCCATTAAGTACAAATATTTTAAATAATTTAAAAAAGCCTCAACTAATAAGTTAAGGCTTTTTATTATTTTTCTATTTCAATATTTTTGATTACTACATCTTCATTTGGTTTATCCATTCCATTACGTTCAACCTTACTAATTTCAGTAGTGACATCTAATCCTTCAGTCACATGACCGAATACGGTATGTTTGTGGTCGAGATATGGTGTTCCACCATTTTTGTAAGCTTCAATAATCTCTGTTGGATAACCTGCTGGTTCCATTTGAGCTAGCATATTATCTGGGACTTGTGCATCAGTAACGATGAAAAATTGACTTCCATTAGTATTAGGACCAGCGTTAGCCATTGATAATGCACCATTCAAGTTGAATAGTTTCATTGAGAATTCATCTTCAAAAGCTTGTCCATAGATACTTTCGCCACCCATACCAGTTCCAGTTGGATCGCCACCTTGAATCATGAACTCAGGAATTACACGGTGAAAAATTACACCATCGTAATATCCTTTTTCTGCTAATTCAACGAAGTTCTTTACTGTTTTTGGTGCAAGATCATCAAATAGTTGAATCTTGATATCACCGTGATTAGTTTTGATAGTAACTTTTGTACCTGTTGCGTTGTCTAAATCTAATTGTGGGTATGACATTGTTTTCTCCTTTTATATGACTTCGTTCATTATATTAGTTTTTAAGATTAATTAATACCAATTGATTTAAAAAACTATTCCTGTATTGTTATTTCTATTACAAAAAAGCGAGCTAATTATTTATGTTTAAAAAAATTTCATTCTTCATCGTTATTATTATCATCTTTATTCCTATCTATTCTTTTGCCATTGAACCATTTCTTGTTCATACAAATCACGTAACAATTGGTGAGGATACAAAAAATGAACAACTAAAAGTTGTCCAAATCTCCGATATTCAAGTTTCAGAAGCTTATGGTTCTGATCGACTCGACAAGATTGTTACCAGAGTTAATTCAGAGAATCCTGATATTATTGTTTTCACTGGTGACCTATTCGATAACTATGCTAAGTACTCACATGAAACAGAAATCATTCAAAAACTTGGCGAAATGAAAGCTAACCTTGGTAAATTTGCTGTTTGGGGTAATCATGATTACGGCGGTGGTGCTTCTAGAGTGTATGACTATGTCATGAGCCAATCTGGATTTAAAGTTTTAAAGAACTATGGTCAAACACTAACTTTAACCAATGGCAAAAAAGTTTTCATTGGTGGACTTGATGACTCTTTACTTGGTAATCCTTCCGTTAGTGATACATTAAGTTATTGCGGAAACCCTGATTATTCAATTCTTCTAACTCATGAACCTGATGTAGCTGATGATTTTGTTGGTACTGATACTCAACTAGTACTTGCCGGACACAGTCATGGTGGACAAATCTGGATTCCGTTCCATCCAATCACTAATACTTTGGCTCGTAAATATGTTCGTGGGTTATATACATTATCTGATGGCACTAAACTATACGTCAATACTGGACTTGGAACAACATCAATTCATGCTCGATTCAATGTTGTTCCTGAAGTAACATCTTTTGATATTAGATTCTAAAAAAGACCAATAGGAAAATCCTATTGGTCTTTTTTAATTATTATCCGATTACTCGTAATGCATCATATATTAAATTCCAGAATTTTTGTTTGTCTAAAGACACTCCAACATTAGTTGGAACTTCTTCTTTCAATACATGGCTAAAATCAACTACTGTCATTCCACGAGTTAATTTACCGTTCAATTCAATATCAATTGGTGCATTAACCACATCCATAACTGTTGGATCAATTAAGTAAGCAATTGTTACTGGATCATGAACAGGTGGGAAATCAAAGTTTTGGTTTTCTTTATACATACCTCTGAAAGCTAACATCAATTCTTTAACTTTAATTGAAGTAACTGTATTGATGTTTTCTAGCTCTTCAATAACATCTTCTGTAGCCAAAGCCTTATGAGTTACATCTAGTCCTACCATAGTTAGCTTCCAACCAGCATTGAACACAATGTGCGCAGCTTCAGGATCAACAATAATGTTAAATTCAGCAACAGCACTAGCATTAGAGTCTTTGTAAGCTCCACCCATTAGTACAACTTCTTTAACACGTTCGACAATTCTTGGTTCACGACGAACTGCAGTAGCGATATTTGTTAGAGCTCCTGTTGGTACTAAAGTAATAGTGTTTGCTGGATTATTCATAATAGTATCAATGATTAAATCAACCGCGTTAATATCCTCCAGTTGAACTTCAGGTGCTGGTAATTCAGTCCCATCAATTCCTGATTCTCCGTGAACATCTGCGGCAACCTTTATTTCATTAACTAATGGTCGATCACAACCAGCAGCTATTGGAACATTCTTCATACCAATTAAAGTAGCTAATGATAGAGCATTATTTGTAACTTTTTTCAAAGTTTGATTACCAGCAACAGTTGTCACTGCCATCAATTCAATTTCAGGATTACCGTATGCTAACATCAATGCTAATGCGTCATCATGTCCGGGGTCACAATCCAATATTATTTTTTTGACCATTGTTATCTCCTTTTTAACTATTATTGTATAACATCATGTATTAGTTCTTTCGGAGTTGAACTTTCTCCAATTTTAATGTTTTGACGTAAAAGATCTTTAATTTCATCTATGTATTCACTATTACTGTATATAGTTAATAGGCTTTCACCTTCTGAAACTTGATCTCCGACCTTCTTATGTAATTCAATTCCAACTCCATAATCAATTGTATCATCTTTTGATTGTCGACCTCCACCAAGTAACATACTTGCTATACCTATTTCATCAGCTGTTATTACTTGTATTTCACCTGACTCTAGCGAAGGTAACTCGATCTTATATTTAGCATGTGGCATTAAAGTATAGTCTTCGATTACTCTTGAATCTCCACCTTGGGCTTCAATCATTTGCTTAAATTTTTCTAGAGCTTTCCCATTACTAATTACTTGATTAACCATTTCTTTGGCTTCATCTAGCGACTCAGCCTTCTCACCCAGAACAATCATTTGACTAGCTAATACGGTTACTAATTCCGTTATATCTTTAGGCCCATGTCCTTTTAATATCTCAATTGTTTCTTCGATTTCCAAAGTATTCCCGACCGTATTACCTAATGGCTGATTCATATCAGAAATTACTGCCATACAATTCATGCCAACACTTTTACCTATTTTAACCAAGGCATTAGCTAATTCTTTTGCTTTCTCTTCTGACTTCATAAATGCTCCAGAACCTGTTTTCACATCTAAAACCAATGCATCTGTTCCTGAAGCTATTTTTTTGCTCATTATTGATCCGGCAATTAATGGAATTGAATCTACTGTACTTGTAACATCTCTGAGTGCATAGATATTTTTATCAGCCGGTGCTATATTCCCTGTTGCACCAATGATAGCCAATCCAATATTAGAAACTTGATTAATAAATTCTTCTTCGGAAATTTCAACCTTAAATCCTGGAATAGCTTCTAATTTATCTAATGTTCCACCGGTATGTCCTAATCCTCTTCCAGAAATCATTGGTACCGGAATCCCTACAGTAGCAACAATTGGTGCTAACGGCAAACTAGTTTTATCGCCAACTCCACCAGTAGAATGCTTATCAACTTTAATTCCCTTAATACTTGATAAATCTACCTTATCTCCTGAGTTAAGCATTGTCATCGTTAACGTTGCTTTCTCATCATCAGTCATATCATTAAAGTAAATACTCATTAATAATGCGCTTGCTTGATAATCAGGAATACTTCCATCCGTATATCCTTTAACAAAAAATTCAATTTCTTCTTTGGTTAGTTCTTCCTTATCACGTTTCTTTTGTATAATATCTACCATTCTCATAACAAACACCTCCGTCAATCAACAATTGACTTGGCCGTTTGCTCGTCAATGACTAAAACATTAGCATAACCTCCAGATAATGCAGCTTTAATCGGACGAACTTTGTGTTGACCACCTGCAATCAAGATTGAATATTTTTTAGTTTTTAAATCATTTAATTGAATCGCAACCGTTCTATTATCTAGTTGTGGCCATGCAATAGATCCATCACTTGTGAAAAATCTAGAACATATATCACCTGTGGAATTCTCTTTTAAATAATTAATTTCTTTTTCAGTAAAATAACCAGTTTTAAATAATAATGCTTTGTCACGAACTGTTCCCACCGTGAATAAAGCTATGTTAGAATCCTTACCTTTTTTAATTAACGAGTTTATGTATCTTTCTTGTAGAACTAAATCGTGAGTCTCTTGGTTTTCAAATATTACCGGTAGCGGTAATTTGTATGGACTTGTATTAAAAGCCTTACCAAATTCCATTAATACAGTTTCTGCATATATAGGAGCCGTCGTATAGGTAACATTCCCTTTCAGCTCTACAATTTCTACATTTTTTACACTTTGCGGCCTTAAATGCTTTGCCACAGCATTCATTGTTTGTCCCCAACTAACTCCAATAATATCTTCATCTTCGACAATACTCTCTAATAAATCAGCCGCATCTTCACCTAACTTATTTACTATGTCGTCATAATTATTATTGGGCGTAGGAACAACTTTTACCTTACTTAATTTATATTTACTTTTAATTTCCTCTTCTAATTGTTGTATTCTTTCACATGGATCAGAAATAACAACTTTTACTATTCCTGATTCTTTAGCATATTGAAGAAGTCTAACTACAGTCGGACGGGATACATTAAGCTCCTTAGCAATTTTTTCTTGACTATACTCCGACTCATAATATAAATGAGCCGCTTTTATGCTTTGTCTTATCTTTTTATCGAATAAATCATCCATTAGCTTTGGCCTCTACTATACCAACAAAGTATTACTAATTAAATTAATCAAAAATAAAATTCCTAAAGCCCACATTATTGGTTTCACTGTTTTTGCTTCATTATTAGCAACCTTCACTATTGGATAGCTTATAAATCCAAATGAGATCCCCGAAGCTATGCTTCCCGTTAATGGAATCAAAGCAATTATTAAAAATGCTGGAAACCATTCACTAAAATCTTCCATTTTTATAAATCTCATTTGTTGCATCATCAACGCGCCGGTAATTATTATAACTGGTGCTATTGCTGACTGAGGCACATAACTCAATAGTCCCACCATAAAGGTAGAAATGGCGAATAATATTGCAGATACTAGTGCAACAATTCCTGTTTTCCCACCACTTTCAATACCAGAAGCACTTTCTGCCGCTGCCACTGTTGGGCTTGTACCAAATATTCCCGACAAAAGGGAACTTACAGCACTTACTTGAAAAGATTTTTTGAACTTATTCTTATTGGGAAGTATTCCTTCTAATAATCCCATAGATTCAAATACTAGAATCATAGTCATAGAAAATACCGCTAATAAGAACTTTAAATCTAACAAGTGGGAAAAATCGAATTTAGCAAAAATACTGGGATATTCCATTATATTATTAATACTTATATTGGTTTTCTGTCCTTTTATTTGAAATAGTATCGCCACAAAAGTTGTAACTCCTATTCCAATAATAAAATTACCTGGAATATTTTTTATGAACAATACTAAAGTTAATAATAACCCAAATATTCCTAAAATTGTTGTTGGATTAGTAATAGATCCCATTGACAATAGTGTTCCATTATCACCCGCAACTACTAACCCCAGTTTTTCCAATCCTAGTTCAACAAGAAAAAGACCGATTCCCACAGTTATTCCTAATTTCAATGTGTCAGGTATAGCTTTAGCTAAGATATCACTTAAAGAAGTAAAAGCAATAATAATATATATGAAACTGCTTACAATCGACACAGAGATTGCTGTTTTCCAATTAAAATCAAGCCCCACTACTAATGTATATGTAAAGAATGCATTAACTCCCATTCCTGGAGTTAAAATTATTGGAGCATCTGCCCAAAAAAACATTAATAAACATCCTATTATTGATATAAATATAGTAGCAAATACACTTAACTCAATTGGAATACCGGCATCTGACAAAATCATTGGATTCACTATCATGATATATGAGATTGCAAAAAAACTAGTGAAGCCCGAGATTATTTCAGTTTTTAAATCTATATTCTTATACTTATTAATTAGACTAGACAACAAAATTACATCCTAACTTTTTCTTTTTTACCAAACAAAGAGTCCGACCGTTGCAGCAGATAGAAGTGACACTAAAATTCCAGCAAGTAACATGTATCCAACATTTTTTGCAATATGATCATTTTTTTCTTGACCAACTATTCCCTTGAATGCACCAATAATCATTCCTACAGTTGAGAAATTTGCAAATGATGTTAAGAATACTGTTAATATTGCTTGATAATGTTTTGCAAAAGTATGTACCGTTTCTGTAATTTGTCCCATAACTACAAATTCATTTGTTACCAATTTAGTTCCCATGAACTGGGCAAACTCAAAAGCAGTTCCTGTATCAACACCCATAAGCCAAGCAAATGGGAACATTATTATTCCTAAAATATGTTCTAAACTTAGCCAAGGATTTACTAGTCCTAATAACTTATCAACTAGTGCCGCTAAAGCAACAAATGCTATTACGTTAGCTGTAATTATTAAAATTAATTTCCCAGCTCCCATTATTGAATCGCCCAGAAATGAGAAGAATGGTTCTCTTTTACCTGAAGTTTCTCCTTCATCTGACGCATCCCCAATTTTGGCAATTGTATCTTCTTCAGCTGTCACTTTTATCGGATTTAATATGCTTGATACAATAATTGCATTAATAATGTTTACTGGTATAGCAGTCAAAACATATTGTCCTGGCATCATTTGTGTATATGCTCCAACAATTGACGCTGTGACACAACTCATTGACATCATTGCTAATGTTAAATTTCGTTCTTTGCTCATATTCCTTAACTGTAATCCGGATATTGCCAATGCTTCTGTATTTCCAAGAAACATCATTTCTACAGCAAAGAATGATTCAAATTTTGGCTGTCCGGTAACTTTTGCTAAACCTTTCCCAAGCCATTTGATAATCCATGGTAATACACCTATATAAGTTAAAATATCAAATAATGGAATAATCATTAAGATGGGAAGCAATACGCTAACAAAGAAATCCATTTGTTTAACATGTACCATGCTTGGAATAGCAAATGCTATTCCTGTATATGCTATCTGAACTAATTCATTAAACCCATTAGCTGCGCCAAGTACTATTTTCCTACCTACCGAAAAATCAGTTAGAAACCAAGATAGCAGTAGGTTTAGAGCAACCATAACTCCAACAGATTTCCATTTTATATTTTTTCTATCTTTTGAAAAAATGACTCCAATTAGTAAAAACACTATCAAGCCAATAATATTTATTAACAAAAACATATTTATTTATCCTCCTAATTTACTGCATTAAGCTATAGCCGTTTCCAATGAGACGGAAATCATGTCATTAAACGATTTTTCTCTTTCCTCGGCCGTTGTTTCTTCACCAGTAATTAGGTGATTACTTATTGTTAATACTGCCAGTGCTTTTACATTGAACTTAGCAGCCAATAAATACAATGCTGCTGCTTCCATTTCACATCCAAGTATTCCGTAATCAATTAATTTTTGTCTATCAATTTCATCATTATAGAATCTATCTTCTGAAAGAATATTACCTACCTTAATAGGTATATCGTTATTTTTTGCCGAATTATACGCATCAAGTAACATTGAAAAATCAGCCGTTGGAGCAAAGGCAATACCACTTCCAAATGTGTTAGTTATCATGCCAGAGTCTGTACTTGCCGCTTGAGCAATTACAACATCTCTAACATGAATATCGGTACCTAATCCACCGCAAGTTCCGACACGTATTAATTTTTTTACACCATAGAATTGAATTAATTCGTTCGCATAAATTGATATAGAGGGCATACCCATTCCTGTTCCTTGGACAGAAACTCTTGTACCTTTATATGTCCCCGTAAAGCCAAAGGCATTTCTCACAGTGTTATACTGCGTAACATCTTCTAAAAATGTTTCAGCAATATATTTTGCTCTCAATGGATCTCCCGGTAGTAATACTACTTCAGCGATATCACCCTTTTGTGCATTAATATGTGTACTCATCTCATTATCCACCTTTAGTTTAATTGACTTAAAAAGCTAGTAGCTGTACTTCTTTTTTCTGTATTAAAATTATCTGTAATAGTAGCTCCCATATCTGCAAATGTTGTGCGAATTCCTAATGAGCCATTTTTTTTCATGCTTGGAGAGAATGCCAGTAGAGGAACGTATTCTCTTGTATGATCAGTTCCTGTAAATCCAGGATCATTCCCATGATCTGCTGATAAGATTAATAAATCATCATCTTTCATATTTTCTAAGAATTCTCCTAATTGAACATCGAACTCAATTAGAGCTTTCCCAAATCCTTCTACGTCTCTTCTATGACCAAACTTAGCATCAAAATCTACTAAGTTAGTAAAACTAAAACCTGTAAAATCTTTCTTTTGGTTCTCTATAGTTTTTTCCATTCCATCAAAATTACTTACAGTATGAACACCTTCTGAAATACCATTTCCAGAAAAAATATCATTTGTTTTTCCAACTGCTAGAACTGTAATTTTTGAATCAATTAGTCTATTCAAATCAGTTTCCCCTGTTGGCTCAAGCGCATAATCATGACGATTAGATGTTCTTTCAAAATTATCTTTATTTTCACCAATGTATGGTCTAGCAATAATTCTTCCAATTCTGTATGGTTTATCGATTGTTATTGATCTAGCATATTCACAAATCTTATATAGTTCTTCTAATGGAATAATCTCTTCATTAGCAGCAATTTGTAAAACAGAATCACCTGAAGTATATACAATTAAAGCACCTGTTTTAAGTTGCTCTTCTCCATAGTCACGAATAACATCTGTTCCTGAATATGGTTTATTAACAATAACGTCTCTATTACTGAATTTTTTAATCTTATCAATTAATTCTTGTGGAAATCCATCAGGGAAAAAACCTAGTGGCTCTTTTACTGGCAGTCCCATCATTTCCCAATGACCATCCATACTGTCTTTCCCAACAGATACTTCTTGCATCTTTCCAAAGTATCCAATTGAATCATTGGATACTGCAATATCTTTTAATGGATTGTCTTCACGAATATTCCCTAATCCCAACTTAATTAGATTGGGTATTTTTAGTTCTTTACCAAAATGTTGCGCCACATGACCTAGCGTATCTGCTCCTTCATCTCCGAATTTCTTTGAGTCCGGGCAACTTCCTATTCCAACCGAATCTAACACAATTGTAAAAATTCTTTTGTATTTCATATTCATATACCCTCTCTTAAAATTATCCGTTAATTATTTTGATTCCTGCGCTTGCTCCTAAACGAGTCGCACCAGCATCGATCATTGCTAAAGCTTCTTCTTTTGAATGAATACCACCAGATGCCTTCACACCCATTTCATTTCCAACTGTTTCGCGCATAAGTTTTACATCTTCTACTTTTGCCCCAGCAGTTGAAAAACCTGTTGATGTTTTTACAAAGTCAGCACCAGCTTCTTTTGATATCTCGCAAGCTCTTACTTTTTCTTCATCTGTTAGCAGACATGTTTCAATAATTACTTTCACATGCTTATCAGCATTATGGCCAGCTTCTACAACAGCTCTAATATCTTCTAGAACTGCTGCATTATTTTTAGCTTTTAATTCTCCAATATTAATAACCATATCAAGTTCATCTGCACCATTTTCTAGTGCGTTTTCTGCTTCAAATACTTTTGAAGCTGTTGTATTTGCCCCTAAGGGGAAGCCTATTACAGTACATACCATCACATCAGTATTCTTTAGTTCTATAGCAGCTTTTTTCACCCAATATGGATTTACACAAACAGAAGCAAAATCATATTCTTTTGCTTCATTAATGATTTTAGTTACATCCTTTTCAGTTGCATCTTGGTTTAAAATTGTATGATCAATATATTTTGATAAGTTCATGTTATTTCTCCCTTTTATTTTGATAACGCTTACATTCTAACTTGGATGTTACATTTTGTAAATAATTATTTGAACATTTGTAAAACTTTTAGTTTGGATCAAATAAAACTGGATATTGCTCGATATTAGACTCTCTCTTTTTTTAAAAAGTTCTTACGAGAAAAAATTATTTATGATAAGTTATTTTTTGTAACTTTTTATAAAGAAAGAAGAGGATTTTTATGCCTACAAATAAAAAAGAAGGAATTATTTTTGGAAGTATTATGTGTTTTTTAATGGTTTTAGGAATGAGTATTTATAATCTCGTTTTACATCAATCATTTACGTTTATCAATTTGGTTACTGGTTTCATACCCGGATTTATTGTTGCTTTTATTCTCGATAACTTGATAGTTGGAGTTATTGCTCATTGGTTAGTTAGTAAAATGTCTTTTATTGATAAACAGAATCGTATTCAACTAATTTTGTCAATGTCATGCTTAATGGTCTTAGGAATGGTGTCATTCATGTCATTATTCGGAATTATTATTGAAGGTGGAATCCCCAATAACTTAGGTAGTGTTTATGTACAAACATGGATTATGAACTTGATTGCCGCGTTACCTCTACAATTACTTGTTGTAGGACCATTCTCACGAACAATTCTTGCACGAATTCAAACAAAATAGATAACTATATCAAATTAATTATGAGTATCTTTTTAATTTTTATTCTATTAATATAGAGTAAAAGAAAATAAGGATACTAAAAATCATGAAAATTAATTTACTTTTTTCAATTGATGACAATTTCATCCAACAATTGAAAACCACCATCTATTCAATACAACAAAATTCACAAGATCATGACTACACTATTTATGTTCTTCAAAAAGAACCCTTAGAAAAACAAGCAGAACTTCAAGATTTTTTAAATCAATTAAACATAACCTATGTGCCTATTATTCTCGGAGATGAACAATTATTTGCGGATGCTCCAATTTCTAAAAGATATCCGGAAACTATTTATTATCGCTTGCTAGCTCACAAATATTTACCACAAGAACTCACTAAAATTCTATACTTAGATGCAGATATCTTATGTATTAATGATATTACGCCGCTCTATCAATTGAATTTAGGTACTGATTTGTACGCAGCCGCAAGTCATCAAGGATTAACTCAAATTACTGATGCGATCAATAAAGTTAGATTAGATACTTATGAAAATGAAGGATACTTCAATTCTGGAGTATTATTAATGAATCTTTCTGCAATTCGAGAAAAGGTAACCGAGCAAGATATCTTTAATGCTATTAAAGATCATGGTGATTATTTACTATTACCTGATCAGGATATTTTGAATTATCTTTATGGGAAATATATTGTTTCAATTCCAGATGAACTTTATAACTATGATACTCGAAAGAACTTGATGTATCAGACCATTAGTGTTGGTAAATGGGATATCAATTGGGTAATTAAAAATAATGTTTTTCTACACTTTTGTGGCAAAGACAAACCTTGGTCAGAAAAATATACTGGAAACTTCAGAGAATTATATAGACACTATCTCCATAAAACTGAATTACTTTAAATAAAAAAAGACCTCATAAGAGGTCTTTTTATTTTTTGTTTTTCTGTACTGCTCCAACGATTAGGGAAACAACAATTACTAAAATTACAGCTCCGATAATTGAAGGAATAACTGCCATTCCAGCCAAATGAGGCCCCCAACTACCTAGTAAGCTCTCACCTACGTAAGATCCTACTAACCCAGCTAGAATATTTAAAATCCATCCCATTGAAGTTTTGGTAATTGCTCCTGCAATAATTCCGATAAGTGCTCCTATGATTAACGTCCATAATGTGTGCATAGTAACTACCTCTTTTCTTATTTGTTAATTTAATTATATTGGGTAGCTATCTAGCTTGTCGAGAAATGTACTTATCCTATATGTAAAATTGTAATATAAACAATTGCAGCGATAGTTTGTACTACACCTACAGAAATTCCATATATCAGAAATCTTGGTCCTTCTTTTATAAACTTACGAAAGTCTAGACGTAACCCAATCGCAGCTAAAGCCGTCGTTTCAAACCATCCACTAAAGAAATGAGCCCCCGTTTTAAATCCTATCGGTAAGCTAACAACACTATTTAAAAGACAGAATATCAAAAATAGTAATACATACCAAGGAATTGGTAATTTGAATCCCTTAGCTTTTTTTGTTGTAGTTTTTTTATTACTATTAACCTTACGTTCAAAGATATAAACTACAACAACTAATAAAATAATTCGCATTATTTTGAATATCATCGAATATTCTATTGTCTTTTCATTAATGAAGCTAGCTCCGGCTACAACTTGAGCAACTGATTGTAATGTTCCACCAAGTAAAGCACTGTTAGCTATCAAATTATCACCAAAAATTGCCATACCTAAAAATGGCAGAACAAGCATCATTACAGTTCCTAATAAATTAACAAGTGTAATTATTTGTCCTTTTTCATCATCTTTGGCATCAATAGCAGGCGCAATAGCCCCAATTGCAGAAGTCCCACAAACAGCATTTCCACCTGCAAACATTAGTGACATTTTTTCGCCAAATCCTAATTTCCTACCAATTGCATAAGCACTTAGAATAATGGTTACCATCATTAAAACAATATACGTAATTCCACTAATTCCCAAACTCTTAATAGTTTGAAAAGTAACTGTAAATCCAAGTAACACAACTGAATATTCAAGAAGTCTACTTTCTGAGAACTTAGTCCCAATATTCAAAAAACTCTGCTTAAAAATTGTATTACCTAATAATATCCCTAATAAAATAGCAATTGTTGCAGCTCCTAAACTAGGGACTAATGTACCTAGGAATTTAGCAATCACTGCCACAATAAATGATAAACCCAATCCCGGTAATGTTCTTCTTACTTCATCAAAATTCATATACTTTCCTCATACGTTGATTTTATTATATTTAAACTACACACATTTTATCTGAAATAGCTAGCTTGATAGATCAATGAACGGTATTTATATTCTTTGTCATTCACAATTAATGGGTAATTAGCTAGTTTATATTTTTGCATATTTGTAGTTATAACTTTAAAAGGTTTCGAGTTATCTTTTGCTGTAAACCTAATCTTGTAGTCGCCTGGTTTAATCACCTTATTTATATATACAATTTTCTTATCGTGATGCATTGGCTGAATATTACCCGTTTTTAGGTTAACTAATTCAGCTTTAAGATTGTCATTTGCAGGTGCCAATACAGCAAGTTCTGTAACTTGATGATTAATTGTTATTTTTTGATTAATAATTTTATTTCCATCAATAGCAGTCGGTCTTGCTCCATATTGTTGAGACAGCTGACTTCGTTGTGCAGAAACAAAAACAGGTCCGTGAGGAAGAATCGTTGTTGGGACTATCAGAATTGCTATAAGGCTAGCAATAATGCCTAATGGTAAGAATATTTTCAACCTACTCAGTTGAACTTGTTTTCTTAAATCGACATCAGTTCCTACATTCATCATTAATAACAATGGCACTACTATCTGTCCATACCTTGCTCCCGCCTCCCATAAGAAGACATGAAACATCATAAAACCAACTATTGTAATAGCAGCTAAAGCTTGAATAATATTAACTTCTTCTTGTTTCTCTCCAAACATTTTAATAGCACGTAATAATCCAATGGCATAAATCAAGATGAATCCTAATCGCATAATAAATTGACTAGCAAAGTTAATCCCAAATTGAATATTCGCATATACTTTCGGAGTCTGCATATATCCGCCAGTATATGCGCTAGAGATGCTATCAACATTTAATAACAGACCTATTTTGGTAACCCACTTCTGAATTAAACCCAATGGTCCTAATTCTTTGAAACGTTTTGGTAGAGCTTTATTAATATAGTTAGCTCGCTTTTTTTTGGTTGGATATTCCAATATTTCATGGACATCTCTTCCAACATAACTACCCGGACTCTCAGGATTGTAGCTCATCCAAATCCAATGTGTTGTTGGTAATTGATATTTAGTATTAGGAACAAAGCCAGTTGTATTTTGTATCCCTGTTTTTACAGGTGTTGCAAGAATCAAACCAACAAGTACTAATAATAAGGGGACAATTAATTTTCTAGCAACTTGGCGATTTATTATAAAAAATCCAACTATAATTATAGAAATTGCTACCGCAAAAATTATTAAATTTGGTTTTAATAGTTGCCCAAGTAACATCAAGATAACAATAGCAATCCCTGACAAGATCTTTTTTGTTCTCGTCATATTTGCCCAACTATTAATCAGATTAAAAACAATCAATATAAACAGCATATTAGGTAAATCGGTATAAAAAACTTGAAGATAATAAGTATAGGCAAATGGTCCAAATACTAGGAAAATTATGCTCGCTAAAATTCCAATATTTCGCCGATAAATCTTTTTGACGGTATAAAGACCCATGACAATAAATGAGTCTAAAAAGAACATAGATAATATATGAATTGATACATTATGAGTTAAATTCAAAAGATCTGTAAATATAAACCAGAGTGAAACAAAATATGCTATTGGAACATTATTAGGATAGCGCCAAAAATATGTCGTTTCTCCCCAGTTATGATTGTTTGTATTCAGCAGTTCAGCTTGATGTAATACACGAAACGGATCGTGATAAACAGTAGCTGGTAAATACTTCAATACTAATAATTGTATGATTACAATCATTAATAATCCAATTGCAATAATTAAATTCATATTTTTGCGACTGATTTTATCAGCTGCATGTTTCATCTTTCGCCAATTACGCCAAATCATTAATGAACTTATAATTAACAATCCATTCATTGCAAGCGTAAATGGCACAAAAATATTGCTGATAATACCAATTACTAGAAACAAAATTAAAGCCAATGGGAAAATTTTATAAACTTTAAAAATCATTATTTAAGAATTTCCTCAATAATATAACGTGGTCTATTTTTGACTTCTAATGTTATTTTCCCAATGTATTCGCCAATAACACCTAAGCTAAGCATCTGTAATCCACCTAGCATCCAAATAGAAATCATTAACGAAGACCAACCTTGGCTTGTATCTCCCATTAATTTTGTGATTACTGTATAAATCAACATGAAGACACCCACCAAACTAGCTAAAATCCCGAAAATACTGATTAATCTCACTGGAGCAATAGAAAACGAAGTTAACCCTTCCCAAGCAAAACTAAGCATTTTCTTTAATGGATACTTTGTTTCGCCAGCTTCACGAGTACCGCGCTTATAATAAATTTTATCCGTTTTATAACCCAACAAAGGAACTAGCCCACGTAGAAACAGGTTCCTTTCTTTATATGATAATAAAGTTTCAACCGCTCTTTTAGTCATTAAACGAAAATCTGCATGATTATCAACAAGTTTTACACCTAATAGATTTAAAAATTTATAAAAGGCACCTGCTGTATTCTTCTTGAACCAGCTATCTGTATCTCTATTATTACGCACTGCATAAACGATATCGGTACCTTCATTGGCTTTTTTAACCATTTCAATTATAGCTTCAGGATCGTCTTGTAAATCTGCATCAATTGTAACTATCATATCAGTTTCTTTAATTGCTATATCTAGACCAGCAATCAAAGCATTTTGATGTCCAAAATTACGGCTAAACTTAATACCTTTAATACGAGAATTTTCTTTATGCAACTTAGTGATTACTTCCCAAGTTTTATCTTTAGAACCATCATTAACCACCATAACATCAGAATCAGAAGTAATTAATTCATCCTTGATTAAGCGGTCCTCAATCTCTAATAATTTATTCATTGAAATGGGTAACATTTCTTCTTCATTAAAAGCAGGTACTACAATGGTTAGTTTTTTCATCATTTACTCCTGTTAATTCCTTATTCTTTAATTAATCTATTATAGTTCATTCATATGGCAATTGTAATATAAAAATAATATTATATACATAAAGAATAAATACATTTCACGCAACTATTAGTTGACAATAATTTACAAACTTTTAACGGTTTCGCCATCTCAGTTGCTGGTAATTGTTAGTTATCGCATATATATTTAAATTAACAAAAAAAGGAGAAAATTTATGTCAACTTTCAGCGATCAATTAATTAATTTACGTACTAAAAGAGGACTATCTCAAGAACAGTTAGCCGATAAGTTATATGTCTCACGTCAAGCTGTTTCTAAATGGGAAAAGGCTGATTCTACCCCTGATTTAGATAAAGTTATTCAAATTGCTAAGATATTAGATGTTAGTTTAGATGAACTTGTTCTTGGTATCGCTCAAAAAGAAGTAAAGCCTGGTACTAGTGGCTGGTACAAGGTTAATAACGGATATGAATTCATTGCCAAGTTTTGGTGGATTCCCATTGCACTTATTTGGTCAATTTTTGGAATGTTACATCAGTTCAAATAAAAAAGACCTCTTAGAGGTCTTTTTTATTTATTTTATTCTCAAGTGAAGTGACTTGTTTTGATAATTGCTCATTTTGTTTTTTAACGTTTTGCATTTCTTGTAGGAGTTCATCTAACTTATCAGTGTCTGTTCCTTCTGTGAAATAGTTTGTAATCGAACTAGTAAGCATACCTATAAATCCAATTCCAAGAAACATTAATAAAATAGCCGCTAATTTCCCTGCAGTTGTGCTGGGTGAAACATCCCCATAACCGACAGTTGTAACTGTAGTAGCCGCCCACCAAAAAGCTTCTCTCAGTGTAGATTTTTCTGCGTATGAATAAATAGCGGAAGCAACAACAATTATTCCCATTGAAGCATACAGTAAATGTATCAATCCATTAATTCTCATGAAAGATTGAATTTTTTGAGTAGTCATATTTATTAAATTATCTAGTTTTCCCCAACCAAATATTTTGAATACTTTACCAATTCTCAGTAAACGAAAAACACGAAACAATGCAAATGAATAATTAAAAGGCACAATCGCTAACAAATCAATTATATTATTTTTAAAAAACATCTTCTTGTTTTTAGATCTAAATAATCTAGTGAAATAATCTAATATAAATACTAATAAAATTACTCTACTAATATTTATATATGGTTCAGCAGTTATTTCAATAATCCCCATATAATTCAAGACTATCAAAACTATCGATATAATCGCTAAGATTATCATAGTTGTTTCATATAATAGTGATTTTTTCTCTGACATCTATTTCCCCTGTTAAACATATCTATTAAGTATCATACATTTTTTTAGCGAATAAAAAAACACTCCTACTAAAGCTTTGAATTATTAAAAGTGTTATTCTTTATAAGAAATCACATTTGGGGTGCTTATTAGCTGAGATTATACCCGTTGAACCTGATTCCAGTTAATACTGGCGAAGGAAAATGTAGTATTATTCCTATTCCTTTTGTGATGCCAAAAAACATACATAAGGAGTCAACATGTCAAAAAAAATTACTGATCTTGCCTATGAAAAATCCTATAAACCATGGCATGATAGTTTTAAACATCCTTTCATAACAGAATTACACGCAGGTACATTAGATCCAACTATTTTTAGATATTATTTATTACAAGATCGATATTACTTAGAACACTTTGGTAAGTTATACGATTTAATCGCACAACAAACCGATAATGCTAAGTTAAAATCAGCTCTTCAAGAAAATTCAGCTGGTTTAGAAGCAGGTGAATTTGCTATTCGAGAGATTTTTTTCCGTGAACTGAATATAACTGATAAAGAAATTAAAAATACACCTGTAGCTCCAACTACCTACAATTATGTATCACATATGTATCGACAATTATATGTTGAAAGTCCATTAGTTGCAGCCGCTAGCATGTTACCATGTGAATGGTTATATCAAGAAATCGGCGAATATTTATCAACTAAAGATTCTCCTATTCCTATCTATCAACAATGGATTGATAGTTATGCTACTGAGGAAGCAAAATTAGGAGTTCAAAAACAAAGAGCATTAATAGATGAACTTGCAGAAGAAACTTCGCCTATTGAACAGCAAAAAATATTAGAAGCGTTCGAAATTAGCACTCAAATGGAATATAAATTTTGGGAAATGTCATATGCCAAAGAAACATGGTAAATAAAAAATACTAGAGATTTATTCCTAGTGTTTTATTTTTTAATTCTATTATTAATAATTTTCTTAATAGGATTAACTACGATGTTGTCTACTAAAAAACCAAAAAATAGAGCCGAAACACTTACCATAATAATTAATGCTAGATACTGAATAACAAAATAATTTGTTATTCTAACATTTGCAAACGCTATAAGAAAAACTCCATGACTTAAATATAAACTAAATGAATATTTACTTAAGAAAGCTACTATTTTATTACTAGATAATTTATTAAATACAACACTATCCAATAATGACATATAGATAATAACCACGAACAATATATTAGTTGGGGCTTGATCATGAATTAATACATTAGGAAATAATCTATTAGTAATAATATTGACTATCATTATTAATAATAATACTCCCAATTTAATTGGATTCGATATTGATTTCAAGCTTATATCTTCAAGTAAACGACCTAGGATAAAATAAAAAATCCAACTAATAAATGGATAACCCGAAATGCCTAAATTAATATTACCGAATTGACAAATCATAATTAACAATTGAATTACAATACTTGTAATCAATAAACTTGTTTTCTCAGATTGATTAAGGTTATCAATCATCTTTGAAAAGAACGGTGCTGCTATTAATAACCCAATTAAAACATACATAAACCAAAAATATGTATTAGTGAACTCTTGTAATGTATTTATAAAAAAACCTTGAACAAAGGAACCAAGGCTATTAACATCTTTTCTGGCAATTGTAAGTACAACATAGTATATGAATTCATAAATGATTAGAGGTAAAACAATTGCCATGGCTTTTTTCTTCAAATATAATACATAGTCTTTTCTTGAACTACCTTTGTAATGAAGATTGAAATGACCACTCATCATAAAAAATATAGGGTTGCAAATAAATAATATGGTAATTAAAACCTCATGAGATGCACTCCATATATAATTAACATTTCCCGGAAAAACTAAACCTAGAGTATGTATACAGACAACAAAAATCATTGCCATTACTCTTAGTAAATTGAATCTAGTATCTATTTTTTTTACCATTATATTCCCCTGTCTATCTTCATAGTCAATTATACTCGATTCAATTTCAATACAAAAGGCAACACTATGAACTTTGAAGATATTATTTTATTGATTTTCTGAATACAATGTTCACATTTTCAATTTAATTTTTCTATTAGAGAAGTTTGCGTTATACTATTAGTTATTGCTTTATTTAGTCCAATTACTGATGACTCAAAAAGCTGAATATCATATTTTACAGGAGTTTTATATATTATGAAGAAATATATTGCAGAATTTATTGGTACCTTCATGTTAGTATTCTTGGGAACTGGTACTGTAGTAATTGCAGGTACAAGTAACGTACTAACAATCGGTCTTGCCTTTGGTATGGCTATCACTGTTATGGCTTATACTTTCGGTGCTGTTTCTGGTGGTAACTTTAACCCCGCAGTTTCTATTGCTATGGTTATTAACAAAAGATTGTCACTTAAAGACGGTGTTTACTACATCATTTCACAATTCCTTGGAGCTATCGTAGCTTCAGCATTCGTTGGAATCTTCGCTGATTCATTAGCTATTAGCGGTTTCGGTGCTAATGACTTCCCAAGAATCAGTGCCCCAATGGCATTGCTTGTTGAAGGTCTTATCACATTCATCTTTGTTCTTGTTATTCTAATGGTAACAAGTGAAAAACTTGGTAACGCAACAATGGCTCCAATTGCTATTGGTATCACATTGTCATTCTTAATCATTGTTGCCTTCAACTTAACTGGTGGTTCATTGAACCCTGCTAGAAGTTTTGGACCTGCTATTTTTGAACAAGGTTCAGCTCTTTCTAACTACTGGGTATTCCTTGTTGCTCCAATTATCGGTAGTGTTCTTGCAGCTTATGTTGCTAAGTTCATGGGTAGTGAAGACTCAGCTAAAAAGGCTACTGCAAAAACAGTAGCTGCTGCTCCAAAAGCTACTACTACAACTAAAAAATCAACAGCAAAGAAGACTACTACTAAGTCTACTACAGCTAAAAAAACTACAGCTAAGAAAACTACAGCCAAGAAACCTGCAGCTAAAAAAACTACTACAACTAAAAAATAGTTTAAAAGGATGAAGATAATCTTCATCCTTTTTATTTTAACTTTTATGTACAATTGCTCTTCGTCGTTAATTTTTATATACTTAGTACATATTGTTAAGTAAGAGGGGATTTTATGAAAAAAATTATACCAACAATTATTTCATTTCTAGCCTGGTTAGTTCTTTTAATTGTTGATACAATAGTTGAACTTCAAGATACTATGTTAGCAGAAAGTTTACAAAGTGTCTTTTCTGGAATAGGTTTCACAAGAACCACATTGATGGGGATTCAGTTTAGTCAGTTAGATAGCAGTAGCTACGGTGTTACTTTTCACTTCTTTGTTGTTCTAATAATTTTTATTCTAATAGGATTATTCATAGGTTACAAAAAAGAAGTAATCAATTACGTTAAAAATTTAGGTAAATAAAAAGACTCGCAAATGCGAGTCTTTTTTTGTTCTATAATTTTCAAAACAGTTACTATAGTAAGATTGCGTTATAATATTCACTATAGATAACAGGAGGAATATATTTATGAGTAAAAAAATTCAAGGTTCTTGTACAACGATCTTAGTCGGAAAGAAAGCTTCCATCGATGGTTCAACAATGATTTCTAGAAACGATGATGGACATGAAGCTCTTGATCCTCAAAGATTCGTTGTTGTGACACCTGATCAACAACCACGTAATTACAAATCAGTTATTAGTGGAGTAGAAATCACACTTCCTGACAATCCACTACGTTATACATCAATGCCAAATTCAGTTTTGACCAATGGGATTTGGCCGGCCGCAGGTATCAACAGCGATAATGTTGGAATGTCAGCTACTGAAACAATTACTACAAATCCACGTATTCAAGGTCTTGATCCATTTGTTGAACAAGGTATCGGTGAAGAAGATATTGTTACCCTTGTACTTCCTTATATTCATAGTGCTAAAGAAGGTGTTAAGCGTTTAGGTTCTCTTCTTGAAGAGTTCGGAACTTATGAACCTAATGGGATTGCCTTTAATGACGAGAATGAAGTTTGGTGGTTAGAAACAATTGGTGGTCATCACTGGGCTGCTGTTCGTATCCCGGATGATGCTTATGTAGTAGCACCTAACCGTATGAATATTGACGATTTTGATTTCGATTCAGACGAAACATTATGTTCCGATGGTATGAAAGAATTCATCGACTCAAATAATTTGAATCCTGACATAGATGGTTATAACTTACGTCATATATTCGGTAGCGCTTCTATTAAAGATACTGTTTATAACAATCCTAGAACTTGGTACGGTCAAAAATATTTCAATCCGGAAATGGATTCTGAACCAATGGATCATGACCAACCTTTCATCTGTTATGCCGACAAGAAGATATCAATTGAAGACGTTAAATTTGTCTTGAGTTCTCATTTTGAAAACACAGAATATGATCCATATGGTGATGGCACTGAATCTGAAAAAACTTTATTCCGTCCAATCGGAATTAATCGTAATCATAATGTACATATTCTACAAATCAGAAATAACGTGCCTGCCGAAATTACAGGTATTCATTGGTTAGCCTATGGTGCTAATACATTCAATTCAGTTGTCCCATTCTACTCTAGCGTTGAAGACACCCCTTCAAGTTACAAAGACGCTACCGGTACTTTTGATATGAACAATATGTACTGGTTAAGTTGTGCCACGGCTTTGTTAGGTGATACTGATTATGACTTCTACGTAGATATGAGAAATACATTTGAACTTGAAGCTATGTCAAAATATCGTCAAATTCAAAACGAAACTGATGCAGCTTTCATTAAGAGCAATGATATAAATATACTTACTAAAGCTAATCAACAATTGGCAGATGAGTCATTCACTCGTCAAACAGAACTATTTGGTAAGATGGTTATTTCAGGATCAGAACGAATGAAACTTAGATATAATATGAATGATTAATAATAAAAAGACATGAGATTTAAAATCTTATGTCTTTTTTATTCGTATAAGTTTTATTACTAACAAATTAATAATATATAAAAAAAGCCCTTACCCTAAGGTAAGAACTTTTAGCTTTAATTCAAATTATTATTGAACTTTGTTGATGTTAACAGCTTGTGGTCCACGATCGCTATCTTCAACATCAAATGTAACTTTTTCGCCGTCTTCTAGTGATTTGAAACCATCAGAGTTGATAGCTGAGAAATGTGCGAATACATCTTTTCCATCTTCTCCAGTAATGAAACCAAATCCTTTATCAGCGTTAAACCATTTAACTGTTCCGTTTTGCATAGTGTAAATCCTCCGTAATACATTAAAAATGTACGTTTTTGTCGCAATTAATTATTAATAAGTAAATGTTGAATTAAATAATATGTACAAACTCAAAGTTACGTCTCAATATTGATCACTTCTATAAGTATAGCACGGTTAAGTAAAAAAAGAAAAGAAAAACATAATATTATTTTAATATTATTAGTTTTTTATCTTAGTTCATTCCTAGCATAGCAATTGCTATCAAAACATAGTCATAAATAATATGAGCCAAGATTCCGCCAAGTAAACTATCAGTTTTTCTCCAGACTATACTAAACGGAACTCTAACCAATCCAATAATAACTATCGCATGATACCAATTCCAATCATAGGTTGGAAGATGTAACATTCCAAAAAATACCGAACTTATTATCAACGCTATGATCCAAGCATCTCTTCTACTCAATTTTGTATTGGCAAGCCATGTATATATAGGTAATGCTACAGATGCAACAATCAATTCCTCACCTATTAAAGATATCCATATAACTAATAAGCTAATTAATATTGAAGTTTTGCTTCCATCAAAAATCGGATTGGCAGAAAACTGCAACCTAAAAACAACGACTCCTATTACCATCGCTAATATTGCTAGTCCAAATGCAAGAAAACACATTCGAATTATAGTTTGCCATCCAGTTTTTGTAGGTAACTTGAAAAAATGCTTAAAATTGTTCCAACCATAAACCGTGATTAGAGAAATCGAACTAGTAATTGGTAACCAAATCCACGGAAAATGCAACCATCCAAATGACAAACCAGACATCCCAATAACAATCATTATGGGTACAATCCATAATCGACTAAGTTTTATTTTCTGTTGAATTAGTATTTCATCAAACATAATTTACCTCTGATAAAGAATATGTACTGTATATTTTACCATTCTTATTTTTCATAACGAATATTCGTTATAAATTATACTATTAATATTCTATTTATCATTTTACAAGTTTTATTTCGTTGTTTTTGACAAATAGATTAATAAATTCATAAACCGGTACTTAACGCTTTTCTTATTTTCTATAAACAGATAAACTAATATTTGAAATGAAAGCGTATACACAAATATTCTTTGGATTTCGCTTCATTTATTACACTGTCAGGAGGAAGACATATGAAAGAGTCATACATTATGGCTATTGACGAAGGTACAACCAGTACTAGAGCCATTATTTTCAATCACGACGGAAAAAAAATTGCTGATGCACAACGTGAATTCACGCAATATTTTCCAGAGCCAGGTTGGGTTGAACATAATGCTAATGAAATCTGGAATGCTGTGCTTTCAACAATTGCAAATGTTTTTATTGAGTCGGGTATTCAACCGAGTCAAATAGCCGGAATCGGAATCACTAACCAACGTGAGACCACTATTATTTGGGATAAGAAAACCGGTTTACCTATTTATAACGCTATTGTTTGGCAATCGAGACAAACTAACGAGATTGCTAATAAATTAAAACAAGATGGTTACACTGATATGATTCGTTCAAAAACTGGTTTACTTATCGATTCATACTTCAGTGCTACTAAGATCCGTTGGATTTTAGACCACGTTGAGGGAGCTCAAGAACGCGCAGAAGCCGGAGAACTATTGTTTGGGACAATTGATTCTTGGATTCTTTGGAAACTTACTGGTGGAGAAGTACACGTTACGGACTACACCAATGCAAGTAGAACCATGTTATTCAATATTAATGATTTAAAATGGGATGATGAAATTCTTGATATCTTGAATATTCCTAAGGCAATCTTACCTGAAGCAAAAGCAAGTTCTGAGGTTTATGGACATACTAAAGAATATCACTTCTATGGTAGTTCAGTTCCAATCTCTGGTATGGCTGGTGACCAACAATCAGCATTGTTCGGACAACTTGCTCTACAACCAGGGACAGTTAAAAACACTTATGGAACTGGTTCATTTATTGTTATGAATACTGGTGAAGAGCCAACTATGTCAAACAACAATCTGTTAACTACAATTGGATACGCAATTGATGGCAAAGTAACTTACGCTCTAGAAGGTTCTGTCTTCGTTGCTGGATCAGCAATTCAATGGCTTCGTGACAGTATGAAACTTGTCGAAACAGCTCCTGAATCTGAGGAAGCTGCTAAAGAATCTACTAGTGATAACGAAGTTTATGTAGTCCCAGCCTTTACTGGTCTAGGTGCTCCTTACTGGGATTCAGAAGCTCGTGGTGCAGTATTTGGTATCACTCGTGGTACTACTGATAAAGATTTCATCAAGGCTACATTACAATCACTAGCCTATCAAACACGTGACGTTGTTGACACAATGGAAAAAGACTCAGGAATTAAAATTCCCGCATTACGTGTTGACGGTGGTGCTGCAAAAAATGATTTCTTAATGCAGTTCCAAGCAGATATTCTTAACACACCTATCGAACGTGCTAAGAACCTTGAAACAACAGCCATGGGTGCAGCCTTTCTTTCTGGTTTAGCAGTTGGTTATTGGAAAGACACTGATGAACTACAAAATATTTTCCAAGTTGGGCAAACATTCCAACCAAATATGCCACAAGAAGAACGTGACAATTTATATGAGGGCTGGCAACAAGCAGTCGCTGCTACTAAGACTTTTAAACATAACAGCCTAAAAAAAGAAGATTAATTAAAGGAGTATTATAATGACATTTTCACAAAAAAATCGTTCAGAAGTAATTAATGAATTAAAAAACACTCAACTTGACTTATTAGTAATCGGAGGTGGAATTACTGGTGCCGGTGTTGCTCTTCAATCTGCCGCTTCGGGAATTAAAACAGGTTTGATTGAAATGCAAGATTTCGCCGAAGGAACTAGTTCACGTTCAACTAAATTAGTTCACGGTGGTATCCGTTATCTAAAAAACTTTGACGTTGGTGTTGTTGCAGATACTGTTACCGAACGTGCCGTTGTTCAAGGAATTGCTCCACATATTCCACGTCCGTTCCCAATGATTCTTCCTATATATAACGAGCCCGGACAAACTTTTGATATGTTCAGTGTCAAAATTGCCATGGACTTATATGACCGTCTGGCAGGTGTTGAAGGTAGTCAGTATGCTAACTATACTATTTCACGCGATGAACTTTTACAAAGAGAACCAGGTATTAGAAGTGAAAACCTTGAAGGTGCCGGTGTCTACCTAGACTTCGTCAACAATGATTCTCGTTTAGTTATTGAAAACATTAAAGAAGCTGATGAACTTGGTGGCTTAATTGCTAGTCACGTTCAAGCAATTGGTGTGACTCATGATGATAATGATCAAATCAACGGAGTAATTGTCAAAGATAATTTAACTGGTGAAGAATTCACAATCAAAACAAAACTAGTTATTAATACAACTGGACCATGGGTTGATAAACTATTAGGACTCGACAAAAAGAATGGTCAAGGTGTCGAATTACGTCCAACTAAAGGTGTTCACTTAGTTGTTGACGAATCAGTTCTTAAAGTTCCACAACCAACATATTCAGATACTGGTATGGATGATGGCCGTATGTTCTTCGTTGTTCCTCGCGAAGGAAAAACTTACTTCGGTACAACTGATACTGACTTTACTGGTGATTATAAACATCCAATGGTTGAACAGCCAGATGTTGACTACTTACTAAAAGCTGTTAACAACCGTTTCCCTGATGCTAATATCACACTTGATGATGTTGAAGCTTCTTGGGTTGGACTTCGTCCACTAATCTCTAACAATAGTAGTTCTGATTATAATGGTGGAACTTCAAATGTTGGTAAAGTTTCAGATGCTAGTTTTGATAATTTAATCAAAGTTGTTGATGAATACGAAAACAAAAAAGCTAGTCGTTCAGATGTCGAAAGATCAATTAGTGACCTACAAACAGCTCATGGTGAAGCTGAATTGAAACCTTCACAAGTATCTCGTGGTTCACAATTGGATGTTGGTGATGACGGATTAATTACTTTATCAGGTGGTAAAATCACTGACTATCGTAAAATGGCAGCTGGTGCATTAGCATTAATTAGAAAAACTTTAAAAGAGAAATTCAATCAAACTGTTAAAGAAATAGATTCTAAGAAACTTCAAGTATCTGGTGGTCACTTCGATCCAACTAATGTAGAAGATACTATAACTTTCTATACTAAGATCGGAATTGATAAAGGTATTCCAGCTGAAGATGCAAAATATTTAGCTAACCGTTACGGATCAAATACTGGTCGTGTTATTTCTTACATTACTGAAGTTAATGGGCAAGCTGCTCCTGGATTGTCACTTGCTGAAACAATCAGTTTACATTACTCAATAAATGAAGAAATCGTAATTACTCCAGTTGATTATCTTCTACGTCGTACTAACCACATTTTATTCCATTCAGATACTTTAGATTCAATCAAAGAACCTGTTGTTAATGAAATGGCTAAAATTTTAGGTTGGGATAACGCTGAAAAAGAAGCTCAATTAGCTAACTTGAATCAAGTTATTGCTGAATCAAGATTGGAACATCTAAAAAAATAACTCACAAAGAGGAGATGAATTATGAGTAACCTACTAATTAGTGAAACAATTGGCACGGCAATCTTAGTACTCTTAGGTGACGGTGTTGTAGCCGGAGTATCACTAAAAAAATCAAAATCTGAAGGTGCTGGCTGGGTAGCAATTACCCTTGGTTGGGGATTTGCTGTTGCAATGGCTGTCTATATTGGAGTTAACTTGTTCCATGGACCAGCTCATTTCAACCCCGCAGTAACGCTTGGTATGGCAATGGCAGGAATGTTTCCTTGGAGTGATGTTATGCCAGTTATTATTGCCCAAATGATTGGTGCCTTCATCGGTGCAATACTCGTTTGGATACAATATTTCCCTCATTGGAAAGATACCAAAGACCAAGCTGCTATCTTAGGAACTTTTGCTACTGGACCTGCAATCCGTTCTTATGGTGCTAACTTGATGTCAGAAATTATTGGTACATTTGTCTTGGTTTATACCATAATGGCCATTGGACAAGGAAATATTGCTGATGGTTTGAATCCTTTAATTGTTGGTACACTAATCATCGCAATCGGACTTTCACTTGGTGGAACAACTGGATATGCTATTAATCCAGCTCGAGACCTAGGTCCAAGACTTGCTCATGCAGTCTTACCAATAGCTAACAAAGGAAAATCTGACTGGGCTTATAGTTGGGTTCCCGTTGTTGGACCAATGATTGGTGGAGCATTAGCAGCCGGACTATTCTTAATGTTCAAATAAAAGCACAAAAAAAGCGGCGAGAAATCGTCGCTTTTTTGTATGCAAACTTATTTAATGAATTCACGGAGATATTTGGCAGTGTATGAATTATTATCATCAATAAAATCAACTGGATATCCTTGATATAATAATTTCCCGCCTTGAGCCCCACCTTTAGGTCCCAAATCAATTATCCAATCAGATTGACTGATAATTGATAAATTATGTTCAAGCACAATCAGAGTATTGTCATCATTAATTAATTCATGGAACAAATTAATTAAGTTATCAATATCAGATTCATGTAATCCTGTGCTGGGCTCATCCAAAATAATTATTTGAGATATTTTTTTAGATAACATCTGTGATATTTTTAATCTTTGTAATTCACCACCAGAAAAAGTATCTAAAGTTTGCCCCAATTTAATGTAATCTAAACTAGCACTCACTGTTGCGGTCAATACGTTCTTAATTATTTGATTATCATCAAAAAAATCTAAAGCTTCACTAACCGTTAAATTTAAGACTTCACTTATGTTCTTACCGTTATATGTATAAGTCAAAGTTGTATCATTGAATTTTTTACCATGACATTTTTCGCATACTTGTACGGAATCACCTAAATAAGCCAAATCAAGTTTCACATATCCCTTACCTTTACACTCTGAACAAGCTCCTTTACCGGAATTAGAAAACATAGCAATCGGTATATCATTTTTTGCACTGAATAATTTTTTGATTTCATTAAAAATATTCAAATATGTAGCCAAATTAGAACGACTACTTGCATGTGGCAAGCTTTGATCAAGAACACTCACTTCGGAATACTTTTTGGTAAAAAGTTGTCTAATTAATGTACTTTTCCCTGATCCAGCCACGCCAGTTACTAAAGTTAATGCGTTCTTAGGAATTTTAATAGAAATATTTTTGATGTTATTTTTCGAGACGTTATCTAATGTATAAAAATCGACAAATTTCTTTTTGTCATTATTAAGATAATGTTGCTTCGTCAAAGCCCGGCCGGTAACTGTATCAGACTTCAATAATTCTTTATACGCTCCTTGAAAGGTGACGTTTCCACCTTCTGTTCCCGCACCCTCACCAAAATTTATTATTTCGTCAGCTACAGCAATCATATCTGGGTCATGATCAACAAATAAAATAGAATTACCTTTGTCTCTTAATTGACGAAAAATATTATTTATACCTGTTATATCATGAGGATGTAATCCAACACTCGGTTCATCGAAAATGTACAAAACATCAGTTAACGCGTTATTTAAGTATTTAGTCAATTTGATTCGTTGGGACTCTCCTCCTGACAATGTACTAGTAGCACGATTCAGAGTTAAATAATCTAAGCCAACTGTTCTTAATGTTTGCAACTTCATTTTCAAATCATCTGTAATAATTTTTACATCATTATTAGAGATTTTGTTTATAAATTCTAAAAGTTCTGTAATTTGTATTTCACAGCAGTCAGCAATTGATTTTGATTCTATTTTTGAGCTTAGAACTTCATCATTTAATCTAGTTCCATTACAGCTTGGGCAAACTTTTACATCTAGTATTTTGTTTAAATCTTTCTTATATTTACCAGAATCCACATTAATGAAGCTTTCAGTTATTCGAGGAATAACACCAAAATATTCTGCAGTTTTGTGCCATTGATTACTAGGATTCTTAGGCTTTACTTTTGGAGAATACAAAAGCATTTGTAATTCATCTTTTGAGTATTCTGAAATTTTTTTGTTATTATCAAAATATCCAGACTCAGTATATCTAGTTAGTCGCCAACCTTTCTTCTGAAAAGTTGGAAATTGAATAGCACCTTCATTAAGAGACTTGTTAACATCTAATAACTTATCAAGATTAATATTCTTAATCTCACCAAGACCATTACATTGAGTACACATCCCTTCTGGATTGTTGAAAGAATACTTCATAGAGAAGCCAATAAATGGTTTGGCCATCCTAGAATATAACAAACGTAAACTTGAATAAATGTCAGTAATTGTACCTACAGTAGAACGTGGATTACCTTGGATTCTTTTTTGATTAATAACAAGTGAAACTGGCAAATTTGAAATTGAATCCACTAGCGGTTTGGGATATTTAGGAAGAATATTTTGAATAAAACTTGAGTAATTCTCGTTTAATAACCGTTGCGATTCGCTAGCAATCGTATCAAAAACTAAAGAAGACTTTCCCGATCCAGAAATTCCTGTTACTGCAACAATCTTATGTTTAGGAATATCTACTGAAACATTCTTGAGATTATTATTCGTTGCATTATCGATACTAATAACATCTTGCATTGTTTATTAAACCTCCTTTTATTCACTAACAATTACTAATGACTTAATCGCTTTTCTTTCATCCATAGCTTTATATCCATCTTCAATATGATCTAAATCAAATCTTTGTGTGAATACTTTACCTGGATTTATTTTTTTGCTTAGTACGGCATCTAACAATGTTTTTTTGTCGTGATTTGTAACCGCCGCAATTCCTCCACGTAGTCCAACATTAGTTCCAAATAACTTATTAGTGTTCATTTCCGCTGTTTGAGGAATTCCAACACGACCCACTACCGCTCCTGGACGAGCAACTTGTGTAGCTGTTGCAACTGATTGTTCAGTACCGACACATTCAAGCACAGCATCAGCTCCAGTTCCATCCGTTAAAGCCAAAACATCTTTGACTGCTTCATCTCCACGAGTTTCAACGATATCAGTAGCACCGAATTCTTTAGCTAGTTTTTGTCGATCTTCATGTCGACTCATAGCAATAATTCTTTTAGCACCTAACAACTTAGCTGCTATAATTCCACACAAACCAACAGCACCGTCACCCATAACAACTACTGTATCTTTAGCTTTAACTTCAGCCGTAAACGCAGCATGATACCCCGTTGCCATAACATCAGATAGTGTTAATAAGTTATTCAACATTTCATCTGAATAATCCTCCGGCTTCCCAGGTATTTTAACTAGACCCCAGTTAGCATTATCATAACGAAGATATTCCGCTTGATAAGCATTATCTTGTCGTTCATGGTTGAAACAATCACCATCAAATCCAGCTAAACAAGCTGCACAGTGTCCACAGCCTTGAGTGAAAGGAACTATAACAAAGTCTCCTACTTTGATATCTGTAACATCATCACCAACTTGATCAACAATTCCAATAGCCTCATGACCTGTTTGTGAATTAGCTGTTTTTTTCGAAATCCCGCGATACCACCATAAATCAGAGCCACAAACACATGCTCTCAATACCTTAACAATAGCTTGCGTTGATTTTTTGATCTCTGGCTTTGGTAGTTCTTTAACTTCAATTTTTCCTGGTTCAATAAATACAGTTGCTTTCATATTATTCATCTCCATTTCAGTATATAGATGATTATACACTCAACTAAAAGACAACGCTTACCATTAAGGTATATAATGAACTCAACAAAAATCACAGGAGGACATTATGAGTAAACTCGCTTGTACAACATTGTTAGTTGGTAAAAACGCATCAATGGATAATTCAACATTAGTTGGAAGAAATGAAGATGCAGGTGGCGCAATTAATCCTAAAAAATTTATGGTGATTACACCAGACAAACAACCTCGACACTATCAGGCTAAAGAAACAAAATTTGCCATCGACTTATTGGATGAACCTCTACGATATACTTCAACACCAGATGCCAATGATGAGTATGGAATCTATGCAGAATCTGGAATTAATTCAGCAAATGTTGCCATGAGTGCTTCTGAAACTATCACAACTAATTCAAGAATTCTGGGAATTGATCCTTTCGTTCCGAATGGAATCGGCGAAGAAGATATTGTTACTATCGTCCTTCCTTATATTACTTCAGCAAAAGCTGGCGTTTTAAGAATGGGAGAATTACTTACTAAATATGGTACCTATGAATCTAACGGAATAATTTTTTCTGACAAAAATGACATTTGGTATATGGAAACATTAGGCGGACATCATTGGGCTGCCGTAAAAATTCCAGATGATGCTTATGTGATTGCACCTAACAGATTAAATATTGATGACTTCGATTTTGATTCTGATGAATATCTATGTTCGAGTGATTTGAAAGAATTCATTGATACTAATAATTTGAATCCTGATATCGACGGTTACAATCTTCGTCATATTTTTGGTAGTTCAACAATTAAAGATACACGATACAATAATCCTCGTGCTTGGTACGTACAAAAGTTATTCAATCCAGAAATGGATAATGATCCAAGAGATTATGAACTACCCTTCATCTGTCGAGCAAACAAAAAGATTAGTATTGAAGACATTAAATTTGCTCTTAGTTCACACTTTGAGAATACAGATTATGATGTATATGGAAATGGAACCGATGCTGACAAGAAATCTTTTCGTCCAATCGGCATTAACCGCAATCAAGAAACTCACATACTTCAAATTAGAAATGACGTTTCTGATGAAATCGCTGGAATTCATTGGTTAGCATATGGTCCAAATACATTTAACGCATTAGTTCCTTTCTACTCAAATGTTAATGAAGTTCCAACAAGCTATCAAAACACAAAGTCCAACTTAACTCTAGATAATACTTACTGGTTGAACCGTATAATCAGTTTGTTAGGTGACTACGATTATGAACTTTATAGCAACTTAGAAGATACATTTGATCAAAAAGTTATGTCAGAATGTAAGAATCTTCAATTAAATTCTGATCAAAAAGCCATTAAGTCTGATAACATTCAAAACTATTTAGCTACAATTAATGAACAATACGCACAGATTAATTGGAAACATACCATCGAGCTACTAGATTCAATGGTTAAATCAGGTTCAGAAAAAATGAAATTACGATTTTCATTAGGGGACTAAAAAATTTAATACTGGGGTAATTAAATATGAGTAATGATTGTTTCTATATCTATATGTTGAAAGTTAACGTAAAAGATATAGATAATAAAGAATGCTACTACATTGGTAAAACAAAAGATTATAAAAAAAGAATTATTAACCACATATCAGGAAACAGGAAATCTGCAAACTTATTGAAAAGTGATAAAGTAGATCATATATTAGAAATAATAGAAGTACATAAATACACATATACTTCAAAATCTTTAAATGACAAAATACTCGATTCTGATAGCTCAAAAATTGAAAATAATTTGGTTATTACCAAACAAAATGAAGACATCAATACAATTTTCAGAGGTGGCGACTATTTAAAAGAATGGAGTGAGTGCACTCCATCTGAACGAAAAGAGATCTCAAAGGAATACAAAGAAATCGAAAAGAAGTATTGTTGCAAAAATCTCAATGTAAAAGAAATTTCCGATTCTATAATTGAAGAACTCAAAGAAAAATTAAAAAGCTATCCAGATCATAACGAAGAGCGTGTTAAAAAATTTATTAACTTAATATAAAAAAGACTGAATAATTTCAGTCTTTTTTACTTGCAGAAATAATTAACATCATCGGTCTTCTGGATTCATCTTTCATTCCTGGCATATCTAACATTGATTCCGGAGGTGTTGGTTCAATAACTCTTTCTATATTAAATCCTTGCAGTATCAAGGTATCTATATAAGTAGTTAGTGTTCTATGGTATTTAGTAACCGTTGTTTCCCAAAAGTTAGTTTCGCGCACACCTTCTTCAAAATAGCGATCAACCGGAAAACTGTCTATTGTTCCGTCTTCTTTATATCTCCATTGTTCTGAACCTTCAGCCGTGAAAATTGGATGTTCTACAGAAAAGATTAGTTTTCCATTCTTAGCTAACAATCTATAAACTTGTTTAATAACACCTTCAAAGTCTTGAATATAATGTAATGCTAGCGAACTAAATACAACATCAAATGATCCTGAATCAAAAGGTAAGCTATTAATATCAATTTGTTCAAACTCAACAATATCAAACTCATTTTTTTCTCTTGCAACTTCTAGCATCTTCTCTGAGCTATCTATACCAATAACTTTTTTAGCTCCGTGTTCAGCAGCATAAATACTATGCCATCCATATCCACAGCCCATATCCAAAACTCGCAATCCTGAAAAGTCTGGAAGTAAACTCTTTAATGTTTCCCATTCGCCAGCTCCGGCAAGGCCTTGTTGACTACGAGCCATTTTGGAATACTCATTAAAAAATTGTTCATCATCATAAATATTTTTCATTACATCACCTATATTTTTCTCTTATAAAATCTAAAAATATAATAACACATCAAAAAAAGCCCGTATAGTTAGGCTTTTTTATTTTTATTCTGCTGTTAGTCCTTCATGAATCTTGTCAATATTCCATTTCATCATATCGTAATATGTATCACCCTTTGTTCCTTTTTTAGCGAGTGAATCTGTGAATATTTTAGAATAAATTGGAAGTCCTGTTTCTTTTGAAACTTTTTCCATCGATTTTGGTGAAACTGATGTTTCAACAAACAAACTCTTCACATCTGAATCATCAATCTTTGCCAATACTGTCTTCATTTGTTCCGGTGTTCCTTGTGATTCAGTATTGATTTCCCAAATGTATGTTGGTGTCACGTGATAAGCTTTTGAGAAATACTTGAAAGCTCCTTCAGAGGTAACTAACAATCTTTGACTTTCTGGTATATCTAAGAATTTTGATTGTGCAGTCTTATGTAATTTTTCAAGTTTAGCTATATATGCATCAGCATTTTTCTCAAAGTAATCAGCATTCTTAGGATCTTTTTTCTTCAATGCTTCTGTTATGTTCTCTACATATTCAATTCCGTTTTCTAGATCTAACCAAGCATGTGGATCTTGTTCGTTAACGTTTGTTGTTAAGTGTTCTGCTTTTACGCCTTTACTTGCTGAGAATACATCTTCTTCAAAGTCTTTATGTGATGTCTTCACAAGTTTTTTGAACCAACCATTACCACCTGTTTCCAGATTCAATCCATTATGAATAATTACGTCGGCATCTGAAGATTTTGAAACGTCTGTTGGTTGAGGTTCATATTCATGTGGATCAACTCCACGTTTAACAATACTGTATAATTCAATTCTATCTTTTCCGACATTATGTACCATATCTTCAAGAATTGAGTTAGTTGTTACAACTTGCAGCTTATCGTTATTATTATTGGTTTGTTTTGTATCTCGTTGGTTTAAGAAAAAGAATACCCCTCCAACTATTACTGCAACCGATACTAAAGTTAAAATGATTTTCTTCATGTATATATAAAACTCCTAATTAAATTATTTGTTCCCCCACTTGATGAATCCCTGTTTTGGTGAAATTCCAAATGATATTGCGAATAATAAAGCTGCAACTATAACGATTGCTGGACCAGAAGCCCAGTTCAATGTGTAACTGAAATATAAACCTGTTATAGATGAAACAATTCCTACACCAGCAGCTAAAAATAGCATGCTTGAGAGTTTATCCGTCCAAAGATATGCAGTTGCTGCCGGAGTAATCAACATGGCAACTACTAAGATAATTCCGACTGTTTGCAGTGCTGAAACAGTTACTAATGTTAAAACTAACATTAGTGCATAATGTAATAATTGAACATTTAATCCATATGTTTTTGCATATGTTTCATCAAATGATGTGATCAATAGTTCTTTGTAGAAGAATGATACGAATAATATAACTATTCCCAATACAATAGCTGTTGTCATAATATCACTATCACTAACTGCTAAGATATTCCCGAATAAGATATGATGTAAGTTTGTTGCACTTTCAGCCATTGAGATTAAGATAAATCCTAAAGCGTAAAAAGCACTAAAAACAACTCCGATTGAAGTATCTGTTTTTATCTTACTGTGTGCTGCAACAAATCCGATTAACATTGCAGCAATAATACCGAATACAGATGCTCCGATTAAAATGTTAATACCTAACATATAGGCAACTGCAACTCCTGGTAAAACAGCATGAGAGATAGCATCTCCCATTAAAGACATTCCCCTTAAAATAATAAAACTTCCGATAATACCAGACATCATACCTACCATGATTGCTGTTATTAAGGCGCTTTGTAAGAAATCATATTTTGTTAATGCGTCTAAAAAATCTGCTATTGAGGCTATCATTACTTAGTTACCTCCTTTGAATCAAATAATACATTTGATAAATCTGAACTAAATGCTTTTTCAATATTCTTGGCACTATATACTTCATTTGTTGGGCCGTAATCTACTATTCCATGATTAAGAACTACAAGATCATCAAAATATTGTGACACTTTGTTCAAATCATGATGTATAACAATAATTGTTTTACCTGCGTCGCGCCATTGTTTCATAATCTTCATAATGGCTGTTTCACTTTGTAAGTCGATTCCTACAAAGGGTTCGTCCAAGATGATAATATCTGCTTCTTGTACCATCGCACGCGCTACAAAGACTCTTTGTAGTTGTCCACCTGATAAGTTACCAATTTGTCTATTTTCAAATTCTTCCAAATCTACTTTTTTCAAAGCATCTTTACTTTGTTTCTTTTCTTCCGTTCCTGGACTCTTGAATAAGCCAAGTTTTCCATATGTTCCAGTCATTACTAAATCAAATACATTAATTGGGAAATTAAGATCTAAATCTTTTCTTTGCTCAACATATGCAACTTTTTTTTGGAATTCTTTAAGAGGACGTTCGTTATATAAGATCGTACCTTCTTGTGATTTAATTAAGCCGAGCATCGCCTTAATCATTGTTGATTTTCCTGCACCATTGGGTCCAATGATTCCAGTGATTTTACCTGCGTCAAATTTAACAGCAACATCAGTAAATACTGGTGTATCGTCATATGCAACAGTGAGATTTTTTACTTCTAACATAAAATCCCTCCTTTTTTAGGTTTACCTAACTTAACTATATTATATGAATATACAGAAGGTTTTATTCAAGTTTTTAGCCTAGCCTAACTTTTTTGAATAAAGCGCTATCACTTCAGGTTAACAAAAAAAGAGAGCTATTTTGCTCTCCTTTTGACTATAAGTAATTTCTATTTTGGCAGAATTCTATGTTAATTAAAATCCCTCTAAATCAAAGTTCTCATTTCAACTTTCAGTAGTTTTTTATTCCCACTCAACTGTTGCTGGTGGCTTACTTGTTATATCGTAGACAATACGGTTAACATGATCGACTTCGTTTACAATTCTAGTTGAAACTTTTTGCAAGACATCCCATGGTAATTGTGAGAAGTCTGCTGTCATACCATCAATTGAATTAACGGCACGAATACCAACTGTATAATCGTATGTACGTCCATCACCCATAACTCCAACACTTCTAATTCCTGGAAGCATTGTGAAGTATTGCCATACTTCTTTGTCTAGTCCTGCTAGTGCAAATTCTTCTCTAAGAATCAAATCACTATCACGGACAATTTGTAATTTATCTTCAGTAACTTCACCAAGTACACGAATTCCAAGACCTGGTCCTGGGAATGGTTGACGCCATACTAATTCATGAGGCATACCTAGTTTTTCACCAAGTTCTCTAACTTCATCTTTGAATAAAGTCTTCAATGGTTCAATCAAACTAAATTGCATATCCTCTGGAAGTCCACCAACATTATGATGAGACTTGATAGTAGTAGCTGTACTTGTTCCACTTTCGATAATGTCAGTGTATAGAGTACCTTGCGCTAAGAAATCAATTCCATTCAACTTAGTTGCTTCTTCGTCAAATACTTGAATGAATTCATTTCCGATGATTTTACGTTTCTTTTCTGGGTCAGTCACACCACTTAGTTTATCTAAGAAGCGTTTTTTAGCATCAACTTGGATGATATTTAGGCCAAACTTACCACCTAGACTATCCATAACTTCTTCAACTTCGTTTTTACGTAACAAACCATGATCAACGAAGATACTTACTAATTGGTCACCAATAGCTTTGTTCAACAGAACACCAACAACAGATGAATCAACTCCACCTGATAACCCAAGTAGGACTTTCTTGTCACCAACGGCTTCACGGATTTGAGCGATTTGCATATCAATGAAGTCTTCCATAGTCCAGTTAGCTTCAGCTTCACAAACTCCAAAGGCAAAGTTCTTCAAGATATCCATTCCATATTCAGTGTTACGAACTTCTGTATGGAATTGAATCCCGTAAATCTTACGTTCACGGTTCTCAATAGCTGTGAAAGGTGTGTTGTCACTTTCAGCAACTGTTACGAATCCTTCAGGAATAGCAGTAACTTTGTCACCATGACTCATCCAAACTGTTTGCTTCTCTGGAAGTCCCTTGAACAAATCAGTTTCTGGATCAGTGATAGTAATTTCAGCTTTACCATATTCACGTTCAGTTGAAGCTTCAACGTTACCACCATTTTTGAAACTGATAAGTTGCATACCGTAACATATTCCAAGAACTGGAATACCTAAGTTGAATACTTCAGAATCAATTGTGAATGCATCTTTGTCATAAACACTCATTGGTCCACCAGAAAGGATTATTCCTTTTGGAGCCATTTGTTTGATTTCTTCCGCACTTGTTGTGTTAGGAAGAAGGACTGAGTATACACCCAAGTCACGAATTCTACGAGTAATCAATTGATTGTATTGACTACCATAATCAAGAACAATAATGCTATCAGCATTAATTTGGTCTGCCACTGCACGTACCTCCGGGGAAAATGTATTTATACAATTGTACATAAAAAAAGCTATTGTGTATATAGTTACACGCTAGCGTTTTTTAATATTTTCTCAAATATATTTTATCTATCAGATGATCACTTGCTTTATGCAAAATTAAATCTGCTCTATTCTTTGTCGGTTCAATATACTCAACTAAATTCTTATAGTTAACTTGTTCCCAAGTCTCATCAGCCATCTTCAAGGCTGCTTTTCTGCTACCTAACGCCCATTTATGATAATAACTAGTTTCATCTGTAAAAGCCGAATCTAACAAGGTTTCAAATCTTTGCATGAACCAATTCTTAATATCATCAGTTTCTGCATCAATATAAATAGAAAAATCAAAGAAGTCACTCACGTATACTCTTTGACTTTTTGGTAGTTGCAAAGTATTAATTCCTTCTATTATTAAAATATCAGGTTGGTTGATTTGATTGTGCTCATCTTTTACAACATCATAGATTTGATGAGAGTATTTAGGATACTTAACAGGTGCTTTGTTCTCTTTTACTTCACTCAAGAACTCTAGTAACTTACCCATATCATAACTTTCTGGGAAGCCTTTTTTTTCTAAAATCCCCTTAGCTTCTAAGTCAGCATTTGAATACAAAAAACCATCGGTGGTAATTTGTTCAACCTTGTATTGCGGATAAGCTCGTGTCAACATGAGTTTTAATAATCGAGCAGTTGTACTCTTACCCACTGCAACACTCCCAGATATTCCAATTACAAATGGAGAGTTATGTGGCGGCTTATTCAAAAAATGAGCTTTTGATTTTTGCATATCTTTGAATCGATGCATAAATATGTGTAACAAGTGTCGAATAGGTGCATAAATAACTCGAACATCTTCTACCGAAATTTCGTCATCAAGTGATTTTAACTGTTTAAGCTCCGCATCAGTAATAGCAGTTGGTGATTTCACACCATGGAATTCTTGCCATTCTTGACGATTAAATTCATCATAATTTATCATCTCGTTCATAAAGCTAACCTAGATTCCCCAAAGAATTTATTCTTGTATTAATAAATGTTATCCTTATTATAATAGAAATGTTGCAAAAAGGTGTATATATATGACTAAAATTGTATTATTCGGAGATTCCATTCTTGCAGGTTCATTGAATGGTAAAACTTCAGATATTTTTACTGATCGAATCAAAAATGATTTCCCAGATGTAGAAGTTATTAATACTTCTATTCCCGGCCACAGAACAAGTGATGCCATTACTCACGTTGATCGTGACGTCGCACAATTAAATGCTGATGCGGTTGTGATTTTCTTTGGTGCTACTGATATTTCAACTGTTAACGAAATGAAACCTGGGCACTTCACTGCTAATCTTGATTATATAATTGAGAGTATTGGTGCAGACAAAATCGTGCTAGTTTCGCCACCTTATGTTGACTTCAAGCGTCAAATACATCGCACTTGGCCTCGTCAAATTCAATTCCAATTGGCTGTTGAACATATTGCTAAAGTTAACAACATACCTTATGTTGATTTAATGACAAAAATGCGTGAGACAGATAATCCCGATAAATTACTACAAGGCGACGGTTTACACTTCACAAATGAAGCTTACGACTTATTAGAAAATGAATTGAGAGATAAAATCAAAGAAGTACTAAAAAAAGGAAGCCATTAGGCTTCCTTTTTTGTTATAGTTCAACATCATTATCAGTTTTTCCAGTTGTTAGTGCTTGGTTGAAGTTCTCATAACTTACTGAAATCATATCTGTTAAAGCAGGTTCAGTGTATGATCCCACATGAGGTGTCATCAAGACTCTTGGATATAAATCACGAAGTTGATCTACTGTTCTATTAGGAAGAGCATCTTCAAACTTGTGTCCAAAAATTCTCTTCTCATCAGGTAAAACATCTGTTGCAAAACTTTGAAGCTTATTACTCAACAAGGCATTTAATACGGCATCATGATCGACTAGTTCTCCACGAGCGGTATTAATAAGAATTGCATTGTCTTTCATTTTTGCTATTGTTTCAGCATTAATCATTTGGTCATTTTGCCCATGGAAGTATGGAACGTGCAATGAAATAATATCAGATTGTGCAAGTAACTCGTCTAACTCTACGAATTCCACGAATTGCTTAGCATATTCTGATGGATATGGATCGTATCCTAATACCTTAGCTCCCATTCCACTGTATAGACTAGCTTCGGTAGCACCAATCTTACCTGTTCCAATAATCCCAACTGTACTAGAATGCACTTCTCTTGAGAATAGATATGATGGCACAGTGAAGTCACCATTAAAGGTATTTTCAGAAGCCATTGCTGTATGATGTAACATCGTCATTCCTAAAGTCATAGCTAATTCTGCCACCGCATATGGTGAATATGCTGGTACTCGAGCAACTTTCATTCCGAATTCTTTAGCAGCATTTAAATCAATATGATTATAGCCAACTGTACGAGTGAAAACATATTTAATATCCCATTCATTTAGTTTTGCTAAATTAACTTCATCAGCCACACAATTAGCTCTTAATAAAACAGCATCTGAACCTTGAGCAGTTGCAATATTTTCATGTGTTAATAAATCTTCAACTAAATTCAATTCATAATCATACTTATTTAAATCTTTGAAATAGTCGACCTCATTAGGTCTAACTCCATAAGCCGTAATTTTAAACATAAATATTCTCCTTATTTAAACAAACCAACTTGATTAAGAATCTCTAACAACGCAATCCAAATTGGTGTAGCAATAACTGCTACTACTGTTGAAATTAATGAAGCGTTGGAAGCTAACAATGCATCTCGGTCAAAACTAATAGCATAAGATGCGGCTACTGTAGCTGTTGGTGTTGCCATCATAATAACTACTGTTGCTAACGCAATGTGATCCACTGGCAAGATATTTGTAGCTGTCAAAATTGCTAATAATACTAAGTTAATTAATGGCACAAGAATAACTTTGTTAAAACTGTAGTACCAAGATGTCTTATCTGAAGCGGCTTTTTTGAATGAAATTGAACCTAAAGTTGCCCCAATTGAAAGCCATGCAAGTGGTGAAGCTAATGCTCCTAAGTAACTTAGTGGTTTGAACAACCAAATAGCTGTTTGATCTATTCTATAAAAAGCAACTTGGATAGTAGCAGCATCTGGCGCCACAACTCCATTAATAGCTTCTTTAACTGTTACCATTGGAGCAAAATCTTGTACCATCCATAAGATTAATCCAGCAAAAGTAGCAATAACAATTGGATTTAAAAACATTTTTTTGATATTACTTACTTCCATCTTCAAGCCTGACATTCTTATGTAAGCATATGAATATAGAAAAATACGGTAACCAATATTAAAAATAGAACTATACATAATACCTTTAGCACCATAAACAGCACCTACAATTGGAATACCAAAGAATGTAGTTGAACCAAAAGTTGTCAAAATGGCTAACACTTCTTTTTTATCCTTTGGATATTTCATATATGAAAAAGGTGTAATAATAATTAAAATTATATAGATTAAAATTCCCCAAATTAAAACACTCATACCTTGTGATAATGTCTTACCATCAATTGGTTGCATAAATGATTTGAATGCTAGAGCAGGTAGTGCAACTGATAAAACAACTTTTGAAAGTGTCTTACCAAAGTCTTCACCAAAAACTCCACGTTTACGTAAATAAAAACCTAACAGAATAATAAATACTGTCGAAGTGATTGAACTAATAATCGACATGTTTGTGAATGTTGCTTCAAGCGCGTCTAATATACTCATAATAATTTCTCCATAATAATGTATTTCTTAAATTTAACAACCTATCCAATATATCATATGCTTGTGAAATTTTGAACAATATTTTAATTTTTCCAACAAAAAAACAACCTTATAGGCTGTTTTAGTTTTCTAACTTATAAAATTCCGTTGGTACTTTTTTAATTAACTGACTTATTTCACCGATTGCTGAAATTGTTAGTGTATGCATTGCTCTTGAAGCAATTGTATAAATTAATTGTTGTTCATCTTCATCAAACTTATCTTTAGAAGCGTCCCAAACAATAACTGCATCAAATTCCAATCCCTTAGCTAAGTATGATGGAATCACCAAGTTCCCTTCTGCAAGTCGTTGGTTTTCAGACTTAATTAGTGTTACTGATTCATCTTTATCTTTTAGTAAATTAGTCAATGCTACTGCGTCATCTAGAGTTTTGGCAATAATTGCCGTTGTATCTCCACGCTGGTCATTAACTTTCAACTGTTTAATAACTGATGATATAGCAGAATCTTCATTCTTATCAACAAAAATATTAGGAACATCCCCATCACGATTAAATGGTTCAATCTTTTGACCATTAGTTAATAGTGCTCGAGTGAATTCAGTTATTTGCTTAGTTGAACGATATGAATGTGTCAACTGAACAACTCGTGTTGAATCTTTATCAAATAACTTCTCTACTCGTGACAATAATGTCTGGCTATTATCCTTAGTGAAGATTGATTGATTCAAATCTCCTAACATTGTATAACGTGCTTTAGGGAAATTGAATTTAAGATATGCTAACTGGAATGGTGTGTAATCTTGTATTTCATCAATAAACATGAAGCGCATATTAAGATCGCCGTGGCGTCCCAATACCAAATCATACAGGTATAAATATGGGGTAATGTTAGTCATCGACATTTTCTTATTCTTAAGACTAGTTTTGAAATCTTCAACATAGTCTTGCCATTGACTTTCGGTAATTTCATATTTACTTAAATCAGTTATTTGTGGCACTGCATTTAAGAAATTAATATAATTTCCAGAAATATTAAAGAAGCGATTACGTTTGATTTTTTTTCTTACATTTTGATATGCAAAATTAACAATCTTCTTAGCCAAGAATTTTTGCTCAGCATCACTAGACTTGAATTCTTGATCAGCAGTTGCATAAAGAGTCTGCAATTCTTCTTTGCTCAAACTCTCAATAGCTTCTGATACCCATTTCGAGCGGATTTCAGAGCCAATCTTGCTATTCAATATTCGTGTCATCTTATCGCGTGTGGCATCCAAGCGATTGCTTAGACGATATTGGTCACCAAAACTATAATAAATTTCGGCAATTCTTTCTTTACTAATAACGACTTCGCCATCACGTTTAATATCGCGGAAACTAATACCAGTTTTACTTAGTAACTCACTATATTTAGTAATTAAGTTAAAGAACTTAGTATCTGAAACAAAACGATTAATATTCTTTCTTGAAGCATCTGTATTATCTTTGAATTGTTGACTTAAATCTTCAACTTTAATATTTGGCAATCGACGCGCTACATATTGTAGATACGTCATTTGTACCATATTCTGTTCACCCATTTCTGGAAGAACATCTTCAATATAATCATTGAAAAGTTGGTTAGGTGAAAACATCACCACTTGACTCGAACTTAAATTCTTTCTGTATCTGTAAAGAAGAAAAGCTACACGTTGCAAAATAGCGGATGTTTTACCTGAACCTGCAGCTCCTTGAACAAATAACAATTGTGAATCTGTATCACGAATTATCTTGTTTTGTTCACGTTGAATTGTAGTAACGATACTTTTCATGTGTGTTGAAGATTTGTCATCCAATACTTCAAGTAACATTTGATCCCCAATTGTTTCTTGAGTATCGAAATAACTCTTAATCTTCCCATTATCAACTAAGAATTGACGTTTCAAGAATAGATCAACTGATTGCATACCATCGGGAGTTTCATATTCAACTTCCCCAAGGTTTCCATCATAATAAATTGATGAAATTGGTGCACGCCAATCATAAATTAAGAAATTATCTTCATCATCGGTATCGGTGAATGAACTCATTCCGATATATACAGTCTCACGTCCACCTTCACCCGGTTCTTCAAAATCTAACCGTGCAAAATATGGAGTTTTTTCTAAACGTTTCAACACTTCTAAACGCTGCTTAGACTGTTGCCAGCTATTATTACGCTCATCAAGCATTTGTTGTTGCTGATGAATAGAAAGTGCTGAATCCATTGATATAGAGTCGTCCCCTAAACCAACATGAACATCGTCATTAAAAGTTTCATGAATTCCTTCAATATCTTCTTTTGCGCGCTCAATACTTTCTTGCATTCGAACTTGACTTATCTTTACTTTACTAACGACTTCGTCAAGTCTCTTCTGTTCTAATTGTTTTTGATTATCTTCGCTCACAAAAGTCCCTCATTTACATAAATTCTGATATTCAATATTAACATTGATTAATTGAAAACGCAATCAATGGTCGTCTTCACACGATGTATCCCAACATTCCAGCCAGAAGACCTATCAGGTAACTACTAATTCCGTATACCAATAATCGTTTGTATTCTTTAGCAAAGAACAATCCCATTAGTTCTGAATTAAATGTCGAAAAAGTTGTAAATCCGCCACAAAATCCTGTTCCTAATAGTAGATACATAAAAGAACTTTCTAAAAAGTTCTTCAATAACATCCCTAAAATAAACGATCCGATAATATTGATTACAAATGTTGCACCAATTTTATAATCTGCTTCTACAAACGGTCCATATTCAGTAAATAAATAGCGACTAACCGCCCCAATAGCAGCACCAACAAAGACTAATAATAAAATCATTACTTAGCCTCCTTTTTAAAAAACATGGCCGTTTTCATACCTAACAAAGCAGCTACGAATCCCAAAACAATACTAGCCAATATGTAAATAACTAAACCACTGTAATTATTTGTAAGATACATTTTCAAAATATCAATAATCATTCCTGAAAAAGTCGTAAAAGCACCGATAAATCCAGTTCCAATAGCAACTTTGATTTTATTGTTTAATTTTAACCCGAGATAGTTATTCCAAATTGGCAAACAAAAGCTTCCTATTATGTTAACCAATAGAGTAACCAAAGGGATTCCCCATACGTTAGGAATACTGATTCCTAATAAATAGCGACACATTCCTCCGAGTCCACCAAATATTGCTATGAATAAAATCGTCATTACATCCTCTTATCTATTCTTAAATAATTCACGTTCCATTGTACTATAATAAAAGAAAAAAGTTCTCATGATATTTCTACGAAAAAATGTGAATTTTCTTATTTTTTAAGCTTCGTTTAAGACGTTCCTCGTATACTATGTTCATAAGTTATAAAGATTACCCCCTATTAGTCCGAATAACTTACTCATTATATTAATACCCCTACAGTTTTTAATTAAATACTTGTTTACCCCTTCAAATATTTAATTTATTCTTATTAGCTCCCCCCCTATTTCTAATAAGAAGCAAAAAAGATTGAATTAATTTTCAATCTTTTTTTGTTTTTAAGCTTCATTTAAGAAAATTTCACTATACTGCACTTATAGGTTATAACGATTACTCCCTATTTAATTGATATAACTTATTCAACCTAGTTGTTGTGTTCCCCAATGCTAGTTCTTCCTCTATAAAATAAAAAGACTTGAGCATATGCTCAAGTCTTTTTATTATTCTTTAACAAAAGTTATATAACTGATAATCATTAATAAAACTACAATTATCATGTATATTGGCATGATAATAATTGTACCATTATGCAAAACACTCATTAGATATGTGAACCCACTAACTAAAATATAATAGCCAAAACTAAAAATACCACTAGCAGTTCCAATTACATCTTCATATCCTTGCAATGCAAGATTAAGTGCATTAGGTAGTGTAATATTTAGACCTAAGAATGTACCAAAAATAGCAAATAGTATTAACCAGAAGCTGTCTAGCCAACTACTCATTAAAAATATTACAGTAAAAACTAGTGCTGCTGTTAAACCAATCTTAACAACTATTGTCGGTGATTTTTTTGTCACTAAATAGTTAGAAATAAATGCACCAGCTATACTTGAAATAGCAAGTACTATACCTAACATTCCATAATTAGCAGCACTCATTTGAAAGTGATTCATGAATAAAAACGGTGCTTCAGCATAATAACTGAACAAAATCCCGTTAATTCCACCAATCAACAAACCATAACTTAATACTACTGGATCGCACAACAACCTCTTAGTTACTCGCCAATAAGAAACACTTTCTTCTGTTGTTTCAACTTGTCTTGTCTCGACTAATCGTAGGCTAGCATATAACAACACTGAAATTGCCATAACAATTAGTATTGAAAACACACTTCTGTAACCGAAGTATGTTTGCGCAACACCACCAATTAATGGTCCTATAGCTGGCGAAAGTGACATTGCTGCACCAACTTTTCCAAAAACTTTGGAACCTTCAATACCGTCAAACGATTCACGCATGATTGTTTGTGTAACTACAGAACCAACGCTGGCTCCAAAAGCTTGAACAAATCTGGCAAATAATAAGAATTCAAAGTTGTTTGCTAACAATAATAAAACATTACCAATTAAATAGACCACAATTCCTTGAATCATCGATTTTCGGCGACCAAATTTGTCAGATAATCCACCCCAAAACAAAACTCCACATGCAAAAGCAATGAAATAAATACTCATAGTCAATTGAATACTCTGAGCATTCACATGGAAGCTTTGTGCTAATGCGGGTAACGATGGTGTGAAGATTGATTCACTTATTTGCGGGAAACCCACCAAAACAATAATTAATAATACAGATGGTACATTTTTACGGACGTTTTTCATTTTTCTCTCCTAGAAATTTAATTTATCGAAAAACGTCCTAAGCGGTGTACTGCTACACAAACGATAATCTTTTCAATTCGCATAGACTCCACCTCCTTTAAAATATTTTGTAATAATACAAGTTCAAGCAATATAACATAAAAAAGACCGACTTTTCAATCGGTCTTGTTTAGATCCCTTTTCTAAATGGCTCTATAGAATTACCAGGTGTAGTGATTATTTGATAAAGCACTAATCCAAAAACAACTAACACCAATATAATCATTAACCACCAAATAAATTTACCTAATGGATGACGAGGGTTAATCCCTATTCCCATACCAAAAGCTTTAGGAACCATTAATGGTTGTATTTTATCAGGAACACCCTTAAAAAAGGATAAGTATTTACGATATGACAGATAAATCAAAGGAACAATCATTAGCATAATGAATATTATAAAAGCCATTAACTCATTTTTCGTACTAATAAATGGTATCAAAATCATTGGTACAAGTAATAGTATCAATGAAACGATTATTCCCTTGTCTATCCATCGATGATTTCTAACATGTTCAATCAACTGATAATCATCACGCACTTGATTAATATATTTTTGATCATCCTTTAACATATAATCAAGCGTTAACCCATACAACTCACTCAAGTCAATCAAAGTTGGAATATCCGGATAATTCTTTCCCATTTCCCAATTAGAAATCATTTGTCGTGAAATGTGAATTCTATCAGCAACTTCTTGTTGTGTTAAATGCAATTCTGTTCGACTATTTTTCAGTTTTTCGCTTAGCATAATCTCACCTCCGATATCAATGTATCCAAGAGCTTAGCTTTATACTAGCAATTATAATTTGCAAATAAATATTTTAACAGCAAACATTATTTGCATTTACCATCTAACACTAATTCTTTGCATTTCATATTTGTTATTTTCAATTTCATCTACCAAAGCTAATGCATAATCAGCATAGCTCATCTTGCTTTCACCGTTTTCATTAACTGTGAATTCTTCACCCGCAATCACATATTTTCCAGTTGCTTCATACTCAGGTGAAAAATCCGCAGCAGGACTAATGTAAGTCCAGTTCACGTTTTGACTTTGTTTGATAATCTCTAACGCCATTCCCATTGCATTAGCTAGTGGCAAGAATGATTCTGGGAAATCTGCTCCTTGAGATAATGTTTGTGTATGTTCCTTATTAGTGAATAAGCTACCTGCTCCACCAACCACAATCAAACGTGTTTTTAGTCCAGTGAATATTTTTATCAAGTAATCTGTTGATGGAAGAAATTCACTAACTTTTTCTCCTCTGAATCCTAAAGCATCAACTACTACATCAAAATTCTTAACATCATCTGTCGTTAATTCATAAACATCTTTCACAAGATATTTTTCTGTATTTGCTTTTTCTTTTGCTCGAACGATTTCTGTCACGTCTATATTACGTCGTTGAGCTTCTTTCACTACCAGAGAACCAACTTGTCCGTTGGCACCAATAACTGCAATCTTCATAATTTTTGTCCTCTTTTCGTCTTTATTAATTTAATTAAAGCATGTAAATATTTTCTAGTCTAAGAATTAGTTTGTAGACTATATCTTTGGTAAAATGGTGTTAGTAATTAGGAGGTCTACTATGGCAAAATATACAGTTTACTTAGTGAGACATGGACAAACTTATTTTAATAAATATAACAAAATGCAAGGTTGGTCAGATTCACCGCTTACACCTGAAGGAACACTTGTTGCACAAACTGCTGCTAAAGCTTTAAAAGATACAAAATTTGATGCAGCTTTTTCTTCTGATGCTAGACGTGCAATCGACACTTTAAAAATCATTACCGATGAAAACATCTCAGATTTAGATCCTAAGAAAATTCCTTCTTTTAGAGAACAATTCTATGGTTATTATGAAGGAATGAACTCTTCTGAGGCTTGGTATATGACTGGTATGCCACATGGCGAAAAAACATTTGGCGACATTATTAAAAAATTCGGAATGGACAAAACAAAAGACTTCATGAAAGATGCGGATCCTTTCAACGACGCTGAAAACGCTGAAGAATACTGGGAACGTCTTAATGAAGGTTTTGATAAATTAGATGAAATTGCCAAAGACGGTGATACTTTCCTTATAGTTAGTCACGGAACTACCATCCGCTCATTGGCTGATCGTTACGGTGATGGTTCATTTGAAATCAAAAGTGGTCCCGCAAATTCAAGTCTAACAATGTTAGAACGTGATAATGGAGTTAATAAAGTAACAAGTTACAATCAAGTATTAAAATAATAAAAAAGAGTGAACTAATTATAGTTCACTCTTTTTTTGTTAGGCTCTAATTCTCTTATCAATTCTATTTGATACCAATGATAAACCAAAACATACCACAAAATACATTACTGACATTGCTAAGAACATTGGAATTATATAGTTAGCGTTCTGTCCATAAATTATTTGTGCATGTTGCATCAGTTCTGGAACCACAATTATCGTTGCTAAGGATGTATCTTTTATTAATGAAATGAACTGACTCACCATGGCAGGAATCATCTTCTTATATGCTTGCGGTAAGATTATATGCCACATAGCTTGTAAATATGTCATTCCTGTTGATCGCGCACCTTCCATTTGCCCTTTAGGAACAGCCATTATTCCCGAACGTACAATTTCGGCAATCATTGCCGATTCAAAGACCGTCATCGCCAAAATTGCGGCCGGGATAGTATCTGGCTTAAAGCCAAAGTTTGGTAAACCAAAGTAGGTAAAGAAGATAATCAACAGCAATGGTAAGTTCCGCAAGATGTCTATGATGAATCCTACAATTTTAGAAATATAACGAATATTGCTATAGCGGATAATTCCTAGTATTGAGCCAACAATAAAACTAAGAATTACCGAGACAACTGAAATCAACACAGTTACACCTAGTCCCATCAGAAGAAACCGCAGATTAATGAATGAATAAGCATCAATAAAGTTTTGCATAATTCCTTTCTCCTAAACTAATCTTTTTTCTAAATATTGCATGTAGTAGCTAAGTGGTAATGTAATAATTAAATACAATAATCCAACAACTAAATAACTGTTTATAGTATCAAACGTTGTGGAAGCAATCGCATTACCCTGATACATCAAATCGAATCCCGCAACAAATGCTAAAACTGAAGAATTCTTTACTAAATTGACGAACTGATTCCCCAACGGTGGGATTACAATTTTGAAAGCTTGCGGCAAAATAATATAACGCATGCTTTGCCAATATGTCATTCCCGTTGATCGAGCACCTTCCATTTGTCCCTTATCAATTGATTGGATTCCTGATCTCACAGTTTCGGCAATAAATGCCGAGGTATAAATCGTTAATCCAATTGTTCCGGCTACAAATCCATTAATCTTAACTATATACATTGGGATTGCGATGTAAAAAAACATCGTGATAACTAATAATGGAATGTTACGGAATACTTCAACGTATATTTTTCCTATTGTTCGTGCTATTTTGTTGGGCAGAACTTCTAAGATGGCGAAGATAGATCCTATGACTAAACTAAACAAAAGCGCCAACACACTAGAAAATATCGTCCATCCAAAACCTGTGAGAAGTTCTGACCAATGACTTGTTATTATATTAATCATCGATATAACTCCTTATAATTGAACCCGGGAACATCCCCGAACCATTTTTTAATTAACTTATTATATTCTCCACTTTTTTCAATCTCTTTAATCGCCTTGTTAGCTTCCTTAGTGAAGCCACTTTGTCCTTTATTAGCTGCAATACTGTAAGGCTCTTTTGTAAAAGTTCCTCCAACAACTTTGAATCCTGGATTTTCTACTGCCATACCGTACAAGATTCCGTTATCTGTCGTTAAAGCATCACCTTGCCCAGATTTCAATGCCGTCATTGCTTGAGCATAATCTTGTAGCTGTAATACCTTAGCTTTTGGTGCAGCTTTTTTAATATTAATTACTGAGTTTGATCCCACAACTCCAAGAACAGTTTTTCCAGCTAAATCATCTGTACTATTAATAGTTGAATCATTAGGAACCAATAAAGACTGTCCGGCATCAAAATACGAATTTGAGAATTCGACAATTTTTGCCCGTTCAGGTGTTGCTGACATAGTTGCAATAATCGCATCTATATTCCCGTTTTTAAGTAAAGGTATTCTTGATTGTGAAGTTACAGTTACAAACTTTGCCTCACTATTCTTACCCAACATCTTCTTAGTAATCAATTTGGCCATATCAACATCAAAGCCTTTTTGCTTACCATCTCGTACATCCTCTAAACCGAATAACTTAGTGTCAGCTTTTACTCCCCAAGTAATAGTTTTAGTCTCACGCGAATTCTTGAGAACTGATTGCTCTGCTAAACTCTTACTTGAACAACCGGCCAACAACATTAACAACATCAGTAACAGAGGAATCAGTCGTAATTTTTTCATTTCACGTCCTCCTTTAATGTGTCAAAATTTTGCTTAAGAATTTCTGAGCACGTTCATTTTTGGGTTTTTCAAAGAACGACTTGGTGTCTGTATCTTCAAGGATTTGTCCTTCGTCCATAAAAATAACCCGGTCAGCAACTTCTTTTGCGAATCCCATTTCATGAGTCACAATTAATGACGTCATATCACTTTGGGCAGTAACTTTTTTAATAACTTGTAAAACATCATCAATCATCTCAGGATCTAACGCACTAGTTGGTTCATCAAATAACATGCATTTTGGCTGCATTGCTAGAGAACGAGCAATTGCCACTCGTTGAGCTTGACCTCCTGAGACTTGCGATGGCATATTCTCTTTCTTATCTGCTAGACCAACCATTTCTAAAGTTTTATCAGCGCGTTTGCGGTTTTCTTCTTCACTTAACTTCAAAACAATTCTTGGAGCTAGCATCACATTTTCCAGCACATTCTTATTGTTATAAAGATTGAAATGTTGGAAAACCATTCCTACATCTTTTCTCAAAATATTAATATTAGTCTTCGGGTTTGATAAATCGTGTCCGTTAACAATTAATTTACCTTCTTGAATATCTTCTAACCCATTCACTGTTCGTGCCAATGTACTTTTACCAGATCCAGAGGGACCAATCAAAACCACGGTTTCACCTTTATTAATAATCAAATCAATATCTTTTAAAGCGTGAAAATTTCCATAATATTTTTGTACACCGTGAAATTCAATCATCGACATAATTAGTACCTCCTGTTTTAGACATGGTTTATTAAAATAATTTTAATCTAGAAAGTTGCCTCGACGCAAGAAAAAAGCATCAAGGCACTTACAAATCTAGTATCATATGGTTACTAATACATGCATGCTTAAGATCCTGTCACTAATGTCAATAATCTGCGCTAGTCTTTTTAATAGTTAAGAAATATTCTTAATTCAAGGAGGAAGTAAAAGTGAACTTAGGATATAAATTTAAGGAATTAAGAATGCAGCAAAATTTAACCCAGGAAGAAGTTGCGAAGAAACTAAACGTCTCACGTGCAACCATTTCTAACTGGGAAACTGGACGTGCCTATCCAGATTTGAATCTATTACTGGATTTAAGTCATTTATTTAATGTATCAGTTGATTCGTTATTAGATAATCCAGTCTTAGTAAACAAGATGTCAACAGATATGAAACACGGGCGTCGTTTCAAAGCGAAATTGCTCCTGATAACATTACCGCTATTAATGTTTTGTATTTTTCTTTCGTGGATATCTTTTGTAACTGCTAATAAATCTATTATAAGTGTCGACCGAATTGAATTGAATTCACAACTACCAAAAGTATTAACCAAAAACACTACGATTAACTTATCGGTTAATACTCCTAATTTTGAAGGAGCTACTGACACTCAACTAACTCAAGTTAAGGATAAAGTTTATATTATTCAATATTCTGAACCTAAATTATTTAATTCTAAAAAAAGCTCAATTAAATTGGGGAACTACAAGAATATAAAAATAGATAAAACCAATCAAATCATACTTGTATCTGGAGGAATCCTTAATTCTGCTACCGGATATTCTGAAGACGAGCTCAAAAATTTACCTAGTCAAAAAATAATCTGGCAAGCAAGCTAAAGCTTCTTACAAAGGAGGAAGTAACAAATGAAAAAATCACGAATCATATCTCTAATTGTATTAATTCTAGTAATTGCTGGTGGTATAAGTTGGCTTATAAACTATACTTCATATATAAAAGTCAGCAATATTAATGATGCAAATATCACGGTTTATCGAAATAAAAATGAAGTATCCATTGCTGCAAAGTCCAAAGTTAAGGGAATGTTCTTAACAACCGAGATGGATGACTCTAATGAATATATTATCTATGAAAAACATTACTTGCCATGGCAAAAACCAAAGAAGGAAGTTTTGTTACCTTATACTGTGAAAGGTGATAAGCTCACACGACCTAGTGAATCAACTATAAAGAATTATCATCCTCTTAAGGTTAAGTTGATCTTTAGAAATGAATCAAAAGAAATTACAGTGTTTAAATAAATTACAAAAAAGGTAGTCTCAATAATTGAGACTACCTTTTTATTAGTATTCTATTTTTTTAAAACAATTCTTTGATATAGCATGGTAGTAATTACGTAATACATTAAGTATAAAATGAAGAATCCAGTAAATGGATAGAAGATTCCTTCATAAGGATGTGGTAATAATGGACCAAACATCTTCAATCCAACTAACACATGAATTACTCCTAAGATTCCAGGAATTAGAAATAGTACTGCTATCTCTTTTTTGATAGATTGTGATAACCATCCGTCACGAACTCCCATTTTTCTCATCATTTCATAGCGTTTAACATCACTAGCTGCACCTGAAAGAATCTTAAACATCAAACAGCTTGCTAACATAGCTAGGAAAGCTATTCCTAAGAACATCCCCATGAATTCTAATCCTGAGAAGATCCCACTTGCTAACTGATAATTTTGATACTTTTGCCCAAACGGACTTGAGTAGTGATGAGCTGCATCATATAGTGCAACTTTTTTAATAGCTGAGATATTTTTGTAGAAGTCTTTTGATTTAATCATTGTAAGCGTTGATGACTTAGCATTTATTTTGGCGTATTCATCTCCGCTTACTACTTTAGCCTGTAAGTCTTCAAATGCTCCCGGAAGTTGATCCCATAATTCTGTTAATTGAATATTTTCAATTTGTTCTTTAGTGCTAAAATTATAATTTAGATATTTAACCTTACTGTCTACATTATTAATACTCTTGCTATAATCTTTAACTTTTAAGTTATGTTGCTTGAATTGATCTTGGTTAAAGACTACTGTTTTGCCACCTTTTAGTGTTTTGTATTCATAAGTAGCTTGTGATTTAACATCAATTTTTGAAACATTTTTTCTTTGTGTCGCATTCATATCATGAACAACTGCATCATAATAATTATTTGAATCAGTAGTTTTTGTTATTAAACCTTTGAATCCAACACCCGTAGTTATAGCACCTAACGCTAAAGCAAAGAGCATCGCTACAACAGATAAGATTCTTGTATAATCAGTAATTCGAAAACCTAATTGTGACAATGTGAAGTTATTTAACTTCTTCATTGAATACTTCTTGTTACTCTTTAATACCTTAATAATCCAACTGAATAACGAATTAATTACTAGATATGTTCCTAATGTAATACCAATCACGGCTGTTGCAAGATATAAATAAACTCCTTGCGCTAAATGTAACATTGCATAATAACCAATACCTAAAGAAACAACACCGATAATTGCTTGAATTAATTTACCCAAACCAACTTTTTTGATTCTCGTTGGTTGTTTTTCACTGTTTAACAATTTCAAAACGTTTGTTCTACGTAGACTAATACCATTTCTCATCGCTGCGATTGCAAAAATCACTACAAAGAATAGTAAGGTATATATAACTGCCGGTAAATAGAATGCATTGAAATGTTTGATTTGCATATTCAAAGTATCAATTAACCATCCACTTAATACTTGAGTTAATCCAACACCAATAAGAGTCCCTACTAATGTTGAGATAGTACCGATAACTAAAGTTTCCACAAAAATCATACGACTGATTTTGCTTCCTCTAGCACCTAACATCATAAACATCCCGTATTCACGCTGACGCATACTCAATAAGAATCCGTTAGCATAGACGATATACACTAATGTAATGATTGCTAAGAGCACTATCCCAAAACCAAAAATCACAGAGGTTACTGATGATGGTGAGTTCTTAACTAAGAAATCCTTATTAGTTGCTAACGACATAAACATATAAAAAATGGCCGCAGAAATCATTAACCCAGAGAACAAAACACTATAATCTCGTAAGCGGTTCTTAATCCCGCTTAATGCTAATTTGTTTAACATATTTATCTCCTATTCTGCAAAAGTTCCAAGTGAATCTAATATTTCTTGATAGAATTCACTTCTTGAACTAGCACCTCGTTTAATTTCTTGATCAATTTTTCCGTCTTTTATAAATAAAATTCGGCTACAATAACTTGCTGAGAATGGATCATGCGTAACTAATAATATAGAAACATCATCTTCTCGATTAATTTTTTCCATTGTTTCTAGTAATGCACGGGCACTCTTTGAATCTAATGCTCCAGTAGGTTCATCACCGAATAGTATTGCTGGTTCATGAACCAAGGCACGAGCAGAAGCAACACGTTGTTTTTGTCCCCCTGATAATTCAGTAGGATAATGATCCAATATTTCTTCCAATCCTAATTTTTTAGCAATTTTATTTACCGCTTCAGAAATATCTGAACTCTTACGTCCTTGAAGTGATAATGGCAAGGCAATATTTTCATAAGCTGTTAAATTTTCTAACAAATTGAAATCTTGGAAGATGAACCCAACTTCGTGAGCACGGAAGTCTGCCATTTGATTCCCCTTCAACTTAGTTACATCTTTACCATTGATAGTTACTTCGCCACTTGTTGGCTTATCTAAAGTCGATAAGATATTTAATAGTGTTGTTTTACCAGAACCTGAAGCTCCCATAATTCCAACAAATTCACCATTCTCAACTTCAAAATCTATATCAGATAGAGCTTTGTAGTGTTTTTCGTTTTTCGATCCATAAATTTTTTCAATATTTTTTACTTGTACAACATTCATAATAATCATCCCTCCATTTATGTGTACCACTATACTAATACACTAAAATTAATTTTACAAGTTATTTTTAACAAAATAAAAAATTGTTGTATAATCTTAAAGTTGTGTTTTAAATTTATATAATAGAAAGAAGGACAATCCGATGCCGCAAGAACAATTTGAACTAGGTTCGGAAAAGAAGTATATTAGCTGGCCAGTTATCGCCCTAATGGACTTCGTAACAGTTATTGGCTTTGATGATATTATCTATAATTTCCAAAACCAAGGACTAGGAACAATTACAACTTGGATTTTAATGCTATTTTTATTCGTTATTCCTTACGAAATGATGGTGGGTCACTTAGGATCCGTATTTAATAAAGAAGGTGGAGGTCTTTCATCTTGGGTACGTGGTACTTGGGGTGACACTTGGGGTTATGTTGCCGCTTGGACTTATTGGGTCGTAGGTTTACCTTACTTGGTTGATGTTGCTAACTCAATGATCGTATCATTTGGTTGGCTAATCAATGGTGACCCTTCTATGCAAGATAATATGAGCAACAGTCTTTTCGCTTTACTTACAGCACTTATTTTTACTTTATTTATTTTTATTCAGCATCGTTTACGTAATTCCTTACAATGGTTAGGAATTCTTGGTGGTGGTGCTATGTTTATAATGACTATCTTGTATGTCATTATGACCTTTGCTTATCTTGGCAAAGGTGGTACTCCTCATTCACAACCATTTACTTTTAAATCAATTATTCCAAAATTCAATTTTCAATACTTCACAACTCTAGGGCTCTTCATCTTTGCCATGAATGGTTCTGAATATATTGCCCCATATGTTAATAAGATGAAAAACGGTGGTCGTGATTTTTCTAAAGCTATGTGGATGCTAGCTATTATGACCGGATTCTTAACTGTATTAGGATCATTTTCACTAGGAATCTTCTTTAACGCTCATGACTTACCTCATGATTTAAAAATGAATGGTTCTTACTATGCTTTCCAATATATGGGTAATGAATTCGGTGTGGGTCAATTATTCATGTATATCTTCTCAATAACGCAAGCCATATATATGATGGCCCAACTTGCTGTTCTAATTGACGCCGGTACAAGAATGTTCTTCTCAGATACTGCTAAGAAATTCTTACCAGAAGGTCTTACTAAGACAGACAAACGTGGACTACCTATTAATGGTTATTGGTTAACAACAGCAATCTGTACTATTATTTTGATCCTTAGTGCTACTTTGCCAAATATGAATTCTATCTTTAATCAACTATTGAACTTGAACGGAATTGTTTCACCGTTTGCAACTTGTTTCTTGTTCACTTCATTTATTACAGTTCGTTTAAGACAAACAGAATTCCCATCAAAATTTGTTTTTATTAAGAACCGTAAACTTGCCTTAGTAGTTGGTTGGTGGTGTTTAATCTTCACCTTCTCATTTGCTTGTTTATCAGTTTTCCAAATCGATGAACCTTTTGGATCAACAGCTTATTGGCACGTAATTGTGCTTAACATAGTTGAACCATTAATTATGATTGCAATTGGTGTCTTGCTACCATTCATCGCTAAGTATGAACGCAATCACAGTGCTACAGTTAACAAGCGTAATCTAGCTGTCTTCTATACATTAGGAGCAACATTAATTACATTTACAATCATTCCTTTGTTTAGAATTTCTAAACGTAATACTATTAACTCAGCTATGATTTCTAATATCGAATTAGCAATTGAAGTACTTATAGTTTTAGGTGTTGCCGCTACCGGCTTCGTTCTTGGTTACCGCGCATTTAAACAAAGTAAAGAATTAGCTTAATTCAAAACAAAAAAGAGAGTGAATTAATATTCACTCTCTTTTTTTGTTTGCTATTTAATTAGTCTCTATTACCCAATAATCTTAAAATGCTCATGAATAAGTTAATGAAGTCTAGATAAATGTTTGTCGAACTTGATAGTGCCAACAACCACCAAGATTTTGAACTGTCGCTAACACCATCGCGTAATTTAGCTAAGAATTGAACTTTTATCATTTGATTATCGTAAATAATATACAATGTAAAAATCAAAATATTAGCTAATAAAATACCCATTGTTAGCCAACTGTTATGAACAAAATTACTAATTATCATCATAACTATAACCGCAATTAGAGCTCCAAATAATGGGCCACCCCAAGTAGTATAGTTCTTCTTGGTTACTAATCCATAAACTGCAGTTGTTATATAAATAATTGATGTAGCTGCCAATGCTTCATAAACAACCAAAGAATTATATACGTAAGGAATTATTCCTAATGGAATACCAATTACTGCAATAACTGCTAACGTCAATAGCACACTTAGTCCAACTGATTCACTGCGTTGTGCTCTATTTAATAATGCAAATACTCCAAAAATTACTAATATTAATGGAATACCCATGCCGGCGTACATAACCGATGTTATTTGTCCTAATAATTGTGGTTGCGTACTCATGAAATAAGCAACTAATCCTGTTAAGAATAGCTCCACGATAAAGATTCCGTAAGTACGTGCAACATGTTGTTTCAACTTACTTAATTCATTATCTTCCGCAGCTATCTTACTAGCTTCGCTCACAAAATGTGATTTCTCAACGATACTTGAGCCCGTGTTGTTTTTTAAATCATTCAAATCTTTTGGCAAATATTTAACCTCTTTTTTTATTTAATATATATCATACTATACTTTAATAATTTTATTATACTATTTAGTACTTATTGCTGTTTCTAAAGCAATATTAATCATGTCGTTAAAAGTAGTTTCACGTTCTTTTGACGTTGTTTCTTCACCAGTTATTATATGATTACTGATAGTTAGAATTGATAGAGCTTTGACATCATACTTAGCAGCTAATATATATAATGCTGCAGTCTCCATTTCACATCCCATTATGCCATAGCTAGCCAGTTTTTCTCTATTGATTTCATCATTATAGAATCTGTCTTCAGTTAGAATATTACCTACTTTGACTGAAATGTTTTTATTTTGTGCAATCTTTGCAGCTTCTGCTATCATTTCAAAATCAGCTATTGGTGCAAAATGAATACCATTATCAAAGATATTTTCTGCCATAGCAGAGTCTGTACTTGTTGCTTGGGCAATTACAACATCACGAACATTAATATTCTTGCCAATTCCACCCATTGTTCCAACACGAATTAACTGTTTTACTCCGTAGTTTTGAATTAATTCTGTCGCATAAATTGACATAGAAGGCATTCCCATCCCGGTAGATTGAACGGATATTCGGACTCCTTTATACATTCCGGTATATCCAAAAGCATTTCTAACTGTATTATACTGTGTAACATCTTCTAAGAATGTTTCAGCAATATACTTAGCTCTTAATGGATCTCCTGGTAATAAAACAATCTCAGCAATGTCATCTCTTTGTGCATTAATATGTGTACTCATAAATTCCATCCTTTAATTTAATTGACTTAAAAAACTAGTTCCAACATTATTATTCAATCCAAAATTATCTAGTATAGTCGCTCCTAAATCTGAAAATGTACTTCGAATACCTAAAGATCCACTTTCTTTCATACTTGGTGAATAAACAAGTAACGGTACATATTCTCTAGTGTGATCAGTCCCCCTAAATCCGGGATCATTACCGTGATCAGCAGTAACAATTAACAAATCATCAGGATTCATCTCATCTAAAAACTGACCAAGTTGTTCATCAAACTTAATTACAGCTTGTCCAAAACCCTCCAAATCACGGCGGTGACCATACATAGCATCGAAATCAACCAGATTAGTAAAGCTGAATCCATGAAAATCTTGTTTTTGATTCTCGATTGTTTTGTTCATTCCATCTTCATTACTAATAGTATGAACTTCTGATGTAATTCCATTGCCAGAAAATATGTCATTTATTTTTCCAACAGCCAAAACGTCTAACCCAGCTTCTGATAATATATCTAAATCTGTTTTAGAAGTGGGTTGTAATGCATAATCATGTCGATTAGCGGTTCTAATGAAGTTGTTTGTATCAGTTCCAACATAAGGACGAGCAATTATCCGCCCTATTCGATAAGGTTTATCAATTGTTATAGAGCGAACATATTCACAAATTCTGTACAATTCATTCAGTTCGATTTTTTGTTCATGAGCAGCTATTTGCAACACGGAATCGCCCGACGTATAGACAATTAAGTCGCCTGAAGCTAGTTGTTGTTCTCCATAATCACGAATAACTTCTGTTCCCGAATATGGCTTATTTACGATAACTTTTCTATTACTAAACTTTTCGATTTTTTTAATCAGTTCTTGAGAAAAACCATTAGGGAAAAATCCTAGTTCTTCTTTCACCGGAAGACCCATCATTTCAAAATGTCCATCCATACTGTCCTTACCAACGGACACTTCTTGCATTTTTCCAAAATATCCTAAGGCTGGATTCATTATTTCGATACCAGTAAGTGGATTATCTTTTCTAATATTCCCTAACCCTAGTTTGGTCAAATTAGGTATTTTAAAATTATCATCATAATACTTAGCAACATGTCCTAAAGTATCAGCACCATCGTCGTGATATTTCACTGAATCTGGACACTCACCAATACCCACCGAATCCATTACAATTGTAAATACTCGATTGTAAGCCATTATCTGTCTCCTTTTTTAATAAACAACATAGCTCAATCTACTTCATTATAATACTTCTTTATATTATCACTAAAATAGTACCACCCTCGTTCTTTTAGTTAAGTTCAGAACATGTTACTATCATTAAGAAAGTAAACGCGATAATCCTAGGCGTTGAGGTATTTATGAACGAAGAATTTACAAAAGTTATCACAGCTGGTGTTAGTCATTTACAAGAAGATTTTGATTATTCAATGACAGAATTAAAATCATTGTGCGAAGCTAATAATATGGAAGTTGTTGATACAATCAAACAAAATCTTGACCAAGTTGTTGGTGCAACTTATTTTGGTAAGGGTAAAGTTGAAGAACTAGAACATTTAGCTACTGATAGTGATGTACAAGTTATCGTTATTAATGATGAACTATCACCATCACAAATCAGAAACCTTGAAGAACAAACCGGGTTAACTATTATTGATAGAACTGAATTGATTCTACAAGTCTTTGCTAGTCGAGCTCAGACTAAGCAATCAAAGCTACAAGTAGAAATCGCTCAATTACAATATGAGTTACCAAGAATTCACCCATCTGGTAATCCTCTAGATCAACAAAAAGGGGGATCAGGTACTAACCGTGGTGCTGGTGAAACAAAACTCGAACTTGATCGAAGAGTTATCCGTAATCGTATTACCTATCTAAAAAAGCAGCTACAAGAAATTGATCAAAATTTAGAAACTCAAAATAAAAAACGTAAAGAAAATTCAATTCCTACAGTTGCTTTAGTTGGTTATACTAACTCTGGTAAATCAACTACCATGAACGCACTATTAAACAAGAGTGTTAGTTCAAATGAAGATAATAAAGTCTTCGAAAAAGATATGTTATTTGCTACTTTAGATACCTCAGTTCGTAATATTACATTAGCCGATAACACAAAGTTCTTGCTATCAGATACAGTTGGTTTTGTTAATAAATTGCCACATAACTTAGTTGAATCATTCAAATCTACTTTAGCTGAAGCTAGTGATGCAGATTTAATCATTCAAGTAATTGATTTCTCAGACCCTAATTTTGATAAAACAATAGCTGTCACTGATCAAACGCTTAAAGAAGTTGGTGTTGTTGATAAGCCAAAGATTATTGCTTACAACAAAGCAGATTTGAAGGATATTTCTTATCCTCAAATCGAAGGTGGCGACCTTTACTATTCAGCAATGGATGAAAAATCTATCGACACTTTAATTGATTTAATAAAAGAACATATTTTTAAAGATCAAAAAATTGGTAAATTTTTGATTCCATATACTGATGGCAATATTGTTTCATATATTAACGAAAATTTGGACATAATTAGTCAAATGTACAAAGATGACGGAACCGAGTTTGAATTGCGCTTAAGCCCTTTAGAATATAAAAAACTTGCGGTATACTTAGTTTAGCGCGCTTTTGAAAAACTTTAGGAGAAAACAATGAAGGAAACTGTATTATTACAAGAATATATCGATATTTATGTCTCAGCAATTAAATATATTGAAGACCTCGTGTCTAAACCCACACAAGAATACGGTTTGTCTTTCGAACAATTTTTAATTTTACAAGAAATAAACACTGATAGTTCTATCAGTTTAAAGGACATTGCCGCTAAACGTCATGTAACTCGTGGAGCAATTTCGAGGCAAGCCGGAGTTTTGATTAAGAATAACTATATCAAGCAAGAAATTGATCCCGAAGATCGTCGTCGTATGATTTTACACTTAACTGAAACCGGTAGAAAAGTTGTTGACGATCTACTACCTAAAATTAAAACTCGCTTTGAATCTTGGATCGACGCTTTTGGTGAAGATAAAGCACGTGAAATGTTAAATTTAATGAATGAGTTTAAACAAAAAGTAATGATTGATGCTGGAGAATTGTAAAAAGAACTACCATATTAATGGTAGTTCTTTTTCTTATACTCTTTTTTAGCAAAGAAAAAAGGATAACTCTTTTGAGTTATCCTTTTGCAATCTCTTATTATAGACGTACACCAAATGAAGGCATGAAGTATGATGAGATTGTTGCCACTTTAACTGTATCACCAGGTTTTGTAGCATGTACATATTGTCCGTTACCGATGTAAAGAGCTACGTGATAAGCTGAACCGCGTCCACCCCAGAATACTAAGTCTCCTGGTTGAAGTGCGCTAATAGATACCATTGTACCCATACTTGATTGTGTAGCAGCATTGCCACCGATACCTAATGCATATCTTATAAGACCTGAACAGTCAAATGCGTTTGGACCAGAAGCACCCCATTGATAAGGTTTTCCGATTTGTGCCATTGCACGTGAAATGGCACCAGATGCATTAACACTTGTTGAAGGAGCAGCTGGTGTTGATGCTGCAGGTGTTGATTTTTGTGTTGTTTGAGTAGCTTGTGTTGTTGTTGTAGTTGCAGCTGGTTGAGCAGCTGGTGTTGTAGTTGCAGCTGGTTGAGCAGCAGCTTGTCCGTTTGTTGAAACGAATTCACTTGAAACCCATCCGCCGTCTACTTGGTACCATGTTGAACCGTAAACAGTTTTTGTTGATTTAACAGCAAGTTTGTCACCGTTAAATACATATTTACCAGTAGCAACACCTGAGTTAGCGTCTGACCATAATGTTACGGCACCAGCAGCATAGCTAACTGTAATGTTTTGTGTTGATGGTGTAGCTGTTGTTTCTTTAGCAGCTGAACCGTTTGTTGAGATGTACTTAGCAGCAACCCATGTACCGTTGTCTAGCTTGTACCATTTGTCACCAAAAACTTGTTTTTCTGAAGCAATTGAAACTTTTTGATCTTTAGCAAGATATGAATCAACTTTTTGGCCAGCTTCTGGGCTTGTCCATGCAGTTGTTGCACCATCTTTATAGTTAACTGTACCTTCTGTAGCAGCTGATACGCTGTTAGCTGTCATACTTAGAAGTACAAGTCCTGATAAACCTACAATACTATGTTTAAATGCGTTCTTTTTCAATGTTTTACCCCTTAGGTGTTCAAATTTTTATTTTTATACTTTTATTAATAACCTACGCTAAATAGAATAACACCCTATTTTTTTATTACAATTAACAAACAATTAATATAACTTTACAAACATGTTACAAAGTTTGATTACTTTTCTTATTAGCTTGTTAAACGCTTACCAATATATTGCCTGACTTCACATTTCACAGTGTCAAAATCAAAGTTTTTTACAACAAAGGCTCGATTTTTTAAATAATCCGGAACCTTCATGTCTCGCAGAAATTCTTCACTACTCAATCTCTGCTCAATTTTTTCCATACTATCACCACGATTTATTAGTCGTTGACGTAGTTCATCTACAGAATTGACCTCTAAATAGATAACCATTGCGTTATCTGGATATTCATCTAGATATGTTTTCGCACCTTTAGAGTCCACAACAATTGATACTAAGTCCGCTTTGTCCCACGCTTTTTGTAATCCTTCTTTAGAAGATCCGTACCGAAAACTTCCATAATGAACATTTTCCAATAAATGATTTTCAAAAAAAGATTTTTCTGTTTCAAAATAATAGTCGACTCCATCTTTTTCATACTGTCTAGGTTCTCTAGTTGTATGCGTAATAATCGGCAATACTCCCAGTTCCTCTTTTAAGTATTTAGATAAAGTTGACTTGCCACTTCCACTGGCACCTGTTATTACAATTAATCGTTTATTTTTATCCAACTTTTTTATCCTTTATTAATAATCTTGAACAATCATATCGTGTTTTTCCTCATTTACAAAGTTTTATATTTATAAATAAAAAGTCCAACAAGATTAACCTGTTAGACTTTGTTAATTATTTTCTTACCTTAGTTGAGAAAATCAACATAACAAATGACGATAGAATAGCTACATAGAACATAATACCAGGCGTCAATCCTAACGTTATACCAATCAACTGTAATTGAGTTGTTTCATAATATAGATAAACGATTGCTCCTAAGTATGCCGCAAATGCCATCAAACTTAATACAAATCTTGAAAATCTTCCGCCAAAGAAAGTTAATAGAATTACCAACGCCGGTAAAGCTACTAAAATATAAAATACAGCTGTCAAAATACCTTGAATATCAATTTGAATATTCAATACATTAGTGAACTTGGCCGCAATTCCTCCTAAGTTCAATGCCTGATATAAAGTCATCGGCGTACTGGTGTCAAAGTTGGCTGCTTGAGCATCAATTTGTATAAAGTTCCCAAAAAAATTAGCCATTAATGTTACAGCCGCACTAATAAGTAGAATTATTACATTAGATATACTATTAAATCTACGACGTACCGGTTGGGAATATGACGGTTGCGTTCCCACTTCTTGATTAGTATTTACAATAGGCTCAGTTGATTTAGAAAGTCGTTGTTCTATTTTTTTTGAAGCACCTTCTTTTTTACCATTAGTTGCCGTTGCACGTAAATAATAAGTCATAAGTACCAGAGCTAACGCAATAATACCAACAACCGTCTTAAAGTAAAATAAAATAGCGATAATCACTAGTGAAATTAATAATAGAAGGAAGTTGTTTTTTGCATACGCCAAAAATACATTTTGATGTTCCATTGAACGGCGACTATTCAACGGATTCTCTTCTCTTTTTTCGTATTCATTTTTCATTGTAAGTTCAATACCGCAATTAGGACAAAATTTTGAATTAACAGGTATTGTTTCATGACAGTTTGGACAAATCATAAAGTCACTCCTTAAAAATATATTGTTTCTATTATAATCGAACTTTTAAAAAAAGGAATAAATTGTAAATATACTTAATATATAGTAGTATGTTGTTATTGTTTTTATTTAATCCAGAGGAGCATTTAAATATGAAAATCGAAGATATTAAGATTGATGATTTTGTCGAAGGAAAAGTTCAAGAAGATATGGATCATCCTTTTACAGGTAAAGTTGAAAAAATTTATGAACATTCAGTGTTACTTGAAATCGTCAGCAACGATCCAAAAGATGATGCCAATGTCGCTGAGTTAAATAATAAAATCGTTGTAAACATCGAAAGTGTTAAGTTAGCAAAATAAATTTATATAATAAAAAACACCTAAGACAGTTATTGTCTTAGGTGTTTTTTATTGGATTCTTATTTATCAATCATAAAATTAGCGCTCGGTATTTTAATAAGTGTGTAATCCGTTGCATGACGACCAGCATGTAGACCTAGTCCGTTCATAAAATTGTTTTTGTATTTTGCATTCAATGTTACAACAAAAGCTTCTTGATAATTCTTGTCATTCTTTAATAATTCTTTTTTATTCCAAGGATAATTGGCAATTGCTGAGTCATCTAATCGACTTGAGTCATCAATTACAGATGCATTACGACTGGTAATTGTGTACTTGGCGTTAGCGACCCAATATGTATATTTGTCAGTAGAAGTCTTCCCATTATTCTCTTTTTCAACGTAATGTCCAATAGATCCTGACGTTTGAATAACTAAAGGTTCGTACTCATAAGAAATCGATACTTGCTTATCGTCATTTACATTAACATGATTAAAGAATGTTACTGAACTCATAAAAAAGAAGCCTGCAACTAATACAATTATTTCTAAAATATCAACGATTGTTCCCAGAAAAGAAAATCTTTTTTTATCAACAACAATCATTTTTAAATGACGGCGGCGTATATCGTGAATGATGAAAATAAACCAACCTATCAGAATAATCCAAGCGATAATTCCAACAAAATTCCAACTTGAGCCCATAACTAATTCTCCTATATTAATACTTACTACAAATTTTAACATATTCTATTAATTTATTGAGTTTACTACTTAACTATTTTCACTACAAATATGTAAATGTTGATTTAATAACCTTCTTTAAAAACACAAAGCTTCGTAGACTAACTTTTAAATAATTTTTAATTTTTCTTGAAAACCCTTACCATTGCTGAGTTATAGGACCACAGCATACAGTATTTCAAAAAAAATAACACACAATATGTTGTGTTTTTTAAACAATGGCATATACTAGTCATATATAAAAAAACAAATTAATTTAGGAAGTAATTATCATGGATAACATAGTTGTATATAGTAAAAATAACTGCATGCAATGCAAAATGACTAAAAGATACCTATCAGAACATAACGTTAATTTTCAAGAAATCAACGTTAGCAATGAACCTGAAGCTATCGATTATTTGAAGGGACTTGGTTATCAAAGCGTTCCCGTCGTAATGCAAAATGATAACGATCCAATTGTAGGATTCCGTCCAGACGCATTGAAAGGCCTCGTTGATTAAGTATGCCTAATATTGCCTATTATTCTGTAACCGGTCAAACAAGAAGATTCATAAAAAAAACCGGTTTAGAAGCATATGAAATTATCGATGCCGATCCTTTCTACGAAATGGGTCGGCCTTTTATTTTGGTAGTTCCTTCATACGACGACGACATGATGGACTCTGTCATTGATTTTCTCAGTTACAAAACAAATAAACAAAATATTCAAGGTGTTGTAGGAAGTGGAAACCGTAATTTTAATTCACTTTTCAACCACACCGGTCGAGACATTGCTAAGGGGTTGCATGTTCCCGTGCTTTACGAATATGAATTTAACGGTACCGACCACGATGTCGAAGAATTTAAGAAAGTAGTGAATACAATTGGGGTTAAATAATTTAGACGTAAAAAACGTCACATATTTTGAATTAAATAATGAAATAAATCGTCCTATTGACGGAAAAATTCCGTTGAATAAAGATAAGGATGCTATTAAAGCATTCTTCGAGCAGAATGTTGCTCCAAACACTAAAAAGTTCGATTCACTGCAAGAGCATATCGATTATTTAATCGATAATGACTACATTGAAAAAGAAATCGTTGAAAAATATAGTTTCTCTTTTGTTGAAGATCTATATAAGAACTTAAAAGCACAAAATTTTGAATTTCAATCATTCATGGCTGCTTACAAACTTTACAATCAATACATTTTAAAGACTAATGATAAAGAATATTATATCGAAGACTACGAAATGCGTATTCTTTTCAATGCTCTTATGTATGCTGATGGTAATGAAGAATTAGCAAAGACCATTGCTGAAGAAATGATTGCTCAGCGTTATCAACCAGCTACACCAACATTTTTGAATGCCGGACGTAAGCGTCGTGGTGAATTCGTATCTTGTTTCCTTATTCAAGTTACAGATGATATGAATAGCATTGGCCGTTCTATTAATAGTGCCCTTCAACTTTCACGTATTGGTGGTGGTGTTGGTATTACTTTGTCCAATTTGCGTGAAGCTGGTTCTCCTATTAAAGGAATTAAGGGTTCATCAAGTGGTGTTGTGCCTGTCATGAAGCTTCTTGAAGATAGTTTCAGTTACAGTAATCAATTAGGCCAACGTCAAGGTGCCGGGGCTGTTTACTTAAACATATTCCATCCCGATATTATTGCCTTTTTATCATCTAAAAAAGAAAATGCCGATGAAAAGATTCGTGTAAAAACACTTTCTCTAGGAATTATTGTTCCTGATAAATATTACGAACTAATTAGAAAAAATGAAGAAATGTATCTATTTAGTCCTTATGATGTTGAAAGAATCTATAATACGCCGTTCTCATATGTTGATATTACCGCTGAATATGACAACATGGTCGCTAATGATAAGATTACTAAATATAAGATTAATGCTCGTGAATTAGAAAACGAAATCAGTAAACTACAACAAGAATCTGGTTACCCTTATATCTTGAATATAGATACTGTTAATCGTGCTAACCCAATTGACGGCAAAATTATCATGAGTAATTTGTGTTCCGAAATTCAACAAGTTCAAATTCCTTCTATTCTTAACGAATCACAAGAATATGAACAATTAGGAACTGATGTCAGCTGTAATCTTGGTTCAACAAATATTCTTAACATGATGGCTAGTCCTGACTTTGGTCAATCTGTTGCTGCTATGACTCGTGCGTTAACTTATGTATCTGACACTTCAAATATTGAATCCGTTCCGACAGTCGCTAACGGTAACAAACTTAGCCATTCAATCGGACTTGGTGCCATGGGTCTTCATACATACTTAGCTAAGAATCATATAGAATATGGATCAAAAGAATCGATTGAATTCATTGGCACATATTTCTTACTTCTTAACTACTGGACTTTAGTCGAAAGTAACAATATTGCTCGCGAACGCAAAGAAACTTTCCATAATTTTGAAAAATCAAAATATGCTGATGGTACATACTTTGACACTTACACTACTCAGAGTTTCCAACCTAAGACAAAACGTGTGCAAGAATTATTCGATGGTATTTTCATTCCTACCGAAAAAGATTGGGAAGAATTGAAAATTAAAGTTCAAAGAGATGGTTTATATAACCAAAACCGTTTGGCCGTTGCTCCAACTGGTTCCATTTCTTACATCAATAACACAAGTGCAAGTTTACAACCTATCACTCGTCTGGTTGAAGAACGCCAAGAAAAGAAGAATGGTAAGCTTTACTTCCCTGCTCCATTCTTGGATAATGAAACTATTAAATATTACAAGTCAGCTTATGACACAGATATGCGTAAAGTTATTGATATTTATGCATCTGCTCAACAACACATTGACCAAGGTATGAGTTTGACATTATTCATCAGATCTTCAATTCCTGAAGGAATTTATGAATGGAAAACTGATGAAAAACAATCAACTCGTGATTTAAATATCTTACGTAACTATGCTTATTACCAAGGTATTAAATCGCTTTATTATGTACGTACATTTACTGATGACGAAAACGAAGTCGGAAGTAATGACTGTGAAAGCTGTATAATATAAAAAACATAAGGAGAAACTTTTAACATGGCTGATATGTATTACGAAGCTATAAATTGGAACCAAATCGAAGATAAAATCGATAAAGCCACTTGGGAAAAATTAACTGAACAATTCTGGTTAGATACTCGTATTCCGCTTTCTAATGACTTAGATGATTGGCGTGAATTAAGTAAGGACGAACATGATATTGTTGGACACGTATTTGGTGGTTTGACATTGCTAGATACCTTACAATCACAAGACGGAATTGATCAATTAAGAAAAGATGTCCGCACCCAAGAAGAAACAGCTGTTTTCAATAATATCCAATTTATGGAATCAGTCCATGCTAAGAGTTACTCATCAATCTTTAGTACTTTGAATACTACAGAAGAAATTGAAGAGATTTTTGATTGGACTAATCATAATGAAGCACTTCAAAAGAAGGCAAAAATCATTAATGAAATCTATCAAAACGGAACAGCTCTAGAAAAGAAAGTCGCTAGTGTTTTCCTTGAAACTTTCTTATTCTATTCAGGATTTTATACTCCACTTTATTACTTAGGTAATAACAAATTAGCTAACGTTGCTGAAATCATTAAATTAATTATCCGTGACGAATCAGTTCACGGAACTTATATTGGATATAAATTCCAAGTAGGCTTTAATGAACTATCTGAAGAAGAACAAGCTAAATTCCAAGAATGGATGTATGACCTTCTTTATAAGCTATACGAAAACGAAGAAAAATATACTGAAGATCTTTATGACGGTATTGGCTGGACTGAACAAGTAAAAACATTCCTAAGATATAACGCCAATAAAGCCTTGATGAACTTAGGCCAAAATCCTTTGTTCCCAGATACAGCTGAAGACGTTAACCCAATTGTTATGAACGGTATTTCAACTGGAACTAACAACCATGACTTCTTCTCACAAGTTGGTAATGGTTACTTACTTGGACACGTTGAAGCCATGAACCAAGATGATTACGATATTGGTAGATAAATAAAAAGAAGCCTAACGGCTTCTTTTTTTAATTGACTTAGGTGTCATTAATTCGTACACTTACATTATAAATTCTTTTAACTCCAGTCCTGAGAGGCTGGCAAGGGAGCGACTTAACTCAAATTTGCCTACAGCAAATCGCTCTTTTACTGAGCGATTTTTTATTTTGGTTAATTCCTTCTCTAGAAATGGAGAGCAAGATGGATTTTAAGAAACGAAATGTTATTACAGAACAACAAAGGTCAATGAGTAGTTGGGATATGTTCGCTACTTGGATTGGTGCGAATGCCAATAACGGAACTTGGTACATCGGTGGAGTAATTGCCGCTTGCGGCTTTTTAACATCATCTACGTTATTAATTATAGTTGGTTGTTTGTCTTATGTGTTACTAGCTTTAACCTCTCTAATGGGTTATGAGACAGGTTTAAACACCATGTCTCTAACTCGTGGATCTTTTGGAATTAAAGGTTCTATATTACCTTCCATAATTAACGTTATCCAATTCATTGGTTGGGCAGCGGTTAATACTTATATTGCAGCTATCTCTGTTAGCTATATATTAAGAGATATCTTCGGCTGGAATGCTAATAATCAAGCTATGGATAGAGTTGGTATTTTTGCCGGAATCATCATTATGTCAATTCTCCATCTTCTAAGTATTTCCCTCGGCGAAAAATCTGTACGCTGGATTGAACGAGTGGGAATTGTGTTGGTAACAATTTTTGTCATTTGGGAATCAATTATCGTTTTGAGAACCGTGCCTTTATCAGAGATTATCGCTTGGCGACCAAGTTCTGAATTCTCATTATCTTCTGGTTCAGCAATTGATATACTTGCAGCTTTCAACTTAGCTTGGGTAACTGCAGCTGCTGATTTCAGTCGTTTTGCAAAAACTAAAAAATCAGCCACTTGGTATTCTTTCTTAGGAGCTAACATTGGATTAATCTGGTTTGCTTTGATGGGATTAATTGCGACAATAGCTACCGCAATTACTATTGATAAGTTCGATCCCAATAATTCAGATCCTAGTACTATCGCTACCAAACTTGGACTTGGCGCTCTCGCTTTAATTGTAATTATGTTAACTAGCACTACCGCTAATGCCGTTAATCTAATGGCTGCCGGTTCTGCAATCACTAATATTTTTAGTCGGATTAAGCTAAAAACCGCCCTATTCATCGTAACTATTGCTGCAACTTTTGTTACCTTCATTCCTGCATATGTAGCTACTTTTTTAGAAACATTTCAGTTGTTCCTTGATGGAATTGGAATGTTCTTAGGACCTGAAATTGCTATATTCTTAACTGATTATTTCATCTTGAGACATCGCAAATATAACATCGAAGAATTTGATAATACTACAGGTAAATACTGGTACTATCACGGTATTAATTTATTAGCATTTGGTTCTTGGATTATCGGTGTTGTTGTCTATTTCGTTTTAAGACAAGTAGGTTGGTTCACTAATAACATCGGTGTTACTTTCGTAGCAATTATTATCACTGGAATTATTTACTATATTTTAAGCAAAATAAAAGAAGCTCATTAAGAGCTTCTTTTTTATATTCCTATTATCATCGCAATGATTAATATAATTAGTACAATTGTAGTGATTACGGTATACATTGTATCCCGTTCTTTAGCAAAAGCGTAGATAGATACGATAACACGTAAAACCGGAGTGAAAATTAAGAATAATAATCCTAACATCATAAACGCATATGGCTTACCTTGGTTGACTCCAATTACAATATCATAAATTGAAGTTGGAAAAGCATTATTAGCATAACCACCAGTTCCACTGAATAAATAAAGTATGATACCTATAGCAATTATCCCAACGGATATAACTACTCCAATTCTAAGTATCTGTCCTATTATTACTTCAATTTTTTTCATTTCTTGAGTTTCTTTATCCATTAGATGTTAATACCGAATCCTTTCAATATCATCTGAACTCCCATGAATATAATAATCGGAACAAAAATCATTCGAATAACACGTGAACTTAAATGTTGCATGATACGTGAGCCGATTGTTGCTCCCACCAACACTCCAATTGCTAATGGTGCCGCAATTTCCGGCTTAATTGCACCACTAAAGAAATAAACGGTAGCACTTGCAGCAGCTGTTACTCCCATCATCAAATTACTTGTAGCACTTGATGGTTTAAGTGGCATCTTCATAATAGAATCCATTGCAATAACTTTAAAAGCTCCACTACCAATTCCTAATAGCCCACTGGCTAATCCAGCTCCTATCATCATCAAAAATCCACCAGGAACATGTGTAACTGAATAATCAATTTGTTCATTAGTAGTCTTATCGTAGTAACTACCATTAAGTTTTAATTTAGTAGATAGATTATCGTTAGCAATATTAACGACATCTTTTTGATTTTTGACTAGCTTGAATACCATATTAATTGCCGAATATGCTAATAAAACTCCAAATAAGACATATAAAACTGAAGCGGAGAAAACTCCAGCTAATAAGGCACCAGAAATTGCTCCTACAGTTGTCGCTATCTCTAAAAACATAGCAACTCTTAAATTAAGCATGTCGTCTTTAAGATAAGCAATAGAAGCTCCTGAGCTAGTGGCAATAACTGAAATTACGCTTGCTCCAATAGCGTACTTAATATCTAGTCCCATCATCATTGTTAAAATTGGCGTGACAATCATTCCACCACCAAGTCCTAATAATGATCCTATAACACCAGCTAATATCCCAACTATTAGTAAAATAAGAATACTGTTCACTTATTCTTCCTCACTATTTTCACCTTTTTCAATTACAGCTAGTTGATTTTTCATAAAATCAATAATCATTGATTTTGTTTCATCATTTAATTCTGAATTATCAGAAACTTCTTCAATGCGGAACTTAGATTTATTTAAAAATTCAGACTTAGTAATCAAATAAATTTTTGTTTCAACTTCTTGCCCTGCTTCAAAAAAATGAGTGACTTTTTTTGCATCTTGGAAAGGTAAATTGATAATTCCTGATTGAATTAAGAATGTTGTATTGCCAACATTGATTTGATATTCAAATAGTTTCCCTGAATCTAAACTATCCTCACCAAAGTCAACTGCCTTATCAATTGCAGCAGAAATCTTTGAATCAAAATCACTTTCTTTAATTGCTACAGCTTTAGTAGCATATTTCTCGTTCTCGACAAATTCAATATAGTCTTCGACTGTAATCTTCATTTATATAACCTATACCTAAATATATTTTTTCAAAAAATCTTTAATCATAAATTCATACGCTGGAGGATCTTGATTGTAAGAACGAATATGAATTCCTTGTGGATTTTCATAAAAATCCTTGGGACCTTGATAACTATCATACAACTTTTTGCTCATAATTGGTGGCACTGTTTGGTCTTTTCCACCTGCAATAAACATTATTGGTAAATTACTATTTTTAATAGCTTGTTGAGGACTAGCTTCACTATACCAGAAACCTAATTTGATTTTGGAGTAAGCCGAAAGAAGAGGAACAATCAATTTAGCAATCTTACCAACTTTTTTATTAGCATGAAACTCAATAATTTCTGAAGTTCCTATATATGAAGAGTCTTCAATAAGCGCAACCACATTATTAGGTAACTGCAAACTAAGTGTTTGTAATATTGTTGCAGCTCCCATTGATGCACCAAAAAGAACAATTTTTTGATTGGAAATTTTTTCGTTAAGTTGATCAATCCAAGCTAATACATCTGTTTTTTCATGGAATCCAAAACTCATATACTTGCCTTCACTAATTCCTGCAGCTCGGTTATCGGGCATTAAGACATTAAATCCTAGTTGGTAAAATAATTGCCCAAATATATTTAAGGAATTATGAGTAGCTCCAAAACCATGTACTAAAATAATTGTTTTGTCACTTGGCTTTTTTTGTTCATAATAAAAAGCTTTTAATTCAAGTCCATCCCGATTCATTGACCAAATTTCATGTGGTAATTCTTTAAATTCAGCAGTTCTTTTATATAAAGGATGGCTTTCAGGAAAAATAATTTCCTTACTACCTAGTGCCTTAGAATCACGAATATGAGTAGCTTCAAATATTTTTTTGATAACAATTGTCAAATTAGCACCAATTAATAAGATAGCTAGCAAAACATAGATCATTAACTTTGCTCCTTAATTCCTAGCATTGCAATTCCTACTAAGACCATCGACGCAGCAATGGCTATAAACAAGCTTGAATATGAAACCCACGTAATAATCAAACTTCCGACATAAGGTCCTGCTGCACGCCCTAAAGACCCAAAGATGCTATAGATACTCTGAATTGTTCCGCGATTCTTTCTAGTTGATAGCTTGCTTAATAAAGCCGGAATAGTTGGAAATACCATTGATTCACCCAATGTTAAAACTAACATGCTGACAATGAATGCCCAGAAAGTTCTAGCCGATGGCAACAATAGAAATGATGATCCCATGATAACTGTTCCTAATAGTAATTGATATTTAAATTGTTTGAATATTTTTGAAATAAATCGATTTACGATTGGCTGAATAATTAGTAATGATGCAGCATTGGCTGTAAATACTAATCCGTAATCACGAGTTGTTAAACCTTGATCTAGTATATACACAGACATATTACTATCCCACTGTGAGTACCCAACCCATACTAAAAATACTGATAACGAAATAATCATTAGGTTTAATACAAAACGTTTATTTCCTATAAGTGCTCTTGGGTCGTGTTCAATAATATCTGAAGTATTTTTTCTTTCTGTTGAATCTTTTTTATCATTAACGTAGTTAAGTACGTTACCTTTAGTCAACACAATTATAATACTTAAAGCAAAAAAGATGACAGGAGTGAAGAAAGTCCAAAAAATACTAGCTTTAAAAATAAAGCCAACAGCTGTTGACCCCAAAGCAATTCCCATATTAGCGGCTAAATACATATTATTAAAAATAACTCGAGTATCTCCGTAGGCTTGTTCAGCCATAAAAGCTGTATATGCATTAATGGCAGTATAAGAAAGCCCCATACCAAACCCTAAAACAGCTAAAATAAAGGCATAGCTAGGCCAAACATGATGAAAGGACATAATCAGCAAACAAGTAATTGAAATGGCATACCCTATTAGTAGGGTGCCACGTTTAGAGAACTTATCAAACATAACTCCGCCAATGGCATTCCCGACCATCATAGTTCCAGAATACACCATTAAAACGAACCCGGCGGTCATCAATGGTTCTCCCAAGTTTTTATTTATAAATATTGTGTTAACTGGCAGAATAAAACCCAACACCATATTAAATGTAGTATTAAGAATTAGTAACCATCGACGTTGTTCTCTCATAAGTTCTCTCCTTTCTAATATCTTCCAATTAATAAAAAAATACCATGAGAAAAATCCCATGGCATGCAAGACGGTACTAAAAGTAATTACAAAAGGTTCACACAATTGTAAAAGCACATCTACATCCGGTAGAATTGCAGCACTCCGTCATAATCTACTGTCACTTTAACGTGACTCTCGACTCATCGCAAGTTATATACTACACGACTATCATCATCATTTCAATTAAAGAACATAAAAAAAGATCTTAGCATTCGCTAAGATCTTTTAATTTGCGTGGCAACTTCCTATCCTCGCAGGCAGTTTCCCACCAACTACTATCGGCGTTAAGAAGCTTAACTTCTGTGTTCGACATGGGAACAGGTGTA
>NZ_BQUT01000002.1 GCF_022835675.1 Companilactobacillus sp. RD055328
GAATTGACTTCGCAATTTTGTTTTACTTCCGCTTAAAGCAGAAGCCCTACACAATATTGCATGTTAAAACTTTGTTCAGTTTTCAAAGGTCTACTTTGTTGTTATTTGTGAAAAACACAACCTATATAGTATATAATTTTTTCACTAACGATGTCAACACTTTTTTGAAATAATTCATTACTTCTTTTTGGTGTTTTTTAACTCGTTTTTTTAACAACTGTCTTAACGACAAGAACTATATTACCAAGCCCTACGCCTA
>NZ_BQUT01000003.1 GCF_022835675.1 Companilactobacillus sp. RD055328
TGAAATAATTCATTACTTCTTTTTGGTGTTTTTTAACTCGTTTTTTTAACAACTGTCTTAACGACAAGAACTATATTACCAAGCCCTACGCCTATCGTCAAGTCTTTTTCTTCTCTTTTCTAAACTATTTTTTTGTAAACAAAAAACGCAAAATATTTTGCGTTTTTTTAATGATTTTATTTAAGTTCAGGAGCATCTGTTTTGTATAAATCAACTGTGGATTTACCTAGTTCTTCAATCATAGTGTTTTGTTTAATCGTTTTCTTAAGCTTAGCATCAGCCTTTGACTTTTTATAAGAGTAATCCTTCTTATCTACCTTCTTGAATCCTTTAGGAGTATAGAAACGTAACAAGTCACCTTTCACAATCTTATCTGATAGTGATAATTCTGTTGTTACACTATTAGATAACTTATCTAATTCTGTTTCTTGTACCTTACTAATCTTCTTCAATGGCTTACCATTCTTTGTATTATAGTAAGTACTTCCGACTTTAGTGTATTTTGGTGTTACAAAATCACCATTTCTAAATGCCACTGTTTGACTATGATCCTTAGCTAATAAGTCAGAACCAAATTGGATATAGTCTTTATCATTGATACCTAGTAAGTTCATTAATGTAGGTAAAACATCAATTTCACCACCATATGTATGGTTAACGCCACCTTTTAGTCCATCCATATGAATCATAAATGGTACTTTTTGGAACTGAGCGTTATCGAAATCATTAAATTCATCTTTACCTAAAAGCTTAGCAACAGCCTTCTTATGGTTAGCAGAAATTCCGTAATGATCTCCATAAAAGACAACCATACTCTTCTTATCCATACCCGTATCTTTCAACCAAGTCATAAACTCACCAATTGATTGATCTAAATACTTGGCTGTTTGCACATAACCATCCACTGTTTCATCGCCAGTATCTGTAGGCGCAATTGATTGGTTTTGTTTATCCAATAGATATGGATAATGGTTAGTAACGGTAATTAATTTTGCATAAAACGGTTGAGGAAGTTGTTCAATATATTGAGCTGAATCCTTCATGAAGATTTTATCTTTCATTCCGTATCCAATATTGTAATCTTCTTTTTCTTTATAGTACTCAGAACTAAAGAAGTAGTCATATCCCCATGATTTATAAGTGTTATCACGGTTCCAAAAACTAGGAACATCCCCATGAAATGATGCTGAAGTATATCCTTGTTGACCAAGAATAGCAGGTGCTGCTTGGAACGTATTCGTTGTTCCATCAGTAACCATAGCAGATCCTTCAGGCAATCCAAATAATGAATTCTCTAGCATCAATTCGGCATCGGCTGTTTTACCTTGACCAACTTGATGGAAGAAATTATCAAAACTCAATGTATTTTGATTGTGATACAAGGCATTGATATTAGGGGTTACTTCTTGCCCATCCCATTTGAAATCAATTAGGAATTGTTGGAAACTCTCTAAATGAATAATAAATACATTTTTTCCTTTAGCAACACCAGTGTATTCAACATTAGGTGCTACATAATTAGCGTCCATATATGACTTAACAGATTTCAAATCGGAACTGTCAGCATTTGCTTTAACAGCTTGTGTCTTGGCAGTTTTAACCGCATCGTAAACTGTATAACTGTTTAGCCCTAAATACTTAACAATATAATTATTATCAAATGTTCTTGTTAATAATCCTGGGCGATCCAATTGTGCCAGTGTAAGATTAACTCCAAATAATAGTACAGAAATTGAACTAATAATAACTGGTATTTTCCAATTTAGTTTCTTAACATCCACTTTAATAAAATGTGTAGCTAATAGAATAACTAAGATAATAATATCTAAGAAAACTAAAAAGTCTGTTGGTTCAATAATTCCAACAATACTCTTACCAAGATTATTACCAACTGACCCAGATCCTTTGATCAAGGTCATAGTTAAAAAGTCAGAAAATTCTCGATAGTAAAGTATATTTGAGAAAAGCCATGTTGAAGTTATTAAATCGATAATCATTAAGTAGACATATGATTTTCTACCCTTCATATACATGGCAATTCCAAATAGTAAGATCGTCGTAGGAAGTGGGTTCAATATAGCTAAGAACCCCTGCATTGATCCTTCAATTCCTAAGTTAAACTTATTGTAATATGCGTAAACCGTCTTCACCCAGAATAACACTATGGCTAATACTAAAAATCCAAGTTTAGTATTGAAAAAGCCTTTTAATTTTTGATAAAAATTTTTCATTTATTAATTACTCCATTAAAGTCAATCTTTTTGAGGGCTTTTTGCAACCCCAATAATTCCCAAGAACATTCCTAAAAAGTATGTAATGAATCTCCATAAAAACATCCCTAGAACTAGTGAGCTTTGAACAGGTAAAAATCCAGAAAACAATGATTTAAAACTATACTCTGCTCCACCCGATCCACCGGGAATAGGGAAAATGGAAACAATCATGACAATCATTATTTGTAATACTAACACTTTAACAATATTTACGTTGTTAACTTGTAATGATAGTAATACAAAATATACCACCAGATAATAAAAAAGCAATTGAATAAAAGTTAATATCGCAGCTTCTATTACCTTTTTATACTCTTTTTTCAAAACTAAACTTTCTTCATAGAATGTATCGATTTTTCTTAATAGTACCGCTTCCCATTTAGGGCCATTCTTTTTTGCAAATCGTTTCACTAATTTCATAATAACAACTGCAGCTTTTTTAGTGAAACTATAATAGTACATAATCATTAACAAAATCGTTATCGTAACGATATGAATAACAAATCCACCAACAATTAATACCGATAGCCCAGAGAAACTACTTGAAATATGTTTGAATCCAATTATTAAAGCAATAATAAAATTAACCATTACCATTGTTTGAAAAACAATGAATTTCATTAACAATACTGAGCTTGCCTTACCGGATTCAACTTTCGATTGCATTAGTGCAACTAATTGCGCAGGTTGTCCACCAGAAGAAAATGGTGTAATTGCATTAAATAATGCTTGGATCAAAGGGATACGTAAATACTCCCACATACTTAGTTTTCGATCGAGTCTTCCGCGTAATAATACTTTAAGAACCAATGCTTCAAACAAAAAAGATAACATCATAGATATAAAAGCAACTATAATCCATCCAATATTAATGTTTCTAAGGCTTTGTATAATTAAATTAAGGTCGGTGTTTCTCAATTCCCAAGAAAATATTCCTACACCTAAAGCTAGCATCAGAATAATTGCTAGAATATTTTTTCGATTCATTTATTCACCTAGTTTAGCTTGTTCTATATAAAATTCAAGCCAAATCTTACTCAAATTTTCCTCAGAATATTTTGCAGATGCTTCTTTGGATTTAATTTTTAATTCTTTTAGTTTATCAGGATTATCACGTAATGTATGTATTTTTTCATTTAATTCTTCGTAATCTTTACCAGATTCGTAATATCCCTTAAGAATAGCTTCATATAATTCTAAATCACGAAGCAATACTGGATTCCCACAACTTAGAGCCTCAAGAACAGACATTGGGAATAGCTCATCATATGAAGGAAGTAAGAACAAATCACATACATTATAATAATCTACTAGTTCTTCTCTGCTGACAATTCCCGTAAATGTAAGATTTTCTGGAGGATTATCGACCATCTTTTTATAGCGTTCATATCCATCGGTAATTCTTCCAAATGAAAATCCACCAGCCCAGATAAATTTAATATCAGGATTGTTTTGAGCTAGTTTGAAGAAATCATCAATTCCTTTTCGCTCTTGCACTTGACCATTACCGAATACCACGAAATCATTTTGTTCAATTGCTAATTTTTCACGTAATTCTTTCTTCTGAGCTGCTGTCTTTTCATGAAACGTTTCAGTTGAGACAAAATTAGGAATGTATTTTATTTTACTACGTTCAATTTTGTATTTCTCTAGCTTAGGAATGAAGCTTGGATTTACCACAACAATTTGATCCATTCGTTTATAAAAACTAATCACATAACGATAGAAAATAAGACGTGCAAATTTTGGTAATTTAATACTTCCCTCTAATGTTTCAGGCAAGAAGTGTACGTAACCAACTTTGCGTCCTCGACGTTTTTTTAAAAATGTTGAAAGATAGAATTTTGGATCAATTGTGTGATAGTGCGTTACATCTGTTTTTATATATTTATTAATAGTAACTTCAAATTCATCTTTAAAGTGTTTATCCAATAAATTGATTAACTCTTTATATGCACTTCCGACACCTTGGCCAGATACTTTATCAGCTGAAGAGAACATATTAATTTTGATCATCATTAAACTCCTCGCTATTTAGAATAGTACTAGATAATTTTTGTTTTAAGAAATATTTGTATGCATCCTGATAAAATTCGATAATACTATCACCAAAAGTATCCGATGAAATATCATGCAATATTTTTCTTTGTGATTTTTTATCTTCAAATGATAATGGATGATCTAAGTATTGTTCAATACTTGATAGCATTTGTCCATCTTTTTCAAAAGTAACACCTACTGCTGGATCTTTTAGTAGTTCGTCTGTATAAGGGGCACTTCTAACAACTACTTTAGCTCCCGCTGAAATTGCTTCAATACAAGTTAATCCTTGAGTTTCAGTATCGCTGGCAGAAACAAATAAGTTAGCCATATGATAATACGGAGCTACATTATCATGTTTTACCTCACCAGTGAATATTACATGATCCATTACATCCAAATCTTTAGCAATTTGTTGAATCTCGTCCATATCTGGGCCGCCACCAACAATTACTAATTTTATGTTTGGATATTTTTTAATTAATTGCGGCATTACGCCGATTGTGACTCCGATTTTTTTCTCCATCGCAATTCTACTTAAAGAGAGCAACACAGGAGCGTCATCATCTATCCCAAGACTTCTTCTTAACGCTTTCGTATCAACTGGTTTGGTAAATTCAGAAATATCTACTCCAGTTGGAATAATAGTAATTGGAGTTTTAATCTTGTACCTATCAAGGACTGCTCGAACTTGTTCGCTTGGAGCAACAACACCGGCAGTATGACTTACAAACATTCGTGTCATCTGTTTAACATGATACGGACGCAATAAGTGCCCATTCAAAACATAATGCAAGTAATCTTCATACATTGTATGGTATGTGTGAACACAAGGTATTTTTAATCGATTGGCAACATATTTCCCAATCATTCCCATCGAAAATTCAGTTTGAGTATGAACAATATCCAACTCTAATTCTTTAGCAATTTCAACCGCATGAAAAAAACCACTAATTGCGATTCGACGATCTGTAAAAGATATAAATGGAACACTAGGTAGTCGAAAGACATTAGGTTCAATTACATCTTTATTTGCATGTGGATCAGTAGTAGTAAATATATATACAGAATGTCCTTTTCGTTCCAAGTCATTCTTCAAAGTAAGAATAGATGTAGCCACACCGCTGACTTGTGGGAAATATGTGTCTGTAAAAATTCCAATATTCATACGAAATCAAGTGCTCCTAACTGTGGAAGTTAAAGTCTATTATAGCAAATTGTATGGTTTTTATTATAAAAGATAAGAAAAAAAGAGAATACAATGTATTCTCTTAATTCATTACTAGTTTATTAAATTGTTTATTCCTCATAGCAAAGTAGAAGATTGCCCAACCGATGATCATAATAATGACCTCGCCTAAAGCAACGCTACCAATTGAAGCCCATAAAGGTAATTTTAAAACTAAATTCAATTCAATTCCAATAATAATTCCATTCACAACAGCAGCAATAATTGGTACAAGCCATGACTTGCTAATAAGCATAATAATTATGCAAACAATTGTTGTCGCTAAGGTTCCAAAAATTATATCAGGCATTCCCATTGGACTGAATAGATTTGCAATGAAACATCCAGCAATCAATGAAATTGAATATTTATGATTGAAGAAAGGTAGCATCATTAGAACTTCTGAAACACGAAAGTTAATAATTCCGTATGAGAATGGTGCAATTGCAGTTGTCAAAACAACATACATTGCGGCAATAATAGCTAACTCAATCCAATCTTGAGTAGTGATTTTTTTCATAGTAAAACTCTCCATTATTTTAATTTTTGACAGGTAGCTCAGGAGTGTACAAACTGTCTGGGATTTATTTTAACATATCGCGCTTCTTAATTTCAGCGTCAATTAATTCAAGAACTTTTCTTTGATCATCTTCATTTTCAACGAAGTCTAATTCATCTCCATTGATTCTCATCTTAGGGCTGTGATCGTAATCTTCAAACCATTTATCATAACGAGAAAGTAGGTTCTTGTAGTATTCTACAAGACTAGGATCTTGATCGATTTGTTCATAATCACGACCACGTTTTTGAATTCTTTCAAGCATCTTGTCATAAGATACATCTATTTGAATTAATAGATCAGGAGCTTTTTTATCTGCAGCGTATGGTAGTTCTTGCATCATATTATCAAGAAGTTCATCATATACTTCAACTTCTTCTTGTGTAGCGCGTCCCATATCAGCATTCATATGGAAGAATAGTGAATCTTCATAGATAGAACGATCTAGAACGTTATTATCATTCCCTAGTGCTTGTTTGATAGCATCAAAACGTTTATTTAAAAAATAAATTTGTAATAAAAATGCATATTGTTTTGGATCTGCATAGAACAAAGGTAAAACTGGATTATTATCAACTTGTTCATAAAATGGTTCTGTTCCCAAATGTTTAGATAGAATTGTTGCTAAACTACTTTTTCCTGCACCAATAGTGCCACTTAAAACGATCATCATAATACCCTCCTAGAATAACGACATCAATACAACATATTGTGCCAACGAAAAATATCATACCATATATAGAAAATTTTGGGCGATGATTTATCAAATAATTCGGATAAATTTTATTATAATTTTTAGTTATAAAAAGTATTCCTACTGTACTAACATTTATAAAGATAAATTAAAAAAGACATCTTAATTAGATGTCTTTTTTATTAATTAATCATATTGTTCATGCATAAATTCAGATAACTTTGTTAATCCATTTTTTAAAGTTTCTTCTGATGCACAATATCCTAATCTTACATGCCCTGGTATATCAAATCGATTACCAGGTACTAGTAAAACGCCTTTTTCTTCTAATAATTTAATACAGAATTCTTCTATGTCTTCAGGAATATCTAGTTTAGGAAAAGATGTCGACACTGCTTGCGGTAATATAACACTTGCTCGAGGTTCATTATCAATCCAATTTTTTAATATTTCTAAATTATTTAAAACTAATTGACGATTTCTTTTTAGAACTTGTTGCCGATGACGTAAAACATAAACGGCCAACATGTCATTAAATACTCCACAACAAATCATTGTATAGTCTCGATATTTTCTAAATATATCTGCAAGTTCTGAATTTGAAACAACCCATCCTACTCTAACTCCAGGAACCGAGTAAGTTTTTGAAAGTGAGTTTGTTGCAATTCCTTTATCGTATAAATCTACAATAGATACAAATTTATCTGGATTGTCTAAAGGAAGATACACTTCATCAACAAGAATATAAGCATCTACTTCTTTTGCTATTTCTACCACTTGTTCTAAAAATTCACGATCTAAAATTGTACCTGTTGGATTGTTGGCATTGTTCAGACATATTAGTTTTGTATCAGGTCTTACTAATTGTTTTAATTCATCAATAGAGGGATACCAATTATCTTCTTCATGAATTTGCCAAAAATCAACATCAGCCCCAAGAGACTTAGGAATATCATAGAGTTGTTGATAAGAAGGATATTCGGCAATTACATGATCACCAGGATTTACTAATGCGTATAAGGCTAAATGATTTGCTCCCGTAGCACCATTAGTTTGTAAAACATTATCAGGATCGATATTTTTATATAATTTAGCAACTTCAGTTTTAAACTCAGGGGATCCTTCAATCCATCCGTAATTCATTTTTTGACTATTTAGTAATTTATAAAATTCTTCACCTTGATTACCATCAAGATTTAAAATTTCATCCATAGTCATTGAGGATATAGTACTTTGAGCTATATCATATGTAGCACTCTTTTCCCAAACATTTAACCATTCTTCAACACCAAAAGCATTAATTTCCATATACACAGCTCCTTACAATTTACTAAGCTTATACACTATCTTTTACGTTAATGTAATCGCTATCATTAAATCGATTGTAACATCTACAATATTCAATAACAAAAAAATTAATAGTTATATAGAACAATTAAAAGGAACATAAAAATAGCTTATAAGTATCATTAAAATACTTATAAGCTATTCTTTAATTATCAATTATTATATACCGGTGATCGGTCTTGAATAATGCCTAAAACCCAATATTATCAACATTCGTCGTGATAATGACCACCAAATGACCACCAAACATTATCAATAAAACTGTATTTGATTTTTTGCTTAAAACACTTGTTCAAGCTTCTAACAAACACATCTTATTCTCTTTTTGTTGGACGAAGAAAAATCACAAATTGATAGGCCATCATTAACATAAATAGCGTCGCTACTATTGGATTATTATACAATCTAAACAAAGCTATTCCATCTGTAGCTACAACAAATGGAAAACAATAATACCAAGCAAGTCCTGCATCTCTAAATCTTCTCACTGCAATCGACCAAGATGGAATAAGTATAAGAGCACTAAATACATTACTTACAAGTATTATATTTTTAGCGGTATTTATATCAGTACTTGTTATAAAGCTATAATGGGTGGATACATAATTAATATACCCAAGCCAAATCGCATAAATAAGGAACTGTATACCTCGATTTATTAGAGTTGGTATCCAGTACTCTTTTCTGTTTGACTTACCAGCAAAAGTAAAATAGCCCTTCAAAAATAATATGTATTGTTTCATTTATAAATCTTCCCTTTATTAACATTGATATTTCCAATGTTACTCTCTGTAAACTGTGAATCTTTATATGTATTTACCCAAATTTTAATGACTTTCTCTTCAAGTACTTTTTTGTAGTCAACCTCAACTTCTTTTTCAGTAAGTCCATATTTTGATAGATTCTTTTTATCCATATTATAGTCAATTCTCTTAGTTAGAGTATTGCTTTCAATGTCATATAAGTAATCATATACAATATTTTCTTTATCACTCAATCTGGTTTCATATATTATTAATACCGATGGGTCATCTAACAATGATCCACCCGGCAAAGTTATAAATATATAATCTATCCTCTTAGTTTTACTAAATTTTTTTTCTAAGCCAAAAGTACCTTTTTCCTTAATTGAATTAACTGTATCAAATTCCCTATATCCAATTTTTTTAAGACCATTTTCTGTATCAGTTTGAGAGTCTTTAACCTCTACTTTGTATATTTCTTCAAAAACATCCTTAGGCTTGTTAACTTCTTTGTATATAACAAATCCTACTACTCCTAATACGATAATTACTACTAATAAAATCCATTTATATTTCTTCATATTTCAATCCTTATTTATATAGTCCCATCATTCCCGTGGGTCCGAACCAACTACTCGATTTTGGCATTTCTTCACTTGCAATCTTATGAACTATATCAATTAATTTATAAACTGTGTTAGGAATATTCTGTACATGGAAAGCATTTATTGATACTAATGCATTCATCTTAGGCACAAATAAGACACACGAATGAGCCACATTTTTGGTAGTATTAATTTCTTGTGCAAATTCAAAAATCATATTTTGTAAATCCTTATCTTCTTTTACTTTAGGATCTGAGTACGCTGTACTCAATGTATCCAGTAGCATCTTCTTTTTTTCTTCCATATTCACAATTATTTGTTTTCTCCTTGGATATTTTTTTGATTTTTTTTCAATTCTTCCAAATCTTCATTTACATCAACCTCGCCTTTTCCATGCGGTTCATTCTTTTGATTTTCAGTAAATGTATCTTTATTACTACGTTCACCAAGGCTCATATGTGGACCACTGGTGATAATACTTGTCGTCGACATTTGAACGATATCAAAACCAGCCATCCATGGATTAACCCAATACTTGCCATCAGTTTCATATAGTCCATTTGCAATTTCTCTTGTTACTTTCTCTTTACCATGATATCCTTTCGCTTCATTACTAACAAAAGTATTAAATTCAATATCATCATGAAATTTTTTCTTATGTTTTACCCACTCTTTTTGAAGAATATCAGACAAATAACTGCTCCCACTTAAGATATCATCACGAATCACTTCCTGCAGAAGAATTTGCGGAGTAACTTTATTATCTTTTGCCATTTTTCTTATATTTGCTAAAAATTGCTTTTTATCTATATATTTTAATTTCATAATAGCACATCCATATAATTTTCAATTTCAGATTCAACTTTAAAAATTTTAGAGTATTCAACTAATTTGTGTACATTCTTACCTGAATACTTAGCATAATAATTCACGGCTTGTTTTATTGTCTCTGGATCAAGTCTATTACGCTTACGTATGATATCACATAACGTTCTTTCAATATTATAAACTAATACTTCATTCCCACGTGGAGTCTCAATTGATTCAATTCCAATTTTATACAGATGAAGTTCTTGTCTATACATCTTTAGTGGTTCTTCAATATTTGAAGGATAAAAATAAGAATTAGGAAAATTCATTTCATAAAACGATGGTGTTCGATCAATCATTCCGTGTAAAAATAACGACGTACTCCGATAATAAATACCTTTATTGAATCTATATTGTAAACCCTTCAACTCATCACCAAATTCTTCAGGATCAATATATACTCCTGATGTTAATTTATATACTTCATTATCATTAAACATCCTACTCAAAACTTTAGTAGAAATCCCAAGATTTCTGACATCACTAAGTGTTATTTGTCCTTTGTTTTTTCTTAAAAATTCTCTTATTTCTTTCTTCTGTGTCATTTATCTATCCTTCGTCTTTATTTTATGCAAATTATATACCTTTTTGCATAAAATAAAGACAAAATATATTTTTTTAAAAAACTGCTGTATCATTTGTCTCCCATGACTTACAGCAGTTATCACTTATGCACCAAAATTCTCAAAAAATAATCCATGTGCACCATTTGTGCACCACATTCTGTAAAACATGTCTATTTATATCCATACGAACAATTTTAAAGCAATAAAAAAACCTCAACAAACGTTAATCTGTCAAGGTTTTTACTAACTATCACACTTTTTGCTGTCCACTCATATCCAAGTGGATAATACCGGTGATCGGAGTCGAACCGATACTTCCTACTGGAAACTGGATTTTGAATCCAGCGCGTCTACCAATTCCGCCACACCGGCATGTATTCACAAAATAGCTTGTAGCCAAAGGCGGTAATCGGATTCGAACCGACGATGAAGGTTTTGCAGACCTCTGCCTTACCACTTGGCTATACCGCCAAAAAAAATTGGGCTAGCTGGATTCGAACCAGCGCATGACAGGATCAAAACCTGTTGCCTTACCGCTTGGCCATAGCCCAATTTAAAGGGCGGTATGTGGGGATCGAACCCACGTGTGCCGGATCCACAAACCGGTGTGTTAACCACTTCACCAATACCGCCATGGTACAACAGGGATAGAGAGAATCGAACTCCCATCAAGGGTTTTGGAGACCCGTATGCTACCATTACACCATATCCCTAAAAACGATGGAGGGGAGAGGATTCGAACCTCCGAACCCGAAAGAGTGGATTTACAGTCCACCGCGTTTAGCCAGACTTCGCTACCCCTCCATTTATGGCGCGGGACGGAATCGAACCGCCGACACATGGAGCTTCAATCCATTGCTCTACCAACTGAGCTACCGAGCCATATTACGGTCCCAACGGGATTCGAACCCGTGATCTCCTGCGTGACAGGCAGGCGTCCTAACCAACTAGACCATGGAACCAATAAATAAAAAAATTGCGGGAGCTGGGTTTGAACCAACGACCTTCGGGTTATGAGCCCGACGAGCTACCAGACTGCTCCATCCCGCGATAATATGAAAAAGGAGGATGTGGGATTCGAACCCACGCGCGGTTTGACCCGCCTGACGGTTTTCAAGACCGTTCCCTTAAGCCGGACTTGGGTAATCCTCCAAATATATGTATATACAATTATATAACTTGCACTTAAAAAGTGCAATGACCCCTACGGGATTTGAACCCATGTTACCGCCGTGAAAGGGCGGTGTCTTAACCACTTGACCAAGGGGCCATACATTAAAATAAAAACGGAGAAGGAGGGATTTGAACCCTCGCGCCGCGTTAGCGACCTACACCCTTAGCAGGGGCGCCTCTTCAGCCACTTGAGTACTTCTCCAAAATGGGCCTAAATGGACTTGAACCATCGACCTCACGCTTATCAGGCGTGCGCTCTAAACCAGCTGAGCTATAGGCCCAAAAAAGGAAAAAGCGGGTGACGAGAATCGAACTCGCGACAACAGCTTGGAAGGCTGTGGTTTTACCACTAAACTACACCCGCATATTATGAATAAATAGATCTAATGGCGCGGGACGGAATCGAACCGCCGACACATGGAGCTTCAATCCATTGCTCTACCAACTGAGCTACCGAGCCATTACGGTCCCAACGGGATTCGAACCCGTGATCTCCTGCGTGACAGGCAGGCGTCCTAACCAACTAGACCATGGAACCAATAATATAAAGTCGCCTACAAGACACTTTATGGACCTTGTAGGATTCGAACCTACGACCGAACGGTTATGAGCCGTTTGCTCTAACCAGGCTGAGCTAAAGGTCCAAAATAGCGGCGGAGGGGATCGAACCCCCGACCTCCCGGGTATGAACCGGACGCTCTAGCCAGCTGAGCTACACCGCCATGAATATATTTGCAAATCGTTGCAATCGGGAAAACAGGATTCGAACCTGCGACCCCTTGGTCCCAAACCAAGTGCTCTACCAAGCTGAGCTATTTCCCGAACTATGCACCCAGTAGGAGTCGAACCTACAACCTTCTGATTCGTAGTCAGACACTCTATCCAGTTGCGCTATGGGTGCATTTTCATTATATGCCGAGGACCGGAATCGAACCGGTACGGTGATTACTCACCGCAGGATTTTAAGTCCTGTGCGTCTGCCAGTTCCGCCACCCCGGCGAATATAATGAAAGCGGAAGACGGGATTCGAACCCGCGACCCCCACCATGGCAAGGTGATGTTCTACCACTGAACTACTTCCGCATATGCCGACTAGAGGGTTCGAACCTCCGACCCCCTGTTTACAAGACAGGTGCTCTGCCAGCTGAGCTAAGTCGGCATATTAATACGGGTGAAAGGACTTGAACCTTCACGTCCAAAAGACACTAGAACCTAAATCTAGCGCGTCTGCCAATTCCGCCACACCCGCATGTATTCAATTTTTCTTCACTGCACTCTTGTGCAATGAGCCGTGGCAGGTTCGAACTGCCGACCCTCTGATTAAAAGTCAGATGCTCTACCGGCTGAGCTAACGGCTCAATGGAGGATACAGGGCTCGAACCTGTGACCCTCTGCTTGTAAGGCAGATGCTCTCCCAGCTGAGCTAATCCTCCATAAGCGTGGCAACTTCCTATCCTCGCAGGCAGTTTCCCACCAACTACTATCGGCGTTAAGAAGCTTAACTTCTGTGTTCGACATGGGAACAGGTG
>NZ_BQUT01000004.1 GCF_022835675.1 Companilactobacillus sp. RD055328
ACTTCGTACCTTGAAAACTGAATACTAACGAAAAAAGAAACACCGAAAACTGCGCGTTTAGAGTTATCTAAACACAATTTTTTTAAAAAGATTTATTATGAACCAATTATAATCTTGATTTAGGTTAAGTTATAAAGGGCGCATGGTGGATGCCTAGGCACTAGGAGCCGATGAAGGACGGAACTAACACCGATATGCTTCGGGGAGCTGTACGTAAGCTTTGATCCGGAGATTTCCGAATGGGGGAACCCAGTTGTTTTAATCGACAACTACTTGTAAGTGAATACATAGCTTATAAGAGGAAGACGCAATGAACTGAAACATCTAAGTAGTTGCAGGAAGAGAAAGAAAATTCGATTCCCTGAGTAGCGGCGAGCGAAACGGGAAGAGCCCAAACCAGAGAGCTTGCTCTTTGGGGTTGTAGGACAGATGTTGTGAGAACAAAAGGTAGAGATAGTTGAATAGTTTGGGAAGACTAACCAAAGAGGGTGACAGTCCCGTAAACGAAATCAAAACCACTCCAATCTGTATCCTGAGTACGGCGGAACACGAGAAATTCCGTTGGAATCCGGGAGGACCATCTCCCAAGGCTAAATACTCCCTAGTGACCGATAGTGAACCAGTACCGTGAGGGAAAGGTGAAAAGCACCCCGGGAGGGGAGTGAAATAGATCCTGAAACCATGTGCCTACAAATAGTCAGAGCTCGTTAATGAGTGATGGCGTGCCTTTTGTAGAATGAACCGGCGAGTTACGTTTGCATGCGAGGTTAAGTAGAAGATACGGAGCCGTAGCGAAAGCGAGTCTGAAATGGGCGACATAGTATGTAGACGTAGACCCGAAACCAAGTGACCTACCCATGGCCAGGTTGAAGATGAGGTAATACTTATTGGAGGACCGAACCCACGTATGTTGAAAAATGCGGGGATGAGCTGTGGGTAGCGGTGAAATTCCAAACGAACTTGGAGATAGCTGGTTCTCTCCGAAATAGCTTTAGGGCTAGCCTCGAGGTAAGGATCATGGAGGTAGAGCACTGTTTGGACTAGGGGCCCGTCAAGGGTTACTGAATTCAGATAAACTCCGAATGCCATTGATTTATACTCGGGAGTCAGACTATGAGTGATAAGATCCGTAGTCGAAAGGGAAACAGCCCAGATCACCAGTTAAGGTCCCAAAATCTATACTAAGTGGAAAAGGATGTGGGGTTGCTTAGACAACTAGGATGTTGGCTTAGAAGCAGCAATTCATTTAAAGAGTGCGTAACAGCTCACTAGTCGAGTGACCCTGCGCCGAAAATGTACCGGGGCTAAGTATAGTACCGAAACTGTGGATGTATCGTAAGATATGTGGTAGGAGAGCGTTGTATAAGGGAAGAAGCTGTACCGTGAGGAGCAGTGGACTTTATAGAAGTGAGAATGCCGGTATGAGTAGCGAAAGACCAGTGAGAATCTGGTCCACCGTATGACTAAGGTTTCCTGGGGAAGGCTCGTCCGCCCAGGGTTAGTCGGGACCTAAGATGAGGCCGAGAGGCGTAATCGATGGATAACAGGTTGATATTCCTGTACTAGTATATATTGTTTGAACAATGGAGGGACGCAGGAGGATGATGTGAGCACGCGGCTGGAAAAGCGTGTCCAAATATCAAGTTTTGTTGTGAGTCAAATGCTTGCGACTATAAGGACAAGGTATGATGGGGAGCGAAATATAAGTAGCGAAGCACAATAACTCACACTGCCAAGAAAAGCTTCTAGTTAGATATATACTACCCGTACCGCAAACCGACACAGGTAGTCGAGGAGAGTATCCTAAGGTGTGCGAGAGAACTCTCGTTAAGGAACTCGGCAAAATGACCCCGTAACTTCGGGAGAAGGGGTGCTGATCGAAAGGTCAGCCGCAGTGAATAGGCCCAAACAACTGTTTATCAAAAACACAGGTCTATGCAAAATCGTAAGATGACGTATATGGGCTGACGCCTGCCCGGTGCTGGAAGGTTAAGAGGATGAGTTAGCTTCGGCGAAGCCCAGAATTGAAGCCCCAGTAAACGGCGGCCGTAACTATAACGGTCCTAAGGTAGCGAAATTCCTTGTCGGGTAAGTTCCGACCCGCACGAAAGGCGTAATGATTTGGGCACTGTCTCAACGAGAGACTCGGTGAAATTATGATATCCGTGAAGACGCGGATTACCCGCGACAGGACGGAAAGACCCCATGGAGCTTTACTGTAGCTTGATATTGAGTTTTTGTATGACATGTACAGGATAGGTAGGAGCCGTTGAATTCGGAACGCTAGTTTCGAAGGAGGCATTGGTGGGATACTACCCTTGTTATATGAAGGCTCTAACCCTCGCCGGCAATCACGGTGGGAGACAGTGTCAGGTGGGCAGTTTGACTGGGGCGGTCGCCTCCTAAACAGTAACGGAGGCGCTCAAAGGTTCTCTCAGAATGGTTGGAAATCATTCGCAGAGTGTAAAGGCACAAGAGAGCTTGACTGTGAGACTTACAAGTCGAGCAGGGACGAAAGTCGGACTTAGTGATCCGGTGGTACCGCATGGAAGGGCCATCGCTCAACGGATAAAAGCTACCCTGGGGATAACAGGCTTATCTCCCCCAAGAGTTCACATCGACGGGGAGGTTTGGCACCTCGATGTCGGCTCATCGCATCCTGGGGCTGTAGTCGGTCCCAAGGGTTGGGCTGTTCGCCCATTAAAGCGGTACGCGAGCTGGGTTCAGAACGTCGTGAGACAGTTCGGTCCCTATCCGTCGCGGGCGTAGGAAATTTGAGAGGAGCTGTTCCTAGTACGAGAGGACCGGAATGGACATACCTCTGGTGTACCAGTTGTTCTGCCAAGGGCATCGCTGGGTAGCTATGTATGGAAGGGATAAACGCTGAAAGCATCTAAGTGTGAAGCCTCCCTCGAGATGAGATTTCCCATTCCGTTAAGGAAGTAAGGCCCCTTATAGAATATGAGGTAGATAGGCTGAGCGTGGAAGTACAGTGATGTATGGAGCGGATCAGTACTAATAGGCCGAGGGCTTAACCGAAGCGGTTTTCGGAGTTTTTTTAAAAGCGTTAGTATTTAGTTTTCAAGGTACGAGGGAAGAAGTGTGGTGACGATGGCAAGAAGGATACACCTGTTCCCATGTCGAACACAGAAGTTAAGCTTCTTAACGCCGATAGTAGTTGGTGGGAAACTGCCTGCGAGGATAGGAAGTTGCCACGC
>NZ_BQUT01000005.1:0-447109 GCF_022835675.1 Companilactobacillus sp. RD055328
CACCTGTTCCCATGTCGAACACAGAAGTTAAGCTTCTTAACGCCGATAGTAGTTGGTGGGAAACTGCCTGCGAGGATAGGAAGTTGCCACGCTTTATTCCGGTTTAGCTCAGTTGGTAGAGCACCTGACTGTTAATCAGGTTGTCGTCAGTTCGAGTCTGACAACCGGAGTTATAAAAAAGCATTGAATCTTTGATTCAATGCTTTTTGTTTTAATTAATCAATGGTACAATCTTTATTATTGATGGAGAGTTGTCCGAGCGGCCGAAGGAGCACGGTTGGAAACCGTGTATATGTTTAACGATGTATCAAGGGTTCGAATCCCTTACTCTCCGGTTTGATGTATTCTGGATTGTTCAGAATTATCCATCTTCATATAAAAAGCCTACAAACGTTAATTTGTAGGCTTTTTTATTTTGCGCTACTAAACTACATTTAAATGATACAAATATGATATTCACTTATCTTTTGTTATTTAGAATTATTCCATGTTATAATTTATTTATCAAATAAACGATGGGAGTACACATATGAAAATAAATAATAATAAAGTTAAATTGAGTATTGTACTTATAATCGCATTAATTTCTGGAGTTTTAGAATTCATTTTCCATTATAAAATAATGGCACAATCCTTGATTACAATTCTTGGCTCTATTCTTGCATTAATAATGTTTATAGATATGATTAAAGTTTTGAAATCCGGTAAATTTGGAGTAGATTTGTTAGCTATTACTGCTGTGGTAGCAACTCTTGCGGTCGGACAATACTGGGCTTCATTAATTGTTTTGTTAATGCTTACTGGTGGAGATACATTAGAAGATTTTGCGGCTAGTAAAGCGAATACTGAGTTAAAAGAGCTTCTGTCCAATACTCCTAAAGATGCTCATCTACTTGTTGATGGGAAAATTTCTAACATCGATGTTGATGATGTAAAAGTAGATGATATTTTAATTGTAAAACCGTCAGAACTTGTTCCAGTTGATGGGATTTTGATTGAAGGTACTTCAGATTTAAATGAAGCATCCCTAACTGGTGAATCTGTTCCGGTCACTAAAACTGTAGGTGATTCAGTAATGTCTGGATCAATTAACGGTGACAATTCTATTTCTATGAAAGCCACTACCTTAGCTAAAGATAGTCAATATCAAGAGATTATTAAACTGGTTAAGCAATCAGAAGAAAGACCAGCTCATTTCGTAAGAATGGCGGATCGTTACGCTGTACCATTTACTCTTTTAGCATATTTGATCGCTGGAATTAGCTATTTCATAAGTAAAGATCCGGTGAGAATTGCTCAAGTCTTAGTTGTAGCTTCACCTTGTCCATTGATTCTAGCTGCTCCTATTTCGTTGATTTCTGGAATGAGTCGTTCTAGTAGAAATGGTATTATTGTCAAAACTGGTACAACTATTGAAAAGTTATCTAAGATTAAGTCGATTGCTTTTGATAAGACGGGAACAATCACTTCTGGTAAATTAAAAGTTGATGAAATTGTTAATGATTCACAATTGTCAGATAACGAGTTATATATTTTAGCAGCAAGTGTTGAACAACAATCAAATCATATTTTGGCTAGGTCTTTAGTGGAGTATGTTGGTGCAAGTAAATTAAAGATCGCTGACGACGTTAATGAGGTTACTGCTAAAGGTGTCAGTGGAGTAATTGACTCCAAATTAGTTAAAGTCGGAAAATTAAGCTTCGTTGATTCTAAAAAAGAAAAAATTGGCTTAGAAAAAACTGCCGTGCATATTTCAATTGATAATGAATATGCTGGGTCAATTCTATTCAGTGATCAAATTAGACCTGAAGCGGCTCAAACTATGAATGAACTTAAAGAAATGAATGTCCATAATATAATCATGTTAACCGGAGATCATCAATCTGTTGCTCAAAAAGTTGCTAAAGAAATAAATATTACTCAAGTTTATGCTGGTTGCTTACCTCAAGATAAAATTGATGTGTTAGACAAAACAGCTAAACAGGATAAGCCAATTGCCATGGTAGGTGATGGTGTTAATGATGCACCGTCCTTAGTAGTTGCAGATGTCGGTATTGCAATGGGTGCCAGTGGAGCAACGGCAGCTAGTGAGTCAGCCGATGCGGTAATTGTTAGAGATGACTTATCTAAAGTAACTAAAGCTATTCAAATTTCTAAAGATACAATGCGAATATCTAAGGAATCAGTTTTAATTGGAATTTTCATTTGTATTGGCTTAATGATAATTGCTGCTTTTGGATTTATTCCAACAATTATTGGTGCGTTGTTCCAAGAAGTTGTTGATACTGTAACAATACTTTATGCCTTGAAAGCTAGACGAGATAGATGATAAAAAAGAGTGTGCATTCGCACACTCTTTTTTTATTTCCAACCATAATTTTTTAAGTCGAATTCAGATTTTTTAGATTTAGAAACATAGGGATTTCCTTGAACATAATATCTTAATTTCTTTGAAGTCCAAGGCTCTTTATTATTTACACCAATTCTTGGTGAATTAGTAATTATTTTTGGTTCACGGATCCGCTCATCTGATAGGAATAGTTTGTCTGTATTTAACATAGTTCCGGATAAGTCTTTATCTAAAATTCCAAATGCACGCATCCATTTAGCTGGTCCGTTAGTTAACTCAAAAGGCTGACTAACCTGTCGATTATTATTCATTACGTCTATACCTTCAAGAGGTTCTAATCCGCGAATGAGGATACCGTTTGGATTACCAGAAACTTGAGCGCTAATGTCCATGTCTAAATAACTGTGAATTGAATAAATATATATTGTACCTCCAGATTGATATAAAGGATCGTTACTTGGCGTATGACGTCCATTATAGCTGTGTGCGGCCTTGTCTTTTATTCCTAGATAAGCTTCAGTTTCTACAATTAAACCCGATATAAGTCCATAATTTGTCTTATAAGAGAGAGTTCTACCTAATAAGTCTTGGGCAATTTGTTGAGTTGGTAAATTTTCGAAAAAGTCTTGAATATTCATAATTTCTCCTTGCCTTGTTAACTAGTTATACTATATAATATTTCTTGTACTTAAAACAGATATGGCCCCTTGGTCAAGTGGTTAAGACACCGCCCTTTCACGGCGGTAACATGGGTTCAAATCCCGTAGGGGTCATCTTAACTGGAGGATTAGCTCAGTTGGGAGAGCATCTGCCTTACAAGCAGAGGGTCACAGGTTCGAGCCCTGTATCCTCCATCTATAAAGAAACTAATAGAGAAATCTATTAGTTTCTTTTTTTATTCTCTACGCAGTCAAATAAATTGACAGTTTTTAATATCTAAGTTGTAATAATAGGATATTAAAGTGCTTGCATTATTAGGGGGATAATATGAAAATTGAGTTTTTTCATGATGTGATTTGTAGTTTTTGTTTTCCAATGTCATATAGAATGCATAGTATCAAAGAAGAATTACCCGAAGTAGAAATTATTCATAGGTCTTTTGCTCTGGGATGGGAACCTGACGCATTTGTACAGATGTTTGGATCAAGGGAAGCAGTGAAGCCTGAAGTATTAAATCATTGGGAGCATGCTAATAGAATAGACGAGTTACATAGATTTAATATTGATGGAATGAAAAAAGAAGATTTCTTATTTCCAACATCAAAATATGGCTTAATCGCTGCTAAAGCTGCAGGATTAGTTGGCGGACAAGATGTCTATTGGGAAGTATTTGATAAGCTTCAAGAGGGTCTATTCATGCGTAGCATGAATGTTGAAGACTTAGCAGTGATTCGTACTCTTGTAAAAGAAACAAGCATTGATTTTAATGCTTGGGAAAAACAATTTGAAGATTCTAACACTGTTGAAGCAGTTATGAGTGATTTTGAATTAGCTCAAAAATATGGAATTAATAGCATACCTACACTGATCGTGAATGGTAAATATCTTATCAATGGTGCTCAAAGAAAAGACAAAATTATTGAAACGTTAAAAATGATTCAACAACAAGAAGAACAAGAAAAGAAATTGGTATCTATCAACAATGAAGGTGGAACTTGTAACCTTAAAGATGGAAAATGGGAATGTGATTAAATAAAAAACCTGCTATTAATAGCAGGTTTTTTATTTAGAAAAGTTGCATCAAGCTTAGAAACAATCTTGCCCAACAAGATTTAAGTGAAATATTGAAGAAGTATTTTATTAATATAAATACTAGTAAAGTAGATGCCATTGATATGGCTTGCATTACTGAAATATATTCTGCAAGAACTATTAAAACCACTAACGTAATTACAGCAAGTAATCCAAATAATGATTTATAATTAACTTCAATATAATTTGTAGTTAACGAGAAGGTATTAATTAGAAGAATTAATATAATAATCGGATAACTAATAAATTTTGTTAATGAATATGTAAGAATAATCATTAAAAATGTTGGAGTAAGAAAGTTAAATATTAGATCAGTTAAGAGTGGAGTCGATTTTTTAACATATTTAGCAACAATGAAAAGTAATAATTGAAAAATACTGATAGTTGTAATTAAACTATTAAGTTTAAAGCTGAAAATAACACTTAGTATCAAGAAAATCGTTAAAAATAATATATCGAAATATTTATTAGGATTCTTTGGAATGAAGATATCTTTATAGACATAGATTAGTGCAATAAAGATAATTACATAAATATATCCTTTCATAGGAGTGATAGAAAATCTACTTGCAAAAATAAATGGGAAAAGAATGATACTTGCGATATCAATGATTGTATCGATTAATCTCAGTGACAAAGGTCTTTTTTTATTAATTTTTAAGTTTTTCATATTACTTATGTTAGTGAACTTTGTTTATTACGTCAATCAAATATGTTAATATTATTAGTTGTTACAATTAGGAATCCTGATGGGGTCCGTATAGAGGATCTTCCCTGTAACCGAAAGGTGGATATTATGAAAGAAAAACATTTTTTTACTTCAGAATCTGTTTCTGAAGGGCATCCTGATAAAATAGCTGATCAAATAAGTGATTCAATTTTAGATGCTATTTTAACTCAAGATAAGGATGCAAGAGTAGCTTGTGAGACAACTGTATCTACAGGATTAGTTTTAGTTGTTGGTGAAATATCAACATCAGCTTACGTTGATATTCAGTCTATAATTAGACAAACAATCAAAGATATTGGTTATGATAATGCAAGCATTGGCTTTGATGGCAATACTTGTGCCGTCTTAATTGCATTAGATGAACAATCTAGCGATATCGCTATGGGTGTTGATGACGCGATAGAATACCGTGAAAAAGGTATTGATCCGTTAGACAAGATTGGTGCTGGTGATCAAGGATTAATGTTTGGTTATGCAACCAATGAAACACCTGAATTTATGCCTTTATCATTATCACTTTCTCATAAATTAATGAGAAAAATTGCGCAAGTACGCAAAGATAATGAATTAGATTACTTACGACCTGACGCAAAGGCTCAAGTAACTGTTGAATACGATGAAAACGAAATACCTTTCCGTGTAGATACAGTTGTCTTGAGTACGCAACACAATGAAGAAGTACAATTGGCACAATTGAAAAAAGATATCGAAGATAAAGTTATTAGAAACGTAATTTCTGATGACTTGATTGATGAAGATACGAAATTCATTATTAATCCTACTGGCCGTTTTGTGATCGGTGGTCCACAAGGTGATTCTGGACTAACTGGTCGTAAGATTATTGTCGATACCTATGGTGGCTTAGCTCATCACGGTGGTGGTGCTTTTTCAGGAAAAGATGCTACAAAAGTTGATCGTTCAGCAAGTTACGCTGCACGATATATTGCTAAAAATATGGTTGCTGCTAAAATTGCTGAAAAATTTGAAATACAAATTGCTTATGCAATTGGCGTGGCTCAACCGGTATCAATTCATGTTGATACTTTTGGAACAAGTGAAATCAGTGAAGAAAAAATTATTGCCTGCATTCGAGAATTATTTGATCTAAGACCTGCAGGTATTATTGAAATGTTAGATTTACAAAGGCCCATATATAAACAAACTTCAGTATATGGTCATTTTGGACGTACAGATGTTGATCTTCCTTGGGAACATTTAGACAAGGTTGAAGATATTAAAAAATATCTAAATTGACGAGTTTAAGAGGCGTTCTTTGAAGAAGTATCTTCTTCAAAGCGTCTTTTTTTATGTGAAAAATGGTATGTGAATTGATGTTTTTAATTCATGCTTAGGAGAAATTATGAATCAAAAAAGAGAAACAAATGTAAAAGTAGTAACTGTAGCAGTCTTTGTTGCCACATTTATGACAGCCGTTGAAGGAACAATTGTTTCAACAGCGATGCCAACAATTATTGGGAGTCTGCATGGAGTATCATTGATGAATTGGGTTTTTTCAATTTATCTATTAATGACAGCTTTATCAACTCCAATTTATGGAAAAATGGCTGATATTATTGGCCGTAAGCCAGTATTTATATTCGGATTGATATTATTTACAATCGGTTCGTTATTATGTGGACTGTCTAATTCGATGGAAATGTTGATTCTGTCTCGAGTTATTCAAGGTCTTGGTGCTGGTTCAATACAACCAGTAGCCTTCACAATTATTGCAGATATTTATCCGATTGAAAAACGTGCTCGAGTAATTGGACTTAATGGATCAGCTTGGGGGATTGCTGCAATTATTGCACCATTAATTGGTGGATTTATTGTAGAACATCTTAGTTGGCATTGGGTCTTCATGATTAATATTCCAATCGGAATTATTACTATCTTTATGATTTATTATGGCCTAATTGAAAATGTTGAACGTAAGAAGACAGTAGTAGATTATAAAGGTACGATATTATTAGTAGCGTTATTATTATCAATGATGCTTGGAATGCAGAGTTTATCAAATAAAAGTGTAGTAGTACCTATCACACTTTTTGCAATATCTATCATTGCGCTAATTGCTTTTATCTATGTCGAAAAACGCGCTGAAGATTCCATTATTCCTTTGAAATTATTCACGAATAAAACATTCGTGATTCAGAATATGATAGCTCTTCTTGTTAGTGGTTATCTAATAGGTTTTGAAGCTTACATTCCAACATGGATGCAAGGGGTACTCGGATTACGTGCTTCTCTTGGCGGATTTGCTGTTACACCAAGTTCTATAATGTGGATTATAGCTTCATTATGGGCTGGTTATTTACTTAAGAAAATGGCACCTAACAGAATTATTTATATCAGTTTAATATTCTTATTTATTTCTGCTTTAGGGTTAGTCTTAGCTCCAATTACTTCGCCATTCTGGTATTTCTTATTAGTTGCAACTGTTTCGGGTATGGGCTTTGGTTTAACTATTACCACTACAACTGTTGCTACACAATCTGCAGTTCCTGAAGATGAAATTGGAGTTGCGACTAGCTTCAATACATTAAGTCGTATGATTGGTCAGACGTTAATGGTATCTGTCTTTGGAATTGTACTTAATCAAAAAATGATTAGTGGTGTAGCTGCTAACGATAAGTACACTATGGATATGATGAATAAGTTGATTGATCCACAGACGGCTACTTCATTACCACAAGAATTATTACCTGGATTACGTAAGATTTTGTTTGAAGGACTACATAATATTTACATAGTAGGACTTATCTTAATCATCTTGACATTAGTATTAAACTTAATGGAAATTCGCAACAAAAAATTAATAAGTGACAAATAAAAAGACGACCTAAGAAGGTCGTCTTTTTGTAAATAGTGAGGCAATTATTATAGTGATTGTAAGACTATAAGATAATCCGGCTAAGACATCAGAGAAGTAGTGAACTCCTAAGTATATCCGAGAAAATCCGATTAGAAGTGGCATGATAAATAGGATTATTTTTAACCAAGTGAATTTTTTCTTAGATATCATTGTAATAACAAAAATCAATCCAAGAAATAATGCCATTGAACTGGCTGAATGCCCACTTGGGAAACTGTAACCACCAGCATCAACTAAATGTAAGACACTTGGACGAGGTCTTTGAATAAATTGTTTAATAAGATGGTTGATTGTAGCAATTGCAGATACATTAATTGCTATAAACAAAGCAGGAGCAAACTTCTTGTTGAAAAATAGAGCTAAAACAACAATAGTTGTAATAATAGTGATACTTAATGTATTCCCGATAGTAGTGATGAATTTTATAATAGGCGTAATTGAAGGAGCACTATTATAGATTATATTAGTAATTTTAGTATCAAATAAATTCAGACTGTTTGGTGCGAAATATATTAAACTTGCAAACAATGAAAATATAAGAAAACCAGAAATAGCAGTTATTTTTTTTGTCATATTATATATCCTTTAGAATAATTACTTTACTACTGAAAGCATTTTAAGTAAAATAGATTGTGAACTTGATAGAAGTAGTAAATGTTGATTAACTTTTCAGAAAGTCTGCGGGAATGCGAGCAGATATTAATGACATTGAACTTAGCTATCGTAAGTAAGTTTCAATTATTAAATAATTGCGGTTATCTGCCGATATCAGATTAAAGAGCTATCCATTACTGGGTAGAATTTAGGTGGTACCGCGAGAAATCGTCCTATTGTTTATAAAGAACAGTGGACGATTTTTTTATTACTGTACATAAAAAATTGGAGGACATCAAACGTGACTTATAATCATAATGTTACAGAAAAAAAATGGCAAGAGTATTGGGCTAAAAACAAATCATTTAAAACTACTGAAGATGAAAACAAGAAGAATTACTATGCACTAGATATGTTTCCTTATCCATCGGGACAAGGACTTCACGTAGGACATCCAGAAGGATATACAGCAACAGATATCTTGTCACGTATGAAACGTGCCCAAGGGTATAATGTTTTACATCCAATGGGATGGGATGCTTTTGGATTGCCTGCAGAACAGTATGCTCTTGATACAGGGAATGATCCTGCCGAGTTTACTGAAAAAAACATTGAAACTTTCAAACGTCAAATTAATTCTCTTGGATTCTCATATGATTGGGAAAGAGAAATTAACACAACCGATCCAGAATATTACAAATGGACACAATGGATTTTTGAACAATTATATAAAAAAGGTTTAGCATATGAAGCTGAAGTTGCTGTTAACTGGAGTCCAGATTTAGGAACAGTGGTTGCTAACGAAGAAGTTATTGACGGAAAGACTGAACGTGGCGGTTTTCCAATTATCAGAAAACCAATGCGTCAATGGATGCTTAAGATTACTGCTTATGCAGATCGACTAATTGATGATTTGGATTCCGTTGATTGGCCAGAAAATATCAAAGAAATGCAACGTAATTGGATTGGTCGCTCAACAGGAGCAGAAATCACATTTAATGTTGAAGGTTCAAAGAAAAACTTTGAAGTATTCACAACTAGAGCTGATACCATTTTTGGTGCCACTTATATCGTTATGGCACCTGAACATGAATTAGTCAAAGAAATCATGACAGATGAACAACACTTCTCAGTTGAAAAATATATTGAAGAAGCTTCACACAAATCAGATCTTGATCGTACAGATCTTAATCATGATAAGACTGGTGTCTTCACTGGTGCTTATGCAATTAATCCAATTACTAATGAGAAAATGCCAATCTGGATTTCAGATTATGTTTTAGCAAGTTATGGAACTGGTGCAATAATGTCTGTTCCTGCTCATGATGAACGTGATTATGATTTTGCTAAGAAATTCGAATTGCCTATCAAACAAGTTATTGAAGGTGGTGACATTGAAGAAGAAGCCTATACAGGAGACGGTGTTCACATCAACTCAGACTTCTTAGATGGTTTGGATAAACAAACTGCCATTGATAAGATGATTGAAGTACTAGAAGAGAAAAAAGTTGGACACAAACAAGTAAACTATCGTTTACGTGACTGGCTATTCTCAAGACAACGCTACTGGGGTGAACCAATTCCTGTTATTCATTGGGAAGATGGTGAGACAACACTAGTACCAGAAGATGAATTACCATTGGTATTGCCTAAAACAAAAGATATTAAGCCTTCAGGTACAGGTGAAAGCCCATTAGCTAACTTATCAGACTGGTTGAATGTTACTGATGAGAACGGTCGTAAAGGACGTCGTGAGACAAATACGATGCCACAATGGGCTGGTAGCTCATGGTATTACTTAAGATATATCGATCCACACAATTCAGAAGCTATTGCAGATAAGAAGAAGTTAGAAGACTGGATGCCAGTTGATATGTATATCGGTGGCGCTGAACATGCTGTACTTCACTTATTATATGCACGTTTCTGGCATAAGGTAATGTATGATCTTGGAATTGTTCCAACTAAAGAACCATTCCAAAAACTATATAATCAAGGGATGATTCTTGGTGATAATCACGAGAAGATGTCTAAATCAAAAGGTAACGTTGTTAATCCAGATGACGTTGTTGAAGAATATGGTGCAGATACACTTAGACTTTATGAAATGTTCATGGGACCATTAGATGCGTCAATTTCATGGAGCGAAGAAGGATTAGCCGGATCACATAGATTCTTAGAACGTGTATGGAGATTGTTCATTAATGATGACGATGAAAGCACATTAAAGGATACAATTGTTAATGATAACGACGATATTCTTGAAAAAGTCTATAACGAAACAGTTAAGAAAGTTACTGAGGACTTTGAAGAAATGCACTTCAATACTGCCATTTCTCAAATGATGGTCTTCGTTAATGAAGCGAATAAAGCAAAATCTGTACCACGAGAATATGCTGAAGGATTCGTTAAACTGTTAGCACCAATTGCACCACATATGATGGAAGAAATTTGGAATAAGTTAGGACATGATGAATCATTAACTTATGCTGAATGGCCAAGTTATAGTGAGAATGCTTTGGTTGATGATCAAGTAGAAATTATCGTACAAGTAAATGGTAAGCTACGTGGTAAAGTAGAAGTACCGCTAGATACACCTAACGATATTACCCAAGAATTAGCTCTTAATGAAGAGAATGTTAAGAAGTTCATTGGTGACAAAGAAGTAGTAAAAATTATCGTCGTACCAAATAGAATTGTAAATATTGTTATAAAAGGGTAAATAAAAAGGACTCACCTAAGTGAGTCCTTTTTATTTCAAAAAAATTTCAACAAATCAACATACAAATATTTTATGATGGTGTATAAATAATTGATACGATGAAATATTTACTCAAATTTGATTTGTATGTGAATTAATGAAAATTAAATTCCAAAAAATTTTTAAAAATCAAAAATAGTTTGTAAAAAAATGTTTACGGTATCAACTATAATCAATAGTTGTATAGGTGGTATTTATGAATTCTAAATTTGATGTTCTTTTGTCTAGTAATAGTCGTTACAAGCTGTTAATTTATCAAACTCTTCAAGAAAAAAGAGAGAGTAGTACTGCAATTGTTGAGTTGAAACAACAGATGAAATTATCTGATTTTAAATTTAATAACTTGATTGATGAGTTACAACAAGACTTAGCTGAAACTGAATCATTAATGAATGTCAGTGATAAATATCTATCTATAGAACATTTTTCTTATCATGATTATCAAACTTTACAGTTGTTGTATTTTAAACAATCTATAGCTGTCGACTTATTAATTAAAGTTGGGTTGTTTGAATCTATAACAATTTCAGAGTTTGCGGAATATAACTTTTTGAGCTCTTCTTCGGTATATAATGTTAGATCAAGAGTGAATGAAGTATTGAAGACTTACGGATTAACATTTAAAAATTCACAAATAATTGGTAATGAAAAAAGTATCCGAAGCTTTTATTTTCAAATCTTGTTCAATTATTATGGTGGAATTGAGTCGCCGTTTTCTGAAAGTATAAAAAAGACGGTGCAAAGTTATATTCATGAAATTGAAAAATCATTTACCAAAGATATGACTATTGTTCAAAGAATAAAACTAGAAATCTTTTTGGGCGTTCAGCTTTATCGAATTAAGAATAACTGCTATATTGCTGAAAATGGAATTGTTGAAAAACAAGTTGAAGTTGAAGCTTTTTTCAAACAATACATACCGCGATATTCTTCATCAAAAATCCCAAGCTCGGAAGGGAAGGTACTGTATTTATTCTTGGTTTTGAATTGCTATATCAAAAGCGATATTAGACTAAAACCTACGGCTATTGGCCTTCAACTAATAGAATATTTGAATGAAAGAATTCAGATAGCAAAGATGGATAGTTATGAAGATATTCTTTACAATGTTGATCTAGTTTCACAGAGTTGGGTTCATTTTCAACTTGCAACATCTACTTTTGTTTATGCTGCGGACTTTAAAGTTTTTGAAAAAACTAGTCCTAAGTTGAAGAGCTTGATATATGACTTTGTTTCGCAACTAGACGTTATCGATGGACATAAAATTGCTGAAATAGAAAAACTACACCTATACTACGAATACATGATTAATTTATTAGCAGTTGAAGAGATTCAACTACTGGAAAGACAAATTAACATTTTTGTTGATTTCTCGAGTGGTAAAAGTTATGACCAGTTCATTAGAAATCATATTGGATATCATGGCTATATAAATCTTAATTTGATGAGTGAATTAAACGAAGATACTGATATTTATGTTTCTGATTTTAGTAATACAAATGTTAAATGTTTACAAGTCATTTGGAAGGGATCTCCGACTGACGTTGAATGGGAAGAACTGGTTAATGCCATAGCGTTTTTGAGAAATCAGACGGAGTAATTTTGGGGTATTTAAGTAACAGCTTATTTAATTCTTGAGGTGGAAAATCATAAGAATAAGTGGGTGGCATTATGGATTCAAACACTGATAATATGAAATCATTAGATAACTGGTTCATTAAACAAAGTAAGATGTTAAATAAATTAGATAAATTAGCTAATGAATATAAAATTTCATTTTTACAATATAATGTATTGCTTCATATTAAACAACGGGGAAGTATTTCGCCAACAGAAATAGCTGAAGCGATAGAAACATCTAAGGCTTCTATTTCGCGAATCTTACGAGTTTTGCAGAAGAAAGGGTTAGTTGATCGTAGTTATGGCAGTACTCAAGATCGTAGGAAAATTATGGTTTCCATAACGGAAGAGGCTGAAATAATTATTGAGAAGTTAACTAAAAAAATTGCAGAAATTCAATTTTAATAATCTAAAAAAAGACAAAAATAAGTTTTGTCTTTTTTTATTTATTTAAGAAATTTCAAGATAATAGTTACTTATTGGAATTTTTTGTTAAAATTAAAGCTTGAAGAGAAAGGCTTAATTCTATGGATAACGAAAATAATAAAGTCGAAGTAAATAATAGTACTAGCTCTGATAACTCCTTGGTAAAAGGTTCAGCATGGATGACTGCTGGAAGTATTTTTTCTAGAATTTTAGGGGCTATTTATATTATTCCTTGGAATGCTTGGTTAGGTGGCGCTACAGTTGCCTTAGCTGCCAATGCTTTATATGCAAAAGGATACAATATTTATAGTGAATTCTTAATTATTTCTACTGCCGGAATTCCCAGTGCTATTTCAAAACAAATTGCTCATTATAATGCATTGAATGAGTATGCTATTGGTAATCGCTTGTTTAAACAAGGAATTAAGTTAATGGCATTATTAGGTATAATTTTTGCGGCAATTATGTTTTTTGGGGCTTCTATGATTGCAACAATTTTTGCAGGTGGCGATATGGCAACGGTACCTGTTATTAAGTCATTAAGCGCTGCGGTATTAGTTATTCCAATTTTGAGTATTACTCGTGGTTATTTTCAAGGTTACGGTGAGATGGCACCATCAGCAATTTCACAATTTGTTGAACAGATTGCACGTGTTTTTTACATGTTACTAGCCACGTATATTATTATGAAAGTTCAACATGGTAGTTATGTTGATGCAGTAACACAATCAACTTTTGCTGCGTTCATTGGAGCTGTGGCTGCAATTGCAGTCTTGGGATATTTCTTTATACGACAGTTACCTAGATTACGTAAGCTATCGAGATCAAGTAGCAATATCGTTGAAGTCAATGATCGTAAGTTTATTGCTGAAATTGTTCAACAAGCAGTACCATTTATTGTTATGGGATCTGGATTTGTATTTTATCAAATGTTTGATCAAGCTACATTTAATGCAATGATGAATTCTTTAGGGCACTACCCTAAATCTATGTTAGATCAAATGTATGCATTGTTTGGCTTTAATGCTAATAAACTGATAATGATTACCATTTCGTTAGCTTCGGCAATGGCTGTTGCGGTAATACCTGTATTATCTAAAGCACATGCTCAAAATGATCAAAAAGGAATTGAAACACAAATCACTAAGGCATTTGAATTATTCTTTTTTGTCATGATTCCTGCAAGTATTGGTATGTATGGTGTGTCTAAACCATTATGGATTGTTTTCTATTCTTATAATGAAAAAGGAATCTCAATGTTACAGGTTTCTGCTATGTTGGCTATTATTCTTGGATTATTCACGGTATTGTCTGCGGTATTACAAGGGCTGTATCAAAATCGTACGGCTATTAATTACTTGTTAGTTGGGCTAGTGGTTAAAGTTATAGTTCAATGGCCAATGATTGCTGTATTTCGTGAATTTGGACCATTATTGGCAACTTTTATTGGAATGCTAATTACTGTTATTCTAATGATTCGGTCATTGATTAAGTTATATGACGTTGACTTGACTTCAACTATTGAGAGAGTTTCATATATTATCATGTACTCGCTTATTATGCTTGTAGTTATTTTTGTTACTAATAAGATCCTATATTCTTATTTAGGAATTCCTAATCGTCGGGTTTATGGATTTATTATTTTAATAATTGAAGCAGGAATTGGTGGTCTAATTTATACATATCTCGTATTAAGAAATCACTTAGCTGATGATATTTTGGGATATCAAATGAATCGTTTTAGAAAAATGTTAAGAATCAAATAAAAGCAGCCTTTAATGGGCTGCTTTTTTCATATATTCAGGTAAATGTTTGATTAGTTGCTCAGGTAGAACAACATAATTATTTTTGTATAGTTCATTAGCCAGATCACTGTGGGTGAAAACTGCAGCGTTAATAGTATCTATATTAGTTTTGAACTGGGAACAAAATGCGGCAATGATTCCAGTTAATGTATCACCAGAGCCGCCAGTTGCCATACCAGGGTTACCCGCGATATTTTTATAAATAGAGTTTTCGTGATGAATTTCAGTTTGATGCTTTTTAAGAATAATTGTAGGAGTACTAGATAGGCTATTTATATATTCGATATTTTTATCAGTCGTTTGATCGAATATCTTGATTCCAGATATTCGTTGCCATTCCATCTGATGAGGAGTAAGAATAACGAATGCCTGACAATTATTTAATATTGAAATGTCTTGTGCTAAGGTATTTAAAGCTGTAGCATCAATAATAAGAGTTTGCTTATTGGTTAAATGTTCAATCAAGTTTTTTAAAGAATTAATTTCAAAATTAGCCGGTAGTCCGGGACCAATTGCAATAACATCAGATCCTTCTAGTTCTTTACTGAAGTCTTTATTATAATTAACCGTCATCACTTCAGGAATTGTTATATTAATAGCCGTAAAAACAGAAGGATCAGTGGCTAATGTAACAAGACCAGCTCCGGCATAAACAGCAGCAGATGAAGCCATAACAGCCGCTCCAGCATATTGTTTTGAACCCGCAATTATTAATACGCGACCGTAATTTGCTTTATGAGAATTTGTAGGTCGATTTTTGATAACTTTTAAAATGGTTTTATTTAATTGTTCCATTGCTATTCACCCCCTAAGTGTAGTTTAGAACGAATAATAGGGATGTGCAATTATAAAAAGACCAGTAGGATTGTATTTTCTACTGGTCTTTTTGCTTAGTTCCAACGTTTTAATTTTTTTAACATCATTGGATAACTGGCTTTGATGAAGAACTTCTTAATTACTCCATCATTTCCGTCTTCTATACCTTTGATTCCCCGTGCTTTCATTTCTTCAAGAGTGATATCTGGTTCAATAAATTTGCCATTTTCATAACACATGTTACAATACATCTTGCTACCTGCAGCTAAGTTTTCTTTGGTAAGTGGCATACCGCAACTTTGACAAAATTTTTCCATAAAAAATTCCCCATTCATTTTTTGATAAATAAATAATATCATAATTCAAAAATAAGATGGTTGACAACATTTGTGAAAAGGTTTACATTAAGTAAGATATTTCGCTGCCTTCTAGTGTAACAATCGAAAGGAAGGTAATATTATGATGAATAAAAATACTCGTAATATGAAGAACATGTATCGTATTTCACTCGATACAGACAAACAGATTTTTATTGCAACAGATAAGAATAACGACAATTCCGGTACAGGAATTACAATTAAAGATGCTATTAATTCGTTAAACAAACAAATTGCGTAATAAAAATTTTGGTGAGTGAAAACTCACTTTTTTAATTGGTGAATAAATGAACAAGAACAAAGAAATAGACAATTATATTCAAGAACTAAAAGAAGACGGCGATATTGAATTAGCTAATCGAGTACGAAAGCTAATGTTTGAAAACTTACCAGCTGAATGCGTTGAGCGTTATACATATAGTATGTGTGGATATTATTTAGATAAGCCAGTTATTTACTTTGCAATTGCAAAGCAACATCTTGGTATTTATCCAACACCGGCAGGGGTAACAGCAGCAAAAGAACAAGGATTATTAACAAATTATTCTTATGCTAAAGGGTCAATTAGAATTCCCAAAGATGATGAGAATCTAGATTTACTAGTTAATCAAATTATTAATATTCGCGTTCAACAAATGACTGCATAATGTAATTGTGTAAATTGAATATTTATGATAATATTCAGTTATTGTTTGAGGAATAATCAACTGTTAATTTATAGTGAGATCAGGATAGTGAGAACTGATTAATGAAGGTTGAGTTCGCACCTCGGGTGTTAAATATTAATACTTTTTATGAGTGGATAATATCAATTAGAGTGGTACCGCGGGAAAATCTCGTCTCTTTCAGTTAACGCTGAGAGTGGCGGGATTTTTTTCGTATCAGTCTAAAATTTTATAATTATGCAACGACTTGGAGGATTTATGGATTTTAAAAATTTAGTAGTAGAAGCTTTAGTACCAGTTTTGCCTGATTCAATTAGCAAGGAACAAATTAGTAAGCTGATTGAAAAACCAAAGACATCAGATTTAGGTGATTACGCTTTTCCAACATTTATTTTAGCTAAAGAATTACGTAAAGCGCCTAATATGATAGCTAGTGAATTAGTGGACCAAGTTAATTCAAATAATTTTGAAAAAGTAGAAGCTAAAGGCGCATATATTAATTTCTTTACCGATAAAGATGCTTATTCAAATGATATTTTGCATGCAGTCTTAAACGAAGCTGATAATTATGGTAATTCAAATCTAGGTCAAGGACGTAATGTTCCAATCGATATGTCATCACCTAATATTGCCAAACCGATGTCAATGGGTCATTTACGTTCAACTATGATAGGTAATTCTCTTTCAAAAATAATTAGCAAGATTGGTTATAATCCTGTAAAAATCAATCACTTAGGTGACTGGGGAACTCAATTTGGTAAATTAATCGTTGCTTATAAACTATGGGGATCTGAAGAAGATGTTAAAAAAGATCCTATTACTAATCTTTTGAAATATTATGTTCGTTTCCATGAGGAAGCTGAAGAGAAGCCTGAGCTAGATGATGAAGCACGTTCTTGGTTCAAACGGATTGAAGATGGTGATGAAGAAGCTCTAGTTCTTTGGAAATGGTTCCGTGAAGAATCACTAAAAGAATTTAATCGTATTTATGATAGATTAGGAGTTACTTTTGATTCATACAATGGTGAAGCTTTCTATAACGATAAGATGGATGATGTTGTTAATGAATTAGAAGATAAAGGATTGCTCGTTGAAAGTCGTGGAGCAGAAATTGTTGATTTATCAGATGAGAACTTATCTCCAGCGTTAATCAAAAAATCTGACGGTGCAACATTGTACATCACTCGTGATTTGGCTGCTGCTATGTATCGTAAGAAGACTTACGACTTTGCAGAATCACTTTATGTTGTTGGTCAAGAACAAACTGACCACTTTAAGAAATTAAAAGCTGTCTTGAAGAAGATGGGCCATGATTGGTCTGATAATATCCATCATATTCAATTTGGATTAATCACAACAGGAGGTAAGAAGTTATCAACTAGAAAAGGTAATGTTATCTTACTTGATGAAGTATTAAATGATGCTGAAGCTCTAGCATTAAAACAAATTGAAGAAAAAAATCCTGAACTAGCTAATAAGCAAGAAGTTGCCAAACAAGTTGGTATTGGTGCCGTTGTCTTTCATGACTTGAAAAATGATCGTCGTGATGCTTTTGATTTCGATCTACAAGAAGTTGTTAGATTCGAAGGAGAAACCGGTCCTTATGTTCAATATTCAAATGCTCGTGCCTTAAGTATCTTAAGAAAAGCCGATACTAAAGAGTATGAAGCAGCTGAAAACTTAGTATTATCAGATGAAAATGCTTGGGATACTATTAAGTTGCTTGGCTCATTCTCGGATGTGATTAAGCGTGCTGCTAAAGAATATGAACCATCAATTATTGCTAAGTATGCATTACGTTTAGCAAAATCATTTAACCAATACTATGCTCATAGCAAGATTTTGGCTGATGATGATCAAAGAAATGCTCGTTTAGCTTTAGTAAAAGATGTTTCAATTGTCTTAACTTCAGCATTAGCATTACTTGGTGTAGAAGCTCCAGAAGAAATGTAAACAAAAAAAGACGCAGATTTTTTCTGCGTCTTTTCTTATGCATTGATAAGGGTTAAAATATCAGTATCTAACAGTAATATAGGGGAGTTTATTATGAATTGGAAATTATTTTATGAATTAACTGAGATTTATACTTCACCACTGGATTTATTATGGTTTATTTTTGCCGTTTCATATTCTTATTATAGATTTGGATCATTTAATTTTGTGTATGGAACAATTGGTTTTCTCTGTGTATTTAGTTTTCATTTGATTGTTAACATGCAAAACAATTATATGGATTATGTGAATGCAAAAGATGAAGAAGGGTACAAAAAGAATACTAGTACAATTGGAACTAATAACGTTCCTCTAGAGACTGTACGAAACTGGATAATTGGATTATCAGTTTTACCATTAATCGCAAGTCTTTGGTTGGCATATCAAACAGGCTGGACTACTTTTATTATCGGTGTAATCTGTGTACTAATTGGTTTGTTCTATTCATTCGGACCACGTCCGTTGAACAGCTTGCCAATAGCTGAGCTAGTTGTAGCATCAGCTATAGCATTCTTTATTCCGTTGGTTTATATCTACTTAGGAATGGCAAATCGTGACGCTATTAGTTGGTCAATTATTGCTGAAGTATTATTAATATGTTTACCTAATATGTTGATCTTCTTCAGTACATTGTTAGCCAATAATACTTGTGACCTTGATGAGGATATCAAGAACGGTCGTCACACTTTAGTATATTTCTTAGGTAAGAAAAATGCCGTTACATTATATAAAATTGTTTGGGCAATCGCCGCTATCTTATTACCAATATTAGCTATCATGCATGTTGCACCATATACGGTATTATTAGTAATGTTGACTTATCCAAAAGCATATAAGACTATTGAACCTTATCTTAAAAAACAAGTTAAAAAAGAGACATATTTCTCAGCTCTTAAAGGAGTTAATGTCGTAATTGTTCCAAGTATTGTTCTTTTTGCTATCGGAGTAATTTTTAAACTTTAATCAATATCAAATTCTGTAGGAATACTAATTTCTACAGAATTTTTTTTTGTCGAAAAAGGTTCAGTATATGACATTTTATATGCTAATAAGCGCATTGGCTTTGACGTTGATTCTGGATTATACAATGGATCACCGATTATCGGCCAACCATTATGAGATAAGTGAACACGTATTTGATGAGTGCGACCGGTTAGTAATTTCAAATCTAATAGAGCTTGAGTAGTAGTTCTTTTTAGAACTTTAAATTCCGTTATTGAATCTAAACCAGTTTCAATAACAGAACGCATTCTCCCATCTGTTGAGTGTTCTCCAATAGGTAATTCAATTCTTCCTGAATCAGGTAAAGAATTATTTATATCAACTACAGATAGGTAATCTCGTTTGAATTCTTTTCTAGTTAATTGACGATTTAATATTGGAACAATATAGGGATTCTTAGCAACCATTACTAATCCAGAAGTTTCACTATCAATACGATGAATCATGTAGGGATGTTGACTTGTTTTGCTTAAATAAGCTTCAGCTGAGTTCATCAAAGTGAAGTTCTCTTCGTCATAATTAGGATGTGTTTTTTGTCCAGCAGGTTTATTTAGTATTAATAAATCTTCATCTTCAAAAATGATATTCAAATCATCATTACCAGTTAAGTATTTCTGATTAGTTGAACGAGGTGGGAAATTGAAGTTAAGTTCTAATACGTCATTAGGTTGGACGTCATAGAAGAAAGATTCATATTTACCATTAATGGTAATCAAATGATCAACACGCAAATAATGTTGCCATTTTTTAGGTATTAACCATTGTTGCAACAAGGCACGTAATTTGATTTCTGTAGTTCCTGTATAAGTTATTTTCTTTTTCATAGTTATTATTATAAATGTTTTCAAATATTTTTCTTAAATTAGTTGATTTTTATAGCCTTGTGATAGAATCTAATACAATAACGAGGTAAATCATGAAGAATTTCTTTGCAAAAGTATCCGAATTTTTTCGACCATTTTTTGATTCTTTTGATAATGGCTTTAGAAGAGCATGGAAAAGATATCAAATAACTAGGTGGATTATTTTAGTCGGAGCTACAATTTTCTTAATTTTGAGTGCTTATTTCACTTTTAAAGCTAAGACGGCAGACGTTGGTAATCTGAAGTCACAGTTGCAAACTACTACTACAATTGTTGATGCAAAAGGTAATGACGCAGGATCATTGTATTCACAAAAAGGTACATTTGTAGATATTGATGAAATATCTACAAATATACAAGATGCAGTTATTTCCACAGAAGATAGAACTTTCTGGACTAATTCTGGAGTCAGCTTTAAGGGGTATATGAGAGCAGCTGTCGGATTAGTATTAAACCATGGGCAAATATCTGGTGGTGGAAGTACTATCACTCAACAATTAGCTAAAAACTCGCTTCTATCACAAAAGCAAACATTCATGAGAAAAGCTGCTGAATTCTTTATGGCAGTTGAAATTAACAAGACATATTCCAAAAAAGATATCTTGGCAATGTATTTAAACAATGCTTATTTTGGTAATGGAGTTTGGGGTGTTGAAGATGCTTCTATGAAGTATTTTGGGAAGCATGCCAATAGCTTAGATGTGGCTGAATCTGCCGTGTTGGCAGCAATGCTAAAAAGCCCCAGTTACTATAATCCAATTGATAATCCTGATAACTCAGTTCAAAGACGTAACTTAGTAATTGATTTGATGGTTGAAAACAATAAAATATCAAAAACTGAGGCTACAGCATATAAGAAAGAATCTTTAAACCTGATAGATCGTTATCAAGGAAATGAAGACTATAAGTATCCATATTATTTCGATGCGGTTATAGCAGAAGCAATTAATAAGTACGGTCTTAAAGAAGAAGACATCATGAATAAGGGGTATAAGATTTATACAAGCCTTAATCAAGATTATCAAAAATCAATGCAAGATACTTTTGAAAAAGATTGGCTTTTCCCCAATGCGGCAGCTGATGGAACTGAGCCTCAAGCAGCTTCAGTTGCTATTAATCCTAAGTCAGGAGGAGTAGAAGCTGTCGTAGGTGGACGTGGTGATCACGTGTTTAGAGGGTTGAATAGAGCGACTCAGATAAAAAGGCAACCTGGTTCAGCTATAAAACCGTTGGCTGTTTATACTCCGGCAATTGAAAATGGTTACCGATCTGATTCAATGTTGCCAAATGAAATCACTAGTTTTGGAAAAAACAACTATACGCCAAAAAATGTTGATGGAAGTTACAGTGAAGAAATTCCACTATACAAGGCAATCGCTTATAGTAAGAATATTCCAGCAGTATCCTTGTTAGACAAGATAGGCGTTAAAAAAGGTGTTAATTCTGTTGAGAATTTTGGTATTAATGTTCATAAAGATGATCAAAATTTAGCGTTAGCACTTGGTGGATTAGAAACAGGAGTATCTCCGCTTCAAATGGCTACTGCCTACACAGCATTTGCTAATGATGGTAAACTAGCTGATGAGCATTTTATTACTAAGATTGTTGACTCTACAGGGGCTGTTGTTGTAGACAATACTTCTTTGACAAATAAACAAATTATAAGTTCTTCAACAGCAAAAACTATGACTAGTTTGATGCTTGGAGTATTTAATTACGGAACGGCACAGAGTGCTAAGCCTTATGGATATGAAGTTGCGGGAAAAACTGGTAGTACTGAAGTTCCTAAATCTTATGGCTACGGAACTAAAGATCAGTGGCTAATTGGATATACACCAGATGTTGTTGTTGCTAGTTGGATTGGATTTGATAATACTGATGAAAATCATTTCTTATCTGGTACTAGTGAAACAGGTGTGTCTCATTTGTATAAAGCAGAAATGACAGGAATTCTACCATACAGTGATAAAACAGACTTTACTGAAAAAGATCCTGTGCAAACAAAGAATAGCTCTCAATCTGCTAATAGTGGTAATTGGGTAGACTCTATCCAAAATGGGTATGATTCAATCAAAGAAAATGCAACACAGTGGTATAACTCTATAAGAAATATATTTTAGTAAAAAAAGAACTACATTTTGTAGTTCTTTTTATTTTTAAGATGTATTTAAGCCAAATAATATAATATTTACAATGTTAATACTTAAAAAAATGGAATGGATATTTACTATGATTATGTTAGTATTAACAGTATTAAATAATTTAATAAGTAACATATTTCAGATTAGGAGAATTAAATGATTAATATTTATGATACAGCTAACCAAATGGCTTCAGATTTGGAAAAGACAGAAGAAGTAATCGCACTTAAAGATGTTTTTGGACGACTAAAAGCTGACACAGAAGCTTATGGTGTTTTTGATAAAGTTCAAAACTTGCAAATGGAATTACAACAAAAACAAATGTCAGGTGCTGAAATCACACAAGAAGACATTGAAAAAATGCAAGAATTCACAACACAATTCGAACAATTCCCAGTAATTAATGAATTGATGGAAGCAGAAAAGAAAGTTAATGATTTGATTAATGAACTAAACCAAATCATTACAAAACCAATTGCTACTATTTACCAATCAAAATAATGAACAGAAAAGACTGATAAGAATTTATTCTTATCAGTCTTTTTTATTTCTCATTATTAATTAAGAAAGCATAAGATTTGAGTTACGTTTCAATTTGAAAAATAAGGTATAATTACACTTAGATAATTTTGTTGGTCTAAGGAGAAAGATATGCGATTTATTCATGCCGCCGATATTCATTTGGGTCACCTGTTTCAAGGCGTAAAAAGAATATCTCAATCACTACAAGATGAGTTTAAGGAAGCTACTTTTAATGCTTTTGAAAGAATAATTGATACTGCGATAGCAGAAAAGGTTGATTTCGTCATATTAGCGGGTGATGAGTATGATCGTCATCAACGTAGTTTAAAAGAACAAGATTTCTTACGTATGCAATTTTTACGACTACAAGAATATGGCATTGATGTTTTTATGGTATATGGTAACCATGACTATTTAACTGAAGAATCTACGTTTATTGAATTTCCTGATAACGTGCATGTTTTTTCAAAGGAAGTAACCACAGAGACGATTTTAACTAGTGATAATAAGCGAGTAGGTATTTCCGGATTTAGTTATGACCAACAACATATTATGAATGACTATTTAGCTCAATATCCAGATAAGCAGAGTAATGAGGATTATCATATTGGAATCTTGCATGGTATGACTAAAACTCAAAGCCAAGATTATGCACCTTTTGAAATGACTGATATGATTTCTAAAGGTTACGAATACTGGGCATTAGGCCATATTCACAAAAGAGAAGTGTTGAATGAGAATCCTGCTATTGTTTATTCTGGTAATCCGCAAGGGCTAAATCGTACGGAGACAGGTGATAAGGGATTTTATTTAGTTGAAGTAAATAATGGACAAACTAATCTTGAGTTCATGAAGTCACAAATATTTACTTGGGATGAAATAACTATTTCTGCCGATGAAAATGATGCCACTGATGATCTCCGCCGCAAGATTATAGAAGCAAGTGATAATCTTGTTAAGGACACACTGATTTCTGTTAATATTCACAATGCACAAAAACTTAACTCTGAATTACAAAATCAAATTGAAGATACAGATTTCTTAAAATATTTACAGTCATATCTTGAAGAAATACATATTTATGCTTATAAAATTAATGTTAGCTATAACAATGAAGCCATGTTTGAAGATATGGACAAAGAATTCTGGAATCAATCACAACAAGAGATTTTTACCATTGAGAATGTGCGGAATTTAGATAAAAACATAGTAAATTACGATATGATTCGTAATCATATTGAAGAACCAGGTTATTTAAACAGCATTATTGAAAAAAGCAATAATGAATTGAATCATAAAAAGAAAGGTAGATAGAATATGTATATCAAAAGTGCTAATATTTTTGGTTTTGGTAAACTTGTAGATCAAAAATTTGATTTTCAACAAGATTATCAAGTTATTCGCGGTTTCAATGAATCTGGTAAAACTACCTTGTTGGCTTTTATTAAAGCCGTTCTTTTTGGATTCGAACCTGGGAATAGTACTGATGAACAATATATTCCTAAGAATGCTAATCAATATGGTGGCGAGTTAGTCGTAGTTGATAATGGAAGCCAATGGCTTATCCGACGAGTAAAAGTGAAAAAAGTAATTGGAGATGTCACTGTCTATAAAGATGATGTAGAATTTCCAGACTCAGCATTAAAGGATCTACTAAAAAATGTAGATAAAGATTTATATAGTTCATCATATATTTTGAATCAAAAAAACTTAGGTTCCTTTGATAAGTTAGAACGTGATGAATTAATCGATAATATTTTGACAGTAGGTGCTGTTGGCGGGAATGAGTGGCTAGATTTAGTTAAGCAATTAGATAGCGATGCCGGTGATATTTATAAAACTAGTAAAAATGCCAAGAAGCCTTTAAATATGGCTCTTCGTGAATATAATGATTTAATTAGTCAACAGTCTTCAATGCAAGACCAAAAAGCTGAGTTTGCGGCTAAGAACGCTGAGCAAGACAAGTTAATCGAAGATATTAAAATAATTAGTGAAAAAAAAGATCAATTATTTAAACAAGTTAATCAGCAACAAAATGTTCTTGATAAAAAATCTGAATATGATGAATATTTAACGTTAATTCAAGAATTTTCTGGGAATAATTTTCAGACTATATCTAATAGCGATTGGGACAGATTTACTAGTATTGATGAACAGATTAAAGCTCTTAAGAACAATCTTGAATCAACGCAAGCAAATACTGTGAAGTTAAGTACTGAGGAAGAAATGGTACTTAATAATTACGAATCGAATGAAGTAGCAATAAACAAAATTCATGATAATTTGGATGATATTTCGCATAAGGAATTTAATCTTGAACAATTAAATACTCAAATACAGGCAGCGCAAGCTGAAAAAAATACATTATTGACGGCTAATACTAAACTTGCTGAGAATATGACGTCATTATCAAACGAAGAATTAAGTGCTGTTAATAATGCCATTAAACAAGATGCAACAACAAAAACACCAATTAATTTGTATCTGTCAGGTATAGCAATAATTATTGCTGTTATAGGATTATTATTACCAGGCGCTTTGAAGGCTATTTCAATAATAGCTATTTCAGCTACCATATGGTTTTGGTATCAACATAATAATGAAAAAAAATCTATGGATAATAGTCCAGTTGATGAGTATTTGGCAAAGCACAATTATCGAGGGTTAACTCTTGATGAAGCAGTAATGTGGCAACCACAAATTGTGCAATTGCAATCTGCAGGTAATCGCCTTACACAGTTAACAAGTAATTACCAAGCAGAAAAAAATGATCTAGATGCTTGGCAAAAAGAAATAGATAATCTGAATATAGTGACTGATATTAATGTGAAGTCAATTAATGCCTATTTTGAGCAATTGAATTATTTACATAAAAAACAAAATGATATTCAAGAAACGCAAACGCAGACTAAAGCTAAGGTTGCAGAGATTAATCAACAATTAGTACAACTAAATAAAGATCAAAAAGATATAGTTACTAAATATCAACTTTCAACTGTTGCTGAATTTTCTCAAAAGAGAACTACTGATTTACAATTACAAAAACAACTACAACGAATTGATGTGTTAAAAGAATCATTAGATAATGATTTGTTAGAAAAAATCACTAAGAATCCTGATGAGTTTGATAAAGTAATTAATGAATTAACAATGAAACAAGAGCAGCTCAAAGATATTGAACAATCATTAAACGATAAAAAAGGGCAATTAGCGCAGTTGCAAGTTGAAATTAATAATCTAGCTAATGATGAAGATTATCTTCGCTTAGAACGAGTTATTAACGATAAGCAAGCAGAGATAATTGAATATTATGATGATTGGGTAGCTTTGAAGTTAGGATCGAGTTGGGTATATGATACTTTGAACCTTGCAAGCTCTAATCGCTTCCCTAAAATGTTAGAACGAACAAAGAGATATTTTGCGATTCTAACTACTGATAATTATAATGATGTTAAATTTGGCGAAAAAACAATTGAAGTTCAAAGCTCAGATTTTCAAAAATTTGAACTACATGAATTATCAACGGGAACTATCGCTCAATTATTTATAGCTTTACGATGTGCCTTTGTAATGGAAATTTCTGACTTAGTTAAGTTACCAATTCTTATCGATGATGCATTTAATGATTTTGATAGAGATCGTTATGAAGCAGCAGCTAATCTGATAAAATCAATGAGTCAAGAGAATCAAATTTTTTATGTGATGACAAATAATATTCCTGCTGATTACTTTGATGTTGATCATGTAATCGACTTAGGAGGGGAAAATGACAAATAAGTTAACTGAATACAAAGTAAATGATGTAATTGATCTGAACGTTTTAATTAAACAATCAGATTTACGAGTAGCTAAGAATGGAAAGAACTTCTTATCGTTAGTTTTTGAAGATGCTTCCGGAACAATATCAGGTAAATATTGGGATGCTAAAGAAACTGATGCACAAACTTTTGGCGTTGGAAAAGTAGTACATTTGACCGGAAAAAAAGAATTGTATCAAAACTCACCACAAGTTAAGATTGCAAGTCTTGATGCAGTTGACGAAGCTCTTATAGATAAAAGCCAATTTGTCAAAACAGCTCCCATGACAAAAGATGAAATGGAAAAAGAGTTTAATGAAATATTCTTTGAAATTACTAATCCAGTTTGGAATCGAGTAGTAAGAAATTTGATTCAAAAACACGAAGATATTTTCTTCACTCATCCCGCAGCTAAGAGTAATCATCATGACTTTGAAGGGGGCTTAGCTTATCACACCTTAAGTATGGTTCGCTTAGCCAAATCAATTAGTAGTCAATATCCAGAAATAAATAAAGAACTACTAATTGCAGGAGCAATGATTCATGATTTTGGAAAGACTGTTGAATTATCGGGATCAATTGGTACTGAATATACATTAGAAGGTAATTTATTAGGTCATATCGTCATTATTGATGAAGAGATCGTTTTAATTGCAAAAGAATTAGGTATTGATGACAGTGATGAAAATTTAATCCTATTAAGACATATGGTTCTTTCACATCATGGATTATTAGAGTATGGGTCACCAGAACGTCCTAAGATATTAGAAGCCGAAATATTACATACAATTGATGAGCTTGATGCTTCAATTAATATGATTACTAAAGCATTAGATAATACACAAAAGGGTAATTTCTCTGAGCGGATATTTGGCTTAGATAATCGAAGTTTTTATAAATATTAGATAATAAAAAAGACCTAGCAATTTGCTAGGTCTTTTTTATTTATTATTTTTTGCTTGTTGTAATGTAGTTTGATAATACATCTTTTAAGTCTGAGTCTTTAATTGAAACATCAGCTTTTTTAAGAACTTTAGAAATCACTTTTTGCATAACTGTTTGACTTTGCATCCAGCTAGCATAAATTTCTGTTTCAAGATCTTTCTTGTGATCACTCATCTTACCTTTAGCAGGTTTCTTGATAAGTTTGATTACATGGTAACCATAATCTGATTTAACAGGTGTTTTTGTATAGTCGCCAACTTTTTCTAATGTGAAGGCACCTTCTCTAAAGTCACTATCGATAGTTGAATCTGATTTGTTGAAAGGTGTCATCTTACCACCATCAGATTTTGTACCAGTATCAGTTGATTCTGATTTAGCGATATCTTCGAAGTTTTCACCGTTATCTAAGCGAGTGATGATTGCTTTAGCTTTGTCTTCACTATCAACTAAGATATGTTCAACAGTAATTTTAGGTGTATATTTCTTCCATTGTTTCTTCATTTTTTCATCAGTAATCTTCTTAGTATCTTTAAGAGCTACTTCTGAAAGAAGGTTAGTTTTGATACTTCTCTTAAATGAAGTTGTTGTCATACCATTTTGTGCAAGGATTTGACTGAATTGTGAACCATATTGTTTCTTATATGTATTGTATTGTTTGTTAACTTTACTATCAGAAACTTTATCTCCATATTGACTTTCTAATGCTTTAGAAATAATCAATGATTGAAGAGTTGATTTTCCTGAAGTTGATGATTTCATTTCATCATAATATTCTTGTTGAGTAACTTTTCCACCTTTAAGAGTTGCAACGGTAGAATTACCACAACCAGCAACTAGAGTAACTGATAAAAGAGCAGCTACCCCAAGTACTAGCTTATTAAATTTTTTGCTCATAAGTGAACACATCCTATTCTAATTTATTAAAACAAACATCAATTGTAGACTAACACAAAATTGAAGTCATTAGTTAGATTATAAAAAAAATCGGGGGAAATGCAACCATATTTTCCTTAAGTAAGTATTAACTTTGCAATTTGTCGAGATTAGTCTTTAGACTTTTTGTTAACGGTTCAATATCTTCTTTATAAGTTTCAATAGCCGATGAAATGCCATCTATCGCTTTAGGGAGAGTATCTGTTAATGAAGTACTTAAAGAAACAATATCGTCTTTAGTATCTAGAATTGTATCTTTAAAATCATTTGCCTTATTTTTAACATCATCAAGTGAGATGTCACTATTTTCAAAATAAGCTACGGCAGTACCAATTGTGGCACCAACTACGAATCCTGTAAAAAATTTCATTATTTATTCCTCCACATTATCTTTAATAGCATTTGCAATAGTTTGTAATTGTTCACTCGTGTAATTATTAGTGTTATCTGCCCAAGTCATTGAGAATCCATCATCATTAGAATAACGAGGGACTAAGTGAATATGAGAATGCATAACTGACTGATAAGCCAGTGCACCATTATTTTGGCAAATATTCATTCCTTTAATATCAGGATTAGAAGATTTAATTGCTTTTGCAATCATTGGTATTTTGGCAAAAACAGCTGCAGCTAGTTTGTCATTGTACTCAAATATATTTTCAACATGTGTTTTTGGGATAACTAAAGTATGACCTGGAGTAACTTGTGAAATGTCTAAAAAAGCTTTTACTTGATCATCTTCATAGACAGTAATACTTGGAATTTCATTTTTTATTATTTTACAAAAAATACAATTATCATCTAGTTTGTTCATAACTAAGTTTCTCCTTTTAAAATAAATTTCTTGATTGATTTAATGCTATCATAAAATAAATAGATAGAGAAACCTTTTACCGACAAACCGTACATATAATATGATATTATTATTGTTAATTTAAAAAGAAAATATTTTTACAGAATATTAAAAATAGGTGTATTTTTATGACTTTAGAAGTTAAAGATTTAACAGGTGGATATGGACCATTATCAGTCCTCAAAAATGAAACATTTGATGTACAAAAAAATGAAATAGTTGGGTTAATCGGACTTAATGGTGCAGGTAAATCAACTACTATTAAACATATTATTGGTCTATTGAAACCAAGATCAGGCGAAATTCTAATCGACAATCTTGCGTTAGCTGATAACGTTGAAGAGTATCGTAAAAAAATTGCTTATGTTCCAGAAATGCCAATTCTTTATTCAGAACTAACTTTAAAAGAGCATATTGATTTAACGATTATGGCGTACGACCTTGATCATGATAGTACATGGGATAAGGCAAAGATATTATTAGAAAAATTTCGTCTTAATAATAAGCTAGATTGGTTCCCTGAGAATTTTTCTAAGGGGATGAAACAAAAAGTAATGATTGTTTGTGCATTTATGAGAGATGCAAGTTTGTTCATTATTGATGAACCTTTTACGGGACTTGATCCTATTGCCGTACACGATCTAATAGAATTAGTTGAAGAAAAAAAAGCTAATGGATCATCTATTTTGATGTCGACTCATAATTTGGCAACAGCTGAGCAATATGCAGACCGATTTGTTCTAATTAATAATGGACAAATTAAAATAGAAGGTAGCATTGAACAATTACGTACTAGCTTTGAGATGCCTAATGCTAGTCTAGATGATATTTATATGGAATTAACAAAGGAGGTCATTAAGTAATGTCCTCGCTTTGGAAAAAACGATTAAGTAATCATCAAACTAGTCAATTGAAGTATTTAAGATTGATTTTTAATGATCAATTTGTGATTGCTTTAATTTTTTTAATAGGTTCACTTGGGTTTTGGTATTCTAATGTTTTAAAAACAATTACTACTGAACAATGGTGGGCAAAAATTATTGTTGCGGTTATTTTAACTGTACTAGTTTCCGTGGGTCATCTAGCAACTTTATTAGAGACCGCAGATAGCACCTTCTTGTTAGCAAAAGAGAATCAACTACCTGAGTACTTAAAAAAAGCTCGTAATTATAGTTATATCATTCCTTTTGTTGTGATTGCTTTAGGGATGTTTTTGCTATTTCCATTTGCTAATATTGCCGCAAGTATCAACTTAACAGAATATAGTATCTATATTATTGCTACATACTTGTTTAAAATTGTAGAAATAGATATTGAAAAATATGAGTTGTATATAGAAAAGAATTTTCATTTAGTCTTTTTAATGGGTGTAATGATTACATATCTTGTATCGATATATGTAAGCTATTTGATATTAGGTATAGTAGCTATAGCTATAACAATTATTGATATGGTTTATGCTAAACAATTGATCAGAGGAAAGTTGTTTCTTTGGAATAAAGCAATAAAAAAAGAAAATGCGCGTTCATTTAATATTAAGCGATTCTATAATCTATTTACTGATGTACCTGGAATGTCGAGCAAGATTGTTCGCCGTAAATATTTAGATTTTATAGTTAATAGATTTAAAGCCAGTCATGAACATTCATATATATACATATATATTCGTGGATTTATCCGTAATAATGAATATATTGGATTATTTTTACGATTGACAATTATTGAGATGGCTATTTTATTCTTTGTAAATAATATTTATGTTGCATCATTAATATCAGGATTATTTATTTATCTAGTAGGTTTTCAACTTAAGCCGTTTTATAAGCAATATGCCAGTAACCTGATGCAACAGATATATCCTGTGAATATTGGAAATAAAATAAAAGATTTTCAAAAGTTAGTGACATCTATTTTACTAACTCAGTTATTAATAAGCATAATTCCAGTAGTTTACGCATTTGGAATTAGTGTTAATACAATAGCCATTACAGGTATTGGTTTATTAGTAATATTATTATTTGTGTATATATTGTTACCAAAAGATTTAAAAAAATTTGATGAATAGGAATTATTAAAAAATATGAGACTTAGAAATAAGCCCTGGTCTAAGAAATTAATAGAAGAGAATCCTGATTATATTTTATTAGATCCAACAGATATGGCCGGAAGATGGCAAGAAAGATTTGAAAAACAACACCCCATCCAATTAGAACTTGGATCGGGTAAGGGACAGTTTATTATAGGCATGGCACAGATGTATCCTGAAATAAACTTTATTGCAATGGAAGTGCAAGAAGGTGCGATTGCTTTTATTCTTAGAAGCCAAGTTGAATTACAATTACCTAACTTACAATTAGTTTTGGCAAACGGACGTAAGTTAGATGAATATTTTGCTGAAAATGAGTTAGATAAGATGTTCTTGAATTTCTCTGATCCATGGCCTAAGACAAGGCATGAGAAACGTCGTTTGACTTATAAAGATTTCTTGAAGCAATATAAAAAAGTGGTCAAAAATGATGGTTATTTACAGTTCAAAACTGATAATCAAGGATTGTTTGAATACTCTTTAGCCAGTCTAAATAATTTTGGAATGAAGTATCAACGTATTTCATTAGACTTACATAACAACGAAGAATTAATGGAAACTAATATTCAAACTGAATATGAACAAAAGTTTACAAAAAAAGGGCAGAGAATTTATTATCTCAATGCCCAGTTTTAATTAAATTGTTTTTTTAAGATCTAGAATTTCACCTGAGAATGCATCAACCAAGAAATGATATTGAATGATGTTGAAGTCTTTTGTGATGTTGATGCCACCAACAAGACAAAGTTTATTGGTTCCATCAATTTCAACACGTTGATAAAAAGGTTCAGTCCAAGAGCTAACTACCTCAATATCAGGACCAATTTCTTCAGTAACTAAGTCAATTGCTTTTAGACTATCAATTTTATGCTTGTATAAAGTTCCAGCAATACCTGCTGTAATAGCTGTTGTTCCAATGAATAGTTTTTTGAAAAAATTCTTTGTCATAATAGTACCTCGTTTAAGTATTACGGATATTCTACAATACACTAAGCGATAAGTATTCTAAATTGACCAAAAAAATATAAAAAAGTATGATTGATTTATCAGGAGGTAACAATTATGAAACAATTTAATGAGTATAACGAAAATGATATAAAAAAAGTGGTAGGACAACAACGTACGATGTTGTTCTTTACTGCTGATTGGTGTTCTGATTGTCGGTTCATTAAGCCTAGAATGCCTGAAATTGAACAAGAAAATAGTGATTTCACGTGGATAGAAGTTGATAGAGATGATAATATGGATATTGCTCGTGAATTACGTATTATGGGTATTCCAAGTTTTGTTGCTTTTGACAAAGGTGAAGAAATTGGTCGCCTTGTAAATAAAGAACGTAAAACAAAAGAAGAAGTAGAGACTTTTATCAGTACTCTACCTAAATAAAATTAAGTATAAACGTATTCAATAATGTTGAATTACGTTTCAGGAGATAATATGCTGTTAAGTTTTTTTAATCCGGATACATTAGGTGATGTCTTATTAGTTGTGCTCGCAGAAGATGTTGAACATCAAGGAGCAAAAACATCTGGTGATGTTACTAGAATTTATAATCAAGATAATGATTCTACGATTGGATTTAATATCAGAAATGTTAAATCTAAGCTTCAATTAGATGAAATAGGTCAAATTATGTTGAATCAAGATCAAGTCAAGGCTTTAAATAACATTATTAAGGACGCCGGATTTGATGAAACTTTAGAATTTGATGATAGAGCTAAGTTTGTAGTTGGACATGTTGATGAGATTAGTGAGCATCCTGATTCTGATCATTTACACATCACAAAAATCAATGTAGGTAATGAACAATTACAAATTGTTTGTGGTGCTCCTAATATTGATCAAGGGCAAAATGTGGTTGTAGCTATTACGGGTGCTGTAATGCCAACAGGCAAAATTATTTGGCCTGGTAAATTACGTGGTGTAGAAAGTTTTGGAATGGTTTGTTCAGCAAAAGAATTAGACCTACCCAATGCACCTAAAGAACGAGGCATCTTAGTGCTACCAGATACTTTAACACCTGGTGCTGCATTTAATTTCACTATTGAAGGATAAGATTATGAATAATAAAACATTTCATTTTGTAGGTATTAAGGGTTCTGGTATGAGCTCGTTAGCACTAGTTATGAATGACTTAGGCTACAAAGTTCAAGGATCAGACATTGATAAATACACATTTACACAACGTGGGTTAGAACAAGCTGGAATTAAAGTTATGACTTTTTCAGCTGATAATATTGTTGAAGGTTTGACTGTTATTAAAGGAAACGCGTTTGATGATACCAATATTGAAATACAAACAGCTTTAAATAAAGATATTGAAATTGTTAAATACACTGATTTTCTAGGAAAACTAATTGAAGATTACACATCAATTGGTGTGGCTGGTGCTCATGGTAAAACAAGCACAACAGGCTTGATGGCACATGTATTAAGTGGTGTAGAAAAAACATCATACTTAATCGGTGATGGTAGTGGTAAAGGAATCAAAGATTCAAAATTCTTTGTATTTGAAGCAGATGAATATCGTCGCCACTTCTTAGCTTACAAACCAAACTATCTAGTTATGACTAATATTGACTATGACCATCCAGATTATTTCACTGGAATTGATGATGTTGTCGATGCTTTTGAATCTGAAGCACGAAATGTTAAAAATGCTATTTTTGCATGGGGTGATGATCCATACCTAAGAAAACTCGATGTTGATGTTCCGGTTTATTATTATGGACTTAACGACGATGATGATTTCCAAGCTATCAACATAACTAGAACTACTAGAGGATCAGCTTTTGACGTGATTCATAAAGGTGAAAAAGTTGGTAGTTTTGAAATACCTATCTTTGGTGAACATAACATTTTGAATTCATTAGCTGTTATTGGTATCAGCTATTTAGAAAAAATGGATGTTAAAGAAGTTAATGCTGAACTACAAACATTCCACGGAGTGAAACGTCGATTTAGTGAAAAAGTAGTTTCTGACATGGTAATTATTGATGACTATGCTCATCATCCTCAAGAAATAAAAGCCACATTGGATGCTGCTCGTCAAAAATATCCAGATCGTGAAATTGTAGCGATTTTTCAACCACATACTTATACTAGAACATTGGCATTAATGGATGACTTTGCTAAGAGTTTAGATTTAGCTGATAAAGTGTATCTAACTGATATTTTTGGTTCAATTCGTGAACAACAAGGAAATATTTCTAGCCAAGATTTAGGCAATAAAGTTCATAATGGTGGAGATGTATTGAAGTTAGAAGATATGTCACCTTTATTGGATTATGAAAATGCAGTTATGATTTTCATGGGTGCGGGTGATGTGCAAAAATATGAAATTGAATATGAAAAATTATTAAGTACTTTAATTCCAAATAAACAATAAAAAAAGAAGCGACTAAGTTTGAGTCGCTTCTTTTTTGTTGTTTTTATTGTTAGAATTAAACTATTAAATGTGCAGAGGTTAGGTTAAAAAATGAGCAAAGAAAAATTAGTATTAGTAGATGGTAATAGTGTGGCATTTAGGGCTTTCTTTGCTATGCATAATGTTCTAGACAAATTTGTTAATTCTGAAGGATTACATACAAATGCTGTTTATGCTTTTAACAATATGTTGGAAAGTATTTTAAAAAGTGAAAAGCCAACGCACATGCTGGTAGCTTTTGACGCAGGCAAAACTACTTTTAGAACAGAAATGTTTGATGATTATAAAAGCAACAGATCAAAAACACCTGGTGAATTCACTGAACAAATGCCTTACATTAAGGAATTGTTAACGGCAAGAGGAATTAAAAATTACGAATTACCTAACTATGAAGCTGATGACATAATTGGAACATTGTCTCGTGTTGCACAAAAGGCTAACTATGAAACAGTAATTGTTACAGGAGACCGAGATTTAACACAATTAACTACTGATAAAGTTAGTGTTGCTGTAACAGTTAAAGGTGTGTCAGAAATAGAAAAATATACACCTGAGCATGTAAAAGAAAAATTGGGAATTTCTCCCGAACAAATTATTGATATCAAGGGATTAATGGGCGATACTTCAGACAATTATCCAGGAGTTGAAAAGGTTGGAGAAAAAACTGCGCTTAAGCTAATCGATAAATATGGCTCAATTGAAGAGTTATATAAACATGTTGATGAAATGAAACCTAGCAAATTGAAAGAGCACTTGATTAATGATAAAGACAAGGCTTTTTTGAGTAAGCAATTAGCAACTATCAATATTGATGCGCCAATAGAGATCAGCTTAGATGACGTGATTTATGAAGGTGACCAAAACGAGGAACTAATCAAATTCTATCGAGATATGAACTTCAAGTCATTTTTATCAAGAATTGACATGGCTGATCAAGGTGTGGATTCAACAGAAATTGAATATAAAGAGCTAACATCAGATAACTTAACAGATGTTTTGAACAACAAAGATGTACGATATTTTCATATAGAAGTCTTTGGTGATAACTATCATCTTGATCCTGTCGTATCTGTTGGATTAGCCACAAAAAAAGAAGCTTATGTAACTGATGATGTTTCAATAATCACAATTCCTGAGTTTAAGCAGTGGTTAGAAAATGAAAATGTCGAAAAAAATGTTTTTGATTTAAAGAAGACAATTGTAGTCTTGAAGAAATATGGAATTGAATTTTCGGGTGCAACATTTGATACACTTTTAGCCGCATACTTATTGGATAAAAGTGATAATCAAACAGACTTTGGAATTATTGCACAGAACTGTGAACGCTATTATGTACAATCAGAAGAAGAATTTTATGGTAAAGGTGTTAAACGTGCTTTACCAACTGATGTAACTGAAATCTTAAAATTCAACGCTGCTAAACTTAAAGCAATTGCTGATTTGAAATCAGAATTTTTAAAAACATTGAAAGATAATAGCCAAGACAGTCTTTTTGATGAGATTGAAATTCCTTTAGCCAATGTACTTGCACAAATGGAAGCCCAAGGAATCACAGTGAATGCTCAAACTTTATTACAAATGCAGGCCGAATTAGGAAAGCGTCTAGAGGATATAGAAAAAGAAATATTTGAAGAAGCTGGAGAAGAATTTAATATTAATTCACCTAAGCAATTAGGGGTAGTTTTATTTGAACATATGGGGCTTAAACCCATTAAGAAGACAAAAACAGGTTATTCAACATCGGTTGAAATTCTTGAACAATTAGAACATGAATCACCGGTAGCAAGGGATGTTTTAAGATATCGTCAAATTTCAAAAATTCAATCAACTTATGTAACTGGATTACTTAAGGTAATTCAACCTGATAACAAAGTACATACAAGATATGTACAAACATTGACCCAAACAGGTCGTCTATCATCAATTGATCCAAATTTACAAAATATTCCAATTAGAATTGATGAGGGTAAGAAGATTCGTAAAGCTTTCTTACCACAAAAAGAAGGCTGGGAAATTTTCTCATCTGATTATTCGCAAGTTGAATTACGTGTTTTAGCACACATTTCCGGTGATGAAAATATGCAACAAGCATTTAAAGACAATTACGATATTCATGCACATACGGCCATGAATATATTTGGATTAGATTCTGTTGATGATGTTACGCCTGATATGAGACGTAAAGCAAAAGCCACTAATTTTGGAATTGTCTACGGAATTAGTGATTATGGCTTAGCTAAAAATATTGGAATAACCAGAAAAGAAGCAAGTGAATTTATTGCTGCATATTTTGCACAATACCCAGGTGTGAAGAATTATATGGACGATATGATTAAATTTGCTCAAGAAAATGGTTATGTTGAAACATTAATGCATCGTCGCCGTAATTTACCTGATATCCATGCTAAGAATTTCTCTGTGCGCTCTTTTGCTGAACGTACAGCTATGAATACACCAATTCAAGGTAGTGCTGCGGATATTATCAAAGTAGCAATGATTAATATGCAAAAAGTTCTAGAAAAAACAGGGCTTCAAACTAAAATGTTATTACAAGTGCATGATGAATTAATTTTCGAAGCACCAAAAGAAGAAATTGAGATACTTGAAGAATTAGTACCGAAGACAATGGATTCAGCTATTAAGCTAGACGTTCCATTGAAAGTTGAAACATCTCATGGATTAACTTGGTACGATGCAAAATAAATAAGGGGATATTGCTATGCCAGAAATGCCAGAAGTAGAAACAGTTCGTAGAGGTTTAATTGATTTAGTAAAGAATAAAACAATCTCATCAATTGAAATGCGTTATCCAGCAATCATAAATGGAGATAAAAAAGAATTCAGTGATATTTTGGTGGGGGCCAAAATTATTGATATTCGTCGACGTGCAAAATTTTTGATTTTTGATTTTGATAATAATTATTCAATGTTGAGTCATCTCCGTATGGAAGGTAAGTACCAAGTGCGTGATAATGTCGAAGATTTTGATAAGCATGTGCATATCATTTTTAAGTTCTCTGATGGTGATATGCTTGGATATCGTGATGTACGAAAATTCGGTCGAATGCAGCTATTTAAAACTGATGAGATCTTTAATAGTAAATCATTAACTAAGTTGGGACCCGAACCATTATCAACTGAATTCACTTTTGATAATATCTATCCAAGAATTATTAAACGTAAAAAGAGCATAAAGGCAGTATTGCTAGATCAAAATGTTATTTCAGGGCTTGGTAATATCTATGTAGATGAAGTTCTTTGGATGAGTAAAATTCATCCAGAAACGATAGCTAATAAATTAACCAAAGCTGATATTCAAAACATTATTAAAGCTTCAAATGAGGAAATAAAAAAAGCTATTGAAGCTGGTGGAACAACGATTAGAAGTTATGTTGATTCCAAAGGCAACTCAGGAACATTTCAATTTGGATTAAATGCCTATGACCAAGAAGGTAATCCATGTAAGCGTTGTGGAACTACAATTGAAAAAATAAAAGTAAGCGGTAGAGGGACTCATTTCTGTCCGAACTGTCAGAAGGTAGTTGAGTGATGGCTAAAATTTATGGTATTACAGGTGGGATTGCAACTGGTAAGTCTTATGTTGCTCAAATCATTAAAGAAGCTGGATATACGGTATATAGTGCTGATGAAATTGCACATGCTGTAGGTGAAAATACTCAAGTTATTAAACAAATAGCTAATCGATTTGGTACAGGAGTAATTATTCGAAACAAACTAAATCGTTCGAAATTAGGCGAAATAGTATTTACGGATGAAAAAAAACTTGCTGCATTGAATGAAATTATGGCACCAGAAATTAGAAAAAAGATTATGGCTATTATTGATAAGGTTCATCAACAATCTGAAAAGCCTGTATTTATGGAAATTCCATTGTTATTTGAACAAGGTTATGAAAATGAATTTGATGGATCAATTCTAGTAGACGCAGAGTTTGAAGTTCAGTTACAACGTCTAATGAATCGCGATCAAATTATGGAAGATTTTGCTAAGAAGAAAATTGAATCTCAAATGCCATTATCTGAGAAAAAAGATAAAGCAACATACATAATTGATAATTCTCAAGATGATGAAGTTGAAGAACTGGTTAAGACTCTATTACGTAAGCTTAATATTAACTTGTAGTTATTTAATTGATAAGATATTCTGATGTATAATAATTAAAAAAGATTAGGGGAATAATATGATTTGTCCACACTGTCATAAAAATTCATCAAGAGTTGTCGATAGTCGCCCTAGTGATGAGAACCGAGCAATTAGACGTCGTCGTGAATGCGAGAACTGTGGTTTTAGATTCACTACTTTTGAAAAAGTTGAAGAAACGCCATTACTTGTTATTAAAAAAGACGGTAATCGTGAGGAATTTAGCCGAGATAAATTACTTCGCGGGTTGGTTCGTGCGGGTGAAAAACGTCCAATTACAATTGATCAAATGCGTGATGTAGTTGCCCAAGTTGAAAACGAGTTACGTGCTTTGGGTGAAAGTGAAATTCGCTCTGAACAAATTGGGGAATATGTGATGCAGAAACTAGCAAAAATTGATGATGTTACTTATATACGTTTTGCTAGTGTATATCGCGAATTTAAAGATATGAATGTGTTTATGCAAGAAGTAAAAGATATGATGGCAAATAATGGTGCCGTTAATAAAGACAATAAATAATAGGAGAGGCTAATGATTGATACTAATCTTAATCCGATGACTGGATTTTGGATATTAAGACATAATGAATTAAGTGATGTAGATAAGAAAACATTAATCGACTTGTATCAACCATTGGTAGGTCCTATTGCTATAGGACAATATCTTTTATTGTGGAATGAATCTAAAAAGAAAACGATTGTTTCAAAACGTTTGAGTCACTCACATTTATTGTCATTACTTGATTGTGGTGTGAATGATTTTTATGAAGCGCGTATTAAACTTGAAGCATTAGGCTTATTGAAGGTTTATAAAAAGAGTGACGTTTTAGGTGACTATTTAGTTTATGAACTTTATAAGCCGATGGAAGCAGCTGATTTCTTTAACGAAAGTCTTTTAAGTACATTGTTATTTGAAAAAGTTGGTCGAAATGTTTTTGAAGAATTAGTAGACAAATATAGTAGTCAAACAAATGTGTTGATAGATGCCCAAGATATTACTAAGTCTTTCTTAGATGTATTTACTATCTCAAATGATAATCTGATTACTTCACCAATGGAAGTTAAAGACGCTCAAAGTAAAGTCATGGAACAACCAGACAATATACCATCAATCAAGTCAAATAAGATGGAACCAATTGATTGGAGTTTTTTAGAACAGTTAGTCTCTCAATATGGAGTTTCTGCTAATGAACTTCAAGCTAAAGAAGAGTCTTTATATAATATGCATGTTTTTTATGGCTTAGATGAGTTAGAAATATCCAATTTAGTTGCTAGATCTGTGAATATTTCTGATAATACAATAGATGAAAAACGTTTAGAACGTATCGCACAAACTAAGTACGAAAGTCGATCAAACATTATTCAAAAACCAATTGTTGAAACAACTAGCAAATCAACTGGTAATCCAGTTGTTGATAAAGCTAATGAACTAATTCCTAGTGAATATTTAGCATATGAAAAGCGCCAAAAAAATGGTTATGTAGCTAGTGGTGAAACAAGAATTTTACGTAATTTGCAAAACCGACATGTACTACCGGATTCTGTAATCAATATATTAATTCATTATTCATTACAAAATTCACCAACATTAGTTCAGGGATTAGTGGATCGAGTTGCTAACGATTGGATACAAAACAAAATTAGTAATGCTGAGGATGCTTTTAAGCGTATCAATGAATTTAATGGCACTAAAAACCCTAATCGTAGTAATAAAACGAAAATGTCAGTTGTAGAAAAAGGTACTGACTGGGATAAATTGGCTAATGAAAATAAAAACGATGATCAAGAAGCTAAGCGACTAATTGAAGAAGCTAATGCACGATTAAATAGTCTACATTCTGGTAAAGTTGAGTAGGAGATAATTCATGAAAAACATGGGTGAAGGAATACAGCAAGAAATGAAACGTATGAACGTTACAGCTAAGTATGAAGAGCTAATTGGAGATTCAATTAATGATTCTGAAGTGAAGCAATTTTTAAGCGATCATAAAGATGAAATTGATTCTGAAAATTTGCAGAGAAGTGCTGCTCGTATTTATGAATTCGTACAAGAAAAAAGAAAAATTGCTGCCGGTAAAGAGTCATTTGCTCGTGGTTATTTACCAAAATTAATTATCAATAATCGTACAGTAGATGTAACTTACGTTCCTGATCAAAAAACTCAACAAAAAGTCGAACAAAATCAGTTCAAACGTAATTTTGAATTAGTTGATTTGCCGTCTTATATTCGTGATGCTGAACTAACCGATTACCCAACTCGAAATGCAAGCGGAAGAGCTCAAGCATTCACTGCTGCTTCTAAGTTTTTAACCGCGTATAAGTCTAATAATGGATTTGCACCTGGATTATTCTTAGCAGGTAATTTTGGTGTTGGTAAGACCTATTTATTAGGAGCCATTGCTAATGAATTAGCTCGTGATGGTGTAGATGTTAAATTAGTTCATTTCCCATCGTTTGCGGGTACAATGAAAGGCGCTATTTCAGATAATTCAGTTTTAACAAGGCTTGATAAATTTAAAAAAACTTCAGTACTGATGCTTGATGATATTGGAGCTGATTCAGTATCTGATTGGATTAGAGATGAAGTATTAGGAGTGATTTTGCAATATCGAATGGAAGAACAATTACCAACATTCTTCAGCTCGAATTTTTCAATGCAAGATCTAGAAAATCATTTATCAATGAGTAAGAAAGGCGAAGAGCCAATCAAAGCTCAACGTATTATGGAACGAATTAAATTCTTAAGTAGAGAAGTTATTGTCTCTGGTGAAAACCAACGCCATCAAAATCAAATTGAGTATTGAAATTTTTAATATAACTGGGTATTATTAACAACAGAAAGACAACAGTCCAATTAATATGCAGGGAGAGTTCACATAACTGAAAGTGACTCATTAATAATTGGTTTTACCACTTTCTGAAAAATTGAATATTTTGGTGTAAATACCAATATCATTTTGAGATGGAACATTTTTTGTTCCAATGTGGGTGGAACCGCGTATTAATTACGTCCCTCAGATCTTTTGATCTGGGGGATTTTTTGTTGTTAAAAATGGAGGAATTGTCATATGACAGAAATAGAATTAGTTTTTCCCGATAATTCAAAGAGAAGTTTTGATAGTGAAACATCAGTTAAAGATGTTGCCACATCAATTAGTACATCATTAGGTAAGAAAGCTATCGCTGGACGCTTGAATGGAGTATTGCTAGATGTGAACCGTCCTATTAAACAAGATGGTAATATTGAAATTATCACAGCTGGTGATGAAGCAGCACTTGAAGTTCTACGTAACACTGTAGCTTATTTATTTGGATATGCCGCAAAAAAAATATTCTCAGATGTTAGTTTTGGTGAGCACAGTATTAATGAAGATGGATTCTTCTATGATACTGACAAGCCTGAAACTCAAATTTCAGTGGACCAATTAAATGATATTGCAATGGCTATGAATAAGATCATCAAGCAAAACGCAAGTATTGAACGTGTATTGATGGACAAATCAGAGCTAGAAAATATTTTTAAAGACGATAAGTTCAAAATGCTACAGTTGAAGTCAATTGATGCTGTGCAAATTCCTGTTTTTAAAATGGAAGATTACGTAGACTTTGGGTTTAACGCTATTATGCCTAAAGCTAGTGATGTGAAATTCTTTAAACTATTGTCAGTTGCTGGAGCTTACTGGCAAGGTAAATCAAGTAATCCAATGTTACAACGTATTTATGGAACAGCATTCTTTAAACAAGATGAGTTGGATGCAGATTTAAAACGTCGCGAAGAAATTAAAGAACGTGATCATAGAACATTAGGACGTGACTTAGATTTATTCTTCGTAGATCCTAATATTGGTGCGGGACTTCCTTATTGGATGCCAAATGGTGCAACTATTCGTCGTGTACTAGAACGTTATATTATTGATAAAGAAGTAGCTTGGGGCTATCAACATGTTTATACACCAATCCTTATGAACCTTGATGCATATAAGACATCAGGTCATTGGGCACATTATCGTGAAGATATGTTCCCTCCAATGGATATGGGTGATGGAGAAATGCTTGAATTACGTCCTATGAACTGTCCTTCACATATTCAAATCTATAAGCATCATGTACGTTCTTATCGTGAACTACCTGTTCGAATTGCAGAACTTGGAATGATGCATCGCTATGAAAAATCTGGTGCGCTTTCTGGATTGCAACGTGTACGAGAAATGACATTGAATGATGGACATACATTCTTGGCGCTAGATCAAGTTCAAGATGAATTCAAACGTACTTTGAAGTTAATGATGGAAGTATATCGTGACTTTGATATTAATGATTACACATTCCGTTTGAGCTACCGTGATCCAAAGAACACTGATAAATATTTCGATGATAACGAGATGTGGAATACTTCTCAATCAATGCTTAAAGGAGCAATGGATGATTTAGGACTTGATTACTATGAAGCAGAAGGTGAAGCTGCCTTTTATGGTCCTAAGTTAGATGTTCAAACAAAAACAGCTTTAGGTAACGAAGAAACACTTTCAACTATCCAATTAGACTTTATGCAACCAGAACAATTCGAAATATCATATATTGGTGCTGATGGTGAAGAACATCGACCAGTTATGGTTCACCGTGGAATTGTTTCTACAATGGAAAGATTTATAGCTTATCTTATTGAAATGTATAAAGGAGCTTTCCCAACATGGTTAGCCCCAACTCAAGTGAATATTATTCCAGTTAATATGGAAGCTCACGGAGAATATGCCGATAACCTAAGAAAAGAAATGGCTGAAAAAGGTATTCGTGTTAATGTAGATCAACGTAACGAAAAAATGGGTTACAAGATTCGTGAAGCACAAACAAATAAAATTCCATATACTATAGTTGTTGGTGATGAAGAAGCAAATGATGCAACTGTTGCAGTTAGAAAATATGGGCAAGAAGATACTAATTCAATGAATCGTAGTATGTTCATAGATAGTGTTCTATCAGACATTAATAATTACAGTCGTGAATCATAATTAATTCTTGACACTAAGTTATTAATAGTGTTTAATAGTCTTATTGAGATTAAGTAGGAACGCCCGTTTCTCGCCTAAGTCATTGGACCTCTAGGTTGATACAAGTTGGTTTATTAACGTGGGCGTTCTTGCGCCCACGTTTTTTGTTTGGGTTTTCTAATTTACTCGGAGGTGAGTCAAAATAGCAAAAGATTTGATGGTTAACGAAAATATTCGTGCCCGTGAATTGAGACTGATTTCAAATACAGGAGATCAGCTGGGTGTTAAGAGTACTACAGAAGCATTAGAATTAGCTGACAAGGCTAACTTAGATGTTGTTCTTGTTTCTCCCAATGCTAAGCCACCGGTTGCTCGTATCATGGACTACGGTAAGTATCGTTTCGAATTGCAGAAGAAAGATCGAGAAGCAAAGAAGAAACAAAAAGTTATCAATGTTAAAGAAGTTCGTTTGAGTCCAACAATTGAGGATAACGACTTCAATACAAAACTTAAGAATGCAGTTAAGTTCTTAGAAAAAGGCGACAAAGTTAAAGTTTCTATTCGTTTTAAAGGTCGTGCTATTACCCATAAAGAAATTGGTAAAGCTCAACTTGATAAGATGGCAGAAGAAACTAAGGATATTGCAACTGTTACAACCAGACCTAAGATGGATGGTCGTAGCATGTTCTTAATGCTAGATCCTATAAAAAAAGATAGTAATAAGAAATAATGGAGGTCATGTTTTATGCCTAAGCAAAAAACACATCGCGCATCAGCAAAACGTTTTAAAAAGACTGCCAATGGTGGACTAAAGAGAGCTCATGCTTTTACAAGTCACCGTTTCCACGGAAAGACAGTTAAACAACGTCGTCAACTTAGAAAATCAGGAATGGTTTCTAACAGTGATATGAGACGTATCAGACAAATGTTGTCACAAGTTAAATAATAACGAAATACAAGATTGGTTCTTAACCAAAGTACAAAGAAGGAGGAATTACTATGCCCCGTGTTAAAGGTGGAACAGTAACTCGCAAACGTCGTAAGAAGACATTAAAATTAGCCAAAGGATATCGTGGCTCAAAACATATTCAATTTAAAGCAGCTCATACTCAAATTATGAACTCATATGGTTACGCATTCCGTGACCGTCGTCAAAGAAAACGTGGTTTCCGTAAATTATGGATTGCTCGTATTAACGCAGCAGCACGTATGAACGATATTAGTTATAGTAAATTAATGCACGGCTTAAAATTAGCTGGTGTTGATATCAACCGTAAAATGCTTGCTGATCTAGCATATACAGATGAAAAAGCATTTGCCGGACTAGTTGATACTGCCAAAAAAGCTTTGGCTTAATTCAGCGCACATTAACGTGATTTGGGAAAGCCAAATTGCGTTTTTTTATTAGATAATATAATGAGGATTTAAACATGGCTATAATACGACCAACTTATATGGTAAATAGTACATTCAACTTAAAACCAGAAAAGTTAAAATTAATGGGAATTACTCATATCTTAAGTGATTTGGATAACACGCTAATTCCTTGGAATTCTCCTGAAGCATCAGAAGAATTAAAACAGTGGCAAGCAGAATTGAAAAAATATCATATTGAATTAATTGTCGTTTCGAATAATAGCTACGATCGAATTCATGAAGCGGTTGTTGATATGGATGTTAAAATTATTGCCAGAGCTAAGAAACCATTGCCTTTTGCAATTCGAAGCTTTGTTAATATGAGTAGTGTCTCTAAAGAACGTGTTTTATTTGTGGGAGACCAATTACTAACTGATGTTATTGCTGGTAATTTATCAGGAGTTCGTACAGTAATGGTTAAACCATTAGTAGATACAGACTTGAAGAAAACTCGTTTTAATAGATTTTTTGAACGTCCTATCTTAAAATTAATCAATAGAATTTATAAGCAGACCTGGAAGGATAGTATCTAATTGGATAATAATCAAGATCTATACTGTGTTGGTTGTGGTGCAAAACTACAAACTACTGATAAAAAGAAAGCAGGCTTTTTGCCAGAAAACACATTAAATAAATATCTAGAATCAGATGAACAGGAACTATACTGTCAAAGATGTTTCCGTTTAAGAAATTATAACGATATTATGGATGTCGATATGGAAGATTCCGAATTTATCGATATTTTAAATAAGATTAGTGACGAAGATGCACTAGTCGTTAATTTAATTGATATTTTTGATTATAACGGGAGTGTTATCCCTGGAATACATAGATTTATTGGTAATAATGAAATGATTCTAGTTGCTAACAAAGAGGATCTTTTACCTAAATCTGTTAACCGCGATAAGTTAAAACGTTGGTTCCATAAAGAAGCTCAAAAAGATGGGTTGAACCCAGTCGATGAGATTCTTATTTCTGCTAAGAAGAATACGAACTTAGATGACTTATTAACTATGATAAATAAGCATCGTGGTAAAAAAGATGTATATATTGTTGGAACAACTAACGTTGGTAAATCAACATTAGTTAATTCAATAATTTCAATGAGTTCTGATATTAAGAATCTTGTTACTACTTCTAGATTCCCAGGAACTACATTAGATCGCATTGAAATTCCTCTAGACGATGGGGCAATGATGATTGATACTCCAGGTATTATTCATCGTTATCAATTGGCACATTTCTTGAATGAAAAAGAACTAAAAGAAGTTACTCCTAGTTCTGAAATTAAGCCTAAAGTTTACCAACTTCGTGGTTTACAAACACTATTTATCGCTGGTTTAGCACGTATAGATTTTGTTGATGATATTAAGACGAATGCATTTGTGTATGTTGATAATAATTTGTTAATTCACCGTACTAAATTAGAAAAAGCCGACGAATTCTACGAAAAACATCAAGGCGATATACTTAATCCGCCATTTGAGCCAGGAACTTTACCGGAGATGAATCCAGTTAAATTCACGATTACTGAGAAGTCAGATATTGTTATTGCTGGTCTAGGATGGGTAACAGTTCAACCGGGAATCACTATTAAAGCTTATGCACCAAAAGGTGTCGAAATCACTTTAAGAAAGGCGATTGTTTAATGGTATTTAAAACAAAACAAAGAAAATTTTTGATGAGTAAAGCGCAAACTATGAAACCAATTATGCAAATTGGTAAACAAGGAACTACAGAAACAGTTCTTCAACAATTAGTAGAATTGATAAATAAACGTGAACTAATCAAGATTACTTTATTACAAAATACAGATACAACTGGAGAAGACTTCATTAATGAAGTAGTTCAATTTGATCCAGCAATTAAACCAGTTCAAACAATTGGTTCGAAAGTGATTTTATACAAAAAATCACCTAAAGAATCACATAGAAGAATTTCTGTAGAATTAGAAAAACTATAAAAGAGGTCAGATTCATGTCTTCAGTTATAACTTCTCAAAAAACTCAAAGTCAAACTATAAATAACAATCATAAGAAATCAATTGGAATATTAGGAGGAACGTTTAATCCTCCACATATTGCTCATTTAGTGATGGCACAACAAGTGCTAGATCAATTGTCACTGGATGAAATTTGGTTTATTCCTGACAATATTCCACCCCACGTTGATAGAAAAGATGCAATCGATGCGATTCATCGTGTGGAAATGGTAAGGTTGGCAATTGAAGATAATCCACAATTTAAGTTAGATTTAACGGAGATTAATCGAGGTGGAGTTAGTTATACTTTTGATACGATGAAACTCTTAAAAAAAGCTAATCCCGATGTTGATTTTTACTTCATAATGGGTGGTGATATGGTCGAATATTTACCAACATGGAATCACATTGATGAACTTACGAAATTAGTTCAATTCGTTGGAGTATGTCGTCCAGGATTTGAACAAGATTCGAAATATCCTGTTATTTGGGTTAATTCACCACTTTTAAACATTAGTTCAACAGATATTAGAAACAAACTGAATGCAAATCATACTATTAAGTATTTAGTTCCTAACAAGGTTGAAGAATATATCAAACAAGAAGGACTCTATCATGACTAATACTTACAATAAATTGAATTATAATCGTGATTTTTTAATTGAAAAACTTCAAGAAAATCTTGACGATAAGCGTTTTAATCATTGTTTAAGAGTAGAGAAGAAATCTCTTGAGTTGGCACGTCGATTCAATGTTGATGAGAGTCGTGCGACATTAGCTGGGTTAATACATGATTATTGTAAGCAAATGCCTGATGCAAAATTTATTGATGCAATTTATATATATAATTTAGATCAAGATCTTTTGAACTATGGTAATGGCATTTGGCATGGTAGTGTCGGTGCAGAGATTATCCGTGAAGAATTACAAGTCAATGATGAAATTGTTTTGAATGCGATTCGTAAGCATACTATTGCAGATCCTTATATGAATGATATTGACAAAATATTATTTATATCTGATTTTATTGAAGATGCTAGAGATTTTCCTGAAGTTCGAGCTGCACGTCAATTGGCGGAAGAATCTCTTGATAAGACAGTTGCATTTGAAATTGAGCATACATTGAAGTATTTAATAGATAATAAAAAGAAGATTTATCCCAAAATGTTAAATAGTTACAATAAATGGGTAATAGAGGAGAATTAATTTGGACTCACTTAAGTTAACGCAAATCGCTGTTGAAGCAGCAGATGATAAGCATGCTAATAATATAAAAGTTTTAGATATCCAAGAAATGTCAATTGTAGCCGACTATTTTGTCATTATGGACGCTAGTTCATCACGACAAGTAGAAGCAATTGTTAATGAAATCGAAGATCAAGTAGAAGCTAACGGTGGTCAAATCGGTCACAAAGAAGGTAATAAGAATTCTAGCTGGATTCTACTTGATATCGGAGATGTAATTATTCATGTCTTTTTAAATGAAGAACGTGAATTCTATAATCTAGAAAAACTTTGGTCAGACGCTAAAGAAGTTGATATAACAAAGTGGACTAAAGCATAATGATTTATTCTAAATTTGCTGAAATTTACAATGAATTGATGGATGATTCTCTTTATTCAAGATGGCAATCATATGTACAACAACGTACTTCTAAAGGTAAATTATTAGAATTAGCCTGTGGAACCGGTGACCTCGCTATCTTATTAAAACAATCTGGTTATGACGTAACAGCCACTGATTTATCAATGGAAATGTTAGAGATTGCTGCCGAAAAAATTGAAACTAATCATTTAAACTTCGAGTTAGGGCAAATGAACATGCTAGATTTAAGCGGTGTTGATAAATTCGATACTATTACTTGTTTTGATGATTCGATTTGTTATTTGACTGATGAAAGTCAATTGCAATTAGCTTTTGATGAAGCGTTTGAACATTTAAATACTGGTGGTAAATACTTATTTGATGCTCATTCTTTATATCAGATGGATGAAGTATTTCCAGGATATATGTTTAATTTCAAAAATGAAGAGAATGCATTTATGTGGAGTAGTTATGAAGGTGAAGAAGTTCATAGTGTAGAACACGATTTAACATTCTTTACCTTTAATGAAAAAACAAATTCTTACGATGTAACTGAAGAGCTTCATCATGAAAGAACTTATGACATAGACGTCTACATTAAAAGATTAGAGAAGTCAGGTTTTAGTAATATAAAAGTTACTGCTAATTTTGGAGATTCAGAGGTATCTGAAACTGTTGATCGTTGGTTTTTTGAATGCACTAAATAGGTGATGAAATGAAAGTTTGTGGAATAGTTGCAGAATTTAATCCTCTTCATAATGGCCATAAGTATTTAATAGATCAGGTAAGAGCTCAGCTTAATCCTGATTTTTTGATTGTTGTAATGTCTGGTAATTATGTACAAAGAGGCGAAGTTGCATGCTTTGATAAGTGGAATAGATCTAAGATGGCATTAGATATGGGAGTAGATTTAATTATTGAATTACCATTTCAATATGCTACTGCTGCAGTAGAGATATTTGCTCAAGGAGCAGTTGAGATTCTCAATGAATTGAAATGTGATTATATTGCTTTTGGAACTGAAGATGCCGGGTTTAACTATCTGGCAGCGGCACAACAAAGTATTGATAATATGTCTGAAATTGCTGAATTAAAAGACTACTCAAAATCATATGCCACTCAGTTAAACGAGTTTATGATGGAAGAATTAGGATTGGTTATCAATAATCCTAATCAGATGCTAGGTTTTAATTATGCGTTACAGATAGTAAAGAATAATTATTCGATGAAAATATTCCCAATTGATCGTATGAATGTTACACATGATTCTACAAATGTTGTGGGTAACATTGCCAGTGCTAGTAAGATTCGCAATGAACTAATTGCGGGGAATGATATTAGTAATCTAGTACCAATGAAATTAACTAATCATTTACAAGTAAGTAAAGAAGAGATGTTTAGTTTATTGAAGTATAGAGTAATAACAAGTAGTGCTGTTGAATTGTCTAATATTTATCAGATGGTTGAAGGACTAGAGAACCGACTTAAAGATGTCGTAATGGAATCAGATTCTATAGATGATTTATTAGAAAAATTAAAATCAAAACGTTATACATATGCTCGATTACGTCGATTAATGTTATATACTTTACTGAATGTTACAGAAGATGATATCAAACAATCGCAAAACTATTTACATATACTAGGGTTTAATGAACTAGGTAAAAAATATTTGAACCAAACAAAAAAGGATATGAACTTGCCAATTATAACTAAAGTATCTAAGCAAATAGGAGATATTAATGGTGTAATGTATCTGCAAGTCAAAGTAGATAATTTTGTTAGTATATTTAATCATACAGAACAGAATTTCAAAAGAAATCCCGAAATGGAGTTATAAAATGCTTATATTCAAGCTTGATGAATTACAAAAATTTAAAAATCATCCAACTGAATTCGATGAAGAATTAGACTTAACAGAAGATTTGAAAACACGTGACGATAGAATATTAGATGCATCACCAGTCAAAATCAAAGGGCATATTTTTTATGATAAAGGACTTTGGTATACAGACTTTGATGTGATATCAAAGGTAACTGTTCCTTCAACACGTAGTCTTGAACCTGTAGAAATTGAAATATCTTCACATTTCACTGAGGCTTATCAAGAAGATCCTGATGAAGAATTAGAAGTTGATGATGAGGAAATGGTAATGGAATTAGATGAGCAGGGTATTAATTTAGAACAAGCCGCTGCTGATAATTTATTATTGTCAATTCCAACACGAGTACTAACTAAAGAAGAGGCTGAAAGTGATTCTATGCCGCAAGGACAAAACTGGAAAGTTGTTTCTGAAGAAGAATACGAAGAAGCACAGGACAAACCAAAACCTAATCCAGAATTTGAAAAATTAAAAGACTTATTTAAGGACAAATGATAACTCATTTGTCTTTTTTTTGTTATTATATACATATTCATTAAATGGAGGCACTTTTGACATGAACAAACCACAAATTGGTGTTATAGGAATGGCAGTCATGGGTAAAAACCTGGCTTTGAATATTGAAAGCCGCGGATATACTGTTGCCGTTTATAACCGCACAGCTGCTAGAACTGAAACTATAATTAAAGAACATACAGATAAGAATCTGGTACCTAGTTATAAAATCAAAGATTTTGTAAATTCACTAGAAAAACCAAGAAGAATCATTATGATGGTTCAAGCTGGTAAAGGTACAGATGCTGTTATCAATGAATTGTTGCCATTATTAGATAAAGGTGACGTATTAATTGATGGTGGGAATACATATTTTGAAGACACAATTAGAAGAAATGCTGAACTGGATAAATCAGGGATTAACTTTATTGGTATGGGTGTATCTGGTGGTGAATTAGGTGCATTACATGGACCATCAATGATGCCTGGTGGACAAAAAGAAGCTTATGATCTTGTGGCTCCTATATTAGAAGAAATGTCTGCCAAGGCTGAAGATGGCAAACCTTGTGTAACTTATATTGGGCCTAATGGTGCAGGACACTATGTAAAAATGGTTCATAATGGTATTGAATATGGAGACATGCAATTAATCGCTGAAAGTTATGCATTACTACGTGAAATATTTAATGGAGATTTGGATCAAATTTCTGATGTTTTCACTGAATGGAATAAGGGTGAACTATCAAGCTACTTAGTAGAAATAACTGCTGATATTTTAAAACGTCGTGATGACGAAGGTAGTGATGATTATATTGTTAATAAGATTCTCGACAAAGCAGGAAACAAAGGAACTGGTAAATGGAGTTCACAAAGTGCTCTTGAACTAGGTGTTCCTCAATCTCTTATCACAGAAGCTGTTTATGGCCGTTATATTTCAACTTATAAAGATCAACGTGTAAAAGCTAGCAAGGTTCTTCCAACACCTGCAGCACACACTAATGATTTTGATAAAAAAGAGTTTGTTGAAAAAATCCGTGAAGCATTATACTTTAGTAAAATTATGAGTTATGCTCAAGGATTTGCACAAATGGATGCAGCTTCTAAAAATTATGATTGGGACTTGGAATTTGGCGAAATAGCAAGTATCTGGCGTGAGGGATGTATTATCCGTGCACAATTCTTACAAAAGATCACTGATGCCTATGATAAAGATGATCAATTAGACAATTTACTATTGAACGACTACTTTATGGATATTTGTAAGAATTATCAAGATTCTGTACGTGATGTTATTGCTTATGCAGTTAAGGCTGGTGTTCCTGTTCCTGGATTCATGGCTGCTATTTCATATTATGACTCATACAGAAGTGAAGTACTTCCTGCCAACTTAATCCAAGCTCAACGTGATTACTTTGGTGCTCATACGTATGAAAGAACTGATAAAGAAGGAATTTTCCACTATACATGGTATGAAGAACAATAATAATACTCAAAAAGACATTTCTTATAAGAAATGTCTTTTTTTATTTATAAAATAATAATGATGATTTTTTTGCAAGTGCTTTCAATGATGTTTATCTTATTATATAATTAACACTGATAACCATATTGGTTATTTATCTAATTTATACTCGGGGGGGATATAAATATGAAAAAACATAAACTTTTTTATATCGCAGGTACGATCCTGTTACTTGGGCAAGTATTTGCACCAGCAGTTAACGCATATTCATTATCTGCTATTGATGTAACGCATGTTGCGCCATCAAGTTTTCCAACAGGAAATTTTCAAGGGGATTTTACTATTGATGCACAGAACCAGTCGGTAAGTGCTGGGCAAACGGCTAATTTTAGTATTTATTTGAAATCAACAGGTGCCGTAACTAAACTAACAAATGTTAATTTAAAGGTTCAATTACCAAAACAAGATTATGTGTCTTTTGATCAGTCACTAACTGCACTTAAATTAGGTGATGCTGTTCCCACTTACGATGCTAATACAGGTGTGTTGACGTGGCATTTTGATACATTAGATGCAGGTCAAGTTAATAAAACTGTATTACGACTATCGACTGTAAATGGTGGATTTGCTGCAAAAACACCAATCACTGTAAGTGGTGAATTAACAGCTGATAGTACAAAAGGTGCAATTGATGCACAAACAAGTGGACAAACGGTTATTAATGGATCTAAGAGTCTGTCGACTACTAATAAATTTAAATCAATATACGATAATGACGAAGGCTCAACAGATTATCATACTAATCCAGCTATTGATGATGATATTCTTTGGAATGTAACGATTGGTGCACCTAAAAAGGTTGACGGGTCAATATTCTTAAAACCTGGATCAAAAATAAAAGTTACTTATACAATTGATCCTATGTTGGAATATGTAGAAATGGCTCATGCCGATTCTCCAAAACCAACCGTTGATGGTAATACATTAACTTGGGAATTAACTGCACCATCTATTGCTGAACAAATTGCAAATGAAGGTAGCTTCTTCACTAGTGATTTAAGTATGAAAATTCACGTAAAAAATGACATTGCTAGTGTATTTAAGGTTGCTACAAATACTCTGTCAGCAGAGGCAACATTTAACGATGGAGAAACTTTCTCACCAAAACCTATCGATGGTAAGATAACTATTTCACAGTCAAATCCAGATACATTACCACCAAACGTTGGCGGCAGTGGATTCACTGCTCCACATTATGGACCAATTGATGCTAATGGAAATGCATTACTTAAAACAAATGAATTTCCGGATATTTCAGTTGATGATGATGCTACTTTAGGATTTGCATTTTTACCGACATCTCTTTGGGCAGTGAGTCCCGTATCTGACTTTATATCATATAGTATTCATTATAAGGTGGATCCTAATTTAAATATTAAAAAATTCTTTACTGGTGATTTTGCATATCGTCCTAATCCAAATGTTGGTTCCAGTACTACACCATTAAAAAATGCTGCTCACTATTCAATTAGTGTACGTTATGATGAAGACGAAGATGATGCACCGGTTATCTGGTCGAATGAAAAAATGGATTCTATTGATCCAGTGACAGGTGAGCACGTTTCTTATACAGATGCTCATAAAAATAATTGGCATATGTTAATGCCAGATGTACCAAAAAATACATGGTTAACAGCAGAACAACTAGGAATTCCTAAAGATAAGCATGTAAAAGAAGTCTTACTTCATTTCCATTATGAAAAAGGAACGGTCCTAGAAGACTGGGATGGAACGCAATATTCTGTCTCAGGTGATGAAAATGGTTTGAGTAAATATTATGAAAACAATGTAGACGGAGATTCAGGTCAAACGCATACGGATATTCCAAAGGGAGAATTTTTGAATAACGCAGTACCAGCTGGTATTTTTGCAAGCAAAGTATTGCAGTTCAATATGACTCCTAAAAAAGGATATGTGGGACGTGTTGAAAATTCAATGTACTATAATTTCCGTGGGGGTAATATCGCTGATCCAAGTAAACCTAGTGCTGGTGCTTGGAATGGTAGTGAATATACTTGGTTAAATACTTATAAAGCTTGGTCAAAAACTTCAGGACCTCAAGGAGCTGAGATTATTAAGCCAACCGAAGGAGTTGATCGTCGTTTAAAGACGGGAGTTCAATTTGATCAATTAGCAACAATGCCTGATGGATCTAAGTCTCTTACTGAGGGTGCAAATTCTATTACAGCGGCAATTCAGAATACTAAAGAATCTAAGAATGATGTAACAGGTCCTCTTACTAGTTATGTGTTACTTCCAAAAGGAGTAACTTTTACAGGTAATGTAAGTGGAAGTAATGTTGCTAAAAAAGTTTCTGATAATTATAAAGATACTGGACAAACTTTGGTTAAAGTAACTTATAATGCTAATTATTTAACGGTTGATCAAACAAGTAACGCCACATTTAATGTAAATGTTGGCGCAAGTACATCAAGTGATCCAGAAATAATGGTATATAGTTTTGTACCAACCGAAAAATATTCAGTTCCAGATATTCAAGGGACACCAACAATTACGGATACTCAAAAAGATGTTGATAAAGATAATATGAATGGCCAAGGAACTGATAAACCAATGTTTTATTCCGGCCGTGATTATCATTTTGATAAATCTAGTACTCTATCTGTAAGTAGTAAAATTAGTAATTCAACTAATTCTGATGTTCAAAAAGTAGCAGGGGATATTGTTGATTATGAGCTGAATTTGAAGAATACGTCTGAAGATACGCTAAATAATATGATTTTAATGGATACATTGCCTAGTGTTGGTGATTTATCTATTACTACAAATGAAGAACGTGAGTCACAATTTAACATGGCTTTAATAGGACCAATAACACTTCCTAAGAGTTGGTCAGATAAAGTTAACGTTGTATATTCAACATCTAATAATCCTAAAAAAGCTGGAGTGGGTGTTAAGGGAATGTTAGATGAAAACACTGTATATCCATCATCAGCGCAAAAACTTGCTGACGCTGATGGGGCTGAAGAAGCTAACTGGATGAATGCTAATGATGTTAAAGATTGGTCATCAATCAAATCGTTCAAATTAGAATTAAAAGCTGATTCTAAGTGGGTTAGTGGTGCTGATATGAAAATTAAATTCAATCTAAAAGTACCAACTGATGCACAAATAGGCCAAAAAGCATTTAATTCTTTTGCCTTTGCTGCCAATGACTCACAAGTAATTGAACCATATCGTCAAGGAGTTGAAGTCAAAGAAAAAGATCCAGAAAAACCAACAGGGCCAACAGATCCAGCTAATCCAGAAAAACCTTCTAATCCAACAACATCTAAACCAAATATTTCAGATAAAAGTAATAACAATAATGGTAAAGCTGGTAAAAGCACATTACCAAAGACAGGTGATAATATTAGAAATACTACTATGTTATCAATAATTGGATTACTTATTTTAGGAATACTTGGAGTATTCATATACAAGAGAAAAAAAGAAAAATAATTTTTTTAAAAAGACCTTAGGGTCTTTTTTTATTTGTTAAAAAAAGTATATGACATTAATTATCATCGTTATCACATTTCTTGATTAAAAAAATTCTAATAGTTATCATTAAGTAAAGAGTATAAGTTGTCTAATATTTTAGAGAAAGTAGGTAAAGAGATGCTGAAAAAAATATTAATTATTTTTTGTAGTTTAATGTTATTTGCGCCGTCAATTGGATCTTCCGCGACGGTTATTGCACAACCTCCTAATAATATTAAACCTGTTGCTTTTCCTGAGGATAATTTCCAAGGAGATTTTACAATAGATGCTCAAAATTCAACCATTTCTGCTGGTCAAACGGCTAATTTTGATATTTATTTGAAGGCAACAGGAGCCATTACTAAGTTGTCTGATGTTAAATTAGTAATTCAATTACCGATTAATGAATATGTAAGATTAGATCAGCCAACATCTGAATTAAAAATTAATAAGGTGGCACCAGCATATGATAAAGATAAGCAAACTTTGACGTATTATTTTGACGAATTACCAGCGGGTCAAGTGGATAAAGCTGTATTACGATTAACTACTATCAATGGAGCTTTCATGAATGACACTCAACTATCTGTAACTGGTGTTTTAACTGCCAAAAGTTCATCAGAAGATATTACGGCACATACAGATAGCAAAGTTAATGTGCAAGCTACTAAAAACTTATCACTTGTGAATAAGTTAAAATCTATTTATGACAATAATCCCGACTCAGAAGATTATCACACAAATCCGATTATTGGTGATGATATTTTATGGAATGTGTCAGTGGGAGCACCTAAAAAATCTGAAGGGTCACTATTTTTAAAACCAGGTTCAAAAATAAAAGTAACTTATCAAATTGATGACAAGTTAGAATATCTTGCAATGGCAGATGTTGGTGCTCCACAACCCAAATTATCTGAAGATAAACATACATTAACATGGGAATTAATTGCACCATCCATTGAAGATCAAATTAATCATCCTGATAGTTTTTTTGAGAGTGATTTGAGTTTGAAATTACACGTAATTGATGATAAGGCTAACGTATTCTTAGATGCTATAAATACGTTATCCGTTGAAGCAACTTTTATTGATGATAAAATATTCAGTCCTGATGTGCTATCAGGTAAAATCACTATTTCACAGTCAGATCCTTCTAGTTTGCCACCGAGTCTTGACGGCTCTGGATTTACTTCGCCTCACGTAGGCCCAGTCGATGATACTGGAGCTGTAGGTAGAATTTCCGAATTTCCTGATATCTCAGTAACTGATTCTGCAACGCTAGGCTTTGGAGTTTTACCAGGATCTTTATGGGCAACTAGTTCAACATTTGATTTTCAAGCTTATACAATACATTACAAAATTGATCCAAACTTAAGTATTAAACATTTCTATACAGGAGACTTTGTTTTTAAACCAAGCTCAACTGTCGGAGGCAATAATGTTCCATTAAAGAATAAGCCTCATTATTCATTTAATGTTCGATATGAAGATGATGAAGATGATGTGCCTTCAACTTATAATGGTAAGGCGATTGTTAATCCATTAACTAATGAACCAGTAACTTATGAAGAAGCCCATAAGAATAATTGGCATACATTAATGGCTGATGTACCATTAGGAACTTGGTTAAGTGCTGAAGATTTGAACATCCCTAAAGGGAAACAAATTAAAGAAGTAATGCTACATTTCCATCCTGAAGCAGGTACCGTGAAAAATGGCTACACAATAACAGGTGATGAAGAAGGACTGCCTGATTATTATGAAACTGATCCACAGGGATTCTTTGGTCAAGGAAGACCTAATAATAAAAAATATTTAGAAAACTGGGCGCCAGCTGGTATGGCTACTAAACAATACCTTAAATTTAATATGGGTGTAAAAAAAGGATATACAGGTCGTGTTGAAAATAGCATGTATATTAACTTTAGGGGAGCAGCCGCAAATAATAATATTTATATTCTAGGTAGTAACTATGATTTCATTAATAAACAGCCTGCCTGGACTAAGACTTCCGGGCCACAAGGGGCAGAAATTATTAGGCCCACAGAAGGAGTTAATCGGGTAGTCAAAACAAATGTGTCATTTGATCAACTAGCTGAGTTACCTGGAGGACAGAAGGTTCTAGTTCCTGGTGAGAATACGGTGACGGCTGAAATAGTGAACACTGAAACTTCAAAAGATAATGTTCCAGGTCCTGCAAGTAGTTATGTGCTCTTACCTAAGGGAGTTACTTATGAAAAAACACCAGACAGTAAGTTAGTAACAGATGATTACAAAGGAACAAAACAAAGTTTGGTAAAAGTTAGTTATGTACAAAACTACATTAAGCCGGGAGAAACTATTAAAGCAACTTTCAAAGTAAATGTGTCTGATAAAATATTGAGTAATCCAAAGCTTAAAATATATAGTTTTATTGATACAGAAGAATTCGATGTTCCAAAAGTAGAAGGTGACCCGGTGATTACTGATACTGTCAAAGATGAAGACGTAGATAATTTGAATGGTAAAGGATCAGACAAGTTAATGTTTTATTCAGGAAAAGATTATTATGTTAATAAATCTAGTATGTTATCAGTGACTTCTTATGTTGATGAAAAAATAGGAGAAACAACGAAAGAACCTGGATCTGTAGCTGAGTATAAATTGGCTTTGAACAATACATCGGATGATGACTTGCAAAATATGATCTTGTTGAATACACTTCCATGTACTAATGATTTATCAATTACAACCAATGAAAAACGTGGATCGCAGTTTTCTATGGGATTAACTGGTCCAATTAGTATTTCTAAAGACTGGAAAGATAAGGTAGATATTTTATATTCAACATGTAGTAACCCTAAAAAAGCAGGAATTTTGGATAAAGATACGATATATCCATCATCATCTCAACAATTAGAGGATCCAGAAGGTGCAATTGATCCTGTTTGGGTTAAAGCACAAGATGTTAAAGATTGGTCAACAATTAGAGCATTTACAATTAGTTTAAAGAAAGACATTGAATGGGTGAGCGGTTCTGATATGAACATTCAATTTAAAGCAAGAGTTCCTGAGTCAGCAACAGATGAACAGGTTGCAAACAACTCATTTGCTTTTGCGGCTAATAACTCACAGGTAATTGAGCCATATAGATCACAAGTTATTGTTGAAGAAAAAGATACTACTGAACCAGAAGAACCGAACAAACCAGAAGAACCAAATAAACCTGTAAATCCTGATGGCAATGTTCCTCCAACTGAAATTAACAACGATAAAAAAGAAACTGAAAAAGTAAAAACAAAAAGTAAAAAAGATGGAGTGAAAAAAATCATGGGGATTACATTACCACAAACTGGTGAAGATTTATGGTATAAATCATTACTGATTGTAGTAGGAATTACGATTGTAAGTATTTCAACATATCTTGTTATTAAGAGAAAAAGGGCTAAATAATTAAAAAGGCTTTTCCAAATGAGGAAAGCCTTTTTATTGCTAATATTTTAATATTATTTTAATAATATGATAAACTTAACGAGTAGAGAATTGACTAGTACAACAGTAATTAGAGATGACTTATAATTAAATATAAAGTGAGCGAGGATTTAGTATGGCAAGAATTTTAATAATTGAAGATGAAAAAAATATGGCTAGATTCGTTGAACTTGAACTACAACATGAAAACTATCAAACTCGCGTTGAATTAGATGGACGTTCAGGACTTGATGCAGCATTGTCAGAAGAATGGGATGCCATTTTACTTGACCTTATGCTACCTGAGTTGAATGGAATTGAGGTTTGCCGTCGAGTTCGTCAAGAAAAAGACACTCCTATTATCATGATGACTGCTCGTGATTCAATTATTGATCGTGTCTCTGGTCTTGATCATGGAGCAGACGATTATATTGTAAAACCATTTGCTATTGAAGAATTATTGGCTCGTTTACGTGCTTTATTAAGACGAATTGATTTAGACGAAGAGAAGAATGTCAATTCTGATCAAATAATTACATACAAAGATTTGGAAATTCAAAAAGATACAAGAACAGTTCGTCGAGATGGAGAAGTTATTGAGTTAACTAAACGTGAATTTGAACTATTAAAGACATTAATGGAAAGCCAAGGTACTGTTTTGAATCGTCAAATTTTATTGGATAAGGTTTGGGGAGAAGATGGCAACGAAGAAACTAACGTTATTGATGTCTATATTAAATACATAAGAAACAAAATCGATAGAGAAGGTAATCCTAGCTATATTCAAACAGTTCGTGGAAGTGGATACGTGATGAAATAATGGAAAAAGAAAGAAAGAAAAAAGGCCCTCGAATTTCTTTAAGATTCAAATGGACTTTTTTTATTACTACAGTTGTCTTTTTTATATATGTAGTATTCTCAACTACAGTCTTATACTTTGTAAGCTCATCGATGTTAAAAAATGAGGTTAATACCATCAAAAACGCTGTTTCAGCTGTTTCAAGTAGATTTGAAGACTCTGAACAGCTTTTGAGTAAAAGAATTGTAAATGACAAAGTAGAAGGTTTGTCAGATGCAGGATATCAAGACACTTTAGTTGAGCAACTAAAGCGGAGTAATTTACAGGTTTTACTTACTGATATAAATAATCAAACTTTGTATAAGACTCAAGATATTAAGATAGATAGTAAAAAAACAGATAGTTTGAAGATAACTAAACTCTATAAGAATTCTAATATTGACTCACTTGCAGGAAGTGCACCAATTAAATCTACAAAAACAGGCGAGATAATTGGATATGTGACTGTTAATAACAAAATGTCGGAATATCATCGTACTATTAGAGAATTATATTATGAATTAATTCCTAATGCGGTATTTATACTTATTCTTAGTGCAGTTAGCGGTTTTATATTTGCCAGTTTTGTATTGCGTAGATTAAAACTAATCAATAATACTATTAAAGATATCAACGAGTCTCCAGATTCTGATGCTAGAATTCCACATCAATCTCAAAATGATGAAATCACTGATGTAGCTGAGCAGTTCAATGAGATGCTAGATAGAATGCAACAATATGCTAATCAACAAAAAGAGTTCGTTCAAGATGTTTCTCATGAATTAAGGACACCAGTTGCGGTTGTTGAAGGTCATTTAAAACTACTTAATAGATGGGGAAAAGATGATCCAGAAATTTTGGATGAATCATTATCTTCATCACTGCAAGAGATTAATCGTATGAAAAATCTAATTCAAGAGATGTTAGATTTAACAAGAATTGAGCAACCAGATAATCAATTTTCAAATGAAATTACAGAAGTAAAACCGATGATTAAACAAATCTATAATGACTTCAAAGTATTACATCCAGAATTCATTATGAATTTTGATGATGATATTCGTGGTGAGGCATGGGTCAAGATTTATCGTAATCATTTAGAACAAATTATTATTATCTTGTTGGATAATGCTATTAAGTACTCAAAAGATCGAAAAGAAGTTAATCTAGCTATTTCTAGAAACGAAAATTATTTAGAAGTTGCTATACAAGATTTTGGAGTCGGGATTTCAGCTGATGATCAAGATAAGATTTTTAACCGCTTCTATCGTGCGGATAAAGATCGTTCTCGTCAAAGTGGTGGGAATGGTTTAGGATTGCCGATTGCTCGTCAGTTGGTTAAGAACTATCAAGGGTTTATGTATGTTGAAAGTGTAGTGGGATCAGGTTCAGTATTTAGAATTGAATTGCCATTACAAAATAAAAAAGACTAGATTGACTAGTCTTTTTTATTTTGTTGAATATTTTTATTTTTATTTCTAGCACGTTCATGGACGTCAGAGCCAGGAGTCTCTTCTGTTGAAGGTGATGTAGAATCTTCGGTTGTTCTTGAAGCAGCACCCTTGATGATAGCATCTAATGATTCTTCCGTAACAACTTGTTTAACGGGATGTTCTTTTAGATATGCATCGATATTTTTCTTAATTTTAGGTTGTAGTACATAACTAGTAATTACTTGTTGAATCAACATTACCACACCACCGGCTAAGAAATATAATCCTAAAGCAGCTGATGAAACCATTGAAATAACAAAAGTAATGATTGGATTCATGTACATAATTGTTTGTGATTGTTTGCGTTGTTCAATAGGCATGGATTGAACAGCTATATAACTTTGAATCACGTAAAAAATTGAAGCAACAATAGCGATCACAACACTCGATTTACCTAATGGGAGACCAAGGAATTTAGCAGAACCAATTTCTGGTGAGTATTGAACGGCTTGATAAATACCAGCCATAACAGGTAATTGAAGTATTAATGGTAAACAACCAATACCACCAACCATACTCATATTGTTTTCACGATAAACGCTCATCATAAGTTGGCTGATTTTTGCTTGTGCTTCAGGTGAATCAGCTTCTTTTTGTTTATCTTGAATTAATTTAAGTTGTGGTTGAACAGCTTTCATTTTTTCTTGTTGAGTAGTAGATTTGTAAGCTTGGTTTAATCCAAGTGGCAATAATACTAAACGAACAATGAAAGAAATAATAATAACTCCCCATGCGAATCCATTAGCACCACCAATGGTCTTGGCAGTGTATTTAATTAATTCTTGGAAAGGATGTCCAATATATTTAAATACTAGAGAATAAGGACCACTAGTTGGTGGTTTAATCACTCCATTAGTACCGGTTTGAGTACATGCTGAAGCAACAACTGCGATCAAAATGAACATTGCCATCAAACCAAATATTTTTTTAAAGTTTTTAGTTTTCAAAATTATTTTCCTCTCTGATACTTTGATAAAACATAACAAGGAATAATATACGTTAAACTAGTGTTTACTTCAACTAATCACTTCAAAATTTGTATAGTTTTTAAATTCTGTATTATAAGTAATATCAAGTTGGTCTACACGGCAAAAGGCCGAAGGTCCAGCTTTAATCGTACTAATGAAGTCTTGCAAGATTATGTCTTCTGCTGTGGCTTCGATTGAAACAGTGCCATCAACATTATTTTTGACGGTACCTAATATATTCATTTTGGTAGCTAAGTGATGAACAGAATATCGAAAGCCAACACCTTGTACGCGCCCGTGAGCGACTAAAGAAACATTTTTAATCATATATTTAACCTCCTAATTGTTGTATGCTTAACTCGGTAATTAAAAAATAGAATATTGAGGTTCAATATGCAACAAATTACTTCGAAGAAAAATGATGTTATTAAAGAAATAAAGAAATTAGATGCTAAGAAAAACCGAAAGAAAAATAATCGTTACTTAATTGAGGGCTTACATCTAATTGATGAAGCTTTAAAATATAATGTTGAGATTGTACATGTTTTAGTAACAGATAAGTATGTAAATCATCGATTAGTTAAAGAAAATTATGATACTGCTTTTGAAATCACTGAAGAATTGTCTGAATATATTTCAGATACTAAATCTCCTCAAGGTATTTTTGCGGTAGCACATATTGATGAAAATAATAAAATCAATGATTTTCATGGTAAGTGGATTTTATTAGATAATGTCCAAGACCCGGGTAACGTTGGAACAATAATCAGAACAGCAGATGCTGCTGGATTTGATGGTGTAATTTTAGGTGATAACACAGCTGATATTTATCAAGGAAAAGTACAACGTTCTACACAAGGTAGTCAATTCCATATCAAAACTATTACTACCGATACAAAATACATTATGGGTGAATTCAAAAACAATGGTATTCCTGTTTGGGCAACTGAAGTTAATCGTCATGCCAAACCTATTACCGAGTTGAATAAAGTTGATGATGTTCTAATTGTAATGGGTAATGAAGCTAATGGTCTTAACCAAGATGTTCTTAACTTAGCAGATGAACAAACTTTCATTCCTATCTTTGGTAAGGCGGAATCATTGAATGTTGGCGTAGCTGCTTCAGTTATGATGTATTATTTAAGTTTAGGTGCTTAAGATTGATTTTTGGGTAAAACCTGTTATAGTTCAGATTAAGTTATGTAATATATAAAAATTGAGGTAACTAATTTAATGATTAGACAAAGTGATTGGCAACATGATTCTCAATACATGGCAATCGTGGCTGATTTATTAATCAAACCTGAAGTTTGTAAGTTAAAAGATATTACGCAGCATATTAATTCGAACCGCTTAGATCATTCAATTATGGTTTCTTATAAGAGCTATGTTCTAGGTAAGAAAATGCACCTTGACTATAAAGCAATGGCTCGTGCCGGTTTGCTACATGATTTGTTTTATTATGATTGGCGAACAACGAAATTCAATGAAGGTTCACATGCTTACGTGCATCCTAGAATTGCACTAGATAATGCAAAGAAAATTACTAAGTTATCTAAAAAAGAAGCAGATATTATAGTTAAGCACATGTGGGGTGCAACTGTTGCTCCGCCTAAGTATATCGAGAGTGCGATTGTATCTTTTGTGGATGACCAATGTGCTATTGTTGAAGCTTCAATTCCTTTTTTCAAAACTAAATATGCAAAATTGAAATTCAAGTTTAGTGGTGTCAGTTAATATTGACCACGATTAGAAGTTAGAGTAAAATAAATTAACATAATATAAGCGTTGAAAAAGAGTAGTAGTTAAATTATATGATTTCAGGAAAGGACGGTAACTGTGAAGTCCTAATCATATGTTAATGAATTCGCTTTGGAGCTTAACTAACGAGTGCACACAGCTTTGTGTGAATTTAGGTGGTACCGCGAGCAATCGTCCTATTGTAATGATAGGGCGATTTTTTTGTATTCTAATTATGAATTTAAAATTCGTTTCGTAATTTAATCAATTATGTTACGTTCTGGAGGAAAGTATGTCATTAAAAGAAAACTTAGAAAAACTAAGAGATAATGGGTTACAAGATATTGCTAATTCAAATGAAGAACAAGTACTAAATGATATTCGAGTAAAATTATTAGGTAAAAAAGGACCAATCACCGATGCGCTTAAAAGTATGAAAGATCTTTCTGCTGAAGAGCGTCCAAAAATAGGTGCAATTGCAAATCAGATTAAAAAAGAATTGACAGAAGCAATTGCTAAAAGACAAGTAGAATTGGTTCAACTCGTAATACAAGAAAAAGTTAAAAAAGAAACAATTGATGTAACGCTACCTAGTCGACAAACCAAGAAGACAGGAACGCAACACATTTTAAATCAAATAATTGAAGACATAGAAGATCTATTTATTGGACTTGGATACCAAGTTATCTCAGGTCCTGAAGTAGAAGAAGACAAGTACAATTTTGAGAAGATGAACATCCCTAAGGACCATCCTGCACGTGATATGCAAGATACGTTCTATATTGATGATGAACTCTTAATGCGTACTCATACCTCACCGCAACAAGCACGTACAATGGAACAACATGATTTTTCAAAAGGTCCATTGAAAATGATAAGTCCTGGTAAAGTGTATCGCCGTGATACAGATGATGCTACTCACTCTCATCAATTCCATCAAATAGAAGGTTTGGTGGTTGATGAAAATATTACAATGGCTGATTTGAAGGGAACACTTGAAGTGTTGGTACGTCATGTCTTTGGTGAGGATCGTAAAATCAGATTCCGTCCTAGCTATTTCCCATTCACAGAGCCATCAGTAGAAGTTGATATCACTTGTTTTGCTTGTGGTGGAGATGGTTGTCGTATCTGTAAACAAACTGGTTGGATTGAAGTTCTAGGAGCTGGATTAGTGCATCCTAATGTCTTACGTAATTCAGGAATTGATCCCGAAGTATATTCAGGATTTGCTTTTGGTGTGGGACCTGATCGTTTTGCTATGCTTAAATACGGAGTAGAAGATATTCGTAATTTCTATTCAAATGATGTTAGATTTTTAGAACAATTCAAAGGAGAAGAAGCTTAATGAAAATTTCACTTAATTGGCTTAAAGATTACTTAAAAATAAATGCACCAGCTAACGAAATTATGAATCGTGTTTCTTTGACTGGAATTGAAGTAGCTGACGTAATTACTCCTAGTGCCGGACTGAAAAAAATTGTTGTGGGTCATATTAATGATGTAAAACCACATCCAGATTCAGATCATTTGAATGTTTGTATGGTTAATGTAGGCGAAGATGAAGACTATCAAATTGTTTGTGGTGCTCCTAATGTAGCTGCTGGACAAGATGTAATTGTTGCCATGCCTAATTCTCATATTGCAGGTAATGAAAAAATTAAAAAAGGTAAATTACGTGGCGTAGAATCAATGGGGATGATTTGTGGTCTTCAAGAAATTGGATTCAGCGATAACGTTGTACCTTTAGAATATAAAGACGGTATTTATGTATTCGAAGAACCTGTTACACCAGGTGAAGAAGTTTACTCAGCTTTAGGTATGGATGATGAAATATTAGATTTTGATATTACACCAAACCGTGCTGATACCTTGGGAATGAATGGTGCCGCTTTTGAAATGGGCGCTATATATGAACAACCAATTTCAATACCAGTACCAGAAGTAGTAGAAACAGATAATACAAATAATATGGTGGTTAATGTTTCTGCAGATACAAAGACGCGTCAATACCGAGTTCGCACTATTGAAAATGTTGAGATTGGTCATAGTCCAATGTGGATACAACGTCGCCTATGGAATGCGGGAATTCGACCAATCAATAATGTTGTTGATATTACTAACTATGTGTTGCTTGAATATGGACAACCCATTCATGCTTTTGATTTGGACAAACTTAGTGGTAATGAAATTACTGTCCGTAAAGCAAAAGATGAAGAAAAAATCATGGGTGTTGATGAGAAAGAATATGAATTAATCAACACTGATGTAGTAATTGCTGATGACAATGGTCCAATTGCTATTGCCGGAGTAATGGGTGGTAAGAATACTGAAGTTGATGCTAATACAAAAAATATAGTTATTGAGTCTGCAGTTTTTGATGAAACTATGGTTAGAAAAGCGGCTCAACATTTGAATATTCATTCAGAATCATCTAGTCGATTTGAAAAAGGAATAGATAATTCAATGACTGCTCAAGCGTTAGATCGTGTAGCAGAATTGATTTCAAAATATGCTGCCGGTGAAGTTACAGAAGGTCAAACAGTTGGTATAGAAACAGAAGTAAAAGATACATTTGTAGAAATAACAACGAGTCGTATTAATCGTGCGCTTGGTTTAGAGATTAGTACTGATGATGTTATTAAGATTTTTGATCGTTTACAATTCAAAACTACTGTTAATGGTGAAAATATCACAGTTGCTGTTCCTGCTAGACGTTGGGATATTTCAATTGATTCTGATTTGATTGAAGAAGTAATACGTTTATACGGATATGATAACTTACAAGGGACTCTCCCAACGGGACGCCAAACCCTTGGTGCTAGAAGTGATAAAGAAAACTTTATCAAAAAAGCAACTAGACAAATGCGTGCTAATGGATTTAACGAAGCCATAACTTATTCAATGGTTGATGAACAAGATGTTGATAGTTTTCAAATGGTTGATAGCAAGCCAACAAAAGTTGCTTGGCCAATGACTGAAGATCACGAATACTTACGTACAAATATCGTAGAAGGTCTACTAGATACTGTTAAGTATAATTCGGCACGAAAACAAGATAATTTGGCATTTTACGAAGCAGGGCGTGTATTTTTACATGAAGATGGTAGTCGTCCAGTTGAACGTGAATATTTAGCTGCTGTTTTAACCGGAGATATAATTGAAAATGATTGGCATCATGAACAACGTGAAGCTGATTTCTTTGACATTAAATCAGCAGTAGAGAATGTTTTAGATTGTTTAAATAGGGATGTTAAATACGAATTTGTTGCGACTGATGAATTCTCGTTTATGCACCCTGGACAAACAGCAAAAATAATTGCTAATAATCAATTTATTGGATTTGTTGGTAAGGTTCATCCGGTTTATGAAAAAATAAAAGATAATCAAGATGCCTTTGTTTTCCAAATTGATTTAGATACTCTGTATGAATTGAATTCAAAAGAAGATATCTATGAACCGATTCCTAAGTATCCAACAATAAATAGAGATATTGCTATCTTGGTAAAAGATAGTATCAGCAATCAAGAAATCGCTAATGTTATCACTGCTAATGGTGGTAAATATCTGGTAAGTATTAAGTTATTTGATATTTATCAAGGAAAGAATATTGAAGAAGGATTTAAGTCAATGGCTTATAATCTAACTTTCCAAAATAAAAAAGAAACATTAACAGATGATCAAATCAATCAAGATTTTGATAAGATTGTTAAAAATTTACAAGAAACGATTGACGCACAAATTCGATAATGATTAACTGTTGTATGCGAGTAATATTTAATTACTTGTTTGGAGGACTAACTTTTGAGCGAGCGAAGAATATCGCATAGCGATAGAATCAAAAATAAAACAAACGAGAAATATATTTTGAGAAATGATGAGAAAAAAGTAGCTAATAAAATAATTTTGTGGATAGTCGGAGTTATTGCATTTTTAGCATTAATTGTTGGAATTTTCACATATCATTATGTTCATACTTCCTTACAACCATTGGATAAGAATGACAAGACTGAAGTGGTAGTAAATGTGCCAATTGGTTCATCTACAAAAGAAATTGCCGCTATTTTACAAAAAGAAAAAGTAATTAAAAGTGCAACAGTTTTTAATTACTTTGTAAAGACACATAGTTATACAGACTTTCAAGCTGGATATTATAACTTCCAACCGTCTATGACTTTGGAACATATTGTTTCATTACTCCAAAAAGGTGGTACCAGTGAGCCTCAAGGTACAGCAATAGCCAAGGTATTGGTTAAAGAAGGAGTGACTGTTGAACAAGTCGGAGATGCCATTGCTAAGAAGACTAAATTTAGCAAAAAAGATTTCTTATCATTGATGAAAGATAAGACATATATGAAAGAGTTAGAGACTAAATACCCTGAATTATTGAAGTCTTCATTAGCTTCAGAAGATGTAAGATATAATCTTGAAGGTTATTTATTCCCTGCTACATATAACGTAGTAAAAGGAATGACTTTAAAACAACTAGTTACATCAATGGTTGAAAAAGCTAACTCTGAATATGCACCTTATTTCAGTACCATTAAAGAAAAAGGTTTAACAGTACAACAAGCAATTACCTTAGCATCACTAATTGAACGTGAAGGGGTAACTGAAAAAGACCGTAAGAAAATATCTGGTGTATTCTTTAACCGTATTGACGCTAATATGCCATTACAATCAGATATATCGGTTATGTATGCATTGAATAAACATAAACATAGTCTAACTAACAAAGATACTTCTGTTGATTCACCATATAATTTATATATCAATGCTGGATATGGACCTGGTCCATTTAATAATCCAAGTATCTCATCATTACAAGCTGTAGTGAATCCAACAGATAGTAATTACCTATACTTTGTAGCTAACCTTAAAACGGGTAAAGTTTACTATTCGAAAACATATGATCAACATTTAAGTAAAAATGCTTCATTAGGACAATAATAGAAACGCCGTTAGGCGTTTTTTTATTAATTTGACAAAAAAGCTAATACCCAATATCATTAGCGATTGTATATAAAAGATTGAGGTGAAAAAATGGCAAGTAAAAGCTATCAAATGACCGCTGAAGGGAAAGTTCAGCTAGAACAAGAATTAGAAGATTTAAAGATGGTTAAAAGACCAGAAATAATTAATCGTATTAAAATTGCTCGAGGATTTGGAGATTTATCAGAAAATTCAGAATATTCATCAGCAAAAGATGAACAAAGTGTAATGGAATCACGTATCTCACAAATACAAGAAATGCTTCAATATGCTGAAGTTGTGGATGTATCAAACGTTCCATCTGATGAAGTTTCAGTTGGTAAAAAAGTAACAATCGTTGAAGATGGAGAAGAACCAGAAGAATACTTCATCGTAGGTTCTTCAGAATCTGACCCAATGTCAGGTAAGATTAGTAATGATTCTCCAATTGCCAAAGCATTGCTTGGTAAGAAAATTGGTGATGCGGTTGAAATTCAAACTCCGGCAGGATCATTCACAGTAAAAATAAAATCTGTAGAAAATGCCTAAAAGCATCTCATTTTGAGGTGCTTTTTTGTTTCTTTTTTTTAAAAATGAGATATTATAGGTCATGGGTGATAATTATGAAAATAGATATTACGGAAAAAGCATTGGATTGGTTCAAAAATGAAATGGGACTAGAAAAAGGCGACGGAGTCCATTTCTATGGCAAAGTCTATGGGAAAACTAATGTACATGATGGTTTTTCACTAGCTTTAGAGGTTAAAAAACCAACTAATCCAGAATATGAATTAAAGAAAAAAGATATAAGTTTTTTTGTTGAACATGGCGATATTTGGTTCTTTTCGGGTTATAATCTAAATATTGATTATGATGCTAGTGTCGATGGACCAAAATATACTTTTGTCGATGCTTAACAAGGAGCTTTATTTTGAGTAGATTTAGACATAGAACAAAAAAAGAAAAGAGTACTAAGTCGATTTTGCCATTTCGATTGAACCTCTTATTTTTTATTGTCTTTTTATTGTTTGCAACTTTAGTTGCACAATTAGCCTATTTGCAGATTGTATATGGTGGGAAATTTCAAGCTGAAGTCGAAAGAACTGATAAGTCTATTATTACTAGCTCAGTACCTAGAGGAATTATTTATGATTCTAAAGGTAGAGTTATTGTAGGAAATGAAGCTAAGAATGCTATAACATATACACGTGGAAGTGATGTAAGTAGTACACAAATGTATAATATTGCCAATCAGTTAAGTAAGTTAATTAATGTTGATACTGACAAATTAACGAAACGCGATAAGATTGATTATTATCTAACTAACACTTCAAATTTTCAAAAAGTTTATGACAAATTGCCTAAAACTGATAAGTTTCTTAATAATGAAAAGTTGGATGATGCAACAGTATATAGTAATGCAGTTGCATACGTAAAAAAAGCGGGATTACATTTAACTTCTAGGCAAACAAAAGCTGCTGCAATCTATAAAAAGATGAGCAGTGTTTATCAATTATCAACTGCGTATATCAAAAATAGTGATGTAACTGAAGAAGAGATTGCAAAAGTTGGGGAACATTTAACCGAGCTTCCAGGAGTTAGATTAGGGACTGACTGGCAAAGAGAGTATCCTGAAGGTGATTCGTTCAAAGATATCGTTGGGAGTGTTTCTACTGAACAACAAGGACTACCTCAGGACCAAATTTCAGGATTACTAGCAAAAGGGTACTCAAGAAATGACCGCGTAGGTACTAGTTATCTTGAAAAAAGCTATGAATCAATTTTGTCTGGGACTAAAGCGCAAACTCAAATTGAAATGAATTCCAAGAATGAAATTAAAAATTCTAAAAATATTTATAAAGGTTCAAATGGATATAATTTACAACTAACTATTGATTCTGAGTATCAAACTGAAGTTGAGAAAATATTAAAACAAGTTTATTCATCAGCAAAAGCTGCTGGACAGACTGCATATTCAGATGGTGTTTACGCTATTGCTATGAAACCTAAAACTGGTGAGATTTTAGCTATGGCGGGAATTAGCAACGATCCAGCTACCGGTAAAGAGACTAGTGATGCACTGGGTACAATCAATAGGAACTTTGTTATGGGATCAGTTGTTAAAGGCGCTACTGTTATGGGAGCTTTAATGGATGGAGTAATTACCCCAGAAAATAATTATCTACCAGATAATCCTGTATACTTGCCAGGTACACCAGTTAAAAAATCTGAATATTCTATTGGAAAATATGCAGGTCTTAACGCTCCAGATGCTTTAGAAGTCTCATCAAATAACTATATGATGAAATTGGCAATGCTTGAAGGTAATGCTAAATATGTTCCTAATAAATATATTCATATGGATCAAGATATATTTACTAAGATGCGGGGTTATTATAATCAGTTTGGTTTAGGATTAAAAACCGGTATTGATTTACCAGGAGAAGTTACTGGTATTGAAGGTGGCTCATTTAATTCTGATGGAACTCTTAAAGCAGGTAGTGTGTTGGATGAATCTTACGGTAATTATGATGCGTACTCATTGGTGCAAATAATTCAGTATATGTCTACAATTGCTAATAATGGATATCGCATGGAACCGCATGTTGTTAATTCAATTTACTCTGGTTCAGAAAAAAATAAGAGTATAGTTTATAAAAGCATGCCAAAGGTTTTGAATAAAGTGGATGCAACTCAAGCAGAGTTTGACGTTGTTAAGCAAGGACTTTATCAGGTTGTTCACGGAAACCCTAATAGGGCGACTGGTGGAACATTGAGAGATGTAAAACCGTCAATTTCTGGAAAAACGGGTACAGCACAATCATTTTATTATGATCGTGATAATCCGAATAATCCTAATCCACCGGCAACAATTACAACTAGTTTTACAGGATATGCACCATCTAACGATCCTGAGATTGCTATATCAGTCGTTTTTCCAAATTTAGCTAGTATGAAAGGTGGATACAATACTGCTGCTGCTAAGTTATTGTTCCAAAAATATTTTGAGTTACAAAATCAGGAATAAGTTAAAAAAATCTAGTCAACCTATAAAAAACATGGTATATTAAGAGAGTTGATTTTAGAAAATCGTGAAAGGGAGATATACATAATATGCGCGTAAATATTACTATGGAATGTACTGAATGTCATGAACGTTCATACTTAACAAACAAAAACAAACGTAACAACCCAGAAAGAATTGAGCTTAAGAAATATTGTCCTCGTGATCGTAAAGCTACTTTACACCGCGAAACAAAATAAAAAACAACAGGTTAATTCCTGTTGTTTTTTTTATAAAGAGTGATAAAAATGCCTGAAAATAAAAAAGAATTTCGTAAACAACAAATTAAATTTCTTACTGACTTTTCAAGAACTAAAGAGGCTCAGCTTGAGTCAGAATCTTTATATGAAAAACTATTTGATAGCCAAGAATTCAAAAATGCTAACTCAATCAGCGTCACAGTTAGTATGGGATTTGAACTTGATACTAAACCAATTATTGAGAGAGCAATTTCGTTAAATAAACAGGTTTATATTCCTAAAACTGATAATCTAACAAAATCTATGACTTTTGTTAGATTTATTGGATATGATGAACTAATAAAAACAGAATTTGGTGTACTAGAACCTGGCAACGAAAATGATACCTTGAATCCATCAGATTTGATTATAGTCCCAGGATTAGCTTACACAGATGATGGTTACCGATTGGGATTTGGCGCTGGATTTTATGATAGATATTTGGCAAAATATCGACCAAGAACTATTAGCTTGGCAAATTCGAAGCAAGTTAATTTATCAAAACAGTGGCAGATAGATAAATTTGACATTCCCGTTAACAAAATAATTACAGCAAAGTAGATGAGACTAATGTATTCAAAATATAAATCAGCACCAATTGTTACATACGTATTATTAGCAATTCAAATAATAGTATTTCTTCTTGAGACAATTAATGGAGGAAGCACTAATTTTAATACCTTAATTTATTATGGGGCTAAAGCTAATGCGCTAGTTATTAACGGTGATTGGTGGCGATTAATCACACCGATGTTTGTACATATTGGATTTACACATATACTGCTTAACTCGTTGACACTTTATTATGCTGGATCGCAACTAGAAGGGATTTTTGGACATTTTAAATACTTCATAATTTATTTTGTTTCGGGAATTCTTGGTAATTTATTTAGTTTTTCTTTTGGATCTGATTTATCGATTTCAGCTGGAGCAAGTACTGCGCTATTTGGATTATTTGCGTCATACATAGCATTAGCATATTTGAATAAGTCAAACCAATATATGAGGGCAATTGGTAATCAATTTATGATGCTGATTGTGTTAAATATTGTCATGGACTTATTTATGACTCAAATTGATATTTGGGGTCATTTGGGTGGTGCTATTGGTGGTTTATTAGCAACATTTATTATTTCAAAAAAATTCTCTGAAAATGAAAATATTCTATTTAGGATTGGCTCAAGTTTGTTATTATTAATATTAGTGGTATTTCTTTATTCACAAGGAATGGGAGCGTAACATTTTGAGAACTCTATATGATGTACAGCAATTTTTAAAAGGTTATGGGACTTTTGTACATGTGGGGAAGCGACTTTGGGACATTGAAGTAATGTCAATGGAACTAAAGAAAATGTATGAGCAAGGAATTGTGCAAAAAGATGAATATATTGAAGCACAATTAATCCTAAAAAAAGAACATAGACTGGAAGAAGAGGATAATCATGGCAAGTAAACAAAAGTTAATCGGTGTTGATTTAGGTGGAACAACAATTAAGTTTGCTATTCTAACTACTGAAGGTGAAGTTCAACAAAAATGGAGTCAAGAGACTAATGTTCTTGCTGAAGGTAGTCTTATTATTCCAGATATTATTGAATCAATTAATCATCATTTAGACCTTTACAATATGAGTGCTGAAGAATTTATGGGTATTGGTATGGGAACTCCAGGTGGGGTTAATCGTGCTGATGGTTCAGTAAGTGGTGCTTTTAATCTTAACTGGGATGCCGACCATAAGGTATATCCTGTGCGTGATATTACTGAACAAACCGGGATTCAAACATATTTAGAAAATGATGCTAATGTGGCAGCTTTAGGTGAAAGATGGAAAGGTGCCGGAAATAACGCCAAGGATGTTGTTTTTGTAACTTTAGGAACTGGTGTTGGTGGTGGAATCATTACTAACGGTAAATTGGTCACTGGTATTGCCGGTGGTGGTGGTGAGATAGGACACGTTACTATTGATCCTGATGGATATGAGTGTAATTGTGGGAAAAAAGGTTGTTTAGAAACAGTTGCATCAGCAACCGGAATCGTTAGAGTTGCACGTGATTTGGCCGAGCAATATGCAGGGAACTCAAAACTTAAATCAATGCTTGATAATGGTGATGATATTTCAGCTAAAGATGTTTATGATTTAGCAAAAGAAGATGATGTTTTAGCATTACAAGTTGTTGATAAGGTTTCAATGTATCTTGGAATAGCGTTAGCTAACCAAGCAAACTCGTTGAACCCAGAATTTATTATTGTAGGTGGTGGTGTTTCAGCTGCTGGAGATTTCTTATTAGAGCATGTTAATAAATATTTCTTAGAATATACATTCCCACTTGTAAGAAGAACAACAAAATTAAAACTAGCTACATTAGGAAATGGTGCCGGAGTTATTGGTGCTGCTTCTCTTGTAATTAATGAAGGTGAATAACTATGAGCATACTATATACAATTAATATTATCCTTGTTGCAATCTTATTATACTTTGGTGGAACTTGGGTATATTATCGACTACGTGGGCGTCAATTAAATGGTGCAATGAGTCCAGAGGATTTTGAGAGTACTATGCGTAAAGCACAAATTATTGATACACGTGAAAAATCTGAATTTGATGCAAAACATATTTTAGGTGCGCGTAACTTGCCTTATACACAAATGAAAATGTATGCTAACGAGTTAAGAAAAGATTTACCTGTATATGTTTATGATCGAAGTGTAAATGCAGCAATTAGATCCACTGGTCGCTTGAAAAAATATGGTTTTACTGATGTATATTGGTTAAATCAAGGATTCAGTGACTGGCAAGGTAAGACTAAAAAAACTACAAAATTGTAAAATAAAAAGACTTGGGAAATCCCAAGTCTTTTATAATAATTAACTTAAATGTGAGTGCATTGATTTTCTGTTAGCGCGAAGACGATTTTCTTCTAGTCTTTCTTCTTCTTTTTCTTCAGGTTCAAGGATAACCTTTGTAAACGCAGTAGCAGCTCCGGCAACAACACCGGCAACAGCGAATGCTCCTACGAAAAATCCTTTAGCAAATGAGTTTTTACTCATAGTAGTACCTCCTAGTTATTTAATTCAAATTCTAACATTTTATATAAATTTTGGAAATGGTAAAGAAATGAAAAAAAATAAAGCAATTATTATTTTAGGCCCAACTGCTATTGGAAAGAGTAGTTTAGGTATCAAATTAGCCCAAAAGTATAACGGTGAAATAATATCTGGTGATTCAATGCAGGTATATCGAAATCTAGATATCGGTACAGCTAAAGTAACTATTGATGAACAACAATTAGTCAAACATCATTTGATTGATATTACTGACGTAACGAAACGATATACGGTTAAAGATTTCCAAGAACAATCAGAAAAATTGATTGAACAAATAAATAGTAGCGGTAAAATTCCAATAATTGTTGGAGGAACTGGCTTTTATTTGAACGCTTTAGTACAAGGAATGAATCTCGGTGGTGAGGGTGAAAGTTCGCAAGAACTCCGTTTCAAATTAGAACAGTACAGTCTAGAATGGCTCATGAATAAATTAAAAGAAGTTGATCCAGAAACCGCTAAAACAATTGATTCAAATAATAAGCGACGAATTATTCGAGCTATTGAAGTTTTTGAACAAACTGGAAATAAGATTTCTGATCAAGAAGATAGTATTAACGATAAAAATGAGTTCTTAATTGTTGGTTTAACTGACAATCGCGAGAGTATTTATGAACGAATTAATAATCGTGTAGAAGACATGTTTAGTGAGGGACTTGAAGAAGAAGCTCGACAATTATATGAAATTAAAGAAACTGTACCTCAAGCAAAAACTGGAATTGGGTATAAAGAGCTATTTGGTTATTTTGATGGAGAATATGATTTAACTGAAGCTAAGCGGTTGATTCAAAGAAATACACGTCATTTTGCTAAACGACAGTTAACTTATTTTAGAAATCAAATGAAAGTTAATTGGGTAGAAATTTCAGATGATAAATTTTCACAAAATATTGAGGAAATTATCAATAAATTCATAAAATAGTTGTGATTCACCGTTGACACAGTACAGTATTATTAATACAATGGTTTAGTACTAATCAAGTATACATGTCGCAGTGGCTCAGCTGGATAGAGCAACGGTCTTCTAAACCGTAGGTCATGAGTTCGAATCTCATCTGTGACATATATATATAAGACTTAGAATAATTCAATTATTCTAAGTCTTTTTTTATCTATTTTTTTTGCACAAAAAAATCCTACCAAACTTCAAGAGTTAAAATTAACACAAGAAAGATGATAGGATCTTATTAAGGAGAGTGAAGGAATTGAACCCCCGCACGCTTACGCGCCCACAAACTACAAGTAGTATTGCAACATTACCGCTCTGCCAACTCTCCATTAGGCATGAATTTAATATAAACTTTTTGTTTTAAATTGTAAAGTGCAATTTTGAGTTAAGTGATAAAAATATACAGTATTTGATGTGTTATAATTAATATTAAAATTTAAGGAGTGAATTAATTTGGATTACGGCAAACAAATTATTCCAGTTTTAGTTGGAACTGACATAAATGTTTATGGAATGGCTCGTTCATTTCATGAAGAATACGGTATTAAAAGTCATTGCATTGGTGTTTCTGAATTAATAATGACTAAAAATTCTAAGATTTGCGATGTTACTATTGTTTCAAATTTAAAAGACAATGAAGTTTTTGTAAAATCATTAATTGAATTATCTACTAGCATTACAAATAGTTTGGATATAAAACCAATATTAATTTGTGCTGGTGATGAATATACAGAATTAGTTATTAAGAATGAAAAAAAGTTAAGCGAATATTTTCTTATTCCTTACCCAAATCAAAGTATCCTTTCCAAAGTTTATTATAAAGATAGTTTTTACGCATTATGTGAAGAATATGGTTTGCCATACCCACAAACTGTAGTAGTTGGCGCTGATGATTATGAACAACAAGTTAATAACTTGAGCTTGAAGTTTCCAGTTGCGATGAAGCCCGTTGATGCTGCACAGCAAATAGCTTTGAATTTTGAAGGGCAACGTAAGGCTTATAAGTTTGAAAACAAAGACGATATTATTAATATGATTAAAAAGACATATGATGCCGGATATATTGGAAAATTCTTATTACAAGATTTTATACCGGGTGATGATACTCATATGTATACAATTAATTTTTATGCGGATGCCGATCATAATGTACGAATGATGACAATGGGGCAACAATTACTGCAAGATCCATCGGATTTCTTAGTAGGTAATTATATTGCAACAATGATTAAATACGTACCTGAAATTGAACAAAAGTTAACTAATTTTATTAAAGAAATAGAGTACTCAGGATACGGTAATTTTGATCTTAAATTTGATGACCGTGATCAAGAATACAAATTAATTGAGTTGAATCCTCGTCAAGGTCGTAGTTCTTTTTACACCACTGCAAGTGGTTATAATTTAGTTAAATATGCAGTTGAGGATTTAATCTTCAACGAGCCATATATAAAAACAGTTTATGCGGATACTGATTTTCTTTGGGTTGGTGTAAATGTTGACGATGCATTGAAGCATGTTAGTGATCCAGAGATTAAACAAAAAATGGAAGAATTGGTTGCGCAGGGTAAGTACGGCGATACGTTGAGATATAAAAAAGATCGCTCAATTACTAGAAATCGACGCGTTAACAAATATTACGCAAGTTATAAAAATAGATTTTAATAATTCAAATGGAGAATGATGTATGCCAGTTGTTAATATAGAAGATAAAGAAGAGTTAGAACGTTATGAGAATTTTGTGAAAAATGCCCCTTTTACATCAGTAACTCAAGACGTTGCATGGGCAAATGTTAAGAATAATTGGGAGCCATTATACGTCTATATAGAAGAAAATAATGAAATAATTGCAGGAATGTCTGTACTTATGATGACTAATGAAGATGGTAAAAAATTTGCCTATTGTTCTAAGGGGCCGGTTTGTGATCCTAGTGATGTAGATATAATAGATGCATTGGTCCAAGAAGGACTGAGTGAATTAAAGAAAAACAATGTTTTCTTACTTAGATTTGATCCAGAAATTAAGTTCTCTGAAGAATTAGATACTAAATTCATTGAACATGGATATATTACTCGTAATCGTAATATGACTAAAGCTCATGATACTATTCAACCGTTATATAATATTGTCGTCGATGTGAAAGATAAAAATATTGACGAAGTTATGGCAAATATGACTGGGAAAACTAGGACCAAAATTCGCAAGTCAATGAAAAGTGGTGTAGAAATTACACAATCAGATAGCTTAGATGATATTTCTGATTTCTTTGAATGTTACAAAACCATGAGTGATATTCATGGTATTACGTACCGTCCGATTGAATACTTCCAACGTATGGTTGAAGTATTTGGTGGAAGAGATATGATGAAAATCTTCATTGCAAGATATGAAGGTCAACTACAAGCATCGGCCATAGCTTTTAATTACGGGGATAAAGTTTGGCATATGTATGGTGGTTCAATGCGTGTGCAAAATAGTTTGATGATTCCATATTATTTACAACATGAAATGATTCAGTGGGCAACTGAAACAAACAAGGAACGTTATGATATGGGTGGAGTATGGGGACTAGATAATGATGATGGACTTTATAGATTTAAACATCCATTTGCTCCCAAACAAGAAGTAGTTGAGTACATTGGTGAAATTGACTACGTTTTAGATCAAGAAGCTTATGAGAAGTTTATTAAATAAGCATTTAAGTATAAGCATTTGAAGTGATTTATTTTTTTTGTTAACATAAGTAAATGATCACATAGAAAACTTTGATATTTATCAAAGTTTTTTTGTTTTATAAAGGAGGCATATATGCCAACAAAAGTTAAGGTAGAGAACCTAACAAAGATTTTTGGCCGTCGAGCTGGACGTGCTAAAGAATTATTGAAAAAAGGAAAATCTAAATCAGAAATTTTGAAAGAAGTAGGTGCTACAGTCGGAGTTAACCAAGCTAATTTCGAAATTCAATCTGGTGAAATATTCGTTATCATGGGTCTTTCGGGATCTGGTAAATCAACTCTTGTAAGGATGATTAACCGTTTAATTGAACCAACAGATGGAAATATCTGGATTGATAATGAAGATCTAATGAAGGTCGATAAAAAAGGATTACTAAATATTCGTCGTAAAAAAATGAGTATGGTTTTCCAAAACTTTGGCTTATTCCCTAATCGAACTGTATTAGAAAATACAGAGTATGGATTAGAAATTCAAGGAATATCTAAATCTGAAAGAGAAGTTAAAGCTAAAGAAGCGTTAGATGAAGTTGGACTTGCAGGATATTATGATCAATATCCAACTCAACTATCTGGTGGGATGCAACAACGTGTTGGATTAGCTCGAGCATTAGCAAATGATTCAGAAATATTGTTGATGGATGAAGCTTTCTCAGCATTAGACCCATTGAATCGTTCTGATATGCAAGATCAATTACTCGATCTTCAAGAACGTTTAAACAAGACAATTATTTTCATTAGTCATGATTTAGATGAAGCACTAAAAATTGGTGATCATATCATGATTATGAAAGACGGTGAGATAATTCAAATCGGGACACCGGAAGATATTTTGACAAAACCTGAAGATGAGTATGTCGAAAAATTCATTGAGAATGTTGACCGTAGTAAGATTTTAACTGCTGAGAATGTAATGATTCGTCCAGCAACAATTAATATTCAAAAAGACGGACCTCGTTTGGCCTTGAAACGTATGCGTGAAGAAAAAGTATCTATGGTTTATGTCGTTGATAATCGTCGTAAATTAGTAGGAACTTTGGATGTAATGGACGTCGCAAACTTAGTAAAAGAAGGTAGTCGTGATTTAGAATCCATTATTAATAAATCTAATCTACCAACAACAACACCTGATAAGCCACTGGCTGAATTAATGGAAGAAATCTCTCAAACACCAATTCCATTCGCTGTTATTGATGATTCAGATAGATTAATAGGAATAATCATCCGTGGTGCCGTATTAGGAGCTTTAACTGGAAACGAGGTAAGTGAATTTGAATAATTTATTAGCAATTCAAAAAATACCATTAGCGCAATGGATTGATTCATTGGTTGATGAACTGACAAAATTTACAGGATTTTTTAATGTCATTTCTAATTTTATTAATGGTATTATTAATGGTTTTCAATGGGTATTTGACTTATTACCTGCTTGGTTATTTATCTTAATCATTTTAGGATTAACCTATTATGCCAATAAAGGTAAGCAAAAATATGGTCTTTTGATATTTGAATTATTGGGATTAATGTTGATTATTAATCTTGGTTTTTGGCGAGATATGACACAAACTTTAACGTTAGTTTTAACTGCAACTTTAATTTCATTAATAATTGGAATTCCATTAGGAATTTTAATGGGTAAAAGTAATACAGCAGAAGTTATTTTGAAGCCTATATTGGACTTTATGCAAACAATGCCGGCCTTTGTTTATCTAATTCCAGCTGTTGCCTTTTTTGGTATCGGAATGATGCCAGGGGTATTTGCATCAGTTATTTTTGCAATGCCTCCAACAGTTAGAATGACTAACTTAGGAATAAGACAAGTTCCAACTGAATTAATTGAAGCTTCAGAATCATATGGATCAACTGAATGGCAAAAATTAATAAAAGTTCAACTTCCATTAGCTAAGTCAACAATGATGGCTGGTATCAATCAAAGTATGATGCTTTCACTTTCAATGGTTGTAATTGCATCAATGATTGGTGCTATGGGATTAGGAACTCGTGTTTACTTTGCAGTAGGTAGAAATGATGCTGGTAACGGATTTGCTGCTGGATTAGCAATCGTTATTCTAGCAATTATTTTAGATCGTTTAACACAAGCACTAACGAGAGAAAAACAAAAATAAGGAGGAGAAATTATGAAGAAAAAAACTATTTCACTTGTTTCCTTATTATTTGTAACAATATTATTAGCTTCATGTTCTGCTTCTCAACCTAAATATGATGATAAAAAAACTGTCGGATCTCAGATTAACTACACAATTACCGGTATTGATGCTGGTGCAGGAATTATGTCATCGACTCAAAAAGCTATTACTAGTTATGGTCTAGATGATAAAAATTGGCAATTACAAACCAGTTCAACAGCTGCTATGACAAGTACTTTAGATAAGGCATTGAAAGATGAACGCCCAATAGTTATTACTGGATGGCAACCACACTGGATGTTCACTAAATATAAGATTAAATTCTTAAAAGACCCTAAAAATGTTTATGGGGAAGCTGAAAACATTCATACAATTGCTCGTAAAGGTTTGAAAGAAGATGAACCTAGTGCTTATGAAGTTTTAGATCGTTTTAACTGGACTAAAGAACAAATGTCTAATGTTATGTTGAAAGTTAATAATGGTGAGGATCCTGAAAAAGCTGCTAATGACTGGATTAAAAAAAATCAAAGTCAAGTGGATACTTGGACAGATGGCGTTAAAAAAGTTAAAAACCGTGAAATCAAGTTAACTTATGTTGCTTGGGACTCAGAAATTGCCTCTACAAATGTCGTGGCTCAAGTGTTGAAATCAATTGGTTATGATGTAACAATTCAAGCCATGGAAATTCAACCAATGTGGTCTTCAATAGCAACTAAAGCGGCTGACGCACAGGTTTGTGCATGGTTGCCTAAAACTTCAGGTGTATTTTATAAAGATTTCAAAGGTAAGTATGATGATTTAGGTGTTAACTTAAAAGGTGCACGTGTTGGGTTAGCTGTTCCTGAATATATGACTAATATTAATAGTATTGAAGATTTGAAAAATAAATGATAAATATAGCCGTACTATTGACTAATGGCGAATTATTTGGTAAATTTATCTAGTTGTAATCTACAACCGCACAATTTGGGTCTTAAAGCTTAGTCACCCATAAATGGCGAGTCTTAGAAGGAGGTACATGTATATGTACGCAATTATTAAAACTGGCGGAAAACAATATAAGGTTCAAGAAAAAGAAGCTATATATGTTGAAAAGCTTGACGTTGAAGAAGGAAAGAAAGTTACTTTTGACGAAGTTATCATGGTCGTTGATGGTACTAAATCTTCAATTGGTGCACCATTTGTTAAAGGTGCAACTGTTTCTGGTAAGGTTGAAAAACAAGGTAAAGAACGTAAAGTTGTTACTTACAAATACAAACCTAAGAAACATTCACATACAAAAACTGGTCACCGTCAACCATACACAAGAGTTATGATTGATAGCATCAAAAACGCTTAATAATGATTAAAGCAAGTTTTATTAAAGATAGTTCAAACCGAATTACAAATTTTGTAATTACAGGCCATGCTGATTACGACGAACATGGACAAGATATTGTCTGTGCTGCCGTGTCAGTGTCGGTGATTGAAGCTATTAACAGTATAGAAATACTTGCCGGTGTTAAGGGCGACGTTGAAATTGATGAAGAAGAAGGGGGACTTATCACATTTGCTGTCAAATATGATAATACTCCAGAACAAAATCATGACGTTGAATTACTCTTAAACCACCTATATAATTCGTATAAAGATATAGTTAAAGAATATTCTGCATTTGCAGGATACGCTGATTAACGGAGGAAAATATATTATGTTAAAATTAGACTTACAATTCTTCTCTCACCATAAAGGTGGAGGTTCAACATCAAATGGTCGTGATTCAGCTGGTCGTAGACTAGGTGCTAAAATCGCTGATGGTCAACGTGCAAACGCTGGTTCAATCATTTATAGACAACGTGGAACAAAAATTCACCCAGGTACAAATGTTGGTATCGGTGGAGATGACACATTGTTTGCTCTTAAAGAAGGCGTAGTTAAGTTCGAACGTCTTGGTAAAGACCGCAAAAAAGTTTCAGTATATTAATACAAAGAAAGCTCTCATTTAGAGAGCTTTTTTTCTGCTTAAAAAAACTTTGACAATTTAGTAACAAAGACTGAATATAGCTTGATTTAATGTACTCATAATTGATATTATTAATAAGATAAATAACGAGGAGAAATAACATATGTCAATTTCTGTAAATGACTTTAAGAATGGGCTAACAATTGATCTAGATGGAGATTTATGGCGTGTTGTTGAATTCCAACATGTTAAGCCTGGTAAAGGTGGTGCATTTGTTCGTTCAAAACTGAAGAACCTTAGAACAGGTGCTCAACAAGAACAAACATTTAGATCAACTGCAAAAGTTGAAAAGGCACAAATAGATACAAAGAAAATGCAATATCTATATGCTAATGGTGATAATCATGTATTCATGGATTCAGAAACCTATGAACAATTAGAAATTGCTGCTCCACAAATCAAAGAAGAACTTAAATATTTACAAGAAAACATGATGGTAAATATTGTTATGCACGAAGGGGAAACTCTTGGTGTTGAATTACCTAATACAGTTAACCTAGAAGTTTCTGAAACAGAAGCTACAATTAAAGGTAATACTCAATCAGGTGGTTCAAAACCAGCAACAATGACAACTGGACTTGTTGTACAAGTTCCATTCTTTATTAATGCCGGAGATGTACTTACTGTTAATACACAAGACGGTTCATACATTTCTAGAGCTTAATTTATCCACTTTCAAAGAGGAGAAACACTATGCCAGATTCAAAAAATATTTTAATTCAACAAGAGAATAGTTCTGTTAACGGAACAGTAGAAATTTCCCCAAGAGTTCTTGAAATAATCTTGGGAATTGCTGCTCGAGAAGTTGATGGTGTTTATGATATGCGCGATTCATTATCAAGTACATTGAATTCTTTATTTGGATTAGAGAATCACGGTAAGGGCGTTACAATCGAACAAAAAGATGATGGATTAATTGCGGACGTTTATGCCTATTTTGATTATGGTATATCTGTACCAAAAGTATCTTTGAAATTGCAAAAAGCTCTTAAAGAACAACTAGTTTTCATGACAGATCTAAAACTAAAAGATATAAATGTACATGTAGTAGGATTAGTTGCGAAAAAAGCCGATGGTAACATCGAAGGAATCAAAATATCTGAATAAAAAGGAAGTTAATTGTGGAAGTTACTCGTCATGAGATTAGAGAATTAGCATTACAAACATTATATTCAATGGGTTCAAATAATGATTTGTCAGAACAAGAATCCATACAAAATGTTTTAGAATACAAATTAAAAACTGATGAGTTGACTGAAGCTATTCCAGAATATTTAGAATTTTTGGTAAATGGCGTTAACCAAAGTCAAAAAGGACTAGATGAAAAAATTGCTCCTAAACTAGGTAAGAAATGGACAATTGATCGATTACCAAAGATGAGTTTAGTAATTCTTAGACTTGGTTTATTTGAAATTTTATATAGTAATGAAGTGCCTCAAAAAGTTGCTATTAATGAAGCAATTGAATTAGCTCATCAGTATAGTGATCCTGATGATGCTAGTTTTATTAATGCCGTACTCTCAAACTTTATAGATGACAAAAACGCTGGTTAATTTTAACCGGCGTTTTATATTTTTAGGAGGATTTCATGGATAAGATATTAGACGGAAAAAACACAGCAATTCAATATGATGAAGAAATGGTACAAACTATTGCTAGTTTAAAACAAGATAATGTCACACCAGGACTAGCGGTTATTATGGTTGGTAATAATAGTGCCAGTGAAATTTATGTTCGAAACAAAAAACGTCGAGCTGAAAAATTAGGATTTAATTTTGAAGAAATAAAGCTCCCAGAATCTATTAGTGAAGATGAATTGTTGAATGAAGTAAATAAACTCAATCAACGTGATGATATTGATGGATTCATTGTTCAATTACCATTACCAGAACATATCTCTGAAGAAAAAATTGTAAATGCCGTAAATGCCGATAAAGATGTTGATGGCTTTGCTCCATATAATGTTGGAAAATTATTTATGAATGATCCAAAACAAGTTCCAGCAACAGCTAAGGGAATAATGTTGTTACTTGAGAAATATAACGTTGAACTTGATGGTAAAAACGTTGTTATAGTAGGGCGAAGTAATATTGTTGGACGCCCTGTAGCGGCTTTAATGTTGAATGCTAACGCTACAGTGACAGTTACTCATTCTCATACTAAGAACTTATCTGAAGTTACTAAACAAGCGGATATTTTAATTGTAGCTATTGGTAAGAGTGAATTTATAACTTCAGATTATATTAAATCTGGTGCTGTCGTTATTGATGTTGGAATGAATCGAGTTGATGGTAAGTTAAGTGGAGATGTTGATTTTGATTCAGCCATCAAACAAGCATCACTTATTACTCCAGTTCCTGGTGGTGTCGGACCTATGACAATAACGGGGTTAATGTATCAAACAATCGAAATTGCTAAGAAGAGGGCAAATGCAAAGAGATAAATATTTATCAGTTACAGCTTTAAGTCAATATATAAAACGTAAGTTTGAAGTGGATCCTTATTTAGGAAGGGTCTATTTAGTAGGAGAAATTTCTAATTTTCGAATGAGACCTAATGCTCATCAGTATTTTTCTTTAAAAGATGATAAAGCTAAAATTTCGGCTATCATGTTTAAAAATGCATTCTCAAGATTAAAATTCCAACCAGAAGAAGGAATGAAAGTCCTGATAACTGGTCGAATTTCTGTTTATGAACCTAGTGGAACATACCAAATATATATTGATAGTATGGAGCCAGATGGTGTTGGTGCTTTGTATCAAGCATACGAACAATTAAAGCAAAAATTACAAGTAGAAGGCGCATTTGATTTACCTAAAAAAGAAATAACCAAATTTCCAAGAAAAATCGCAATAATTACTAGTGAGTCAGGTGCCGTTATTCGAGATATTATTACGACTGTTTCTAGACGTTATCCAATAGCTCAACTAGTACTTTATCCAGCGGTTGTTCAAGGAGACAAAGCAGCAGATGATATTGTTCGCCAAATTAAACGAGTTAATGATCATGGAGATTTTGATACTCTAATTATTGGTCGAGGTGGTGGATCGATTGAAGATCTTTGGCCCTTTAACGAAGAACGTGTAGCAAGAGCAATAATTGATAGCAATATACCTGTTATTTCATCGGTTGGTCATGAAACGGATACAACGATTGCTGATCTTGTGGCGGACGTTCGTGCGGCAACACCTACTGCAGCTGCCGAACTTGCTACGCCTGATTTAACGCAACTAGTTCTTACAATTAACGATTATAAGAGTAGAATTGCTGCATCACAAAATCGTAGAATTAATACAGCAATTGATGAATTAAATAAGATAAAAAGTCGACCAATCATGCAACACCCAGAAAGAATATATGATGTCTATGTTCAAAAATTAGATCAACTTAAATTGATGTTATTTAATAATATTAGAACTAATTTGCGTAGTATCAGTAATACACTACAATTGAATACGCAACAATTGATTAATAATAATCCACAATCACTAATTCAGCATCAAATGAGTAATTTGAAGCTATTAAATGAAAAATTGAACACTAATACTAATAATATTTATGTTCAAAACCGTAATGAATTTAAGAATCAGTTAGATAAGTTGGACAGTTTGAGCCCGTTAAAAACATTGAGTCGAGGTTATTCTGTTGTTACTAAAGATGACAAAATATTAAATCAAACAAAAGACTTTGAAATAAATGATAAAATTGAAATAAAGGTATCTGATGGTGAAATTAGTGCTATCGTTGATGAGGTGAAATAACTATGACAGAGAAAAAATTTGAAGATAACATGAAAAAATTAGAAACAATTGTTGCTGAATTAGAACAAGGAGATGTTCCTTTAGAAGAAGCAATGAAAAAATTTCAGACGGGTATAGAGTTAAGTAATTCTTTAGAGAAGACACTAAAAACTGCAGAAAAAACATTAACAAAAGTCATGACTGACGATAATACTGAAAGAAACATTGATGACACTATAACAGATGCGGAGTAACAGTTTGGATACATTTACTAAGTTTCAAGAAGAACATGCGCAGAAAATAATAGATGTAGCAAAAATTAATATTGAAAAAAATATAGAAAATCACGAACTATCGGAATCAATGAATTACTCTTTGACTGCTGGTGGCAAGCGAATTCGTCCAGTATTGTTCTTAGCTGTTTTAAAAACTTTAGGGATTGGCAATCTTGCTAATTATTATAATCTTTCTAGTAGTCTTGAGATGATTCATACTTATTCACTAATTCATGATGATTTACCTGAAATGGATAATGATGATTTACGACGTGGGAAACCAACTAATCATAAGGTTTTTGGCGTCGGACAAGCTGTTTTAGCTGGAGACGCATTATTGACAATGTCATTTGAAATAATTGCCACTGATAATAGTATTTCTCCACAACAAAAAGTTGACCTAGTTCGAATTTTAAGTAAACAATCAGGTCCTAAGGGCATGATTTCAGGGCAATGGTTAGATATAACAAATGAGAATCGGCAATTAAATCTTGATGAATTAATCAATTTACATAATCAAAAAACAGGTGATTTATTGTTAGCATCTGTTGAAATGGCATTAGAAATTGGAAATAGCTCTTCGATAGCTAAAGAATCTCTAATTAACTTTGCCAAAAAAATTGGATTAGCTTTTCAAATTAAGGATGATATATTAGATGTTATATCCGATAGCGAAAAGATGGGTAAACAAACCCAAAAAGATGAGTTAGAAGGCAAAAATACATTCCCTGCAATCATGGGGCTAGATCAATCTATTCAATATTTACAAGAATTGCAACAATCTGCTAAGCAAGACTTAAATCAATTAGCAGTAGATACGACATTATTAGAAGATTTTTTAAATTATTTTAACTTAGGTGAATAACTTGGCAAAAGAGAGAATTGATGTTTTATTAGTCCAGCAAGAATTATTTGATTCAAGAGAGCAGGCTAAACGTGCTGTAATGGCGGGTGAAGTCTATAATCAAGATAACTTGCGACTAGACAAACCCGGAGAAAAAATTGACGCAGATAGTATTTTGCATCTTAGCGGCAACCAAATGAAGTACGTTGGCCGAGGTGCCTTTAAATTAGAAAAAGCGGTAAATTCATTTAATATAGATTTAACTGATAAGATCTGTCTTGATATTGGTTCATCAACTGGTGGTTTTACTGATGTGGCTTTACAAAATAAAGCTAAACAAGTATATGCTTTAGACGTTGGAACCAATCAATTGGCATGGAAATTACGTAATGATGAGCGTGTTGTTGTTATGGAGAAGGTTAATTTCAGATATAGTAAACCGGAAGATTTCAAACAAGGTTTACCAGAATTTGCAATGACGGACGTTTCGTTTATTTCATTGGAGTTAATTTTGCCACCAATGTTTGATATCATTGTTCCAGGTTCTGAGGCAGTAGCTTTGATTAAGCCACAATTCGAAGCTGGACGTGAGAATGTTGGTAAAAAAGGAATTGTTAAAGAACGTTCAACTCATGAAATGGTAATTAACAAGATTATAGATTTTGCATTTGAAACAGGATTTGATATTTTGGGGCTGGACTATTCACCAATTAAAGGTGGCGAAGGAAACATTGAATTCCTAATTCATATTAAAAAACCTGATATTGGTGATCAAAATAAGATTATGGAAACTGTTTCAGTTGAAAAGACACTTGATCAAGCTTATGCCGAATTAAATAAGTAGGAGTTTGAATATGTTAAAAGAATTATTAATCAAAGACTTTGCGATTATTAATGAAGTTAATATTCAATTTGAAGATAAGATGACTGCTATGACTGGTGAAACTGGTGCAGGTAAATCTATCATAATTGATGCTTTGGGATTATTGACTGGTGGTCGTGGTTCTATAGAATTCATTAAAACTGGTGCACAAAAAGCGGTAATTCAAGGTTTATTTGATATTTCTAAGAACTCTAATACAAAAGAAATTTTAGACGAACAAGGTATTGAATATTCTGATTCTATGTTAGTTTTGAAACGTGAGTTTTCAATTAATGGACGAAATGTTTGTCGGGCTAATGGCGAATTAATCAGTCTTTCTATATTAGCTGAAATAGGACATACCTTAGTTAATATACATGGACAAAATCAGAGTCAGGCTATCTTAAATGAAGATAATCATCTGGGAATGCTCGATGGTTTTGCGGATTCAAACCTGATAACAAAAAAAACTCAATATGTAGAGCTTTTTAATGACTATAAAAAGTTGAAACAGAAGCTTTATAATATTCAAAAGAATTCTCAAGAATTAGCCCAACGAAAAGATATGCTTGAATTTCAGATTGCAGAAATTGATGAAGCAAAACTTCAAGCAAATGAAGAAGATGAATTGGTTGAACAGCGAGATCAATTATCTAATTTTGATAAAATATCAAATGCTCTAAACGATAGTTATAGCCAATTATCGGGAAGTATTGTTGATGCAACAGGTGGTGTAATGGAAGAATTAAACACAGTTGCTGAATACAATTTGGAAGTTGATGATGTAAGTAAAACTGTAACAGGAGCATATTACCAGCTACAAGATGCTATGAGTACTATTCAAACAATAGTTGATGGATTGGATTATAGTCCTGAAACTTTGGATGAAATTCAAAAACGATTATTACTTATTCAAAATCTTGAAAAAAAATATGGGCCAACAGTCAATGATGTTATTTCTTTTGGAGAAAATGCTAAACAGGAATTACTTGATATTACAGATGCTGATTCAAAACCAGACAAGCTTATGGAAGATATTGAGCAATTAACCGGAAAACTGAAAGAACTTGCTCATGAGATTCATAGTATCCGTGTACAAACGGCTACTCGATTATCTAAACAAATTAAAGAGCAGTTAAATGATTTATATATGGATAAAGCTGAATTCCAGGTTAAAATTGATTTAATTGCTGACTTTATAGAAACAGGTAGTGATGTTGTCACTTTTGAATTAAAAACCAATCCGGGTGAGGACTTTAAGCCATTAGTCAAGATAGCTTCAGGTGGTGAATTGTCGAGAATCATGCTGGCGCTTGAAGTTATTATGTCAAAAAACATGAATATATCGACAGTTGTTTTTGATGAAATCGATACGGGAGTTAGTGGGCGTGTAGCTCAAGCTATTGCTAATAAGATTTTTTTAATTGCACAAAATATTCAAGTTCTTTGTATCACGCATTTGCCTCAAGTTGCAGCTATGAGTAATACACAATTGTACATAAAAAAAGCAGCAACTGAAGATACGACTTCAACTGCTGTTTCTAATTTGAATGATATTGAAAGAATTGATATTATCGCGCAAATGTTGTCAGGAACGAAGGTTACTGAACTGGCTAAAAATAATGCTGAGGAATTATTGAAATTAGCAAATAATGAGCAAAAAAAATTAATTAGCTAATTTGATATATTTAATATCATCAAGTTTTAAAATTCTAAATATATTACCGTTAGTATTAAAGATGAAAGTATTTTCATCTTTTTTTGATACTAATTGACCGGTAAGGGCAATATTGTTAGTAAAAGTTATTTCTACATCATATTTTGATTGATAACTTTGTGTTGTAAATTCTTTTAACTGTGCAAGAGGCATTTGCTTAGTGTTGACATTTTCATTATGTCCAAAGTTTAGGTCGAAAGTTGAGTATAGTAAGTTCATTGTTTCGTTAGTAATAGTTTCTTTCAAAGCTGATAGATTATTAGTTTTAAGTTCCATGTTCATTTCCCCCGAACGTATGTTTGTATAAGTTCAGTATACGAACTTTTGTTCGTATATGCAACCCCCTTAATAGTTTCTTAAGATTTTTTACTAATTATTACAAGAAAACCCTTGAAATACAGACGCTTTTAGCCCAAAATATACTTATTATAATTTGAAGAGTAGGGATAATATGTCTAAAGGTATGTTAATTGTTCTTTCAGGACCATCGGGTGTTGGAAAAGGTACTGTCAGAAAAGCAATGGTTAAGAAGTCACGTATTCGATTTGATTATTCTATTTCAATGACAACTCGTGAGATGCGTCCAAGAGAACGTGAAGGTATTGATTATTATTTCCGCACTAAGGAAGAATTTGAGAACGAAATCAAGAATGATGGTATGCTTGAATATGCTCAATATGTTGATAATTATTACGGAACTCCAATAAAATATGTTCAAGAAAAACTAGATGCTGGACGTGATGTACTTTTAGAAATAGAAGTCAACGGAGCCATGCAAGTTCGTGAAAAAATGCCAGATGGTGTTTTTATTTTCTTAACCCCACCAGATTTGGGTAGCTTGCGCGATCGAATTTCTCACCGTGGAACAGAAGATAATGCTACAATAGACAAAAGAATTGAAAAAGCTCGACAAGAAATCGAATTGATGTCACACTACGATTATGCTGTAGTTAATGATGAAATTCCGAGAGCTGTACGTAAAATCGAGAATATTATTCGTAGTGAACATTTAAAAGTTTCTCGTGTATACGATAGTTATAAGAAAGTAATAGGTGATAAATAATGATTATAGATCCTTCAATTGATAAATTATTGGATAATGTGGATTCACGTTATTCGTTAGCAATACTTGCTGCAAAAAGAGCTCATGAATTAGAAACAGGTGATGTTGAAATGATTAGTCAATACAAATCACCTCGTATTATTGGTAAAGCTTTTGAAGAAATTGCTGATGGAAAAATCGAGATTGATCCTGAATCAGTTATGCTTGAAAAAGATGCTGAAAGAATGGATATTGAACAACTAGAAAAAGAATCAAATAAGTAATTCAAGTCCTTCACTTTGCAAAGTGAAGGTTTTTTTGTTTAAGTTTAGCGTGTAGGTGAATATATGATTGCAAAAATTATAGTTGATATACCAACAATGCAAACAAACCGAACTTTTGATTATGAAGTGCCTGTTGAATTAGCTGAGGTTATTCAAAAAGGAGTTCGAGTTGAGGTGCCATTTGGTAGAAGAAAAATACAAGGATTTGTCGATGAATTAGTGGATGACTCTGACTTTAGTGGGAAACTTAAACCAATTAGTAATATTATTGATATTCAACCAGTATTGAATGATGAAATGTTGCAATTGTCAAAATGGATGGCTGATACTACTTATTCATTTAGAATATCTAGTCTACAGACTATGCTACCTAATGTTATGCGGGCAAAATATCATCAAATTGCCATCGTTAAAGATGAGACAATAAAAAACGATTCATTATTTGCTGGCGATGACCAAGTTGAAATTACTGATAAATTAACTAAAGAAGATTTATTAAAATTAAAAAAGTATAAGATTAATGGTCAAATTGATGTAGTTTATGTTGTCGAAAACCGAGCTAAGAAAAAGACAATTTCGGCAATAGTTAATCATAAATCTCCGATGGATTTAGAAAATATAAGTGCTACTTTACCTAAAAATGCTAAGTCAAAAATGAAATTAATAAGTTATTTCATTGATAACCCAAATAGTACAACTGCAATTAATGATTTAGTTAAGTTATTAAAAGTATCGCGTTCTGTGATTACTGGTGTCGTTAAAGATGGTATTTTTGAAAAAGTTGAATTAGAAACATATCGCAGCCCAATTAACCAATATGAAGAAGAAAATAAGTCGCATATATTAAATGAAGAACAAACTCATGCAGTAAACGATATTGTAGAATCTACACTTCAAAATAAGAATGATGTTTTCTTGATTGAAGGAGTTACAGGAAGTGGCAAAACAGAAGTTTATTTGAATTCTATTCAACGCGTCTTGGATAACAAACAAACGGCATTAATGCTAGTCCCAGAAATATCATTAACACCACAAATGGTTAATCGAGTATCTGCTCGTTTTAAAGATGATGTAGCTGTATTACACAGTGGATTGTCAAATGGTGAAAGATATGACGAATGGCGACGTATTGAACGTGGCGAAGCGAAAGTTGTTGTGGGAGCACGTAGCGCCATTTTTGCACCACTTACTAACTTAGGTGTAATCATTATTGATGAAGAACATGAATCTAGTTATAAGCAGGAAGAAAATCCAAGATATCATGCACGTGATATAGCAATCTGGCGAGGGAAATACAATCATTGCCCTGTTGTTTTAGGAAGTGCTACTCCAAGCTTGGAATCTAGAGCTCGTGCTCAAAAAGGCGTTTATCATTTGATAAGAATGAAAAAGCGTGTAAATGATATGGATTTACCGGCTGTAAAGATTGTTGATATGCGTGATTCTCAAAATGCGTCGGAAGCTGGAGATTTCAGCCAGGAACTGATAGATAGCATTCAAAGAACAATCAATAATAATGAGCAAGCAGTATTAATGCTCAATAAACGTGGATATTCGGCATTTTTAATGTGTAGAGAATGTGGAGATGTTTTAAAGTGTCCAAATTGTGATGTCTCATTAACGGTTCATAAAGACAGTCATTCTTTAAAATGTCATTACTGTGGATTTGAACATAGCATCCCAAAAAATTGCCCTAATTGTAATAGTGATAAGCTACGTTCTCATGGAACCGGTACGCAAAAAGTACAAGAACAGTTACAAAAGATTTTTCCAAGTATCAATATTTTACGTATGGATGTGGACACTACTTCTAAGAAAGGTTCTCATAGTAAAATATTAAACAAATTTGCTAAAAAAGAAGCTTCTATTCTTTTGGGAACACAAATGATTGCTAAGGGACTAGATTTTCCTGACGTCACTTTAGTAGGGGTAATTAATGCAGATACAACTTTAGCTATTTCAGATTTTCGTGCGAGTGAAAGAACTTTTCAGCTTCTAACACAAGTTAGTGGTAGAGCAGGCCGTGCGAACAAAGCAGGACATGTAATTGTGCAAACATATAACCCTGATCATTATGCGATTCAGCTGGCTGCCACGCATGATTATGAGAGCTTTTATAAACATGAAATGTACATTCGACATCGTTCTGATTATCCGCCGTTTTATTACACAACGTTGATAACTGTGACTCATCAATATGAAAACAAAGCCCTTAAAAAAGCTTTTGAAATTAAGAATATTTTGAATAGGGACTTAATTGATGAAGTTATAATTTTGGGTCCTACTCCTGGGACTATTTCTAAAATTAATAATCGATATTATTATCAAATAATATTAAAATATAAGAATCAAAATGCTGTGCATGAAGTTTTGACACAGTTATTAATAGATACACAAAAAGATATTCAAAATGGATATAGAATATCTATTGATAAAGAACCCCAACAATTGAACTGAGGTATGTAAATGACAAAGATAATATTTATGGGAACTCCTAATTTAGCGGCGACAGTTTTTAAAGGAATTATTGATGATGGTAATTATGAAGTGATTGCCGCTGTTACACAACCAGATAAACCAGTAGGACGTAAGAAGGTATTACAACCAACTCCGGTTAAACAAGTAGCATTAGATAACGATATTCCTGTCTATCAACCGGAGAAACTATCAGGCAGTGATGAAATTAAGCAATTAATTGAATTACATGCGGATGTTTTAGTAACTGCGGCTTATGGACAGTTTTTACCGATGAGTTTAATTGATTCAGTAGGAGCAGCTGTAAATGTTCATGGATCTTTATTACCTAAGTATCGTGGTGGTGCACCAATTCAATGGTCAATTATGAATGGTGAAGAAAAAACTGGGATTACTATTATGTACATGGTTAAAGCTATGGATGCAGGAGACATGATAGCTAAAGCTGAAGTCAAAATAGAAGACGACGATACAGGGGATACGATGTTTGACAAGTTAAGTATTGTTGGACGTGATCTATTACTTAAGGTATTACCTGATATTGTAAATGGAACAAACGAACGAACACCACAAAATCAGGATGAAGCAACTATTTCACCTAATATATCAAAGGAACAAGAACAAATTGATATTACTGATTCAGCAATAAATATTCATAATAAAGTTCGTGCACTTAATTCAAATCCTGGCGCCTATGCAATTATTAATGGGTTACACACAAAGATATGGAGAACAGAAGTTATATCTGAAGAAAATAGTTTAGAGCCAGGTACCGTTATTGAAAGAACTAAGAAGAAACTTGTGATTGCTACCGGAGAATTTGCGTTAGCAATTAAAGAACTACAACCATCAGGGAAAAAATCGATGGATATTGCTTCGTATTTGAATGGTATAGGTCGTGAGATTGAGGTAGGTCAAAAGATAATTGAATAATAATGCCAGATATATTGCTTTAAATATTTTAAACAGCGTCTTAATTAATGACGCATACTCTAATGTAGAAATTAATCGAGCAATTAATAAAGAAGAACTAAATTCTAAAGATATTGGCCTGATGACTAATATTGTTTACGGTGTATTGCAGAACAAGCTAACACTTGATTTTTACTTACAAGATTATCTTAAAGGTAAAAAAGTAGATCCTTGGGTAAATACATTGTTATTAATATCTATTTATCAAATGGAATTCTTAGATAAAGTACCTGATCGTGCAGTTATATATGAATCTGTAGAAATTGCCAAAAGAAAAGGAAATCGTGGAATTAGCGGTTTTGTTAATGGAGTATTACGAAGCTATCAACGACAAGGACATAAAGATGTAAGTATTATCCAAGACATTGATAATCAATTAAGTGTTAAACATAGTGTCCCTGTTTGGATTGTACGATTGTTAAAAGAACAACTTGGATTAGAAAAAACTAAAAGTATTCTTGAATCTCTTAATTATCCTTCTTCACTATCAATTCGTGTCAATACAAAAAAAATATCACGAAATGACTTGAAGTCTAAACTTTTAGATAAAGGAATAGAAACAATTGAAAGTGAAATATCACCTTTTGGGTTAGTTACTGATGATCATCGTGTGATTAATTCTTCAGAATTTAAAGAAGGTTTATATACGATTCAAGATGAAAGCTCGATGTTAGTTGCTCCTGCATTACAAGTAAAAGCTGATTCAATTGTTCTAGATGCTTGTGCAGCTCCTGGTGGGAAAACTACGCATATTGCAAGTTTTCTTGATGAAAATCAGGGAGGATCGGTACTTGCTCTTGATATATATGATCATAAGCTTGATTTGATAAATCAAAATTCTGAGCGTTTAGGGATGTCAAAAATAATTAAAACACAAAATTTTGATGCTACTCATATTGAAGCTCTGGACCAAAAATTTGATCGAATCTTAATTGACGCACCGTGTTCAGGACTAGGATTATTAAGGCGCAAACCTGAAATGCGTTATAACAAAACTAGTTCAGATATTTCTGAATTAATAGATATTCAAAGAAATATTTTAAATAGTGCTGCTGATTCTTTGAATATTGGTGGAATATTAGTTTATAGTACTTGCACGATTGTTGATGAAGAAAACTCACAACAAGTTCAGAACTTCTTAGATACTCATGATAACTTTGAACAAGTTGATGTTTTAACATCGTTAGGAAATTCAGATGATAAAATGGTAAAATTATACCCAGATGATTATCAAACAGATGGATTTTTCATCAGCGCGATTAAAAGAACTAAGTAGAGGATTATTTCATGAAAACTGCATATTTAACTGATATCGGTAAAAAAAGGCAGTCAAATCAGGACTACGTTAATGTATTCAAAAACACTCAAGGAGCTATACTAGGCCTTGTGGCAGATGGTATGGGTGGACATAGAGGCGGAGATGTTGCTTCTGATATGGCCGTTTCTCATATTGGACATGATTTTGAAAAGACAGAATTATCTAGTTTAGATACATTAAATAACTGGATAATGGCTGAATTAGAAAAAGAGAACAATCGGATTATTGAAGCTGCTAATCAATTTTCAGATCTTAACGGTATGGGAACGACGATGGTCGGCGTCATTATTTATGATGAGAAGATGTTAGTTGCTAATGTTGGTGATAGTCGTTGTTATTTATTACGAGATGATAAATTAACGCAATTAAGTTTTGATCATTCATTAGTGAATGAGTTGGTTGAGTCAGGTGAAATCAGTAAAGATGAAGCTCGTAATCACCCACAAAAAAATATTATTACGCAAACTCTTGGCGTTAATAATAAGGTTAAACCGGCTGCTAAAATATTTAATATACAACCAGATGACATGTTATTACTTTGTTCAGATGGATTGACTAATATGGTATCTGAAAAGCAAATCAAAAAAACACTCACAAAAGACATATTGTTAGAAGATATGTGTAAAGAATTGATAGATTATGCTAATGAGGGTGGCGGTTTAGATAACATTACGGCATTAATCATGCAAAATGTTTCAGGAAAGGAGGATTAATCATGCAAGAAGGATATTTATTTGCAGGTAGATACAAGGTTCTGGGAACAATCGGTGAAGGTGGAATGGCTAATGTTTATTTAGCTGAAGACACAATCTTGCATCGAGAAGTTGCTGTGAAATCATTACGACTAGATTTACGTGATGATAAGTCTATTCAAGAGCGTTTTAAACGTGAAGCAATCTCAACAAGTGAATTGTCTCATCCTAACATTGTTAATGTTTTGGATGTGGGGGTTGATAACGGTAATCAGTTCATGGTTATTGAGTATGTCAAAGGAACTAATCTAAAAACTTATATTAGACAGAATTTCCCAATTCCATATCAACAAGTAATTGATATGATGGAGCAAATCATGTCAGCTGTTAAAGTAGCGCATGAACATAATATTGTTCATCGAGATTTGAAGCCAGAAAATATTCTTGTTGATAATTTTGGTCGCGTAAAGGTATCAGATTTTGGAATTGCTCTTGCTCTTAGTGAGCGCTCAATCACGCAGACAAATGCTACACTAGGTTCTGTTTATTATATGTCACCCGAACAAACTCGCGGTAAAAAAGCTACTACCAAGTCTGATATTTACTCGTTGGGAATTATTCTTTACGAGATGCTGACTAAGCACGTTCCATTTTCAGGTGATACTGCTGTTTCAGTTGCATTGAAACATTTTAGAACGCCAATGCCTTCAGCACGTGAAGTTGATCCAAGAATTCCTCAAGCCTTAGAAAATGTAATATTTAAGGCTACGGCTAAAGACCCTGAACAAAGATACAATACTGTCGTTGAAATGGCAGAAGATTTAAAAACAACGCTTTTATCAACTAGAGCTAATGAGGAACGAGTAATTGTTGATGCACCGCAAGATTTGGCTGAAACTAAAGTTATGGACCCAATAGCTGATAATAAAAACGATGAAGAAGTAAATACTAAGAAAAAATCTAAAAAACGTCGTGCAATTATTATCAGTACAGTTATATTACTGATAGCATTAATCGCTGGAATCTTTTGGCTTAATAGTAACAGTAGTGTAGCAGTTCCAAACGTTTCTAATTTGACCAAAAGTCAAGCTGAAGAAGCCATTTCTAGTAAAGGTCTAGAAATAGGTGATATTAAACAAGTTTATAGCGATACTGTTAAAAAAGGACGTGTAATCGATTCCGACCCAGAGTTTGGTACAAAAGTGAAAAATAATTCATCAATCGATCTTAAAATTAGTTTAGGACAGAAGAAGTATAAGATAGGTGATTATGTAGGTGAAGATTATTCAAGTATTAAAGAGAAACTTGAAGAAAAAGGTTTTACGGTAACTAAAAAAACTGTGTATTCAGAAAGCTATGATAAAGGAACTATTATTACTCAAAGCTTACCTGCTGGAGAACGTGTAGTTCCAAATAAAGAAACAATTGAGTTCGAAGTAAGTAAGGGAATTAACGAAGCTACAACGCCAATGACTATTGAGAACTTGGTTGGAAAGACAATAGAAGAAGCTAAGACCTATGTGGCAAGTAAGGGATATTCTTTAAGCATAAGTTATGATTATTCTGATACTGTTGATAAGGACAAAATAATTAGTCAAACGCCAGCTGGTGGTTCAAAACTTCTTAAAGGAAGCGTAATTTCAATTGTCGTTTCAAAGGGCGAAGATCCTGAAAAAGACCAAAAAACAACTCTTAATTATTTAGTTGGCTCAACTTTGGCGGATGCACAAGCAGAATCTGAAAAATATGCATTCGAACTTAACATTACATACGCAAATTCAGATACAGTTGCTAAGGATGTTGTTATAAGTCAAAGCCCGGATATTCCTAACGGCGGATCTATTCAAATAAATAGAGGATCAGTTGTAACTATTGTTGTTTCAAAAGGTAAACAATAGTGAACACTTAAAAGAAAAGAGTAGGTAATAAATTGGCTGAAGGCAAAATAATTAGTTCAATTAGTGGATTTTACGACATATTGAGTAATGGTAAGGTTTATCGTACTCGTGCACGTGGCAATTTACGTAAGAAAAGTATTAAACCAATAGTGGGCGATAATGTTGAATTTGACGATAACAAAGATCAACTGGGGTATCTGAATGATGTTTTGAAACGTAAAAATTCATTGATTAGACCACCTATGGCCAATGTAGACCAAGCGATTGTTGTTACATCGTGTGTAGAGCCTGATTTTTCAGCGATTCTTCTGGATAAAATATTACTTAACTTAGAAAAAAATAATATTCATCCAATTATTTATATCTCAAAAGAAGATATTGCTGGCGATAAGCTAGATAAAGTCATGCCAATTATTAAGGAATATGACAAAGTCTATCCAGTTATTTATGGAAGCACTGTTAATATAGATGATTTCTATGAGTTGTTTAAAGATAAAGTAACTGTTTTTACTGGTCAAACTGGTGCAGGGAAATCAACCTTGCTCAATCAGATAAAACCCGATTTAAATTTGGAAACTGCTGAAATATCTTCTACGTTAAATCGAGGGAAACATACCACTAGACAAGTTAACTTATTTAGTTTTAATGATGGGTTAATTGCTGATACACCAGGATTTTCATCAATTGATTTAAGAGAAATAAGTTTAGAAGATCTTCCTCAACTATACCCAGATTTTGTTAAATATTCTGATAAATGTAAGTTTAGAGGATGTACTCATATTAATGAACCAAGTTGTGCAGTTAAAGAAGAATTAGAAGCAGGAAATGTTTCAATTATTAGATACAATGATTACAAAACAATAAGAAAAGAAATCGAAGCTAGAAAGCCGATTTATAAGAAGGAGAAATAATTATGAAAATAGCACCGTCAATTTTAAGCGCAGATTTAATGAACATGGGAAGGGATGTTAAGGCGATTTCTGATGCCGGAGCAGACTTGATTCACGTTGATATTATGGATGGACACTTTGTTTCAAATATCACATTTGGAATGGGTATTATTAAATCTCTAAAAGAAACAACAGATGTACCTTTAGATGTTCATTTGATGATAGATCACCCAGAACCATACTTGAAAGATGCAGTAGAATTTGGAGCTGATATGGTTCTAATTCATGCTGAAGCAACTCCACATATTCATGGAGCTATCCAAACAATTCACAATTTAGGAGCTAAAGCAGGGGTAGTAATTAATCCCGGAACATCAGTAGAATCAATTCTTCCAATTCTTCCTATCGTTGACCAAGTTCTTGTAATGACTGTTAACCCTGGATTTGGAGGACAAAAATTCATTAAGGAAATGGCAAACAAGATTGCTCACCTTGATCAATTGCGTCAAACAAATAGTAATTGTAACTTTGAAATTGAAGTTGATGGTGGAGTTGACGACAAAACTATTAAATATTGTTTAGATGCTGGTGCTGATGTATTTGTTGCTGGATCATACGTATTTGGTGGAGATATTAAGCAACGTATTGATTCATTAAGAATAGGCTAGGTTAAACTAATGAAAGTAATTAATTTGTTGTTAGGTGGTCCTATCACTGAATATCCAAAACGATTACTTGAAAATCCTCAAAATATTGAGGGAGACTGGATTGCTGCCGACCACGGTGCTAGTTATTTATTAAAAAAGGGTATTGTTCCTAAGTATACTGTTGGTGATTTTGATTCTAGTAGTAATGCTGATTATCAAAATGTCGTTGATTCAAAATCTCACATAATTCAAGTTCCATCCGAGAAAGATTTTACGGATACACAACTTGCTTTAAATACTGTAATAGATAACTTTGAATTTGATGAAATTCATTTATATGGTGCAACAGGTGGTAGAATTGATCATTTATTAGCTAATATATTTCTGGGAGTTTTACCTGAATATCAAAGTATTATCGAAAAAATTAAAATAATTGATGAAGATAATTTCATTGAATTTTTCAAACCTGGCATTAAAAAGGTAAAAAAAATAACCAATATGAAATATATTGGTTTTGTTACCTTGGGAATAGTGAATAATCTTAATTTGATTAATAGTAAATATCATCTAAATAATTATACTAATCAATTTGAAATAAGTTGGGCAAGTAATGAATTTATAGATGAATATATTGATTTTAACTTTGAATCGGGAACTGTAGTTGCCATTCAGAGTAAAGATCGCAAATAAAAAAGACTAGCATATGCTAGTCTTTTTTATTATACACGAGTAACTTTACCAGATTTAAGTGCACGAGCTGAAACCCATACACGTTTTGGCTTACCGTCTACTAAAATACGAACTTTTTGCAAGTTCGGCTTCCATGAACGTCTTGAAGAGTTCAAAGCATGAGAACGTTTGTTACCGAATGCAGTCTTACGACCTGTGATAAAATCTTTTGCCATGGGACACAACCTCCTTTGGCTATGTGTTTTCTTTTAAAATTTACTTAAATAATTTACCATATAGAAAAAATTATTACAAGTACCTGTAAAGGAAAATACCTTTAAATCCAAAAAAAGTTCATAAAAACTATTTTAGTTTGCAATACTATGTTAAAATTTTCTTTGAATTATTACTTTTACTTTGTGGTAAAGGAGAAAATTATGTCAGTTACTATTAATACAAAATACGGGAAAATTGATATTTCAAATGAAGTAATTGCTACTATCGTCGGTGGGGCTGCTACTGATATTTATGGTGTAGTTGGAATGGCAAGTAAGAATCAACTTCGTGATGGAGTTAATGATATCTTGCGTCGTGAAAACTACTCAAAAGGGATCGTAGTTAAACAAGCAGAAGGAAGTATTATTGTTAATGTCAATATTGTTGTTGGATATGGCGTTAAAATTTCTGAAGTTGCTAAAAACGTTAAAGATAAAGTTAAATTTAATTTAGAAACAATGCTTGGGATGGATGCACAAGAAGTTAATGTTGTTGTCCAAGGCGTTAAAGTTATTGAAGAAGCTAAATAATAAATGTTCTTATAACAATTAGGAGGACAATCTTTTGAGTCTTAAAGTTATTTCAAATAATGAATTTTCAGATATGATGCGCGTTGCGTCACGTAGATTAGGTGACAATGCAAAATTTGTTAATTCATTAAATGTTTTTCCAGTTCCTGATGGGGATACAGGAACTAATATGAATCTAACATTCCAAAGTGGCTATAAAGCAGTTAATGAATCAAATATGAATACTGTTGGTGAATTAGCACAAGCACTTGCTAAAGGTTTGTTAATGGGAGCTCGTGGTAATTCGGGTGTTATTACCTCACAAATCTTTAGAGGCTTCTCTAAGAGCCTTGAAGGTAAAGATACAATAGATGCCAAGGATTTAGCTACTGCGTTCACAGATGGTGTTAAAACATCATATAAAGCGGTTATGAAACCTGTTGAAGGAACAATCCTTACTGTTGCTCGTGTTGGTGCTGAATACGGTGAAGAAGCAGTTAAAGACAGTGACGATATTATTGTTTTATTAAAAGCTGTAATAGAGGGAGCTAGAAAAGCTTTAGCTTCTACTCCTGATTTATTACCAGTATTAAAAGAAGTCGGCGTTGTTGATTCAGGTGGTCAAGGTCTTGTATTTATCTATGAAGGATTCTTAGAAGGCTTAACTGGTGAAACTGCAAGTGTTGAGTATCAACCAGATACTGCCGAAATGGAAGAAATGGCTAATGCCACTCATCATCAATCTGTTCAAGGACACTTCACTACTGAAGAAATCGTTAATGGTTACTGTACTGAAATGATGATTAACCTTGGTCAAAATCCAACTTCAAAAGATAAATTTGATTATGATGAATTCCGTACTCATATCGGAGAACTAGGTGACTCTTCACTTGTTGTATCTGATGATGAAGTTGTAAAGGTTCATGTCCATACACAACATCCAGAAGCAGTGTTTAGCTACGGACATCGTTATGGAGATTTAGCCAAAATTAAGATTGATAATATGCGTATTCAACATGAAACAATTGTTGACGGAGATACATCTGAAGAGGAAAATGAAGCTCCTGTTGCTACAACAACAAAAGCTCCAGCTACAGATTATGGTGTAGTTGCTGTTGCCTCTGGTGATGGACTAAAAGAACTTTTTGAAAGTTTAGGCGTAACTTATGTCATTAGTGGTGGGCAAACAATGAATCCTTCTACAAATGACATCTTGCAAGCGATTGAAGCTACTAACGCTAAACAAGTGCTAATCTTACCTAATAACGGAAATATTGTTATGGCTGCTAAGCAAGCTGTTGAAGTGAGTGAAGTTCCTGCTGCTGTTGTTGAATCAAAAACAATTGCTCAAGGAATGACATCATTATTATCATTTAATCCAGACGCCAGTCTTGAAGATAACAAAGAAAACATGACTGATTCACTATCAGCTGTTGTTTCTGGACAAATCACTAATGCTATTAGAGATACTGAAATTGACGGACTTAAGATTGTTAAAGGTCATTTCATGGGAATTGTTGATGGTAAAATTGTTACCGAAGATGCAGATTTAGAAAAAACTGCTATGAATATGGTTGACAAAATGATCGACGAAGAAAGTGAAATTATAACGATTCTTATTGGTGAAGATGGTAATGAAGATCAAGCCAATTCTATAGCTCAAAGCATAGAAGATAAATATCCTGATGTTGAAACAGAAATACATCAAGGAGATCAACCTGTATATCCATATCTAATTGCTGTAGAATAACTGACTGAGGTCAGTTATTTTTATTTTGAGGAAATTTATGAAATCTTTAGACGATAATATTGGAATGTTAAAAGGAGTTGGAGATAGGAAAGTGGCAGTTTTGAAGTCGCTTGGTATTAATACTATCTCTGATTTGTTGTACTATTTTCCGTTCAGATATGAAGATTTAATTGTTAAATCTCTAGATGAGATTATTGATCAAGAAAAAACGGTAATTAGTGGAGTAGTCGCGAGTGATCCGATTGTTAGTCGTTTTGGGTATAAAAAAAGTCGCTTGAATGTTCGATTACTTGTTGAGAATGAATCTGTAATGGTTACTTTTTTTAATCAACCTTGGCTAAAGGATAAGTTTACGACGGGCCAAGAGGTACAGGTTTATGGGAAGTGGGATCAAATTCGGCGCTCACTAACTGGAATGAAAGTTTTAAACTTAAATGAAGATCAAGATGTTGACTCAGTCTATTCGGTGAATAAGAATATTCGACAATCTACGTTAAAAGCTTTAATTAAACAAGGATTTGATGAATATATTGAATTAATTGAAGAGTCATTACCCGATAATATAATTGAAAAATATAAATTAGTTACTGAACGTGAATTAATAAAAGGGATGCATTTTCCGGATTCTGTTGAAGAAACCGAGAATGCCAGAAGAACTGCTAAGTTCCGAGAGTTTTTCTTGTTCGAATGTGGCATGCAAAATATTAAAAATATTGATCAGGCTAAAAAATCTGGGATTTCTTTGAAATATGATCAAAAAATAATTAACGAATTGATTAGCCAGTTGCCTTTTGAATTGACCAATGATCAAACAAAAGTTATTAATGAAATTCTCGATAATATGAAAAGTAGTTCTCATATGAATCGGCTATTACAAGGTGATGTTGGTAGCGGTAAGACAATCGTTGCAACAATTGCTCTGTTTGCAGCGGTTACTGGTGGATATCAAGCTGCATTAATGGTACCTACAGAAATCCTAGCGGAACAACATTTTGAAAAAATATCTCAGATGTTAGAACCATTGAATGTATCTATTGATTTATTGGTTGGTTCATTGACGCTTAAACAACGAAAACAAAAGATTGAAGATTTAAGCACTGGAAAGACAAATATTGTTATTGGAACGCATGCTTTGATTCAAGCTGACGTTAATTATAAGAACTTAGGTTTTATTGTTATTGACGAACAGCACCGATTTGGTGTTGGACAACGACGTACATTACGTCAAAAAGGTAAGAACCCAGATATACTTGCAATGACCGCCACACCAATTCCGCGTACACTGGCGATTACTACTTATGGCGATATGTCATTATCGGTAATTAAGGAGTTACCTAAAGGACGATTACCAGTAGAAACGTATTGGTTACGTTCCAATAAACTTGACCAACTATACAAGTTTATTGATAAAGAATTAAAAACTGATTCACAAGTATTTGTTGTTACACCATTGATTTCTGAATCTGAAAATATTGATTTGAAAAATGCGGAAGAAATTTTTGATAATTTTCAAAAAATATATTCAAATAAAAAAGTAGCAATTTTACACGGGAAAATGACTACTCAAGAAAAAGATACCATCATGAATGATTTTAAAAATCAACAAGTAGATATTCTCGTATCGACAACAGTAATTGAAGTAGGCGTAGATATTCCTAACGCTAGTGTCATGGTGATTTTTGATGCTAATCGTTTTGGTTTATCGCAATTACATCAATTAAGAGGTCGTGTAGGACGTGGAAGTAAGCAATCATATTGTATTTTGATTGCTGATCCTAAAAACGAAGTGGCTATTGAAAGAATGCGTATTATGACAGAAACAAATGATGGATTTGTATTAGCGCAAAAAGACCTCGAACTACGTGGGCAAGGAGATTTATTGGGTAATCAACAATCGGGACTTCCTAATTTTAGTGTAGGTAATCCTGTGACAGATTTTAATGTTTTGCAGACTGCTCAACAAGAAGCTCAAGTCATTTTTGAAATGGACCCTAACTTAGACAATCCAGACCATAAAATGATAAAATCATATTTATTGAAGAAAATGCAAATAGAGGGAAACTTTGATTAGAATAGAGGAGAACTTATGAAAATAGCAGTAGATGCAATGGGTGGAGATAACGCTCCTCAAGTTGTTATTGAAGGTGTTGAAAAAGCTCGTGATCAATATGATGATTTAGAGTTCACACTTTATGGAAAAACTGAAGAAATCAATAAATATCTTAAAGATACTAAAAATATAACTATTGTACATTCAGATGAAGTTATTCTAGGTACTGATGAGCCAGTAAAGGCCATTAGATCTAAAAAGCAATCTTCAATGGTTATGGCTGCCAAATCTGTGAAGGATGGAGAAAATGATGCTGTTTTCTCCTTGGGAAATACTGGAGCATTACTTGCAGCTGGAATATTTGTCGTTGGACGTATTAAAAAAGTTGATCGCCCGGCACTAATGTCAACATTACCTGTCGCAAATGAAAATGACGGTGTGTTATATCTTGATTCAGGTGCGAATGCTTCGGCTAAAGCTAATTATCTTGAACAATGGGCTACAATGAGTGTTTTTTATGCAAAAGAAATCAAAGGTATTGATAATCCAACTGTCGCACTTCTAAATAATGGTGAAGAATATGATAAGGGCGATGATATGCATAAAGATGCGTATCAATTATTGTCAAACTTAGAAAATATTAATTTTGTTGGAAATATCGAATCTAACGAAATTCTTACTGGAAAAGTTGATATCATTGTTACTGATGGATTCACTGGTAATGCTGCTTTAAAAGCAATTGAAGGTACTTCTAAAATAATAATGGGGCAATTGAAAAAAGCTCTAACTGAAAATGGAATTGTTACAAAGTTAGGAGCTGCGATTGTTTCACCATCACTAAACGGATTACGTGAAATGTTTGATACTTCAAAATCTGGTGGTGCAGTTTTACTTGGATTGAAAGCACCAGTTGTAAAGGCACATGGTAATGCGGACGCACGAGCTGTCTATTACACTATTGGACAAATTAGAGATATGTTGGATAAGAAAATCGTTGAACAAGTAAATGACTATTATAATGACTAATCAAATATGTTATTATTTTGATAATTAATTAAGAAACTAGGTAGAGATTATGTCTGAAGAACAAATTATGGAAAAAATTGTTGGCTTAGTATCTGATCGTTTTGATATTCCAGCTGACCAAATTACTGCTAATACAAACTTTAAAGATAACTTAGATGCAGACTCAATTGATTTGGTTGAATTCACGCTAGAACTAGAAGATGAATTTGGAAACGAAATATCAGATGAAGATGCTGAAAAAATCAAAACTGTTGGTGAAGCAGTAGCATATATTAACAGCAATCAATAAAAGACCCTAAGGGTCTTTTTTTTGTGTGTAAATGTTCATAATTTATGACAAAAAAGGTATAATATAAATATTTGAGAGGTGTCTGATTAAATGATAGATTCAAAATTCACAAGTGAATTACATAAGAAATACAATATTGAATTTCAGAACCATAATTTACTAGAAACAGCATTAACACATTCTTCGTATGCAAATGAACATCAAGAACTAAAATTAGAAGATTATGAACGTTTAGAATTTCTTGGCGATGCAGTCTTAGAAATATCAATTTCGGAATATTTGTTTAAGCATTTTCCTGAAATGCCTGAAGGCAATCTAACTCGATTACGTTCAGCTATCGTATGTACTGCTAGTTTTTCTAAGTTCTCACGTATTGTAGGAATAGATAAATATATTCAAATAGGTAAAGGTGAAGAACGTCAAGGAGCTAGACAACGTGATTCATTACTTGAGGATGTTTTTGAAGCCTTTAACGGAGCTTTGTATCTTGATCAAGGAATGGAAAAAGTCATTGAATTCTTGAATATGATTGTTTTCCCTCGTATTGACGCTGGAGAGTTTTCTGATCGCAGTGATAACAAGACTTTATTACAGGAAAAACTACAAGAATCTGGATCAGTTGAAATAGAGTATCGAGTTATTTCTGAAACTGGCAATGAACATGAGAAAAAATTTGAAATAGCACTTGTGGTAAATAATAAAATTGTTTCTACAGGAACAGGCACAAGTAAGAAAAAAGCCGAAGAACATGCGGCTAAACAAGCATTAAACCAAATGAACTAATGAGGGTAAGACAAGGAGAATTTGATGCCGTTAAAATCGCTGACATTAAATGGATTTAAATCCTTTGCGGATAAAACTAAAATTGAATTCACTTCAGGTATTACAGGAATTGTTGGACCTAACGGTAGTGGTAAAAGCAATATCACAGAAGGTATTCGTTGGGTAATGGGGGAACAGTCAGCCAAAAGTCTTCGTGGGGATAAGATGGTTGATATCATTTTCGCCGGAAGTTCTGTTCGATCTACAATGAACCGTGCCGAAGTAATTTTTGAGTTTGATAATTCAAAACAAGATTTAAAAACGGAGTTTGATCGTGTATTGATCAAGCGCCGTTTATTTAGAGACGGCTCATCAGAGTTTTATATCAATAATAAGAGTTGTCGTCTAAAAGATATTACTGAATTGTTCTTAGATTCAGGATTAGGTCGTGAATCATTTTCAATTATTTCTCAAGGTCGAGTTGAAGCAATCTTTAATAGTAAACCAGTTGATCGTCGTACAATTATTGAAGAATCCGCGGGTGTAGCCCTTTATAAGCAGAAGAAACATGAAGCTGAATTGAAATTAACTGATACTGATGATAATTTGAATCGTGTATCAGATATTTTACATGAGCTTTCTGCTCAAGTTGAACCGCTAAAAGAACAAGCAAGTATTGCTCACGATTATTTGAATCAAAAAGAGCAATATGACAAAATCTATAAAGAAATTTTAGCTATTGAGATAAATGATTTTAATATCAGTAGACAAGAATTTAGTCAAAAATCAATTGATATTAAGAATACACTTAACAGAATTGAAGAAGACGTTAGAAAATCGGATATTGCTGTTAAAGAAAATCGCGCTAATATTGCTAAGCTTTCTGAAGAACTTGATACCAAAAATAAAGTTCTTTTAGAAAAAACCAGACAATTAGAAATTATTAATGGTCAAAAAGCTGTCACAGATGAGCGTAATGAATTTAATAATCAAAACCGTCAACAATTAGAAGAACAGATTAAAGCTTTAACTACTGAGACTAATAGACTTGAAACCGAAATTGAAGTAGCTAATACTGAATATGAAACAGCTAAGAGTGAAGTAGATAAGTTAACAGAGAAGTTATCTGAGATTACTAATTCACAAAATAAAACTCCAGATTCAATTCGTGAAGAGATTGAGGCACTTCGTGGAGATTATTTGAATGCTCTACAAGAACAGACTACAAATAATAATAATGTGAATTTCTTAACCACTCAAAAAGACCGTATTGAAAAATTAATTGCTGAATCTAAAACCGATTTAGACCAAATTTCAAAGCAAAAAGCTGCTAAGCAAACTGAAATTGAAAAGTTTAAACAAGAAGTCACAGAGTTCGATCAGAATAATTTAGGTATTCTAAATGAATTTGATAAGTTAAAAGCAACAGATGAGAGTTTAACGTCGCAAATTACAGATTCTGAAAAACAATACATGAATGAATTAGCAAAGCTACAACAAGCTATTGCTAAGAAAAAAGCACTTGAGGAACTATCAAATGATCATGCTGGTTTCTTCCAAGGAGTAAAGAGTGTTCTAAATAATAAGCAACAATTATCTGGTGTAATCGGTGCTGTTGCTGAGTTAATTCAAGTGCCAAAAGAATATCAAATGGCTGTTGAGGTAGCTTCAGGTAATCAATTGCAGTCTATAGTTACAAAGGACGAGAATGCTGCTAAGAGTGCAATTTCTTACTTGCGTAAGGGGAATTTAGGTCGTGCCACATTCTTGCCTAAAGATATTATTAAGTCCCGTAAAATTGACAGTAATACACTAAAATCGATAAGTAATAAGGGATTTTTAGGTGTTGCTTCTGATCTAGTGAAATATGATAGTGATGTAAAAAATATTGTTGAAAATATTTTTGGAAACCTATTAATTGCCGATAATTTAGATAATGCTGTTGTTATTGCAAAAGCAACTGGTCATCGCTTCAGAATTGTAACCTTAGCAGGAGACATTTTAAGTCCTGGTGGGTCTTTAACTGGTGGACAAGTTAAACAACGTGGCAATAGTTTATTGAGTCGTACGCAAGAACTTGATGATTTGAAGAAAATTATTGATAAGTTACAACTTAAAGCCGATGGTCTTCAATCACAATTGAATCAATTAAAGACTGATAAAAAAGCTAGTGAAGAACAATTAACACTTCGACAAAAAGATATTCAAGAAGTTGATGTAAAACGTCATGATTTTGAACAAAAATTAACTAAACTCACTGATGAGTTACATCGTTTAGAGCAAGATATAAGTTCGGTTGAATATACAATTCGCACTAATGAAAGTGAATTAGACGATGTTGTTAAAGATTTAGCTGAGAACAAAGAAAATAATACTTTAGTTAATCAAAAACTTAAGGACATCAAAGAAAAAACTGATGATAAGAATGATTTACTAGAAAACTTTGGTAAAGAACAAGAGGTTATTAATCAAAGAATTCAGACTTATCAAACACAAATAGCTGTTGCTAATAATACGTTGGATAATAAAAAAGACTTATTACATCGACAACGTAATGAGTTTAAAAAACAATCTAATAGTTTATGTCAGGCACAAGAACAATTAGATTCTTTAAACAATGAACAAAATGAAATTGTTAATTCACATGCTGATAGCAAAAAACAACTAGCAGAACTTACTGATGAAGTAAGTAAGTTAAAATCTGATATTGAGAATCTACGTTCAACTAGAACTGAATTAGAAAGCCAATCAGATGAACTAGCTCAAGCAGCTAGTCGTAATTTCCAACTACAAAAAAATGCATCTGATGAACAAGAAGATACAGCTATTGCATTGACTAAAGCTAATAATGCTATTGATAGTCGACTAGAAATTCTAAGTCAAGAATATAAAACTACTTTTGAAGAAGCTTTTGCTGAAGTGAAAGATAACGATATTGACGTAGAAGCTATGAAAAAAGATGCCAAGTTACTTAAGATGGGTATTGCTGAATTAGGAGACGTCAATATTGCGTCTATTACTGAATATGACAAAGTTAAAGACCGTTATGAATTTTTAAATAAACAACAAGCGGACTTATTAGATGCTCGTGAGCAACTAAAAAATACTATGTCAGAGATGGATGATGAAGTTTCACGTAGATTCAAAGAAACCTTTGACCAAGTAGCAGCTTCTTTTGAAGTTATTTTCCCTGAAATGTTTGCCGGTGGACGTGCTAAACTAGTGCTAACAGATCCAGATGATCTATTAGAAACAGGAATTGAGATTATTGCTCAACCACCTGGTAAAAAATTCCAAAGACTTAGTCTGTTATCTGGTGGAGAACGTGCATTAACGGCAATCACATTACTTTTTGCTATTATTAAGGTTAAACCTGTACCATTCTGTATTTTGGATGAAGTTGAAGCAGCGTTAGATGATGCTAATGTTTATCGATTTGCGAAATACTTGAATAAATACGATGATAATACACAATTCATTGTTATTACGCATCGTAAGGGTACAATGATGAATGTAAACCGTTTATACGGTGTTTCAATGGAAGAACTCGGCGTTTCCAAAATGGTTTCAGTTGAAGTTAAAGAAAATGAATAGGTGATTATAAATGGGCTTATTTGATAAATTAAAGAAAGCAATTGTTGGTGAAGAAAAACCGGAAATCACTTCAGAAGAAGTCATTTCTGAAGAATCTCAATTAGATTCTGAATCAATTGTTGAAACAACCTCAGAAGACAATGAACCTGAAGTGAAATCTGAAAACGAAGAAATAAAAACAGAAATCATTGAAGAGTCTCAAGTTGTTGAAGAATTAATAAGTGATTCTGATTCAGAAGAGGTGATTGAGTCTGAAGTAGAAATTGAAAAAGAAAATGAAGTAGTTACTGATACTGAAAAATATGATGAAGGGCTACAAAAGTCACGTTCAAATTTTTCGGGTCGTATAAATTCATTTTTGGCAAGTTTTCGTTCTGTTGATGAGGACTTCTTCGAAGATTTAGAACAAACACTAATTGAATCTGATGTTGGTTTTGAAACAGCTATGCGTATTTCTGAAGAATTACGAGAAGAAGTTAAATTTCAAAATGCAAAATCTAAAGCTGAAGTATCAAATGTTATCATTGAAAAACTTGTTAACATTTATGAAGAAAATGAAACTGATAATAGTTTGAATTATTCTGAGGATACTGATCCAACTGTAATACTTTTTGTTGGTGTTAATGGAGCTGGTAAAACCACAACAATTGGTAAACTAGCACATAGGTTTGAACAAGAAGGCAAAAAGGTTCTTCTAGCTGCTGGTGATACATTTAGAGCCGGTGCGATTGAACAATTACAGGGCTGGGGTAAACGTATTAATGTTCCGGTTGTTGCTTCTGCTGCACATACCGATCCAGCTTCAGTTGCATTTGATGCAGTTAAAAAAGCAAAAGAAGAAAATTATGATATTTTATTAGTTGATACAGCTGGACGTTTGCAAAATAACGAAGGTTTGATGCGAGAACTAGAAAAAATTAAACGTATAATCAGTCGTGAACTACCTGCTGCACCACAAGAAGTATTATTAGTACTTGATGGAACAACTGGTCAAAACGCTATTAGTCAAGCTCGTCAGTTTAATGAAACAACTGATGTTACTGGTATTGTTTTGACAAAACTTGATGGTTCTTCACAAGGTGGTATCATTTTTGCTATTAAGAATGAACTTCATATTCCTGTTAAGTTAGTAGGACTTGGCGAACAAATGGATGACTTGCGTAACTTTGATTCTGAAAAATTTGTCTACGGTATGTTTAAAGATTTGATTTCGGAGAATAATTAATGGAATTAGAAAAAAGTGAACAAATGAATATTTTGTTTAATTTTTATTCTAAGTTGTTAACTGATAAACAACGTGAATATATGAGTTTATATTATGCAGAAGACTTGTCGCTTGGTGAAATTGCTGAGCAGTTTAATGTTAGTCGACAAGCAGTATATGATAATTTAAAACGCAGTGAAGATATCTTAAAGCATTATGAAAATAATCTTGGAATGGTTAATAATACGATATTAGAAAATGAGTTAACCAATGAATTACAAGATTATGTGAATGATAACTATCCAAATGACAAAAAACTCGTTAAAATGGTAAAAAAACTAGATGCATTATCAAACCGATAGTAAGTGAGGAACAATATGGCTTTTGAAGGATTAAGTGATAGATTACAAAAAACTTTTAAGCGACTAAGTGGTAAAGGTAAAATAAGTGAAACTGACGTCAAAGAAATGATGCGAGAAGTTCGTCTAGCATTATTAGAAGCTGACGTTAATTTTGATGTTGTTAAAAAGTTTGTAAAAACAGTAAGTGATCGTGCTGTTGGTAGTGAAGTTTTAGATAGCTTAACACCATCGCAACAAGTGATTAAGATTGTTAATGAAGAATTGACTGCCGTGATGGGACAAGAAGCTGTTCCGCTAAATAAATCAGAACATATACCAACAATTATTATGATGGTTGGACTTCAAGGTGCAGGTAAAACTACTACAGCTGGTAAATTGGCTAAATACCTAAAAACTAATGAAAAAGCTCGTCCATTATTTATTGCCGCCGATGTTTATCGTCCAGCTGCTGTTGACCAGTTAAAAACAGTTGGTCAACAAGTTGAAGTACCTGTTTTTGAAGAAGGAACTGATAAAAACCCGGTTGATATTGTTCGAGATGGACTTAAAGTAGCTGATGAAAATAAGAATGATTATATAATCATCGATACCGCTGGTCGTTTAGAAATTGATCAAACATTGATGGATGAATTACATAACATTAAAGAATTAGCAAACCCAGATGAAATCTTATTTGTTGCTGATTCAATGACTGGTCAAGTTGCGGCTAAAGTTGCTGATGGGTTTAATACTCAACTTGGTATTACTGGTGTTGTACTTACTAAGCTTGATGGTGATACTCGTGGTGGTGCTGCGCTATCTATTAGACAAGTTACAGGGCAACCAATTAAGTTTATTGGACAAGGTGAAAAACTTGATCAATTAGAAGTTTTTCATCCTGATCGTATGGCTAGTCGTATCTTGGGTATGGGTGACATGATGAGCTTGATTGAAAAAGCTCAGACTGACTATGACCAAGAACAAGCTGAAAAAATGGCCAGAAAAATCAAAGAGAATTCTTTTGATTTTAACGACTTCATTGATCAAATGGACCAAGTTTCAAAAATGGGACCTCTGGATGAAATTATGAAGATGATTCCAGGTATGGCCAACAATCCGGCTATGGCTAATGTTAATTTCGGTGAGAAAGATATGGCACATTTAAAAGCTATAGTTTACTCAATGACACCACAAGAACGTGAAGATCCTAAATTATTGAATCCTTCACGTCGTCGCAGAATTGCTGCTGGTTCAGGACGCAGTATTCAAGAAGTTAACCGCATGATTAAACAATTTAAACAAGCTAGCGATATGATGCAGAAGATGAACAAAGGTAATATGGCTGGTATGGATCAAATGTTTGGAAATGGAATTCAAGGTCGCATGGGTAAGATGGCTATGAATTCAATGGTTAAACGTAATAAGAAGAACAAGAAGAAGCGTCTTAAGAACGTAAAACGATTTAAATCATAAGTGTAAAGAAAAAACACTTTACAGGTTTAAAGTTTTCGTATATACTATTTTTTGTTAAGAAACATACAGGAGGACATATACATGTCAGTTAAGATTAGAATGAAACGTATGGGTAGTAAATTAAAACCATTTTATCGTGTAGTTGTTGCTGATTCACGTGCACCACGTGACGGTCGCTTTATTGAAGAAGTTGGTTACTACAACCCAATCAAAGAAGATGAACTAAAACTTGATGAAGAAGTTATCATGGATTGGTTGAAAAAAGGTGCTCAACCTTCAGATACTGTTCGTAACTTACTTCAAAAACAAGGTGTTATGAAGAAGTTCCACGAATACAAAATGGCAAAAAAATAGTCAATTTTTTAAAAGGATCTGATAAAACAATAGTTTTATTTTGGTCCTTTTTATTTATCTAAAAAGAAGTAGGTCATAATGGAAAAACTATATAATGTTGGAAAAATAGTGGGAACTCATGGTATCAAAGGTGAAGTGAAAATCATGTCAATTACTGATTTCCCAGAACAACGATACCAAAAAGGAAACACTTTATTTCTTGAAGATGAAACTCAACCAATGGAGATACAATCTGTTCGTGTTCATAAAGGGATGTATTTAATTAAGTTTGCCGAAGTCAAAGATTTAACAGAGGCTGAAAAATATCGTAATAAAATTTTGAAAGCTACACGTCAAGCTGACGATTTAGGTGAACGTGAATTTTATTATAGCGATATTATCGGATTAACAGTTGTTGATAATAATCTTGGAGAACTTGGCAAAGTATCAGAAATTATGTCACCAGGTGCCAATGATGTCTGGGTAGTTAAGTCAAAAAAATATAAGGAAGTTTTGATTCCATATATTCCATCAGTTGTACTAAATGTTGACCTTGAAGATGGAAAGGTTATTGTTGAACTTCCAGAAGGGTTAATTAACTAATGAAAATTGATATTCTAACAATTTTTCCGCGCATGTTTGATGCGCTAAATGAATCTCTAATTGGTAAAGCACAAACAAGAGAATTAGTAGATATTCAAACTGTAGATTTTCGTGATTATGCAGATAATAAGCATAATACCGTTGACGATGCACCTTATGGTGGTGGTGCTGGTATGTTATTACAAGCTCAGCCAATACTCGATGCGTATGAAGATATTGAAAGTAAATCAAATACAAAAAAAAGAGTAATCTTATTAGATCCTGCTGGGAAGAAATTCGATCAAGCAATGGCAAAAGACTTTGCTACTGCTGAAGAATTAGTTTTTATTTGTGGTCATTATGAAGGCTATGATGAAAGAGTAAAAACAATTGTTACTGATGAAGTATCCATTGGGGATTACGTGGTAACAGGAGGCGAGTTGGCAGCAATGATTATGATTGATGCCACAATGCGCTTTGTTCCAGGTGTATTGGGCAATGATATTTCAGCGTATGATGATTCATTTAGTAATGATTTGTTGGAATTCCCTCAATATACAAGACCAGCTGATTATAAAGGGATGAAGGTTCCGGAAGTATTAACTAGTGGAAATCATGAGTTAATTCGCCAGTGGCGTTTGCGCGAATCTTTGAAGAAGACATATCTTAAACGACCTGATTTATTAGAGAATCGTGAATTTACCAATGAAGAAGAAAAAATGTTACGTGAAATAAAGGCTGATTTATTATAAAGAGGCTTTACTTTTATAATGTTCTAAGGTATTATTTTATAGTGTTTGAAACACAGATTAACGATATTCCGCTGGGATCTTAGTGGTTTTACGAGTGTCGATTTAGGAGAAACATTTATGAACAAATTAATTCAAGATTTAACTAAGAGCCAATTGCGTTCAGATATTCCTGATTTCAGAGCTGGTGATACTGTTAGAGTACATGCCAAAGTTGTTGAAGGAACTCGCGAACGTATTCAATTATTCGAAGGTGTCGTACTTAAAAGACGTGGTTCTGGTGTAAGTGCAACTTATACTGTACGTAAAATGAGTAGTGGTGTTGGTGTTGAAAGAACATTCCCATTACACACACCTCGTGTTGAAAAGATTGAAGTTATCAGACAAGGTGGCGTACGTCGTGCTAAATTGTTCTACTTACGTGATCGTCATGGTAAAGCAGCTAGAATTGCAGAAAAAACTAGAAAATAATAAAAAAGCAACCGTATGGTTGCTTTTTTATTTTAAGATAAAACAAAAAGCCCTCAATGAGGACTTTTATTAATATATATCTGATCGGTATAATCCAACAACTTTACCTAAAATATGTACATTATCAAAGATAAGTGGGTCGAGTTCATCGTTTTCAGGTTGAAGTCTAATGTAACCATCTTCTTTATAGAATCTCTTACATGTAGCTTCGTTCTCGTCTGTCATAGCAATAACAATTTCGCCATTAGCAGCTGTTTCTTGTTTACGAACAATTACTTGATCGCCGTCAAGAATTCCAGCATTTATCATACTTGTTCCACTAATTGTTAACATGAATAAGGGACGTCCATCATTTGTAATGTTAGGTGGGATAGGGAAATAATCAGTCGCTTCTTCAACAGCAAGAATAGGTTCACCAGCAGTGACTATTCCTAGTAAAGGAATTTCATTAGATGTTTCGCCGATTGCTTCAAGACCACTGCTAGTAACTTCTATAGCACGAGGTTTAGCAGGATCTCTGAAGATATAACCTTTCTTCTCAAGTCTTGAAAGGTGACCATGGACTGTTGAAGTTGAGGATAAGCGAACACTATCACAAATTTCACGAACAGTTGGTGGATAGCCACGTCTACCGACGTAATCATTGATGCATTGTAAAATTTCTAGTTGTTTTGAACCAGACGGAGTCGTCATAGCTATACCTCTTCTTTAATTTATACTATAATAATATCAGAACATTAGTTCTTAATCAAACTCATGTTCGTATTTTTGAAAGGAATTAATAAATGTCAAATAATCAAGAACTTACAGCACGAATAAATGAACTAGCCAAAAAAGCAAAAGAAGGAGAACTTACTGAAGCTGAAACAGAAGAACGAGCAAAGCTTCGAAAAGAATTCTTGAAGAATTTCCGTGAAAGTTTTAAATCACAAGTAGAAATGATGCAAGTGTTTGATGATGAAGGTAATGAAGTAACTCCTGAAAAAGTTAAAGATATTCAACGTGAAAAAGGCTTAAGAGACAATTAATAGCTTTATTTTTACAATAATATTGTGTACAATTTAAATATTGAAAAGAAGGAGTTCTAGTAAATGAATATAATTACAATTATCGTTGGACTTGTAGCATTACTAATTGGACTTGCTGGGGGATTTTTTATCGCTCGCTGGTACATGAAGAGATATTTTGAAGACAATCCACCTATCAATGCTGATATGATGAGACAGATGATGGCTCAAATGGGTCAAAAACCTTCTCAAAAGAAATTAAATCAAATGATGACTGCAATGAAACAACAAAACAAAAAATAGTTTTTAGTTAAAACCAAGAAATTCCTATATGGAAAATCTTGGTTTTTTTATTTTTCTCGTTTTAAACACGAACATTAGTATATATTTAATAATAAATATACGTCAATTGTGTTGAAAAATAATAATTTTAAGATTATGATGTAATTAAAATTAGTAGGAGGCGAATTATAATGGATGTTGCAATCGTTATGGGTTCAATTTCAGATTTGGATGTTATGAAACATGCAAAAGAAACGCTAGAAAAACTAGGTGTTGCTTATGAGACTCGTATTATCTCAGCACATAGAATGCCGAATGAATTATCAAATTTTTCTAAAAAAGCCGAAGAAAACGGAATAAAGGTCATAATTGCTGGAGCTGGAGGTGCAGCGCATTTGCCAGGTATGCTTGCAGCGAATACAAACTTACCAGTAATCGGTGTACCTATGATGACTAAAACTTTGAATGGAATTGATTCTCTATTGTCAATTGTACAAATGCCAGCTGGAGTGCCAGTGGGAACTGTAGCCATTGGAAAACCTGGTGCAATAAATGCAGCAATTTATGCGACGCAAATCTGTGCCCTTAATAATAACGAGTACAAAAATAGATTATCCGAATTCAAAAAAGAGATGCATGACATGGCGGTGAACAGTAATGACGAACTTTCTTAAATCAATAAAACCGGGTCAGACGATTGGAATTATTGGTGGTGGTCAACTTGGACAAATGATGACTTTATCAGCTAAAGAAATGAATTTTAAAGTCATTGTTTTAGATCCAAGTCATAATTGTCCAGCATCTACTGTTGCTGATGAAGTAATTGAGGCTGAGTATGATGACATCGAAGAAATAATTAAATTATCTAAGAGATGCGATGTTTTAACTTATGAGTTTGAAAATGTTGATGTTAAAACGATAAATAAAGTCAAAGAAAATACATATGTACCCCAAGGAACTAAGGCATTAGAAATTTCACAAAATAGGGTGATGGAAAAAGAGTTTTTAAAAAGGCACAATCATCCAATTGCTGATTTCGTAGAAATAAAAGATAAAACTAACTTAAAAAAATACATAGATGAAGTTGGCATTCCATGTATCTTAAAAACAGCAACAGGTGGCTATGATGGACATGGGCAAGTAGTTATTAATAGTGAAAAAGATATTGAAAAGGCTAGTTCGTTATTAGCAAGTAAAGCACGTTTGATTCTAGAAAAAGTGGTTGATTTCAAGATGGAAGTATCAGTGATCATTTCACGTAATGAATCTGGAGATACAGCAATTTTTCCAATAATAGAGAATCAACATCGTGAAAATATTTTGCATATAAGCATTACTCCTGCACGTATTACAAAAGAAATGGAACAATTAATTAATAAAAATGCCGAAGAAATTGCGACTAATTTAGAACTCGTGGGAACAATGGGAATTGAGTTTTTTATAGATAAAAACAACAAATTATATGTTAACGAAATTGCACCTAGACCTCATAATTCAGGGCATTTAACCATCGAAGCATGTGACTTTTCACAATTCGATTTACACATTAAAGGAATTTGTAATATGGCGTTACAAAGACCTCAGTTGTTGAAATCGGCAGTGATGATAAACGTCTTAGGACAACACATTGATCAGGTTAAAGACTTATTGATACAAGAAAATGCATGGCACTATCACGATTATGGGAAACAAGAAAGTCGACATAATAGAAAGATGGGCCATGTCACTTTGTTAACTGATGACGTAGAAAAAACCATTAAAGAATTAAAAGAAACAAAAATATGGAATAAGTAGAGAGGCTATTATGAATGAACTTTTATATTCAGGAAAAGCAAAAGATGTTTTTCAAACAGATGAAGAAGATGTACTAGAAATTGTTTATAAAGATCAAGCAACAGCTCTCAATGGTAAACGTAAAGAAATTATCAAAGGTAAGGCCAAACTTAATTTAGAAATATCTACATTGATTTTTCAATATCTTGAAAAAGAAGGTATTAAGACGCACTACATAAAAAATAAAAATGAGACTACTCAAATAGTAAAGAAATCAAAAATTTTTCCATTAGAAGTAGTTATTAGAAATTACATAGCTGGTAGCTTCTCTAAAAAATTCGATCTTACATATGGAGAAAAATTAAAGAATCCTATTTATGAGTTTTATTACAAATCTGATGAATTAGACGACCCTTTTATCAATGATTCGCAAATAGTTGGGTTAAACATTGCTACCCAAGAAGAAATATCTGAAATTAAAGGTATGACCAATACCATTAATAATTTACTAATTAAGATATTTAATGAGTCAGGATTTGATTTAGTGGATTTTAAACTGGAATTTGGTGTATTTCATAACGAAATTATTCTTGTTGATGAGTTTTCTCCTGATAATTGTCGGTTATGGTCTAAAGGAACAACACAATCGTTTGATAAAGACGTTTTTCGTCAGAAAAAAGGCGATTTAACTGATGTATATAAAACAGTTTTAATAAATCTAAGAAAAACTTTGGAGGAATAAAAATGTATTCTGTTGAGGTATTTGTAACCTATAAGAAGTCGATTCTAGATCCACAAGGAACTGCAGTTCAAAAAATTATAGATCAAGTGATTGATGCTGATATTAATGATGTGCGAATTGATAAATTTATTACTTTTACGATAAAGGCAAATGAAGATGATGTTAATGAAATAGTGGATTCAATTTGTGATCAAGTGTTAATTAATCCGAATATGGAAGAATATCGTTATGAATTAAAGAAAGTTGAGAATAATTCATGAAATTTGCGGTGATTGTTTTTCCAGGATCTAACTGTGATGAAGATCTATATAAGGCTATTAACTTATATACAGATGAAGATGTTGAATATGTTAACTACAAAGAAACTAGTTTAGAAAAATTTGATGCCGTTCTTATACCTGGTGGTTTTTCTTATGGCGATTATTTAAGAAGTGGTGCACTCGCTAAATTTGCTCCTATTATGAAAGCAATAAAAGAATTTGCAAAAGAAAAAAAACCAATAGTCGGGATATGTAATGGATTTCAAATATTAACTGAGGCTGGGTTATTACCAGGAAGTCTAATAAGAAATGAAAAAATGCAATTTGTCTGCGACACAGTAGATTTAAATGTTGTAAACAAAGACACAAAATTCACTTCCAAGTATGCTGGCAAAGAAACAATTCAATTACCTGTAGCTCATGGTGAGGGTAATTATTATTGTGACGAAGAAACATTAAACAAACTCAAAAAAAATAAACAGATAGTTTTTACATATAAAGAAAATGTTAATGGCAGCGTTGATAATATAGCTGGAATTACAAATGAAGACGGGAATATATTAGGAATGATGCCTCACCCAGAAAGAGCTATGGATGCGTTGTTTGGTGGAGTTGATGGAATTCATTTATTTAAATCATTAATCAATAACCGATAGGAGAAGATAATGAGTGAAGCTACCGCAATTGAAATTTATGATCAAAAGATTTATCGACAATGGGGACTATTAGACGAAGAATACAATTTGATTTTGAAACTGATTGGTAGAAAACCTAATTACACTGAAACCGGTTTGTTCTCTGTTATGTGGAGTGAACACTGTTCATATAAAAATTCTAAGTCACTTCTAAAGAAGTTTCCAAATTCTGGTGAGAACATATTACAAGGACCAGGAGAAGGTGCCGGAATTATTGATATCGGTGATGATAAGGCGGTCGTTTTTAAAGCAGAAAGCCATAATCATCCTTCAGCCGTAGAACCGTATGAAGGAGCTGCAACTGGTGTTGGTGGAATTATTAGAGATATTTTTTCAATGGGAGCAACACCTATTGCTAATCTAAATAGTTTAAGATTCGGTGAAATTAAGGATAGTAAAACGCAATATTTAATAAGTGAGGTTGTTTCTGGAATTGGTGGATATGGTAATTGTATTGGAATTCCAACCGTTGGTGGAGATATTAATTTTGATAAGACATACCAAAGTAATCCACTAGTAAATGCCATGTGTGTTGGAGTTATGGATATTTCAAAGATTCAACAAGGTAGAGCTACTGGAGTAAGTAATGAAATAGTCTATGTTGGAGCAAAAACTGGACGTGATGGAATTCATGGGGCTACTTTTGCTTCAGATGAATTTGCTGACGACAAAGAAACACAAAGATCAGCTGTTCAAGTTGGTGATCCATTTATGGAAAAACTATTAATGGATGCTTGTATTGAATTGATTAATGAACACAGTGATTGGATAGTTGGAATTCAGGATATGGGTGCGGCTGGATTAGTATCTTCAACGGCTGAAATGGCTGCTAAATCAAACACCGGCTTAATACTTGATCTAAGTAAGGTTCCACAAAGTGAATTAGCTATGACACCTTATGAAATAATGCTATCTGAATCACAAGAGCGAATGGCAATTTGTGTGAAAAAAGACAATGTTAAAGAAGTAATTGAGTTATTTAAGAAATATGATTTAGATGCCGTAAGTATCGGTGAAGTAACAGAGAATAGAGATTATGTATTAATACATAATGATAAAAAAGTCGCAGATATCCCTGTTAAAGCATTAATCGATGATGTTCCTACAGTTACTAGAGAACAAAAAATGCCTAAGAGAATTGAAGAATTCAAAAATCAATCACAATATATTCCTGAAGTTAAGGATTTGAAAACAACAATAAAAGAAGTTCTTAAACAGCCAACTATTGCTTCCAAACAGTCGCTTTATAAAACTTACGATTCTCAAGTTAAGACTAATACAATTGTTAAACCTGGTAGTGATGCAGCAGTCGTTCATGTACCAAATACAAATAAAGCTTTATCTATGACTACGGATTGTAACAGTAGATACATATATTTAGATCCTAAAATTGGTGGAGAAATTGCTGTAGCTGAGGCAGCTAGAAATATTGTTGCTTCAGGAGCTAAGCCTTTAGGAATTACTGATTGTTTAAATTATGGGAATCCTGAAAAACCTGAAATATATTGGGAATTTGCACAAAGTGTTGAAGGAATTGCTCAAGCTTGTAGAGAATTCAATACTCCCGTTATTTCCGGAAATGTTTCTTTATACAATGAGTCAAACGATCAAGCCATATATCCTAGTCCAATGATTGGGATGGTTGGACTAATTGATGATTTGAAAAAAGTGACTACACAGAGCTTTAAAAAAGATTGTGATTTGATTTATTTAATTGGTGAGACTAAAGATGACTATTCGGGATCAGAAATACAAAAGCTACTAACTGGCGATATAAGTGGAGCTCTAAATTTTGATATGCAGAGTGAAATAAATAATCAAAACTTAGTAAGTAAGCTTATCGATAACAATTTAATCGCAAGTGCGCATGATTTATCTGAGGGTGGTTTAATAACAGGACTGTTAGAAGCAGCATTCGATAATAATTTAGGATTTAATGTTGAATTAGATATGACAGATGCACAGTTATTTTCTGAAAGCCAATCAAGATTTATTGTGACTGTAAGTTCAGATAATAAAGAAGAATTTGAAAAAATGGCTAATGATAAAACATATTTAATAGGAAAAGTCATTGATAACAAGAAAGTAAATATAAAAACTAAAGATAGCGAAGTTCAATTTTCAATTGATGAAGTCAAAGATGATTGGGTAGGTGCAATACCATGTCTAATGAAATGAGCTCCTTAAACGAAGAATGCGGAATTTTTGGTATCTGGAATAGTGAAAAAGCTAACCAATTAACGTATTTCGGATTGCATAATCTTCAGCACCGAGGTCAAGAAGGTGCTGGAATTGTAACTGGTGATGGAAAGAATATGTATGCTCATCATGGTCTAGGATTATTAATTGATGTTTTTAAGAATAGTCAGATATTAGAAGGGTTATCAGGTAGTAACGGAATCGGTCATGTAAGATACGCTACTAGTGGTAATGGAGATATTGCTAACATTCAACCATTTTTATTTAGCTTTGGTGATGGTAATTACGCCTTAGCTCATAATGGTAACTTAACAAATGCTTTGACACTTAGAAGTCAGATGGAAGATGAAGGAACTGTATTTAAATCTAATTCGGATTCTGAAATATTAATGCATTTAATTAGAAAATCTAAGAAGAATAGTTTGTTAGAAAAAATTAAGGAGTCCGCTAACGTAATTAAAGGTGGATTTGCATATATATTATTAACAGATAATTCAATGATTGCTCTTCGTGATGCTAATGGTTTTAGACCATTGTCTATTGGACAAAGAGAAGATGGATCATATGTAGTAGCAAGTGAAACTTGTGCTTTAGATTCAGTTAAAGCGGAATTTATTAGGGATGTCAAACCAGGTGAAGTCGTAACAATTGATGACAACGGAATGAAATCAGATTTCTTCACAGATAAAACATCTTTAGAACCAGCTGCAATGGAATTCATTTATTTTGCAAGACCTGATTCTAATATTGAAAATATTAATATTCATTCAGCAAGAAAAAGAACTGGTAAACGTTTGGCAAAAGAATCTCCAGTTAAGGCAGATATTGTCATCGGAATTCCTAATTCATCATTGTCAGCAGCTAGTGGTTTTGCCGAACAAAGCAAACTTCCTTATGAAATGGGATTAGTTAAGAATCAATATGTTGGACGAACATTCATTCAGCCAACTCAGAAGTTACGTGAAGAAGGCGTTTATCAGAAATTATCAGTTGTGAAAAGCGTTGTAGAGAATAAACGTGTAGTTTTGGTTGATGATTCAATTGTTAGAGGAACTACTAGTAGACAAATAGTTAAAAAACTAAAAGAAAATGGAGCTACTGAAGTTCATTTAAGAATAGCTTCACCGCCTCTTAAATATCCGGATTTTTATGGAATTGATATTAAGAGTCAAGATGAGTTGATTGCAGCTAATCTCTCGATGTCTGAAATGCGAGAAGAATTAGGTTGTGATTCTTTAGAGTTTTTAAGTATTGAAGGTTTAAAAGAATCTATTGGAATCAATTTATGTACATCAAATTTTGATGGGAAATATCCTGCACCAATTTGTGATTACAAAGAAGAATATTTAAAAGGATTGAGGACAAGAGATGGCAAATGAATATGAAAAATCTGGTGTAAATATTCAAGCCGGTTATCAAGTAAGAGATGAAATAAAAGAACAATTACAAGAACAATTACAAGAACAACAAGGAAGTAACATTGGTAATTTCGGTGGGGTATTTGATTTAAATACTGAACAGCTCAAAGAGCCAACTTTAGTCTCAGGAACTGATGGAGTTGGGACTAAGTTATTAGTTGCTGAAATGGCAGATAAGTATGACACCATAGGAATAGATTGTGTGGCCATGTGTGTAAATGACATTATTGCTCAAGGTGCAAAACCTTTATATTTCATGGACTATATTGCTTCAGGAGTAACGAACCCAGCAAGAATCAAAGATATAATTCAAGGAATAATAAAAGGCTGTCAACAAGCTAATATTAAACTGATTGGTGGAGAAACCGCTGAAATGCCCGGGACATATGAAAATGGGCATTTTGATATTGCAGGATTTTCTGTTGGTATTGCTGAGAAAAGTAATTTATTCAATCATCAAAATGTTGAAGCTGGGGATGTTGTAATAGGGATTAAATCCAGTGGTGTGCATTCTAATGGTTTTTCATTAATCAGAAAAATATTCTTTGAAGATAATGATTTTCAAAATGATAATGAGTTATTACAAGAATTATTAGAACCTACAAGAATATATGTAGATGATTTATTGCCAATACTGAATAGAAAAGAATTAAAAGCAATAGCACATATCACTGGAGGAGGATTTTATGAAAATATTCCTCGTGTTCTACCTGATAGCTTAGCTGTAAAAATAAACATAAATAGTTGGGATAGACCTGAGATTTTTGGAAAAATCAGCCAATTAGGAAATATTGAAGAATCAGAAATGTTCAACGTTTTTAATATGGGTATTGGCATGGTCTTGATTGTTTCAAATGATAATAGTCTAGAAATACTTAATGAGATTCCTGATTCTTATATTATCGGTGAGGTTACTAGTAAAAATAATGAGTCAGTAGAATTGGTGGAAGAATAGATGAGAGTTGCAATTTTTTCATCAGGCACAGGAACGAATTTTGAAGCTATTGCTGATAATAAAGATTTAAAAAAAGCTGGTTTAGTAATCAGCTGTGTTATTACTGATAATCCGTTAGCTAAAGTTATTGAGAAGTCTAAAGCAAGAGGAATCGAAACGATAGTAATAGATAAATCGGAATATAAGACCAAAAAAGAATATGAAGAAACTATTTATGAGTATCTAAAACAATTAAATGTTGAATATATAATTCTAGCTGGCTATATGAGAATAGTTGGAGATACCTTGCTTAATAAATATCCTCAAAGAATAATTAATATTCATCCTGCCATGTTACCAAGTTTCCCTGGAGCCCACGGAATAAGAGATGCTTTTGATGCAAAAGTTAAACAAACCGGCGTAACGGTGCATTTTATTGATAGCGGAATAGATACTGGTCCCATTATCGATCAAGTAGCAGTGCCCATTCTTCCAACGGACACCATAGAAGATTTAGAAGAACGTATACATATTCAAGAACATTTGTTATATCCACATGTACTTAATCAACTAATAAATAAAATGAGGAGCAATAACTTATGAAAAAAAAGGCGCTATTGAGTGTATCTGATAAAACTAATTTGGTAGATTTCGCTAAGCAATTATTGGAATTAGATTTTGAAATAATCTCTACAGGAGGCACATATAAAAAGTTAAAAGATAACAATATTGATGTCACTCAAGTATCAGAAATAACTAATTTTCCAGAAATGTTAGATGGAAGAGTAAAAACGTTACATCCTAATATTCATGGTGGAATTCTAGCGCGACTTGACTTGAAGAATCATCTTGAGGATTTAGAAGCTAATGATATAAGTCCAATTTCACTAGTTTGTGTCAATCTTTATCCCTTTAAAGAAACAATACAAAAAGAAAATATTAAACTAGAGGATGCAATTGAACAGATTGATATTGGTGGACCTTCAATGTTACGTTCAGCTGCCAAGAATAATAAATTTGTATATTCAATTGTAGATTACAAAGATTATGATCGTGTTATTGAAGATATTAAAAATGGTGAAGAATCAAATCTGAAACAAGAATTAGCCGCAAAAGTATTTAGACATACAGCTCAATATGATTCGTTAATTGCTCAATATCTAACTAAAGAAGATTTCCCGGATAAATTAACTCAAAGCTTTGATTTCAAAGAAGAACTTCGATACGGAGAAAATTCTCAACAAAAAGCCGCCTTTTATCAAAATGCATTACCAACTGAATTTTCAATTTCTAACGCTAATCAATTACATGGTAAAGAATTGTCTTATAACAATATTAAAGACATTAATGCTGCTATTAGTATTGCCAAAGAATTTGAAGAACCATGTGTAGTAGCGATGAAACATATGAATCCATGTGGTGTAGGAATTGGAAAGAGTATTTATGAAGCATGGAATAAGGCCTATGAGTCAGATAGTATTTCAATCTTTGGTGGAGTTATTGCATCTAATAAAGAAATTGATGAAAAAACTGCCGAAAAGATGCATGAGATATTCTTAGAAATTGTAATTGCTCCAAGTTTTTCAAAAAAAGCGTTTGAAATATTAAGTGCTAAAAAGAATATTCGTTTAATCACTTTAGATTTTGAGAAAGCTAATAAATCTGATAGATTCGAATTCACTTCAGTGCTTGGTGGAATGCTAGTTCAAGAAATAGATAAGAGCGTGGATACGGCAAATGATATTGAAGTAGTAACTGATACTAAACCAACAGACGATGAAATAAAAGCAATGATATTTGCTCAACATGTAGTTAAACATGTGAAGAGTAATGCAATTGTTGTAGCAACTAAAGATAAAACTTTAGGAGTTGGTGCCGGTCAAATGAATAGAATTGGTTCAGCAAAAATTGCAATTGAACAAGCTTTACAAAATGGAAAAGAAGCACCATTTGTAATGGCTTCAGATGCATTCTTCCCAATGGATGATTGTGTTGAATTAGCTGCTAAGAATGGAATTACAGCAATTATTCAACCCGGTGGCTCAATAAAAGACAAAGATTCAATTGAAATGGCTAATAAATATGGAATTGCCATGGTGTTTACAAATAAAAGACATTTTAAACATTAGGAGATTTGTAGATGAATATTTTAGTTATCGGATCAGGCGCTAGAGAACATACTATTTGTCGCAAGCTATTAGAAAGTCCAGAAGTTGGGGATGTCTATTGTCTTCCCGGAAACTTTGGAATGAAAAATAACGGTATAAAATTAGTTCATATCAATCCGTTTGAATTCGAAGAAGTTATTGATTTTACTAAAAATAATTCTATTACTTATACAGTAGTTGGGCCCGAAGATGTTCTGGTTGCAGGTATTGTTGATGAATTCAAAAAAAATAATTTATTGATTTTTGGACCATCTAAAGAGGCAGCACAACTAGAAGGATCGAAAGATTTCGCTAAACAAATTATGAATAGTTCAAATGTTGCTACTGCAAGTTCTCAAACCTTTGGTGATATTAATGAAGCTTTGAGTTATTTAAGCGAGGTTGAATATCCGATTGTTATCAAAAAAGACGGATTAGCCTCTGGTAAAGGTGTTGTAATAGCGGATAATCTTGAGATTGCTAATGAAGTCTGTTCTAAATTCCTTAACGAAACTGGTTCAACAATAATCATTGAAGAGTACTTAGACGGCGAAGAAATCTCAGCTATGTATTTCGTTCAAGGGTTGAATTCATATCCTATGCCATTCTCTCAAGACTATAAGCGAGCTTTTGACAATGGAGAAGGCCCAAATACTGGTGGTATGGGTGCTTATGCCCCATTGAAACAAATGGGCGTTGAAGAGCGAAAAGCTGCAGATAAGATAATCGAAGCTGTATTGGTCGAATTAAATCGACGTAGAATAGAATTTACTGGAATCATTTATGCCGGATTAATTAAGACTAATAATGGTATTAAAGTAATTGAATTCAATGTTCGTTTTGGTGACCCCGAAACAGAAGTGGTCTTGCCACTGCTGGAATCTGACTTGGCAGTTAACATCTTAGAAATACTTCAGGAAAAGAAAACTAAATTCATTTGGAATGATAGACTTTCTTATGTTTGTGTTGTAAATGCAACGAAAGGGTATCCTAGCAATCCATCAAAAGTTAAAATAAACGCATTTCCAAAATTAGAAAAAACTAAAATATTCTATTCAAATCTAGACAGTGAAGAGAGATCTTCAGGAAGATCATTTGTCATTGTTGGATCTGGAACAAATATCAAAGAAGCACAAGAAGAAGTGTACAAAGAAGTTCCTGAAATACCTGGATTCTTCTATAGAAAAGATATTGGTAAATAAAAAACAGCCATCTGGCTGTTTTTTTATTTAGGTATATATTTATATTCAGGATTAATTGATTGGTCAATATCATGCCAACTAGCTTTCATTTGAGTATCAACTCTATCAGTTAATTCGTCGGTAATTTTTTCTTTTTTGTCCACCATGAATGGTTTTCCAATTCCAATAGTAATTTTTTGACGTTTTAATAGACCTTTGAAGCTTGATGGTCCTTGGTATACAACTGGAACAAGAGGTTTTTGTGATAATTTTGCAATTAAAACTGAACCACCTTTTAGGTCTTCAGAGTGACGTGTACCTGAAGGGAACATTATTAATGATAAATTTTGTTTCTTCAAAAAATTAACAGGAGTTTTGACAACAGAAGGTCCTGGATTATCACGATCAACTGGGAAAGCGTGAGCGTGTACTAGAATGTATCTTAATATTGGATTTTTGAAGAGTTCTTTTTTTGCCATGAAAGAAGTTTCTTTTGGACTAATCGCTAGTGCAAAGAAAATGGGTTCCCACCAATTACGATGTGGGGCAACGATAATATAAGTGCCCTCAGGTAGATTTTCTTTACCAGTGACATGCCAATTACCATTAAGAATAAAAACTATAACTCTAGCTACTGCTCGAATAAATTTATAAAACATATTACTCACCTTACTTATTAATGTATATTATATTATAAAGCACAAATCATTTAATAGGAGTATTAATAGTGGATAAAGAAATTACCTACGATATGATTTCAAATAGTGGTATTACCATTATACAAGATAAAGCATTATATTCATTCAATTTAGATACGATTTTATTAACAAATTTTGCTGAGTACGAAAAAAGTAATGAAATTGTTGATTTATGTTCCGGTGATGGTGCAATAGGTTTAACTGTCAGTTCTAATACCAATGCCAATATTTATTTAGTAGAAATTCAGTCGGAATTATCAAACTTAGCTAAACAATCAATTGCTTACAATCACAAAGAAGATCAAATTACTTGTGTTGATGACGATTTGAAAAATGTTTTAAAACATATTGAACACGATACAATTGATACAATTATTTGTAATCCGCCTTACTTCAAAATTGAAGAGATGACAAAAATTAAAAAGAACGAAGTTTTAGCAAAAGCTCGTCATGAGTTTAATGCCAATTTGAACGATATATTTAAAGCTTGTCGAGGATTATTAAAACAAAATTCTAAACTTTATATGGTATATCGTCCTAATAGACTAGCGGAATTTATCAAAACAGCTGATGAGAATAATTTTAAATTAAATAAACTGCGGTTTGTACATTCACATAAAGATGATGATGCTAATCTATTTTTAGCAGAATTAATCAAAACACCTAAAAAAGGTGGGTTAACAGTATTACCTGATTTAATCATTTATGATGATGCTAATAAATATACTAAAGAAGCTGAAGAAATAATTTATGGAAGAAAATAATTATTACGTATACTTACTGCAATGTAGCGATAATACTTTTTATATTGGAACTACTAATGATGTTGAGAAGCGTGTAGCCACACATAACGCTGGTAAAGGTGCTAAATATACCAAAATTCGTCGTCCAGTGAAGTTATTATATTTTGAAGATTTACATACAAAATCTCAAGCTTTAAAACGTGAACATGAACTTAAAAAACTTAGTCGTATAAAAAAAGAAGAATTATTAATCAAAAACCATATAAAATGGCATAAATAATGCTTGATTATCATGGATTTATTGCATATAATTAAACACTGTATTACAAATACACACACTGCGTACTTTCATTCATGGTGCATGAAAATGTTTGAATGAAAATTAAGCGTAAGTGGAGGATAAAACCGGAGGAAAATTATGACAGTTATTTCAATGAAACAACTTCTTGAAGCTGGTGTACATTTTGGTCACCAAACAAGAAGATGGAACCCTAAGATGGCACCATTTATCTTTACTGAAAGAAATGGTATTTACATCATCGATTTACAAAAGACCGTACACATGGTCGACGATGCTTACAACTACGTAAAAGCAGTTGCTAGCGACAACGGAGTATTCTTATTCGTTGGTACAAAGAAACAAGCTCAAGACGCTGTTGCTGAAGAAGCAACACGTGCTGGACAATTCTTCATCAACCACCGTTGGTTGGGTGGAACTCTTACAAACTGGAACACAATCCAAAGCCGTATCAAACGTCTTAAACAAATCAAAGCAATGGGTGAAGATGGAACTTTCGAACGTCTTCCTAAAAAAGAAGTTGCTTTGTTAACAAAACAACGTGAAAAACTTGAAAAATTCTTGGGTGGTATCGAAGATATGCCAAGAATTCCTGATGTATTGTTTGTTGTTGATCCACACAAAGAAAACATTGCAGTTCAAGAAGCTAAGAAATTAAATATTCCAATCGTTGCTATGGTTGATACTAACTCGGATCCTGATGATATTGATGTTATTATTCCATCAAATGATGACGCTATTCGTGCAGTTAAGTTAATTACTGCTAAGATGGCTGACGCTATTATCGAAGGTCGTCAAGGTGAAGACCAAGTTACTGCTGAATTAGAAGAAGCTGCAGTAGAAGAATCAAAAGAAGAAGCATCAGAAGAGAAATAATAATTTAAATACCGTCTTTGAAATTATTTGAAGATGGTTTTTCTGTAAAAAAGAGCAATGAAATTGTGAGATTTTAATGCATTTATAAACGGAGGAAATACTTATGGCTACAATTACAGCTGCACAAGTTAAAGAATTACGCGAAAAAACAGGTGTTGGAATGATGGATGCTAAAAAAGCTCTTGTTTCAACTGATGGTGACATGGAAAAAGCTGTCGACGAACTTCGTGAAAAAGGTATGGCTAAGGCTGCTAAGAAGAGTGGACGTATCGCTGCTGAAGGGCTAGCACACGTTGAACTTAGTGGAAACACTGCTGCTATTATCGAAGTTAACTCAGAAACAGACTTTGTTTCATCTAACGATAAATTCCAAGCACTAGTTAAAAATATTGCTGAAACAGTTGCTGCTAACAAACCGGCTGACATGGATGCTGCATTAGCACTTCCAATGGGCGAAAGCACAATTGATGATGCTGTTAAAAATTTAACTGCTGTTATTGGTGAAAAAATCAGTTTCAGAAGATTTGAATTAATTGAAAAAACTGATTCACAAAACTTTGGTTCATATTTACATAATGGTGGTGCTATTGCTGTTCTTGCAGTAATTGATGGCGCTGATGCAGAAACAGCAAAAGATGTTGCTATGCACGTTGCTGCTATTAACCCACAATATGTAACTAGAGAAGATGTACCAGCTGACGTATTAGAACGCGAACGTAAAGTTGTTACTGAAGAAACAAAGAACGAAGGTAAACCAGAAAACATCATTCCTAAGATTGTTGAAGGAAGAATTAACAAGTTCCTTTCAGAAATCAGTTTGGCTGATCAAGAATTCGTTAAGGATTCAGATAAGACTGTTGCTGAATTCGTTGAATCTAAAGGTGGAAAATTAGTTTCATTTGTACGTTTCGAAGTCGGTGAAGGTATTGAAAAGAAAGAAAATAACTTCGTTGATGAAGTAATGGGTCAAATTAAATAATAACCGTTTAAAAGAAAAGCGTTTTACGCTTTTTTTTTATGGCAAAATTTAAAATTTAGACCTTAAATTATGGTAAAATATTCAGTAATAAAACAATAGGAGTTAACTAAATGACAAATCTTAAATATAAAAGAATTATATTGAAAATTTCTGGTGAAGCATTGGCCGGTGATCAAGGATTCGGTATCTATCCTCCAGTAATTTCTTCTATTGCGAAGCAAATTAAAGATGCACATGATTTAGGTGTTGAGATTGCCATTGTTTGTGGTGGTGGAAATATCTGGCGTGGTAAAACGGGTGCAGAATTAGGTATGGAACGTGCTCAAGCTGATTACATGGGAATGATGGCAACAGTTATGAACGCTCTATCACTTCAAGATGCTTTGGAACAAATTGGTGTACCAACTCGTGTACAAACATCTGTTGAAATGAGACAAATAGCAGAACCTTATATCAGAAGAAAAGCAATTCGTCATCTTGAAAAAGGTCGCGTTGTTATTTTTGCCGGTGGTACGGGTAACCCTTATTTCTCAACTGACACAACTTCAGTACTACGTGCTGCTGAAATTGGAGCAGATGTTATTTTAATGGCTAAGAATGATGTTGATGGAGTTTACTCTGCAGATCCTAATAAAGATCAAACTGCGGTTAAGTATGAAGAATTAACTCATTTAGACGTAATTAATAAACAACTAGGAGTTATGGATACAACTGCTAGTTCACTTTCTATGGATAACAATATTACCTTGGTTGTCTTTAACATGAACCAAGAAGGTAATATCAAGAAAGTTATCGAAGGCGAAAATATTGGAACAACCATTAAAGGAGAAAATAAATAATGGCAAATTCTGCAATTGAAGATGCAAAAGTAAAAATGCAAAAATCCCAAGAATCATTACAAAGAGAATTAGGTAATATTCGTGCGGGGAAGGCAAATGCATCAATCTTAAATCAAATTAAAGTTAATTATTATGGAGCTGACGTTCCTGTTAACCAAGTTGCATCTGTATCAATTCCCGAACCACGAGTTTTGATGATAGCCCCATTTGATGAATCAGTATTGGAAGACATAGAACGTGCAATCAATATGTCTGACCTTGGATTGGCTCCATCTAATGATGGGTCTGTTATTCGATTAGTTATTCCACAACTCACAACTGAAACACGTCTTGAATTGGCTAAAAAAGTCGGTAAAGAAGCTGAAAATGCAAAAGTTGCTGTGAGAAATGTTCGTCGTGAAGCAATGGATAGCATTAAAAAACAAGAAAAAAACAGTGAAATATCAGATGATGAATTGCATACATTAGAAAAAGATATCCAAAAAATAACTGATGATGCTGTCAAAGGAATAGATGAAATCGCTGCTAAAAAAGAAAAAGAAATAACTGAAGGCTAGTTTAATTTCTTAATTATTGGAGAAAATTAATGTCTGACGAAATAGATAATTATGAAATTTCAACTGATAATATTCCTAAGCACATTGCTATGATTATGGATGGTAATGGTCGCTGGGCAAAAAAACGTGGATTTCCAAGAGTTTCTGGACACAAAGAAGGTATGAATAACGTCAAAACAATTGCAATTGAGGCAAGTAGTCTCGGTGTAAAAGTTTTGACGCTTTATGCTTTTTCAACAGAAAATTGGGGTCGTCCGAATACAGAAGTTAATTTTTTAATGAAACTACCAATCGATTTTTTTGGTGTTTTTGTTCCAGATTTGATGGCCAATAACATTAAAGTTTTAGCCACTGGAATTTTAGAGGATGTCCCACAAAAAACGAGAGATGTTATTCAAAAAGCCATAGATGAAACCAAGGATAATACTGGAATGGTATTAAACTTTGCTTTTAACTACGGTGGTCGTTCGGATATTTTACAAGCGACTAAAAAAATTGCGAATGATATAAAAAATGAGAAATTAAACGTTGAAGAAATTGATGATGATTTAATTTCTAATGCTTTATTAACAAGTAACTTGAATGAATTGGCTGATCCTGACTTGTTAATTAGAACAAGTGGAGAAACAAGAATCTCTAATTTCATGTTATGGCAGATGGCCTATACTGAAATGATTTTTGATGATATATTGTGGCCAGATTATTCGCCTGATAATCTGAGAGAAGATATATACAAATATCAAAATAGAGATCGTCGATTTGGAAAAATTAAGTAAGCTGGAGATTAGTATTATGAAACAAAGAATTATTACTGCTGTAGTTGCGTTAGCCATTTTTATACCGATTCTAATTATGGGAGGTATTTGGATTGATGTTGCCGCTACGGCTTTGGCGTGTATAGGTATTTCAGAAGTATATATCATGAGAAAGAGAATTATTGTTTCTCCTGATTTCTTTTTAACGCTGATTGGTGTAATAGCAATTGCTGTTCCTAAGAGTTTTTATAATGGGTGGTTACCTGAATCAATTACACAAATAAATATCTTCTATTCAATTACTATTTTATTATTACTTTGGACTGTTATTAGTAAGAATAAATTTAGTTTTGAAGATGCAGGAGTATCTGCAATTTCCATGATTTATATTGGAACTGGATTCCATTATCTAGCTGCAATTCGTAATACTGGAAGCACATATGTTGAAAATGGTTTCTATTTATTAATGTTTGCTCTATTGATCGTCTGGATAACAGATAGTGGTGCTTATTTCATGGGTAAAGCTTTTGGTAAGCATAAATTGAATCCTTATATAAGTCCTAATAAGACATGGGAAGGCTCAATTGGGGGAACGGTAATTGCCGTTGTAGTAGCATCTATTTATGCATATTTCTTATTGCCTGAATATAATATTTATTTCATAGTTATCGTCGCTATTATTTGTTCTATTGCAGGACAACTTGGAGATTTATTAGAATCAGCATATAAACGTTTTTATAAAGTGAAAGACTCAGGTAAGATTTTACCAGGACACGGTGGAATATTAGACCGTTTCGACAGCATGTTAATTGTTTTACCATTAATTCACTTGCTTAGTTTAGTTTAATGAAAGTTTGGGGCAGTGTATGTTAGCAGTAGTTACTTTTATAATTGTTTTTGGAATATTAGTTATAGTCCATGAATTTGGACATTTCTATGCTGCCAAGAAATCAGGTATTTTAGTTCGCGAATTTTCAATCGGCATGGGTCCTAAGTTGATTCAAACAAGAAAAAACGGGACTACTTACACATTGAGACTATTGCCTTTAGGTGGATATGTCCGAATGGCGGGAACTCAAGATGATGATAACGAAATCAAACCAGGAACAACTGCCACAATTAGACTGAATGATAAAGGTATCATTAGTCGAATTGACTTGTCATCAAAGAATATTGATATAGATGGTATTCCAGTTCAAATAGTAAAAGCTGATTTGATTGATGATTTGACTATGACTGTTTTTGAAAATGGAGAAGAAGAGCAAGAAAAGAAATATTCTGTTGATCATGATGCAACTATTGTTGAAGAAGATGGAACTGAAATCTTAATTGCCCCTCGTGATGTTCATTTTCAATCCGCAACTTTGTGGAGAAGAATAGTTACTAACTTTGCAGGTCCATTTAATAATGTGATTTTATCAATTGTTTCCTTTATGATTGTTGCTTTTATGATGGGTGGAGTTCAAGACCTATCAAGTAACCAGGTTGGTGAAGTTCAAAAAGACACACCAGCATATTCAGCAGGAATTAGAGAAGGCGATAAAATTGTCGAAATTAATAATGAAAAAACTAAGACTTTTAAAGATATTCAATCTGAGATAAGTAAAGCAAAAGATAAATCTATATCGTTAACTGTTGCTCATAATAAAAATACTGAAACAATTAAAGTAACACCTAAAAAAGTAAACGGATCTGATTCTAAGATTATTGGAATTAAACCAAGTACTGATGATAGTTTTATGGCAAAAGTTAAGTATGGATTTATACAGCCATTTGCTATTGCAGCAATGATTTTAACGGTATTAGGTCATATGATTACTGGTGGATTCAGTTTGGACCAATTATCGGGTCCAGTTGGTATTTATTCATTAACTTCACAAGTTGCATCTCAAGGGGTAATAAGTGTAATTTCATTTATCGGTATGTTATCGATTAACCTAGGAATTATGAATCTTATACCTATACCTGCACTTGATGGTGGTAAGTTACTATTGAACTTTATAGAAGGTATTCGCGGAAAACCAATATCTGAAGAACGTGAAGGGATTATTAATCTAATCGGAGTTGTTATTCTTGTAGTATTAATGGTAGCCGTTACTTGGAACGATATTCAAAGATTTTTCATACATTAGATAGATAGAGGAAGATTTAATGAAACAATCAAAACTTTTTATTCCTACAACTAAAGAAGTTCCAGCTGATGCGGAAGCTCTAAGTCATCAAATGATGTTACGTGCTGGATATATTAAGCAAATCTCTGCTGGGGCATACGCTTATTTGCCTTTAGCTTGGAAAGTTGTTCAAAATATTCAAAATATCATTAGAGAAGAAATGGAAAAAATCGATGCAGTTGAAATGATTGTTCCGGCAATAATTCCTGCTGATTTGTGGAAAGAGTCTGGTCGTTATGATACTTATGGTGATACATTATTTACCTTGAATGATCGCCATGACCGTGAATTCATTATGGGACCAACTCATGAAGAAACAATGACATATATTGTTAAAGACGTGCTAAATAGTTATAAGAAACTACCTATCACTCTTTATCAAATGCAAGATAAATTCCGTGACGAAAATCGTCCTCGTTATGGACTACTTCGTGGACGTGAATTTCTTATGCAAGATGCATATGCTTTTACTTCAAATCAAGAACAATTAGATGAATCTTTTAACGATATGGAACAGGCTTACCGTAATATTTTTGATCGCGTTGGTCTTGATTATCGTGTAATTCTTGGTGATGCTGGTGCTATGGGTGGAAGTGATTCAAAAGAATTTTCTGCTCCTGCTGAGATTGGTGAAGATACAATCGTATATTCAAAAAATAGCGAATATGCGGCTAATATTGAAATGGCAGCTAGTCAATTTACTAATAATGAAAAAGAAGATGCAAAAGATTTACAAGAAGTTAATACTCCAGATGCTAAGTCAATAGCTGAAGTTTCAAAATATCTTGGTGTTAGCGAAACTAATATCATCAAATCAATGGCATTTATGGCTGATGATGAACCAATTATGGTTTTAATCAGAGGTGACTATGACGTTAATGATGTTAAATTAAAAAATCATTTAAATGCAGATAATTTACGTGAAGCTACCGAACAAGAAATTACTGATCAATTTAATTCTACACCTGGATTTATTGGTCCCGTGGGAACTGATGTTAAAGTGATTGCAGATTTAACCGTTGAAAACTTAAATAATGCTGTTGTTGGTGCTAATAAAACAGATATACATTTTATTAATGCTAATCTAGATCGTGATATTAAAGTTTCTGAATTTTCCGACTTTAGAACAGTTAAACAAGGCGAAGAAGCAATCGACGGCAGTGGTAAATTAGAATTTACTAAAGGTATTGAAATTGGTCATATATTTAAACTTGGAACTAAATATTCCAATAGTTTAGGTGCTAATTACTTGGATGAAAATGGTCGTCAACAACCAGTAATCATGGGATCATACGGAATAGGTATAAGTCGATTATTATCAGCGATTTGTGAACAGCAAGCTGATGAAAATGGATTGATTTGGAATAAACAAATTACTCCATACGATGTTCATGTTATTCCAGTTAATACAAAAAATGATGAACAAGTTCAATTAGCAAATGAAATAACATCTGAATTAGAAAATATGCATCTATCAGTATTAGTTGATGATCGTAAAGAACGTGCTGGAGTTAAGTTTGCTGAATCAGATTTAATTGGATTACCTATTAGAGTTACTGCAGGTAAACGTGCTAGTGAAGGAATCGTTGAAATAAAAGTACGCAAAACTGGTGAAGCTTATGAAGTTTCAAAAGACGAAGCTCCTAAGAAAGTCCAAGAATTATTAAATGAAATGTAAAATGGTCGATGGGTTCGGCCTTTTTTCATTTATCTTATTGAAGATATAATATAGTGAAACGTATTTATGAGGATATAAAATGACAGACAAGAATGAACTATTTCAAATTCTTCTTAAACAAATAAAAATTGATGAAGCAATTAAGGCCAATCCAGTCTTTGATAATGGTGCAATAAATTCAGTTGATGTCCACGAAAAGAGTCAATCGTGGACTATTAACTTTTCCTTTAATAGCGTGCTTCCTTTTGTCGATTTTCAAATGTTAAATGATGCATTAGTTCATTCTTTTAAAGATATTGCCGAAATAAAGATGAATATTACAACTAATAATTCTGTACTTACGCAAAAGAATGTAAGTGATTATTGGAAGTATGTTCTAAATCATTTGGATGTTTATTCACCTATTTTAATTGAATTACAGGCAGCTGATGGACCAAAATTAGAAAATGACCAATACTTTTTATCTGTACAAAATGAAGTAGTAAAAGGTTATTTGGAAGATGGTTTGTTATCAAATATTCAAACAAAATATAGTGAACTTGGTTTTCCTGATTTTTCAATACATGTCAGTGTGGATGAAACTAGAACTCAAGAAAAAATAGATGAGTTACATTCTAAAAATGATTTGGTAGAACAAAAATTACAAAGCCAGTTAGTAGAAGTCCAAAAGAAGAATGAAACTAAAAAAGTAGTTACAAAGAGTGGAAATACTAGTTTTGGTAAAAATATTTCTAGCAAAGAACCAATAACCCAAATGTCTGAAATATTTGAAGAAGAACGAGATGTTACAGTTCAAGGCTATATATTCGATGCTGATGTTAGGAAATTTAATACTGGAAGTAAACTATTAACTCTAAAAGTTACTGATTATTCTTCTTCATTTACAGTTAAAAAGTTTTCGAAAAAAACTGATGATGATGAAATTTTTTCGGAATGGAAAAAAGGTAAATGGGCTCGTTTCCACGGTAGTGTTGAAGAAGATCGCTTCACGCATGACTTAACGATTATGCCTAAGGATATGAATTTAATTACACATGAAGAGCGAAAAGATACTGCTGATGAAAAACGTGTAGAATTACATATTCATACCAATATGAGTCAGATGGATGCAATTGCTAGTTCAGAAGCCATTGTAAAAAGAGCTGCTGATTGGGGACATAAAGCTGTTGCTGTCACTGATCATGCTACTGCACAAGCTTTTCCTTTTGCTTATGGTGCTGGTCAAAAAAATGGTATAAAAATTCTTTATGGTGTTGAAATAAACCTGGTAGATGAAGGTAATCCAATTGCCTATAACTTGAGAGATGAAAACCTAAAGAATGCAGAGTACGTTATTTTTGATACTGAAACAACCGGATTATCTGCTGTTTATGACAGTATTATAGAAATTGGTGCCGTTAAAATGAAAGATGGTCAAGTTATTGATCGTTTTGATAAGTTCATTAATCCAGGTCATCCATTATCAGAAACCATTGTTAACTTAACAAGTATTACTGATGATATGTTAAGAGATGCTGATAATGAATCAGTTGTAATTAAAGAGTTTATGGACTTCGCCGGAAACGCTGCATTAGTTGGTCATAATGTTACTTTTGATATGGGATTCATGAATGCCACATTAAGACGAGCTGGAATGTCGTCATTAACAGTACCTGTAATTGATACTTTGGAAATTTCTCGTACAGTTCATTCTGAATATCGTAATCATAAGTTAGATACTTTGGCTAAAAAATATGATATTAAACTTGAACACCATCATCGTGCTGACTCTGATGCTGAAACTACCGGAATGGTTCTTTACAAGATGTTAGACGAAATGGAAGAACAATTCCAAACTACTAATATCAATCAATTGAATGACCATGTTGGTAATGAAGAGTCATATAAACAAGCTCGACCAAACCATGCAATGTTATTGGCGCAAACTCAAGACGGTTTAAAAAACATGTTTAAAATTGTCTCAAGTTCAATGATAGATTATTTCTATCGCGTGCCACGTGTTCCTCGTCGATTATTAGATAAATATCGTGAAGGGCTATTAGTTGGATCGGCTTGTGCGTCAGGTGAAGTCTTTGTTTCTATGATGCAAAAAGGTTACGAAGATGCATTAAGTAAGGCTGATTATTATGATTATATCGAGATTCAGCCAAAATCTGTTTATGAACCATTAGTTGCCTCAGAAATGATTGCAGGCGATGACGCATTGAAAGAGATTATGAATAACATTGTTAAATTAGGAGATGAGTTAAATAAACCAGTAGTAGCTACTGGTGATGTTCATTATCTTGACGAAAATGATTCTATCTATCGTGATATTGTTATTCATGCGGTTAAAAGTAATCCATTAATTCGTCAAAAGCTTCCTGATGCTCATTTCCGTACAACTGATGAAATGTTAGAAGAGTTTGCCTTTATGGGTGAAGAAATAGCGCATAAAATTGTTGTTACAAACTCTAATAAAATTGCTGATGAGATTAATGAGATATCTCCGGTTAAAGACAAATTGTATACACCTAATATGCCGGGGGCTGAACAAGAAATTGAAGAGCGTACTCTTAATAGAGCCCATGAATTATATGGTGAGAATTTGCCAGAAATTGTTCAGGCTAGAGTTGATAAAGAGTTAAAGAGTATTATTGGGAATGGATTCTCGGTTATCTATTTAATATCTCAACGTTTAGTTTTCAAATCTAATAAAGATGGATACTTGGTTGGTTCTCGAGGATCTGTAGGATCGAGTTTTGTTGCTACTATGACGGGAATTACTGAGGTTAATCCATTACCACCACATTATCGTTGTCCAGAATGCCATTATTCAGAATTCTTTACAAAAGGTGAATATGGTTCAGGTTATGACTTACCTGCTAAGAAATGTCCAGATTGTGGGGCAGAACTTGATAAAGATGGTCAAGATATTCCTTTTGAAACTTTCCTTGGTTTCAAAGGTGATAAGGTTCCTGATATTGATTTGAATTTCTCAGGTGACTACCAACCAGTTGCACATAATTACACCAAAGTTATGTTTGGTGAAGACCAAGTATTTCGTGCCGGAACAATAGGTACAATCGCTGATCGTACTGCCTTTGGTTACGTTAAGAACTATGAGGAAGTTACTGACCAAAAATTCCGTAGTACTGAAGTAGAACGTCTTGCAATGGGAGCAACAGGTGTTAAGAGAACAACAGGACAACATCCTGCTGGTATTCTAGTTGTTCCAGAAGATATGGATATTTATGACTTTACGCCAATTCAATATCCAGCTAATGATACTAGTGCTTCTTGGAAAACAACACATTTTGATTTCCATTCAATTCATGACAATATTTTGAAGTTAGATATTCTGGGGCATGATGATCCCACAATGATACGTATGTTACAAGATTTATCAGGTATTGATCCACAAACAATCCCTACAAATGACGAAGGTGTTATGAAACTATTTTCGGGAACCGAATCGTTAGGTGTTACTCCTGAACAAATTCAATCAAAAGTTGGGACACTAGGTGTTCCTGAATTTGGGACTCGCTTTGTCCGAGGAATGCTAGAGCAAACACATCCAACAACATATAATGAATTGTTACAGATTTCGGGTCTTTCTCATGGTACGGATGTATGGTTGGGAAATGCCGAAGAGCTTATCAAGAAGGGCGTTATTACCTTAAAAGATGTTATTGGGTGTCGTGATAATATCATGACTGACCTTATTCATTGGGGTATGGAATCTCAGACAGCCTTCCAAATAATGGAAAGTGTTCGTAAAGGTAAGGGAATAAAACCTGAATGGCAAGATGAAATGCGTGCTAATGATTTAGTTCCTGATTGGTACATTGATTCATGTATGAAGATTAAATATATGTTCCCTCGAGCTCATGCTACGGCATATGTTTTGATGGCGTTACGTATTGCGTATTTCAAAGTACATTATCCAATCTATTATTATTCAGCTTACTTTAGTGTACGTGCAGATGATTTTGATTTGATCGCCATGGCCAAAGGTAAAGATGCAGTCAAGAATTCTATGAGTGAAATCAATCAAAAAGGAATGGATGCATCTACTAAAGAGAAGAACTTACTTACTGTTCTAGAAATTGCTAATGAATGTTTAGAGCGAGGATTTACTATTAAGATGGTTGATCTAAATGAATCTGAAGCATTTGAATTTAAAATTGTTGATGACAACACCTTATTAGCTCCATTTATTGCAATTCCAGGATTGGGAGAAAATGTTGCTAAACAGATTGTTGCCGCACGTGAAGAACGTTACTTCTTATCAAAAGAAGATTTAGCAAGTCGAGGAGGAGTTTCAAAAACAACGATTGAATATTTAACAAATAATCATGTTGTAGATGATCTTCCTGATGAAAACCAGTTATCACTATTTTAATTGCAAATTAAAGTTAGATATTGTATAATTACATATAGTTTATAGGGTTTATTAAACGAGTGAGCAGAGATGCTCGCTCTTTTTATTGAATAAATTCGATAACCATAATATTGGAGGTTTAACTTGGATAACATCACTCAAAAAATTGAAGAATTATTACTCCCAATTCTTAAGGAAAAAGATTTTTATCTTGTTGACTTAGAATTTGTAAAAGAAGGAGCTGACTACTATTTACGTGCATACATTGATAAAGATGGTGGAATTGATATTGATGAATGTGTATATGTTAGTGAGAAATTAAGTGAAATCTTGGATGTTGATGATCCAATTGAACAAGCTTACATTTTGGAAGTATCTTCTCCAGGCGCTGAACGTCCTCTTAAATCAGATGAAGATTTAAAAAATGCAATTGGCGAATATATTCATGTTTCGCTTTATCAAAAGGTTGAAGGGGCTAAGATTTATGAAGGTCATTTAACTGAATTTAATGATGAAAAACTTGAATTAGATTACAAAGTTAAAAATATTAAAAAACATATTACTTTACCAAGAGATATCGTGGCATCAACACGATTGGCTATTGAATTTTAGAAGGGAAACAAGACATGAGTAAAGAAATGGTTGACGCGTTAGATGCGTTAGAAAAAGAAAAAGGCGTTAAAAAAGAAGTTGTTATAGAAGCTTTAGAAGCAGCTTTAGCTGCAGCATATAAGCGTAACTACGGACAAGCTGAAAACGTGGTTGTTGATTTTGATAACAAAAAAGGTAACATTCACGTATATGCTGAGAAACAAGTAGTTGAAGAAGTAGCAGATGATAGATTAGAAGTTTCATTATCTGAAGCAACTGAAATTAACAGAGGTTATGAATTAGGTGATCATGTTAAGTTTGAAGTAACTCCTAAAGATTTTGGTCGTATTGCAGCACAAACTGCTAAGCAAGTAATTATGCAACGTGTTCGTGAAGCTGAACGTAGCAATATCTATGATGAATATTCACAATATGAAGGTGAAATCATGCAAGGTATCGTTCAACGTGTTGATAATAAGTTTGTTTATGTTAACTTTGGTCGTATTGAATCTGTAATGGGAAAATCAGATCAAATGCCTAATGAAACTTATAATCCACAAGACAGAATAAAGGTTTATGTTTCTAAAGTAGAAAATACTACTAAAGGCCCTCAAGTGTTTGTTTCAAGAACTGATCCAGGACTTGTTAAACGTTTATTTGAACAAGAAGTTCCTGAAATCTTTGATGGCACTGTTGAGATAGTTTCAATTGCTAGAGAAGCAGGGGATCGTACAAAAATTGCAGTGAAGTCTGACAATGAAAATATTGATCCAGTTGGAACTTGTGTTGGACCTAAAGGAACACGAGTACAAGCAGTTGTTGATAATTTAGATGGTGAAAACATCGATATTGTTAAGTACGAAGATGATGCATCAGATTACATTGCTAATGCGTTAAATCCAGCTGAAGTAATTGCTGTACAATTTGAAGAAGATGATGATAAGAAGTGTCTAGTAATCGTACCTGACTATCACTTATCATTAGCAATTGGTAAACGTGGACAAAATGCTCGTTTAGCTGCTAAATTGACAGGTTATAGAATTGATATTAAACCAGAATCAGACGTTGAATTCGTTTCAGACGATGATTTTGAAGAAGAAGAATAAAAAAGTTATTTGAGAGGAGTACATGATGGTCAAGCAAAGAAAAGTACCAATGAGAAAAGATTTGCTAACTAATGAAATGTTTCCTAAAAAACAAATGGTTCGCATCGTAAAAAATAAAGAAGGCCAAATAGCTATTGATCCAACTGGTAAAATGCCCGGACGTGGTGCGTATGTTGGACTTGACCCTCAAGCTGTTAAGAAAGCTAAAGATAAAAATACTATCGAAAAAGCATTTCAAGTTGCGGTTGCTCCGGAATTTTATGATGAATTATTCGACTATGTTGATCATCAACAAGCCAGAATGGAACTATTTGGAGATATTGGTAAAAAACATTGAACAAACAACAAGTTATTAATTTTTTAGGAATTGCGACCAGAGCAAAAAAGACAATTACTGGTACTGAATTAGTCGGTAATGCAATTGCAAGTGGTAAAACTAGGTTAGTTCTAGTGTCAAAAGATATTAGTGAAAGATCATTAAAAGATATAACAAATAAAACTAATTACTATCAAGTAAAAATGTATCAAGTTTTAGATGATGAAGAAATTGAGCAAGCTACTGGAAAAAGTCGTAAGATGATAGCAATAGTGGACAATGGAATGGCAAAGAAATTTGATGAATTAATTAATTAAGGAGTGTGAATGTATGGCTAAAAAAAGAATTTATACTATCGCAAAAGAATTAGACGTCGACAATAAAGTTGTTGTTGATGCAGCAATGAAATTAGGATTAGATATTAAGAATCATATGTCAGGCGTTGATGAAACTGGGGAAGCAAAAATTCTTAGTGAACTAAAGAAAGAAAAAAGTTCAACTACTAAAAAAGAAGCAAAACCGGTTAAGTCTGAAGATAAAAAACCTGAAGTTAAATCAGAAGAAAAACAAACTTCTAAAAAAACTACAGGTGATGATTCTCATAAGACTAAAATCAAAGTAACAGCAATTAGACGTCCAGAAGGCTCAAAACGTCCTGGTACTCAAAATAATAGACCGGGAACACAAAATAACAGACCAAATAATCAAAATAATCGTCCTGGTACTCAAAATAATAGACCAAGAAACAATAATAATGCCAATGGTCATGCTAATAATGGTAACAGCCAAACTAGAAACAATAATTACAATAACCAAAGAAATAATACAGCGGCACCAACACCTAGATCTGGTGGTGTAGGAGCTAAGCATTTGGCTGCATTTAAAGAACATCAAATAAAAGAAACAAATAATTCATCAAACCGCCGTCCTAATAATAACAACGCTAACAATAATAAGCGTCCAACTAATACTAATAACACTTCACGCATTAATAATAAGGTGGAAAGTAGACCAACAACTACTCCAAAAACTCCAATTAGTTCAGAGCCAATTCCAGTAAGTGAAAAGAAAACAAATACTCATGAAGTAAAACGTGACTTTAATAAACGTAATCTTGCTAATCCATTTGGATCACGTAAGAAGAAGAAAAACAAGAAACGTCAACAGCAGCAACAAAATCAACAACCTAAAAAAGAAATGCCACAAAGAAAAGATCGTCCATTGCCAGAGACACTTGTTTATACAGTGGGAATGAATGCACAAGATCTTGGTAAAATTCTGCATAGAGAACCTTCAGAAATTGTGAAGAAACTCTTCATGCTAGGTGTTATGGTTACTCAAAATCAATCTCTTGATAAAGATACTATCGAGTTGATTGCTGAAGATTATGAAATTAAATCTGAAGAAAAAGTACAAGAAGATATTGCTAATATCGATACTTATTTCGATGAAGAAGAAGTTAACCAAGATGCTCTTACATCACGTCCTCCAGTAGTTACTATCATGGGACATGTTGACCATGGTAAGACTACACTTCTTGATAACTTGCGTAAGTCACATGTTACTGACGGTGAAGCCGGTGGTATTACACAACATATCGGTGCTTATCAAGCTAAACTACATGATAGATTAATTACATTCTTAGATACACCTGGACATGCTGCCTTTAGTAATATGCGTGCTCGTGGTGCTGATGTTACTGATATTGTTATCCTTGTTGTGGCCGCTGATGATGGAGTTATGCCTCAAACAATTGAAGCTATTAACCATGCAAAGGCTGCAGGTGATCCAATTATTGTTGCTGTCAACAAGATGGATAAGGAAGGCGCAAATCCACAACACGTTACTGAACAATTGATGGAATATGAACTGATTCCTGAAAGTTATGGTGGAGATACAATTTTCGTTAACATTTCTGCTAAACAAGGTACAGGTGTTGAAGAACTTCTTGAAATGATCTTACTTCAAGCTGATGTTCTTGAACTAGAGGCTGATCCAACACGTAAAGCTATTGGTACTGTAATTGAAGCTCGTCTTGATAAAGGACGTGGTACAGTTGCTTCACTTCTTATTCAACAAGGTACTCTACACGTAGGAGATCCTATTGTTGTTGGTAATACTTTCGGTCGTGTCAGAACAATGACTAATGATCGTGGCAAAACGGTCAAAGAAGCTGGTCCATCAATGCCAGTTGAAATTACAGGTTTAAATGATGTTCCAGAAGCTGCTGATCGTTTTGTAGTATTAGAAGATGAAAAGACAGCTCGTGCGGCCGGTGAAGAACGTGCTAAACGTGCATTGGTTGAAGAAAGAAAACGTACTAACACAGTTACTCTTGATAATTTATTCGATACAATGAAAGAAGGAGAACTTAAGAACGTTGATGTTATTATCAAAGCTGACGTTCAAGGTTCTGTGGAAGCATTAGCTGGAAGTTTGAAGAAGATTGAAGTTGAAGGCGTTCGAGTTAATATTATTCATCAAGCCGTTGGTGCAATTAACGAAAGTGATATTACTCTTGCTACTGCAAGTAATGCTATCGTTATTGGATTTAATGTTCGTCCTACACCACGTGCTAAGGCAGAAGCTGAAGATGAAAATGTAGATATTCGTTTACATCGTGTTATCTATAATGCAATTGATGAAATTGAGTTAGCTATGAAAGGTATGTTGGAACCTGTCTTTGAAGAAAAAGTTACAGGTACACTTACAGTTCGTGAAACTTACAACGTTTCAAAAATTGGTACAATTGCTGGATGTATCGTTGATAATGGTGTTATTACTCGTGATTCTGGTGTACGTTTGATTCGTGATGGTATCGTTGTTTATGAAGGTAAACTTGCTTCACTTAAACGTTTCAAAGATGATGTTAAAGAAGTTGGTACTGGTAACGAATGTGGTATCACTATCGAGAAATTTAATGATATTAAGATTGATGATCAAATTGAAGCATATGTTATGGAAGAAGTTCCTGTTCAATAAAAGGAGAATTTACGTATGGTAAAGCATCGAATTGGTAGAGTTGAACAAGAGATTCAAAAAGAAATCAATGATATTTTATTAAAACGTGTCCGTGATCCTCGTGTGCAAGATGTTACAATTACTGGTGTTCAAATGACTGGTGATTTACAAAAAGCCACAATTTATTTCAGCATTTTGTCTGATAAGGCAAGCGATGCAAGTAAAGCTCAAGATGGCTTAGACAAAGCAACAGGATTAATCAGACATGAATTAAGTCAACGATTAACAATGTTTAAAACTCCAGAACTAGAATTCACTCAAGATGAATCTGTTCGTTATGGAGAAAAGATTGATGAATTGATTAGACAACTAAATAAACGTGAAAAATAGCAGGGGAACCTGCTTTTTTTATTACCTAACGTTGTAAACGATTTCACAAGGTGGTAAGATTACCGTGTTAAATAAATCAATTGGGAGAATGACATCATGGCTAAGGTATTGATTATTAGAGCACACCCTGCATCATCAAAGAAATCAAATTCAATGGATATGGCTGATAAATTTAAAGAAGTTTATAAGCAAGAACATCCTAATGATGAGGTTATTGAATATAATTTATCAAGTGGAAATGCATATCCGTTAAATGACACAGCTATTTCAATTTATAATAAGTCATTAGCTAAAGAATCATTGAATATTACTGAAAAAGAATTTAGAGAAGGTCGTCAGAAATATGTAGATGAATTTGTAAGTGCAGATAAATATGTATTCGCAAATCCAATGTATAATTTATTTATTCCAGCTGAAATGAAGACTTATTTTGATATAGTTATGCAAATTCCCGATACTTTCCATTACACAAAAGATGGTAAACCTGAAGGACTATTGAAGAATAAAAAAGCACTACATATTCAAACTGATGGTGGAATATATCATGGTGAACCAGATATGAGTTTCTTAGACTTAGGTGATCAATATATTCGTTCAGTTTTAGGAATCATGGGAGTTTCTGATGTAGAATCTATTTTTGCTGAAGGAATGGATTATGCTCCAGACAAAGCTGATGCAATTATGGAAAAAGCAATGAGTCGAATTGAAGAATGTGCTAAGAATTTTTAGATGTAAATTAAAAGCGGTTAATAACCGCTTTTTTGTTGCCTTTTTGGTATAATATTTTTCATGGAGACAACAAAAATGAATGGAATTATTCCCTTAAATAAAGAATTGGGCATGACAAGCGCTGATTGTGTATATAAGCTTCGTAAAATATTACATGAAAGAAGAATAGGACATACTGGAACACTTGATCCACAAGTTGATGGAGTGTTGCCTATTTGTGTCGGACAAGCCACAAAACTAGTTAATATGTTAACCGATTCCGGAAAAGAGTATATTGGTGAAATTACACTTGGATATTCAACAACTACTGAAGACCGTGAAGGTGACGTTGTTGAAAAAATTCCAGTAACTGAAATGATTTCTGAAGCAACTATCGATGATATCTTGAATGGTTTTGTAGGTAGTTTGCAACAAGTTCCACCTATGTATTCTGCGGTCAAAGTCAATGGTAAGAAACTGTACGAATATGCGCGTGCAGGAGAGACAGTTGAACGTCCAATACGTACAATTGAAATCAATAGTTTTAAGAGGACGTCACAGTTGAGACTTGATGAAGAGAATCAAACTATTAGTTTTAATTTTGATGTCGAATGTTCCAAAGGTACTTATGTAAGAACACTTGCTGTTCAAGTAGGTGAGGCTTTGAACTTACCGTCACACATGTCTCAATTAACACGTATAAAGAGTGCAGGCATTACGTTATCTGAAACAGTTAGCTTAAATGAAATTGAAACATTTAAAAATAATAATCAAAATGACTATTTGATTTCAATTGAAGAAGTATTATCTAAGTTTACTGAATATGAATTAAGTGATGAGCAATATGATATTGTGAAACATGGTGGATTTATTAAAACAAATACTTCGGATCAAAAAATTGTTGTGAAGTATAATAAGAAAATAAAAGCTATCTATCAACTTAACGAATTTGGCAAATATCAACCAGATATCATGTTGTTAAGTAACGAGTGAGTGTGAAAAATATGGAAATGATTGAATTAAATTATCCTATAGATAGAAATAAAATTCCTAATGACGAAATAGTATTAGCATTAGGTTTTTTTGATGGTGTTCATGTTGGACATCAACAGGTTATTAATACTGCTAAAAAAATTGCTGATAAAAATTCTCAAAAACTAGCTGTAATGACTTTTAATCAATCACCTGTAACAATATTTGGAGATCAATCAGAAGAGACTTTTAGATATTTATCTACTATTGAACGTAAATCAGAGTTGTTTGAACAACTTGGAGTTGATTACATGTACGTAGCTATGTTTTCGGACAAGTTTAACCAATTATTACCCCAAGAATTTGTTGATCAATATATTGTTCGGCTAAATGCTAAAACTGTTGTTGCTGGCTTTGATTACACATATGGAAAAAAAGATATTGCAAATATGACGAGATTACATGACTATGCAAAATCTAGATTTAATGTGGTAGAAGTTCCTGAAATTAAATTCAATGAAAAAAAACTAGGTAGTACATCAATTAAAAAAGCTCTTGAAAGTAAAGATATCAATGAAGCTAATGAACAATTAGGTTATGACTATGAAAACAGCGGTGTCGTAATTCATGGATTACAAAGAGGGCGAACTTTAGGTTTTCCAACAGCTAATGTAGAAGTAGATCAAAAAGAGTTTATTCCCGGTATAGGTATTTATATAACTGAAATTAAAATTGATGGAAAATGGTATCCTTCAATGACTTCAGTTGGTTACAATATAACTTTTGATGATATCAAAGACTTAACAATTGAAAGTAATATTTTAAATTTCAATCAAGATGTATACGGTAAAAATGTCAAAATAAAATGGCTAAAATACTTACGTGATGAAGTTAAGTTTGATGATGTCGATGGATTAATTAAACAATTGAATCAAGACAAGATTAATACTGAAAAATATTTCAAATTTTATAAATAAAAAGTAGCCAATTACTTGACACTTATATACTACATTGGTATATTTTACTTTGTTAGCACTTGTAGTGTAAGAGTGCTAAAGGAGGTGCCAAGATGTTGACCGATAGGCAGAATTTAATTCTGAAAGAAATTTTCAGAATATTCACCGAGACGAGTCAGCCGGTTGGTTCAAAGACACTGATGGAATCACTTCCGATTAGTGTCAGCTCTGCAACAATTAGAAATGAAATGGCAGTTCTTGAAGAAGTTGGGTTGATTGAAAAAACCCACTTATCTTCTGGACGTGTACCATCCGTTGAAGGATACCGTTATTATCTTGATTATCTGGTACAACCAACGAGAGTTTCTAATCATACTTCAAAAGTAATCGAACAAAGTTTTAATCATCATTATCATCAGATAGATGATATTATTCAACAATCTGCTGAGATTTTATCTGGTTTAACTAGTTATACAGCAATTACGTTATCACCTGAGAATGCTACGACATATCTCACTGGTTTTAGAATAGTACCACTTAGTAGCCAAAGATTTATGGCTATCTTGGTTACAAATCAAGGAACTGTTCAAAGTCAGGTTTATACAATTCCAGATGGCGTGAGTCCGGATATTATCGAAAAGATAGTTAATATAATGAATGATGAACTAGTGGGATTACCCTTGAATACAGTTGTTCAGAAGCTACATACGGACATTCCGGCATTATTATCTCGATATATGCATTCAACTGATGGATTTTTAGAATTATTTGATGATGTATTTAAAAATGCAGCTAGAAATAGATATTTTGTCGACGGGCAATTAAATCTATTAAACTATGCTGATCCAAATGATTTAAAACAAATCAAAAATTTATATTCAACTATTGATCAAAATGATGGGCTATTAAGTCTGTTAGGTGATCAGATAGGTGATCAAAATATTAATGTTAAGTTGGGTTCAGAGATTGGTAATGAGGCATTTAAGAACTACAGTATTATTACAGCTAAGTATAATGCGGGAAAACATGGTGAAGGGCTAATTGCATTATTAGGTCCTACAAGTATGCCGTATTCAAAAATGATTGGATTATTAGGATTATTCCGTGAGGAATTAGCTAATAAATTAATCGATTACTATAACGATATTAATGATGACTAGGAGGATTCATTTGGACAAGAAAATGGATTCATCACAATTTCCTTCAGAAGATGATATTGAAACAAAAGAAACAGTCATCAAAAATGAAGAACCAAAAGATAAAAGTGATGAAGTAAAAGAAGAAGTGACAGATGATAGTAATGATGAATTAGAAGCATTACAAAAACAAAAGGATGAGTTTGAAGACAAGTACTTACGTTCTCAAGCTGAAATCCAAAATATGCACGCTCGTTTTGATAAAGAAAAACAACAATTACTTAAATATGATGGTCAAAAATTGGCAAAAGAAATTTTGCCAGTAATTGATAACATTGAACGTGCACTTCAAGTAGAAGTAACAAATGATAATGGTGAACAATTGAAAAAAGGTATTGAATTAACTCTTAGTGGATTAAACAATGCTTTAAAGGATAGCAATGTTACAGAAATTGCCGCCGAAGGTGAAACCTTTGATCCCAATGTTCATCAAGCAATTCAGACGGTAGCTGCAGATGATGAACATCCTGTTGACACAGTGGTTTCAGTTCTACAAAAAGGATACATGTTAAAAGATCGTGTATTGAGACCTTCTATGGTTATTGTCGCAAATTAATTAACAATTAAAGGAGATTTTATTAATATGTCAAAAATTATTGGTATTGATTTAGGTACTACTAACTCAGCTGTTGCTGTTATGGAAGGTGGAAAACCTAAGATTATTACAAACCCAGAAGGTGGAAGAACAACACCTTCAGTTGTTGCATTTAAAGATGGTGAAATTCAAGTTGGTGAAGTTGCTAAAAGACAAGCAATTACTAATCCAGATACTATCTCATCAGTTAAGCGTCATATTGGTGAAGATGGATTTAAAGTATCAGCTAATGGTAAGGAATATACACCACAAGAAATTTCAGCTATGATTCTTCAACACATCAAGAAATTCTCAGAAGATTATCTTGGTGAAGAAGTTACAGAAGCTGTTATTACAGTTCCTGCTTATTTCAATGACTCACAACGTCAAGCAACAAAAGATGCTGGTAAGATTGCTGGCTTAGATGTTAAACGTATCATTAATGAACCTACTGCTTCATCATTGGCATATGGTTTAGATAAAGAAGATAAAGATGAAAAAATCTTGGTTTATGACCTTGGTGGTGGTACTTTTGATGTTTCTATTCTTGAATTAGGTGATGGTGTCTTCGAAGTACTTTCAACTAATGGTGATACTGCCTTAGGTGGAGATGACTTTGACCAAGCTATTATTGATTGGTTAGTTGCTCAATTTAAAGCTGCAAATGGTGTAGATTTATCAAAAGATAAGATGGCTATCCAACGTCTAAAAGACGCTGCTGAAAAAGCTAAAAAAGATTTATCAGGTGTTAGTCAAACACAAATTAGTCTTCCATTTATTTCACAAAGTGATGCTGGTCCTCTTCATCTTGAAGAAACACTAACACGTGCTAAATTTGAAGAACTAACAAATGAATTAGTTCAAAGAACAAAAGCACCAGTTGATAATGCTTTGAAAGATGCTGGCTTAACAAATGCTGATATAGACAAAGTTATTCTAAATGGTGGTTCAACACGTATTCCTGCTGTTCAAGAAGCTGTTAAGAACTGGACAGGTAAAGAACCTGATCATTCAATTAACCCTGATGAAGCTGTTGCTATTGGTGCTGCTGTTCAAGGTGGTGTTATTACTGGTGATGTTAAAGACGTTGTTTTACTTGACGTTACACCACTATCACTTGGTATTGAAACAATGGGTGGCGTATTTACAAAACTTATTGACCGTAATACAACAATTCCTACAAGTAAGTCACAAACATTCTCAACAGCCGCAGATAATCAACCAGCTGTAGATATTCATGTTCTACAAGGTGAACGTCCAATGGCTGCTGATGACAAGACTCTTGGAAGATTCCAATTGACAGATATTCCTGCTGCTCCTCGTGGAATTCCTCAAATCGAAGTTAAATTCGATATTGATAAGAATGGTATCGTTAATGTTTCAGCTAAAGATCTTGGTACAGGTAAATCACAAGATATTACAATCAAGAGTTCTTCAGGACTTTCAGATGAAGAAATTGAACGTATGAAGAATGAAGCTAAAGAAAACGAAGAAGCAGATAATCAACGTAAAGAAGAAGTTGATCTAAGAAACGATGTTGATCAATTACTATTTACAACTGATAAGACACTTGAAGAAATCAAAGGAAAAGTTTCTGATGATGAAATCAAGAAAGCTGAAGATGCTAAAGAAGCATTGAAGAAAGCTCAAGAAGATAATAATCTTGAAGATATGAAGACTAAACGTGATGAATTGAACCAAATTATTCAAGATTTGTCAGTTAAACTATATCAACAAGCACAAGATGCACAACAAGCTGGCGATGCAACAGCAACTGATGGTAAATCTGGCGATGACAACACTGTTGATGCTGATTTTGAAGAAGTAGATCCAGACGATAAGAAATAACAGGAAGGAAGTAGCTGAATGAACCCATATGACGTTTTAGGTGTCTCAAAAGATGCTTCCGACGCTGAAATAAAAAGAGCATATCGCAAACTTTCAAAGCAATATCACCCAGATATTAATAAAGAACCAGGGGCTGCAGAGAAGTTTAAAGAAGTTAACGAAGCTAATGATATTTTGAAAGATCCTCAAAAACGTCAACGTTATGATCAATTTGGTACAACAGATGATCAAGCTGGTGGCTTTGGTGGATTTGATCAAGGTGGCTTTGGCGGCGGTGGTTTTGAAGATATTTTCAGTTCTTTCTTCGGTGGTGGTCAGCGACAAGCTGATCCGAACGCTCCAAGACAAGGTGCAGATCTTCAATATCGTATGAATTTAACCTTTGAAGAAGCTGTTTTTGGTAAAAAGACTACTATTTCATATAATCGTCAAGAAGTCTGTGCTACATGTAATGGTTCCGGTGCAAAAGCTGGCACTCATGCTGAAACTTGTAGAAAATGTCATGGACAAGGACGTATTCAAGTTGATCGTCAAACTCCATTTGGAAGTATGCGTACAACTGAAGCCTGTGATGTTTGTGGCGGTACAGGTAAAGAGATTAAAGAAAAATGTGAAACATGTGGTGGTTCTGGTCACAATGTTCAAAAGCATTCTGTTAAAGTTACAGTTCCAGCCGGAATTGAAGACGGACAACAGATACGTCTTGATGGACAAGGTGGTTCTGGTGAAAATAATGGTCCTTACGGAGATTTATATATTGTTTTCCAAGTTTCACCAAGTAAGGACTTCACAAGACGTGGAGCAACTATTTATTCAGACGTTAGCTTAAGTTTCCCTCAAGCAACTCTAGGTGATGAGATTAATGTCAAAACCGTTCATGGTGATGTTAAGCTTAAGATTCCTAGTGGAACACAAACAGGAACAACCTTTAAGCTTAGAGAAAAAGGTGCACCAAGGCTGAATAGTTCTGGTAAAGGTGATCATTTAGTAACTGTTCATGTAGTTACACCTAAGAAACTTACTGATGAACAACGCAAAGCATTACGTCAATATGCTGATGCAGGTGGTGATAAAATCACCGAACATGATAAGAATTTCTTCGATAAAATGAAGGACGCATTTTCATAATTAAAAAAGACATCATTGGATGTCTTTTTTTGTTTAGTAAATTGGTAAGAATTGGTATAATTGATAGGATTAAAGGAGTAATTGATGAATATAGATGAAATGAAAGAACGACAATCAAGAATACGTAATTTTTCTATTGTGGCTCACATTGACCATGGTAAATCTACAATTGCTGATAGAATTCTGGAATTAACAGATACTGTAGCAGAACGAGATATGAAAAATCAAATTCTAGATGACATGGATCTTGAAAGAGAACGTGGTATCACAATTAAATTAAATGCCGTTGAATTACACTATAAAGCAAATGATGGTGAAACATATATTTTCCATTTAATAGATACTCCAGGACATGTTGACTTTACTTATGAAGTTTCAAGAAGTCTAGCTGCTTGTGAAGGTGCATTATTAGTTGTTGATGCTGCACAGGGTGTAGAAGCTCAAACTCTTGCTAATACCTACCTAGCAATCGATAATGACTTAGAAATACTACCGGTTTTAAATAAAATTGACTTACCAAGTGCTGATGTTCCGATGGTTAAAGAAGAAATAGAAGAAATGATTGGAATAGATGCAAGCGAAGCGGTAGAAGTAAGTGCTAAAAAAGGAATTGGCATACCTGAATTACTTGAACGTATTGTTTCTGATGTGCCCGCACCGACTGGTGATATTAATGCACCATTAAAAGCTTTAATTTTTGATTCACTCTACGATATATATCGTGGGGTTGTATTAAGTGTGCGTTTAGAAGAAGGTATGATTAAAGCTGGTGATACCATTGAAATTATGAGTAACGGTAAGAAGTTCGAAGTTACTGAGGTAGGTGTGATGTCACCTAAAGCGGTAGAAAAAGACTTCTTGATGGCTGGTGATGTTGGATACATTACAGCAAGTATTAAATCTGTTAAGGATACCCAAGTAGGTGATACTGTCACTTTGGCAAATAATCCAACAGAAAAAGAACTTGATGGTTATCGTCAAGTTCAACCGATGGTTTATTCAGGTATGTATCCGGTTGATAATGCCAAGTATGAAGACCTACGTGAAGCTTTAGAAAAACTACAATTGAATGATGCAGCACTTGAGTTTGAACCTGAGTCATCACAAGCCCTTGGGTTTGGATTCCGTTGTGGATTCTTAGGTCTGTTGCATATGGACGTTATTCAAGAACGTTTAGAACGCGAATTCAACTTAGATTTGATTATGACAGCTCCATCTGTTGATTATCACGTTAATACTCAAGATGGTGAACAACTAGTTATTGATAATCCTTCCGAAATGCCGGATGCTTCAGAAGTTAAGTCAATTGAAGAACCCTTTGTTAAGGCTGAGATTATGGTGCCAGAAGAATATGTTGGAGCGGTAATGGAATTAGCTCAACGCAAGCGTGGACGTTTTGATACGATGGATTATTTAGATAAATACCGTGTAAATGTTATTTATCATTTACCGTTGTCTGAAATAATTTTTAATTTCTTTGATGATTTGAAATCAAGCACTAAAGGATACGCCTCACTAGATTATAGTCTGGAAGGTTATGAAGTCAGTGACCTTGTTAAGATGGATATTCTCTTAAATGGTGATCCTGTTGATGCTTTAAGTTTTATTGTGCATAAAGACTTTTCATTTGAACGTGGTAAAGAAATAACAGCAAAACTAAAAACGATTATTCCTCGTCAAAACTTTGAGATTCCTATTCAAGCAACTATTGGAACAAAAGTTGTCGCGAGATCAACGGTTAAAGCTTACCGTAAGGATGTTACTGCTAAGATTCATACTGGTGATCCTGATCGTCGTGCTAAGCTATTAGAAAAGCAAAAACGTGGTAAGAAACGTATGAAATCTGTGGGAAGAGTAGAAGTTCCTCAAGAAGCGTTTATGTCTGTTTTGAAAATGAGTAGCGGAGAAGAATAATAAAAAAGACCTCTTATGAGGTCTTTTTATTTACTTAATAGTATTAATAATAATGCGATTATCGCTGGACTTCCTTGAGTAAGAAGTATTTTTTTATTAGCGGTTAGAGCTCCGAAAATTGCGGCAATTACAACAAAAATGATAAACATTAAAACAGCAGAACTGCTTTATATTAAAAACTTAGAAATAAGAATTCCTGCTCCTAAGAAACCATTATATAGTCCTTGATTCTGCATCATTATTTGTACTTCTTTTTGTTGTAATATTTTTTTATCGATTGCGAAGGCTTTAACGGCGATATCAGACTGATTACCAAACATTTCCAATAACATGATACCTAAGGCTTCAATTGCTACTAGGATAATAAAAATATCTGAGATTAGTTTTAACATAGATAACTTCCTTTTTTGTAATTAGTACATTGTAACATTAAAAAAGAACCCCTTAGAGGTTCTAATACATTCTAGCCCATATATCACCTGAGCAACCTTCGGTACAACATTTGGGGATGGTATCCTCATCGGTTGATAGCGTGATAGTGTTCTTCTTGCAGGTCAGGCATTCGTACTTGCCGGGACCGGGTGAATCTCCAGTTTTAAACATATACTTTTCCTCCTAATGTAATTACTACATTACATATTCAATTATACAATTATAAGTGATAATTAATACTTGTTTTGTAAAAATTATTTATGATATTTTTTCGATGTTAACACGCGTCATTGAACGAAAGTATCACTTTTTAGTAATTAATATTATTTGCTTCATTTTTTAGATATGTATATCATAAACAAGTTCGAGTATTTAACGTTGAAGAGAGACAACGCAAAAAAATTCTGGGTTCTGGACGAGGGGATTCTAAATAAGAGGGAGATTTAGATTTTTATGCAAAATTCAAATAAAGGTTATGACGAAATGGCCATAACTCGCGTGTTTAACTGGCGTTGGTACAAGGACCAAATGTCTGGTTGGACAAGATCAAGTTATATATTATTAACCGTAGGTATTTTATTCCAATTGATCATTGGTCTTAGCCACGGAATTACAGGCCTCGGTGTTACATCAACTATTGCCGGAATTATTGGTTTTAGTTGTACTGTATCAATTACTAATGGTCGACCAATTAATGGTATTTTAGGTTTTATATCAGCTTTAATGTTGATTTATGTTGCTTTAGTAACTGGTAACTATTCAGATATTATTATGCAAGGTGCATATATTATTTTATTGGATATTCCAATATTACTTCAAAAACAGTGGTCAAATCATGATCCACGTAAAATGAATGGTAAAGATATCATTCAAACAGCAATTATTTTTGCTATATTCTTAGCTGCTACATATATTTTGGATACTGTTATTTTAGACAGTCCTCAAGCTATCTTAGATGCAGTTAGTGCTACAATCGGGTTAACAGGGGCAGTATTAACTGTTAGAAGATTCCGTTCAAGCTACTATTTTTGGACAGCTCAAGGTGTGATGAGTGTTGCACTATGGATTCAAACAGCAATGAATGGTCATCCTGTTTGGGTTTTAATGTTCACATACATGCTTTATCTAGCCAACGATATTGTTGCCTTTTCAGACAGCAAATGGTTTGCTAAGAAAAAATAATTAATGATACTCGAACAAGTGAATTAGTTAATAGAATCCATATTCTTAATTGAATATGGATTTTTATTTTGTAATAATAGAAATATCAGAAAAATAAGAGGATATAAATTTATGAATGATAAAACATTTGCACGTATTAAAGAATTAACAGAAATGCAAGGAACAAGTGGATTCGAACATGAAATTCGTGATTATATGAGAACAGAAATGACACCTTTAGTAGATGAAGTGGCTCAAGATGGATTGGGTGGAATTTTTGGTGTAAGAAATAATGAAGATACCGATGCACGTCGAGTTATGGTTGCTTCTCATATGGATGAAGTTGGTTTTATGATTACTCAAATCAAACCAAACGGACTTTTTAATGTTGTAGGTTTAGGCGGATGGAATCCCTATGTTGTTTCAGCTCAACGTTTCACATTAAAAGCTTCTAATGGTAAAAACTTCCCATGTATTTCAGCTTCAATTCCTCCACACTTACTACGTGGAACTGCAGGACAAAAATCATTAGAAATTGCGGATGTATTATTTGATGCTGGTTTTGAATCTAAAGAAGAAGCCTTAGCTTTTGGTGTTCGTCCTGGTGATACAGTAGTTCCTCAAGTTGAAACAATTAAAACTGCTAATGGTAAAAATATTATTTCAAAAGCTTGGGATAATCGATATGGATGTTCTCTTGTATTAGAAGCTCTTGAAGAACTACAAAATGAAAAATTAGGTCATACTCTAATTGCTGGTGCTAATGTACAAGAAGAAGTTGGATTACGTGGTTCTAAACCATCTGTGACAAAATTCAGACCTGATTTGTTCTTTGCTGTCGATTGTTCAGCTGCCGACGATACTGTTTCAACTGAAGGAACATTTGGTCATCTAGGAGAAGGGGTTATGATGAGAATTCAAGATCCTAGATTGATCACACTACCAAGATTACGCGAATATCTATTAGATACAGCCGAATCAAATAATATTCCTTATCAATACTTTGTATCAAAAGGTGGAACAGATGCTGGTGATGCTCATACAGCTAATGAAGGAATTCCAAGTTCAGTTATTGGGGTTGCTGGACGTTACATCCATACACATCAAACAATGTTTAATATTGCTGATTATGATGCAGCTAAAGAGATGTTGATACAAACATTAAAAGGACTTGATAAGAGTACTATTGATACAATTGTTGCGGGAATCTAATTTAGAGGTTCTTATTACATAGTATTGCTGTAACCACGCATTCTATGTTACAATCTTATATACGGAAAAAGCCAACAGCTTAGTGCTGCTGGCTTTTATTATGACGATTAGTTAAAAAGAAACGAGGATACAATACGTGATTACAGTTAGTGACATGAGTCTATCAATGGGTGGAAGAAAACTTTATGATGAAGTTAATTTAAAATTCACCGAAGGTAATTGTTATGGAGTTATTGGTGCCAATGGTGCAGGAAAGTCAACTTTTCTTAAATTACTAGAAGGTGAAATTCAACCAAGTTCGGGTAATATTTCGATTGGTAAAGATGAAAGAATGTCTAGTCTTAACCAAGACCACTATGCTTTTGAAGAGTTTAGTGTGTTGGATACAGTTATACAAGGACATAAAGAATTATATGACGTCATGAAAGAAAAAGACGAAATATATGCTAAACCTGATTTTAATGATGAAGATGGTGTTAAAGCAGCCGAACTAGAAGGAAGATTTGCTGAACTTGATGGATGGAATGCTGAATCAGAAGCAGCACAATTACTTCAAGAATTAGGAATTACCGAAGACCTACATCATGTCAAAATGAGTGAATTGATGGAAGGACAAAAAATTAAGGTTTTACTTGGACAAGCTTTGTTTGGTAAACCGGATATTTTACTACTAGATGAGCCCACTAATGGTTTGGATATGGCTTCAGAAACTTGGTTAGAAAACTTCTTAGCTGATTTTCCAAATATTGTCATCGTTGTTTCTCATGACCGTCATTTCTTGAATCAAGTATGTACACAAATGTGTGATGTTGATTTTGGTAAAATTAAACTTTTTGTTGGTAACTATGATTTTTGGCTAGAATCAAGTCAATTGGCCGCAAAATTACAAGCTAACCAAAACGCAAAAAAAGAAGAACAAATCAAAGAATTACAAGAATTCGTTGCCCGTTTCTCAGCTAATGCATCTAAGTCTAAGCAAGCCACATCACGAAAGAAACAACTTGAAAAAATTACATTAGATGATATTCAACCTTCTTCAAGAAAATATCCATTTATTAATTTTGATTTTAATCGTGAATTAGGTAATGACTTGGTTCGTGTTGAAAATGTTTCTAAAACAATTGATGGTGTTAAAGTATTAGATAACATCAGTTTTACAGTTAAACCTGATGAAAAAGCAGCTATTGTATCTAGAAACGACTTATCAGCAGCTACAATTATGCAGATTCTGTCAGGTGACTTAGAACCAGATTCTGGAACCGTAACTTGGGGTGTAACAAGTACACAATCATCATTACCACGTGATACAAATTCTGCTTTTAATAATGATAAACTAACTATTATTGATTGGTTACGTCAATTTGCTAGCAAAGAAGAAGATGATAATACTTTCTTACGTGGATTCTTAGGGAAAATGCTATTCTCTGGCGATGAAGTAGAAAAAGAAATAGGAGTACTATCTGGAGGAGAAAAAGTTCGTTGTATTCTTTCTAAGATGATGCTTCAAAAATCAAATACTTTGATTATGGATGATCCTACTAATCATTTGGATTTGGAATCAATTACATCATTGAATGATGGTTTGATTAACTTCAAAGGTGCTTTAATTTTCACATCTCATGACCACCAATTCATTCAAACAATTGCTGATCATATTATTGAAGTTTCAGCTAATGGAGTTGTTGAAAGAGCAGAAACTAACTTTGATGAATTCTTAAATCATCCTGAATTACAAAAACAAGTAGAAAGTTTATATAAATAAACGCCTATAAATAGGCGTTTTTATTTTTCTATAAAATATTTCATACATACTACCTTGACACACACAGTAGTGTGTTATAAATTATAAAAGTGATTTATGGGAGGTACTAAATGTCGAAGTCAATTTCAAAAGATATCATCAGAGGCAATACTGAGATGATTATCTTAAGTATTTTGAATCAAGGTGATAGTTATGGGTATCAAGTATCTAAGACAGTACATAGCTTAAGTGATGGTCAATATGATCTTAACGAAGCAACATTATATACAGTTTTTCGAAGATTAGAAAAAAATCAAGCAATTGAGAGTTATTGGGGCGATGAAACAAAAGGATCACGTCGTAAATATTACAAAATAACTGATGAAGGTCGTCAGCAATTAGATGCTAACTTGATTGAATGGGAATATTCAAAAAAGATAATTGATATGATTATTAAGGGGAGAATTTAGAATGAACGTTTTAGAGACCAAAATTAGAACGAAGATAGATAAAGTGTTTATTAAATATGCACCATCTGAAGAATTGACCGAACTTAAAGAGGAATTAATCGCCGATCTTAGTGAGATTGCTCAAGATAATATTAATAATAATCAAGCTGAAGATGAAGCTGTAGAGTCAGCTTTTGTTCATCTAGGTGATATTGATGAATTGATGGCTGAATTTGATGAGGCTAGAAAAGAAGAGACTCAAGAAGAAAGTAAGTCGGCTGATAATATCGTCAAAATTGGCAAGTTTGTAATTGATGATAGTAAGATTTCGTATGATAACAAGGTTATTATCGATGAGAATCGTGTAGACTTTGGGAGTTTCTTGAAAGTTGAAGATGGATCTGTAGATATGGGAAATGGATTCTTCAGAGTTAATGATGACGGAGTTTCTTTAGGAAAAGAAAAAATCGGTAATATTTTCAGTCGATTAAAATTGGTAAATAATGTTCAATATGATTTATCACAAATTAACGAAGTTACTATTAATTACAAAAATGATCACATCGAGTTGAAACAATCTCCAAACAATCAACTTATTGTTAAAGAGTATATGAGTAGAAATAATGATCGTTACAATCTAACTTCGAACAGTACAGGTGATGGTCAGTTGTACATTAAACAAGGAGACCGTCCGATTATGTGGCATATTCACAGCAGAATAGAGATTTTTGTTCCTCAAAAATATGCTGGTAAAATTAATGTTCTTAATCGTAATGGTAGTATGTTTATCACTGATCTCAATAATGAATTGAAATTATCAGTAACAGCATCTAATGGGGCTATTTCTGTTGAGAATGCAGTACTTACCAAATTGAATTTATTCTGTGCTAATGGTGCTATCAAAGTAAATAATTTAACCGTTAGTGAAGCTAATTTGATTTCTAATAATGGTTCAATTACTGGATCAAACTTAACTGGTGAATATACGATTAAAACCAGAAATGGAGCAATTAAGACGTCAATGATTAATGGTTCAGGAAGTTTTAGTAGTAATAATGGATCGGTTAAAGTTGATTTTAACAAAGTTACTGGAGATATTAATACTTATACGAAAAATGGTTCAATACGATTGATGATTCCAGAAGACTCAAGTGTCGAATTTAGTTTACAAAGCAAAATGGGCATTGTTAAAAATAAATTGAGTGGAGCAAAGATGAAAGTCGAAGCACAAGGATTTATTGAAGGAATATGCATTGATAATCCTCAATATAAATTGGTTGGTAAAAGTGATCACGGAACTGTTAGACTAGGATAAAATAAGGGAGATTAATTTATGAAAGAATTATTAGACTTTTTATGGAATACAACTTGGTGGCAATTTTCATTGTCAGCGATTGTGATAATTGCTTTAGTATCAAGTCTTATCGGCAGTGGATTTAAACATTATCGTAAGCATTAGGAATAAAAAGAAGCCTTCATACTAGAAGGCTTCTTTTTATTTATCGCTATATCCTTGAGGATTTTTAGTTTCCCAAGTCCAAGCATCTTTTATTATTTTTTTAACATCATCATATTGGGGGTTCCAATTAAGAATTGTGCGGGCTTTTGTACTATCAGCTATTAAAGTACTTGGATCGCCAGGACGTCTGTCACCAATTTTTGTTGGGATATCTTTTCCTGTAACTTCACGGGCAGCTTGAACAATTTGTAAGTTTGAGAAGCCTGTTGAAGAGCCAAGATTAAATGCATTACTTTCATTACCTGATAATAAGTACTCAAGAGCTAGTCGATGAGCTTCTGCTAGGTCCAATACATGAACGTAATCACGTACATTAGTTCCATCTGGAGTATCGTAATCATCGCCGAAAATAGTTAGTTCATCACGTGTACCATGAGCCACTTGAAGAACGATTGGTGTAAGGTGTGTTTCAGGTTGGTGATCTTCACCAATACTTCCATCTTCTTTTGCACCACCAACATTAAAATATCTAAGTGCAACAAATTTCATTCCATAAGCAATATCAGACCAGTGCATCATTTTTTCCATTGCTAGTTTTGTTTCACCATAAGGATTTGTTGGTACTTGAGGATCGGTTTCTTTAATTGGAACTTGTTTTGGTTCGCCATAGGTAGCTGCTGTAGAAGAAAATACGATGAACTTAACACCAAATTCGTTCATGATTTCTAAAAGAACATTCATACCATATGTATTGTTATCATAATACTTCAGAGGTTCTTTCATAGATTCAGGAACAATTGAAAAAGCGGCACAATGAATAACACCGTCGATAGTTTCATCTTTAAAAACTTTTCTCATGAAAGACTTATCACGAAGATCGCCTTCATAGAATTTGGCTTTTTTATTTAATGATTCTTTGTGTCCAGTCGATAAGTTATCGATTACAACTACATCATAATTTTTTTCGCATAACCAATCTACTGTATGTGATCCGATATATCCGGCACCACCAACTACTAATACTGACATTTAATATCCTCCATAAATCTTATGTAATAAGAATATAACTAATATTTATGACAAACAACGAAAATCTAATAATTTTGCTTTTTTGTTATTATTTATGGTAAATTTGTTCGTAGTTAAGAAAGCATATTGGGGAATAATTATGAAAAAGTTTTTTAAGCGTTTTTTAGTTTCAATACTTATGATAATAGGACTTGTTTTAATATTTAATCAACAAATTATGGAATTTATTGTTGGTCAGCTTAGTGAGAATCAGATTGAACAGGTTACAAAGTCAAATATTAAAGAAGGAAAGGCTTCGAAGGGTGATTTTGATTTTGAAGACGTTAAACCTTTCAGTCCAACTGAAGTAGGAAAAGGAATGACTAATAATTATGGTTTTCCTGTTTTAGGACAGCTAGAAGTTCCAAGTGTTGGCGTGAAACTACCAATTGGGAAAGGTGTTAGTACCAGTGTTTTAAATAAAGGGGCCGGAACAATGAAGCCCGATCAACAAATGGGGGAAGGTAACTATTCTTTAGCGGGGCATCACGTACGTGGGAGATATATTTTATTTTCACCATTAGTTGATGTTAAAATAGGCGCAAGCATATATTTGACTGATTTAGACCATGTTTATAAATATAAGATTTACTCTAAAGAAGTTATTCAACCTAGTGATGTTAAAACAATTGATGATGTAGAAGGTAAAAAAATTGTTACTCTTATTACGTGTGCCGATTTGGGTACTAAGCGTTGGGCAATAAAAGGTGAACTTGTAGATACTAAATATGCTACTAAAAAGAATTTAAATGAATTAAAAAATAAGAAAGTTACAACTAATACCCGTACAAAAGAAAAAACAAATTCTAATTATTTATTTATTATGGGTGTCATTGTTCTGGTAGTAATCACAATTTTATTACTTAGATCATTAGTGAAGAAATCAAAAAAGAAGTAGTCTGACTGCTTCTTTTTTTTATGCTCAGAATCTGTATAATATAATTATGAATAAAAAATGGGAACAACGAAAAAAAATAGATAATGAGCAAGTTGAAAATATTTCTAATAAATTAGGGCTACCAATTATTTCAACTCAATTATTGGTTGCTCGCGGATTAAATACTGAAGATGAAATTAATGAATTTCTTGATACTTCCCTAGATAAATTAGATGATCCATTTAAGCTAAACGATATGCAAAAGGCAATTGATAGAATTGAATTGGCTTTGGATAATAATGAAAAAATGATTATCTATGGTGATTATGATTCTGATGGTTTAACAAGTACTTCCATAATGAAAGAAGCGATTGAAATCATTGGTGGAGAAGTTGATACGTATATTCCAGACCGATTTAGTGACGGATATGGGCCAAATATTGAGGCTTATCAAAAGATAATTGACCAAGGTTATAATCTGATCATCACTGTAGACAATGGTGTGAGTGGCTTTGAAGCAATAGAATATGCAAATCAACATGACGTTGATGTTATAGTGACAGACCATCATTCATTACCAGAACAATTACCAAATGCTATAGCAATAGTTCATCCACAAATAACTAATCATGAATATTCTTTCAAGTATTTATCAGGAGCTGGAGTAGCTTTTAAAGTTGCCAGTGCCTTATTACAGGAGATTCCTGTAGATTTGCTAGATTTAGCTGCAATCGGCACTATTTCGGATGTTGTTGAATTGTCTGGTGAGAATCGAGTAATTGTTGCTAATGGATTGAAGCAAATTCAAACAGGTAGCCGTACAGGATTAAAAACACTTTTTAAAACGGCAAAATTAGATATTACAAAAACTGATGAAGATACCATAGGTTTTCAAGTTGCTCCACGATTGAATGCTTTAGGACGAGTAAAAAATGCCAATATAGGTGTTGAATTATTAACCGCTCAAGATGAGATGGTTGCTAAAGAAATTGCTAAGGATGTAGAAGAAACTAATTTATTAAGACGTCAATATTCTGATGAAGTATATAATGATGCAAAAAATCAACTATCTCAAAAAAATGATGATTTCCAAATCCTTTATGGTGATGAATGGAATGAAGGTGTATTGGGAATTGTTGCTGGGAGAATAGCTGATGAGACGAATCGACCAACAGTTGTCTTATCACGAATTGATGAAGTGTATAAAGGCTCAGGAAGAGCGCCATCAGGATTTAATTTGTTTGAAGCAATGAATAATCATCGAGATTTATTTGACAGTTTTGGTGGCCATGCACAGGCTTGTGGTGTATCTGTTAAATCCTCATGTATAGAAGAATTCGTATCGGCAATGCAAGTTGAAATACAGAAACAAGACTTTGACAGCACAAAAGATCAAATCTGTCATTATGATTTGAGTATAGATGTTAAAGATATTAATTTTAAATTGCTTGATGATATCAATATCTTAGCTCCATTTGGAGAAGGCAATCCTAAGCCGATTTTTAAATCTAATAATGTAGAAATCACTGATGCGCAAAGTATTGGAAGTGATAAAACGCATTTAAAAGGGAAGATTCAGCAAAAGAAATCTAATGTTGATTTTATTGCTTTTGGTTTTTCGCAAGCTTTTTCAACAATGTCAGATATTCCTTTATATGATACTTATTATCAAATAGGAGTAAATGAATGGAGAGGGAAGAAAACTCTTCAATTAATGATAAATGATATTCAATCGGATTTATTGAGCTCCAAGTTTATTGACTGGAGAAATCGTGAGTTTGATATTAATCAATTAGAATCTGATGTCACACTAGTCTTTTTTAATAAAAGATATTACGATTTATTTGTTCGAAAAAATAATAATCAAGCGTATTTATGGAATAGTCCGGAGATCAAAAACATTAAAAAAATGTTGATTTTTGATCGACCTCACGATATTGAGAAATTCAAAAAATTAGTTGAAATTCAAAATGCAGACGTTATATATATCCAATTTTATTCTCAATTACGTTATAGTTACGAATTGGTTCCAGATAAAAAAGAAATGCATGATGCATTAAAATATTTTTTAACACATAAAAGTATTTTAGAAGAAGATTATCAAATGATTTCAGAATATCTTCATATCAATATTAATAATTTAAAATTTTATATTAATGTGTTTTTTGAGCTAGGATTTGTTAAAATTGAAAATGGAGTTGTTACTCCACTAGGTATAGATAAGAGTAAAGAAGTAGAGAATTCTGTTTTCTATCAAAAACGTTTAAAAAGAAATGAAGTCGGTTCATTGTTAGTTAATGCAACTTATCAAGATTTACTAGCATGGATTGAAAAACAATAATTGGAGCTAACTTAAATATAATGGATTATAAGAAGTATATTGCTAATGTTCCAGATTTTCCTGAACCAGGTGTACTATTTCGTGATATTTCACCACTAATGTTGGACGGGGAGGCATATCACTCAGCAACTGATGATATAGCTGAATATGCTAAATCACGAGGTGCTGAGTTGATTTGTGGACCAGAAGCTCGAGGTTTCATCGTTGGCTGTCCCGTAGCCAATAAAATGGGAGTAGGATTTGCTCCGGCTCGTAAAAAGGGGAAGCTTCCAAGAGAAACTGTTTCAGTTACATATGACTTAGAATATGGACAAGGCTCACTATATATGCAAAAAGATGCCGTGAAACCTGGACAAAAAGTTTTAGTGGTAGATGATTTAATGGCAACTGGTGGAACATTAAAAGCCACAATTGATCTAGTAGAAAAACTAGGTGGACAAGTTGTTGGAACAGCGTTTATCGTTGAATTATTGGATCTAAATGGTCGTGATAAGATTAAGGATTATGATATGTTTACATTGACTCAATATTAGTTTATTGAGTTTTTATATGGAGAGTTGGCAGAGTGGTAATGCAACGGACTCGAAATCCGTCGAACCGGCTTATACCGGCGCGCAGGTTCAAATCCTGTACTCTCCTTAGAAACTTATGTGAAAGGAAAATCAATGAGTAAGTTTAGAAAGTGTTTTATTGAAAGTATTAAAAAAAATAAGTATCAATACATATATGTTCTTTTTATCATACTATGGTTATTTATGATTGTGAGTATAAGAAATGTATATCCTGCAAAGGGAGATTTAGTCTGGTTTCAAACAGATTGGTGGAACTATATTAAAGATCATGGATTCAGTGGAATTAAAACTATTTATGATTCCGAATTTTTAGCAGACTATACATCCATTTGGTATTTTATAATATATATATTTACCAAATTCGGAATTTATCCCGGCATTTTAACTTTATCTGCATCAATAAAATCGATTGCTGTATTATTTACAATAGGCTCTTCGATTGTTATTTATTTTATAGTTGATCAATTTTATGACAGAAAGAAATATATAAATTCGCTAATGGGTGGAGTAAGCACATTATTAATACCACCATTCTTAGCAGATATATTAAAAACTAACTTAACTGATTCTTCATATATGTTCTTTGCTTTATTAGCTTTACTATGTTTTTTCAAAAAGAAACGTTTCTTAATGTGGTTTTTTGTTGGTGTAGGAATTTATTTCAAGGCTATGGCAATATATGTTATTCCATTTTTTGCAATTTATTATCTATTTGAACTAAGAAAGCCCTGTATGAGAGAGCTTTTTGCTCCAGTATTTGCAATTTTTGGTTTTATAGTTACTGCAATCCCTGGTATGGTTGCTGGTCTAAGTTTCCTAGAAGCCACATTTGAAATATTTTTTAACAGGTCTGCAGTTAGAACTGAAAATGGATTTATTAACTTGATACATGGTGGTAATGCATTTGTCAGTTTAGATGATAATAATTATAAATTCTTTCAAGTATATATATTAATTGCGATGATAATAATTTTTCTTTGTATCTTTGGTATGCTACTAATTCTAAAAAAAGATATGATTTTATCAGGAACGTTTAATTTATTAATTATTGCTCCAATGATTTGTTGGTTATGTATGCCAGCACAACGAGAGAGCTATTTTGCATTATCTGGTGTTTTTTCATTAATCGTATTTTCTATATATCCAACTATTAAAAGGTTTATAATGTTTGTTATATCAAATTTGCTTGTATGGTTATCATATTTGGCTTTTATACCTATATTCAATAGTGGAACTACCTACATGTATATAATGATAGCATTTATCATTTTTGTTATTTGGGATATATTTACGATGATAGATCCCAAATATATTGGAAAAGATAATAAAGACTTAAAATATAAATAAGTAAAAAGACAGATAGTTTAACTATCTGTCTTTTTACTTATTTATCATCAACTTCTTCATATTCACCGTCTACAATATTATTATCTTTTCTAGTTGTTTTTACGTATTCACGTTGTCGTTTATTACGAGTAAATAAAACAAACGGAATGATCAAGAATACTAGCCACCATAAGTGGACAACAAGCGCAATAACTAGAAGTAGTGTCAGAATTGAGAAAATTGCAATTCTCGCAAAGCCACCTAAATATTTAAAAATCAATATTGTAAATAGCAGGAATAATATAAAACCCATTATTGAGTGAGCTCCTTATTAATTAATTTGTACTGAGTATACACTTTTTAATAGTAAATGCACGAAAATAGCTCAGGTTATTAATCAAATAGTGATTCTTTTGTAATACCATTTTGTTGAGCAATATTAATGGTACCTGAAGAATAAATCTCATCAGATAATGCATCTTTATAATTTTTACGAAGTGTATTTTGGATATTTTTCATATTTGCATCTAAAAACAAATCAACAATGTCTCCGGGTTTCATACCAGATACTTGAGAACTTTTTGTATCAAGCTCAATCTCATTGAGTGTTTTTGTCATTGCAAGAAGTAGTGCTTTTCTTTCGTTTAAAGTAAATTGAACATTCATTTCATCTGCCATATTATTTCCCCTTTATATAAAATGAGTGTACAAAACAATTGGTGATTTAGCAATAACCGTGTAGAATAACTATTAATATTTAAAATTGGAGAAACAAAATGAGCAGAGACACAAAGAAATCAATCTACATTTTAATTTTTGGAAACTTTTTGATTTGTTTAGGAATTGGTTTAGTAATTCCAGTAACACCTTTTATCAAAACAACTTATAATTACACAACTACACAGATGGGATTAATGACATCTTTATTTGCTCTTGCTCAATTTATAGCTTCACCATTTGTTGGACGTTTATCAGATAAAATTGGTAGAAAACCATTAATTGTTGGTGGATTATTTTTCTATATGATTTCCGAAATTATTTTTGCTTATTCTAACAGCTTATTATTATTTGATGTTTCAAGAATTATTGGTGGATTATCAGCTGCTATGTTCGTCCCTACATCAATGGCTATGGCGGCAGATTTAACTACAACGGCTCAACGTGCTAAGGTAATAGGATGGATTTCTGCGGCATTTAGTGGAGGACTAATCTTAGGACCAGGTATTGGCGGAATGTTAGCTAATATCACTTATAAAACACCATTTTGGGCCGCTGCCGTACTAGGATTGATTAGTACGATTTTTACATTAATATATCTACCTAACGTTAAAAGTGAATCGGCTACTATGGACCAACCAAAAGTGAAAATTCGTTCTATTTTAACAGTACCAATGATTATTCTTTTTGGTATGATACTTGTTGCTTCGTTTGGTCTTCAAGGATTTGAAAGCATTTATAGTATTTATGTTAATCAAGTCTTTGGGTTTACACTAGGCACTATTGCACTAGTTTTAACATTGAACGGTATAATTTCCTTGTTCTTACAATTAGTAATGTTTGATTGGTTAGTTAGAAAAATGGGGGAGATTAAGTTAATTGCTTATTGCTTCTTGTTTGCCGCAATTTCCGTTGTTTGGATTACAATGGCTCATGTACAAGTTGAAGTTATAATTGCTACTTTAATTATTTTCTCCGCATTTGATCTGTTAAGGCCTGCTATAACAACTTTATTGACCAAATTTGGAAAATCTAATCAAGGCCTAATCAATGGACTTAATATGTCTTTAACAAGTGTTGGTAATGTTATAGGTCCAATTATGTCAGGTATGCTAATGGACTGGAACACTCATTATCCATACTTGGTAGTCGCAATTATCTTATTTGCTTCTTATGTTATTACCTTTGGAGTGAAAAGAGTTATTAAGCCTGAAGATTTACAATGATAAAAATGTTAGGGTTGAACAGTTAACCCCTTGCACAATGTTTCACGCTATGATATATTTTTATTGCACTAAGTGATGGGGATGATTTAGTGCTTTCATATACTTTTAGGTTAGGACTTCCCTCCTAACCGCCTTCAATTTACATCTAAACTACTTTTATTTATAACTGTCCTTTGGATGGTAAATTAAAAAGAGAGGCATTTGAGCCTCTCTTTTTTGTTTACTCTTGTTCAGTAACTGCAAAATCGCCAAATTTAGCATTTACTGATTTTGCTAATGAATTCGGATCTATGCGAATCGAACGACCAATCTTACCAGCTGAAACAGTTATGATTTCTTCTTGTAATGCAACATTATCAATATAAATAGGGAAGTTGTGTAATGATCTAATGCCAATAGGACTATTAGCTCCATGTTCAAAACCACTCGTTTTAACAAGATCTTTTAGGGGAACCATTCCTATTTTTTTATTACCAGATAATTTAGCTAATTTTTTATAACTTAAATGCATATCAAGAGGGAGTACAGCCACAACAGGGCCTGTTTTATTACCGGTTGTTACCAAAGTTTTATAGATATTATGTTCTTTGATATCTTGATCACTTGTATCTAGACTTTTAGTATCACCGTGTTTAGTAACTGAAAATGAAATTGATTCATAACCAATATTTTGTTTATCAAGAATTTTTTCGACTAAGGTTTTTGAAGGAGTATTTTTGTTTTTTTTCATTATCTACACCACTTTGCTTTATATAGAGTAATAATATCAAAAATTCAAATACATGAAAAACCATACAAGATCTGGAATCCTTTACATTGTTAATATCTTATGTTGTTCATTAGAAAAAAATATGATAAACTATATTTATTCAAAAGTATTGGAGATGACGCATATGATTAGAGAATTGAGAAGAGTGGCAACTAAAGATATGATTTTTTTAGTGGAAAGATTCGCCATGTATGATGATGTATTCAAAGAATATCTTAATACTTTAAAATTAATTGATGAAGGCAAAGCTCTAATGTTCGAAAACTTTCAAAGCTTGAGTCGTAATTATCGTAAGAATGTTCAAGTATTTGCTAGTGAAGCGTTATTAATTATGAAAAAATTAAATGAAAGAATAGATAGTTATTCTCTCCAAAAAATAGCAACAGGAATTAGTAACTATATCAATGGATTGAATGAAATTTTAACTTGTATTGATTTACAAACTGAAGTTTTAGATCAAGCCAAACAAAATGAAATTATGATGAAAATTGAAAATGCAAAGAATGAATTGTGCAATTCAATTAAAGAAGCATCAATTTAATATAAATTAATCTTAAAGAAGACGAAGCTTTCGTCTTTTTTTATTACTCTAATTCTAGTAATCTATTACCAAGAGGTATATTTATGAAGTGGACGAAAATTGAAGTAAGAATTACTAAAAAAGAACTAGAAGAAATAGTTAGTACGGTATTAATGAATAACAATGCTGGCGGTATTGAAATTAATGATGAGAATACAAATGAAGTTATATTAACTACTTATTTTGATCATGTGAATATTTCTGATGAGTTGATATTGAAAATAAAACAAGATGTACTTGATTATCGAGAATTTGGATTTGAAATATCTGATAGTGACGTGCTTGTAACTAAAAGCGTAATTGATGATGATAATTGGAAAAATGAATGGCAAAAATATTACCATCCAACTAAAATTAGTAGATACTTAACGGTAGCGCCTGAATGGGAAAGTAATATTGAACTTCGTGAGGATGAAAATTTAGTCATTATGAATCCAGGAGAATCTTTTGGAACTGGAACTCATGCCACTACTTTTACGTGCTTACAAGCATTAGAAATCATTATAGATAGACAACAGAGCATGTTTGATGTTGGAACGGGTTCTGGAATTTTATCAGTCGCGGCTAGAAAAATGGGAATCAATAATATCGAGGCATTTGATATTGATCAAGTGGCTGTTGATGCAACTAAATATAATTTTTCATTAAATAAAGATTGTAATGATATACCTGTCAAAAAGAATTCATTATTAGACGGTATTAATAAAAAAGTTGATATAATTGTTGCTAATATTTTAGCTGAAATTCTGTTTGATTTTATACCAAAAATGGATAAAAACTTAAATGTTAATGGAACAATAATTTTATCAGGTATAATAAATGAAAAAGAAGAGAGAATTACTGAAGAACTTAAGAATATTAACTATGTAGTTGTTAGTGTCATAAAAAAAGATGGCTGGTCAACTATCATTACAAAACGTAAAGAGGACATTGAAAACTAATGCAACAATATTTTATTAATGAAATTATTCCCCAGAGTTCTGACAAGATAGAAATCCTAGATAATGACTTATATAAGCATTTGATAAAAGTTCTGCGTATGAAAATAGGGGATGAGTGTTTACTAGTAGACACTCATCAGCATAGGGTGAAAGCTGTCTTGAGAAATTATGAAGAGTCATTGGAATTTGATTTGAAAGAACTAACCGATGATATTGATACTGAATTTCCTATTATTCCGATTATAGCCTGTGCTTTATCAAAAAAAGATAAACTTGAATGGATTGCTCAGAAATCAACAGAAATGGGCGTTAAAAAAATTATATTTTTCGATTCTAGATTTTCAGTTATGAAATGGGATGAGAAATCAATTAATAAAAAATTGTCAAGATTACAAGAAATCGTAAAAAATGCAGCGCAGCAGTCGCATCGTAAACTAATACCTGAAGTTTTATACGTTAAATCATTAAAAGAATTAATTAAATCGTATGAAGATATAGATTATAAGTTAGTTGCATATGAGGAAGTAGCAAAAAAAGGACAAGCTAGTCAACTTTCACAAGTTTTTGATAAATTGGATAATAACCAAAGTATCATGTGCCTGTTTGGTCCCGAAGGTGGATTTGATCCAACAGAGATTGATTTATTAGTTAAACACAATTATTTAAAAGTTGGACTAGGTCCAAGAATTTTAAGAGCAGAAACAGCTCCACTGTATTTTCTTGGAGTTCTTTCATACAAATTTGATTTAGCATTGAGGTAATTAATTATGAAAAACAAAGTTATGAATATAATGAAAAAACCAGCATTTAAATTGTTAATTTTATCAATTGCTTGGATTATTATAATTATTCCTACTTTAAGTTCTCTTAGATTATTGGATAAGGCCGTTCGTGTAAGTTGGATTTTCACAATCATTAATCCTATTTTTGCAGCTTTAATAGGTCGATATATTAAATTGCGAAAATTGAATTTTTATATTACTTTCATTTTTCCCGTAGTTTTTATTATTGAAGTTATTATTAGATATGGAAACTATGGATTCTTATTTGGAATAATGTATTTATTGATATCATGGTTATCTTACATTCTTACATCAAATAACAATTAAGGAGGTTAGTATGGCTCAAGAAAAGATATATACTCCAGATGAAGTTTTAGAAATGTGCCAAAATTATATGAACTCATCGCATGTTGAGTTTGTTAATCGTGCATACGAAACAGCAAAATATGTTCATAAAGACCAAACTAGAAACTCCGGTGAGCCATATATAACACATCCTGTTCAAGTAGCTGGGATCTTAGCGGAATTGAAGATGGATCCTGAAACGGTTGCTGCTGGCTATTTACATGATGTAGTTGAGGATACAAAGCTAACGCTTGGTGATATTGAAGAATTATTTGATCCAACTGTCGCAAAAATTGTTGATGGAGTAACAAAACTATCTAAATATAAATATCAGTCACATCAAGAACTACTTGCTGAAAACCATCGGAAAATGCTACTAGCAATGTCTGAAGATTTACGAGTTATTATGGTTAAATTAGCTGACAGATTACATAACATGAGAACACTTAAGGCGTTACGTCCCGATAAGCAAAGACGCATTGCAAATGAAACATTAGAAATTTATGCTCCATTAGCTGATCGTCTGGGTATTAGTAAAATTAAGTGGGAACTTGAAGATCTTTCTTTACATTATTTGAATCCACAACAATATTATCGAATTGTTCATCTAATGAAATCTAAGAGAGAACAACGTATTTCTGATATTGATTCAGCTATTACTTCAATTAAAAAATCATTGTCTGATTTAGATATTAGTTATGAAATTTATGGACGGCCTAAACATATTTATTCAATCTATAAAAAAATGCACGATAAACATAAGCAATTTTCTGAATTATACGATCTATCAGCTATTAGAATCATTGTTGATTCAGTTAAAGATTGCTATGCAGTTTTGGGTGAAATTCATACTAAATGGAAGCCTATGCCAGGTAGATTTAAAGACTATATTGCAATGCCTAAAGCCAATGGATACCAATCATTACATACTACGGTTATTGGTCCGAATGGAAAACCTTTAGAAGTTCAAATTCGTACTGAAAAGATGCATGAAGTTGCTGAATTTGGTATTGCAGCTCACTGGGCTTATAAAGAAGGTAAATTCTCAGAAGTTAATTTAGATAACAATGATCATAAAATTGATGTTTTTAGAGAAATTTTAGAACTTCAAAATGAATCTAAAGATGCTACAGAGTTTATGAATAATGTTAAAGGAGATATATTCACTGACCGTGTATATGTCTTTACCCCTGATGGTGAGGTTTTAGAGTTACCTGCAGGTTCAGTAACCTTGGACTTTGCCTATCAAGTCCATTCTGAAGTTGGGAATCATTCTGTTGGTGCTAAAGTTAATGGAAAGATTGTGCCTCTTAACTATCAACTTAAAAATGGCGATATTGTTGAAATGATGACGTCTAGTAATGCCAAACCAAGTCGTGATTGGTCTAAGTTAGTTTATACAACTAAAGCACGTAATAAAATTAAACGCTTCATTAAGAATGAAGATAAGAGCAAAAATGAGCAAATTGGTCGTGAATTAATTGAAAAGCTACTAATTGACAGAGGCTATCAGCCAAAGGATTATTTTGAAAAAGATAAGATGGCAGAAGCTTTGAAGAAATATGACTTAAAGAGCGCTGAAGAATTATTTAGTGCAGTTGGTTATGGTGAGTATTCTGCTGAAAATGTTGTTAATAAATTAACGGCTGAAGATATTCAATTAAAAAAAGAGAAAGCTCAAACAGAATTAGAAGAAAAAATTCTTAATGGTGAAGTTGAAACATCTAAGTCTGAAACAATTAGTCCTAAGATTACTAAAGATGATGAGGCGGTTGTTGTTGAAGGATCAGATAATCTATTGATTCGCCTCGCAAAATGTTGTAATCCTATCCCAGGAGATGAGATAGTTGGGTACATTACAAAAGGACGTGGGGTAACGATTCACCGTAACGATTGTCCTAATGTTTTAAATGATGAAGCTCAAGCTCGATTAATAGACGTTAGCTGGAATGACGTATCAAAAGATAAACGATATATTTCAGAGATTGAAGTATACGGATATAATCGAAATGGATTACTCAATGATGTATTACAAGTAATTAATTCATTAACTAATACGTTAAATAATATTAGTGGAAAAATTGATAGTAATAAAGCGGCTCATATTAGTGTTAGCGTTGGCGTGCAATCACTTGAGCATTTAAACAATATTCTTGATCGAATTAGATCTGTTCAAGATGTATATGAAGTAAAAAGAAAGCTGTAAAGATATGAAATTAGTAATTCAAAGAGTGAAAAAAGCTTCGGTTTCTGTTGATGAAAAAGTCGTTGGCGAGATTGATCAAGGATTTTGTATTCTTGTTGGGATCAAAGAAACTGACAATTTAGCTGTAGTCAAAAAAATGGCACAAAAAGTTGTCAAATTACGAATATTTTCTGATGATGAAGGAAAAATGAATTTATCAGTTAATGATGTTGCAGGAGAAATTCTGTCTATTTCACAATTCACATTATATGCAGATACAAGCCATGGTAATCGTCCTGGATTTGCGGATGCTGCTAAACCTGACTTAGCCATAGATTTATATGAAGCTTTTAATTCTCAACTTAGAAGTGAAGGTATAGAAGTTAAAACGGGTAAATTTGGAGCCGATATGCAAGTTGATATAACTAATGATGGTCCCGTAACAATAGTAATGGAAATAAATAATGAAGACTTATAATTTGATTTGGGATTTTGATGGTAATTTATATGATACTTATCCTGTTATGTTCAAAGCATATAAAGAAGCAATGAATATTTATGGTGTTAATTTGTCGAAGGATGAAATAACTAAATCTTACAGACATTCAAAATTTAATTCATTAAAGTCTCTGATTGAATTAAATGCTGAGAAGTATAACTTTAATGCAGATGAGTTTAATCAGCTATATCATAAATTAGAATTAAAGGAACAGATAAAACCAAACTATTTTGAAGGTGCTGATGAAGTACTAAAAAAAGTATCAGAAAATGGGTATAAGAATTTTTTACTCACACATAGAGATAAGTCAGCAATTGATTTTTTAAAACAAGATAATTTGGATAAATATTTCACTGACTATGTGACTTCGGAAATGGATTTAAAAAGAAAACCTGATCCAGAAGCAATTAACTATTTAATTAATAAGTATGACTTGAATATCAATGATACTTATATGATAGGAGACAGAAGTCTAGATTTATTAGCTGGTGTTAATGCTGGAGTAAAAACTATTTACTTTAATGTTGATAGTTTTGATGACAAGCAGTATGCTGATTATTGCGTTGACAATTTATTAAATATATTAGAAATAATAGATTGATTAAAAGCAAGATTACTAAAAAACAATCTGTAATAATTGTGAAAAAAGACACCCAATATTGGGTGTCTTTTTATTTGAAATATTCTTGTAATCCGCGATATACATCGTCAGCAATTTTCTCACGATATGCTTTAGTTTTAATTTGTGCAAAGTCTTTATCAGAGTTTATGTATCCCATTTCTAGAAGAACGGAAGGGCGATCGTTTTCACGAAGAACATAATAATCTCCGAATGCAGTACCACGATTGTCCAACTTCAATCCTTTTAGTTGACTATTAATACTCGAAGCTAGTTTTGAATCACGAGCATTATCGTAATAATAGGTTGTAAAACCAGAAGCAGAGTTTGTGCTAGCGCTTGAATCAAAATGAATACTGATAAAAGCATCAGCTTTTTTCTTATTAGACAGGCGAGCTCTTGGTCCAAGGGCAACTGTTTTATCAGAGTCTCTGGTTAAAATAACATTCGCACCAGATTGTTTTAATTTGTCGCGAATAGCTTTAACGGTCTTTAATGTATAGCCAGCTTCATGTTTATTAGTAGAAGATTCAGCACCGACATCTTTTCCACCATGTCCGGCATCTAAAACAATAGTAGCTTCTGATAAATTATTAGCATTAATTTTTACAGGTTTATCAGTATCAGAGATGGATACTAACCAACTAGCAACCCAGCCAACAGTTCCAGATTTTGTCTTAACTTTGTACCAATCATTTTCTTTTTCAAGGAAAGTCATTGTTTTATTGGCTGGTAGTTTAGTGATTTCTGCACTAGATGTTGTTGCGTTTTCACGTAGAGTCACACCAGCTTGTATAGTTGTGACTGTTTTAATATTGTCTTCTTTTAGTTTCCTATTTGAAGTTTTATTATTTTCGGTATTTTTAGAATCGGGTTTATTAACTGTATCGGCTATTTTTCCAGTCGTTTGAATATCATCATTTTGAACCCAACCAACAGTTTTTCCAAAGAGTATTTGGTTCCAATTGTTTTCTTGGTATACGACATTTACTTTTTGATTTGCTTGAAGAGTTCCTAATAATTCACTAGTAGTATCATCAGTTTTATATACATTGGCTCCGTTTTGAGAAATAATTCCGATATGATTAGAAGAAGGGCTAACTTCTGTATTATCAACTAACCAACTAGCAACCCAACCAACTTTATCGCCAGCTAGTCGAACTTGCCACCATGAATTTTTTTTATCAATTATTGTTAATTTTTCATCTTTTTTTACTTGGGTAATCAAATCATATGAAAGACCAGGCCCAACACGAACATTTACAGCGTTTGCTTTGACAGTAACAGTTGATAGATTTGCTAAAGCAACTGTTGATGTAGTGGAAATAATCAGCAAAATAGCAATTAGAATGAATGTCCAATATTTATTCAAATATTGTTTGAATAAATGGATAATTTTTTTCATAGCCCCAAACTCCTCAAAAACTTTCTTATATAAGGTTATAATAAATATGATAATACTTCCATAGATATTGTTAAATTAATTAAAAAAGGCACTGATACACTAATCATTATCTTGACAATAATATGCATAATAAGTAAATTAATAGACATAGGTCATTGAAGGATTAAAGATAGGTTCAACTATTAAAAGAGAGATAACATTTGCTGAAAGTTATCATGAATCGAAAAGACACTCTGGAGACTATTCGTATGGCAGGCGTTAACTGTAGCAATTGTTAAGGTGGTACCGTGTCAGTAAATAACTGCACCCTTATTCTATATAGTAATTAGAATAGGGGTGTTTTTTCTTTTTAATTAATAAATTACAATTTGTGTGGAGGCACTATTATGAATTTCCAAAAACCTAAAGGAACAATGGATATATTACCTGGTGAGTCAAAGTTATGGCAGTATGTTGAAAATACTGCTGAAGAAGTGTTCTCAACTTATAGATTTGAAGAAATCAGAACTCCAATTTTTGAACAGTATGAAGTTTTTCAAAGAAGTTCGGGTGAAACTTCAGATATTGTTTCTAAAGAAATGTATGATTTTGAAGATAAGGGTAATCGTAGAATGGCATTGCGTCCTGAAGGGACTGCTGGTGTGGTTCGTGCCTATGTAGAGAATAAATTATTTGCACCCGAACATGTCAAACCAGTGAAGGTTTGGTACAAAGGGCCAATGTTTAGATATGAACGTCCGCAATCAGGTCGTCAAAGACAATTTCATCAAATTGGAGTTGAAGCATTTGGCTCAACTAGTCCAGATATTGATGCTGACACAATTGCTATGGCTATTAATTTTTTAAGCAAGTTTAATATTAATGAATATAAATTAGCAATTAATACACTTGGTGACAGTGAGTCACGTGAAAAATACCATAATGCATTGATAAATTACTTAACACCATTTAAAGAAGAGTTAAGTGATGACTCGAAGCGTCGTTTAGAACAAAATCCATTACGAATCCTTGATAGTAAAGACAAAAAAGATCAAGAAATTGTAGCTAATGCTCCATCAATTTTAGATTTTTTAACTGAAGAATCTCAATTGCATTTTGATCGCGTAAAATCCTTATTAGAAGTATTAAATATTGATTACATAGTTGATTCTAATATGGTTCGAGGTTTAGATTACTATAACCATACTATATTTGAAGTTATGGTAACTGATAAAGCCTTTGATAATAAAGAAACGACAGTTATAGCTGGTGGAAGATATAATGGCTTAGTTGAAGAACTAGGAGGCCCAGAAACACCAGGTTTTGGTTTTGGAATGGGTATTGAGCGGTTGATGTTATTAATCGATGATGATACTAAAGCCAAAATGAACAGTGAGTCATTAGATGTTTTTATAACTACATTAGATGAAAACTCGGCTACTCAAGCTTTAGTATTATTAGATCAATTTAGAAAAGAAGGCCTAAAAGCTGATCGCGATTTTCTTGATCGCAAAGTAAAAGGACAATTTAAGATGGCAAATAATTTGCATTCAAAATTTGTTATCACTTTAGGTGAAGAAGAATTAACTAATAAAAAAGCACCCTTAAAAAACATGGAAACTGGTGAACAAGTTGAGGTTGAATTTGATCATCTTGCAAATAAAGTTAAAGAACTAATGGGAGATAATTAAACGTGAAAATGAGAACAGATTATTGTGGAAACATAACTGAAAAATACTTGAATGAAGAAGTTGTTTTATCAGGATGGGTTCAAAAACGTCGTAGCCTTGGAAATTTGATTTTCATTGATCTTCGCGATCGTGAAGGAATTGTACAAATTGTCTTTAGTGCTGAGTTTGGTGAAGATGCACTGGAAATAGCTAATACACTGCGTTCAGAATTCGTTATTCAGGTTAAAGGAAAGGTTGTTAACCGTTCTGACAATGCTATTAACGAAGAAATGAAAACAGGAAAAATTGAAGTAGAAGCAACTGAAGTGAAGATCTTAAATCAATCTAAGACTCCTCCATTTGAAATTAAAGATGATGTTGATGCTTCTGAGGAAACAAAGTTAAAATACCGTTATCTTGATTTACGTCGTCCAGAGATGGCAAAAGGAATTAAAGTGCGTTCTGAAATTAAACGTGCTACGAATAATTATTTATACGATAATGGGTTTGTTGATATTGAAACTCCCAATTTAACTAAGTCAACACCAGAAGGCGCTCGTGACTATCTTGTTCCATCGCGTGTTTATCCAGGGTCATTTTATGCGCTTCCTCAATCACCACAACTATTCAAACAAATGTTAATGACTAGTGGATTTGATAGATACTTCCAACTAGCACATTGTTTCCGTGATGAAGATTTACGTGGTGATCGTCAACCAGAATTTACACAAATTGATATAGAAACAAGTTTCATGACAGCTGATGAAATCCAAGAGATAACCGAAGGATTAATTGCTAAAGTTATGAAGGATGTTAAAGGTATTGATGTAAAATTACCATTTCCTAAATTAACTTGGGATGAATCAATGGCACGTTACGGTTCAGATAAGCCTGATGTCCGTTTTGAAATGGAATTACAAGATTTATCTGATTTATTTGCTACATCAGAATTCAAAGTTTTTAGTGGCGCAATTGCTGATGGTGGAGAAGTAAAAGCTATCGTTGTTAAGAATGCTGCTGACAAGTATTCGCGTAAGGATATCGAAAAACAACAAGATTACATCAAACGATTTGGTGCTAAAGGTTTAGCTTGGCTAAAAGTTGCAGATGGAGAACTAACGGGTCCTGTAGCCAAATTTGTTACCGATCAAGCTGATGATCTGAAAGAACAACTTGTTCTTAATGATAATGATTTAGTATTATTTGTTGCATCAAGTAAGAAGATTGTTGCCGACTCGTTGGGTTATCTACGTACTTATTTTGCAAAAGATTTGCAATTGTATAATGAGAACGAATATGCATTTACTTGGGTAGTTAACTGGCCATTGTTTGAATATGATGAAGGAATAGAACGCTGGATTGCTGCACATCATCCATTCACAATGCCAAATATAGAAGATATTCATTACCTAGATGAGGATTCACACAAAGCTTATGCTCAAAGCTATGATATTGTATTGAATGGATATGAACTAGGTGGTGGATCAATACGTATTCATGATCGTGGAATTCAAGAAAAAATGTTAAAAGCATTAGACTTCACAGCTGAAGATGCTCAAGAACAATTTGGATTCTTATTAGATTCACTTGAATATGGTACACCTCCATTGGGTGGTTTAGCACTTGGCTTAGATAGATTTGCAATGTTGCTTACAAATAGAGATAACATTCGCGATGTTATCGCTTTCCCTAAGAATTCCAATGCTACAGAACCAATGACACAAGCTCCAACAGTTGTTTCAAATGAACAACTAGATGAATTGGGATTAGAAAAAGAAAATAAATAGGCATAATAAATGACGCTTTCACTTCAATGGTTATACTTATAACTAGAAGGGAAGTGTTTTTTTATGGATAAAAATGAATTAAGAAGTAAATTGACGCCTGAACAATATGAAGTAACTCAAAATGGTGCTACGGAAAAACCATTTTCAGGAGAATATGATAATTTTTATAAAAAAGGAATTTATGTTGATATTGTTGATGGCACGCCACTTTTTATTTCAGATGACAAGTATGATGCTGGTTGTGGCTGGCCATCGTTTAGTAAACCAATTTCAAAGTTAAAAGAAAAAAGAGACACTTCTTTTGGAATGGAACGAGTCGAAGTACGTGGTAAGGATTCTGATTCACACTTAGGGCATGTATTTACAGATGGACCCGAAGACCTCGGTGGTTTAAGATATTGTATTAATTCCGCTTCTTTAAAATTTATTCCTTATGAAGAGTTAGACGAAAATGGATTAGGTGAATATAAAAGTAAATTTAATTAAAATCTCTTGATTATAAGATTCGTATAGCTATATTTATGTTAATATATTTCAGTAATACTTATCATTAGAGGGATTAATTATCGATGGAAGAAATAGATCGGATTTTTCAACGTCATCAGACTGCTACTAAACTTTCAGTAGCGTTTATTTATGCTTTATGTGTTTCGGTTGCTGTTAACTTATTTTGGTCAGCCGGACATACATATGGTTCAGGTATCACTGGATTTGCTCAAGTAGTTACTACTTTTTCAGAAAAATATTTACCATTTAAATTAACAACATCATTAATGGTCTTTGTACTTAATGCGCCATTGTTTTATGTTTCATATAAGAAAATAGGTAAGAAATTTACTTTTTTCACTGCTGTTGCAGTTATTATGTCTTCCATAATGTTGCAATTTATTTCACCAATTGTGATAACAACCGACCCATTAATATGCGCAATTTTTGGTGCATTAGTTAACGGATTTGGAACAGGATTTGCCTTAAAGAATGGTATTTCTACTGGTGGATTAGATATCATAGGAATACTTTTAAGACAAAAAACTGGGCGTAGTGTTGGAACCACAAACATCATGTTTAATGCTCTAATAATTATAGCCGCTGGTTTATTATATGGATGGCCTAATGCGCTTTATTCTGCAGTTGGTATTTTCGTCAATGGTCGGATTATTGATATGATGTATACGGGAAACCAAAAGTTACAAGTTATGATTGTAACTTCAAAACCTAAGAAAGTAATTTCTGAGATACAGGATAATATGCGTCGTGGGATTACTGTGGTTCACGGTGCAGAAGGAGCTTACCGCCATGAAGAAAAAACAATTCTTTTTACGGTAATTGCTCGTTATGAAATGGATAATTTGAAACAAGCAATGAATGCTTCTGATCCAGTTGCATTTGTAAGTATTACCGATTCAATTAAAATTCTCGGTAATTTCTATCAAGACAAAATTTATTAAGGAGAATGTCATGTTTAAGATAGGGTCTCATGTTGGAATGAAATCACCTGATATGTTAGTAGGTTCTGCTAAGGAAGCGCATAGCTATGAAGCTAATGCGATGATGATTTTTACTGGCGCACCACAAAATACTCGTCGTAAAGATGTATCTGATATGAATATTCCGGCCGGTATAGAACTCATTAATGAATACGGAATTAATGATATTATTGGCCATGCTCCTTATATTGTTAATCTTGGTAATACCACTAAACCCGAAAGTTTTGAGTTTGGTGTGAAGTTTTTACAAGATGAAATCAAGCGTTGTGATGCTCTTGGAATTCAAGCTCTAAGTTTTCATCCAGGTGCACACGTGGGTGCAGGTCCTGAGGCTGCGATAAATAAAATTTCTGAAGGCTTGAATGAAGTTTTAACAACTGATCAAAAAGTTTTGATTGCGATTGAAACAATGGCTGGTAAAGGGACTGAAGTAGGAATTAACTTTGAACAATTAGCTTCTATTTTGGATAAAGTTACTTTAAATGATAAATTGGCTATCACATTTGATACATGTCATACAAGTGATGCTGGATATAATATTAAAGATGATTTTGATGGAGTATTAAATGAATTTGATCATTTGATTGGGATTGATAAAATTGCCACAGTTCATTTAAATGATTCAAAGAATCCGCAAGGGTCACATAAAGATCGTCATGAAAATATTGGTTTTGGTGAAATTGGCTTTGAAACAATGAATTATATAGCCCATCATCCACAATTAGAAAATGTGCCTAAGATTATGGAAACGCCATATGTTAAGAGAAATGATGATGACAAAAAAGGTATCGCTCCATACAAAGAGGAAATTGCTATGTTAAGAGCTAATAAGTTCGATCCTGAATTAAAGAATAAATTAATTGAAAATAATTAAAAAAGCAGCCATCGGCTGCTTTTTTTATACTATCGTCTTATAATGACCTAAGTCTAATTTTTCTGTGATTATTGATGCAGTTTCTTCGATTGAGCGATCGGCAGTATTAATTACTAAACAGCCAATTTTTTCATAAAGTTTTTTTGAGAATTCTAATTCATCAATTAACTCTTGCTCATCGGAATATGTGGTATCTGGATTTAATCCATAAGCAATCATACGTTGACGACGAATTTTGCGAAGAACATTTAGGTCGGTAGTTAAACCAACAATCTTTTTCGGATCAACTTGCCATAATTCTTCCGGGACTTCTGCTTTTGGAACTAACGGAAGATTAGCAACTTTAATATTATTATTAGCAAGAAATAGTGCCAACGGTGTTTTTGAAGTTCTTGATACGCCGAGTAAGACGATATCAGCCTCTAAGAATCCAGTAGGGCGTTTGCCATCATCATTAACCAAAGCAAATTCAACGGCTGAAATCATATCAAAGTAACCTGTATCTAGTTGATGAACTGCACCAGCTTCATAATTAGGAGTTATTTGTGTAGTTTGTTCGATTACTGAAATCATTGGATTCAAAATATCGTGATATGCAATATTATTTTCTTTACAGAAATCAATAATCAATTTAGTATTATCGGGAGAAACAATTGTGAAAAACAAAATTGGATCTGTATCTTCTCTAATAGTTTCAAGAACAGATTTTATTTTGGAAGCATCAGTCATAAACGACTGACGATGATAGGTTACATCTAGATCCGAAAATTGAGAAATTGCAGCCTTAGTTGTACTAAAAGCTGTATCTCCGGCTGAGTCTGAAATAATGTAAATGCTCTGTTTTTTCTTCATAGTATTTTACCTCACGAATTCATTTTACCAATAAATCGTTTCCATTATCATGATAAATGAAATAAATCAAAAAAACTTTTGACGGATACTGACTTTTTGGTATAATAGTCCAAGTAAACCAGAAACGGTTTAACGTTAAAACGGAAGGGAGGGATATCATTGGCTAGAACTGTTGTTCGTGAAAACGAATCACTTGATGATGCTCTTCGTCGTTTCAAGCGTTCTGTTTCTAAAGCTGGTACTCTTCAAGAATACCGTAAAAGAGAATATTACGAAAAACCAAGTGTTAAACGTAAGTTAAAATCAGAAGCTGCGCGTAAACGTAACAAGAAGAAACGTCGTGGTTAATATATATTTAAGAGATTAAAGTATTATACTTTAATCTCTTTTTTTGTATAATTGTTTGATACATTATGTGATAAAATCTTTATATAAACAAACAATGGAGGCAGCTATTGGCAGAATCGTCTGTAAAAAAAGAGCTAATTCTTAAGAATCAAGAAATTTCGAGTAATTTATTTGGAATCAATGATAGTAATTTAAATGTAATCGAAGAAAGCTTGAATGTAGAGATTAGTGCTTTCGGTGAGAAGATAAATATTATTGGATTAAGCCGAGATGTCGATCTAACTATTGATGTAATTAACACGCTTATAAAAGTTAGTAATACCGGAATTACAGTGGGAAGTGCGGATATAGTCAGTGCAATCAAAATGGCTGAAAAAGGCACCTTAGAATATTTTGAAGATCTTTATAAAGATGAATTAATCAAAGATGCTAAAGGAAACCCCGTTAGAGTTAAAAACTTTGGTCAACGTCAATATATTCAATCCATTAAGAAAAACGATGTGTCTTTTGGAATTGGTCCAGCAGGAACTGGTAAAACCTATCTTGCTGTTGCTATGGCTGTTGCAGCATTAAAAGAAGGACGTGTTCAAAGATTAATATTGACACGCCCTGCCGTTGAAGCTGGAGAGAATTTAGGTTTTCTACCTGGTGATTTGAAAGAAAAAGTAGATCCTTATATGAGGCCTATCTATGATGCTTTATACGCAATAATGGGACCGGAACACTCAGGCCGATTATTAGAGCGTGGAGTTATTGAAATAGCTCCATTAGCGTATATGAGAGGACGAACTCTTGATGAAGCGTTCATAATTCTTGATGAAGCTCAGAACACAACTCAAGAACAAATGAAAATGTTTTTAACAAGGTTTGGTTTTGGATCTAAAATGATTATTAATGGAGATATTTCACAAATCGATTTACCTAATAACGCTAAGAGCGGATTAGTTCAGGCTAAACGAATTTTAAAAGATGTGCCACACGTTGGTTTTGCTGAATTCTCTTCTGCAGATGTAGTTAGGCATCCGGTTGTAGCAGAAATAATTGATGCATACGAAAATAAAGAATAAATAGGAGTAATTATGGAATTAAATCTATTTGCTAATGATCAAATTGATAATAATCGCATTAAGTGGGTTGAAGATATAGTTGATTTCACTTCTGATGAGTTAAAAATCTCTGATTTAACTGAAGTGTCTATTCATTTTGTCGATAAGGAAGAAATACATCGTATTAATAAGGAATATCGGGATACTGATCGACCAACAGATGTAATAAGCTTTGCTATTGAAGATGGTGAAGATGAAGCTTTCATGAAGCAATTTGAAGATATTGAAGAACACGATATCGGTGATTTATTTATCTGTAAGGAAATAGTTGCTGACCACGCCAAAGAGTATGAACACTCTTTTGATCGTGAATTGGGGTATACAATTGTGCATGGAATTTTACATCTAAGTGGTTATGATCATATTGACCCTGAAGATGAAAAAACAATGATTGGGCTACAAGAAAAAGTTCTAACAAAATTCGGACTGGAGAAATAATTATGTCAATGACTCAAGATGAAGAAGTTATGTATAATGCTGCAAAATCCGCTTTCGATCAAGCTTATGTTCCATACTCAAAATTTCATGTAGGGGCTGCTGTAAAAACTAAAGATGGCAAAATATACAGTGGTTGTAATATTGAAAATGCATCATACGGTTTAACAAATTGTGCAGAAAGAACAGCCATTTTTAAAGCTGTTTCAGACGGTTATCGAGAATTTGAAAGTATTATGGTAATAGGTGATACAGAAGGTGGTTGCAAGCCTTGTGGTGCTTGTCGTCAGGTTATGTCTGAATTTATCAATAAAGAAGCTAGCGTTTATTTAACTAATATAAAAGGTGAAATTGAAAGATATACTATGGAACAAATTTTGCCATATTCATTTGAAAAAGAGGACATGTAATTAATGGAAAACAAAGAATTTCATTCAGGATTCGTCGCAATTGTAGGAAGACCTAACGTTGGTAAGTCAACATTCATGAATCGTGTTCTTGGACAAAGAATAGCGATTACTTCGGATAAAGCACAAACAACTAGAAATAAGATTTCAGGAGTATTTACCGATAAAGAAAAGCAAATTGTTTTTCTTGATACCCCGGGAATTCATAAACCCAAAAACAAACTTGATGATTATATGGATAAAGCTGCGCTTTCAACTTTTAAAGAAGTTGATTTAATTTTATTTATGACTGAAGCTGGGCAAACTGCAGGTCCTGGAGATAATTTTATTCTTGAACAATTAAAAGAAATTAATAAGCCGGTCTTTTTGGTACTAAACAAAATTGACTTGATTCATCCGGACACAATAATGTCTCAAATTGAAGAATATCGACAAATAATTGACTTCAAAGAAGTATTTCCAATTTCTGCCACTATGGGAAATAATGTCGATGAATTATTAAATGGAATTGGTCAAGAATTAGAAGAAGGTCCAATGTACTATCCAGAAGATCAAATAACTGATCATCCTGAGTATTTTATTGTTGCTGAATTAATACGTGAAAACATTCTACAATCAACACATGATGAAATACCTCATTCAGTTGCTGTTGTTGTTGAAAGAATGAACGAACGTGTTAATGGAAAACTTCAAGTTGAAGCTAACATATATGTTGAACGCGAGGGCCAAAAAGGTATTATTATTGGCCAAAAAGGGAGTATGCTAAAACATATTGGAATTGGAGCACGTAAGAAGATAGAAGATTTACTTGGCGAAAAAGTTAATCTTAAGTTATGGATAAAGGTAAAGAAAAACTGGCGTGATAATCCAACATTCCTTAATTCCGCAGGATATTCAGCACAGGATCTAAAATAATGTCATTAATTAAAGATCAAACATTTGATGGATTGGTATTAAAAGTTAACCGATACAAAGAAAATGACGCACTTGTATATATGATTACAAGGCAATTTGGTTTGAAAACTTTTTATATTAGAGGATTTGGTAAAGCTAAATCAAAATTAACTGGAGCATTAATGCCATTTAATTATGGAGAATACATTGGATCAATTAGTGACGATGGATTTTCTTATATCTCAAGTGCCAATCACGTTGATGAATTCGGTAGTATATCGCTAGATATTAAGAAAAACGCATATGCTTCATTTATTGTTGATTTATTTTCACATGCATTTGAACAACAAGTTAATATTGATGAGTATTGGTTTGATTATATAAAAAAAGCACTATCACTTATTAGTGAAGATCTTGACCCTCAAATAGTTAGCAATATCGTACAGATTAACTTATTAAAGGCATTTGGTGTTGAACCGAACTTTAGAAGTTGTGTAGTTGGTGGTGAAACGGAAGGGACTTTTGACTTTTCAATTGTTCTGGGAGGAATTATCTGTAGTCATCATTTTATCAATGATCCTAATCGTATTCATGCAGGTCAACGTGTTATCTATTATTTAAGATTATTTTCGAATATTGAATTGAATAATATCAACACGATTGATGTGAAAATAAATACTAAAAATCAAATTCAACATGTAATTGATATGATTTATGATGATACTGTTGGTATAAATCTTAAGAGTAAGAAATTTATTGAGCAATTGAATGATTTTTAAATAAAGTTTTTTATATTTGACAGTTATTGAGTTAAAAAGTATTATTAGTACGTAATAAAAGCGATCGTGTGTTGGTGAAAGTCACGAATAAATTACTGGCGATTTTAAAAATATAATAACTAAAGAGCTAATCATTTTTGATTAGAACTAGGGTGGAACCGCGATTTATCGTCCCTTGTAGAAGAAATTCTGCAAGGGACTTTTTCTTTAGTTGAATACATAAAGGTGAAATTATGGCAAAAAAAATAGATGTACAAACTATGATTTTGACATTACAACAATTTTGGAGTGACAAAGGTTGTATGTTGATGGAATCCTACGATACTGAAAAAGGTGCTGGGACAATGAGTCCATATACTTTTTTAAGAGCAATTGGTCCAGAGCCATGGAATGCGGCTTATGTAGAACCATCTCGTCGCCCCGCTGATGGTCGTTATGGAGATAACCCTAATCGTTTATATCAACATCATCAATTTCAAGTTGTTATGAAACCATCTCCTAAAGAGGTTCAAGAATATTATTTAGATTCATTGAGAGCTTTAGGAATTGAACCTTTAGAACATGACATTCGTTTTGTTGAAGATAACTGGGAAAATCCATCAATGGGTTGTGCTGGTGTTGGTTGGGAAGTTTGGCTTGACGGAATGGAAGTGACTCAATTTACTTACTTCCAACAAGTTGGAGGACTTCAATGTGATCCCGTAACTAGTGAAATCACTTATGGAGTTGAACGCTTAGCATCATATATTCAAGATGTTGATTCTGTTTATGATTTAGACTGGGGTAACGGAGTTAAGTATGGTGATATCTTCAAAGAACCTGAATTTGAACATTCTAAGTATTCATTTGAAGAGAGTAATCAAGACATGCTTTTAAACTTCTTCAATGATTATGAAAAAGAAGCTAATCGCTTAATGGACTTAGGTCTTGTGCATCCAGCATATGATTATATTTTAAAATGCAGTCATACGTTTAACTTACTAGATGCTCGTGGAGCTGTTTCAGTTACTGAACGTGCCGGTTTCTTATCACGAATTAGACGTATGGCACATAAAGTAGCTCAATCATTTGTTGAAGAACGTGAAAAATTAGGGTTCCCACTCCTAAAAGATAATGAAAAGGTTGGTGAATAATATGTCTAATACATTTTTATTGGAACTTGGGCTGGAAGAAATGCCTGCACATGTAGTGACTCCAAGTATCAATCAATTCGCCCAACGTATAACTGAATTTTTAAAAGAAAATCGTTTGAATCACGGTGAAGTTTATAATTATTCGACACCACGTCGTCTTGCGGTCATTATTGAAGATCTTGCTGATAAACAAGAAGATATTGATGAATTAGCTAAAGGACCTGCAAAAAAAATAGCACAAGATGAAGATGGTAATTGGTCAAAAGCAGCAATTGGATTTGCAAAAGGTCAAGGTGGTAGTCCTGACGATATTTTCTTCCAAGAATTAAAAGGAACAGAATATGCTTATATTCAAAAACATGAAGTCGGACTACCGGCTAACAAAGTACTCGAAAAAATCAATGAACCGTTGGAAGCAATGGTATTTCCAACTAGAATGCACTGGGGTTCTACAAGATTCGAATACATTCGACCAATCCATTGGTTAGTTGCAATGCTTGATAATCAGATTATTAATACTAAGATACTTGATATTCAAGCTGGTAACAGTACTCGCGGTCATAGATTCTTAGGCCACACGGATATCGAAATTAAAACTGCAACAGATTACGTTCAAACATTAAAAGATGATTTTGTTTTTGCAGACGCTTTGGAAAGAAAAAATATAATCGAGTCACAAATTGAAAAAATAGCAAAAGATAATGATTGGAATATTGACATCGATCAAGATTTACTAGAAGAAGTTAATAACTTGGTTGAATATCCAACAGCTTTTTATGGAAACTTTGATTCTAAGTATTTATCAATTCCGGATGAAGTTTTAATAACTTCAATGAAAGATAACCAAAGATATTTCTACGCTAAGACAAAAGATAACAAATTAGCACCTGTATTTATTGGTGTTCGAAACGGTAACCAAAAGCATATCGAAAACGTGATAGCTGGTAATGAAAAAGTCCTTGTTGCTCGTTTAGAGGATGCTCAATTCTTCTATCAAGAAGATCAAAAACATGATATTAATTTTTATGTTGAGAAACTTAAAAATGTTACATTCCATGTAAAAATTGGTTCAATTTTTGAAAAGATGGAACGCACAACTGTAGCTGCTCAAGTTCTGGCTAAATACCTAAGCTTAAACGCCGATGAATTAGAGGCCTTAAAACGAGCAAGTATGATTTATAAATTTGACTTAGTTACTAATATGGTTGATGAATTCCCTGAATTACAAGGTATAATGGGAGAGAAATATGCTGAATTGATGGGTGAAACCTCTACGGTTGCTAAGGCGATTAGAGAACACTATATGCCAACAACAGCTGAAGGGAATCTTCCAGAATCAAAGGTTGGTTCAGTTCTAGCAATTGCTGACAAATTAGATAGCATTATGTCATTTTTTGCGGTTGATTTAATACCTAGTGGATCAAATGATCCATACGCTTTGCGTCGCCAAGCATATGGTATTGATCGAATTATGCAATATCAATCTTGGGATATCCCGTTAGATATGATACAAGATGAGATAATTAAACAACTTGATACGAAGATTGATTTTTCAGCACATAAAAATGATGTAACTGATTTTGTTTTGGAACGTTTACGTCAATTATTTAAAGGTGAAGATATTGATAAGGATATCGTAGAAACAACAATTAAGTCTTCTACTAAATCACCATTAATAATTATTGAACTCGCTGAATTACTGAAGCAAAAACGTAACAATCCTGAATTCAAAGGAATGATTGAATCATTGTCTCGTGTTAATAAATTAGCTTCTAAGGCTGATTCAACAAATACAGAGATTGATATTAAATTATTCCAAAACGACTCAGAACAAGCATTATTTGATTCAATAAGTAAGATAGACACTAAACAAACTATCGAAGTACTATTTGAACAAATGAATGATTTATCACCAATCATTAACAAATATTTTGATGAAACAATGATTATGGATAAAGATGAAAAAATCAAAAATAATCGTTTAGCACAATTAAGAGCTATTTCAGATATCAATGCTATTTTTGGTGATTTAGAAGAGTTAGTTATTAAATAAATATTGGAAAGGAGCAATCATGGCAGGAAGGATTCCTGAGGATTTTATTGAACAAGTCCGAAGTAAAACAGATATAGTTGACGTTGTCAGTAATTATGTTCAATTAAAGAAATCTGGTAAGAATTTATTTGGACATTGTCCATTTCATGATGAAAGAACAGGCTCCTTTTCAGTGGCTGAAGATAAACAAATCTTTCATTGTTTTAGTTGTGGTCGCGGTGGGAATGTATTCAGTTTTATAATGGAAATTGAAAAAATGAATTTCCCAGAGTCGGTAATTAAAGTTGCTGAAATGACTGGAATTTCAGTTCCTGAAAATTTAGACACAAATTCTAATAATGATAATCCACAAAACGTTAAATTTAATGAACTACAAAAATTATATAGTGAAGCCCAAGTTTTATATCAACACATTTTAAAACGTACTACTACCGGTGAAGAAGCGCTCGAATATCTTAAAAATCGTGAATTAACGGAAGAAACGATTGAAACATATGGAATTGGATTTGCACCTGATAAAAAAGATTTTCTTTATACTTTTTTCATAGAAAAAGATATATCTAAAGAATTGTTACGTGAATCAGGTTTATTTTCCGAAAATGAAGAAGGTGAGATGTTTGATCGCTTCCGTGGTAGAGTAATGTTTCCCATTAAAGACCAAAACGGAAAAATAATTGCTTTTTCTGGTCGTATTCTTCATAAACAAGATAATGTAGCAAAGTATTTAAACAGTCCAGAGACCTTGTTGTTTAATAAGAGTAAGGTGCTTTTCAACTATGATTTAGCTAAGAAAAATGTACGAGATAGTGGACAAGTTGTATTATTTGAAGGATTTATGGATGTCATAAGTGCTTATCAAGCCGGAGTTATGACTGGAGTAGCTTCAATGGGTACGAGTTTAACCGATCAGCAAATTCATTCGCTTAGTCGCTTGTCAGACAAGTTAATAGTTTGCTATGACGGTGATCAAGCAGGGCAAAATGCTACACACCGATCAGTATCGTTATTACGTAATCAAAATATTGATATTGGGATAGTTATCTTACCTGAATCAATGGATCCAGATGAATTTATCAAGAATAAAGGTAAAGAAGCTTTTCAAAAAGTTATTAAAAGTGGAACTCAGACAATCATTTCATTTGAATTAAATCGTATGAGTCAAAATTATAACTTTAACAATGATCGAGATAAGTTAGAATTTTTAGATGCGGCTATGCGCGAATTAGCCAAGGTTAATTCTGCAGTTGAAATAGAATTATATCTTCAAAAATTAGCAGATACATTAGATATTGCTTTTGAAACATTACAAAAACAATTCACTAGTATTCAAAGAGAAGAATTAATCAAACGTCCACCAGCAGATTTTGGTACCACTCATGCTGAAAAGAACTTTGCAGAAGTTGCAGTTAAACCGGAAAAAATAAACACAAAGCTTGATATTGCACAGCAAAATTTGTTATATTTAACTTTACGTTTTAAGGATGTCTTTAATAAATTAGTATCAATGCCAAATTTTGCTTTTATCGATGATAAATACAATAAAATATTTGGGTCATGGGCTGAAATAGCAAATGATAGCATGGGTATTTCTGAATTCATGGATCATCTTTCTAACGAATTAAAACCGGTTGTTGCACAATTAGAGCTAAAAGACTTCCCAGAAGAGTATACTGATGAGGAAGTTAATGACTATATAAGCGTGATTATGAATAATTCTCTAGTAGAGGATTATGACAATATCAAAAAATTATTGAGTCAGGCTGCTGCTAACAATGATGATGAACAAGTCTTAGAGTTAACGAGTCAGTTGATTTTGTTAAAAAATAAGATTTTAAACTTAAATAATACAAACTAGGGGGCTTATTGAATGGCTGAAAAAAAGAAAAGTGTTATTAAGTCAAGTAAAGAACTAGAAACAGCAACAAAAAGTGTCATTAAAGATTACAAAACAAAAAAAGAAATTAATGAAGAGGATTTACTTGAAAAACTAATCAAGCCCTTTGCTTTAAAAGATGATTCAATAGATGAACTTATTGAACGTTTAGAAGATGAAGGTATTGGTGTTGTCGATGAGAGTGGTGATCCAAGTAAATTAAGTCTTTTAAAAGAAAAAGATGTCGACAAAGCTGAATTGAATAATTTATCTGCACCAACCGGTGTTAAGATTAATGACCCGGTTCGTATGTATCTTAAAGAAATTGGGCGTGTTCCGCTTTTAAATGCTCAACAAGAAGTTGACTTGGCATTAAAGATTGAAGAAGGCGACGAAGTATCTAAGCAAAAATTAGCAGAAGCTAATTTACGTTTAGTTGTTTCAATTGCTAAACGTTATGTTGGACGTGGTATGCAATTTCTTGATTTAATTCAAGAAGGTAACATGGGATTGATGAAGGCTGTTGAAAAATTTGATTACCGTAAAGGTTTCAAATTCTCGACATATGCTACATGGTGGATTAGACAAGCTATTACTCGTGCTATCGCTGATCAAGCCAGAACTATCCGTATCCCAGTTCACATGGTTGAAACAATTAATAAATTGATTCGAATTCAAAGACAATTGCTTCAAGATTTAGGTCGTGAACCTACACCTGAAGAAATTGGTGCGGAAATGGATCTTCCAACTACAAAAGTCCGTGAGATTCTAAAAATTGCTCAAGAACCAGTTTCATTAGAAACACCAATTGGTGAAGAGAATGATTCACATTTAGGTGATTTTATTGAAGATTTAGATGCAACAAGTCCTGAAGATCACGCTTCTTATGAATTATTAAAAGAACAATTGGAAGATGTGCTTGATACTCTTACTGATCGTGAAGAAAACGTATTGCGTTTGAGATTTGGATTAGATGATGGAAGAACACGCACGCTAGAAGAAGTTGGTAAAGTTTTTGGAGTAACTCGTGAACGTATTCGTCAAATTGAAGCAAAAGCATTGCGTAAATTAAGACATCCATCAAGATCAAAACAACTGAAAGATTTTATGGAATAAACAATTAGAGGACCTTTGGTCCTCTTTTTTTATGGTATTATTTTTATAACAAATATGAAGTAGGTGTTCTATTGAGTAATATGCTTTCTAAAAGATTAATTGAAGTATCAAAATTTGTAAAACCTCAAGCAAGATTAGTAGATGTAGGATCTGATCATGCTTATTTACCAATATCATTAATAGAAAATAAAACAATCGATTTTGCAATAGCTGGTGAAGTTGCAGCAGGACCATTACATAATTCAGAGCAAAATATTTCTTATCATAATTTAGAAGATAAAATTCAAGCACGATTAGGTGATGGACTAGATGTAATAGAAAAAGAAGATCAAATTGACACAGCTGTAATTGCTGGCATGGGTGGTATTTTAATTACTGAGATTCTACAAAGATTTGTGAATCGTCAAGAGTTCACAATAGAAAGCTTGATTTTACAACCCAATATCGGAGAAAGTTTAGTCCGCTCGTGGTTAATGGAGCATAATTATGAAATTGTGAATGAGAATATTTTAGCAGAAGATGGCCATTCGTATGAAATTATAGTAGGTAAATTAGTTTCAACTACCCCCGAATATTCAAGAGAAGATTTATTAGTTGGACCAATATTAAAGAAGAATAAAAATTCAGCATTTATTGATAAATGGAATCGTAAACTAAAGAAATATCGTAAAACATTAGTTGGGATAAGCAATGCTCAACAACCTGATCAAGAAAAAATTCAGCAAGTAAAAGCTGATATTAATATTTTGGAGGGACTTTTAAATGACTAACGTTCAGAATATTTTAGATGAAATTGAAAAATTTGCGCCGCTATCTCTGAAAGAAGAGGGCGATCCTACTGGATTTCAGATAGGTGATAGAACAAGAACTGTAAAAAAGGTACTAGTTACACTTGATGTTCGTCCTAATGTTGTTCAAGAAGCCATAGAAAAAGATATTGATTTAATAATTGCACATCATCCGATTATGTTTCGACCTACGGCAAATTTAGATATTAATGACCCTCAAAATAAGATGTATTACGATTTAATGAGCCATGATATTGCCGTTCATTCAGCACACACTAATATTGACAAGACAGTAAATGGAATGAATGATTGGTTAGCAGAAGCTTTAAATCTTCAAAATATTCAGTCAATTGATGAACTTGATGGATTGGGTCGAATTGGTGAAGTACAACAAGAAACAACTTTAGATGATTTTTCAGAAGAAATAAAAAATAAGTTTAATTTATCAGGATTAAGAACAGTTAAACCATATATTGAAAAACCAGTTAAAAAAATTGCTATCATTGGTGGTGATGGAGGCAAGTTCTTTAGAACTATTAAAGGCATTGGTGCAGATACTTTTATCACAGGTGATGTTTATTATCATACAGCCCATGATATGCAAGCAATTGGGTTAAATGTTATTGATCCTGGGCATCATGTTGAAGAAATTTTCATAAATAAAATGGAGAATATTTTACAATCATGGAATGAGGATTATAATTGGGATATCCAAATTGTACCTTCAAGAGCTAATACTGAACCTTATATTTTTAAATAGAGGAGAGATTATATGGAAAAATATGAAAAATTGCTACCAAGGTTTTTAGATTATGTCAAAGTAAATACACGCTCTGATGATAATTCAAAGACAATACCTTCAACGAAACGTCAAATTAATTTCTTGAATACATTAAAAACAGAATTAGAAGAAATAGGATTAGAAGAAGTAAAACTTAATACTAAAAATTATTATCTAACTGCTAAAATATCTTCTAATATTGATAAAGATGTACCAACAATTGGATTTATTTCACATATTGATACAGCAGATTTTAATTCTGAAAATGTTAATCCTCAGGTTGTAGAAAATTATGATGGTAAAAGTGCAATAACATTGGATAAATCAGGTGAATATGTTCTAGATCCAAAAGAATTTGAATCTTTAACTAAATACAAAGGTCAAACCTTAATAACAACTGATGGATCAACTTTATTAGGCGCTGATGATAAGTCTGGAGTTTCTGAAATCGTTACTTTTGCGGAATATTTGTTACAACATCCAGAACTTAAACATGGTGATATAAAAATAGCTTTCGGTCCTGATGAAGAAATCGGTACTGGTGCTAATCTATTTGATGTCAGTGATTTTGGTGCTGATTTTGCTTATACCGTAGATGGCGGTCCTCTGGGAGAATTAGAATATGAAACATTCAATGCAGCAAGTTTAAAAGTTGATATTCAAGGAAAAAATGTTCATCCTGGATCAGCAAAAAATATAATGATTAATGCTATTAGTCTAGGTATTGAATTTCAAAATCAATTACCTCAATCTGAAGTCCCCGAATTAACCGATGGTAAAGAAGGATTCTTTCACTTATTAAACTTCGAGGGTACTGTTGACAGTGCTCATTTAGATTATATAATTCGTGACTTCACAAGAGACGGTCTAAACAAACGTAAAGATATAGCTCAAAAAATTGCGGATGAGATTAATAGCAGATTTGAAAACAATCCAATTGCAATAATCATGAATGATGATTACTACAATATGTATGAAGTTATTAAAGATAATATGGAAGTTGTTCATTTGGCTCAAACTGCTATGAAAAACCTCAATATTAATACAATCGAAGATCCAATACGTGGTGGAACTGATGGATCAAAAATTTCATTTATGGGACTTCCAACGCCTAACTTATTTGCAGGTGGAGAAAACATGCATGGACGTTTTGAATATGTTTCTCTACAAACTATGGAACAAGCAGTAGATGTGTTATTAGAAATTAGTGAACTTAATGCGAAATAAAAAATAGAAATGGAGATATAATTATGCCAATTGTACATATAGATTTAGTAGAGGGTAGAAGTAATGAACAATTAAGAGGTTTAGTAAAAGATGTTACTAAAGCTATTAGTAAGAATGCTGATGTTCCTGAAGAAAGAATTCATATTATTTTAAATGAAATGAAAAAAGATAATTATTCTGTCGGTGGCACATTGAAAAGTGATGAGAAATAATAATTAAGATTTCTGTAATATCTATAGATGATAATCATGTCTTAATATAATATTAAACTTGCAGATATATTTTGGGGGATAATATTTTGAGACAAGTAAAAGTAGTTATCATAGATATTATTATATTCTTAGGAATAATAGGATTAGTTTTACAAATGGTACAGAGATTAACGATGCAATAAAAAAGAGCTTCCATATTGGAAGCTCTTTTTTATCTATGTAGTCTTAGAAAATCTAATATTTTCTTTTCTTCTTCGGCAGTTGCTAATGCACTATTACCTTTAATTGTATGTATTCTTTCAACGGATAAATGTATTTCAAAAGCTAATTGTGTATCATTAGAGTTCTTTTTCTTTTGATATTCAATAATTTCGTGTGCTAAATCCATAATTACAACTCCCTTAAATTAAAATGTTTTCATTTCGTTAAGAGGCCAATAGCGCCATTTAACAACTCCAACAATTTCATCTTTTTTAATAAAACCAATCATACGACTATCTTTTGAGACGTTTCGATGATCTCCCATAACAAAGTAATAGCCACTAGGAACTTTTCCTGTTTTCTTAACTTTATTTAGTAATTTTTTATTATCAGCGTAAATTGATTTATAATATGAACCTTCAGCTAAAGATGAAAGACTGAAGTTTGTTGTATAAGTGTAGCCTTCAGCATGACTTTGTTCTTTATACTTGTTATCAAGATAAGATTCTGATATTTTTTTACCATTAATGTACATTTTGTCATTTTTTGATTCAACTGTATCTCCAGGCATTCCAATTACACGCTTAATGTATTGAGCACCAGGTTGATCAGGGGCGTTAAGAATAACAACATCATTTCTTTTAGCATCAATTGTGCGTATAGCAATAATGCGATCTTTATCTTCAAAGGTTGGTTGCATTGAAGGACCCGAAACTTTATCATTAGCAATCAATAATGATTTAATTCCCCAGACAGCTAAGAATACGACTAGGGCACTAATGATAGTAGTTACCCAGAAGTGAAGAAGGGTTTCTTCTTTTTTTTCTTTATTTTTTTTCATAACAGAAAACTCCTATAAATTAATATTTCAATTATAACATTTAATAGATTTATGCGTATAATAAACCTATTACATTTACTAAGGAAAATAAATGATTGATATTGATGAATATTTAAATGAATTAACAAATTTATCATCTCCATTTAAAAACGACAAGCTTATTAAAAAACGCATTAACTTTATTGAAGAAACCGTTCATGAATTAATAAATAAAAGAATTCCAAAACAAACTTTTTTTGATTTGATTTTTGATGAAGATGAAATAATCCAGATTTTAAAAAATACTGATCCTAATGATTTAAACCAAAACATTAATAAATTAGAAAAGCTAGATTCATTACTTAGCTATTTCAGACAGTTTTTACAAGAAAATTTTGGATATTGGGCCACTATTACAAGACCATTTATGGATACTTTTATTCAAGAGTTTCATTGTCAAAAATACTTGGAGTTAATGGCTGGGAATGGTTATATTTCAGAATACTTAAGAGAGCATGATATATTATCGATAGCAACTGACTCTACTCAATGGGCACAAAACAGTAAAACTGGACAAGATACAATTACCGATATTGAAGAGTTAGATGCCTTAACTGCATTTAAAAAATATGCTAATGAAGTTGATGCAATTATAATTGCTTGGAGTCCAGATTATGATGAAATTGATTATCAAATATTGCAAGAATATCGTAAAATGAAAGAATCAAAGCCATATTTCTTCATTATAGGAGAAAAAAATGGCGCTACTAACAGTAAAAAGTTTTGGGAAAATGTTCATATTATTTCTGATAATAGGGTAACTAACATTAATGAGAAATATCCAAAATATGATATCGTAAACGATAAATTGTATTTAATTGAATGAGGAGTAATATTTTGAAGAGAAATATTCTAATAACGATTCTTATGACACTATTGTTACTTGCAGCAGGGGTCATTGTGTCTAAACACGACAGTGTTAAATATAAGAGTGTAATGAATCGAAATGGTGTAACTGAAGATGCATTTATATTAAAAGCAAATTCTAATAAAAAGATAGTAACAGCGTTAAAAGAAGTTTCTAAACATGAGAAATTAAAATTTAGAATGCATTTTATTGATAAAAAAGATGCAGATAAATCTTATTTTTATGGACAAAATGAAAAAATCAGCTTACCAATAAAAACAGGACGAAGTTTTTCGAATTTAGATTTCTCCGCAGCTGTTCCATTTGTAATTGTCGGAAAAGATGTTAAGGATGTTATTAAACCACAAGAGCAAAGATATATTAAACAATCTGATAATTACTTACCTGTAATCGGAATTACCGAGATGGATGATAATAGTAATCTTAACAATCATATTTTTACATCGATATCACCTAATATCACAGATAATGATGCTAAAATAGCAGACTATCGCATCATACTAGATGGTGTATATACACATAAAAAAGAAACAGTTAGTTTAATAAAAAAAGAATTTAAAGCAAAAAAAGTAGGGACTTCTACAAATAAAATTAATAATATCAAACAAAAAACTATCGAAAAAAATTATGTTCTTTTTATTATTTTGTCATTAATAACTGTGATATTAATTGTGTTGAACTTTAATCTAATAATTCCGATGAAGTACTCAATCAATAATTCACAATTAGATGGTGATTTACAAAAAGACTTTAAATTTGGATTTATTTTTCAATTTATAATTTATAATGCAATTGCGTTTATAATCTCGTACACAATAATTAGCAATTGGATTCTTATTATTAATTACACACCAATAACTATCTTTTATGTGGCAAACATTATTTTGACAATAATTCTTGGTAGTTATGTAATCTTTACAAAGAATAGGAGTTTTTTACGTTAATGGTTCTAAAATTACCCGAAAAATTCATTAATAAATATCAAAAATTATTAGGTACAAGATATTCAAAATTTGAAGATGCCTTATTTCAAGAAGCAATTGAAGGCTTTCGATTAAATCCTCTAAAAGAAGATTACCAAGATGTAGATCAAAATTTAGACAATCCAATCACTTATTCAAAAATTGGATTTTATGGTGATATTAATGGAAATAGTGTTGATCATATAAGCGGATATTTGTATGGTCAAGATCCAAGTGCTATGTATGTTGCCGAAGTTTTAGATGTTCAACCAGAAGAAACAGTTTTGGATCTTTGTGCAGCCCCAGGTAGTAAATCTACATATTTAGCCTCTAAAATGGCAAATAAGGGCGTTTTAGTAGCTAATGAGATAAATACTGCACGTTCTAAAATATTGTCTTCAAACATCGAAAGAATGGGTATTACTAATACAGTCGTAACAAATAATAGTCCGGAACAATTAGCACTAAATTTTCCCAATTATTTTGACAAAATTGTTGTTGATGCTCCATGTTCTGGCGAGGGTATGTTTAGAAAAGATCATAATGCTACTCAGTATTGGTCACCTGAATATGTTGAACAATGTGCCACAAGACAAAAGGACATTTTATCTGAAGCATATAAAATGTTAAAACCTGGTGGAACAATAGTTTATTCAACATGTACTTTTGCACCTGAAGAAGATGAAATGACAGCTTTATGGTTTGCAGATGTATTCAACTTAAAAATTGAAAATATTGAAAAATTTCCTGGAATGGAAGATGGAAAGCCTGAATGGTGTGATAACGATCAACGTTCTTTGAATTTTTTAAGGATGTTTCCTGATCAATTTAACGGTGAAGGGCATTTCATTAGTAAATTCACTAAAAATGCAGACGATAATTTATCTTCAAAAACCAATCCATCAGTTGTTTCTGATTCGTTAGATAAATCATCGGAAAAATTATTTAATGATTTTATTTCAGATAACTTAAATATTAGTTTTTCAGTATTACATCAAAACAGAGATAATCTTGAAGCACCAGTTTTGAATACAAAAGATTTAAATAACATTAAAGTTGTACGTAATGGATTACGCTTAGGGACTTTTAAAAAGAATCGTTTTGAACCTAATCATGCATTAGCACTTGCTTTAAAAAGAAATGAATTCAAAAAGGTTATTGAATTAACTAATGAGCAATATCTAAAATTTGCCCATGGAGAAGCCATTCGAATAAACGAACAGCTATCAAGTTCATGGGTAGGGGTTAGTTATAATAAAAAGACTTTTTCTTGGGGTAAATTTTCTAATAATACCGTTAAAAATTTCTTCCCTAAAGGATTGAGATTATAAAAAAAGCTAAGGACTAATCCTTAGCTTTTTCTTTGTTCAAAATAATTATATAAATCTTGATCTAAAATAATTGGCTTATTTCTTAATTCAGTTATATTTCGAGCACCAATTGCAGTTGCTCCGATTTTTACCATATCTAACCAATTAGTCATAAATTCTAAGACTTCTTCATACGATTTCTTTTGTACTTGATGCAAAATCAGACCTGATATACCAACATAATCAGCTCCTAATCGCAAGCATTTCAATACATCTAAAGGTGTTCTAATACCTCCGGAAGCAAAAATTGTAATTCCGTCAGTTTCTACTTGGGTATCTAATAAACTTTCAACAGTTGTTATTTTGAGTTCTTCTAAAAATGACATATCAAATTCATGATTTCGTTCATTTTCTATTTGAATAAAATCAGTCCCACCAGCACCAGATAGATCAATATTAGTCACACCAATACTTTTTAATTTGGCAATAGCTTCTTTACTCATACCAAATCCAACTTCTTTGACAATGACTGGTACAGAAACTGAGTTAATAATATCTTTAATATTATCTAACCAGTAAAAGTTTCTATCACCCTCAGGCATTGATAATTCTTGTAAGGTATTTACGTGAATTTGAAGTGCATTTGCTTCAATCAAATCAATAACTTGTTGGGCATCTTTTGCAGAATGATTAGCAGAAATATTAGCGATAATGACTCCATCGGGATTATTTTTTCTAACAATTTTAAAACTATCAGCAACTTCTGGATAGTTAATTGCTGCACTCATTGAACCGACAGCCATAGGAAGATTCAATCTGTTAGCAATTTTAGAAAGAGTATCATTAATTTTCTCAGACTGAAGGGAACCACCTGTCATTGCATTAATATAAATAGGCATTTTAATAGTGTGATCAAACATGGATGATGTTAAATTAATTTCACTCACAGATATTTCAGGAACACTATCATGAATAAATCGAACTTTTGAAAAGTTCTTATTATTTGTCTCTTCGTAAAATTTTTCAGCTAAAAAAAGATGTTCATTTTTTCTTTGTTGTTGCTGTGGTTGTTTAGGCATTTTTAGCTCCGATCAGTTATATTTAATTTAAGATCAATAACATCAATCTCTTTCCAGGCAGTTAATATATTATCGATAATTTCATTATTATCTGGGACTATAGCAATTCCACAATCTCCGCCACCAGCACCAGAAGACTTAGCTGCTTGACCAATATTTTCAACAACATTACACATTTCTGTAAGTTTTTCAGTTTCAATCACAACATTTGTAATCTTGGATAAACTAGTTAGTAATTCTCGATTTTTGGAAATTTGAGCTTGGATAGCAGGCAAATCAGCATTTAAAAAACCTTCTTGCATTCTTTCTAAACAAATCTTGCTATCCTTCAAGAATTTCTCATATAGTTTTAACTTTTGAGCCTTAGAATATGATATTTGCTCTACTAAAATCGATGTAGAGGCAGGACTTCCAGTCCATCCAATTAATAATTTTGAATTATTTGGCATATCAAGTGGTTCTATGCTTAAATTAGGCCATTCTTGATGAACTATTGTAAACAGTGGTTCTTTTTTCAGAGAATTAATAATCCAATTACGGTCGGGAGAGGTATAGTAAATAATTCCTCCGTAAGTACTTGCAGCAACATCACCTAATGAACCATTACCTTGAACAGATAAATGACTTAATGCGGCTAGTTTATAAATAGTCTTATTATTCAAGTCTAACTTATAAAATTTTGATAGGGCACGGACAGTAGCAACTGAAACCGCCGCAGATGATCCAAGACCATATTTTCTTCCGTTATCGGAATCAAGTTCACTTTCGATATTTATATTAAAATAGGACAATTTTTTACCCAGTTGTAAGGCATATTCTTCGACACAATTGATAGCTGCAATGATGAATTCTAATTGATTATCCCGAGTGTCAATTTGAAACTTACCATTTTCACGATTCCAATGGATCATATTGTCAGTGAATCTGTTTGAATTAAGAGTTCCTTCACTTTCTGAAGCCTCTACTGACACGGTTACAAATTTATCGACAGATGAAATAATTGCTGGATAGCCTTTTTCTACGACAGCATATTCACCAGCTATATATAATTTTCCTGAAGCTTTAGCAGTTATCAAAATTAAAAACCTTCCAATATTATTTATAAGTAATTCCTGGTCCTGGTTTGGTGATAATAATTCGTGCATTAGCAAGTTGTTGCTCTAATTTTTCTTTAATAAGGGTAACATCTTTTTTGTGACAAATCACTTTTACGTTAGGACCTGCATCAATTGTAAAATAAACAGAGATATTTTCATTTCTCATATTCGAGATAATATTCATTATTTCAATTGTTTCAGGGTCAAAATATGTAAATGGTGGGTTAGCGCTCATTGTTAATGCATGCATTTCCATAGCATTGTGTTCTGAAATTTCACCAATTGTTCTTATATCATTATTTTTGATGGCAGGTTTAATTTTAATAAGATCATGTTCAACAACATCTGGCCAAATCTTGTAAAAAGGGGAGGTCATACGTGTACGATTCATACCCTCAGTCGAAGAAATATTCTTCTTATTTTTATTAACGATTACTGACAAAATATTGATATCTGAATTACTAGCATCATCAAACTGCTCTGCAAAAGAAGATTCATCGTCATGTCCTGCATGCCATTGAACAAAACCTCCATATATTGAACGTGAAGCAGATCCTGATCCGACACGAGCTAATTGACTTAACTCTTTTAAAGATAAATCTAAATTTGAAGCTTTTGCTAATGCACCACTTAGAGCAGCAAAAGCAGAAGAAGAGGACGCAAGCCCAGCAGAATTAGGGACGTGATTGTTTGATTCAATTAAAAAAGAATTTTTTACATTATATTTAAGACGGAAATAGTTTAAAAAATTAAAAACTCGTTGACTATCTGCATTGGATTTTAATTCTCCATCTAAGAAAAATTGATCCTCATCTGATACTGTAACTGATGTTTCAGTATAGAAATCATCTAACGTTAAAGAAAGACTGTCCGTGTATGGTAGTCTCAAAGCTTCATCTTTTTTTCCCCAATATTTGATTAGGGCAATATTTGTATGTGCGATAGCAGTAACTTTATTCATTAAATTCCTCTATTAGTTATAAACATTTAGTGGTTGGATCCAAGTTTTTATTGCAGAATTATTTTCTAAAATCTCTGACAATAATTGAGCTTTTATTTTCGATTCAACAACTGCGATTATGCAGCCTCCACGGCCACCACCAGTCAACTTAGTACCTAAACTACCATTATTATTAGCTATTTCAATTAGTTTATCAATTTCATTACTTGAAACACCTAATTTCGAAAGATTTAGTTGAGCATTATTAAAAATTTTCCCCAAGGTTGTCAGATCATTAACTGCTAAAGCAGTATTTGCTTCTGTTGTTAGTTCACCTAAGTTCTTAAGATACTGAGAATATTGTTCGGGATTATCTTTAAGTGATTGTTTAACGTCAGCTACCGCTTCGCCAGTTTTCCCACGAATGCCAGAGTCAGCAATTACTAAGTAACCAGTAATATTCATATCAATATTCACCGGTGATTCTCCTTTTTTAAAACACAAAGGAGCGTTAGCAGTTACAGAAACAGCATCTACGCCACTAGCTTGTCCGTGAATAATTGATTCCGAAACGTTAATTTCTTCAATTAATAGTGTCTTAGTTAATCGCTTTTGGAAAAACTGATAAAAGCAGCGAATAATTGCTGCTGAAGCCGCCGCTGATGAACCCAAACCTCGTTCAATAGGGACATCACTTTTGATGCGTATACTATATTTAATATTTTTAGTATTTAATTTTTTATCTAAATTGGTAATAAGTTTTTCAATACCTTTAAGGTGTTCAGGTATATCTATAATTTTTCCTGTAAAAAAACGTGACTCAATAATTGATTCTTCGGTTTTAATTGACTCCATCTTTACTATAACCGGAATACTTGTGATTGGAATAGTAATTGCGGGATAACCATATACAACAGAATGCTCACCAATTAAAATTAATTTTGCATGACTACGTCCAATTGCATTCATAATGTTTTATCCTCGCTTTAAGGTTATAATTTATAGTATGAAAGTTTTGAAAAATCTTATGTAAGACTATATTATACATAAAAAATGATCAATTCGTTAAATTTTGTCAAGAGAAGTAGGGAAAATCATGGCTTTAACATTTGTATTAGGAAATAGTAAGAAAAATCATTTACAACAAATAATGGATAACTTTATTGCTGATTATAAAAATAATCCACATGATAAATTCTTTTTTGTTGTGCCTAACCATATTAAATTTGAATCTGAGATAGAAATAATTAAACAATTCAAAGAAAAAATTAAACCTAATTCTGAAATTATTGCGACAAATAATCTTCAAATTTTTTCATTATCACGGTTAGCTTGGTACTTCCTGCGAGATGAGGAAGTCTTAAACAGACAAACATTAACATCAACAAAAAAATCAATGATTGTTCGCAATATTTTAAATAATCGAAAAAAAGAGTTGCAGATTTTCAAAGGCGAAATTCAAAATAATGGTTTTATTGATGAAGTTGTTTCTCAAATAGAGGAATTACAAAATGGACAAATCGATTCAGATGATTTGGATAATATAATTTCTAATCTTAATGCAACTTTTGAAATCAAGAAAACGAAAGAATTAAAGCTTATCTACGATGACTACAACAGTAATATTAATGAGAACTATTTACATAACAATTTGCTTGTAGAAAAACTACTTGAAGTTTTCAAAAGTGAAGATTTATTATCAAAAACACATTTTTACTTTTTAGGATTTTCGACGTTTAAAAATATTGAATTCGAATTATTAAATACAATTAGTCAAGATAGTAATTTAACAATCAGTTTGGAATTAGATAAGCCTTATATCGAGCTTCCAGAATCAACCGATTTCTATTACCGTCCAGCACGTACCTACTCTTTACTATATTCAGCTGCTAGAGATAAGAAAGTAGTAATAAACAATAACTATGCCAATCTTAATCGTGTAAGTAATGATATCGGTTTGCTAGAGGATTTTTGGATTTCGTCAAATTCTGTAAATAAATCTTTAAATAGTGCTGTCCTAGAAACAAAAAATAGTATACAAATCTGGGAGTGTACAGATCGTCAAACCGAAATTCAGGCAATATCAACATATATTCGACAACTCGTAGCAACTCAAAACTATCGTTATAAAGATTTCTTGATTTTAAGTCGTGACTTGTCAAGTTACGAATCATTTATTAAACCAATCTTTGACACAAATGAAGTGCCAATGTTTTTTGATCTACAAAAAGATATGTCTAAGCATCCATTGAAATTACTAATAGATTATTTATTTGCTTTTGCTCAAGGTAATCTAAATCATGAGTCGATTTTTCAATTATTAAAATTGAATTTATTACTGCCTAGTGAAGATATTTCTGAAGAATATTTTTCGTCAGCAATTGATTTGGCTGAGAACTATTCTTTGGCTCAAGGCTTATATAAGAGTGATTGGTTGAGTCAAGAAGATTTCACATTAGTAATAGATTTAAGTTCAGTTAACGATGAAATACTAAGAAACAAATATCAAGAAAATATCAACAAAATTAATTCAATTAAACATTATGTTGCTAATATTTATCAAAATATCAATGAAGTATTTGATAGCGTAACCACCAATAGACAATTAATAATTGAATTATATAAATTTCTTGAAGATAACCTTGTATTTTTCACGCTTAGAAATTGGCAAAATAATGATTTAGAGAAGGGAGATCTTCTTAATTCCAGCAAACCTGAACAAGTTGTAAATGTTTTGAATCAGCTTTTGAGTGAATTTATTGAAATATTCGGTGATGATACATTTGATGCTAAGAATTTCTTAGATGTATTAGATAGTGGTTTTTCACAATCACAATACTCTCAAATTCCATCAACTTTAGATGCAGTTAACATATCTGAACTTGGTATGGTTCAAATGAATAATCGAAAAATAACATTCATTCTTGGAAGTACATCGGATCAAATGCCCAAATCTAATAAGAATAATTCTTTGATTAGCGATGAAGAAAAAATGGAGTTTAGTAAGTATTTAAAACCAAACAGTGAATTTTCAGATACAGCCGAAATAATTAATAATGATGAACCTTTCTTACATAATTCAGCATTTACAAGTGCCGAACAAAGGATTATTTTTTCGTATCCTTTAATTGGCGATAGTGATCAGGAACAAATTTCTCCATATGTACAACGAATTAAAGATTACTTTGGAATTACTCCAAGAGTTATTACGAATACACCTAAAGCGGATGACGATTATGCACTTGAATACGTTGGATCAATTGATTCAACACTAAATTATCTAATTAGATTAAATCGCTCATTAAAAGACCGTAGTATTAAAATGTCTAACAATTGGAATACAATTCAAAGCTTATTATTAGCTGATACATCTCTCAAAAATAAAGTCCAAGGGTCATTAAACTATCAAAACACAGTTACTAATCTTGACCCCGAGGTTGCTCAAAGCTTGTATGGTGATACTTTAAATGTTTCAATTTCTCAACTTGAAACATTTTACAGTAATGAATTTGAATACTTCTTAACTTACGGTCTCAAGTTGAAAAAACGAGATATCTTTGAACTTAATCAAGCGAATATGGGAAGTTTCTTCCATGATAACTTGGACTATTTTGTTAAATATTTGAATGACAAAGATATTAACTTAGCTCAATTAAGTATGGAGCAAACTAAAGAAGTTTCTAAGAAAATCATTAAAGAACTTTTAGAATCAAAAACTTATAAAATCTTTTCGTCATCACCACAAATGAAATATATTGCATCAAACTTATCTGACATATTAAGTGGACTTATGATTTCAATCAATCAGCAATCAAATCTATTGAATTTTCAACCAATTAATTCAGAAATAGTCTTTGGCACCATTGCTAATAACAAGGGGATTGAGGGGCTCAATTATATCCTTGATGATGGTAAGAAAATTTTTGTACGAGGTAAGATTGATCGTATTGATAAATTTAAAAATAGTGATTCAATACAAATTATTGATTACAAATCTTCAAAAAAAGAATTCAAATATAATATGTTTAGTGCAGGGTTACAATTGCAGATTCCAACATATATTCAAGTAGTTATGAATGACCAATCACAGTTAGGTGTTAAGTCTGTATTAGGTGCGTTTTATTCACGCATCTATTCACCAATCAATGATGCGGAATATATAGTAAAAGATAATTATAAGAACCGCCAGCTTACAGGAATTATTGTTAATGATGGTAATAATATTGACCAATTATTAACCAACGGTGTAGATTCAAAAAATAGCTCTGATATTTATAAGCTAGCACTTAAGAAAAACGGTGAGTTATCGGCACAAACAAACGATTCAGTCACAAAAGAACAACTAGAATTAATGTTGAATTATAACAAATCATTAATTATACAAGCAGCACAAAGGATTTTTTCTGGAGAAATTAAGCTTAATCCTTATCGTGTTAACGATAACGATACTGGATTTAAGTTTACCAACTACAAATCAATTTTTGAATTTGATGCGATGTTACCAGAGAATAGCTACAATGACATTTCAAATATAAGTAAAAAACAATTCTTAGACCAATTAAGTAATGGAGGTGAATACAATGTCGATTAACTGGACAACTGAACAAAAACAAGCGATTTTTGATACCGATAAAGATATTCTTGTTTCGGCTGCTGCAGGCTCTGGGAAAACCACCATTTTAATTGAGCGTGTAATCACCAAAATTATGAATGGACAAGATGTTGATAAACTTCTTATTGTCACTTTCACCAAATTAGCCGCTAAAGAAATGAAGGATCGATTGATTAGTCGATTAAGATCTGAGATAAATAATACAACTGATACGATCGTAAAACTAAACTTACAACAACAACTGGCGAAAGTTCCAGCTGCCGATATCAGCACATTACATTCTTTTTGTTCAAATGTAATCAAAAAGTTTTATTACTTAATAGATTTAGATCCAAGTTTTCGTCTAATGACGGATGATACAGAACAAATGTTACTTAAAGAACAAGCTTGGAATATAGTTCGTGATGAGTACTACCAAAATAATGATCAAGACTTCATTGAACTAACTAAGAACTTTTCTAAAGATCGTGATGATCAAGGATTGCAGGACCTGATTTATAAACTAGCTAATTTTGCTATCACAAGTCCTAATAGTGATGAATGGCTTGATTCATTAAGTCAGTTATATCAACTAAACGATGACGATTTTGAAAAGTCTAACTTCTACAAAGAAATTTTGCTACCAAATATACTTCAATCACTAAAAGAACAATTGAATTTAATGAAAAAAGCTCAATCACTCGCTCTAGAAAACGAGAGTTGTGCTAAATATATTGATCCATTTAGCGAAGCAATTCTTTGGCTAGAAGATTTTATAGAAAAAATTGGTATTTATTCATTTGATGATCTTGCAACAAATATTTCTAGTTTTAAATTTAAGACAGCTCGAAAGAAACCTGGAACCCAAGAAGATGAAATGACTAAAGTAGTCCAAGATATTCAAACAAATATTAAAGACAACTTTAAAAAGAAGATTTTAAACGATTTGGTTATTACTAATAGTGAAAATATGACTCAAATCATGAATAACTCTTATAAATTAATAGTTAAGCTAGTTGAAGCCGAAAAAAGATATTTGGAACAATTTAAGGTGATTAAACTACATAATAAAACTTTAGATTTTAATGATTTAGAACATTTTACTATGGATATTTTTAAAGTTGAAGAAAATGGAACTAGAGTTGCAGCAGAGTATTATCAAAATAAATTTACTGAAATAATGATTGATGAGTATCAAGATGTTAATCCCATGCAAGAAAGTATTGTACAAAGTCTTCAACAAAATTCTAATAATTTCTTCATGGTAGGGGATATTAAACAATCGATTTACGGTTTCAGACAAGCTGCACCCTATTTATTTGCGGGTAAATATGATGAATTTGGCAGAAGCAATGATACAAACGAACTAATTCTTCTTTCGAATAACTTTAGATCATCAAAAACAGTTACATCTTTTGTTAATAACATTTTTGAAATGATGATGGACAATCAAGTTGGTGGAGTTGATTATGATGATCGAACAAAACTTATACCGGGAGCTAAGTTCCCTGATAATGTGGATACTTCAGTTGAAATTAATATTATGGATATTAATTCTGCTGATGAAGAGGGTGTTAATAAGCGTATTGTTGAAATTACGCAACTTAGATCGCGTATTCAAAAGTTAGTAAGTGATAAATATCAAATATTTGATGCTAAAAAAGGTACAAACAGGGATATTCGATATAGTGATATTGCTATTTTAAGTCGTAGTAAAGGCTATTATACTGATATTGTTTCTTCTTTTGGTTCTGCTAATATTCCAGTATATGTTTCCGATTCACAAAATTATTTCCAAACAATGGAAGTTCAAGTGATGATTGAGATATTAAAACTAATTGATAATCCTGAACAAGATATTCCTCTAGTTGCCGTTTTACGATCACCTATTGTTGGAATTAATGAAAATGAATTGGCTCAGATTAGAATTGATAACTCAGGTCTTAATTTTTATCACACCGTACTAACTTATTTAGAGAATAATGATAATCAATTAACTAATAAATTAGAGGTATTTCTAAAGCAATTAAAGAATTTCCGTGAAAAAGCAAATCAAGCATCAATTTCCGAATTAATTTGGTCTATTTATCAAGAAACGGGATTTTTAGATTTTGTTACTGGAATGCCCGGTGGTAAACAGCGTTCAGCAAACTTGCATGCTTTATATCAAAGAGCTAACGAATTTGAAGCAATGAATTTTCAAGGCTTATTTCGATTCATCAGATTTATTGAAAGAATTGAAGCTAATCAAAAAGACTTATCTCAACCAAGTTCTATTGAGTCTGATGAAGATGCTGTTAATGTTATGACTATTCATGGTAGTAAGGGATTGGAATTTCCTATTGTTTTTTTAATTGATGCAGCAAAGAAATTCAATACTGATGACTTAACGGGTGATGCATTAATTGATGTTCAACAAGGACTTGGAATTAAATATATTGATTATGATCGAGAACTACGTTTTTCAACTCCAGTTAGAGGATTGATTAAACAAAAGAAGAATATTTCAAATATTTCCGAAGAATTGCGTTTATTATATGTTGCATTAACACGTGCTAAGCAAAAATTGATAATTATTGGATCAACAAAATCATTATCAAAAAAAATAGAAGCTTGGCAAACTGTTGATTTAACAAATTCAAAAATTGACTTATATGATCGTTTAAACTTCAAATCATATTTGGATATTATAATGTCTTGTATATTACAAGATTCAACAAGTACATCAGGGAGTAGCTTCTTTAATAAAGAATTAAATACTCAGATTCTGTTTATTAAACCTGAGAATATTGATCTATCAATAATTAGTCCCAAGAAGATATTTAAAATTAAAAACAAACCAACAGCTGATGATAAATTTACGCAGACAGTTAAGAAAATTCTTGATTTTCAATATCCATATGAGAAGTCTGTCAAAACTACCGCTTATCAGTCAGTTTCAGAGATTAAATTTTTATTTGGTGATCCAGATGAAGATTCATTAGTTAAGTCGCAAATTATAGATAGCGGTCGTTACACTCTAAACGATTTTCAAAAACCTAAGTTCTTGATGACAGAAGAAAATGTATCTGGAGCTGAAATAGGTAGTGCAACTCATTTGATATTACAAAAGTTATCTTTAGATCAGAAACCGACAATTGAATCCGTCCAGAAATTAATTAACAATTTAACGAATAACGGGCTAATTTCCTCAGCTGTAAGTAAAAAAATTAACATTTTAAATATCATTGATTTTTTTGATTCTGATTTAGGAATGCAAGTTATGAATAATCGTGATACATTGCAACGAGAATATCCTTTTTCAATGGTAGTACCAGCTAAAAAACTATTTGATTCAGGTAGTGTGGATGACGATATCCTTATACATGGAATAATTGATGGCCTTATTGAAACAAAAGAGGGTATAATAATCTTTGATTACAAGACTGATAATGTAATTAATGATAATTCTGCTAAAAATTCAGTTGATTCTGCTGTTAAGAATTATAGCGGTCAACTTAATCTATACGAAGCAGCAATTGAGAATATTGAAAATAAACAAGTAATAGGTAAGTATTTATATTTCTTAAGACTTGGTAAATGCGTAAAAATCTAATGTGAGTAGGATTTATATGGATATATCAAAACACTTTGCCGTTGTCGATTTAGAAACAACGGGAACAAATAAAGGCGAAGATCGGATAATTCAATTTGGGTGTACATTAATTGATAATGGTGTGATTTCGGATTCTATTTCAATTCTAGTAAATCCGCATCAACGAATTTCAACGAGAATTCAGGAATTGACAAATATTTCTAATGACACTGTGAAGAATGCCCCAAGCTTTGAAGAGGTTGCCGATCAAATATTTAATTATTTAAAGGGAAGAACATTTGTAGCTCATAATGTTAACTTTGACTTTCCCTTTATTAAAGCAGCATTAAAAAAATCAGGATATGACAATTTAGATATTCCAGCTATTGATACTGTTGAACTTTCACAAATATTATTGCCACAATTGAGCAGTTTTAAATTACAAGATATTTCAGATTATTTGAATATTGAACATGATCATCCACATCGTGCAGATGATGATTCTAATGTCACAGCTAAATTATTATTAATATTAATTCAAAGAATCAATATGCTACCAATTACGACTCTAAAAAAAATATGCCTAATTGGTGAATCCACTATTCGTGAAACTGGTGAATTATTCTCCAGTATATATCAAAAGAGAATCAATGATGCCAATATCTTACAAGATTACTTATACGAGAAAAACGGACTGGTTTTGCGTCGTAAAACTGTAAAAGTTAACTCTAATGTTGATTTGAATACTGAATATCCCGTTTCAAAAAGCGATAAAATTTCAAGTTTTAATAACGTTTTAGAATATCGAAGTGAACAAGCAAAAATGATGAATTCAATCCATAGTACATTACTCGAAAATTCATCAAAAAAATGGACTATATTGGAAGCTCCAACTGGGATTGGTAAAACTATAGGATACTTATACCCAATTTCTTTTCAAATATCTGATAGACATAAATTAGTCATTGCTACTACAACAACAGTTTTACAAAATCAAATTTTGGATGAAGCCATTCCATTTTTGAATCAATTGCAAAATTATTCTTATCATGCACAAGTAGTTAAGAGTAGTTATAATTATTTAGATTTAGATCGTTTCTATAACACGTTGTCACAAGACCTGAAGGGGCATAAAACTACAGCAATTCTAAAAATGAAAATTTTAGTTTGGTTAACAATGACCACTACTGGTGATTTAGACGAATTGCGTCTCAGCAATACAAATATAGATTATTTATCATTAATATCCCATCGTGGAGAAGATAAGATAAACACATTATTTGCTGAAGATGATTTTTGGAAATTCAGTATAAATGAGGCTAAACGCGCTGAGATTTTGATAACTAATCAATCATATTTCGCGTTACATTTGAGTGACAAAATTTGGGGTGATAATCCTTATCTTGTTATCGATGAAGCTCATCATTTTGCAGATAATTTAAGAAAAAATAATTCGCCAAGTTTTAATATGAACAAGCTTAATAGTGAAGTGAAAAAAATATCTGATACCTTATATCAGAATAGAGAAGATTTAAAAGAAAACTTCAATAATAATTTCATTGGGAAATGGAGTAGGAAAGATCTTCAGTTAATGGAATCTTTCTTCCAAGAGTTTGAAACTGCAACAGCTAAGCTTGATGATTATGTATATCAAAATTATTTTCTTAATAAGTTGCTATCAGATAATAAGAGTAGTTATTTAGAAACACGAATGTTGAATAAAGATATTAAACAACCGGCACGACTTATTTCATACTTATCAGAAATAAAAGAATCTTTGACAAAAATAATACTAGAAATTGATAAACTAATTCGTAACTATTTTGGCCAAAACGATTTTATTGGTCTGAAAATATCGGGAATTATTTCTAATTTAAGCTTGTACAATAATTCATTACGTCGACAAACAGTATTAATGTTAGATCTTATTACTAAACTAAATGATGAGCATCAGCTATTTGGTGTTAGCTTCCAGCTTAAAAATCAATTTAATTCATCTGGTACTAATATTGTTTGGTATAAATTAGATATTAATGACGAAATCAATACCGTTAATCAAAAATTCAATCATATATTCATGGTTGGTGGGGCATTGAATAGTAGTGATAATTTTAATTTTTTCAAGCGAGATTTACAGTTAACTGATGAGTTGATTCATAATGCCGAAATATTTAAGAATCAATATAACTTAGATGACAGAACACGAGTATATATACCTAATGATTCTAAAAATATAAAGAATATGAACGAAGATGAATATAGTTCTTATTTAAGTGAAATGATAAAAAAATTCTTAGGCGATAATCCACATCAGGCTCTTGTTTTATTTAATTCTTTGTCTACTATGAATGAAGTTTATATTAAACTATCCGAGAGCTCATTAAGTAACAAAAAAGAAATACTTGCTCAGGGTATTAATGGTAATAATGAAAAGATTAAAAAACGTTTTTCTCATAGCAAGAACTCTATTTTACTTGGATCCAATTCATTTTGGGAGGGTGTAGATTTCCCACAAAAAGTTCTTGAAATTGTTATTATTACAAGGCTTCCATTCGATTCTCCAGATCAAAACGAAACAATGATTCGTAGTAAATATCTTTCAAAATTGCAGTTGAACGCATTTAACGAGGATGCATTACCTAGAGCAACTCTAAAACTTCGTCAAGGTTATGGAAGGCTTATCAGAACCCCAACGGATAAAGGTGTAATGATTATCTTAGATGATAGAATAATCAAATCCAAATATGGAAAAGAAATGTTAAGTAATTTTCCAGAAAAATCGATTAAAAAGAATTATTCATCCAATGAAATTAAAGAAAATCTAGAAGAATTTTTGAACTAACTTTTGGTATACTATAGTTAGTCAATTTTTTGAGGTATTAAATATGCGTAGATCCACCATAAATTGGATAATTATTGGAATTGTAGGGGTTATTGCTACTTCTATTTTTGTTTTTTTCTCTATAGCTAGCGAACCATATACTAGCGCTCGATCACAAGCAAATAAAATTGCATACAAGTCGGCAGACATTGATAATCCTAATTATTTCTCAAATTTCACACAAGATAATCAATATTACAGTGTGGGTGGTTGGACAAAAGAAAATAAATACCGTTATGTAATGATTAATGCTAAAAGCGGTAAAATAAAGATTCTTAAGAGTAATAAATATAATAGAGAGACTACTAAAAACAAAATTTTGAGTAAGTATAATCCAAAGAGAATTAATGATATTAATTTAGGAATTATCCATAATAAACCAACCTGGGAAGTTTCATTTACAAATAAGAACAATTCTATAGGTTATGCAATGGTTGACTACGAAACAAATAAAATAACACAATTGATTAACAATATTTAAAGGAGTATTACATTCATGGTTAAAACAATAAAAATCATTGATGCAAAAAAACATATTGATGAAGAAGTAAAAATAGGCGTTTGGCTAACAGATAAACGTTCTTCAGGTAAGATTTCATTCTTGCAATTACGTGATGGAACAGCATTCTTCCAAGGAGTTGTTGTTAAGAATAATGTATCAGAAGAAATTTTTGAATTATCAAAATCATTACGCCAAGAGACAAGCTTTTGGGTAACAGGTGTAATTCATGAAGATTCAAGATCTCATTTTGGTTATGAGATTGAAGTTTCTGGAATTGAGGTTATTGGCGAAAGCGAAGATTTCCCTATAACACCTAAAGAACATGGTGTTGACTTCTTGCTTGATCATAGACACTTATGGTTACGCTCAAAACGTCCATACGCAATCATGCGAATTAGAAATCAAATGATTAATGCCACTTATGAATTCTTCAATAAAGAAGGGTTCATTAAAATGGATCCACCAATTCTTACTGGTAGTGCTCCAGAAGGAACAACAGAATTATTCCATATTGAATACTTTGATCACGATGCTTATCTATCACAAAGTGGTCAACTTTATGCTGAAGCAGGGGCTATGGCCTTTGGTAAAGTATTTACATTTGGTCCAGTTTTCCGTGCGGAGAAATCAAAAACACGCCGTCATTTAACAGAATTTTGGATGATTGAACCAGAGATGGCATTTATGGAACAAGACGAAAGTTTAGAAGTTCAAGAACGTTATATTGCATACTTAGTTCAAAGTGTTATTGATAACTGTGAATATGAATTAAAAATACTTGATCGTGATATTGAACAACTTAAAAAGTATACTAAATTACCATTCCCTCGCATTTCATATGATGAAGCTATCGAAATGCTACAAAAAAATGGTGCAGATGTTAAATGGGGAGACGATTTTGGCGCTCCTGATGAACAATACATATCAGAACAATTTGAACAACCTGTATTTATTATGAACTATCCAAAAGAAATCAAATCATTCTATATGAAACCACATCCAGATCGTGATGACGTTTACCTTTGTGCTGATCTTCTAGCTCCCGAAGGTTACGGAGAAATTATCGGTGGTAGTGAGCGTGAAACTGACTTTGATGCACTTGAAAAGATGATTGATGAAAAAGGGCTAAACAAAGAAGAATACCAATGGTATCTTGATTTACGTAAATACGGTTCAGTTCCACATTCAGGATTTGGTTTAGGATTCGAACGTGCAGTAACTTGGATTTGTAAACTAGATCACTTACGCGAAGCAATTCCGTTCCCAAGAATGATTAACAGATTAAAACCATAATATAAGTTGAAAGGTTGGAATATTTCCAACCTTTTTTGAGGAAAAATATGTCAATAAATATATTAGATAAATTAATTAAAGACGGATCAACATCAATTAATAATGTTATTTTATTAAATTTACATAATCTTTCTCTTAATGCAGAGGAGTTTTTGATTTTTTCAGTTCTCGAAATGTATTCGCAAAAGAATAATAAATTTCCAACTCCTGAACTAATTCAAAAAACTACTGGATTAGAACAATCAAAAATCATGAATATTATTCAGAGTCTTATCAAAAAAAATATAATTGATATAAAAACAGAGATAAATAGAAATCATCAGCAACAAGATGCTTATGATTTAACTCCGGTCTATTATCAATTAGAACAAATTTTGTCAAAGACTGATGAAGAAGCTAATAAATTAGCCCAAGAAAACAAACTTCGTACTTTATTCAAAATGATAGAAGTAGAATTTGGTCGCCCAACTTCACCGATAGAACAAGAGACTATTCATGATTGGATTAATCAAAGTCATTATAGTATTGATTTAATACAGTTAGCATTGAAAGAGGCTGTTTTGAATCAAGCTTATTCTTTCAAATATATGGATCGTATCTTATTAAATTGGGAAAAACAAAACATAAAAACTCCAATTCAGTTAGAAGAATCGAAAAGGAGAAATGAATTATAATGCTAGCAAATTCTGATATTGTATGGGCAATTCATAAAATGATGGATGAAATTGGTCCTGTTAAACCGTCACTTGATTCGAGAACTGATTTCCAATACTTAATATCAGTTATTTTAAGCGCACAAGCAACGGATGTCTCTGTTAATAAAGTAACACCCAAATTATTCCAAAAATACCCAGACGCATCAAATATGGCTGATGCTGACATCTTAGAGATTGAAGACATAATTAAAAGTGTCGGTCTTTTTCATAATAAAGCAAAAAACATAAAGAAATGCTCTCAGGAACTTATTGAAAATTTTGATGGTACAGTACCACAAGATCGAGAAAAATTAATGCAACTATCTGGGGTAGGTAGAAAAACAGCCAACGTTGTTATCAGCGATAGATTTAATATCCCTGCATTTGCTGTTGATACACATGTCTCTGCAATTTCTAAACGACTTCACTTTGTAAAAAAAGATGCTAACCCTTTGGAAATAGAAACAAAAATAACTTCGGTTTTACCTAAATCCGAATGGACTAAAGCTCATCATACAATGATTGAATTCGGTAGAAAGTACTCGATGAAACTGACAGTTGAAAAAGAGATTTGTTCATTAATAATTGAGTGCGATAAATTAAACAATAAAAAAAAGCAATGATATTATTTAATATCATTGCTTTTTTTATATCATTAGATTAAATGTAAGTAATTTAATCAATTTCTTATTATTCTCAGATTGGCGACGCCAATTTTTACTATTTGTTTTATGCGTACTAGTAATGGAGCGATTAAAGTTTCTTGCTTGTTGTGTATCTACGGAAGGATCAGTTGTAGTATCACCAACTTCATTATTATCCATATTTTCATCTGGTTCAGTGGTTTCATCCGGATCCTCAACAACATCTTGATCTGATTCACTGTCTGTTTCTGTTTCATCAGTAGTAGTATCATCAGTTGATGATTCTTCTTGATGAGTAAATGAGGCAGGTACTGTTCCACTTAAGAACCATTCGCCATTTACTTGAACGATATCACCAGGAGCTGTCCAGTCTTTATTTTCGGTATTTTGTTGCAGATACTGCATCATATATTTATAAATTTTTTGAGATATGGTTCGACTTGTCATTGATAAACCATTTTCAGACGGCTTATCATAACCGGCCCAGATACTCATTGAATAATTTTTAGTATAACCTGCAAACCATGCATCTTTTGCAAGTCCTGAAAGAGCTGGATTTCTTTTTAATTCTTGTTCTGAATAATCTGTTGTTCCAGATTTTCCAGCTTGATATAATCCAGCAATATATGCATTTGCACCAAGACCACCAGGTTTGATAACATCTTTTAACACATCAGTAATCATAAATGCGGTTGATTCTTTCATAACACGTTTCGCAGAAGAACTGTATTTATGAACAATACCATCAAAAGTTTCAACTTTTGAAACGTAATAAGGTTTTCTATAATAACCACCATTAGCAAAAGCACTATACGCCGCAGCATTTTGTAAAGTTGATACTTCGGAACCAATTCCAGCAGATAAACCTGCATTATCTGGAATATTAATTCCCAATTGTTTAACAAATTCTTTAGCACGGTTAAATCCAACTTCATCCAAAGTTTTTACGGCAGGGATATTTCTAGACTTTGAAAGTGCACTACGCAAGCTCATTTTCCCCATGTATTGATTATCTACATCATGTAGACTTATCGATGTACCAGGATAGTTATATGCTTCATCGTACACTTGATGATATGTTGACCAATCTAAATATTCAATTGCTGGTGCATAATCGAGTAGAGGTTTCATCGTAGAACCATTACTTCTGGAAGATTGAACTGCTCGATTATATCCTAACTGCACATCTCCTTGATTACGTCCACCAATCATTGCAATCACTTTCCCATTATTTGGGTCTACAATTGTTGAAGCAACTTGCATTGTACTATCAGGATAATAAACATAAGTATTACTATTAACAATTTTGTACAATAATTTTTGTGCATCATAATCCATATTTGTTGTAATTTTTATATTGTCTCGATATGGATCGTATCCTTTTTTCTTTACTTCAGAAATTACTTCTTTAATATATGGATCTGATATTTTTCTGGTTTCAGTAGCAGAAGTTATGCTAGATTTTTCTTGAAGACCATCTGTGATAGGAGTATCCATAGCTGCTTTCATATCAGTTTTTGATATTTTTTTGTTATTATACATGGCTTGTAATACTGTATCACGACGATTTTTTGCCTCTGTCGGATGTACATAGGGGTCATAACCTGTTGGAGATTGCGGCATACCCGCTAACATTGCAGTTTGAGCTAAAGTTAAATCTTTCATATCTTTATTAAAATAGTATTTTGATGCTGTTTTCATTCCATTAATACCATTTGAAAGATACACTTTGTTCATATAGAACTCTAAAATCTTTTTCTTCGAATATTGTTTTTCAACTTTCATTGAAAGCCAAATTTCTTTTATCTTACGTTCAAAAGTTTGATCAGACTTATTTGTTGAGAAGTAGGAGAGTTTAACCAGTTGTTGGGTTAAAGTACTACCACCACCTTGAATACTATTAGATTTAATGTTATTCAATCCAGCACCAACAATACGAATAGGATCAATTCCTAGCGGTTCATTGTAAAATCTCTTATCCTCAATTGAAATAACTGCATCTTGTAATTGGGTTGGTATCTCGCTAATTTTTGCATAATCGCGTTCTTCGTTACCCAAGTTCATAATTTTCTTACCGTTACGATCATAAATCGTTGCAGATCCTGCATCTTGCAGAGTACTTGTAGAGATTTCTGGAGCTTGACTTGCGTAATATGCAAATACCCCAACTCCGGCAATAATAAATAAAGTAAGGACCAATAATCCCCATTTAATAATCGTAAGAGCTTTTCTTTTTGGCTTTTTATTTCGAATTTGTTTACGGGTCGTTTTTTCTTCGGCCATTTTTTGTCCCCTTTAATTTATCAATCATCTTGTCACAAGCTTCTAAATAAGGAAGTACCGGATTATATCCTGGCTCAATAGATACAGAATTTTTTACAATGATATTGTATTCGATGGATTTTTTCCCATCTTGTTTCTGTAAATCCCAATATTTTATTAAAATAGAAGCTGGAAGTATATAATACTCATTAAGAGTTGAGAATCTCATTATAACAAAACATATTCCACCTTGTTTTAAACAACTTCTCAAATGTTCAATTTGATGTGAATGAAAGTTTTTAAGTGGAAAAGCGGTTTTGTTCTTTGTTTCCTTCGCTTCAAAGTCAATATACTTTCCTTGATAAATTCCGTTATAATCAGTAGTTGAAGGTTGTCTAAAATATGCCTCTTTTACTACGGCCTTACTTCTCTTAGGGTAGTCAACCTTTACAATTTGTAAAGGAACCGGCTTTTTATAAATAACGGCTATTTCATGAGCTCGATAGTATTCATTACTTCTATTCAATTCTTCTTCAAGTGTCATACCACGATCACCAAAAATAGTCTTTTGACGTTTCGAATTTGAACTATAGTTTAATGAATTTTGCTCATTGTCATATGAACTACCATCAGGGTATTTAATATTCAAGTTATCAACTCCTTTAACTAATGAATTATACCATTTTACATTAATGAAAAAAATCCAAAGGAATTACAGATGATTACAAGATTATGGATTACTGGATATCGTTCTTTTGAACTTGGAATTTTTAATAAAAACGATAAAAAAATTGAAGTTTTAAGTATGTTTTTGAAAAGAAGAATCGAGCAGTATCAACTTGATGGGTTGGAGTGGGTGATCACAGGAGCACAACTTGGGATTGAACAAATAACAATTAATACTGTTGCCAATATCAAAGAAAATGATACTCACTTAAAAAATGCTGTAATGCTTCCTTTTAAAGACTTTGGAGCTAATTGGAATGAAAATAACACACTTAATTTCAAAAGTTCATTAAATAAATCTAATTATGTAAATTATGTTAGTAATGAAGACTATCAATCACCTCAGCAGCTTAAAAATTGGCAACAATTTATGTTGAATCATACTGATGGACTATTGATAATTTATGATCCCGAAAAAGAGGGAAAGCCTAATTTTGACTATTTAGCTGCTATCGATTTTGCTAAAAATCACAACTATTCAATTGAATTAGTGACCTTTGAAGACTTGGAAGATTTCACGCGAGAACTGGCTGACGAAGAAATTAATTAAATTATTATTAAAAAAGAATAAGTTAAACACTGATTATGTAATATTAGTGTAATATTTGCTATAATTCCAAGTGAACAATATTGAGAGGGAAATAATATGAATATAAATACTAAATTACAATCAAGTGACATCTTAAAAAAAGAATTTCGTACAAAAACTATTGGTGGATACAATCCTGATGAAGTTGATGCATATCTAGATGACATAATCCAAGATTATGAAGGTATGGAAAAATACATTAGTCAACTAGAAGCTGAAAACGCCTCACTTCGTGAAGATGTATTAAGAACGTCTGAAGATACACAACAAGTAGAAGAGTCTGAAAATATTATTTCAGATACGAGAATTGATGACACAATGATTTCTACAGCAGAGCAATCTCAAGAAACAAATAATGTTTATGCTCCTGTAGATGAATCATATCCAAGTACAACTAACTATGATATTTTACGCAGATTATCAAATCTAGAACGTAAAGTATTTGGGGAAGAAAAAACAACAACAGAATCAGCTCAAAACTTCTATGGTGATGATTCAAGTAACAATTAACTTGCAATATATTATAACTCGTGCCTATAATATCAAGGTGTTTTAATAACAAACTGAGTAGATTTCGAGTAATCGCGGCTTACTTTTGTAAGCTGAGGAAGGTCCATGCCCGCACAAGCTGCGATGCTTGTAGTGTTCGTGCTTGGCCCAATAAGCCAAGGTATCTCTTTTGAGATAACGGCAATGAAAGTGCTAAGGTTTATAACTATGCATTAGTAGTTTGAAAGTGCCACAGAAACGCGTGTTCATCAGAAATGATGGAATTGGAACGGGTAAACCCCGCGAGCGAGCAACCCAAACTTTGGTAGGGGCGCTTCACAACGGAAATTGAACCTAGTGTGAAGGCATTTAATGTAGATAGATGATTACTGAAGGTATTAGAAATAACCTGTTTTAATACTTGAACAGAACATGGCCTATAGGGTCTACTCTCAGGTTGGGCGAAGTTTACTTCGCCTTTTTTTATGCAAAGACTTATAAAACTCAAATAATTAAGAGGAATAAATATGACATACAAACTAGTAGCAACAATGGCAAGTGGTTTTGAAGCAATCACCGCCAAAGAATTGAATGATCTTGGATATGAAACAAAGACTGACAATGGTCGCGTGTTATTTCATGGTGAACTAGAAGATATCGCAAGAACAAATCTTTGGTTACGTTCAGCTGATCGCGTAAAAATCATTTTAGATGACTTTGATGCAGTAACTTTCGAAGAACTATTTGATAAAATTTATAACATGCCTTGGGATGATTACTTACCAATGAACGCACATATACCAGTAAATGCTCGTTCAGTTAAATCAAAACTTTTCTCGACACGTGATATTCAGGCTATTTCAAAAAAAGCTATCGTTAAAAAGATGGCTGAAGTTTACAATCGTCGTAATGGTATGTTGCCTGAATCAGGTAGCACTTTTTCAATTGAAGTACGTATAATTAAAAATCATGCTGAAGTTACACTTGATACAACAGGAGATAGTTTATTCAAACGTGGCTATCGTATTGAACATGGTGGGGCACCATTGAAAGAAAACTTCGCTGCAGCATTGGTTATGATAACTAATTGGCGCTCTGATATGCCATTTTGGGATCCAACAACTGGCTCAGGGACAATTGCCATTGAGGCGGCAATGATTGGTAAAAATATTGCTCCTGGATTAAATCGTCATTTTCTTTTCGAAGGATTTAATTGGTTTGATCAACAAATTCTTGAAAATCAAAAGCAATTAGCAAAAAGCGAAATTAAGGATGTTAAATTAAATATTAATGCAAGTGATATTGATCAAAATATGATTGACGTTGCTAAGTTAAACGCTAATAATGCTGGAGTGTTACACGACATTAACTTCAAACAAATAGCATTAAAAGACTTGAAAATTGAAGAAGATAATGGCGTTCTGATTGCTAATCCACCTTATGGTGTTCGTATGAAAGATACCGAAGAGGTACACATATTGTACAAACAAATGGGGGATATCTTTGAAAAATTAAATCATTGGAGTAAATACTATTTAACTAGTGATTTAGACTTCCAAGGATTCTATGGCAAGCAAGCAACTAAACGTAGAAAATTATATAATGGAGCAATCAGAACTGATTACTTCCAATATTGGGCATAAAAAAGACGACACTTTACATAAAGTGTCGTCTTTTTAAATCATACCAAATCGCAATAGAGCCGACTCCAACTAATACTAATGAAAAAATCCAGGACCATGGTTTTCCAGCAATTGGTAAAAACATATTCATACCATAAAAGCCTGAAATAATCGTTGGTATCGAGAGAATAATAGAATATATTGTCAAAATTTTCATAGTGAAATTAGTTTGATTATTTAACAGATTATTAAATGAATTAGATAGTTTATCTGTTATATCGCCTAATAATTCAACCATTTTTTGAATTTGTTCAAATTCTATTACGGCATCATTGACGTATTCTCTATCTTTTTTAGTAATTAATCCGTGCATTTCAGAGCTCTTAATAAATAGTTGAGCTTCTTTTAACATTATGTAATTACCATTAACAGCCGTTAATAGATATGATATTTCTTCTTGGATTTTAGATAGTTCTAAAATTTCGCTATCACTAATTTTATGTGATGTTAGTCTCTGCTGAATTAGAGAGCGACGGTCAGATATTTCTTCGATCTTATCTATGAAATCTTCTGATAATTTATCATCAATATCAAAATATATTCCCCACGAAGTGACACTATTAGACTCATTTTCACGTAATTCTTTAAAATAACGTTCAACATATTGTGTTTTAGATGTTGTAAATAAGATAATTTGTTTATCACTTAATAAAACAGAAATAGGGAATGTAACTTGATGAATATGTGGACTATTAGAAATAACATGGAAAACTATTAACCATGATTTAAGCGCTTCTATATACTCGATCCTTGGCCGTTCTTTCATATCAGAAGCATATTCAATTATTTCTTCAGTCAATTTATAGTCATTAAATAATTCCTCAGCATCATCTGCAGTTAATTCATTAACTGAAATAAAGTTCAATTCATTACTTACTTTGTATTTTGAAATCATAATAATTACCTCTTATTTATTATAAAAAAAAGCAAACAAAAAGGCGAGTTTTAAAAATTCGCCTTTTTGCGTATTTATTTTATTAGGGAGTAACTAGTTTCAAAATATCTTGCTTATCGATTCCTTTAAAGTAGTCATCTAAATTAAAATTGTCTAAAACTGAACTAACATCATCTGTTTCAAACTTAGTTCCATTTAATGCCTCTTCAATGTCAGATACACTTTGTGATCCAAAGAAATCTCCAAAAATCTTTATATCGTTAATCATTCCATTAGCAATATTCATACGGACATCAATTGTCCCCATATCAAAGTGTTTTCTTTGTTTAAGAGTGAATTTGGGTGATTTTCCATAAACCCAATCCCAATTTTTATAATATTGATCGAGCAACTTATTAATTTCTACTTGATCTTCAGGTGTAACTACATATTCATGTTTTTTTATCTCTGAAATATCATTTTTTTCAAATAACTTAGGTAGAAGTAAGTCTCTAAATTCTTCAGTTGTTAAACCTTGGTAATTAGAATCAAGATAAGAATTTAAATTAGTCACACGACTTCTAATAGATTTAATACCTTTAGATTTGATCTTATCTTCGTTAACGTGTAAAGCTTTAGTTAATACATCTAAGTCAACATTATAAGAAATTGTTCCATGAGAAAAAGTCTTGCCATTTTTTGAATACATGGCATTACCTGAAAACTTCTTACCATCTACTAAAAGGTCGTTTCTTCCTGAAACTTCAGCTGATGTTGCTCCCATTTGATGTAATGCATCAATAATAGGTTGGGTGAATGACTTAAAATCACCAAAATTGGAATCATCGGAATTCACCACAAAACTGAAACAAAGATTTCCTAAATCTTGATAAACTGCTCCACCACCTGAGAGGCGTCGAGTAACCGTAATATTATTTTCTTTTACAAAATCATGATTGATTTCTTCAAGCGTATTCTGGTTTCTTCCAACAATAATACAAGGACCTTCAATATAAAACAGCACAAGAGGTTCATCGAAGTTCTTATTGTTCATTAAATATTGTTCAGTAGCCAAATTTTCACGGATATCACGTGATTTCATAACAACATATTTCAAAATAATTTCCTCCAGCTTTTTATTAGCACACTTTAGTTATATATCAATTAGTTTAATTAAGCTAGTGTAAACGATTACTTTTTTTATTTTAATACTTTTTTTATTACTTTCATTGTACAATTATCATATTAATTATAGGGGGTCAAAGTTATTGAAAATATTCTATCAGCCTGGTGGTGAGAAAGGCATAATTAGATGGTCATTATTACTAATGCTTTTTATGCTAGGGATTATAACGCAATTAGAAATATTTAAATCAAATTATATTGCGCCTATTATTATGATAATTGCATCTATAATTATTATTTGGTTCATTCTCAAATCATATCTCGTAGCTGATAATGAAAAATTAATAATATATAGTCCTCTTAAGAAACAAATTAGAACGATTAATATTTCAGAACTTTCATCAATCCGTTCTGGAAAATATTATTTAGTTCTAAACTTTAAGTCAGCAGAGTTCTTTCCAATAAGAATAATTGCCTTTCCAAAAAGCATTAAAAAGTTGTCTTCTTTAATCAATAAATAAGGATGGTTTTAAAATGAAATCAGATATTGAAATTGCTCAAGAGTCAAACTTGTTAAAAATTAAGGAAATTGCAGAACAAATTGGTTTAAATGATTCAGATATTGAAGCCTATGGTGACTATAAGGCTAAATTCAAATTATCGACAATAAAAAATTTAAAGAATAATAAAGCCGGTAAGTTAGTATTAGTTACTTCTATTAATCCAACTCCAGCAGGAGAAGGTAAATCTACTGTACTTATTGGCCTTGCTGATGCTTTAAGACAAATTGGTAAGAGCTCAATCGTAGCATTAAGAGAGCCATCTTTAGGTCCTGTTATGGGCATGAAGGGTGGGGCAACTGGCGGAGGGTTTGCACAAGTTGTTCCCATGGAAGATATTAACTTACACTTCACTGGTGATATGCATGCACTAACGGCTGCTAATAATACTTTGGCTGCCTTAATCGATAATCATTTACAGCAAGGTAATGAGTTAAACATCGATTCTAGAACGATTACTTGGCGCAGAACTCTAGATATTAATGATCGTGCGTTGAGAAACATCGTAATTGGGCTTGGTGGAAAAACATCCTCAGTTCCGAGAGAAGATCATTTTGACATTACAGTTGCTTCTGAACTAATGGCCATTCTTTGTTTATCAACGGATATTTTGGATCTTAAAAAGAGAATAGGAAAGATTTTGATTGGCTTTTCTTACGATAAAAAACCAGTTTTTGTTAAAGATTTAAATATACAAGGTGCTATAACTACATTATTAAAAGATGCAATCAAACCTAACTTAGTTCAAACCTTAGAACACACTCCAGCTATTATTCATGGAGGTCCTTTTGCTAACATTGCGCATGGATGTAATAGTATCTTAGCAACTAATACTGCATTAAAACTTGGTGATTATGCCGTAACTGAGGCTGGATTTGGGGCAGATCTTGGCGCTGAAAAATTCTTAGATATTGTCACTCCTAATTTGGACAAAAATCCTGATGTTATTGTGATTGTCGCTACTATAAGAGCTTTAAAGTATAATGGTGGGCAAAAATTATCGGACTTAAGCACTGAAGATACACAAGCACTTAAAGAAGGATCTATTAATCTAATTAAGCATATTGAAAATATGCAAAAGTACCATATACCAGTTGTCGTAGCAATTAATAAATTTGCTACAGATTCAGACAACGAACTAGAGCTTTTGACAAGTATTTGCAGAGAAAAAGGTGTACCTATTGAAATTAGTGATATTCATGCTAATGGTGGAAAAGGTGGCATAGAATTAGCTAATGCTGTAGTACAAGCTGGAGAGCAAACATCTAACTATACTAGATTATATGATGATGATAATTCGGTACTTGATAAAATAAAAACCATTGCAACCGAAATTTATGGTGCAAAAGATATTAATTTAAGTCCTAAAGCATTGTCTGATCTCAAGTCAATAGAAGATAATAACTGGGATAAGCTACCTGTATGTATCGCTAAAACACAGTACTCATTAAGTGATGATCCCAAATTATTAGGACGTCCCAAAGACTTTACATTAAATATCAATTCGATTTCACCAAAACTTGGATCTGGGTTTATTGTTGTTCAAACGGGTAAAGTCCTTACTATGCCAGGATTGCCTAAAAAACCTGCTGCTTTAAATATTGACATTAACGAAGATGGAATTGTTAATGGTATTTTTTAGAAAAGGAAAGACATTTATGCCGTTACTTTTATTTATTGGATCTATTATATTAATCATTTTAGATCAGTTATTAAAACTTTATGTTACTAATAATATTGCGCTTGGTTCTGTCCATGAGCTAATTCCTGGGATTGTTTCTCTAACAAACATCACTAATACAGGTGGTGCTTGGAGTATTTTTTCAGGAAATATATTTTTCTTCTACTTAGTAACGGTTATTGCAGTAATAGTAATTATATATATGCTTAAAAAAGCAAAAAAAGGAATGATTATTTATCCAATTGGCTTGGTTTTATTATTAACTGGAACCATTGGTAATGCTATCGATCGTTTCACAAAACAGGCCGTTACCGATATGTTTAATCTTGAATTTATGAACTTCGCTATATTTAATTTAGCTGATATTTATATAACGTTCGGTGTAATTTTCTTAATTATTTATTTACTATTTTTAGATAAGGATTCATAACACATGACAAACAAAATTCAACTAACAGTTGAAACTGATTTTAACAATACTCGTTTAGATAAATATTTAACTGAAAAACTTGATAGTAGTCGTTCACAAATCAAACTTTTGATTAATGATGGTGCAGTTTCTATTGATGATTCTATTATTAAAAAAACTGGATACAAATTAAAATCGAACAGTAATATCACAATTGATATACCCACAGAACAGCCACTAACAGCTGAGCCTGAAAAGATGGACTTAGATATCATATATGAAGATGATGATGTTTTAGTCGTTAATAAGCCACAAGGAATGGTAGTTCATCCTTCAGCAGGCCATCCTAATCACACATTGGTTAACGGTTTAATGTATCATACAACTCTAGCCCCTGAAGATTCTACATTACGACCAGGTATTGTTCATCGAATAGATAAAGACACATCTGGATTACTTATGGTAGCAAAAAACGAAAATGCCCGTGAGTCATTAATGAAACAATTAAAAGATAAAACTAATACACGAGAATATTTAGCAATTGTACATGGAACTTTTTCTCAATCAGGTGGAAAGATTAATGCTCCAATTGGTCGTTCTCATAAAGATCGTAAGAAACAAGCTGTAATTCCTGAAGGACGTAACGCTGTTACACATTTCAAGGTATTAGAACAATTTGCAGAATATTCATACTTATCTTTAAATCTGGAAACTGGGCGGACCCATCAAATTCGTGTTCATCTAAAATATATTGATCATCCGGTTGCTGGAGATCCTTTGTATGGTCCGAAAAAAACATTAAAAGGTTCAGGTCAATTCTTACATGCTTACAAATTAGGTTTTAAACATCCTAGAACTGGTGAACAAATGGAATTTAGTGTAGAACCACCAGCTGTTTTTAAGGATACGTTGTCTAAGTTGAAATTGACTGTAAGACAATAATCAGGTACGATAATCATAATTTAATAGCTTTAATGTATGTCCTGTGAGACGTAAAAGCAGAACAACTTTTAACACACTCACAATTATATATTGAGTGTGTTTTTATTTTGGAGGAAAAAATGGCAAAAGAAATAATTGACGGAATAACAATGCAACGTGCATTGACTCGTATAACTTATGAAATTATTGAACGTAATAAAGGCATTGATAATCTAGTATTAGTTGGAATCAAAACCCGTGGAGTTTACATCGCACATAGAATCGAATCACGTTTGAAGCAATTGGAAGGAATTACTGTTCCTGTTGCTGAACTTGATATCACACCATTTCGTGATGACAATAACGACCCAAATGCAATAAAAAACGCTGACTTAGGTATTGATATTACTGACAAAAACGTAATATTAGTTGATGATGTTCTATATACAGGCCGAACAATTAGAGCCGCAATGGATGCTATTATTGTATCTGGAAGACCAAAGAAAATATCTTTAGCAGTGCTTGTTGATCGTGGACATCGTGAATTACCAATTAGAGCTGACTTTGTTGGTAAGAATATCCCAACTTCACGAAAAGAAAAAATCAATGTTTCAATGAGTGAAATTGATGACGAAGATAAAATTGAAATTGAATAGATAAAGAGTGAATACATGAAAAGATATCTTGTTTTAGATGATGGCTTTACATTAGAAGGGGACTCAATTGGTTCTCCCATCATTGCTGCTGGACAATTAGTAATTTCAAATAATCTCTACGGTTTAGAGCAAACATTAACCGATGCAACTTATAATGGTCAAATTATTGCTTTAACTGCACCTGCTAATGGTGCGTCTGGAATTAATCCAAATGAATATGAAGCTATCAATCCTACCTGTAAGGGCGTTATTTTTAACTCAACCGCTGTTCATTCCAAAATGGAACGCGATCAATCGTTAGATGAATTCTTAAAAAATAAAGACATCCCTGGAATAACTAATATAGATACTCGTGCATTAGCTGCTCATGTTCAAGAACATGGACAGTTAAAAGCCAGTATTTCAGATACAGATGATGAACATGCTGTTGATCAAATCAAAGCACTAGTTATCCAAAGAGATTTGGTAAAACAAGTTTCAACTAGACAACCATATCCAAATCCTAATTCTGGTAAGAAAATCATCGTTATTGATATGGGCATGAAATATTCTATTCTTCGTGAGTTATCTTATCGCGATTGTAATTCTATAGTAGTGCCATATAACTATTCAGCGGCACAAATAGATGAACTAAACCCTGATGGTATTATTATCTCAAACGGACCTGGTAATCCTGAAGATGTAACTCAGACAATTAAAGTTGTTGAAGAATTACAAAACAATTATCCGCTATTTGGAATTGGTTTAGGTCATTTGATCATTGCACTTGCCAATGAATGTCATATTTCAGTTATGAAGTTGGGGCATCATTCTACTTCTTATCCAGTAAAAGAAATTGCCAGTGGTAAGATTGAATACACTAATCATAATCATATATATACTATTAGCAATCATGGTATTAGAGATGCAAACTTCATCGTTACACATATTTGCCCATCTGATGGAGCAATTGAGGGTATTCGTCACATGTATCGACCAACATTTTCCGTACAATTTGATCCTGAAGCAGCACCCGGATCACAAGATATGACATATTTATTTGATGAATTTCTCGATATGATTAGTTCATACGAAAGAGCATAACAAAACGTTAGAAGGTGAGACCTTGGAAAAAGATATTCAAAATATTTTAATTATCGGAGCAGTTAATAGTAAAACTAATGTTGATTTAACTAATTCTATTTACCGTACATGCAGAATTATTAATAAATTAAACTATAAAACTATTCTAATTACCGAAAATCCAATATCTATTCTTACCGATGCAGATTTTATAGATAAATTAATTATCAGTGATATTAATGCTGAAACTATAAATAATGTAATTGAAAATAATAAAATTGACGCAATAATACCAACATTAGGTGACCGAAATGCCTTAAGTATTATTGCAGAAAATAGTATTCCTAAAGACGTAAAAATTCTTGGTTCTAATAATCTTGCAGCTCTGGCAAACTTCAATCGTGACGTATTTAGCAAACACTTAGAATATAATCATTTACCGGTTATTAATTATATTAGTACTAAAAACGAAAACGATATTTATGATTTTGTTCGTAAAAACGAGTTCCCAGTTATTTTGCGCCGCCGTTTTAAAAACCGCATGTCATCAGGTTGGACTAATATTGAAAACTTATATGATTTAAATAACTTCATTGATCGTGATCCTGATTTCAAAGATTCTGTAGAAATTGAAAAAAGCATCCGTGGGCAAAGAGAGTTTTCAATAACCACATTACGTGACAAAGCCAACAACACTAATATTGTTGGGGTTATCGAAGATATTCAGCCAATAGGTATTCATCATTTAGATTCCTTATTATTAACCCCAGCACTTACGCTGACAAATACACAGATACAACAACTACGAAAAGCCGCAATTAAAGTTGCTAAAGCTTTTAATATTGTTGGTGTTTGTACAACACATTTTGCTTTAGATACAAAAAATTCGGGTGATTTTTATATTACTGAGATAATTCCACGACTAAGTGAAGAAACTCAGTACTTAGAAAAGGCTTATAATTACCCAATATCTGAAATCTCAGCTCAATTAAATGTTGGTATGACAATTGATAAGCTAATAGATACATCAGGAAAGAAGTTCAATGCTGCTTATGAACCAAATATTGAATTTTTAACAGTTCGAGTACCAACGTGGAGCAATATTCAAGAAACAAATATGGAGCCTAAAAAGACGTCTAACGGAGCTTTTATCATTCGTGGTAAAGATATTGGCGAAGTATTTAAAAAAGGTCCTCTTAACGCACAAATAACGCAAACTAACGTATTGAACTCTGGCAATTATAAATTGTTAGATGATGATGAGCTATTCGAAAAAATTATTCATCCAACAAATCGACAATTAAGTATATTAAAAATTGCTTTGAATCGTGGTTTTGATATTCCTTACTTATCAAATGTTACAAAGATCCATCCAGTTTATTTAGAAACGCTTCGCCACTTATCTAAAATAAAAATTAACCTAGTGAAAAATAAAGGTGATGTTGATATTCTTCGTGATGCTTTAATCTCTGGATTTTCAATCAATGAGATTGCTACACTTTGGAAAATTAGCGAAGAGCAATTACAAGAATTGATTAAGCAAGCTAATATCAATTTCCAATTAAAGGATTCATCTTTTATCACTAATGAGAATAAAAGTTTTGAATTCAATCCAAGTATTGGTAATTACAATGAGTTTACATATGATGATAAAAAACAAACTATTATTATTAAAACGAGTCCAGAGATGTCTTTTAGTGATCAGGTTAGAAATAACTATTTAATTAGTCGCATCGCAAATGCTAATCAAAAAAATGGTTTTAATACAATATTAGTCGGTAAGACTACCCGTGAAATTATTAATATTAACGGGAGTAATATTTCTCAAATTATCGATCCTTTTGACGAAGTCATACAATACCGATTATTGCCTAAAGAAGCTTTTGAGCACACTATTAGACTTACAAATGACTTGTCTGATAAAAACGGTCTTTTAGATGAAGGAGAGACAAAGATTTTTGAAGATTCAACAGTCAAAAGTAATGAAGAATATGAATTCAATATTCTTCGCGATAAGAAGGACTGGGTAATCACTTCTTATGTAAAATCTAATGAGGCTGAAAAATCGACTTTTGCAAGCTCAAATTTGAATTCTTCGGCAGAATTAACACAAATAATATCTGATTTCATCACACAAAATTTAACGTCTGCACAACAAAAATATTCAAAAATTCTTAACTTCACAATATGCTTCATAAATGATGAGGTAAAAATTAAAAAAGTATCAATTGGATTCAGTGATAATATCATTGAACATGATATTGTTAGTACACTTGATCTAATTGATACATATATTAAATTAGTAATAGGTATTAGTCTTGATGAATTGAATTTAGGTATTAATGAATTTCACTTTGTTGAAAATTCAAATGGGAAAGAAATATCTCTTTCAAATGATTCATTTAAGTTAACTATCTAAATAGTTCTTCTTTAATTGCTCAACGGTTTGTAAATCCGGTGTTGTTATTAAGGTCTTTTGACCTTCATATATAACAAATCCTGGTTTAGAGCCGTTGGGTTTTTTTAGTTGTTTAATAGGAACGTAATCCACTTCAACTTTGCTTGAATTTTTTGCTTTAGAATAAAACGCAGCTAACAGAGCCGCTTCATTTAATGTTTGTTCACTAGGTTGATTATCAGAAATGATTACGTGTGAACCAGGTATATTCTTTACATGTAGCCAAATATCGCTCTTCTTAGCTGTTTTAAGAGATAGTTGGTCATTTTGTACATTATTACGCCCAACTGTAATGAGAGATCCATCAGTACTAATAAATTTATTCCCCATATCTTTATTAGGTTTACGTTTTTTAGGCAGATTCTTCTTGCTAATATAACCACCGGCAATTAATTCAGCCTTTATTTCTTGTAAGTTATCTAAACGTGATTCACTAATTTGATATAAAACAGAATCAAGATAATCAATTTCCTCTTGTGTTTGAGCTACTTGTTCATTGATATGAATGATTGATTTTTTTAATTTCTGATAAGTTTTGAAGTATCGTTGAGCATTACCATTAGGAGTTAATTTAGGATTGATTTTTATTGTGATTTTTGAATTATCATAATAATTATCCAATGTTACCGAACTCATTCCTTGCTTAACTTCGTGCATATATGTGGTTAATAGTTCACCGTTAATACGAAATTGATCCATTGTCTCAGTTTTTGTCATATCAGATTTCAAACGTTTTAATTTGTTTTTATCTTTTTTAAGAGCACCATTAACAACACTTAGTAAGTTCTCTGCTTGTGAACGAATACGATCACTCTGAGCTTTTTCACGATAATAATCGTCTAACATCTCTGAAAGTGATGAGAACTCCTTAACATCCCCATCAACGCTTGAATATTTAATAGGGTAGAAGTTCATTTTAGAGTTCTTGGTAACAACGTTAGGGGAGATATTACTATCGATTTCATTGAAAAAATCACGAAATGCAACGCGTTTTATTTCAGATTTATTCATTCGATATTTGATTTCTTCTGCTGTATCTTTTGCCAATCCTTCAAAGCTACTGCGTAAATCGATTAAATCTAAGTCAGAAAAATCTTTAAATGGATTTTTCTTGTTAGAAGAAGGAGGGAATACATAATTTTCTCCCGGCATCAATACACGAAAACGATTCTTTGAGCTCGGTACATGCTTAATTAAATCTACAATCTGATTATCTTTATTGACTAGAATAATATTGCTATATCTTCCCATTATTTCAATAATCAATTTGAATGATACTTTATAGCCCAATTCATCTTTAGTCTCCAAAGTCATTGTTACAATTCTGTCATTATCAACTTGTGTAATTTCTTTAATAATTGCACCATCAATATTTTTTCTTAATGACATTACAAAGTTAGAAGGGCGATCAGGATTAGCAAAATCAACATGAGTAATCTGCATACGCGAATATGTGGGATTTGCTGATAACAATAAAGGATAGTTAACACGATTACTTCTAATTATTAAAACTAACTCATTATTAAAAGGCTGTTGAATTTTAGAAATTCGCCCGCCAATCAATAATTTATTTAATTCAGTTACCATAGCATGTGTAAAAACACCGTCAAAAGACATCTAATCACCTCAAAATTTCTATCTCTTTCATTTTAACAGATTTTTTTGTGATATAATTCCATTACGTACTTTCAAAACAAATTAAGTGGTGAATTATTCATGAAAATCGCAATAGTAACAGACAGTACTTGTTATTTACCAAAAGAAGAACTTGAAAAATATAACATAACTGTTGTGCCTATACCCGTCATTATAGATGGAAAAACTTATCAAGAAGACGTTGATATTTCTACGGAAGAGTTCTATGACAAACTACGTGTTTCAAAAGAGCTTCCTTCAACATCTCAACCTTCATTAGGTCAAATGGTTGAGTTATATACAAAACTCGGAGATGAAGGCTACGATGCTGTCATTTCTATTCATTTAGCTAGTACTATTTCTGGCTTTGTTAACACATTATCAACTGCTGTAGCTGATATGGTTACAAATACCAGAGTCATTCCTTATGATTCACAAATAACCGTTTTACTAATGGGTAATTTAGTACTTCATGCGGCTAAGATGGCTCAAGAAGGATATGAGCTTGATGAAATCTTGGATAGCTTAGATGCACTTCGTGCAACGATGGATGAAGTATTTATTGTTAATGATTTGAAGAACCTTGTTAAAGGTGGCCGTTTATCTAATGCATCAGCTGTCATTGGTAGCATGCTTAATATCAAGCCATTATTAACATTTGACAATAATAGTCATGCAATTGTTGCATATGATAAAGTTCGTTCTATCAAGAAGGCTTACTCAAAAGCTGCTGAAGCTTTTAAAAAAGCAAAAAAAGAAGCTAACTTTAAATATAAGCTAATAGTAATCCACGCTAATGATCCTGAAGAAGCAAAAAAATGGTCAGATGATTTACATAAACAGTTCCCTGAAGAAAAGATAGAAATTAGTTACTTTGGACCTGTTATTGGTACTCATTTAGGCGAAAAAGCTATCGCTCTTGCCTGGATTAAAGATACAGAAAATTAAAAAAGAATGAATCTAAATTTAATTAGATTCATTCTTTTTTTGTACATATAAATAAATTGGAATTCCAATCACCGTAATAAGTAATCCTATCAAGCTAATCACTAACTGTGTAAAGATAGTATTAATAACAATAAGTGCTCCACCTAATATTGCTACTATTGGAATTATCGGATACAACGGAACTCGATAAGGACGTTCAATATCTGGCTCTAATCTGCGTAATCTAATAACAGCAGTAAATGCCATTGTATAAAAGAACCATATAACAAAGACTAACATATTCGTTATAGTATCAAATTGCCCTGAAAGCATCATAATTACAGCAATAAAAAATTGACAAATACCAGCAATGACGGGGACACCAGCATCATTTAATTTTGCAAAATGATTACTAAAAGGTAATTGTTTTTGATATCCCATTACATATGGAACGCGCATTCCAGTCATAATATAACCATTTAGTCCACCATATACAGAGATAAGAATTCCAATGGTTATTATTTTTCCACCAAAATCTCCAAAAATAATTTGAGAAACGTCAGATGCGATATTCATATTACCAATGATATTGTTTACAGGTTGAATCCAATAAAACACGCCATTAACAGCAACATACACAACCATAACTAAAGCAATCCCAATTGAGATAGCAAGTGGTAGATCGCGTTTAGGATTCTTCATTTCTCCAGCTATATTACCTACATGAAGCCAGCCATCATAAGCAAACATAGTTGCTAATAATCCTTGACCTAATGCAGACCAGAATGAACGATCAGCTCCCGCAACAATTGGAAATAAGCTAACGTTTCCCGTTTCTTTATGGAAAAATCCTAAAATAACAATTGCAATTATAGGAATTAATTTACATATAAAAGCAATAGATGTTACTCGCCCGGCTGCTTTAATACTAATAAAATTGATTAAATATAAGCTTAGGGCACATAGAGCTGAAATGGGGACTATGTAAAGATTTGATAGAGCAAACAAATTAACAACCTGTGTTCCAAAAGCAATTGCTATTGCAGCAATATTAGCAGGGAAGTAGACAACTGTCTGAGCCCATCCAGCAAGATATCCCCAGAATTTTCCATATGATTTAGTAATATACCGTGTTAATCCACCGGTTTCAGGATACATTGCAGCTAATTCTGCAACTGTAAGACCGGCACAAATAGTTATCAATCCACCTAATATCCATGACCACATTGCTAAGCTAGACGAGCCTGTATATTCAGTCACTGCTGATGCTTTAAAGAACACTCCAGCTCCAATAACCGTTCCTGCAACAGTTGCAAGGGCAGTTCCAAATCCAATAGTCTTTTTTAATTCTTTATTATTACTCATAATAATTACACCTTAAATTATTTATTTAAATTGGCTTTATTCATAGAAAATAATTTTAACATGTAAATAAATTATTTTCTTGCAATTATAACTTAAAGGACTATAATTCAATGAGTTACTTAGAATCATTCCAATTAGGGGTTGAAAATGAAAAAATTATCACTTGCAGAAAAAAACAATTTAATTAGAGCAGCCGTAATGGGTGCAAACGATGGAATCCTTTCAGTTTCTGGTATTGTTATTGGTGTTGCTGGTGCTACTTCTAGCACTTTTGCAATTTTTATAGCTGGATTTGCCGGAGCATTAGCTGGAACTGTTTCTATGGCAATGGGAGAATATGTCTCTGTTCATTCACAAAATGACGCACAGACAAAAGCCGTTAGTGAACAAGAATATGCTTTAAAACATAATTATGATGAAGAATATAATTATGTAAGCAAAAAATATACGGATCAAGGTATCTCTATTGTTTTAGCACAAAAAGCTACTACCGAAATGATGAATAATGATGCTTTAGCAACAACTGTTCGTGAACGTCACGGTTTTTCAATTAATCATGAAGTTTCTGCAATTGGAGCTGCCGTTACTTCAATGATTGCCTTTCCTTTAGGTTCGTTATTACCAATGATGGCAATTACATTATTTCCAACTGATATTAGAATTATTGCAACAGTTATATCCGTCTTGGTTGCGTTGAGTATTACTGGATATTTAGCAGCAACTTTGTCACAAGCTAATCGTACGACGGCAACAATTCGTAACGTCATTTCAGGTATCTTTACAATGATAGTTACATATACAATTGGATCACTAATAGGTAGGTAAGCATAATGAAAAATATAAAATCAGATAAAAGTAATAAAACCTTAGAAGAGAGAATGAATGTCATAAGAGCAGGGGTTCTTGGTTCTAATGATGGTATACTGACTGTCGTTGGTGTTTTGTTTTCTGTAGGAGCAGCAACTAATAATCAATTCACTATATTTATCGCTGGACTTGCCGACTTATTAGCTTGTGCTTTATCAATGGCTTCTGGTGAATATGCGTCTGTGAGTTCACAATCTGATTCCGAAAAAGTTGTTGTCGCTAATGAAACTCGCCGACTTGAAGAAAACCCCAGTATGGTTGAACAAGAAATTAGTGATATTTATGTAAGTAAAGGTATTACTAAAGAAACAGCCAATGAAATTGCTAAAGAGTTAATGAATAAGAATCCTCTTCAAACAATTTTATCGTTAAAATATGATATTCAATTAAATCATTATGTTAGTCCATGGGGAGCTGCATTTTCATCATTAGTATGCGCTGCTTTAGGTGGGGCTTTCCCTTTGATTGCTCTTGTAATCACAACTGCAAATTGGCAAGTTGTTACAACAATACTTGCTACAACAGTAGCAGTGGGTTTAACAGGTTACTTGAGTGCGCTAATAGGTAATGGTTTGCCTAAAAAGGCAATCATAAGAAATATCGTTATCGGGTTGATAACAATTGCTATTCATTATGGAATTGGGTTATTATTCTAGTATATATAGTATTAAGGGGGGAGATCATATGAATAACCATGAAATAGATTTGGTAATCAATAAATTGAAGAGCGCCGGAAATAAAGTTACGGAACCTCGAAAAATGATTATTGAATATATGATAAATCATCAAACTCATCCAACAGTTGACATGATTCATTCAGATTTAAATAATCTTCCATTGTCAACGATTTATAATACTTTAGAGTTACTTGTTGATATGAACATTGTTATAGAGATTGATAGTACAAATGACGAAAAGACTCATTATGACTATTTTGGTAAACCACATTATCACGTAGTATGTACCAACTGCGGAAAAATTACCGATGCTGATAATTTTGATTTCAGTAAATTGCCAACAGCTGCAAACGAGGCAACTGATTATCATATAACTGGTATGGGTGTTGAGGTATATGGACTTTGTCCGGACTGCCAAAAAATAACAAATAAAAAGGAGTGATATATAATCACTCTTTTTTATTTGAATAACTCCGTAATTTTACGATAGTAAGTGGTAAAAATATTAGCTCTTTCAATGTTTTTAGTCGTTGCATACTTAATAATCGGTGTTTCTTCTAAAAAATCATTGTAATTAGAATTATCAGTCATTATTTTTCTAGTAGCAACTACTTCATTTTTCTTCAAAGGCGCTGATTTCTTTTGATAATTAATCTTGGAAGTTAATTTCAACTTATCACCAGTTTCAGTAAATAGATAATTATCTGAAACTGGTTTTAGTTTGATTTCACCATTTTTAGCCTTAGCATTATCTACTTTATGCGTCACTGTATTAGCAATTGGCAAGATAGAAGTATTAGCAGTCACTTCATTTAAAATTTGAACTGTATCATTGAATGTAGTTTCATAATTCATATTATCTTTAGAATTAAGCACTACAGTAATGACTGGTTCGTTATCAATATGCGTTAATCCAACAAAATTCTTACCATTATTCGGCGTCGATCCAGTCTTAAGTCCTTCAAACTTATATTGATCATTATCTAACAAATCATCTGTATTATTAATTGCTTGATTATTTCCATCTTTATCAGGGAATTCAGCAGTTTTTAGACTTGTAATATTAGTTATTTCTGGAAAATCTTCTAATATTTTTTTTGCAAGAAGGGCAACTTCTCGAGCTGATAATTGATTTTCTACTGATTCAGATAATTCAGGATTATTATATATTCCTAAATCGCCATTTCTCAAGCCCGAAGCAGAAATAATATTTGCATCTTTTATACCCCATGAATTTAGTAATTTATCAGCTTTTTTGTAGTAGTTTTCTTGACTACCAGCCACAAGATTGGCTAAAGAAATTGCTGCAGCATTAGAAGAAGGCAACAGGGCCGCTTCTTCGAGTTGCTGCACAGTATAGCTTTTAGTTGGGCTCATAGGAATATTAGCAAACATTAGATTATCACTAAATGTAGCAACATCTTGTGAAACGTTAACTAATTGGGTTCTTTTAATTTCATTACCTTTAATTGCTTGTTCAACCATATAAATAACAATTAACTTTGATATCGATGCAATTGGTAGACGTTCAGAGCCGTTTTTGTCAGCAATGACTTGACCAGTATTCAAATCAGCAACCAATGCAGCTTCAGAGTTAATGTTCGCTGGTTCAAGAATTGCAGCACTTACAGTGCCAGTTGAACCTAATATCATAAAAATAATTATCATACGTATTAAGTGTCGAGTATATTTCATTGAATGTTTAATTCCTTTTTACTAATAGTTATCTACTTATAGAGTATATATATAAATTATAGTTCATACCAGGTTTTTAAGAGGAGAAGTAATCGGATTTATTTAAGGTTACATAATATATATTATACGAAGTTGTTGTTTAAGAAGAATATATCACCTATTTATCCAATGGTTCATAATTAATATTATTTGCCAAATAGTGTAAACTATTCTTAATAACGAGGATAATTAATTATGTTAGATATTGAAAAAATAATTGATGATTTATATCAATTAGAAAAAATTCTAAATGATCTTGATAAACTTAAGTTTCGTGCGTACACTTATATGCCACTTACTTTTGATGAATCGGCTGTCCAAGAACTTTTAGTCAAAAACAAGCGAATATCTTTTAGATATGAACAATTAAAAATTAAAAAAACGCGCCTAATTAACAAACTACTTGGTTATTCAGCTAAAGCTGATTCCACTAACAACTATATCACTTACAAATTGACCCGACTTAAACAATTAGACGATGACAGCCTTAAACTTAATATAAATAATAATAATCGGAACAGAAAAATCAACAATTTAAAGACAATACTAAGCAATCTAATAAATGAACACATTGCTGAATCATTAATTACTGTTAATCAAATAAATGCATATTTATTTGATTTGGACTCTAATAATTTCAGACAAATAGATCCTATTGATCTATATTCCAGCAAAGACTTTAAAATCACCGTTATGGAGTTAAATTATTTATCTATTTACTTTAGTAATGATGAAATTAAAACCTATATGAAATATTTAATCTTTAAATATAGTGGCCATTTTGCTTCTGACATTCAATTCTTTGACGCACGTACTATTTTACCCGAATCAACAAATAGTGGCTTCTCGGCCTTTGCTTATGCCTTTAAAATCGATGGTAACCTCCAATGCTATATATCTTTTAAAGGAACTGAAGGTTCGATGGAAGATCCCAGAATTAAGTCCTTTACAAAACGGTTTGATAATTACGTTAATGAAAGTTTTTTAGACTGGGCTTACAACATAGATTCAATGTTACTTGGTAATAACGAGAATAATAAACAATTAGATCTAGCTCGTAATTTCACACATATTATAATTGGTCATATGAACGAACTCGACTCTAATAATACGATATATGCATTGGGTCATTCTTTAGGTGGACATTTTGTCCAAACAATCCAACTACTTGATACTGCTTTTGATTTCGGCTATACGCTAAATTCTGCTCCGATACAATTAAAACAAGTACGTTATTATAAACCTAATTTATTTGATGAAGATACCTGGAACAAATTATATTCATTAACTAATTATAATGCTCAAGATATTGAAACCGACCTATTCATACGTAATTTAATGCCTAAGAGTTTTAATGAAATAACAAATGAGTGGTTTAGAAATGATATAACAAGAGTTTATTTTGGTTTCCCAAATACTTTCTATATTGGTACTTCTAATTATCTGAATACTACTAATTGGTACTACCCTTTCAAATCGAATATTACGGGTTATCTTAAAGAAGAAGATATTCAGATTTATACTGACTTTTTTGGCGGCTTAATTGCTTACTTAAAACATGTGAAATCAAAAAATGGTACTCGTATTATGGGACGTATCCTTCTTTATACCTTCCAAACTCTACGTATGTTATATGAATCTATAAAAACTGAGAAGGCAAAGAATGTTTTCAAAGACTTTGCTACTTATCTTTATGATTCTAAAATATTCAAAGACACACCTACTGTCGTTCAAGATAATTTCAAACGTGATCTTTCTAAGCCAATGACTACACTTCGTGTCTTCCAAGGAGAATGGCCGTTTCTAAGTAGTCTTAATACCGATATGATGGACACTGTAATTTATTTTCATACCATTGAAGGTGCTAAATTTTTCAAATAAAAAAGAACAATCAAACGATTGTTCTTTTTTATTAATTATTTTTATTTGATAAAGGCTGTAGCTGAACCGGCTATTACGATTAATAATAATCCAATAATAACTGCAGTCATTTCTTTGTTTGTCTTTTTTTCTTTCAATATATAGATACCACCTAAAGTTGCTACAATAGCACTCGTTTGTGATAATACAAATCCAGTAGCCATACCATTGACGGATGTTTGCATTGAAATTAATAATGTTAATGCTGCAAAAGCAAAGAAGAAACCACTGATAATATTCATATATGATGTACGTTCAGCAAATGGTTTTTCTTTGGGAGAGAAAGTAATATATAATCCATAAATTGTCCCAGCTATTGCCATTCCAATTGCTTGTGGTAAAAAGGCATGCATTCCGTCAGCATTAACTGATTGTGGGAATGCTGAATATCCAAGATATCCAATTTCGCCGATTAATAGGAAAATAATACCTTTCATGACTCCTTTTTTAGCGGAACCTGTTTCTTTTTTCTCGCTCCAAGCTGTCAAATATACACCGATAATAATTAAGATCATTGCTGAAAAACCGATTAATTTAGCCTGTGATGTTGCCCAACTTCCTCTGAATAGTACTGCAAACAATGAAGCACCTATCAATTGAAAACCTGTTGTAATCGGCATTGTTCTTGAAACGCCCATAAGCGTAAAAACATAAAAAGTAATGATTTGAGCAGTTGCCCAACAAGCACCGGATATAATACTAAAAACTAAAGTTTTTGTATCATTTGGAAACCAAGCACCAGTAAACATCGCCGTAATAACGGCAAAAACAAGTGTTCCATACGTAGTTCCGATAATTTGGTTAACTGGCTTACCACCAATTTTTCCTACTAATACTGGGAAAATACCCCAGCCAATCATTGGCATTAAACCAATTAAAATATTCCCAAAGTTCATACTATCAACCTATCCTTTTATCAAAAATAAAAAGATGGACTCAAATCCATCTTTTAACGTAATTCTATTATATTGGTCTGTACCAGTTTTTTCAATAACTCTTAACTAAAAGTTAGCATTTAATTGTGGTACAACTTGCTTCTTACGTGAAACAACACCAGGAAGAAGTGCAATATTATCGACAAGTTTTTGATCAAAAGTTTTTTCAAATACAGAAACTGATTCATCATCACCTAAAACGATTGCCTTGGTATCACTTGTAAGAATATTAGTTATCAAAAGAATAAATAGATTTTCGTTTTCAGCAGACATTTCAGCCTTAATTGCTTCTTCGAATTCTGCTTTTCTTTGTAATGTTTCGTCTAAATCAACAGTATTAATTTGATCAATACGGATTGATTTGTTGTTCATATCGAATGTTTTAGCATCCATTTCAATTAACTCTTTAGCTGATTTACTTGCTAAATTAGTACCAGCCTTTAACATCTCTAGACCATATGATTCATAGTCTAATCCAGCTGTTTTAGATAGGCTCTTAAGCGCTGCTTCATCTTCATTAGTTGTTGTTGGTGATTTTAGTAATAAAGTATCAGAGATAATAGCTGACATCATTAATCCAGCAAGTGTTGCTGGAATTTCTATTCTTGCTTGATTCATTAATTTCCAAATAATTGTACTTGTAGATCCAAGTGGTTCTGCGTGATAGAATAGTGGATTTGCAGTTTCAAAATTAGCTATTCTATGGTGATCAATAACATTTGTGATTTCAACATCACTAATATTATCAACACTTTGTTTAGGTTCATTATGATCAACTAACATAACTTGTTTTGTATCTGCTGAACTAATGATACGTGGGTAGTCATAATTAAAGTGATTAAAAACAAATTTTGTTTCTTCATTTGGTTCCCCTAAAGCAACAGCCTCAGTATCCTTACCACTTTCATTCATCATATATGAATATGCAATTGCTGCAATTATAGCATCTGTATCTGGATTTTTGTGTCCAAAAATTAGTTCCTTAGTCATTAAACTCTGCCTCCAAATTAAATTGTTTTTGTTTCTCTTAAACGTGTTAAATAATCTTTTTCATGTAGATATCTATCCCAAATACCAAAGAAATTCTTAATACGAGGAATTTGATCTTTGTCTTTTCGATAGACAAAAGCCATTTCGCTACTAATATTAGGATCAAAATGAGCCTGATATCCCTTCATATTATCTAGGTTTGCCGTTACAAAACTGGTTGGTAAAGCTGCATATGAACCAGTATTGTTAGCAAATCTAAGAATTTGGTATGGCGAAGAGAATCTTGCGCTAGCTTTAGGAACATCAATTAATTCATTCTTGTATTTTTCTTGGATCAATTCGTTCAAGTAGTAACTCTTAACATAGCCAACCCAATCATTATCAAGCGTATCTTTTAATTTAATCTTTTTCTTTTCAGCTAAATTATCATTGCTATGAATGAAGAGCATGTCATCATCAATAATCTTTTTGATTTTGTATGGTTTCCAGTTTTTAATATTTTCATCAGGAAGATACATTATCGCTAAGTCTATTTTATTGTTTTCTAAGCGTTCCCAGATATCTCTTCTTGTTAGTAAGTAGACATCAATTTTAACTTCCGGAACTTCTTTGAAATGATGAGTAACGAATTCTTCAATAACTGAATCTTCCATTGATGCCAAAACACCGATAGAAATTCGACCACTTGTCGCAGTAGTTGAGTGTTGTATTTCATCACGAGCTACATGAATTTTTTCCAAAATCTCAGTTGCCATTTTTAACAGAGTATTACCGGCATCTGTTAGCTGTATTTTCTTACCAACAGAATAAAATAACGGTGCGCCTACTGATTTTTCAAGCTTTTTGATTTGTTGTGTTAACGCGGGTTGAGTGATTCCTAATAACTGCGCTGTTTGCGTATAACTTAAAGATTTAGTCAAATCAACAAAGTATGTTAAAGCTTTTGATGTGAAAATATCAGATTTTGTACCTTTTTCTTTAGTCATCAAAATTCTCCTTTAAGGAAATGGTTAGTTATTCAATATAACTTATTATAACAATTACTTTTTGAATTCGATACTACAATTACTTATCCGTATCAATAATCGGTTCAGCTTCTTGAATATCCATTCTTATTGGCATTCCATCAGCTTCAACGTCTAAAATAAACGTTCCATTTGAATAACGATCAACAGTTGAATGATCAGCAATATTAATATCAAAATCCTTATTGTCATCAGTAATTATACTTAATTGTGCATCTAGAGCAACTAATTGGATTAGTTGAATCTTATGAGCGTTAGATTTTAATTCCCTTAAAGTGATAACTCCACGTTTAGCACGCGATGTGACAGGTATTTCTGATAATTTCATTTGTTTATAAGAACCCCGTTGAGTGATTAACGAAATAATTTTTGAACTATCACTAATATCATTAATCATGAAATCAACAATATAATCTTCATCTTTAAGATTTACAAACTTCACTCCCGCTGCCTTAGCTCCAACAATTGGGACTTCATCTAGATTAAATGCCAAGGCATATGAATTGCGAGTAAAGGCATAAATTAATTGATCTTTTTGATCGAAATTCAAATAATATGCATGTAGCATTTCTGAATTTTCATTATGCATCTTCATAGCAGTGATTGCTTTAGATTTATATGTTCTACCAGGTTCTAAGTCTTTAAATAATACTTGTTTAACGTAACTATCATTTGTCCCAAATACAAAACTACCCTTCTCATCTAATGACTTAAATGCTTTAACAGATATAACTTTTTCATCATTAGCAAGTCCAACTTCTTGAGATAAGTGAGCTCCTGTATCTTTCCAACGACTATCAATAATTTCATGCACAGGACGATAAACCAGATTACCCTTATTAGTAAACATGAAGATATGATCTAGTGTATCAGTCTCAGCATCAAAAATAGGATAATCTTCGGCTTTCAGACCATTATCACCACTATCAGAGGCTGTATATGAACGAACAGAACTACGTTTCATATAACCATCATGACTAACAAGTACACGAACTTTTTCATGAGGAATAATAGCACTTTTGTCTATTTCAATTGTCTGTACTTCATTTTCAATTTTTGTTAGACGTTTACTACTATAATTTTTACGAATTTCTTGCAATTCTTTTTTAATTACATTCATCAAAGTATTTTTATCATTCAAGATCTTTGATAGTAACTCGATTTGTTCATTAAGTTCTTTATCTTCTTTTTGAAGGTCTGTGACATCAGTATTTGTTAATCGATAAAGTTGTAATGAAACAATGGCTTCAGCTTGTTCAACAGTAAAATCAAATTGCTTAACTAAATTATCTTTAGCATTTGATTTATTTTCACTAGCTCTGATTGCTTTAATTACGTCATCTAGAATTGATAGTGCTTTAATAAGTCCTTGAACAATATGTAATCGCTTAGTAGCTTTATCTAATTCAAAATTACTACGGCGAACAATAACATCTTCTTGATGTTTGATATATGCTTTTAAAATTTGAATAATTCCAACTTGTTGAGGTCGCATATCATCAATTGCAACCATATTGAAATTATAAGAAATTTGTAGGTCAGTATTTTTGAATAAGTAATTCAAAATACCTTCAGCATCAGTATCTTTCTTTAATTCGATTACAATCGAAAGACCATTTCTATCAGATTCATCTCGAACTTCTGAAATACCTTCAACTTTTTTAAGCACTCGCATATCATCAATTTTTTTGACTAATACAGCTTTATTAACTTCATATGGAATTTCAGATATTTCAATCTGACTCTTATGTCCGCGTAATGGTACTATTTCAGTTTTTGATCGAAGAACTACTTTACCACGACCAGTTTCATAAGCTTTTTTGATTCCATCTTTACCTTGAAGAATTCCACCAGTTGGAAAATCTGGGCCTTTAATAATCGACATCATCTTCTTCAAGCTAGTTTCTGGGTCATCAATTAATTGAATAGTTCCATCAATTACTTCAGTTAGGTTATGAGGTGGTATTTCAGTGGCATATCCTGAAGAAATACCAGTTGCGCCGTTAACTAATAAATTGGGGAACTTAGCTGGTAGAACTGTTGGTTCTTCAGCTGTATCATCAAAATTTAAAACCATATCAACGGTTTCTTTATTGATATCTTTCAACATTTCGCCAGCAATTTTACTTAAACGAGCTTCTGTATAACGCATCGCAGCAGGCGGATCACCGTCCATTGATCCATTATTACCATGCATTTCAATTAATGGTTCACGTAATTTCCAATTTTGACTTAAACGCACCATGGCTTCATAAATTGAACTATCACCATGAGGATGAAAATTACCCATTACATTACCAACAGATTTTGCTGACTTTCTGAAACCTTTATCGAAAGTATTCCCATCAAGGTTCATCGCATACAAAATACGACGTTGCACCGGTTTTAATCCATCTCGGATATCAGGAAGCGCACGTTCTTGAATAATATATTTTGAATATCTACCAAATCTATCGCCCATGATATCTTCAAGCGATAGTTCTTGAATTTTTGAATTATCTTTTGTTTTTTCCAAAATTTTCACTCACTTTTTTATATGTCGAGATCTAAAGAAATTTGAGTCTCTGAGTCATCATCAGTAGCTTGTTTTAACAAATCATCAACTACTTCTTCTTTTTTTGATACTGGTTCGTCTTTGTCTGTATTAGTGGTATCAAGGATACTACCGTCTTCTTCTAATGTGAAACGAACATTATCTTCAATCCAAGTTCTTCTTGGTGCAACTTTATCGCCCATTAGAGTTGTAACACGTCTTTCAGCTAAAGCAGCATCTTCGATAATAACTTTAATCAAAGTTCTATTATTAGGATCCATTGTTGTTTCCCATAATTGATCAGCATTCATTTCTCCAAGACCTTTGAATCGTTGTAATGAATAACCTTTACCGATAACTTCAGTCTTTTCAGTTAATTCATCATCCGTCCACGCATACTCAACTTTTTGTTTAGCTCCACTACCTTTTTGTAATTTATATAGCGGTGGTAAAGCAATATACACTTTGCCAGCTTCAACAAGAGGTCTCATATATCTATAGAAAAATGTTAATAGTAATGTTTGAATATGAGCACCATCAGTATCCGCATCGGTCATAATAATGATTTTGTCATAATTACTATCTTCAACGTTAAATTCAGCTCCAACGCCAGCACCTATTGTATAAATCATGGTATTAATTTCTTCGTTTTTTAAAATATCATCAAGCTTAGCTTTTTGAGTATTTAAAACCTTACCTCGTAAAGGCAAGATAGCTTGAAACTTACGATCTCTACCTTGTTTTGCTGAACCTCCGGCTGAATCACCCTCAACTAGATATAATTCATTCTTTGATGAATCTTTTGATTGAGCAGGTGTTAATTTACCTGATAGAAGTCCATCGTTTTTCTTTTTCTTTTTATCATTACGACTATTTTCACGAGCTTTACGAGCAGCTTCACGAGCTTCTCTAGCTTTAACGGCCTTTTTAACAAGAGTTTGTGCAAATTCACCATTCTCCATCAAAAAGAAATTCATTTGCTCATATACTAAGTTATCAACAGCTGATCGTGCTTCTGTTGTACCTAACTTACCTTTAGTTTGACCTTCAAACTGTAGTAATTCTTCAGGTATTCTAACAGATAGAACGGCACTGATACCTTCACGTACATCACTACCTTCAAGGTTCTTACTATTTTCTTTAAGTAAGCCAACTTTGCGCGCATATTCGTTAAACGCTTTTGTTAACCCTGACTTCATACCAGCTTCATGCGTACCACCATCACCAGTTCGAACATTATTTACAAAAGAAATTATGTTTTCTGAATAACCATCGTTATATTGAGCCGAAAATTCTACTTCAATTTCTTGATTTTCACCTTCAAAATAAATCACGTTACCTAGAGTATCTTTACCCTCATTTAGGTATTTAACAAAAGATTGAATACCATCTTCAAACAAGAATACTTCTTGACGTTCTTTACCAGAACGTTTATCCGTCATGGTGAACTTAACACCTTTAAGTAAGAAAGCCGATTCTCTTATACGTTCAGCCAGTGTTTCGTAGTTGAATTTTGTAGTAGAGAATATTGATGCATCAGGCTTAAATGAAATTGTAGTTCCATTAGGCTCTTTAGTTGTTCCAGTTTTTTCTAGCGTTCCTACAGGATGTCCACCGTTTTCAAATCGTTCTTCAAAAACTTCGCGGTCACGAACAACACGAACAGTCATCCATTCAGATAAAGCATTAACAACTGAAGATCCAACACCATGAAGTCCCCCAGAAGTCTTATAGTTACTCTCAGAGAACTTACCACCTGCATGAAGAACAGTTAGGATAACTTCTATTGTTGGCTTTCCAGATACATGCATACCAGTTGGCATACCACGACCATGGTCTTTTACCGTAATAGAATTATCTTCGTTAATAGTTAATTCAACATCATTACCGAAGCCTGATAAAGCTTCATCAACTGAGTTATCAATTATTTCATACACCAAATGATGTAGTCCACGTCCATCAGTAGATCCGATATACATTCCCGGTCTTTTTCTAACCGCATCAAGACCTTCTAAGATTTGGATGGACGAATCATCATAAGATGATTTTGTGTTTGCCATAATAATAATTCCTTCTTTTAAAAATAAACTTTTTTCAAATTCGCTAATCTATTCTATAATAGTTAAAGTACTAATCAAATAGAAAATAATAAATGGTGATCAAATGTCAAATTTTTTACTGAGTATAATTTTATCATATCTTGTTGGCTCATTCCCATCTGCTTATGTAATTGGGAAAATATTTTATAATAAAAACGTATTAGAACTTGGTAGTAAGAACGTTGGGACCACCAATGCCTACCGAGTACTAGGCCCTATTCCAGCCATATTTACAATGGTGATTGATATTCTAAAGGGAACTTTAGGTTCTTTCATGCCTGTCCTTTTAGGTATTGGAGATCGTCATTTTATGTTATATATCGGTTTCGCTGCAGTATTAGGACATTCTTTTTCAATATTCCTTCGCTTTAAAGGCGGAAAAGCTGTTGCAACTAGTGCAGGAATCCTTCTAGCTTATAACCCACTGTTATTTATAATGGCCTTTGCAACTTTTGTTACACTAGTGTTGTTAACAAGCACTGTAAGTTTCTCTAGCCTTACTACTTTAACACTATTATCAATAATTAGTTTGTTCGGACATGATACAATCTTTTCTGTCATTGCTATTCTTGTAACAATTTTTATTTTTATAAGACATATTCCAAATATCAAACGATTAATTCATGGAAACGAAAATATATTAAACTTTGGACTACTACATTATTTAAAAAATAAATAATATAGTAACCAAATTAAAAAGAGTCCTAATGGACTCTTTTTTTATGCTCTAAAAGTAATTGTATAGTTAGCATTAAACTCATCATTTTGATTGTCTAAATGCTTAATAGCAAATTTCTCTTCAAACTTACCACTTGCATCGACTTTATCAGCTGTTCCCCACCATGGTTCAATACATACAAATTGTCCATCAGTAGGATATGTTGACCAGAGACCAACAAATTCAGCGTTATCAGATGAAATATCAACCCCTCGAGTGCTTTTATCACTCTTAATCGAAATTGTATTTGCACCTTCTAGTTCAAAGATTAGAGCATCATCTTTAAATAGCTCACGATTTATTGGAATATTGTTTTCTTTAGTTGAGTAATGTTCAGCAGGTTTAATATTAGAATAATCTAATGGAATACGATAGCGTTCAATATCAGGCGAAAGTTCAAAGTAATAATCAGAATACTTCAAGTCTTCTCCTAGAGGTAATGTGAATCCTGGATGAGCACCAACTGAGAAGTATAGAGTCTTATCACTAGGATTAATTACTTGATAGTTAACAAGGATTGAACGTTTGTCTAACGTGTAGTTAATATAAAATTCAAATTCAAATGGATATTTAGCTAGTGTCTCAGCTGAACTTTTTAAAACTAGTGAAACAAAATTACCACTTTGTTCAGCGACTTCAAACTTCATATCACGTGCAAATCCATGTTGTGTCATATGAAATTCTTTATCTTCATACGTAAATTGATCATCTTTTAATTTTCCAACAAATGGAAATAGTACAGGAGCATGTCGGCCCCATACTTCAGGGTCAGCTTGCCACATGTATTCTGTACCGTCATTATTGTCTTTAACACTAACTAATTCTGCACCACTTAAGTTAATTGAAGCTGTTAGATATTCATTTTCTAAACTTATATTATCCATGTTACTCTCCTATAGAATATATTTTGAAAGATCTTTATCTGCAACAATATTACCAACTTGATCATCTACATACTTCTGAGTAATAGTAATATCACCCATATTCATATCAGGAGATTCATAAAGGATATCCTCTAATAATTTCTCTAATACAGTATGTAATCGACGAGCACCAATATTTTCATTTTCACGGTTCAACTCAAAAGCAACCTTAGCAATTTCTTCAATTGCTTCTTTTGTAAATGTTAATTTAATTCCGTCAGTCTGAATTAATGCCATATATTGCTTAACTAAAGCATTGTTAGGAACTGTAAGTATATTTACAAAGTCTGCTTCACTTAATTCTTCAAGTTCTACACGAATTGGGAAACGTCCCTGTAACTCAGCAATTAAATCACTAGGCTTGCTTTCAGCAAAAGCTCCAGAAGCGATGAATAAGATATGGTCTGTATTTACAGCTCCATATTTAGTATTAACTTGGGAACCTTCGACGATTGGCAAAATATCACGTTGGACACCCTCTCTAGAAACTTCACCACTGTTCTTCTTATTACCGGCAGCAATTTTATCGAACTCGTCAATAAAAATAATACCATTGTTTTCAACTAAGTTAATTGCGTTTTGATAAATCTTATCGTGATTAACAATCTTGTTTGATTCTTCTTCAATTATTAATTCACGTGCTTCTTTTACAGGAAGAGTTCTAGAAATCTTTTTCTTGGGCATGATGCTGTTCATCATTCCACTCATATCAATGCCCATTGTTCCCATCGTATCATTCATGGGATTAACTTTATTTGATTCTTCAAGTTGAACAGTTACTTCTTTTTCGTCTAGTAATCCTTTATCCAACTGCTCTTTAATTGTTAATCTTTTGTTTCTGATTTCATCAGTAACTTCTTCTTGTTCTTCTTCTGTTTGAGTTTGTCCGCTTGATAAATTATTTAACATACTCATCATGCTTGCCATATCATTTTGACGCGTTTGTTTCTTAATTCCTGGCACCAAAATTTTAACTAGCTTCTTATCCGCCTCACGAGTTGCTTCACCACGTACAAGCTTAAACTCTTCTTTTTCTGCCATTTTAACAGCAACGTCCATTAGATCACGAATCATTGATTCAACATCACGACCAACATATCCCACTTCAGTAAACTTAGTAGCTTCGATCTTAATAAAAGGCGCCTTAACAATTTTTGCCAATCGACGAGCTATTTCAGTTTTACCAACACCTGTTGGTCCAATCATCATTAAGTTTTTAGGGGTAATATCTTGTTGTTGCTTGATAGGCAACTGAGTACGGCGAAATCTATTATAAAGAGCTATCGCTACAGATTTTTTTGCGGCATTTTGTCCGATTATATAATTATCAAGTTCAGAAACTATTTGTTTAGGAGTTTTTTGTTCGTTCATTTATTCCACCTTAAAATTTGTCTGTAATAATATTTTGATTAGTATAAACATCAATGCTAGAAGCAATATTAATTGATTCTTTGGCTATCTCTTCAGCTGTCATATCTTTAGCACGTCTAATCATTGCGGTAGCTGCAGCTTGAGCAAAGTTTCCACCAGATCCGATTGCAATAACATCTTCATCTGGTTCAATTACTTCACCATTACCAGAAATTAGTAAGATAGTTTCTTTGTCCATTGCAATTAATAAAGCTTCAAGTTTTTGAAGTGTTGGATCTTTACGCCAATCTTGAGCAAGCTCTACAGCCGCTCTTTTTAAATTACCTGAATAAGTTTTTAGCTTCTCTTCTAGCCATTCCTGTAGAGTAAATGCGTCAGCAACGCCACCAGCAAATCCAATAATCACTTGATCATCATAAATTCGTCTAACTTTTTGAGCTGAACCTTTCATGATGAATTTTTCACTCATTGTTACTTGTCCATCTCCAGCAATAGCTGTTTTTCCGTTATTTTTCACGGCACAAATTGTTGTCATTTATATATCTCCTAAGTTTATGATCTGGGAAAAAAGTTTCGATAATCTTTTTGTAAATGTTCCATAGTTACATGCGTATAAATCTGAGTTGTTGATAGACTACTATGTCCAAGCAACTCTTGAACAGTTCGCATATCCGCTCCGTTATCTAGCATGTGAGTCGCAAAAGTATGTCTTAACATATGAGGATGAATATCTGCCGTTAAACTAGTTTTTTTAATTAGTTGATCTAGCACATATTCAATTCCTCGAGAAGTAATTTTTACTCCATTTTTGTTAATTAATAGATAATCACTCTTTTCGTTATTTTTTTCAACTAATTGCATTCGTCCTTCTGACAAATATTTCTTAAGTGATTTTTTAGCGTATTCTCCAAAAGGAACATATCTATCCTTATTACCTTTCCCATGCACTAGAATAACGTTCATTCCCATGTCAATTTGTGACAGAGTCAAATCTGCCAACTCACTAACACGCATTCCGGTTCCATATAGCAGTTCTAAAATCACTGAATTTCTCTGCATTAATGGCGTATCACCTTGAACGGCTTTAAAAAGAATATCTATCTCTTTTTGATAAAAAAATCTTGGTAATTTACGACTTTTACGTTTTAATTGCACAAGGTCAAACGGATCATTTGTTATCAATTGATTGCGTTGCAAATGTTTATAAAATGATCGTAATGAGGAGATTCGACGCTGAACTGTATCAATTGAATACTCTTTATTATCCATATATTCTAAGTAACTATCAATATCAATTGAACCAACATTCTCAAATCCTTTGAAATCACCTTGATCTTTCAAAAATCTTACAAAAATATTTATATCATCACGATATGCTTTAATTGTTTCTTCGGAGTAGTTTCTATCTATAGTCAAATAAGTTATAAAATCTTCTATCATTTTTTCCATAAAATAAAAAACACCTCCAATTACTTGATAGATTAACACAAGTAACTGAAGGTGACACATATTTTATTATTTTTGAATACTTTCTTCATAATCGCCATTTGGACATACCACTTGGCGACCACCTTTAACTTTCTTTTCAACTAGATAATGACCATCTTTTGGACAATCACGACCTACCGGTTTGTTCCAATCCACAAAATCACATTCAGGATATCTAGAACAACCGTAGAAAATTCGGTTACGTTTTGATTTTCTTTCGATAACTTGACCTTCGCCACACTTAGGACAAACCACACCAATTTCTTTAGTGATTGTCATTGTATTACGACAGTCCGGGAAACGTGAGCAAGCATAGAACTTACCAAAACGTCCCATCTTGATAACCATTGGAGCTCCACAAATTTCACAATCTATGCCAGCTGGTTCATCTTTAATTTGTACTTTTTCAATTTCTTTTTCAGCTACACTAAGTTCTTTAGCAAATGGTTTGTAATACTCATCTACAACTTTAACCCAATTTTCATCACCTACTTCGATTTCATCGAGTTGTGTTTCGAGTTTAGCAGTAAATTCCATATTAACAATATCAGGGAAATATTCTTCAATCAAATCATCAACAATTTCACCTAATTCTGTTGGTTCAAAACTTTTACCATTTAATTTAACGTAGTAACGTCTTTGAATTGTATCGATTGTTGGTGCATAAGTAGATGGTCGGCCAACACCATTTTCTTCTAAGGCTTTAACTAATGAAGCTTCAGAATATCTTGCAGGTGGTTGAGTAAAATGTTGTTCAGGATTAGTACTGTTCAATTTAGCAGCATCACCTGTTGCTAAGTCAGGAAGCTTCTTATCCTTATCATCATTATCTGTCTTATAAGCTTTTTGCCAACCAGCAAACTTAAGTTGAGAACCATTAGCTCTGAATTGAACACCATTTTGTTCAATAGTTGCAGTAACTGTATCCATAACCGCCGGTGTCATTTGACTAGCAGTAAATCGTGACCAGATTAAGTTATATAATCTGAATTGATCACGACTAAGATATTCTTTTACTGATTCAGGAGTTCTGAACACTGAAGAAGGACGAATTGCTTCATGAGCATCTTGTGCTCCTTCTTGGTTCTTCAATTTTTTACTCTTGTGTGAAGAATATTCTGGACCATATTCATCAACAATAAAGTTAGCAGCATCACCTTTAGCTACAGCTGAGATACGTTTAGAATCAGTACGCATATACGTAATTAACCCAACTGTACCTTCTCCCTTACCTAGCTTAATACCTTCATACAAGTTCTGAGCTAACATCATTGTTTTACGAGTTTTGAAGTTTAATTTTCTATTAGCTTCTTGTTGTAATGAACTAGTAGTAAATGGATCTGGAGCTGAGCGGCGACGTTCTTTCTTTTGAACATCGGAAATTTCAAAATCTTTTTTCTTATCTATTTTTTTAAGAACAGCTTGAACTTGATCATTATTGTTTAATGGAATCTTTTTACCGTTCTCACCATATAACTTGGCATCAAACTTAGATTTTCCGTGTGTGAATTGAGCATCGATTGTCCAATACTCTTCAGGAACGAATGCCTTAATTTCTTTTTCTCGATCAATTACTAATTTCAAAGCAACCGATTGAACACGACCAGCACTTAGGCCTTTTTTAACTTTTGACCAAAGAATAGGACTAATTGAATATCCTACTAAACGGTCTAACACTCTACGTGCTTGTTGAGCATCAACTAAATCCATGTTGATATCACGCGGTGTTTTAAAAGCATCCTTAACGGTATCTTTAGTTATTTCATTAAAGACAACTCGGTTTTTACCTTCTGGATCAAGATCTAATAAATGAGAAATATGCCAAGCAATAGCTTCTCCTTCACGATCCGGATCGGCTGCCAAATAAACTTTGTCTGCTTTTTTTGCTTCTTTTTTTAGGTCTTTGATGACTGGCCCTTTACCACGAATAGAAATATATTTAGGTTCATAGTTGTTATCAACGTCAACTCCCATTTGGCTCTTAGGGAGATCACGTACATGACCAATACTTGCGATAACGTGATAATTACGTCCAAGATATTTTTCAATTGTTTTAGCTTTCGCTGGGGACTCGACAATTACAAGATTTTTTGTTGGCACAAGCAATCCTCTTTCATATTTATGTTTTCAAACTTTAGCCATAATAGAATAGTAATTAATCTTTTGTCAAATCATAAATTGAAAAATATTAAGAATTAATACACTTATAATAGTAGAACTTGTGCTCCATCACGGATTAATTCATTTGTTCCTTGTGATAATAAATATTCATTAGAACCAGGCAGAGCATAGACTTCACGATTATTTTCAAGCGCTAAACTAGCCGTAATTAATGAACCACTTTTTTTCTTTGCTTCGGTGATAATTAAAATATTTGATAATCCCGCAATAATCCGATTTCGTTCCACAAAATTATAAGGTTTAGTAACATGCTTTGTTGGATATTCGCTAATTATTAACCCCATTTGTTCAATTCTTTGTTTCAATTTTCTGTTTTTAGTCGGATAGCAACCATCGATTCCTGTTCCCATTACTGCTATCGTTTTTAAATTATTGTTGAGCGCACCTAAGTGAGCCATCGTATCAACACCTTTAGCCATACCACTAATAATAACTTTATCATTTGATAAGCGTCGACATATTTTTTCGATAGCTTTTTGGCTATATTCAGTTCCTAATCGTGCGCCAACTATTCCAATTGATGTTTTATTTAATAAGCTTAACTCTCCACGATAATAAAGAATCGCCGGTGGATTATATACTTCGCGCAATTTATCAGGATAGTCTTCATCAAGAAATGTTATCATCTGTAAATTTAATTCTTCAAAATTTTGATAATTATCATGTCGAATTATTTTAGACGCTTTATTTGGAAATTGATGTATCAAATTATTGATTGTTAAATCTTTCATCTTTAATAAAACTAATAATTCTTTATTACTCAATACTTCTGTCGCTGCAATTTTTGCAAATAAATTATTCATAAAAAAACACCTCCACGACCAAATTACGCGAGATGTTTTAAATTATATTTTTTACTGGTGAAAAAGATTTTCGATGAATAGGTGTAATCCCTTGATTCTCTAAGCCTTCAAGGTGGATTTTAGTGCCATATCCGGCATTCTGTCCAAAACCGTAACCAGGATACATAATATCGTACATCTTCATAATATCATCACGAATTTCCTTAGCAACAATACTTGCGGCAGCAATACTAACACTATTAGCATCACCTTTAATAATCTTTTCTTGTTTAATATCAACTGGAATTGTCATAGCATCAACTAATAAAAAATCCGGACGCATATTTAGACCATCAACAGCTTGTCTCATTACCAATTCGGTAGCATGATAAATATTTTCTGTATCAATTAACTCTGAACTTCCAATTCCAATAGAAATATCTAACGCTTGTTGGCAAATATTTTGGTAATAAATACGACGTCTTTTATCTGATAATTGTTTAGAATCATTCACTTCTTTTAAAGTGTTGTTGGCAGGCAAAACAACTGCAGCAGTGACAACTGGACCCGCTAGCGGACCCCTTCCAACTTCATCAACACCAGCTACAATTTTTCCCTGCTTCCACAAAGGAATTTCATATTTTTGGCGTTCTAGAAATTCTCGCTCAAGTTGGGCCGTTCTTTCTATTTCTTTATAGTATTTTTTTAATGCTAATTGAGCGCCTTTTCTTTGATCATTAGCAATTAATTCTAGTTGTTCCGGGCTTGGATTATTGCACAAAACTTCTTTAATTTCTTTAATCGATTGCATTCTCAGCCTCATCAATTTGATCTAGGGTATAAGCTCCAAGAGTTCCCTTTCGAACATCCATCATAATTTTTTCAGACATGCGATCAAAATCATCTCGCATTCCCATTTTTTTAGTCATTAACAATAAAAGTTCAGGGTTTTCTAATTCTAAGTCTTCTTCCGTAACTTTATAGGCCTTAATAAGTTTTTCTGGATAGTATTTCTTGAAATAGTCTATAGCAAATAAAGCTACATCATCTGCATGAAAAACACTATCTTTGATAGCTCCTGTTAACGCTAATTTTAAACCTACTTTTTCATCTTCGATTTTAGGCCAAAGAATTCCAGGTGTATCAATAATATCTACATCATACTTGGTCTTAATCCAGTTTTGATTCTTTGTGACTCCAGGTTTATTTCCTGTTACAGCAATATTTTTTCCGGCAAATCGATTCAATATTGTAGATTTACCGACATTTGGAATTCCAATGCACATAGCTTTGATTTTATAATTTTTAACGCCAGCATTTTGATACTTCTCAACTTTTTGTGCCACTTCTTTTTTAATACTGTTAATTAAATTGTTCATATTATTAGCATGTTTTGAATCAACTATATAAGCACTAATTCCATGCTCTTCAAAATAATCACGCCAGACAGTCGAAGCCTTGGGATCTGCTAAATCTGACTTATTAAGTATGATAACTCGTTTTTTATTGTTAGTAATTGAATCTAGCATAGGATTTCTCGAGGACAAAGGTAAACGAGCATCAACTATTTCAATAACAACATCTACCAACTTCAATCTATCTTGAACTTGATTTTTTGCCTTGTTCATATGTCCAGGGTACCAATGAAATGCCATTATTTGACCTCCTAACGGGTTTTCACAGCTGTTTGATATACATTATCATGATCTTGTAAATAAGATGCTACAGAGACTAAAATTGACTCTTTAGTGTTCTTATCCAACTTACTTGTTTGTTCTAGCCCTTTTTCTTTTTGATATTTATTAATCGCTTGGACTGTTTGTTCATTAAACTCACCAGAAGCATCAACTTGATATCCAAGTGCCGATAAGGTTTTTTGAGCAAATTTCACATCATCATTTTTATCGCCAGCTTGATAAGTTTTATTATCAGTAAATCCAATTTCATCAAGCAAAGGATCTGATTTTACAGCAATCGTTGGCTTAATTCCCTTATGATGAATCCAATTATTATTAGGAGTTAACCATTTTGCCGTTGTTAATTTGAATTCTGATGTTGTATCAACGGGGACGATTGTTTGTACAATCCCTTTACCATAGGTTGTTTCTCCAATGATAGGCGTTTTTATATTCTCATTTAAAGCAGCCGTGAATACTTCAGCGGCACTAGCCGAGTTCTTATCAACTAATAATGAAACAGGTTTTTTAAATTTATAACCATTATTATCAGACTTTTTAACTTTATAAGTTATTTTCTCTTTAGATCTATCCGTTGTTGAGACCACGGTACTTCCATTTTTCAAAAATAATCCCGCAGCACTAACTGCTTGATCTAACTGTCCACCAGGATTACCTCGAAGATCAATAATTACACGCTCAACTTGTCTTTTATCTAATTTCTTTAATGCATTTTTCAAATCTTTAGCGGTATTATCAGTGAATTCTTTAATCAGAACATATCCGACTTTTTTGTTATCTTTATCAACTTTCCACTCAATAGAAGAAATTGTTAATTTTTTTCGAACGATTTTTTTAGTAAATGTTTTATTGCCACGATTAATAGTTAATTTAACACTAGTACCACTTTTACCTTGAATATTCTTTGAAGTCTCTTCAAGAGTCATTTTTGAAGTATTCTTATTATCAATCTTGACGATCACATCATCTGCTTTTAAGCCAGCATGATCGGCCGGCGAATCACTAACAACAGAAACAACCTTTACTTCATTAGACTTAGTAGAAACCACGACTCCAATACCTGATACGTCACCAGAAATATTATTATTAAATGATTCCATATTTTCAGCCGAAATATACTCAGTATATGGATCATTAAGTGAACTTACCATTCCGCTAATAGCACTATTAATTAATTTTTCAGAATCAGTCTTCTTATAATATGACTTATTTAAATCATTATAAACCGTCGTAAATCGTTGTAAGTCAGCTTGTTCTGTTTGATTATAAGTATTTGCATAATTAAAATAAGCTATTACTGCTGTAATAGTTATAATTATTCCTAAAAATAATGATCCTATAATTGATAACAATAAAGTTAAGAGATTAAACCGTTTTTTCATTATATTAATCCTATCTAGTATTTCTTTCTAAGTACATCCGGTATGCATCGTCAAAAACATCCATATTGGGTAAATATGAACCGCTCAATTCTAAATATTCTGAAATTTCAGAATATTTCTCTGCTTGCTTAGGAAAAGTCAGATCATAAAAAGCCGAATTGGCAAATTGGGCTATTTCATCTTTTCCGTTGGGATCTCTTAGCGTCATTAGATACTCATAAAAACTTCTAATCATTATTTATTCCCTTTTTTAAAGACTTCAAATTTTATATCATTATTCTTTAAGTCAATTTTTTTGGCTTCAACAGAGTAACCTGTCTCCGTTCTATATTGTGTCAATTTTAAATCAACAATTTCTTTTTTACTATTCATTTGTACCCATTTTGGTAAATGATACGTATTACCAATATAGTTAATAACAAAACTTAACGGAACTGGTAATGTCCCCAATTTTAATGACTTGGCCTTTAACTGAACATCTCCATTAGTTTTGATATAAGGGTCTAATACTAATTTAAAGTCAATATTTGAGCCTAAAAACTTCAAGCTTCCCAAAATATTGGCATGTTTTTCATCTACTTTGAATTTATATTTAATATCATCACTCGTTAAAAATTCATCAATATACTGTCCAGCAACTGTATTCACTTGTTTTCTAGTCAATGAAACAGTAAAAATACTGTCTTCTGGATTTATTATATTTTTTTCTGAATTAGTTTCTGAAATCGGAGTAAATATTTTAAAGCTTAATGCTGATATTAAAATAATAAGAATAGTAATAAAACTAAAAAAACTTATTTTCCACCAGTTTCTACTTGTATTTTTTTTCTTATCTTGCCTTTTCATTCTGTTTCTAACCAACTATCTTCAGATTTAATCATAACTTTATACAATTCATCCGTGATTAACTTATACCCTTTGTCGTTAGGATGAAAGTGATCTTCTGTAAATAAATATGGATTCTCAACATCTCCATTTTTATCTTTTGTTTTTTTCTTGGGATCTGATAGTAATTTATCAATATTTACAAAATGTACATTGTAATTTTCGGATGCTGTCTGTTTAGAATACTCATTCCAATTTTTTACTGCTGTTGTCATATATTTAATATCTTTTAAGTATACGCCAAACGGATTATAAATACTTATCAAATAAATCGGAGCGTGATTATTATTTTTACGAATATCTGTAATTAAAGTATTTAAATTATTTTCAAACTTCACTGTCCCACTTGTGACATCTTGTTTTTTTAATTTCAAACCTTTTTTAGAAAGGATATGCATCAAATCATTCCCACCAACAGTTACAGTTATTATGTCGGCATTTTTTAGATCTGATTGAATCTTGGATTTATTTTCAATTCGCTTAATAATCTGTGTGCTTGTTTCACCACTAATTCCGTAATTCTCTGATGAAACATTAACATTCTTATGTTCTTCTAATTTCTTACTTACTAAAGTAACATAACCACCTTTTTTAGTAGAATCTCCTACACCATAAGTTAAAGAATCACCGATAGCTACTAATTTAAGTTTTTGAGGCTTTGACTTTTTTTCAATTGGTGTAGATTGTTGATTTACATAATCATTAACAATAAATCCAATTCCGACTACCATTAATAAACCAATGATTCCTAATGCTATTTTTTTCTTCATTTAATATTCACCATATAAAAAAAGTAGATGTACACCATCTACTTTTTATTTATTTTTCATAAAAGATTAAAGCAAATGCGCCTACTCCTGTATGTGTTGAAATTACAGGGCTTGTTGTTCTAATAGGTACATTTAATTCTGGGGCAACTTCTTTAATACGATCTACAATTTGTTTACAGTAGTCTTTATTATCACAGTCGGATAAGCCAATCATTTCAATATTATCTTTGTGTTCTGAAATATATTCAAAAACACCCTCAAGATAACGATCAATTATTTTTTTACCGCGGCCACGTTTTGCGATTTCTAGTTTCCCATCATTTAAGTTTAAAACAACACTAATATTCAAAAGAGTGGAAATAGTTCCGGCTAATCGTCCTAGGCGTCCACCTTTTAAAATATTTTCAATTGTTGTTACACCCATATGTAGTTGAGTTTTTTCACGAATTTCAGTTAGTATAGGCAAAATTTCAGCGATAGCCTTACCTTCTGCAGCAAGTTGCGCCGCTTTTAGCACTTGGAAAGTTTGTCCCCAGTCAGTATATTCTGAATCTACAACTGTAATATTATCTTTATTAACAATCTCAGCAGCTTGTCGAGCAGCATTAATCGTACCACTCAAACTCTCAGTCATATGAATTGAAAGTATTTGTGCATCTTTATCGTCAGCAAATATCTTTTCATAAATTTCAGTATAACTTCCTAACGGTGGTTGCGATGTTGTTGGCAATTGTTTTGATGAATTCATTTTAGAAATAAATTCATCGCGTGTAATATTTACTCCATCAACATATTGTTCACCATCAATAACAATATCCAAAGGGACAATATAAATATTATTATTTTTTATTTCTTCTTCACTTAATTGAGCTGAGGAATCAGTTACAACATATACTTTAGCCATTGAATAAGGCCCAACTTTCTTTTTTAATACTTCTGACGATTTAAATTATAACAAAGTCGAAATGATTTTCATATCAACTAATTATTACTTTCTTTCATATTCTTCAAAGCTGTGTGCCCAAAGGTTTTGTTCATCAACTTTACCCTCAATACGAGACACTAATTCAAATTTTTGCCATGGCAAATCAACCATAAAAGTATCACCAGTAAACTCATGATCAATTTTAGTGACAAATAATTTATCCACTATATCAGAATAAAGTTTAAATATTTGTGCTCCACCAATAACACAATAATTTTTATTAGGATCCATATTTAACTCATTAATATCTTGAATTACTGTAACTCCTGGATAAGAGAAGTCGTTATTACGAGTAATAACAATATTTTCTCTTCCAGGTAGTGGACCATTTGGAAAGCTCTCAAATGTTTTACGTCCCATAATAATCGGATGTCCACTAGTCACCTTCTTAAAGAATTTCATGTCGTTTGGCAATTTCCAAGGAAGTTTTCCATTTTTACCAATTACATGATTTTTATCTTCTGCCCAAACAAAACTTATCATCTTATATTCTCCTATACAGCAACTGGAGCTTTAATAGCTCCATCCGGATTATAATCAACAACTTTTATATCATCAAAATCCAAATCAAAGATACTTTTATCGCTTGTAATTTCAAGCTTAGGTCCTGCTTTAGGGGTTCTTGTTAGTTGCTCATTTACTTGGTCAAAATGATTACTGTAGATATGAGCATCTCCTAAAGTATGCACAAATTCGCCAACTTCAAGGCCGCATTCTCTAGCTATTAAATGTGTTAATAATGAATAACTTGCTATATTAAATGGAACTCCTAAAAAGACGTCTCCACTTCTTTGATAAAGCTGACAAGACAATTTACCATCATTTACATAGAATTGAAACATTGTATGACATGGTGGCAATGCCATATCCGGAATATCCTCGGGATTCCAGGCACTTACTAATAACCTTCTTGAATCAGGAGTCTTCTTAATCTGTTCAATAACATTTTTAATTTGATCAATAAATCCGCCATCTCGCTTCAACCAGTGACGCCATTGACTCCCATAGACGTTTCCTAAATCACCCCATTTTTTAGAGAATTCTTCATCTTCTAAAATATTTTTGCAGAATAAGTTTTTTTGCTCTTTATATTGAACTGCAAACTCTTGATCGTTTAAGCTTCTATGACCAAAATCAGTCATATCAGGTCCTGTATATTCATCACTCTCAATATACTTTTTAAACGCCCATTCATCCCAAATATGGTTATTATGTTCTAATAAATACTTAATATTGGTATCTCCATGTAAGAACCAAAGTAATTCACTCTTAATTAATCCAAAAGGAATTTTTTTAGTTGTTAGTAATGGAAATGATTCTTGTAAATCAAAATGCATTTGATAACCGAAGATACTCTTAGTCCCGGTATTCGTACGGTCAGTTTTTTCGTGTCCATTTTCCATAATGTCTTTTGCCATTACTAAGTACTTATCTTCATTCATCATTATTCTCCCAATTCACTAAGTTCTTCCCAACGATTCATTAATTCTTCTGACTTCTTATTACTCTCTTCAAGCTCAGCTTGATAAGACATTAAATCTTGGTAATCAGCATGTTCATCTAATAACAATTTATTTAGTTCATTGATTCTTTCATCAAGCTTCTCAATTTCAGGTTCTATTTTTTTCAACTCTATTTGCTCAGCGTATGTAATCTTACGTTTATTATTTTCTGGTTTTTCATGCTTGACTGGTTCTGATTTTGTTACCTTCTTATGTGATTCATTCTTTTTATTTGCTTCATTTTCTAGATAATTTGAATAAGTATCTAAAAGTTCAGTTATAACTCCATTACCTTCAAATATTAGTAATTTTTGCGTAATTTTATCAAGGAAATATCTATCATGAGAAACAGCAATAACAGTACCACTGAAGTTTAGAATGTAATCTTCTAATATAGTCAATGTTTGAATATCTAAATTATTAGTAGGCTCATCTAATAAAAGTACATTTGGCTGGCGAATTAGGATTGCAAGTAAAAACAAACGTCTCTTCTCACCACCAGATAACTCTCTAATAAAAGCCCCTTGTAATCGACTGTCAAATTGAAAAGTCTCTAATAAGTTCGAAGCAGTCATTCTACTACCGTCTTCAGCTTTTACGTTTTGACCAATTCCTTCCAGGTAAGTAATCACTCGTTTATCAGGATCCATATTCTCACTATATTGAGTATAAAAACCAATTCGAACAGTTTGTCCTACTTCAAGAATTCCAGAATCAAGCTGAATTCGTTCATCTAAAACATTCAAGAATGACGTTTTACCTGCCCCGTTTACACCAACAATTCCAATGTTTTCCTTACGATTTATTAGATAAGAAAAATCTTTCAGTATTGTCTTATTTTCAATAGTTAAATTAGCGTGTTCTAAATTAAATACATCTTTACCTAAACGAGTTTTAGCGATATTAATTTCCATATCACTTTGTGTTTGCGGTTGATCTTTTAATTCTGCTTTTAAATCACCAAATCTATTTTGTCGTGCATTTTGTTTGGTTCCACGTGCTTTTGGACCGCGTTTCATCCATTCGAGCTCTTGCTTAAATAACTTTTGTTTATGAGCCATAGTGGAAGCTTGTATTTCTTCATTCTTAGCTTTTTGACCTAGATATTTCTCATAATTACCAGAATATTCATTAAGACGTTCAAACTCAATTTCAAAAATTCTTGTAGCCACTTGATTCAAGAAATAACGATCATGTGTTACAAAAACAACTGCACCTTTTATGCGACTCAAATATGTTTCTAACCATTTAATCGCTTGATAATCCAAATGATTAGTTGGCTCATCTAAAATCAACAAGTCAGATTCGGTTATTAAAGCTTGAGCTAGTGCAACTCTTCGCTGCTGTCCTCCAGATAGATTGGCAACTTTCTTATCAAATTCATTAATACCTAGTTTGGTTAGGACGGTTTTTACTGTTGTATCTAAGTCCCAACCATCTTGATTATTCATACGTTCCTGTAAATCAAAGAACGACTTTTTATATTTGTCATTATTAGGATCTTGATTGAAGAGCTCTAATGCCTTCTCATAATTTTTGACCAATTCAAAAATATTATCATCACCATCAAGTACTGCTTCAAAAACAGATTTTTCAGGATCAAGTTCTGGTTGTTGGCGTAAATATGTAATTTTATAGTCTTTAGGCGTATTAATCTCACCACTAGTTAATTCATTTGGATCAACCAAAGAATTTAATAGTGAACTCTTACCTGAACCATTCAGCCCTACTAAGCCAATTTTATCGCCTTCGTTAATAAGAAAATTAGCTTTTTTAAATAAGGTGCGATCACCAACATTTTTTGTTAAATCAGTCGCTGCAAAAGTTTTCAAAATTCATACTCCAATATGTATTTCAGATTTAATTATTTAATATTCATTATACAAGTATCTGAGTATTAAAAAAAGCCGACAATTGTCAGCTTATTAAATTTATAGGCGATCTTGATATTTATCAAAAACATTTGCTTTAGCATCAATTACAACATAAAGGTTTTCATTTTGTTTAGAAATTGCACTTGTTTGATAAATGTTATCTAAGCCTTCAGAATTTTTAGCCTTGAATGGGAAATAAATTTGTAAGTTTTCATCTGTGTTAACATCATCGAAAATCAAATCACATTTCTCAATATCTTGATAATTCATAACACGATCAAACATTCCTACAGAAGTTGTCATGCTGATTTTATCTGTTTCTTTTTGATAATTAGCTTCTTTTAGAATTTCAATCTTAAAACTCTTGCAAGGATGTATTTCTTGCATTTTACCACCATTAATACGTCCATAACTAGTAGTAACACGTGCCAACCAAATGTCGCTCATTTCTTTGTGATCAACTGTCCAAGTATCACCGTTTCTAAAATAAAACTTCAATTCTTTAAAAACACGTTTAGTATCCATAAAATATCTCCTTTTTTGAAAATGCTTACATGTTTATACTAGCACATTTTAAATGAGATTTTTACAATAAAGAATGATTTTATTTGAATTATTTTCTAATTGTCCAAATACGACTTTCTTTTCAATTTCGGTAAGTAGTTTTCCTAGTTGTGGGCCCGGTTTTAGATTCAATTCTTTTATAAGAGTTTTACCATCAATAGCTAATTCTTTTTTTGATTTGATAGGTAATTGATTATATATATTAATTACTTTTTGACGATCATAATCAATATGTCGCAATTCACAGATATTATCAATCTCATTCAAAAAAGTATCACCAACTTTATAAAAACTCCAGACGTCATAATTATCTTCTTCAATATTATCAATTAGTTTATTGATAGATTGAACATCAGCTTTTACTTTATTAGATTCTTTCCACAAAGTTAGAAATTTATTTAAATCATTTGTTTTTATTGCTTCGGTCAGAATAGCCCAAGCAGCTTCAACAGAAACTATTTGTATATCTTTGTACTCTAGAAGCTTGGTAAGTTCATAATGTTTATTGTTTAACTGAGGACAATATTTATATAAGTCAGTCGTTAGAAAATTCTTATAGCCAAGTTGCCAATTCTTAGCTAATAGCATTTTAACAAACTCTGTATTTATTCGTTCAACAGATATTTTCTCAAGAAGCTCCGCATTTAATTCGATAGCTTTTAGAGTTTCTTCTTCAATTACAAATCCTAATTGACTCTGAAATCTCACTGCTCGCATCATTCGCAAAGCATCTTCATGGAATCTATCTTGTGCTACTCCAACTGCTCTTATTGTTTTTGACTTTAAATCTTCTAATCCAGAGAATTCATCTATTACTTCACCGTCAGTTGCAACAGCTAAAGCATTAATAGTGAAGTCTCGACGTTGCAAGTCATCTTTTAATTTACGAACAAACGTTACTTTATCAGGCCTGCGAAAATCTTGATAACCACTTTCGGTTCTGAAGGTTGTTATTTCATAAGGAACATTATCATCCATAACTGTAACAGTTCCGTGTTCAATTCCAGTATCTATTGTTCGAGGAAATATTTTTTTTATTTCATCAGGATATGCACTTGTAGCAATGTCTACATCATGAATAGGTAGATTTAATAAATGATCACGAACACTTCCGCCCACAAAATAAGCCTCAAATCCTGCGGCTTCAATTGCTTTTAAAATATGGAGTGATTCTTTAAAAATATCCGGTAATTTGTCTAATTTCATTATTAATTCCTAGTTATCAAAAATTGAACGCATGTATTCGTCATCTGGGTTTAACTTCAAGTAACGATTCAATCCATCTTTTGCAGTCGTCATGTCACCGAAGTCACGCAAGATTAGCACTAAATCTCTTAAGAAGTCAGGATTATCCTGTAAATCATTATATGCTGACAAGATATTATTACGAGCCTCAGCAATTTCATCCAACTCTCTATTTGCCTTAGCCATATTCCAGAACAAATAAGGATCATCATTTATTGTTTCATCGCCACTATTAATAATCTCAATAGCTTTTTCATCTTGATTACTTTCAAGATAATAATCACTAATTAATTTCTTCAATTCATTAGGCTCTTCAACTTTATCAATACCATTAATAGCAAGTTTAACTGCCTCATCAGCCTTATTAATTTTTCTGGATGATTTTATTAGTATTCTATACAAATCTAAGTTGTATTCGTTAAATTTAAGTCCATTAACCGCTGTACGATATGATTCTTCATAGTTATTCTCATCATATAGCAAACTAGCTAATAAGTAATATGCAGGTGCATAATCATGATTAATATCAATTAATTCATTCAACGTTTCTTTCGCATCAGTTAAATTACCAACTTGATAGTATAAACTACCCTTTTTGTACAAAATATCTTCATTTATTAATAAGCGATTGATTTGCACATATGATTCAATTGCTTCTTCAAATTTACCAACACCAGCTAATGAATCACCAATTCTTTCATGAATCGATATTCCAGACATTTCTTCAATGTCGTTTTCTAATAAAACATCATATAAGTTGAGTGCTTTTTCAAAGTTCCCTTGTGTAAAGTACAATTCTGCAAGCGCAAATTTAATAACTTCTTCATCTGGATATAAACGAATTGCCTCTAATAATTTTTGTTCACTTACTTCATATAGTCCCATTGATTGATAAACATCAGCAGAGGTTAATAGTGCTTCAGCATATGCATACGATTCAGAAGTGATTTCTGATAAGTAATCAATGGCTGTATCATTATCTCCATCGGAAACTGCAATTTCTGCTAATCTTGTACGTAATTCATCAGCATCAGGATTCTTATCAAGTAAATTCTCAAAAATTTCTTTTGCTTGAACAGATTGTCCCATTTCTAGTAGGTTATCACCTAAATTGAATAAAGTATCATCATCATCAGATTCAATTGCCTGACTGATTAATTCAGCTGCTTTATCAACGTTTCCATTATAAAATTCATCTAACGCCTGTTGCGAATAGCTCATTTAACGACCTTCTTTAATAATAGTATTCTTTCATGGTTTATTATAACAAAAAAGAACAGGCAACTAGCGTCGCCTGTTCCTTATAATTAATTAAATTAATTATTTAACAGCATCTTTAAGAGCTTTACCTGGCTTGAATGCAGGTACTTTTGATGCAGGAATCTTAATTTCTGCACCTGTTTGAGGGTTACGTCCCTTACGTGCAGCACGTTGACGTACTTCAAAGTTACCAAAGCCAATTAATTGAACTTTTTCACCTTTAGCAAGTTTTTCTTGGATTGCACCGAATACTGCATCTACAGCAGCAGTAGCGTCTTTCTTAGTAATCCCTGTTTTTGTTGCAACACTATCAATAAGTTCTGCTTTGTTAGCCATAATATAAAACCTCCAGAATATATATATTGTAAAAACAATATGCTTTTTCGAGTAATGACAATGGCTTATCATTATCCACAAACTAAATTACCACACTAAACGCCGTTATGACAAGTATCATTTGGAATTTACACTGTTTTTTTTGAATAAAGTCATTTTTTAGTTTATTTTTTTATTATTTTCTCATTCTAGCAATGATCTTAATAGGAGTTCCAGTAAAATCAAACGATTCTCTCAACTGATTGATTAAGAATCTTTCGTATGAAAAATGCAATAATTCAGGATCATTAACAAATACGACAAATGTTGGAGGAGCAACTGCAACTTGTGTCATATAATAAATTCGAAGTCTTTTCCCATTGATAATTGGTGTTGGTGCAATTGAAGTCGCACGCAACAAAATATCATTAAGTAATGAAGACTGAATTCTCATACTTCTATTATCAGCTACTTGATTAACTAATTCAGGGATTTTGTCTAATCTTTGTTTTTTAGTTGCGGATGTGAAAAGAATTGGTGCGTATGACAAGTACTGAAATTCAGATCTTATCTTATCTTCAAAATTCTTCATAGTCTTATCATCCTTAGTAAGAGTATCCCACTTATTGACGATAAGAATAACTCCACGGCCTGCATCATGGGCATAACCGGCGACATGTTTATCTTGCTCTCTAATACCTTCTTCAGCATTAATAACAACACAAACAACATCAGAACGATCAATAGCTCTAAGAGCTCTTAAAACTGAGTATTTTTCAGTGTTTTCATACACTTTACCTTTTTTACGGATACCAGCGGTATCAATCATAGTAAATTCTTGATCCAAATTGTCATCAAAGAACTTTGTATCAATAGAATCACGTGTTGTTCCTTCAACATTAGAAACGATAACTCGATAATCGCCAAGAATAGAATTAACTAATGAAGACTTACCAACATTAGGACGACCAATAAAACTGAATTTAATACTATCATCAACAATTTCTTCTACATTCGCTGGGAATTCTTTTACAACATTATCCAATAAATCACCAATACCTGTTCCTTGAACACCAGATACTGGATTTGGCTCTCCAAAGCCAAGTGAATAGTAATCATATATATCTTGACGTTGTTCTGGATTATCAGCCTTATTAACAGCTAAAACAACTGGTTTATTGGTTTTATAAAGAATCTTAGCAACATCTTCATCTTCTTTAGTGACACCGGTTCTACTATCGGCAATGAAAATTATAATATCAGCCTCTTCCATCGCAATTTCAGCTTGTTGCTTAATTTGCTCAGACATTGGTTCATTACTTATCTCAATACCACCAGTATCAATTAAGCGGAATTCTTTACCCAACCAAAAAGCACGTGAATATATCCTATCACGTGTTACACCAGGTGTATCTTCCACAATTGATAATCTTTCATTAATTATTCTATTAAAAATTGTTGATTTACCCACATTAGGGCGACCAACTAGAGCTACTACGGGAACTACCATTTTATTTCATCCTTAATTGCAAAAAAGCTGGGATACCCAGCTTTTTCATTATTCTTTATCTTGTTTTACTACATCAGCCAAATTAAATCCGTGACTTTCTTCTGGCATTTCGAAGTTTTCAATTTCTTCCTTTGGTGATTCATTACTTGGGTTAGGGTTTTCAGTCAATTGTTTAATTGATAGTCCTAATCGTTGTTTATCAGTATCAAAGTTAATAACTTTAACTTGTACTTCTTCGTTTTCTTTCAAAACATCAGCAGGAACTTTTATATGATTCCATGATATTTCTGAAACATGTACAAGTCCTTCAATACCAGGAAGAACTTCAACAAAAGCCCCAAAGTCAGTTAGTTTTTTAACTTTACCGTCTAAAACATCTCCAACCTTAAGTTCTTCTTTTGCCTTATCCCATGGACCAGCTTGAAGTGCTTTAATTGATAGAGAAAGTTTATTTTTTTCTTTATCAAGATTTAAAACTTTAACTTCAACTTTTTGATCTACTGATAATACATCAGATGGTTGAGCAATATGTTCATGTGAAATTTCAGAAATATGAACTAATCCATCAATTCCACCAACATCAACAAAAGCACCGAAGTTAGTTAATCTTCTTACGGTACCTTCAAGAGTATCGCCGGGCAATATCTTGCTGTATACTTCTTCTCTTGCTTTTGCTTGCGTTTCAGCTTCAACAACACGATGATTCAATACCAATCGATTTTGAGCTTTATTCAATTCAGAAATTTCAACATTTAAAGTTTGTCCAACGTATGGTTGTAAGTCTTTTACGAAATTAGTTGAAATTAATGAAGCAGGAATAAATCCACGTAATCCCTTAACGTCAACTAATAATCCATTTTTGACTGTTTGTGTAACTACAACATCAAAACGAGCTTTGTTATCGAAATCAGTTTCAAGATCTTCCCACACTTTTTGTGCTTCAATGCGTTTTCTTGATAATAAGAAACTACCATTGTCTTTATTTGGGTTCAAACGTTTAACAACGATCAATTCAATCTTGTCGCCACGTTTAAGTTGTTCTCTTAAATCAACATTTCTGTCATTTGAGAATTCCTTAGCAGTAAGTACTCCTTCAAACCCAGTTCCATCAATACCAATAATAGCTTCGCCATCATCAACTATTAATATTTCTCCACTAATTTTGTCACCAATTTCTACTTTACCAAAGTTATCTAAAGCAGATAAAAGCTCTTGATTCATATCATCTGAAGCATTTGTCATATTTACACCTCTTTTTACGGTTATACCTATATAATAATTGAATTTTTACTTAAAGACTAGCATTTTTTCTATTTTTTGATTATGTCAATTACTTTTTGCACAACTTGATCAATTGAAAGACCCGTAGTATCCAACTCAATAGCATCTTTAGCTTTTTTCAATGGTGATATTTTTCTATGTGAATCTTTGTAATCACGATCTTCTATCTCTTTTTCTAGAGTTTCTAAAGAGACATCAATACCTTTTGATTCATATTCTTTAAATCTACGGACTGCTCTTTCATGAACACTAGCAATCATGAATATTTTGACTTCAGCATTTGGTAAAACAGTTGTTCCAATATCACGTCCATCCATAACTACATCGCCTTCTTGTGCTATACGACGTTGTTCTTCAACTAATCGTTCACGAACAATTGGTAAGGCAGAAACTTCAGAAACATTATTTGTGATTTCTACAGTTCTTATTTCTTCAGAAACATCTTGATCATTTATAAAAACTCGTTGCCCTTCGACACTATTTTTGAAACTTATTTTAAATTTATCCATTAATAACAATATATTTTCTTCATCATTATATTTTACGTTATTAAGCTTGGCCATTAATGTAACAGCTCTATACATTGCACCTGTGTCACTATAAATAAAATTCAATTCTTTAGCGATTAGTTTTGCGATTGTACTTTTACCTGCTGATGCAGGCCCATCAATTGCAATTTGCATATTTAACCTTACCTCGACTATCTATTAATCTTAATTTTGGCCATAAAAAAAAGCGAAAATCATTCGCTTCTTATTTTACATTATTTTACTCTTAAACGCATTCCCGGTGTTAAAACTGTTCCAGGTTGTAGTCCATTAAGTGCATATAGCTCTTCGGTACTCAAATTATGGTTATACGCAATACGGAAAGGATTGTCACCTTGTACTACTGTATAATATCCTGAATCATCTGCAGCTTGCTTAGCTGCAGCGGCATCATCTGCTGCCTTTTGATCTGCTGCTTCTTGTGCAGCTTTTTCTTCAGCGGCTTTTTTTTCTGCTGCTTCTTGTGCAGCTTTTTGCTCAGCAGCTTTTTTTGTTGCTTCATCACTACTATCTTTTTTTGTAGATTTAGATTTTTTTGAAGTTTTCTTTTTTGAAGATTTTTTACTATCTGATTTGTCAGATTTACTTTTGTTACCTGCGTTAGCAACTATTTCATTATTACCGTTGCCATTATTATTAGGATGGAAATTAGCATCAACTACCCAATTAATTACTGGAGCTAACATTAATAGTACCAATGCAGCAAATAGCGCTACAACAAGTGTTCTGACACCACGTTTCTTCTTGTTTTTAGCAACTCTAGAAGGTTTGCCCTCTTCATTTAAATCATCTTCAAATTGCTTATTCCAGGGTTTATTCTCTTCAGTTAAGTTTAATTTTTCTAAATCCTCAGGAAGTACTGAGCCGTTTAGTCCTACAACTGAATCAGGTAAATCTGGCATTTTTTTCTTTAAATCAGAGTCATTTTTTTCGGTCAAAATATGGCCCTCCTGTCTTAATATTACACTAGAATATCATACAAACATTAAGAAAGAATTAAGGAGTACTAAAGAAAAACAAAATATAATTAAATTTCGTTTTTCTTCAAATAATCTTTCATACGATTATAGACAATCATACTAATAATCATCACTAAACTACCTTTAATTAAATTGAATGGAATAACAATCGTTAAAATATATTTCATTAGTGGCATACCAATTTTCATATCTGCCAGAATCATATAAGCTGGCATTAAGAAAAAGTAGTTAACTAATGCTGAAATTATAGTTAAAGAAAAAACACTAATAATTATTTTTAAAAAGACATTTTTATTTTTAAGTAATACTGCTGGTAGCATAACAGCAATACTTCCAATAAACCCAGCAAAATTGCCAATCAATCCAATTAATCCACTACCTTTTAATATCCAATTAACAATTGAGCGAATAAAAGCAATTAGTATTCCGGCAACTGGTCCGAATGTTGTTCCACCGATAATTGTAACAACATCGCTTAAATCAACTTTTAAAAAAGGTGCCATCGGTAATATTGGAAACTCAAAAAACATTACTAATGTAGCTAAGGCTCCTAAGACAGCAATATAAATAATGACACGCGTCGAAAGAAATTTCTTTTCCATAATATAATAGTCCCAACCTTTCGTTGGCTTCCTAAGAAAAAAGAAATCTATTTTTGTTGTACACAAAAAACAGGTCTCTCAACTTGTTTTCTTCCATCTAGACTTTAACTATCGGTCTTGGAGTTTCACCAAGTCAACCATTACTGGGTCGCGGACTATCACCGCCGGTCGGGAATTACACCCTGCCCTGAAAACCAACTATTATTATTTTTTATTTTTTAGAAGTAAACTCACTTCTGTTGATCCCAAATCACGATACTCCCCAGAAGTCATTCCGTCAAGAGTTAAGAACCCATATCGTTCACGGGATAGCTTATCTACTTGATAGCCAATTGTTGAAAACATATCTTTAACTTGATGGTTATGTCCTTCATGAATAGTAATTCTAACTATTGCTTTGTTTTTAACTCTATCTTCTGACATAATCTTGACTTTGGCTGGAGATACTCGATAGTCTTTAACTTTCAAGCCACCTTTTTCAAGCTTAGCTAGATCTTCACGTTTTGGAATCCCATTAAGCTTAGCAATATAAGTTTTATCAACTTTGTATTTTGGATGCATTAATCTATTAGCGAAATCGCCATCATTTGTCAGAATCAATAAGCCAGAAGTATCATAATCTAAACGACCAACAGGATAAACACGTTCATCAATATCCTTGATATAGTCAGTTACCACTTTACGACCTTTTTCATCTTTAACAGAAGAAATAACTCCACGAGGTTTATAGAATAATATATATCTTTTTTCTTCTTGATGGATTAACTTATTAGAAACTTTGATTTTATCTTTCGGTTCTACTTTATATCCTAATTCGGTAATTACAGTACCGTTAACAGTAACTTCTCCCATTGTAATCAGTTCTTCTGATTTACGACGTGAAGCGACACCGGCATTAGCCATTACTTTTTGAAGACGTTGCTTTTCAGCCATTGTTTTCCTCATTATTTTCTAATTTTTCAAATTTACTATAAAACAAATCTAAATTACCATCTTTATCCAGTTCACTATCTTCAAATTCTGAGATATCTGGTAATTCTTTTAATGTTTTTAAACCAAAATAGTCCAGGAACTGCTCAGTTGTCGCATATATTATTGGCTTACCTGGGACATTCTTTCTACCATTTTCTTTTACTAACTGACGAACAATTAACGTTTGTAGTGTACCAGAGCTTTGAACCCCACGAATTTCGTCAATTTCAACACGTGTTACAGGTTGTTTATAAGCAATAATTGATAATACTTCTAAAGCGGCCTGACTAAGAGTTGTTGATAAACCACTCTTGAAATAACGGTTCAATAAAGATCCAAATTGTGGTTTCGTAACTAATTTATAAATATCATCAAACTGACTAATTATAAGTCCACTTTGTTCATCTGCTTCAAGATTTATCTTTAATTCATCTAATGATTGACGCAATGCAGACTTAGAAATTTCAAGTAACTCCGCCATAATTCCTAATTCTAATCCTTGATCTCCACTAGTATATAAAAGCGCCATTATTTCAGCTTGATACTGCATCTGAATTTCCCCTTAAAATTACTAACAAATCACTATCAAATGATTCTTGTTCACAACTAACTTCTTTACTTTTCATCAATTCTAATGTTGCCATGAATGTTGTTACAACCTCATCAATAGAATTCTTATTAATTAATAAATCTCTAAACGATTTAGTTTTTTTATCACCTTGTTTTAGACGATCCAAAATATTGAATTGTGCTTCTTCTATTGATAATGACTCATTTTCAACTGTTTCTGTAATTGGCTTACGTTGTTCTTGACGGTTCAAAATATCTGCCATTGTAAATGCTAAATCACTAGCTAGAACTGAGTTTGGTTGCAAGAAAGGTTTGATATCAGTATCAGGAATACTAATTTCTTTCGAAAACGACTGTCTACGACCTGTTTCACGGTCTTCAAAGTACTTACTAGCCTTTTTAAAAGTTTGATAAGTTAATAATTGAGCAACCAAATCATCACGTGGATCACCAACTTCTTCAGGTTCATCATCATCAAAATTAGTCATTGGCAGTAATAATTTACTTTTGATAGACATTAGAGTTGATGCCATAACCAGATAGTCACCAGCGATATCTAGTTGCAATTTCTTAGAATTATCCAAGAAACTAATATATTGGCTAGTAACTTCTGATATAGGAATATCATAAATATCAATTTTTGACTGTTTAATTAAATGTAATAATAAATCTAACGGACCTTCAAAATCCGTTAATATAATTTTCAGCTCATCCATTATTTTTTCCCGTTAATTCTCGATCACGTTTCCAACTATTAGTCATTCTTGATAACTCTATCGAAGAAAGTATGTGTTTATTTTTATTAGTATTTTGTAAATCATCAAAAATACGATAGATATTTTTACCAGTTCTATATGCCGGATTTAAACAAAGATATCTAACATACACGAAATCTTCACCAATATCAGTAGCAATAATACCAATAAAATCACGTTCAGGTCCACGCTTATATAAATATAATTGATGTTTGGGTGTTTGTAATAAGCGCAATTCATCAGTTAAAAAATCAACATCTTTTAATTCTTTGCGATATGACAAAAATCCCATGGTGATTTTTTTATATTCTTCACTGTATGGTATTAGCATATATACTACCTTCCTAAGATCTTGGATGAGATTTATTATACACATCACGTAATCGTTGCTTTGTTATGTGCGTGTAAATTTGAGTTGTTGAGATGTCAGAATGTCCCAGAAGCTCTTGAACAACACGCAAATCTGCTCCATTTTCTAATAAATGTGTAGCAAATGAGTGTCGTAAAGTATGTGGAGTAACATCCTTATCAATTCCAAGTTCTAAAATATATCCTTTAATCATGCGCCATATAGATTGACGCGTTAATCTTTTACCGCGAAAGTTTAAAAATACGGAATTATTATTTCCATACAAGTTAATTTGCGGGTTGCGAACTTCATTAATGTATCTAATAATCCATTTAGAAGCGGTATCACCAATTGGTATAAGACGTTCTTTATCACCTTTACCAATTGTTTTAATCAAGCCAATATCTAAATGCAAATCATCCATATTAAGATTAATCAGTTCCGACACACGCAAACCCGTAGCATACATCGTTTCTAAAATAGCACGATCTCTTATTCCCAATGATTTTTCAACATCTGGAGCTTCAATTATACTATCAACTTCAGCCATTGATAATGCTACTGGTAAATGAATACCTTTTTTAGGAGAGTCCATATCTAACATCGGGTCAGTAGAAATATAATGCCCATGCATTAACCACTGATAGAATTTCCTAAGAGAAGAGAACATTCTTAAAATCGAATTTTCTGCCTTATTAGACTTTTTTAAATCGGTAAAAAAATCTAAAACTTCACGTCTATCTTCAGGGAAAAAATCCAAATTAGACTCATTAATAAATTGAGCAAACTCACTGATGTCCTGTTTATACGATGTAATTGTATTCTTAGATAATCCACGGTCCAATCTTAAGTAACGAGCATAGTCATTTATCAAATCCGTCATTTTAGACTGTGTCATAACTATACCCTCTCCTTAGATCAGTCTTCTTTTTTTGGTTCTTCTTTAATTAAAACCGTAAATCCATTTTCTTGCTTGATATATCGATTCTTTAATAGATTACCAAGAGCTTTTTTGAAACTCCCTTTACTTATACCAAAATATTCCATTATATCCTCTGGAGTACTTTTATCAGTATAAGGTATTTTCTTGTCTTGAGAATGTTCAAGTACAGTCATTATCATTTGAGCATCATCACTTATTTCTTCATAAGCAAATGGTTTCATCGATATATTATAACGGTAATGGCTAGTTCCAATAGTTCTACCTTTGATGCGCTGACCAACTCTTAATGTTCCAATAGATTCAGATGGATGAATAAATCCAAGATAGAAATCGTCCGTCAAAACAAAACTGCCGGATAAGCGATTGGCAATTATTTGCCCTTCAATGAAGCGATTCTTATCGTTTTCAGGTGCTGTTCTTACTAATTGATCAATCAAATCAATATCTGCCGGTTTTGCCCACATACGTTGTTTATTGTCATTAATAATTTTGACCATCAAAACATCGTCTTTTTTTGGCCATTCATATTTATCTAGTGGTAAATCATCAAGAGAAACTACAATATCTTTGTCAGGTAATCCGATATCGACAAAAACACCTAAGTCTCTTCTTACATCAACTACTGTTCCTTTACCGTACATACCTATTTGTACTTCTGGTAATTTAGTAGTGATAATATTTTTATGTTCTTTATTTTCATAGACAAAACCTGTTACTAGATCATCATTAATTAAATCATCTTGTATTTCCGTTTTATCTAGTTCGAAAGTAATTCCATTTACTTGCACGAAATAACTCTCGTTATTTTGATCGGTAATTTTGCCTTCGTAAGTAGTTCCATAATTTATAGTTGTCATATTTCTCCTAAATTAAAACAGTTAATTAGCTATCTACACTATTGTACCAAATACAAGTCCAACAGTAACGTTTGGTTACATAAAATTATAATTTTTCGAATCAAAAAAGTTGAAGGATATTCCTTCAACTTTTTTATTATTTTTTATTAAAGTGTAGTTGAAGCACCGTGATAAACTGATCCACGACGAGTATCAACTGTGATTGTATCACCATCTTTAATTGATGATGTAGCACCTTCAGCACCAACAATTACAGGAACACCCATTGCAATACCAACAACTGCAGCGTGTGAAGTTAATCCACCAGCTTCAACAACAACAGCTGAAGCTTTTTCAATAGCAGGTAGGTAATCTTTATCAGTAATTGAAGCAACTAAAATGTCACCTTTGTTCATTTTGTCAGCAGCGTCTTTTGCAGAAGTTGCAACAACAGCTTTACCAACAACTGTATCATCACCAACACCTTGTCCATTAGCAAGTTGTGAACCAATACGTGTAACACGCATTACGTTAGTTGCACCACTTTCACCAACAGGAACACCAGCAACAATAATAATTAGGTCGCCTTCTTCAGCAAATCCAAGATCTTGAGCTTGTTTTGCAGCCAATTCAAACATTTCATCTGTGTTTGAAGGACGATCAGCAACAACTGGATGAACACCCCAGTTAACTGTCAATCCACGTTGAACTTTTTCATCAAATGTAATTGCCAAAATATCAGTACTTGGACGATATTTAGAAATCATACGTGCAGTATATCCTGATTTTGTAGCAGTAACAATTGCTTTAACTTTTAATTCTTCAGCAGCTCTAACAACTGATTCACCGATTGATTCAGTGATGTTTGAACCTCTGTATTCTTCAAATCTTTGAAGAGCAAGAGTGTTCTTACCTTGTTCCATTTGTTCTTGAGTTCTTTCATCAATACGAGCCATTGTAGCAACAGCTTCAACAGGGTAATCACCATTAGCACTTTCACCAGAAAGCATAGTAGCGTCTGTTCCGTCCATTACTGAGTTAGCAACGTCAGTTACTTCAGCACGTGTAGGACGTGGGTTGTCTTGCATTGAGTCAAGCATTTGTGTAGCTGTAATAACAGGCATACCAAGTGCATTACACTTCTTAATCAAAGCTTTTTGAACAAAAGGAACATTTTCAAATGGAATTTCAACACCCATGTCACCACGAGCAATCATCAAACCATCAGAAACTTTAAGGATATCATCAATGTTATCGATACCTTCTTGTGATTCAATCTTAGGGAAGATTTGGATATTTGCTTTTCCTTTTTCTTCAAGGATTTCACGAATATCTAAAACGTCTTGAGGTTTACGAACAAATGAAGCAGCAATGAAGTTAACATCTTGGTCACAACCAAAACGAATATCATCGGCATCTTTTTCTGTAATACCAGGAAGGCGAATTTCAACACCAGGTGCATTAACACCTTTCTTTGAACCAATTTTACCTGAGTTTTGAACTTCAGTAACTAATTCTTTATTAGCTTCGTCTTTTTCAATGATCTTTAATCCAACTTCACCATCATCAATAAGAACCATTCCACCAACGTGCGTATCATCATATAAACCAGGGTATGTAACAGCGATTTTTTCAGGTGTACCAACAAGTGAAGCATCCATAGAGATACGCATTGTATCTCCAGTTTTAGCCATGAATTTTCCACCTTCTTGGTCAGTTGTACGAATTTCAGCACCTTTAGTGTCAAGCATCAAACCAACAGTTCTACCAGTAATCTTTTCAGCTTCACGAACATTGCTCATTCTTCCAGCATGTTCTTCATGATCACCATGTGAGAAGTTAAAACGGAATACGTTAGCACCAGCTTCGATTAGCTTAACTGTTGTTTCCACGTTATCACTAGCAGGTCCAAGTGTACTTACAATTTTTGTTCTTTTCATGAATTAAGTTTCTCCTATTTAATATATATTTATTAGCGACTCATTGATTCGTTTAAATCAAATAATGATAAATCAGGTTTGTGTTTGCCATCAAACAAGTCCAACATATCGTGATATGTCAACTTATTATCTAACATTCCTACGGCGATTCCACCTTTACCTTCAAGCAACAGATCAACTGCATAAGCACCCATCTTGCTTGCCAACACACGATCTCTAGCTGTTGGTGAACCACCACGTTGTACATGTCCAAGAACAGTACTTCTAACAGAGAAATCTCCGTATTCAGAAAGTTTTTCAGCAAATTCATCGGCGTGCATAACACCTTCAGCAAGAACAATAATGATATGTTTCTTGCCTTTTTCACGAGCTGTTTTGATTTTTTTAGCAATTGCTTCAATATCAAACTTGTGCTCTGGAACAACAATTTGTTCTACACCGCCTGAAACTCCAGCCCATAATGCAATATCACCAGCTCCACGTCCCATAACTTCAACAACGAAAGTTCTAGCATGTGAACTAGCAGTATCACGGATCTTATCAATAGCTTCAACAGCTGTAGTAACAGCAGTATCAAAACCAATTGTAAAATCAGTATATGGAATGTCATTATCAATTGTTCCTGGCAATCCAACAGCATTAAATCCATGTTCTGTTAAACGCAAAGCTCCGTGATAAGAACCATCACCACCGATAACAACTAAAGCCTCAATACCGAACTTTTTAAGTTGTTCGATACCTTTAAGTTGTCCTTCGACTTGAGCAAATTCAGGATAACGTGCAGAGTACAAGAATGTACCACCACGTGAAATGCGGTCTGATACTGATTCTGCTGTCATTGGAAAAATATCTCCAGCAACTAATCCAGCATAACCGTAATTAATACCATAAACTTCTAAACCTTTGTCAATAGCGTGACGCGTCACAGCACGAATAGCTGCATTCATACCTGGTGCATCTCCACCACTTGTTAAAATACCAATTCGCTTCATTTTTCACACTCCTGGTTGAAATATCCCACTTGAGATACCTTTTTAACATTCCTAAAAAGAATACCATTATTTGCTTTTTAAAGGTACCTTTGGAAACGTTTTCCAACGAAAAAAGTTAATTTTTTCTATCGATTATATTTTTAATTCCAAATTTTTTAACCAAACTAGCTTTTAATTCTGATGTGTAATTTATTGCCTTGTCGTCAGAATATAAAACTTTCTCATCAGTCTTAGGATAAAAAACTAATGTTTTTTTAGTTCCAGGATTTTGATTTAACAAATTATTCAAATTAGTTCTTGTTGCATCATCATCCATATTCACTGGCACTCTAATGAATAAAGCATCATCTAGTTTGGTGGCTTTTTTAGGCTGTATAATTTCATTGGCAACAAAATTCAATCTATCCCTATTGTCTCTAGATAACTTCCCTGTGATATAAATAATATTTCCTTCAGATAAGAAATCTTGGGATTTCTTATAAGTTTCAGGAAAGACAGTGACAGAGATATCTGTAGACTCATCTTCGACACTAACAAAGGCCATTTGATCTCCTTTTTTTGTTCTAATGATTCGAATTTCACGAATATAACCAACTACTGTAGCTTTTTTATCTTCTTTTAAATTACCTATATATTCTAGATTCTTATTTCGATAACGTTCAACTGGATGTCCTGAAACATAAGTTCCTAAGTACATTATTTCTTGGTCAAGCTTTTCTGACTCTTCATAATCAGTTACATCATGTTTCTTCGGACTAAGAATATCGAATAACGAAACATTGTTTCCTGATAATTGAATGCTTTCAATTAAATCTCTAGTGTCATATAACAACGCTTTACGATTCTCATTAAATTCATCTAGCGCGCCGCTCAATATTAATGGTTCGATATTATCGTTCTTAACGAATCTAACATCGATTCTTTGTAGGAAGTTCAATACACTAGTAAAGCGACCATCTTTTCGTGCTAATAAAATATTCTTAGCAAAATCACGCCTTACTCCTTTTATACAAGTTAATCCAAACATTATCTCTTTATTTTTGTTTTCAAACATATATGAAGAATTATTAATGCTTGGTTTTTCAATTCTTATTTTTCGAGATTTTGCATCTTGAATATAAGTTTTAACTTTATTTGAATCTTGGATATTAGAATTCAAGATAGCCGTGAAAAATGCTGAAGGAAAATGTGTCTTAATGTAAGCCAGCCAAAAGGCCACCTTACTATAGGCAACCGAATGAGATTTGTTAAATCCATAATTAGCAAATTTTTCGATATAATCATATACCTTTATAGCTGCCTGTTGCTGATGCCCATTAGTAACAGCTCCAGTAATAAACTTATTACGTAATTTTTCAATCTCGTCTTTATGTTTTTTAGCCATAGCTCTTCTTAGTTCATCAGCTTGTGCCAAAGTGAATCCAGCCATAGTTGAAGCAACTTGCATTACCTGTTCTTGGTAAACCAAGATGCCATATGTCGATTGCAAAATAGGCTTCAAAGACGCGTCTGGATAAGAAACAACTTCATTATTATTCTTTCTAGCCGCAAAAGTATCAATATTTTGCATTGGACCCGGACGATACAAAGCATTGACTGCAACTATGTCTTCAAAAGAATCTGGTCTAATCTTTCGTAAAACATTTCTGATACCTGAAGATTCAAATTGGAAAACTCCATCAGTATCGCCGCGCTGAAACATTTTTAATGTAGCTTCATCATTAAGGTTGATTTTTTCAGTAAGTAATTTCTTTCCTACTTGTTTAGTAACATTCTTAATAGCGTTATCTAAGATTGTAAGATTTCTTAGACCTAAGAAATCCATCTTTAACAATCCCAGACTTTCAACATTATCTTTAGTTTGCTGTGTCAGTGCAATTCCATCAGATCCCATACGCAAAGCAACTGTCTCAGTTAATTCCGATTTACCAAGCACAATTCCGGCCGCATGAGTTGAAAAATGTCTTGGTAATCCTTCAATCTTAATAGCCGTATCATATAACAATTTATTCAATTCATTAGCTTCAACTAGATCTTTAAATTTTGATGAGTCTTGATAAGCCGTTAATAAATCTACTTTTAATCCTGCAGGAACGGCATTTGACCATTTATTCATTTCTATCTGGCTTTGGCCAAATACTCTTCCCACATCACGTAATGCCATCTTAGAAGCTAATGTACCAAAAGTAATTATTTGCGCCATATGGCTTTGACCATATTTTTCTTGCATATAAAGAACTAATTCATCACGTCTAGTATCTGGAATATCTAGGTCAATATCCGGCATGCTAACACGTTCTGGGTTCAAGAATCTTTCGAACAGTAAATTATATTCAATTGGATCTACGCCAGTTATGTTTAGCGCATATGAAACCAGTGATCCCGCGGCTGACCCACGACCTGGCCCCGTAATAATTTTTTTTTCATGAGCGTGCCTAATTACGTCCCAAATAATTAAGAAGTAATCAGCAAACCCCATTTCATTGATAATATTTAATTCATATAAAGCACGTTCTTGATAATTTTTTGGAACCACGTTATTGAATCTTTTTTTCAATCCAGAAACCACTAAATCTTGCAGATATTGTGACGATGATTTCTGATTAGGCGTTTTAAATACTGGCAATTCAGCACGTTTAAACTCAATTTCTACATTACATTCATCAGCAATTTTTTGAGTATTTATTGCTGTTTCATTTAACTGCAATTGTTGATAATATTCAGTCAAATCGGAAGCATTCTTTAGATAGAAATCACCACCACGTTGTGAATAATCTAATGGATTATCAAATACATCACCATCATCTATCATTCTCAGTATTTGTGTTGCAAAAGCTTGATCTGAATTAAGATAATGCGTATTTTCAACAAAAGCGGTTGGAATATTAAGCTCTTGGCTAATTCGTAATTGAATTTCAAATAAACTCTTTAAATTAGAAGAAATTCCAATAAAAATATTATTTCGGTCTGTATATTTACTTAAAATATCAAAGAATTCATTAGAACGCTCATTAAGTTCCATGATTTCTGATTTATCCGCGGAAGTAATTATAAATAAACCATCTAAATACTCAGCAATTTTAGAAAAAGATACATTATTTTCAGCTAATAAAATTATTGATGATATTTTTAATAAGTTCTGATATCCTCGATGATTTTTTGCTAAAAGAATAAGACGATATATTTTGTCTTGATTAATTACTCCACCAACTTCTATCGTTAAACCGATAATTGGCTTTATATCTTGTTTTTTTGCTTCATTATAAAAATCTACACTACCATATAGATTATTCAAATCTGTTAAGGCAATAGAAGTATAACCACGTTTTTTAGCTTCTTTAACAAGATCACTAACTTGAGTTGGACTTTTTAACAAACTAAAGCTACTAAATGTTTGTAATTGTGTTTGCATAAAAAGCCCTCCTTTTTCAATAAGTAAATTATATCAAAGTCACAAAATTATATCAGCTTTGTTGGTTTAGCAATTAAAAATATGATAGAATACTTTCAATAGTTGAAAGCGAGATGATAACATGAAGTACGTTATGACAGTTTTTTGGGCAATCATTTTGGGACAAGTAGCCGGATTTATCGGATCAGCATTAACTCACGGTAAATTCGATTCAATGCTTACATTAATTATTTCTATAATCTTCGGCATTATAGTAACAATTCTTCCCTTAATCTTACAAAATTCATCACCAGCACCCGAAATTAAAGACAAATAAAAAAAACTTCCTAAGTTAGGAAGTTTTTTTTATTTGTCTTTAATTATATCTTATTAATTTCTAACAATATTTCTTTAGCACGAACATAATTAGGTTCATCCGGATAAAGATTATTTCGGAAATAATTCAAGAATTCATCTGAAAGATAAATGTTTTTTAACCCTTCTAAATCATTGTTATATAGATCAATTATAAACTTATCAATCCCCAGATCAGGAGCAGGATTAACTTCGTTGGTTGCCACCTCATATAAAGGTTTTTCATTTAATAATGAAACTATTTCAAAGACTGATTTCTTCAATTGAATTCCCGAACGAATCATTCCGCCAATCACTTCAAGATTATCAAGTTTTTGTTGATAATCTTCTTCAGTAATATTCAATACCAAATCTTCTAATTGGGTTAGATCATCAATCACCCAGCCAATATTGTTCTCAAGAACATAATCGGCTAACGCAATTTTTGACCAAACAATTAAAGGTATTTCAGCCGCTATATACATTGAAAATTTGTGAGGAGTATTTAAAATCTCATATAATCCTTTACCCCCAATTACTTCAGGATAGTCTAACGAATCCCAAACTAATCCGTAAGCTCCCTCAAGTGACATAATCAATGCATCTGGATCAAACTTGCCCATGATATTAGCATTAGGATGTTCTTTTAAATAGAATTTAACGCCGTTTTCACCACTATTTTCACCGCTTGAACCACCATAAATATTAAAATTAATCCTTGGTGAATTATCCATTAATTCATTAAGACTTCTATTTTTTTCAAAACTTCCAGCAAAAATAACTGTATCAGATTTTTCTGTACGATCAGTAACCATAAGCGTATCGAAGCCATGAGGTCCTGATATACTTATTGGCCCTTCATAACCTATATCATGACGTAACTGCACTGCCATATTTTCCGTTGGACAAATCAAAGCATCAAACTCTCTTAATTGAATATATGCTAAGTAATAACTAAAAGCCGGATTGACTTCTTTATTCTTCCAATCATTATAGTCGCCACGATACAAATTAATATCATGAATATAACCTACGACCTTAGCACCATAAAGTCGTGCTCGCTTGAAAAAGAATTCCAAATATTTAGGCGAATTAGTCCCATTAGGATATAACTGAATAATGATGTCGCCTTTTTTAATCTCAGATAGCATCCCATCCATACGCCCATTTAATGATTCATCAGGCTCATCATCCCAGTCATAAGCAAACATCGGGATTGGCCTGGCACCAATTTGTTCTAAAAATTTGTGAGCATCTTGTCTAGCTTTTCCTGCTGCACCATAATTTCTAAACGGAACATTGCGGGCACCACTGACAACTTTTCCATACCATATATTCATGTCTATCTCCCTTATTTATTAGTCAACTGAATCAGAAATAACTAACTTATCGAACTCAATTATTCTTGCACCTTTATTAATTAATTCAATTTGATAATTATAAGCATCTTCTAAATAAACAAACTCTTGATTACTGTTTTTAATCACTTCCATGCCAACTTTATTATCAAAACGATCAAAAAAAGTAATTAATACGAAGAACTTATTCTCAGGAATACTCTTGCTATCAACTGTTAGTTGATACTTCTGATTACGTTTCAACAATGGCAATTCCATAAGAATTCTATTTGATTGAAATGGTAATTTCGATGACCAGCGAACAATACTTGTTCCTGGGGACATAATATCATTTCGAAAACTAACGGACTTATCATGATTAAACTTAACTTTTGAACCATAGAAGAAATAATCACTATTATCTTGATACCATTTAATCTCAAAATTCATATTATTTCCCCTTTCTTCCATAATCCTTACGTAAAATTCGCTTATATTGTGCATTGAACCAATCAACAATTGCACTGGTATTATCATTATGTCGACCCAGTACACCTTTACTAATAACATTACTATCTGACATAGACAACACATCTAATAAGTCATGATAAGCAGTTGCATCATAATCATCGTTTTTCATATAGGCGATATTAAATTCCGTATTAGTAAAATCTGCACTCTTAAATTGTTTCCAGAATCTATCATTCAGTCTTTGACTGCTATTAGGTGTCAAATCACCTTCCAGCATATTTTGCATATCTAAAGACTCCACGAAATCCATACCAGGTCGTACAATTGTATGATTAGCAACTGCATTACCAATACTTGCTATCGGTTTACCTAGAACAATATATTTAGGATGTAACCTAGTACCATAAAATAATGCGCCAAAAGTCCCCATTGATAATCCAGATAAAAGCAAATCATCATTAGTAAAACCTAACTTATCAAGACTATCTTGTATAGCTTGTGTTATAGCATCCTCTAAATAGTCACTACCTATGTAAAAAGATCCACCTTGTAATCTCTGATCGGCAATCAATAGAAATGGTGTACCGAGGGCTTTCATCATGTAATACCCTTCAAAACCTTCGGCACCTTTGAAACCAGAAAAATATACTGTCAAAGGTGGTTTTAAGTCACCTGGGTTAAGCAAATAAAACAACTCATCATTGTTTTTGGGGTCCATAACTTTTTTACCACCAAGTAAGAACTCGCCATAACCGTGACGAGACATCCGATAATGCAATGGACCTACATTCAAGGTTCCGCTACCCTTAACCACTAAGGATACAGCCATATAAGCTTCATCTTCATTACTATCAATAGTAATACCAGATTGAATCTGAGATTCAGAAAAAGTTAAAACCTCAGAAATTAGATTAGATCCTGAAATAATTTTTTCACACACCAATTCAATTTCAACATCATCACTATGTTCAAATTGTAAAACCAGGTCCAAATTATTAACATCTAAAGAGACATTTTTTTGCCAAGTAAGTAATGGTTTATTATCAACAGATGAGAAGTCACCTTTTAATTGTAAATATGCTTCACCATTTTGTTTGATACCACCTGTGAAACTCTCATCAACCTTGATTTGATAACTTCGTAAATAAACCCCAAATTGTCCACTGAAGAAATCTCTAGCAATACTATCAATTACTGACTGTTTATCAGATAAATCCCAAAAATGTGGCAACTTCAAATCAATAACTTGCTTATCAATCTCTTGCTCTAATTGCTTATCAATAATTAAAGAATATGCTTCAATATTATTCTTTAACTTATTGAATAATTCTTCTGAAACAGAATCAGTAAATACTGTTACATTAATTTTTTCTTTCTTTAGCTTCTTAAAATCTTCGTCTACATAATTATCAGAGTCAAGATAACGCCATTCTACTTGTTTGGATTCATCCAAGTTCAAGACAGTATCAAGCCAATTATTCTTTCCAACTTGCAAGACCAAAATTTTTGTATCTACAGCCATTATTGTTCTCCCGTTATTTCTAGCAAATAATTTTTAAGAGCATCACCAGAATACTGCGAAATTTTCTGTGCAGAGTACGCACGTGCATCTTGCCAATACTTCAATTGGTTTAAGTAACGATTAAGTGCTTTTTTTAAACTTGCTATATCTTTGATAACAATCCCATTTTTGTTCTCTTCAACAAATTCAGTTTTAACCATGTTAATTTGTGGAATTCCAGTACTAATTGCAGCTATCTGTGTGAATTGATCCGGTTGATGTGACAAATCAACAATGATTCGAGCTCTATTCAAACTCTTCATAAGCTCATCGTCAGTATTAATTATTTCATAAGCTATACCTTCAATAACTTCAGCAAGGAACTTCACATTCGAGTTGAATTTTAATAAGTAAAGCTGATCTACCGGATTTTCACTTGCCTTTAATTCCATAAATTGTTTAATTAGGTCAAGTGTATCTGGATAGAGTTGATTAATTATTTCATTAACAATACCTTTTAACTTATCTTCATCATCAAGATTACCTCGAAGAGTTAATCCAATCTTACGGTCTTCTTTCTCGTCACCAGTTTTTTTCATGTTTTTGAATATGTATTTTAATATCTCTAATATTGCATCATGCAAATCGCTATCAGACAAATTTCTAGCATCAAAAAAGATTACTTCTTCTTTCATCTCTTGACTCTTGCCAAACTCGAATCTCGTATCATAAGGACTTATTTTATGTATCGTATTTAAGTCCCCTACAATCTTATTCAGCTGTTCATAATTCGAATCAGAATCAACCAAGGAACTCTTAATATCAGTGACAAACTCTTTTAACATTTTCTTTTTGTCTTTTGAAAAAGTAAATCTATCAGCAAAAAAAGAAGCTGTTAATTGTTTTTTGAATTTAACATTCTTCATGTACATAAAATTATCATCAGTTATCGACATAACTATGGAATCATTATCATCTAATTCACTTAGTTTCTTATTCAACATCTCGAATTCAATCTCATGCATATTCGAATATTCTAACTGTGACAAATATTGGTTAGTAGCTGAATTAACTTTCACAACATGACTGTCAGCAAACTCATGCAACACCCAATCCCCATCAAGATTGAAGTAGCTAGTATATAATAATTTTTCATCTTGAAATATTTCTCGTGAAGAGATGAATCCTCGATCATCATAGTGATCATGATAAATAGGTAGTCCATCTTTAAAATAAAGAGCACTTTGAACCTGACCACTTTGCTCTGTACGTATCTCAGCAATTGTTTGGTCATCACTTCTGGCCAAAATAACAAATGGAGTATAAATCAATCGGATATCATCATCAAAATCGAAATCATCTAATGTTACGGCTCTTTGTTGAACTTCGGTAATTCCTTGAAGCTCGTCAAATAAATTCCAATAATTACTCTCTAAGATTTCATAACGATGCAAGAAATATCTACAAAAAGGCATGTAATTACTTACTAAGACTTGATACGCATCATCACTATGCATAAATGACTTAACTTGACCAATCAAGTCATCTGATGAAACGTTATTAATTGTCTTTTCATGCCATGAAGGAATAAAAGTTATCATTTTTTGCTCCTTTTAATTTTGACTTCCGCAAACTCTGAGTAACTCCCACGTCCATATAATGAAACGAATTGAATTAATATTTGTTGAATTAGAATTAACCACATACTCCACATTGTAATTAGAAATGCCCATTCTTGAATAGGCTGATAAACAACGCCCACTAACATTGGAACACCCATTACTAAAACATTAAACAATGTACCTACAGTTGCCACGCGCATAACCTTGTCATGCAGATACTTCTCAGTATTCTTTCCAGGGTAGACATTTGGAAAATAATCGCCTGATTTTTTCATGTTCTCTGCTATTTCTTTGTTATCAATATTAACAAATGAGAATGCATAACTAAGTAGAATAACAACTAATATCAAAAAAATTATTCCTGGTAGGTTATCCTGACTCAAGTAATAATTTACTGTGCTAAGAATCTGAGAATCAGGATAATAAATACTTAATAAACTAATAGCATATTGAGGCAGTGCCACAATCGTAAAAGCATACATGAAAGGCATTCCACCAGCAGGGTTAACAGATATTGGAAGATATGATTCTGATTCATATTTGTTATTTAGCATAATGTGTTTAACTGGCAGGCGTAACTGCCCGTTAATAAAAAATATCGTAAAGACTGAAAAAATTATTACACCAATAATTACGGCAATTAAGATTAAAATCGTTTTGTAATCATCGAATTTTATAGTTGAAATTTCTGCTCGAATTCTCTGAATGAACCCACGAGACATCCCTGCCATAACAATGATAGTTGCCCCACCAAGTCCATAGTGCATATTCAAATTGCCTAGCCAAATTAATACGGCAACTCCAGATAATAGAATTATCATTAGCATTATTAATCTAGTTGTTGAGCCTTCATTAAGATTACCCTGTAAAATCAAGCCTGCTGCTTGAATAGCACCAAAAAACATACTTGCAAAAAATTTCGCCATATAACTCTGTTTTTTTGTTAGATTATCAATTTTAGGAATCTTGATAGCTGTAAGTGCCCTCCACAAAATTAACGCCGACATCCACGGACCAATTCCGATTGAAAAAAGTGACATTCTATCTAATGACATCCCTGCCATCTGCAAAGAAAATGCCGCGTTAGGATTCTTAGTCAATAACGTCAACATTGGCTTAGCGTTAATTCCTGGAAGAGTTATATTACTTCCAACAATATAAATAACTGTCACAAAAAGTGTGAACAGTATTTTTTTGTATGCTATTTTTTGATACATTTTCTTTAAATCCATAATTAACTAACTACTTTCATTCCAGTTATTTTGAAAAAATATTAATTAGAATTGTAATTAATCCAGCCGCAATTCCGGCGAATAATAAAACCGAAGTAATAATTGCTACGGCAGAATGCTTGGGCTTCTTGTTGATTAATTTTGTTTCTTCGTGAATCTTTTCAGTCTTTTGAGTTATTTTTTTTTCGATAGGATTTTTTTCTGTCATGCTAATGTCCTTTTATACTCTGCTATTGTAGCTTGTCCGGCTGCTTGTCGTTGGTCTGACAAAGCTTGTTTATAATCAGCATAGTTTTTTGCGGCATTTTTTAATTTATCACTCAATAATGTTACTTGTTCGTGATTAATTATATTTTGTGGATCAATAAATGCCTTGTTATGAACTGTGTTATCAAATGCGAAAATCAATTTGTTATTATCAAATATTTGGCGAATAATATTCACCACTTCATTACCATGATTAATATCTAGATAGAATGAACACTGTCTAGATAAATCATTAATCTCTTCAATTGTAGTATTAGGATGAAGTGTAATATTTTCATGTCTTTCAAAATCCATTAATTTACTAGACATTTCTGTTAATGCTGCAATATGGATTTGCCATCCTGGCAATTCCTGGACTAATTCACTCAAACCTTCAACTTGATCAGAGTTGGTCAAAACAAATATTGAGTTGTTCATATTGGTATTGTCATGATAATCATAGATGAAGCCAAGATAACTTAAAATGTCTTGATTATCGGTTTGTTTTTGAAGTCTTACAAACTCATCATAACTCTGAACAATAATCTTCTTAGTTAGAGATTCCTCAGAATCAATAATAGATCTCATATTACCAGGCATTTCTTGTGACTCTTCTTGCCAGAATAATACATGAGAAGTGTTTTCTGGTTCCTGATTAGCTTCTAGCTTATCAACAATGAAGAATGGTATTGATAATGAATTATAATAAATACTATCGAGACTTAATTTTGCACAATCAAAATAAAAAATCACAAAATCAATATATGAATCAAATACATAGTTCTTACCTTGATACATAACCTGAATCGTATCAGTAATGTGATTGAATAATATAACTTCTTGTTGTTGTTTATTAAAATAACTAGTTAATGACAAATCACCATCACTATAAGTTTTCTTACCAAACAACTTACCAAACTTGTTATACATATCAACTTGACGGACACGTTCGATATCGTTGTACCATTTAACTTCTTTGATAATACGGTAATCATTGCCACGATTACTATATTCTATTTGTCCACGTTTTTTGTAACCTTCAAATATCTCACCACTTTGTGAGCTTCCCTTAATTTCCCAATAATTAGGAACAGCCACTTCATTGAAGAACTTAGGTTCTGAGGTTTCAGACTCATCATACATCCCTGTAAAAAATGCAACTGGTGATGTTGCTCCATCAAACAAGAAACCATCATCATTAAGAATTACTGTTTGATTATTGAATCCAGCAGTATTAAGTGAACGGATTAAGTCAGCAGCTTTAGCATCATATTTATCGAATAAGTTAATCATTGACTTGCTCCTTTTCTAATTGTAACCACATCTCTTGAATTCTAGTTGTAAGAAATGGCTTGGCAATCTTATATGAATATTCACCCATCTCAGCTAGCTTCTTATCATCTGACATTAACTCTACTAATGTCTCAGTGAAATCATTAACATTTCTAGGCGTATCATTCTTATGGTATTCAATCAAGAAACCATTCTTACCATTATCAATAAATGTTTGATTACCATATTTAACATCTAATCCAACCATTGGTAATCCAGAACCAACGGCTTCTAATAATGTTAATCCAAAGCCCTCACTTGTGGAGCCAGATACATAGGCATCATATTGACAATAGATATCACTTAAATCGTGGTGACCTTTTAGATGGATATAATCACTAGCATGGAATCTACCAATCATATCCTGTAACTTCTTTCTTTGAGAACCACGACCATAAATATCCAAGCTAATATCTGAAATACTTTCATGTGCTTTAGCAACAGCTTCAACAAGCCAATCGATGTGCTTCTCACTAGCTAGTCTTGAAGCTGTGATTAATGAATGACGAACACGATTATCACCAGGAGTTAATTCATCAATACTTCCGACTGGAATAGCATAGATTTTGATATCGCCTTTGTGATATTTCTTGAATTGATCTTCAATAACTTGTTTTTGAATCTCCGTTGCAGTAATGAAGAAGTCGATACTACCAGCATTTTCAAGTTGGTATTCATAAAAATTATTCCAAAGAATTCGCTTATCGGTTGTAAGAGGTTCATTATAATGCTCAGCATGAACTACTACTCCGACCTTCATTTTGCATTCATTCTTTGTCTTGATAATAGAAGGCCCATTATCAGTCGATCTATCCATAATCAAAATATCATCTTCAGTCATATTTAATGATTTCAAGAAGTATTCAGCTAGAGCTTCTTTAGAATAAATAGTCCGATCTTTAAGGATATATAGACTTTGTGCACCATTCAATAGTTCATCATAAGCTCTTGAACCATCTTCATTGAAGAAGCGACGTTGATATAGATTATCTTTGTCCTTAACTGGCTTATAGTATTCAGAATAAGTTCTTACATAAGAATAGAAATCTTTTTGGACTAAATCATCATTAATAAAAGTTTCTACTAAATAAACTGTATTTTCACCACAATGGCGATCTACATGCGCTTTAAGTCGTAGCTTACCACCATTGAAGTTATATTGTTTACCAAATGTTGTCGGATGAGTTGAGTCTAGCTTCTGCGTGAATGTTGCTTCTAAATCATCAATAGTATAAGTAGTTGGACTAATCTTCACATCAGTGAAATATTGATACATCCAAATAATCTCATCATCTTCAAAACCGATATTTTTTGTCATTGGTTGAAGATTCTCTTCAAATAAATCCGTAAAAATAAATTTGGCATGTTGATTGTTTTTTCTAAAAATATTGGCACGGTAGGCTTGAGCATATTCAACCCCACTACTTGCCCAGCCGATTCCAATATTGAGATTATAAATCGTCATTTCAATTCCCCTTAGTGCTCTAGTAATATTTGTTCTTCAACTTCTAATAATAATTTTTTTGCAAAGAAACCACTTCTAACGAGTGCCGAGACATTCTTTGTATTTTGAGCCATCACATTGTATTCATCATTAGTTATATTTTTTACATATTCAGCTACATCATCTAATGAATCAGCAACATACCCTATTCCATATTTTTCAACAAATTTTTGCTTAGCTAGTCCCTTGTTAACAATAATCGGAATCCCCGCAGCTAAGTATGTGCTGAACTTATATGAAGCATTCATCGTTGAATATTCGCGTTCTGCTTGATTATCAATATCTTCACTCCACACCAAACCAAAGCCACCGTTATTCAGCTCATGAAGAAGTAATTCATCTTCCATGTAGCCTTTGACATTCATATGTTCGGTACTTCTTACCGTAGTATCATCAGGTCCATTGGGACGACAATATACATTCAAGTCAATATCCTTATCCCAGTTAATTGAGAATGGGAATCTTATGAAATTACCTATGAAATTAATCTCACGTTTAAAAGTAGGCAACTTGAAGTCATTAGTTCTTGTATAGTGATCCCAGATTCCTTGAACAATATATGGTGTAGTTAAGCCTTCTGATAATAATTTGTTACCCATCTTTTCTGAAGGAACAATGACTAAATCAGCCTTATCATAGGCTTCAATGAAGCGTGGCATCAAATAATAGTTGTTCTCAAACATCAAGGGAATCAAGTCTTGAATGAAAACAATTAACTTAATATTTAATTCCTTAATTCTATTAATAAGTGCTTCCTCAAACTCAAAATTATTCCAAGTAGGTGTTTGTAAAATAATTAAGTCATCTTTACTAACACGACCAAGTATTGTGTCAATTCTCGCTTTAAGTTCCGAATCAGAATCATTTAAGGTCCCATTAGTGGGAACTGGCAATTCAATATACCCTTGATCTTTAGCTATCTTAGTAAACATGAATTGAGCATTTCTAGCTGTACTAAAGAAACTATGACCATATAAATTAGTAATAAATTTTTTCATATTTCACCTTTAATGTTTTAAGAGTAAGAATTCTTCAACTTCTAATAATAATTTTTTGGTAAAGAAACCATCTTTTATCAACCACGAAACATTATTTACATTCTTAATTAAGTCATCATATTCTGCTTCAGACATATTCTTTACATAATCAACTGCATCATCTAATGAACTAGCAATATAACCAATCTTATTTTTCTTAACAAATTCTTGTTTTGCTAAAAGTTCGTTAGCAATAATCGGAATACCTGCGGCTAAGTACGCACTGAACTTAAATGATACATTCATCTTCGAATATTCACGTTCAGATCGATTCTCAATATTCTCACTCCATACTAAACCAAAGCCACCTTGATTTAATTCATGTAATAATAATTCATCACTTTTGAAACCTCTAACATGTAAGTAATCATGACTATAAACTATTCCATTAGGTCCTTTAGGCTGACTGAATACATCTAAGTCAATATCTTTATCCCAGTTAATCGTGAAGGGAAATCTATCAAAGTCACCCGCAAAATTAAGTTTTTTTTGAAAACTAGGTCTACTTAGTTGTACTAAACTAGTCGGATGGTCCCAAAGTTCTTGAATAATATAAGGTATATTCAATCCTTCGCTTACTAGCTTTTGCCCCATTTGTTCAGATGGAACAATAATTAAATCCGCCTTATTATAGGCATCTAAGTAGCGTTGCATTAAATAATAGTTACTGTCAAACATTAACGGTACGAAGTCATGAACAAAGACTACCATCTTATCAACTCTTTGACGCAAGCGTTCAAGAAATACCTCATCAAAAGCTATCCCATTCCAAGAAGGCATCTGGGCAATCACTAAATTTTCAGGCCAAAGTGGTGTCAAAATGCCATCAATTTGGCTTCTTAATTCAGAATCTGAGTCTTCTGACGCACGAAGTGTTGGAATTGCTAACTCTAAATACCCTTCATCCTTAGCAATGTCAGTAACCATATGTTGAGCATACATTGCTGTACTAGCATTACCATGCCCATATAAATTGGTGATATATTTTTCCATAACAATTTTATTATTAATAGCCTAAGGGAACGTAACTATTAATTCTCCTTTAATAATTTCGATCATGCTTAAAGCCGCATTTCTTAAAATATTATTTTGACAAACTTGTTGATATAGTTCATAAGATTGGCGTGCTTCTTTTTCATATTCCAATATTGGATCTCTTTGAGCTGAAGACCGTTGTCCTACCACTATCCTTAATTGATCTAAGGCATCAACTTGTTGACTCCAACTGTTATCAATTGCTTTAAGAACCGTTATTTTCAAATACTCAGTAAATGCTTGTGTATTGTTCAATTCTTGTTTTCTTGATTCTAAGTTATTATCCAAAATTCCTAACAAGAAACTTAATGCTTCTTGAGTTGAATAACTTGTCTTATCACTCTTAAACATTGATTCTTTGAAATTATAATCAACATTATCAAAAATGAACTGTTTAAGTTCTTTACGAGAAATTTCAGCTTGATTACTAAATTTCTTCTCAATCGTATCGTATGCATTATTAACTATAATTCTACGAATATCTGACTCATTTGTAATTCCCAATATAAAATCACGACTCTTATCTACAAAACCTTTTTGTAACCGCAAAATCTCGTCGAATTGTAGACTTGTAAAACGCGCTGAATAACTTGATTCTTCGGATTTTTGCTGTGCTTTAGTAAACTGCCGTTTGATCCTCAATGAGTGGATTGGCGATTGTTTATTGATATGTCTTTGGTAATATTTTTGAATATTTTCTTGAACATTAGTCTTAATAACTTCATCTTCTAGAGATTCATAGGCATACGTATCACCAGGTAATCCTTGACGAGCACTACGTCCTTGAGCTTGAAGTTCAACTCGCTTATTCAGCATTAGTTCTCCTAGTACTACTGCTAAGCCACCTAACTCAATGGCCTCAGAATCAACACCAATATCAGTTCCTCTTCCTGCCATCGTGGTTGCTATAGTAAGGGCACCTTTTTTACCAGCTTCTTTAATGATCATTGCTTCTTTAGCATTGTTCTTAGCATTGAGCACGTTATGAGAAATTCCCATATTAAGTAAATGCATTGAATACAACTCTGAAATATCAACCGAACCAGTAATTACTAACACTGGACGTCCTACTTCGTGTAACTCAATAATCTTCTTTAACGATGCAGCAAGTTTGGCATTAAAAGTTACAAATCGTTGATGCTTATGGTCTTTTCTAATGTTTTTTTTATGTGTTTTAATTTTTTTAACAGTCATATTATAAGTTTCAATGAACTCATTCTTATTAGTGGCTGCAGTTCCAGTCATACCGGATAACATCTTGAATTTTCTGAACAGATTCTGATAAGTAATGGAAGATATTGTCTGAGACTCCATAGTTATTTCAACTTCTTCTTTTGCTTCTACTGCCTGTTGCATACCGGCTTGTAAATTCATACCTTCCATAATTCGACCATTCTTATAATCAAGTAATTTAATTTCTTCATCATCAATTATGTAATCACGATTTTTTTTCAGTGTAAAATTAGCCTTCAATGCTAAAACAATATGTTGATATAATTTGAAATTTTCTAAGCCTAATAAGTTATCAATAGAGAAGTAGTCTTTAGCATTCTCGATTCCCTTAGCTGTCAACCACACATTCTTACGCTCTTCGTCATATTTATAGTCAATATCTTCTTCCAGAGTTAGAACAAATGAGTTACAAATAAGAAAATAATTAGATTGAATTGTTGGAGCACCTGAAATCAACAACGGTGTTTGTGCAATATCTAAAAGAATTGAATCCACTTCATCTAAGATGGCATAATTCAATTCACACATATATTGCGAGTGTTCATTTGATGCTAAGCCATCAATTAAATAATCGAATCCCAAAGCAGAATTAGATGTATAGATAATGTCAGCATTATAGACAGCTTTTTTCTTCTCTAAAGGCACATGCTCAGTCTTAATTGATGCCATAATACCATCAGATACCGTTAAGCCCAGCCATTGGAAGAGCTTAGCATTACTTTGATAATCACGATGAGCCAAGTATTCGTTAGTAGTAATTAAGAATACTCCCTTAGTCTGTAGTGCACGCAAAAACAAAGGCATTGTAGCGACTAACGTCTTACCCTCACCGGTTTTCAATTCTGCAATATCACCATAGTAGATAGTAATGGCACCCAAGATTTGTTCATCATTTGGAAACAAGCCGATAATTCTTTTATCGGCTTCTCTAACTAACGCGAAAGCATAAATAATAATCTTACTTTCTTTAACATCATCAGCCAACATTTGACGAATAATTGGTACTTGAGCTTGTAATTCTTCATCGCTCATTTGAGCCATCTTTGGTCTTAACTTATTAATCTTTTTCAACATTTTTTTATAATTCATATAATTCCCTCAAAACTACTTCGTGATACGCAAAAAAGCCGTATTTAAATAAAATATGGCTTTTTGTATTTATTTAATTGAATATTGTTAAGTCCCCACATTAACATATCCCCCAAAACACTTAATTAACAAACTTTATAATGTACTCAGTATAACATTTTGGGAGGATAATATTAATAGTATTGATTATTAGATACTATTTTTTTCAATGATTCTTAATGTTGGGGTCTGTTTATCCACTTGAGTATCAATACTTGGTCTTGGATTACCAAAGTTATTATTATTTAGCATTAACTTAATAGCCATAACATCACGGTTAGTAATAGTCTTTTGTGTCCATGGATATCCACCAGAAGTATGTACTAGTATAGCGTTCATTACATCATCATCAATACCCAGTCGATAATTATCAGGCATACCATAATATTGACCTCCAGAAGTATGGTCTAAGCCTAGGGCATGACCTAATTCATGGCGAATAGTGATAAACAACATGTTGATATCATAATCACTACTATTTGGATCTAGTGCCCACTTAACTAGATTAGGATCAATTCTTGTAACGCCAAGGCTTGTAGCACTACCATTATTAGGATCACCAACTCCAATTACATGTGTCATAGCCTCATCAGTAGTATCTGCATTAATAAAGGTTGGTTTGTCTTTATCAATAGCATCATTCCAACTTTTGATAGCTCTATCAAAATTCTCTCTAAACATTTGTAATGCATAAGCTGGGTCTTCGTACTCTTTGAAATTATCTTCTGTTGCAGTACATTTATAAATAATTTGTCCATTCTCATTATACGAATTACTAATCATTTGTGTGTTAACAGGCATATTTTCATTTCCATAAGTAATTGTCGTTCCTAAAAACATACCATCTGGTAAAGCTATTCCATTACTATTCTCTGATGGGTACGTGGATGAAAGATCCAAATTAAGTGCGTGTTCATCAATCCAATACCATGTTTTACCATCCATTGAAACATGAACAAACGTCGCAGTTCGCCCTGTTTTTTCACCAGAAGTATACGTAACTTGCATCGTTGAATCATTGTAAAGTGTTGTTCCAATTTCAAATTTAGAATCCACAATATTTTCTGTGTCCGATTGTCCATTAGTTAACTGAGAATAAATTGGATAGTTATTGTTAAGTACCGAATTATATCTATAAGGCTTTAGTGGATTCACGGCAGTAGGAACATATTGAGATAACATTATGTCGTCAGAATAATCTGTTACTTCTCCCAATGTTATATTGCTTCCTTTTAATTTCTCATTACTTTGATCTTTGATAAAAGTTGATATCTTAATATCTTTTTGTGCCTGTATTGAATTAACATTAATGATATTTGTTGTTACTATCATCAAAGATAACATTGTAACTGGAATAATTTTTTTATTACGCATAATTTTCTCCCTTGTGAATTAATTTACAAATAAATTTTAACAAGTAGATATAAATTATACAAATGATAACCATAAACTAAAGAAAATTGTATTTATGCAACAAAAAAAGACGTTAATAATTTAATTAACATCTTTTTAATTTTAACTATATTAGTTATCTTTCACTTCTGATTCTTCTTCGTTTCTTTTCTTACGACGATAACCAGCAGCGGCTGTTAATCCAAGTACACCTATACCAAGAGATTCTAGTAATGTAGTATCTGTATCTCCTGTTTGTGGTAACTCAGTATTTGCAGGTATCGTTTCAGATTTAAGATGTGATAATGATTCAGAAATTGAAGCACTTGCACTTACTGATTCAGAACTTGACTCTGATTCTGACTTATCTTTTGAAGCTGACTCGGATTCTGACTTGTCTTTAGATGCAGATTCGGATTCTGACTTATCTTTTGAAGCAGATTCTGATTCTGATTTTTCTTTAGAAGCAGATTCTGATTCTGACTTGTCTTTTGAAGCTGATTCAGATTCTGATTTATCCTTAGATGCAGATTCGGATTCTGATTTGTCTTTAGATGCAGATTCGGATTCTGATTTGTCCTTAGATGCAGATTCGGATTCTGACTTGTCTTTTGAAGCTGATTCAGATTCTGATTTATCCTTAGATGCAGATTCGGATTCTGACTTGTCTTTTGAAGCTGATTCAGATTCTGATTTATCCTTAGATGCAGATTCGGATTCTGATTTGTCTTTAGATGCAGATTCGGATTCTGATTTGTCCTTAGATGCAGATTCGGATTCTGATTTTTCTTTTGATGCAGATTCGGATTCTGACTTGTCTTTTGATGCAGATTCTGATTCGGATTTTTCCTTAGATGCAGATTCGGATTCTGATTTGTCTTTAGATGCAGATTCGGATTCTGATTTGTCCTTAGATGCAGATTCGGATTCTGATTTTTCTTTTGATGCAGATTCTGATTCTGACTTATCTTTTGATGCAGATTCGGACTCTGATTTTTCTTTTGATGCAGATTCTGATTCGGATTTTTCTTTAGATGCAGATTCTGATTCTGACTTGTCTTTTGATGCAGACTCGGATTCTGATTTTTCTTTAGATGCAGATTCTGATTCTGATTTTTCTTTAGAAGCTGACTCTGATTCTGATTTGTCTTTAGAAGCAGATTCGGATTCGGACTTATCTTTTGATGCTGATTCAGATTCTGACTTATCTTTAGAAGCTGATTCAGATTCTGATTTTTCTTTTGATGCTGATTCAGATTCTGACTTATCTTTTGAAGCTGATTCAGATTCTGATTTCTCTTTAGATGCAGATTCGGATTCTGACTTGTCTTTTGAAGCAGACTCAGATTCTGACTTCTCTTTAGATGCAGATTCAGATTCTGATTTTTCTTTAGATGCAGATTCGGATTCTGACTTGTCTTTTGAAGCAGATTCAGATTCTGATTTTTCTTTAGAAGCGGACTCGGATTCTGATTTTTCTTTAGATGCAGATTCGGATTCTGATTTTTCTTTAGATGCAGATTCGGATTCTGACTTGTCTTTTGAAGCAGATTCAGATTCTGATTTTTCTTTAGAAGCGGACTCGGATTCTGATTTTTCTTTAGATGCAGATTCGGATTCTGACTTGTCTTTAGATGCAGATTCGGATTCTGATTTATCTTTCGAAGCAGATTCGGATTCTGACTTCTCTTTAGATGCAGACTCTGATTCGGATTTCTCTTTAGAACCTGCTGATTCTGACTCTGACTTGTCTATAGATGCAGATTCGGATTCTGATTTTTCTTTTGAAGCTGATTCGGATTCTGATTTCTCTTTTGATGCAGACTCTGATTCGGATTTCTCTTTAGAACCGGCTGATTCGGATTCTGATTTGTCTTTAGAAGCAGATTCGGATTCTGATTTTTCTTTTGAAGCTGATTCGGATTCTGACTTCTCTTTAGATGCAGACTCGGATTCTGATTTGTCTTTAGAAGCAGATTCGGATTCTGACTTCTCTTTAGATGCAGACTCGGATTCTGATTTTTCTTTAGAACCGGCTGATTCGGATTCTGACTTGTCTTTAGAAGCTGATTCGGATTCTGATTTCTCTTTTGAAGCCGACTCTGATTCTGATTTCTCTTTTGATGCAGATTCAGATTCAGATTTTTCTTTAGATGCTGATTCAGATTCTGATTTCTCTTTAGAAGCAGATTCGGATTCTGATTTCTCTTTAGAACCGGCTGATTCGGATTCTGACTTATCTTTTGATGCAGATTCTGATTCTGACTTGTCTTTTGAAGCTGATTCGGATTCAGATTTTTCTTTTGAAGCTGATTCAGATTCTGATTTTTCTTTTGAAGCAGACTCTGATTCTGATTTTTCTTTTGAACCTGCTGATTCTGACTCTGACTTGTCTCTAGATGCAGATTCGGATTCTGATTTTTCTTTTGAAGCAGACTCTGATTCTGATTTCTCTTTAGAACCGGCTGATTCGGATTCTGACTTGTCCTTAGAAGCTGACTCTGATTCTGACTTGTCTTTAGAAGCAGATTCTGATTCTGATTTCTCTTTTGATGCCGACTCTGATTGACTGGTAGTATCTGACTCAGTCCCATCATTACTATTACTTTCTGAGATGGAATTAACAAAGTCATCATCTCTAGTAACCATATTTGAGTCAGTATCAGTACGAGTCCCATCAACAAATACATACAGTAATCCATACCCATTTGAATCAGATTCTAATTGACTAATTACATTAGTAAGTTCCTCAGTTGACAAGTAGTAGTACAAGGTAGAATTAGCAGGAATATCATAAGTTTGTGTAAAAGGCGCTGCTGGTTGACCAGAACTCATTTGGGCGTCAAGATTTTGAAAATTGAATCCAACGTTTTTCATTACTGTACTTTGGCTATTATGAACCGCAAAATATACTTGCCCATTAGGAGCAACCCCAATTGTATCAATCCCCACAGTAGTACCAGAATGAATCATTTCAACCCATAATGCACCTTTGAAATGTTGCGCAAAAACTGCTGGACTACCTCCGGATTCTTGATCGAAGCTATCCCAAATGTCTCCACCAGAACCATTAATGTTTACATCATTAGCACTTGGTCCTGTTTTAGTTAATCCCGTTTCTTCTACATTGTTATTGTTCTCGGTTGAAGTTTTTTCTACGTTATTGTTATTTTTAGTTGAATCTAAAGTAATTGTAACTTTATCTTTTTGTGCTAGCGCATCCGTATCGACTTTTTTCTCTACGGCGTTGTTATCACTAACATCGGCAGCACTAACTTTAGCAGCATGTCCCATGGCACTTACGCCAATACCTGCTGCTAATCCCGCAATTATTTTCAATCCTTGTTTAGTTCTCAGACCGTCACTATCGTCGTCAAGGATTTTTTGATATTGAACATCATCATGTTCTTGGTTCACTTTGACAGTCGATTCATCTTTTTTAGAAAAAAGCATGAATTTACACTTAGTAATACCGGCAACAACCCACTTCTTGCCAGCTTTGTACATCTTAAAACGAGTGACTTCTTCAATAAGCCCTCTTTTATTATTTTTCCCCATTGTCTTCTCCCCAGAATTAACGATTATAATACTTATTCATAGAAAGTATTAACATAAATAAATTACTTTCGTATTTTATCATTTTTGTAGTGAAATATTAACCGGGTTAATTAATATTTTTCATCTTTTTGAATATTTCTAATGAATATTGGTGATATATAAGTATTTTTAATAAATATTACATTTTTGTTACATTTTATTTGAGCAACAAAAAAACATTGTCAATTAGACAATGTTTTTAAAAATTATTTCTCATCAGCTACAACAGTGATGTAGTATGGATCACTCGTTTCATCCTGAGTTCCATTATACTCTGTCACAGAGAACATATTACCCACAAAGAACCAACTTGCTGGAATATTATTAATAAACCATATATTGCCTGGTAAAACTTGGGTAATCATTGTTTCTCCCGTTGATAAGTTCGTAAGTGTAATCACATCAAAAATCTCTGACCCTTTACCTTTTAGACTTCTTGCTGATTCAGAAATAGTATTTCCTGTATCAACAGTTGGCGGTAATAGTTGATTAGGATCTTGTTGAACGATTGTTGTTGTCGGTTTACTTTCACCAACACCTGTATTTTCTGTAACTGATAATATTGTACCTACTGCTTGTCTTGGGATTGCTACTTCATAGATACCACTATCATCTGTTACACCTTTTCCAATAACCTTACCATCAGCAGCATCTCGTACTGTTATTGCTGATTTAGGATATGCAACTCCACTGATTTTTGTTGAAGTGTTATATACAGGTTCTTTAATGGTTGGAACATTTTGTAAAAGATCATATCCTGGGTCAAGAACTTCTACTGGAATTAGATCGCTACCATTTGTATTTCCTACCAGTTCCCAATCAATAATTTCACCGACTGCCGCTAATGTCGTAGCAAATTGATAGTTCTCTCTATTAATAGCATGTGGGATTCTCATGCCTGTATCTGTTACTAACGCTCCTAAATCTAGATTCATACTTACTGTTAGTTTTGTATTAATTCCGACACCAGATATTCTCGGATTCTGAAGTTTTAGTAAATATGCATTTGAGTATGGATCCTTTGAAACAGACATTTCACCTTTAGTATAATCATGTTCTACGTTTCCACCGATTGTACTGTTATATGAAAAATGAGGAGACTCAATATAATCAATTAATTTTCCACTCGCAGCAATTTCATTTAATTCCTCAGGTAATTTAAAAATTGCTTCTGTTTTGTCATTCCAATTAATTGATGCGTATGATTTAACATCATATTGTAAATGTAGATTACCTCTAGTAACGGTGTTATTTGAAACTAGTTCTAAGCCATCCATTGCTGAACCACTTAAGCTTAGAGTACCTTCTGTTTGAAATTCGATACCTGCTGGTTTAACATTTTCGGTTTTTTGGTCATTAGTTGTTTCAGCATTTACTACTGATGCACTTGTATTGACCATTAATCCTAATACCATTGATGATACTAATAATGAATTTACCAATCTACTTTTCTTCATTTCAAATCTCCTCAAACTAAATTATTTGTAATTTATATTACTTTTTAATAATAAAATCCATAAGTATTAACAGTCAAGAAATAACACAAGCAAATTTTTATTTACAAAAAAAAGACTTAACAGATAACTGTTAAGTCTTTTTGGATTGCTATTTTAATTAAGCATTTGCGTTGTCTGAAACTACTTGTTCACCTTTGTAGAAACCTTTAGGTGATACATGGTGACTTACACGGTATTCACCAGTAGCTGCATCAAATTGTACGTTTGGTGTGTTTAATTTGATATGTCCACGACGTTGACGCTTCTTTTGTTTTGATGTTTTTCTCTTAGGAACTGCCATATTTAATTACTCCTTATTAATCGCTTTGTTTAACTAACTCTTACAATAATACTATCACATAGCTAAAGTATCAAGGGAAAATTACTTATTTTCTGAGGTATTTTTGTTTTTTGATGTTGGAACAGATTCTTTGTCTTCTTTTTTATTACTAAATGAGAATAAGTATGATGCAATCGCTCCTAAAATGAAGGTAACAATTATCAAAATAATTAACGGTACTTGTAATTTAGCAAATAAAAAGTTAACAGTAATTGTTTCCATATTAAAAATTGAAAATAGAACTACAATTAATACTAATACTATCGATAAAAAGAATTTTGCTTGTTTTTTTGTCATTAATTTCATATACATCCCCTATTTGATATCCCCAAATTTATCAGTTAAATAATCACCAATCTCTGGTGCTACCTTATATAACACGCTAGCTACTGCCATAATTCTTGGACGGTTAATCTCTCGTTTATGTGTGCCAAATGCATTCACAATCTCTAAAGCTAACTGATCTGGTTTTAAGAATAACATATCTGACATCGGCATTTTTTGCAAATTAGTAATATAGTTACCCGACGGATCCGCCATACCAAAGAAGTTAGTGTCTACAGGTCCAGGGTTTACTGAAGTTACTTGCACATTGAATGGCTTCAATTCTAATCTCAAGCCATCACTAAATGCAATTACTGCCGCCTTAGTTGCAGCATATGCTGTTGCCTTAGCAGTTGGTATTTTACCAGCCATAGATCCAATATTAATAATATGACCAAAACCTTGTTCAATCATCTTACTAGCTATCACACGCGACATATACATTAAGCCTAAAACGTTAGTATTGAATACGTCTTTAATATCAGCAAAATCAGTATCGACATAGTTCTTACTAAAGTCACCAAAACCAGCAGCATTTAATAACACATCTACTTGATCAATATTTGTAACTACTTCATCAAGATTATCAGTATCTTGGATATCTAATTGATATACCGTTGCTGAATTTGCCCATATTTGATTACAAATATCTTTGACTTCATTCAACTTATCAAGATTACGAGCTAACAAAATCACTTTTGCACCGCGTTGAACAGATTGAATTGCTACTGCTCTACCAATTCCAGATGATGCACCAGTAATTACTACTGTCTTATTCATTAAATCTTTCATACTCTACTCCTTTACAAATGGAATACTATACTCATAGAAATCACGTACAACTTTGGTATTTTCAAAGACCTTACGTGCTTCATCTTGTAGAATCAAAGCATTCTTACCCGCATAACGAGCCGAAATATGCGTTAAGAATAACTTCTTCACTCCATTTTCTTCAGCTAGTTTAGCAGCTTGTAGTGAAGTTGAATGATAGTAATTCTTGGCTAATTTAGCTTCTGAAGCAGAAAAAGTACTTTCATGAACAAGAACGTCTGCGTCTTTAACCAGATCAGCTGCCATAGGTGTAAAGCGAGTATCACTAATAACTGCAACAATACGCCCCTTCTTAGCTTCGCCGATGAAGTCTTTACCATTAACAACACGTCCATCATCAAGTGTAACTTCTTCGCCCCTTTTAATGCGACCATAAATAGGACCACTTGGAATCTGCATTTCTTGTAACTTATCAACTAATAGTTCACCAGGATGATCTTTTTCAACTACTCGGAAACCAAAACAATCAATACGATGATCTAATAATTTAGCAGTAACTGTAAATGTACTATCGTCTAATAAAGTCTTACCATCAGTAATTTCTTCATAATAGATTTTGTAATTCAGATGACTCTCTGAAATTTTTAATGAAGTTTTAACAAATTGTTCAATTCCTTTAGGTCCATATATCGTTAATGGGCTGTTCCCACCTTGATTAGCTCTAGAAGATAGAAATCCGGGTAAACCAAATATATGATCACCATGTAAATGTGAGATGAATATCTTTGTAATTTTACGTGGTCGTATATTAGTTCTTAATATTTGATGTTGTGTAGCTTCTCCAGCATCAAATAGCCAAACTTCCTTGCGCTCTTCTAATAGTTTCAATGCAACACTAGAAACATTTCTTCCTTTAGAAGGAACGCCTGCACCTGTTCCTAAAAATTCTAATTCCATATCTTTTTTCCATTCTATTTTTCATTTTTCAAAATGGCTTTTGCAATAAATGTACTGTAGTAAATTGAGCCTGTTGGATTAGGATGTACCTTATCACCATAGAACCAATCCGGATGACTCTTAGAATAATTATTCCAATCAATAACTGTTAGGTTCTTATACTTACGTTTGGCACCATAAAGTGTGTTATTAACCATTTTTTCCCAAGGTCGTGTCGGAACATGGACATTAATCCAATAGACGTTTCTTTTTTTACCGGCAATTTTCATAACCTCATCAACTTGTTGAGGCGAAACCGCTCCATTAGTTCCTAAACCGATAACTATAACTTGAGGGAGCACGCCTTGTTTAACGTAACTATTCAGTAAATCAAAACTTCCGTCCATTTGACGACTTATTCCCGCATCGACAATCATATTAGGAAATATCTTCTTCAGTTCATTTGACCCATCAGCCATTACAGAATCGCCAATTGCTAATGCCTTAATATCTTGAGCGCGTTGCAAATCGACTTGTTTAAGACCATATTGTTCTAATTGTTGATTTACGGGTTTACTTTCAGCTAATTTTTCATATTTCTTATTTTGAGAAGTATTTTCATTAGACTTATCTTTTTTTAATTTAGCTATCAACTTCTTATTAGCTTGTTTATTATCTTTTGTATTATCACTTATCTCTTTAACCAATGCATTGTCGACATTTTTAGGAGCAGGAGTATTGACGGCTTCAACAATCCCCGCTGTTCCAATAGTTGTTAATAAGAAACAAACTGCAAATATCGCTTGTGTTTTAACATTAGCTTTGGGTAAGTTCTTGAAATAATCCAATACTTTTTTATAGTCGAATTTTGCCAATGGTTGTTCAACAAATCTAAATGACAATTCAGACAAAGTCATTATTATAATTATTTGAATAACTGAATACAAAACTGGATGGCTAGCAACATTAGTAAAAATTGATTCAAAAAATATCATTACTGGAAATTGCCATAAATATAATCCATAACTACGACTACCAATATAACTAAATATCGGGTTAGTCAAAATCTTATTCCAGATAGCAGCTGGATGAGCAACGATTGCTACAACAACGGTAGTAAAAATACTAAAAATAAACATTCCACTACGATACATGAATGGGCTAGTAGCCTTCATTTTAAGTAATAACCATAGCATTACTAACATACTAACTAATCCAATGATATTAAGAATCATTCGATCATGGCTAGATATTTTTGTCTTCAACTTCATTGAAGGCCAAACTACTGCTAAAGCTGAACCTAAAAGAATTGAGAATATTCTTGTATCTGTACCATAGTATACTCGACTAGGATCAACACTAGGATTAAACAATATAGCCATCAAAATAGCTGACATAGCTGATACTGCAATTAATCCAATAAATAAGTTACCTTTTTTAATATTTCTTCTTAATAGAAAAAGTAATAATAATGGCCAAATTATATAGAACTGACCTTCAATAGATAAAGTCCATAAATGTGTAAATGGTGATTGATTATTAGCGAATCTTTCAAAGTAAGATTGCCCGTTAGCTATCTCCCACCAATTAAATACATTCAATATATTAGTAACGAATATTTGATGCAAATTATGTAATAAGTTTCTCTGAAATAAGAAGATATATGTACTGGCCGTAAATAACATCAGTAATAAGCCAGGATATAATCTCTTAATTCTTTTTATATAAAAATTCTTCAAAGAAAAATTTTCGTGGTTATCATGAATGCGTAACAATTGATCAGTTATCAAATAACCTGAAATACACAAAAAAATCGGTACTCCCAAATATCCTCCTGCAAATAATTCAGGATTGAGATGATACATAATCACCCCTAGTACCCCAATTGTTCGTAGCCCATCAAAACCCGTAATGTATCTCCTACGGTTGTTTGTCATTAAATAAGCCCTCTATTAAATAGTTAATTCGTTTTTATACAAACTCAAATGTAAAGTCATCAATCATAACAGTATCGCCAGATTCAATTCCTGCTTCTCTTAATGCATCTTCAATTCCCATTGATTTCAATTGACGAGCGAAGCGCATAATTCCATCTTGATGATCTAGATTACTCATAGCAAAGAGACGTTCAACTTTTGGTCCAGAAAGAACAAAGACATTATCTTCATCTTTAGTAACTTCAAATCCTGGTCCTTCAGGTTCAAAGTTATATTCATAAACATCTTCAGTTGTTTCTTCAACTGGTGGTACATATTCATCAAGCACTTGTCCTGCATGTTTAAGCAATGTATCAACACCATTTTGTTGGATACTTGAGATTGGATATAAATCTTCATCTTTCAAGTTCATTGCTTCTTTAAATTCTGCTAGTCTTTCATCAGAACCTGGCATATCCATTTTTGTAGGAACAATAATTTCAGGTTTATCAAGAATTTTTCCATCATATGTTGCTAACTCTTGACGAATCTTTTGATAATCCTCAACCGGATTACGTCCAGAATTAGGATCCATTTCAACCAAATGAAGAATAACTTTTGTACGTTCAACGTGGCGCAAGAATTGAATTCCTAAACCAACCCCATTTGAAGCACCTTCAATAAGCCCTGGCAAATCGGCCATAACGAAGTCATTACCATTATCTAGTTGAACCATTCCTAAGTTAGGAGCTAAAGTCGTGAAATGATAAGCAGCAATCTTAGGACGAGCTGATGTAGATACGGAAAGTAATGTTGATTTACCAACTGATGGGAATCCAACAAGTCCAATATCAGCAATAACTTTCAACTCAAGTCTTAAATTAAGTTCAATTCCCGGTTCACCGTTTTCAGCGACTTCAGGTGCTCGATTTCTTGAAGTGGCAAAATGCATATTACCACGGCCACCTTTTCCACCTTTAGCTACAACTAAATGTTGATCCTTCTCTGTTAAGTCACCAATTATGCGACCAGTATCATCATTATAAACAGTTGTTCCAGCTGGAACTTGAATAACTAAATCTTCGGCACCACGGCCATACATTTGTTTATTCATTCCGTTTTGACCAGATTGGGCTTTGAAATTATGTTTGAATCGAAAGTCCATCAAAGTTCTAAGACCTTCATCCACAGCAAATATAATGCTGCCACCTTTTCCACCGTCACCACCAGCTGGTCCACCTAGTGGCACATATTTTTCATGACGAAAAGCTACTGATCCATTACCACCAGCTCCTGATTTTACTGAAATTTTGACATTATCTACAAACATTTAGATCTCCTTTAATTACAATCCTAACGCAAATCTTATATTTCAGGATTGCTTACGCGGTATATCATGTACTTTTGCACAAAATCTTACTTGTAGCATTTTAACACAAAAAGCCATAAATACCTACGAACAACTAACGTAATTTATCTTCATTTTAGTTACTTTTGAATGTTTTTGAAGTTTTATGATTGATTTTGAACGTTTAATATTATATTATTTAACTCGAGGTGATGAAAGTGCTTACAGAACAACGTTATCAATATATATTGAATAGTCTAAAAAAAGACGGCATTGTTAAATTACAGAGCTTAATTAATGGTACTGGAGCTTCTGAGTCGACATTAAGACGTGATTTACAAGAACTTGAAGACGATCATCAATTACAGCGTATTCATGGTGGAGCTAAGCGAATTATCTCCGCTAATGAAGAGCGAACTGTCTTTGAACGTTCAAATCTTAATCATGTCGAAAAAAACTCAATTGCTAAACTTGCTACTACTCTTATTGAAGATGGCGATGTGATTTTTCTTGATTCAGGAACATCAACTAAAGAAGTAATTCAATACTTAACAGCTTTTAAAAATATTTTAGTTGTTACCAACAGTATTGACAATGCTTCCCTATTAGCTGATTACCAAATTAAAACTTATTTGCCTAGTGGTATATTAAAACATTCTACTAAAGCTTTAGTTGGTGCCCCATTAGTTGAATCACTTGAGAAATACCGTTTTGATATTGCGTTATTAGGTACTAATGGTTTTTCTCTTGAAGCTGGATTTACTACACCAGACCCTGAGGAAGCTACAGTTAAATCATTAGCCATTAAGAATGCTAAGAAATCATTCGTGCTAGCTGACAAAGAAAAATTCAATCAAGATGCTTTTTGTCAATTTGCAACGTTTGAAGATAGTACTCTAATTACCAATAATGTCGATAAAGACTTATCACACTTAGTTAATTTTAATATTTTGGAGGTTCATTAATGATCTATACAGTTACAGCCAATCCATCGATTGATTATATTGTTCAAATCAATCAAATAAATATCGGTGAAATTAATCGTTCACATTATGACGCTAAATTACCCGGTGGTAAAGGAATCAATGTGACAAGAATTCTTAAAGAATTAGGAGCAGACTCAACCGCACTAGGTTTTGTTGGTAATGCTACCGGAGCAATGTTTGAGAAATTATTAGAAACCCATCATTTAATTACTGATTTTACCCAAGTAAAAGACGATACTCGCATTAACGTTAAAGTTAAAGCAGATGATAATGAAACAGAAATTAACGGAACCGGTCCCAATATTTCTACTCAAGAACAAGAAGAATTGTTGAATCAAATCCGTCAATTAACTTCTGAAGATATCGTAATAGTATCGGGTAGTTTAGCTAGAGGTTTAACACCTAATTTTTACTTAGAAATCGCAAAAATTGCTAATGAACGAAATGCCGAGTTTGTTATTGATACAACCGGTCAATCATTATTAGAAACACTAACTTATCAACCATTTGTTATTAAGCCTAATCATCATGAACTAGCCGAACTATTTAATGTAGAACTAAAAAACGATAGCGACATTATTATATATGCTAAGAAGTTACTTCAATTAGGAGCTAAGAATGTTTTAGTATCAATGGCTGGTGATGGTGCAATCTTAGTTACACCTGAACATAATTATAAGTGCAACGCACCTAAAGGAACTGTAATTAATTCTGTAGGTGCTGGTGACTCGATGATCGCAGGCTTTGTGGGAACATATATGCAAACTCATGATTTCACAGAAAGCTTCAAAAAAAGTGCTGCCTGCGGGAGTGCAACAGCATTTAGTGAAGACCTGGCAACTAAAGATAAAATCGATGAAATTTATTCACAAATCACTGTAAGTGAGATATAAGGAGAACAATTATGGATTTGAAAGAATTGTTATTAAAAGATGCAATGATTTTAGATTTGCAAGCAACAACTAAAGAAGCCGCTCTTATCGAAATGGTTGATAAACTGGCTGAAGTTGATGTTATTAATGATAAAAAATTATATTTAAAAGATATTCTTGCTCGAGAAGCAGAAACAAGTACTGGTATTGGTGATGGAATTGCTATGCCCCATGCCCATGACAAAGCTGTTAATCGTGCTACAGTATTATTTGCTAAAAGTAAGTCCGGTGTTGATTTTGATGCATTAGATGGTCAACCTGTTAAATTATTCTTCATGATTGCCGCACCAGAAGGTGCAGATAACGTTCATTTGCAAGCACTAGCCCAACTATCTTCATTATTAATAGATCCTGAATTAATTAAGAAATTAAAAGCTGTTCGTAGTGCTAATGGCGTTCAAAGAGTATTCACTGAAGCTCAAAAAGAAAAAGAAGCCAAAGAACAAGTAGCCACAACAAGTGTTACTGATGATAGTAAGCCATTCTTTGTCGCTGTTTCTGCTTGTCCTAATGGAATTGCTCATACTTACATGGCTGAAGAAGCCTTGAAAAAAGCTGCAGAAAAATTAAACGTAAATATCAAAGTTGAAACAAATGGTTCTGAAGGTGTTAAGAACAAGTTAACAGCTGATGATATAGCCAAAGCTGATGGTGTTATTATCACAGCTGATAAAAAAGTCGAAATGGCTCGTTTTGATGGTAAAAAACTTCAAAACAAACCAGTTATCGACGGTATCAACAAACCTGAAGAACTTGTTCAAAATGCTATTGATGGCAAGAGCTCTATCTATCATTCAAATGGTGAAGAATCTTCTGAAGAGTCAACTGAAGATAAGAAATCACTTGGTTCAAGAGTCTATGCTGATCTAATGAACGGTATTTCAAATATGCTACCTTTTGTTGTTGGTGGTGGTATTTTAATGGCAATTTCTTTCTTATTAGAAAACTCAGTTGGTGCTCATTCAACTTCTTTCTTGTTCTTTAATAACTTAGGAAATTATGCTTTCCAATTCTTAATCCCGGTATTAGCAGCATATATAGCCCAAGCAATTGGTGATCGCCCTGCTTTAATGCCTGGTTTTGTTGGTGGTTTTATGGCATCACAAGCAACTGCAAGTTTCATCCCTTCTAAAAGTCCTGCTGGCTTCATTGGTGGATTACTTGCCGGATTCATTGCTGGTATTACAATTAACTGGCTTAAAAAAGTCTTCAAGAACTTACCTAAGAATCTTGAAGGTTTAAAACCAATGTTGATTTATCCTATTCTAGGATTATTGATTGTTGGAGCAATCATGTACTTCGCTGTTGACCCTGTCTTCGCCGTTGTTAATCAAGCTATCACAACATTCTTAAACCATATGGGAACTGGTAATGCAGTTATTCTTGGTGCATTACTTGCTGGTATGATGGCTTTAGATATGGGTGGCCCTTTCAACAAAGCCGCATATACCTTTGCTATTGGTGCCTTCACTGCTACAAACAACGGAACATTAATGGCCGCCGTTATGGTTGGTGGGATGATTCCTCCGTTAGCAATTGCAATTGCTACAACTTTCTGGAGAAATAAGTTTACAGAACAAGAACGTCAAGCTGGATTCAGTAATTACATTTTAGGCGCTGCATTTATTACTGAAGGTGCTATTCCATTCGCTGCTGGAGATCCTCTAAGAGTAATCGTTTCTAGTGTGATTGGTTCTGCCATCGGTGGTGGTTTAACACAATTATGGAAGATTAATATTCCCGCTCCTCATGGTGGTGTGTTCGTTAGTCCTCTTGCTAATAGTCCATTATTATATCTATTAGCTGTTATCATTGGTGCTATCATTGCTGGTATTATCTATGGAATTTGGAAACCAAAGAACAATTAATCTATAATAAAAAAGAACTCCTAAAGGAGTTCTTTTTTATTTGCTTGTTTCGACAAAACGTAACAAATTCATATTAATAACAACAAAAATAATTATTTCAATAATCACTTGCATAATAGAATAAGATAGATCATTAATATCCCCTGTCCAGTCAACCCCCGGAAGCCATCCAGCAATATCAACATAACTGCTAACTTTGTAAATTAGAAAAATAGCAATAGCATACACAATCCATTTAACAATTTTTTGCTTACCGCCAGGAATAAAGCTGGTGATAACAGATCCGAGAATATTAATTGTATTACACATTATCATTCCAAAAATAAAAATACTAAAAATTAAAAATAATGCTAATAACATCATGATGATTTCATTGAAATGAATATCAGAAAACATCCTTGAGATCATTTTTTTATCGGCAATTATTAAAACGCTAGATCCAAGAATAATCAAATCAATTAAACAAATATACATAAAACCGAATACTGTGCTCAAGAAACTTCCCATATATAACTTAATATCTGAAATTGGAATAAGTCGAAAACGGTTTGAATTAACTTCCAAATTCATAAAAGAGATTAAATAAACAATACTAACAATTCCTAAAGCTATCAGTGAACCCATCTCAATAGCAGTTACATTCGCAAGTGTTTTATCATTACTACCCATGTTACCCTTAAAAAAATCATACAAACAACTACCAATGATAACTGAGATTTGAACCAATATTATCTGATTCATTAATTTAATTCGTTTAACTGTCATCTGTTTTAAAACACTACCAAAACTCGTCATTACTTATCCTCCCAGTAAATGTTTTCGAAATATTCTTCTATAGATTTACCTTGTTCATTACGAATATCATCCGTTTTTACATGTTCATAAATTCCATAATCTTTCATGATGATTATTTCATCTACAACATTTTCGATTTCTGATAAATGATGACTGCTGACAATAACCGTTGAATTCTCATCAACCCATGTTAACAATCCCTTAATTATCTTGTCACGACTCATTACATCTATTCCACTAAACGGTTCATCAAGTAAATATAAGGCAACCTGTCTTGATAATGTTAAGGCAATTACTAATCTTTCCTTCATACCTTTTGATAAGCTGCTTAAATTATTATTACAATCAACATCCAAAAATGCTGCTATTTCATCAAATTTCTCTTCAGAGAAGTCAGGGTAAACTTGAGAATAGAACTTTTCAATATCACGAATTTTTGTACGTTTTGAAAAACCTTCTAATTGATCCGAAAAACTCACCATTGTCTTCTTTTCTTCTGGTTTTGTTTTTCCATCAATTGTAATTTCACCACGATAGTTTTTTGCAACACTTGCAATCAAACGTAATAGCGTTGTTTTACCAATACCATTCTCACCAGCCAGTGCGATAAAATGCCCTGCTTGTACTTCTAAATTAATTTCACGCAAAATTAATTTTTGATTTATTCTATAACTCAGATTTTTTATTTCTAATAAATTACTCATCCCGTTTCTCCTTCATGAAGTTTTGAATATGGTAAATAACTTCTTGATCACTCAACCCCATCTCGGTTAAGTCATTGTACATTTCTTCAATAACCGAATTAATTCTAGATCCTTCTAGATTATCAATAATCTCTATATCTTCAGTTATAAAATTTCCTAATCCGCGCTTAGTAACAAGTACTCCCTCAGCTATCAATTCAGTCAGTGCCCGTTGCATTGTGTTCATATTGACTTCAAATTCAATTGAAAAGTCTCTAACTGACGAAACTTTTTGTCCCATCTTATACTGACCAGAAATAATACGACTGTTAATAATATCTTTAATTTGAATAAAAATCGGAATATTGTCTTTAAACTTCATCTATTATTATCTCCTTTTTGTGTACCACCATACTAATACACTATAGAATTGTTTGCAAGGAAAAAATAAAAAAGACACTCTACGAGTGTCTTTTACCATCCTTTATGATTCCAAATACGACCATCAAGCTCACCTTGTTTTTGTTCGATTCGAGTTGCTAATTCATCAGCAAGCTTATCAAGCTCATGATAAAAAGCTCGCTTCTCATATGACTTAGCTTCTGTCTGCAGTTTAGTGGCTTGTTCTTTTATCCAGTTAATCTCATCCATTAGCCTTCACCATCATCTTCTCTCATTGTTTTAACTTGCCAAGATAAATCATTTAATTCATTCTTTTTTGCTAATAATGTGTCAGCAAGTAAATCTTGCCCATCATCTTTAAGCCTTTTTATAAACCAATTCAATCTACCATCAAAATTATCATCAATTTGTTGCAAATAACATTGATAATCCACTACCAAAGCTTGTTTTTGTTCATTTGTGAAATACTCAAACTGATTAATAACTAATGGTCGAAGATAACTCATTTGTAACTTATTAGCGGTCATTTCAAATGGTTTTAACATTTCAGAAATCGTAAATTTTTCATTGCCGCCAGCTTGAAATTGCTTATCAGAAATTCCAGTTGAGACAACAATTCCAAATTCTTTGTTTGCTAATGGTTTTTGACCAGCAAAAATAAAATCACCATCTAAGACTTCATCCATCCACTTCTTAAGAGCAGCTGGCGCCGTATACCAATATAATGGAAATTGGAGAATTATCCGTTCATTTTCTATCAATAATTGTCGTTCATGTTCAATATCTATATCATCTACTACTTCATGCCAAGTCACTTCTTCATCAAGTGGAAAACTAGCTTTCAAAAAATTCTGAGTAGCTGATTCATTAATATCTGGATGACTAACGATAACTAGTGTTTTCATGATTATTTCCTTTTCTTTGGTGTGGTCGATAATGATAATTTGATTGTTTGTGCTACTTGTTTAGAAACACCTAATGACATTAAATCATCAAGTGGGGCCTCTTTGATTTTTTTAACTGAGCCGAATTTCTTTAAAAGTTTAGTTCGAGTTTTAGGGCCTACACCTTTAATGCTTTCAAGTTGTGAAGATAGTGCGTTTTTACTTCTAGTTTGTCGATGGAAAGTTATTGCAAAACGGTGAACTTCGTCTTGAATTCTCTGCAATAGGTAGAATCCTTGACTTTTAACATCAAGATCAACTGCGGTTCCATCTTCACCAACAATTAAATGCGAAGTATTATGCTTATCGTTCTTAACCATACCAGCAACGGGAATTGATACTCCTAGTTCGTTTTCCAATACGTCCATTGCAGCTCGTAATTCAATTATCCCACCATCCATTAATATTAGATCTGGTAGTGGCTTCTCTTCTTTAATCAAACGAGAGTAGCGACGATAAATAACTTCACGAGTGTTGGCAGCTTCATCTGATCCTTTTTGATGTTCCACTTCACCTTTGATTTTGTACTTACGATATTCATTTTTATAGGGATGTCCATCTTTAAAAACAACCATTGCCGAAACTGGGCTTGTTCCTTGAATATGTGAATGGTCAAAAGATTCAATAATATGCCCGTATGAAAGACCTAACGCTTCAAATATTTCTTCTTGAGCACCAAATGTCTTACGATTATCTAATTCCATTAATCGGAATTTTTCTTCCAATACTAGTTTGGAATTTTTATATGCCATATCTAATAAATCACGTTTTTGTCCACGTTGTGGAGTTCTAAAAGGTACCTGTAAAATATCTTCCATAACCGAAGTATCAATATCTTTGGGTACCAGAATTTCTTTTGGCAAAACGTTATTCTTACGATTATAGAATTGTAGAATGAATGTCTGTAATTCTTCTTCAGGCGTGTTGATGCATGGAAAGATACGTTTCTCACGTTTCATTAATTTAGCCTGACGAATGAAGAATACTTGAATAGAAATCCAACCTTTTTCAACATAGAAATTAAAAATATCACGTGGTGTATTATCGTTAGAAATGATTTTTTGTTTTTCAACTGTTGCTTCAATGTAGTGAATTTGATCGCGAATATCAGCGGCACGTTCGAATTGTAATTTTTGAGAAGCTTCAAGCATTTCTTCATTTAATTCTTTTTTAACAGCTGAAACATTTCCATTTAAGAAACTGATAATTTTTTCTATTTGTGAATCATATAATTCTTTTGGTACATCTTTGAAACAAGCGCCTAAACATTGATCCATATGATAATACAAACAAGGACGTCCAAGATTCCCTTGGCATCTACGTAATGGATAAACTTTTTGTAAAAAATGCAACGTTTCTTCAGCAGCATAAACATTGGGATATGGGCCAAAGTAATTAGCACCATCTTTTTTTACTTGTCCCGTAATTAACATCGTGGGATTGCGTTCTTTAGTAATTTTAATGTAAGGATACCCAGTACCCTTCTTAAGCTTAATATTGTAATAAGGTTGGTGTTTTTGAATTAAGGTAATTTCTAATAAGAAGGCTTCCTTATCAGTGGAAGTAATAATTGTTTCAAAGTCGACTATTTCAGAAACCAATCGTGCAGTTTTTCCTTCATGAGCACTCTTAAAGTAAGAACGAACACGATTTTTTAAATTTTTAGCTTTACCAACATAAATAATTTTCGAATTAAGATCTTTCATCAAATAACAACCAGGTTGAGCTGGTAGTAAAGATAATTTTCGTTCTAAATGTTCACTAGCCATGTTCTTCCCCCTGTTATTAACTTGCTTATTTTATTTTAGACTATTTTGGAATAGTTTCAAGAATTGCGATTTCAAAAAATATCAGTTATTATTATGGAGAAAGATGAGGGGTAATTATGGGACTAACAGTTAAACAAGAAAACAATTTTGGTGAATTATTCGATAAATTCGCATCATTGCCTGATGACGTTAAAAAAAATGTCGATCGTGTTAAAGATGCCGATAAGAAATCAAAAGAAAATAAAAAAGAAGATAAATAAAAAGTAGCGAATCAATTGATTCGCTACTTTTTTTATATTTCTTAAATTCCTTAGAATTTAAAGTTCAACTTGTTAATGTTTTTAATATATACCATATATTCAACTAAAACCAACAAGCCAATTCCTGCAAATAACATCATAATGTTATCCTCCTGCTATATTAGATTAGATTGGATACTATTTCTCTTTCCATAATCAAATCTAACACCTTAAATACACATTAGCAAATTAACTTTCATCTAATTTTTGACGCCCATAAATAGGCGTTTTAGGCCATAAATCAGTCAATTATTAGAAGATAAAATTATTTGTTGAAAGTTTCTACATATTCATCAACTTGTTGTAAATAAATTTCTTTCATTTCGTTTGATATCCAAGATGCTTTAAAAGAGTTTTTGGCCAATTTTATTACTTGTTCTTCACTCAAATTATTATTATTAATGAGCTCCAAATAATTATCGACTATGTAGCCTCCAAAGTATGCTGGATCATCTGAATTTATCGTTACCAAAACATCTTTTTCTAACAAATCAATAACTTCTTTTCCCTTGTTATCACTTTTACCATTATTCATTGTCACTAAAGAATTCGACAACGGACATGAAGTTAATCCAACCTGAGTTTTCGCAACCCACTCAACTAAATCAGCATCTTCTACAATATTAGTTCCGTGATCAAGTCTTTGAACGCCAATAACTTCTAGTGCATCTTTAATATGTTGTATCGAATTAAGTTGATCAACATCAGCATGCATAGTTTGCTTATATCCTTGAAGCATAGCATCGCTGAACTGACGAGCAAATTTCAATGGCGGATTATGATGTTCATCAGAGTCTAGTCCTACACCAGTAATCAAATGACGATATGGTTCGGCTTGTTTCAAAGTTTGGTCCGCAGATTTGGCAGAAAAATCACGCAAGAAACACATAATTAATTGTGCATCAATTCCAAAAGATCTGGCATCAGAAACTGCCCTACTCAAACCTTCAATTACTGTAGAAAATTCAATCCCTCTTGAAGTATGAGCTTGGGGATCAAAGAAAATTTCAGCATGTTTAATACCATTCTTCTTAGCTCGAACAAGATACTCCATGGCTAATTCATAAAAGTCTGACTCTGTTTGAAGCACTTCCATAGCTGGGTAATATACATTCAAAAATGACACTAGATCATTAAACTTCAAACTATTCTTTACATCCGCTATAGTTTTTTGATCTAATTCGATACCATTTTTTTTAGCAAGTTTTAGCTTTAATTCTGGTTCTAAAGTACCTTCAATATGAACATGTAGCTCTGCTTTTGGTAGATCTGTAACAAACTCTTTAGTTAACATAGATTTCCCTCCTGTAATAAAAACATTTTAACGAATAATTAAACAGTAGTAAACCGATAACATTCGTTATTAAGGAGAATTTATTTTTTTATATTAATATGATTCATTAAAAACCTGTAAATAGTCGCATATTGTTAAAATTAATTCAATTCCAAAATAAAAAGCAATGAGGATTTCCTCATTGCTTTTTATTTTATCTAACTACCAAAACTGATACTGGTGAATATTTCGCCATATAAGCAGCTTGGCTACCAAAGTATTTATTAATACCCCTTTTCGCCAATGAACCGACAATTAGCATATCCGGTTTAACTTGTGGAATGATTTTTTTAACAATTACTTCACCAGCTTTACCTTCACCAACAATAACGCTAACTTTGGCAACACCTTTTTCTTCTGCTTGTTTTTTATAGTCTTCAATATGTTTTTCTAATTCTGCTCGCTCGCCATGTATATAATCAATATCCATAGCTTGATAAACATTCATTTCATCACTTTCTAAAACAGATGCAATAACTAGTTCGGCCTTATGTTCAACAGCTTCTTTTATCGCATGGTCAAATGCTAAAAGCGCATCTGCTGAATCATCTACACCAACCAAAATTCTTTTGATTTCCATAGTAATTCCTCCTTTTATTCAAGACCAAGTTTTTCAGCATATTTCTTGTTACCTTTGTATAGTTCAAAGATTGTCCATACTAATAATGCTAAAACACCAATGATCAAAATATAAGCAATTAGATCAGCGATTTGAATTTCTGTACCTGTTGGATTTGCCCCAAAGAATGCCTCTAATTGTCCTGGCAAACCAATTAAATTCAAATAAGTAAGTCCTAAGACAGATATCCATCCTAAAGCTTTAATCCACAATGTATTCTTAAATCGATCACCCATTTCAACTCGACTATCAGTCATCATTAGTAATGGTAGCATCGAAAATGGTAATGCGAAGGCTAAGAATACTTGTGAGTTATTCATCAAGTCGTTCAAGGCAGCATGTTCTTCAATAGCACTCTTTCCGCTTGTCATCATTACACAAATAATTACAGGAATAACTGAAATTACACGTGTAATCAATCTTCTAGCCCAAAGTGGCATTCTCATATGAACAAAACCTTCCATAATTACTTGTCCCGTTAAGGTTCCAGTAATAGTTGAATTTTGTCCTGAAGCTAATAATGCTACGGCAAACAGAATAGAAAGTATTCCAGATTTAGCAACTCCAGCTAATACACTATTACTCAAAGTAGAACCATCAGATAAAGCTTGGAACAATCCAAAAAATGATGGATCTTTAACAGCGCCACTCTTAAATACAGCAACACCCATGATTAATAATAGTGCATTTACAAAGAATGCCAATGTTAATTGGATATTAGAATCCCAAGCTGAGAATCTAACAGTTTGTGCTACAGATTCTTCATCCTTATGATCTATTTCACGTGTTTGGGAAATAGCAGAGTGAAGATATAAATTATGAGGCATAACTGTTGCACCAATAATTCCTAACGCACCAGTTAATGGTGTTTGTCCACCGATATGTCTTGTTGATGAGAACGTATCAGCCGTTGGTACTAGTCCTTTTAATACTCCTGACCAATTTGGATCAGACAATGCAACTTGATAAACGAATACTAGTAAGATAACCAAAATCAAAGCAACAACTAAGGCTTCAATTTTTCTAAATCCTACTTTAGTTAATAATAGCAATAATAAAACATCGAGAACAGTTATTAGCACAGCAATTAATAATGGAATATTGAATAACAAATATAGAGCAATCGCTGCTCCAATAACTTCAGCAATATCCGTAGCCATAATAGCTAATTCTGTTAATATCCATAATACAATCCCCAAAGATTTACTTGTTCTAGCACGAATAGCTTGTGCTAAATCCATTTGACTCACAATGCCAAGCTTAGCTGCCATGTATTGTAACAACATCGCAATTAAGCTTGACATTAAGATGACTGACATCAATAGGTACTGGAAATTTTGACCTCCAGTGATTGAAGTTGACCAGTTACCTGGATCCATATATCCTACGGCAACTAATGCTCCTGGTCCTGAATAAGCAAATAATGTTTTCAAGAACCCCTTATCTTTTGGTACTTTAACGGTACCATTAATTTCTTCCAGTGATGGCCCATTCGCATATTCTATTAATTTATGCTTATGGGCAACCTTTTTTGAATCACTCATAGTAATTCTCCTTTCAAATTATTACTCCCTATTGTATGTCCTAAATATGAAATTATTCAACATTTTTTAGGATACCCTAAAAAATAACACACCCTAAACAAACGTATAAACCTTGATAAATCAACGCTTTAAATTATTAGGGTAACCTAAGTTTTTTTATAGAAATGGTAGACCGCTAACAGTAAATGATAAACAAAAAAGCGATATGTCTTATAGACATATCGCTTTTTTTCTTAATATTTATTCCGAAACTTTGTTAATCCACTTAGGTAAAACTTCAGCAAGTTGTTGATATGTTCTTTCAAAATTTTCATCATACCACGGATCTTGAATTTCGTATTGTTCATCAAGTACAGAAGTAGCCATATAAATTTTACTTTTTGCCTTATCATTTGGTGCCAGTTTAATTAAATCATCAATATTAGAATTATCCATTCCAATAATATAATCGAACTCTTCAAAATCATTATCTGTAATTTTGCGTGCGTAATGTTCAATCATCGGAACATTCTTTTCTTTTAACTTTGCTATTGTTCCATTATGAGGTGGGTTCCCTATTTCATAAGTGGAAGTTGCAGCTGACTGTATTTTAATCTGATCAGATAACTTTGCTTCTTTGACTAAATTAAACATCATCATTTCTGCCATTGGTGATCTACAAATATTACCTAAGCACACAAAAAGTATTGATTTCATGACTTTCTCCTTCACTTTTTAATTAATTATATCATGAATTAAATATTTTTTATCAAATAGCTTGCATTATAAAATTCTAATGATTATAATTAGTTTCAAATGGAAGATAATTTTCTCCATTTTAACTTAACACCTCGGTGTTCCCCCTAACACCAATTTTTTAGTATTTCCCCTAATGAAAAAGCTAACGAATTTCGTTAGCTTTTTTTGATTTATTTAATTAATAGTTGATACAGTGCTTCCGCATATATTTCCATTGCAGTTCGCATATCTTTTAGCGGCCAATTCTCATTAGCTTGATGCATGAAATCTGGAGTTGTTGTCAACATTGCACCGAAAGCAACACTATTCTTCATAGTACGAGCAAACGTTGCACCTCCTGAAATACCAGGTTGTGATTTTGTATCCCCTGTTATTTTGGCATATGAACTCATCAATGTATTAACTAGCTCACTGTCTTTTGGAACATACAATGGTTCAAGATAATCAAAATCTTCATATCTTAGACCAAATGGTGCTACTTTTTCTTCGATAGTTTTAATAAGATCATCGTGTTCTACTTTAACTGGAATACGCATGTCAATTTGCATACGTGATTCTTTTTCATTGATTTGTAGACTCGAAATATTAAATGTTAATTGACCAGAAACGTCGTCTTTTATCTCACCTAATATGTTTGATCCAGTAGCATCTTCACCAAATTGTTTGATGAATTCAAGAGCTTCAACTCCGTCAAAGACATCTGCCAAGGCAATTGCTAAACGTAAAACAGCATTAGTACCTTCTGGAGCATTCATAGCGTGAACAGAATTACCTTGAACTGTTAAGCCATCAGTATTTCTTTCGTATTCAAAACCATGATTTTTTAATGCAGATTCTACTTTATCTAGCTTTGGACCATTGTAGTTTGCTAATCCAGGAACCGCATTGAAAGCATTCATCAAATCAAGCTCTAGTTTATCAGTTCCAGGTCCAATCAAATATGATTGTTGAAGTCCTTTTTCAGCATAAACTAGTGGGAATTCAGCATCGGGTGCAATCCCCATGTCAATTCCACTTTCTTTTTGGTTATACTTATCCATGCCACGCCATAAGATTTCTTCATCAGTTCCAAATATAAATCTAATACGTTTATTAAATGTATATCCTTGATCTAAGAGAGCTTTTACTGTGAAAAGTGATGCAATAGTAGGGCCTTTATCATCTTGTGTACCACGGCCAAATAGTGAGCCATCTTTTTGTACTAATTCAAATGGATTAGTATCCCAAGCAGATAAGTCACCCGCAGGTACAACATCCACATGACAGATTAAGCCAAAGATTTCATCACCCTCGCCGATTTCCGCATAACCGTAATAACCCTCAGGGTCTTCGTAAGTTCTAAATCCTAATTCATCAGCGATTTTAATAATTTCATCTAATGCTAAGCGAATTCCTTTACCAAAAGGAGCATTAGGCTCAGCTTCTGTATTAAATGATGGTTGTGCAACCAAGCGTTCTAACGCTTTGATTGCTGAGTTTTGTATTTCATCTGTTATATAGTTAGTCATAAAAATTCCTCCTTAAATTAAGGTACAAATTACTAGATAAACCATAGTTACTAGAGCCAAAATCCCCATTAATTTTGCAGTATATTTCAACCAAGTAATAATATCAACATGAGCGATTGCTAAGGCACCCATAACAATTCCAGAAGTTGGTGTAATAATATTTACCCAACCAATAGCGCCTTGATAAGCAGTAATAATAAGATCAGGTGAAACACCAGAGAACTTACCAAGAGGTCCCATAATTCCCATTGTTGCAGCAGCAAGTCCTGATGTTGATGGAATTAAGAATGACATCGGAATATAGAAAATAAATGTCAATACGATGAAAACTCCTGATGGTAGATTTTGAAGTCCTTGTTCTCCAGCATGTAATACTGTGGCAGTAATATAACCATCATTCATTACAATTTGAATACCACGAGCAACTGCAATAACAATTGCAACACTTAAAAATTCACCCATTCCACCAAGAAATGCATCGATAAAGTCGCTCTCACGCATTCTATAAACAAACATGATTACTACCGACATGAATAAGAATAGCATTGTCATTTCACCGAAATACCATGTACCAAATGGTGCCATGTCACGCCCTAAGAAATCACCCACAAACGGAATTTTAACTATCCATTTTGTAATATCATCAAAGAAAGTCCACTTAGGGTTAATACTATTCCAAGGAACCAATCCAACAATCATTACGATAAATGTTGTAGCGAATAGCACTAGAACTGATTTTTGACGACCTGTCATATCTGCTTCATCTGTATCTTCTTTGATAGCAAACTCTTTTAAATCTTCTTCACGACGAGCATAGACATAAGATTTTTTAGGGTCTTTTTTTACTTTGTTTGCGTAACGCATAACATAAATAATACTGATTGATATTGTGATAATTAATAAGATTAAACGTTGAATTAATCCATCTCCAGGAGAGATATTTAAGCTTTGTGAAGCTACTCCTGTAGCAAACGGATTGACTGTTGATGCTAATATTCCGACTTGTGATCCAATAAGTGCAATTGATATTGCCACAAGTGAATCAAAACCAACACTAATCATAACGGCAATTAGAATTGGGTAGAAAGCAATAGTTTCTTCACCCATACCAAATGTTGAACCACCAATGGCAAAAAGAGTCATCAGAATAGGAATCAACAGTTTTTCTTTGCCAGCATACTTTTTCAAAGTAGCAGAAATTCCGTCATCTAGTGCTTTAGTCTTATTAACTACTCCTAAGAAGCCACCAATAACTAAAATAAATAATGAAATGGCAACTGTCCCATCGCCGTCAGCAGTTCCAACCATTCCTTTGATTGGAGCCATAAAGACATCCCATAATCCTTGTGGATTAGCGGCTGTTTTATGGTATGTATTAGCAATAATTTCTCCAGATTTTGTTGTCGCATATTGTCCCGCAGGAATGATCCAAGTCAAAACTGCGACTGCAATAATTAAGAAAAATAAAATTGTAAAAGATGAGGGCATTTGAAATTTTTTCTTATTTTTTAGCATAATCCACTTCCTTTTCCTGTAATGTATACGATTTATATATAAGCATACTGTAGAACATAGCATTAATAAAGGTAATTATTAAAATAAAATTAATTTTATATCAGAATAAAAAAACGCTAATATAAATTAGCGTTTTTTAGTTAGATAGTGTTAATAATATTCTTAAAAATACTTGGTCCTTCATATATCATTCCAGAATAAATTTGAATTAAATCCGCTCCTGCTTCTATTGCTAACTTAGCATCTTCTGCATTAAAAATGCCACCAGAATGCATAATTACTAAATCTTCACCATAATTTTCTTTTATGTATCTTACTTGTTTAAGTACCATCTTAAATAGCGGTTTACCACTCAATCCGCCAACTGCATTTTGGTTTTTTGATACTAGTGATTCTCTTTTTTTGGAGGTATTAGATAAAACTACTCCTTCAATTTCATTAACTACACTATCCAAACATTCTTTTAAGCTTTGGTTATCAAGATCACTACTAAATTTCAAAAAGATTGGTTTTGATGTTTTAATTTGATTTAAGAGTTCTACGATTACATCTTTTGTCTGTAAACTTTGGACTCCTTCTTGATTTGGACAGCTCAAATTTAAAGTGATGAAGTCACAAGACTGTTCTATTATTGAAACAGTTTCAGCCATTTCTTTTATCATTATTTCTGTTGATAATCCATGATTAGGAGCAACACTAAGACCGATAGTTGTTTCTGGCTTAACTTTAGCAATGCTGTCTCTGACTTTTTTTACTCCCACATTATTCAATCCCATATTATTAATCAGTGCTTTGTCTTCCGATAAACGATGTGCTCGCGGTTTCTTATTGCCGTCTTGAGGTCTCAATGTAACGCTACCTATTTCTACGAATCCAGCACCTAAAGCGGCTATCCCGTTATAGAACTCTCCGTTTTTATCAAATCCGGCAGCCATTCCAACTTTATTTTTATATTCAACATTACCGATAGTTACAGGATTATGCTCCTTAACTTTAAATAGTTGTTCTGTTAGTTTCATAAGTCTTGAACTTCTGTGAACTTTTGCTAGTCCATCCGCTACTAACTTATGATCTGTTTCTGGATCAAGCGCAAAAGCTATAGGTCGCATTATTCTGTATAAAATCAATTAGTTACACCATCCTTTAGGTCTTTATGCCATTTTTTTAATAGGGTTAATTCATCATCTGTTATGTAGTCAATTTCTCTTGCCGTTTTTATTAAGTCAGAAAAACTTGCTATGGTAATTAATTCAGTATTTTTATCAGCAAAATTTCTATCAGCTTCATTTAATCCGTATGAGAATATTGCGGCAGTTCCAATTACATTTGCACCGGTATCTCTAATCGCATCTACAGTTTGTAAGATACTTCCACCCGTTGAGATTAAGTCATCTATTAAAACAACATTATCGCCAGCTTCGCATCTTCCTTCTATTTGTTTTCCTTTTCCATGATCCTTTGGTGTTGTTCGTACATAATTAAGTGGTAGTTGTAAGATATTAGCAACCTGTGTCGCATGTGGAATTCCTGCAGTTGCTACACCTCCAATTACGGTCACTTTTGGATAAGTTGCTCTGATTTTGTCTGCCAATAATTGTGCAATATTTTGTCTAATTTTTGGATAAGCAATAACGGCCCTATTATCTGTATAAATTGGCGATTTTAATCCACTAGCCCACGTATATGGATTATTAACATTTAACGAAATTGCTTTTATTTCTAATAAGTCTTTTATCAAATCAGTCGCTGTATACATTAACTCCACTCTCCTTTTATTTTTTTATATGTTAATAAAGGATCTTCACTTTTTATTATTGGTCTACCAATAACAATGCCATCACTGCCTAATTCTTTGGCAAGTTGGGGAGTCACTACTCTTTTTTGTTCATCATTACTTGCCCATGTTGGTCTTACTCCGGGATTAATACAAAGGAATTCTTTGCTTGTTTTTTCTTTTATTGTCGCTATTTCAAGCGCTGAAGAAATAACTCCATCTGCCCCGAATTTATAAGCTAACTGTGCCAAATTAGTTACATTCTCATTACTAGAATAATTGATGTGAAAATCGTCACGTAAATTAGTATCATTCAACGAAGTAAGTTGTGTAACAGCAAGTAACTTAGTGTTATTTTTATGACTTAACAAACCTCTTTTAGCAGCAGCTATCATTTCGCTCCCACCATTTGCATGAACTGTTAAATACTGAATATCCCACTGTGAAATAATGCGACAAGTTCTCTCAACAGTGTTAGGAATATCATTTAGTTTTAAGTCTAAAAACACTGAAATATCAAGATTTCTAATATCTTTAATAAATTCAACGCCATAATTGACAAACATTTCTAGGCCAATCTTCACAAATGGCTTTTCATCATTTTTTAATAGTTTGGAAATTAATGCCATACATTCTTCTTTGCTATCGTAATCAAGAGCAATAATGATCGGTCTACTCATCTTTTACCTCATACTGTTTATATTTACGGGAAATATCTTCCCAAAAAATTGCCTTTGTTGTAATTAAAGTAATTTCAAGTTTATAGTCATTAAATATTGAAAATAAATACATAATATCTATCCTCCATAAACCACTTTTCCATTACATACTGTTAATTTAATTTTTCCATACACGAGCCAATTATTAAATGGAGTATTTTTCCCTTTTGAAAGAAAATCATTAGTATCAATAGAATATGAATCCATGATATCGATAATGTTCAAATTAGCTTTTTCACCCACCGAAATTTTAGGAGCTGATAAATTAAAAATATGTGCTGGCTTAGTTGAAATAAGATTAATTAACTCCGTTAGTGGAATAACTGATTCTTTTACTAATTTGGTATAGATTAATGGAAAAACTGTTTCTATTCCGGATATTCCAAAAGCACTGCCAATAAATCCGCCTTCTTTTTTTGAAGCTACGTGTGGGGCATGGTCGGTAGCAATAATGTCAATAACCCCTTCTTGAATTCCTTTTATTAAAGCATCCTTATCTTCTTTTGCTCTTAATGGAGGGTTCATTTTGTAGAGTGCATCATCACTAACTATATCTTCTTCACTTAATAGCAAATGATGTGGTGTTACTTCACAAGTTACATTTAACCCTTTTTCTTTAGCTACTCTAATCATTTCAACACTTTCTTTAGTTGAAATATGACAAGCATGATAATGAACACCAGTTTCAGCAACTAATGCCAAATCTCTTGCCAATTGTGCCGTTTCAGCAACCCTTGATATTCCTGGAAGATTAAATTCTGTTGATTTTGTTCCTTCGTTAATTACACCATTTCCAAAAATATCAGCATCTTCAATATGAGCAGCTAGATGACTGTTTAATTGCTTTATTTTTTTCATAGCTTCAAACATTGTTTTGGTATTCGTCACGCCTTTTCCGTCATTTGAAAATGCAAAAGCTCCTAATTTTTGTAGTTCTACAAAATCTACAAGTTCATTCCCAGTCTCATTAACTGTGATTGGTGCATACTGAACTACATTAATATCTGCATTACTATTCAATTTCAATTGTTTATTAAATTTATCTGTTGTATCTGGAACTGGTGTTACGTTTGGCATAGCTCCAACAGTAGTGAAACCGCCACGTGCTGCTGCTTTAGTTCCCGATTCGATTGTTTCTTCAGTTTCTTTTCCGGGTTGTCTTAAATGTACATGTGGATCTACAAATCCAGGGTTTATAACCATATATTGTGCATCAAAAATTTGTGAATCTGATTCATCTTTAATATCTTCTGATATCTCTGTTATTATTCCATCTTGGATTCTTAAATCCTTTTTTTCATAATTGCCGTTTAAATAGACACGTCCATTTTTTATTATCATTGGGCTTCCTCAAGCAGAACTTCTTCAATCATTGCCATTCTTGCAAAAACACCATTAGTCATTTGTGGGAAAATAACTGACTTATTACATTCAACAACTTCATCAGCAATTTCAATGCCCCTATTTACAGGCGCTGGATGCATAATAATAGCATTTGGAGACATTTTTTTAGATCGATTCATTGTTAATCCATATTTTTCTAAATAATTTTCAGGTGTGAAATCACTACTTTCATTAACATTTAAACGCTCTTTTTGAACACGCAATAACATAATTACATCCATAGTATTTACAAGTTCATCGATATCTCTATATTCACCAAATTTTTGGAATTCTTCTGTATACCATGATTTTGGACCACCGTAATACAAGTTAGCTCCTAATCTCTTAAGTACACTACTGTTAGAATGAGCAACACGTGAATGTTTCAAATCGCCTACTATTGCAACATTCAAGCCTTCAAACTTGCCAAATTTCTCATAAATAGTCATTAAGTCTAGAAAACTTTGAGAGGGATGTTGTCCTTTACCATCACCGGCATTTAATATATGAATATTTAAATCCTTAAGTTCTTGATAATATTCATCTTGGCTATCTCGAATTACGGCAATATCGACACCAATACTTTCTACAGTTTTGACAGTGTCATATAAGGTTTCACCTTTTTTAATAGATGATGTATCAGCGTCAAAATTCAAAATATTCATTCCCAGATTTGATTCTGCCATCTGAAAACTAGTTTTAGTACGAGTACTATTTTCAAAAAACATATTCATAATACTTTTATTGCCAATATTCAACTTTCGCCCTTTCTTAAATTCAAGAGCTCTATTGATGATTCTCATCACATCATCAGTTGTAATTGATTCCATTGTTAAAATGTTTTCCATGATTTCACCTCATCAAAAAAGGGATACTGGTTTTATCCAGTATCCCTAAAGTTTTTGTCAGTATGTACCTAAAAAGACAGAACCTTTAGAATCTCACTGGACTCTATTAAAAATTCCTAAAAACAAAAAGCTTTCATTGCCAGTTCGACAAAGAAAGCCTCTTTTGGGTGGTCTCCCACCAATTGATACTTTCTAAGTCTCTCTGGACTTAATTAAAAGCTATATGTTGAAACTTATGTTACAAAGTTTTGAACCGTAAGTCAATACTAAATTCATCATAAGTTTAAAATAAATATACATGACCCATTGAACAATTAACAATTATTAAAAGTTCACATAAGTATACATTATTTTATTTTAAATTCTTGCTTTTTGTGAAAATCACACCATTAAAAAATATCTTCTAGTTCATCAGAGTTTAAGATCGTAATCGTCAAATGTTTTTTCAGAATCAATTTTTTATCTTCTAAATCTCTTAATTTTCTTGATAACGTTTCAGGTGTGGTTCCTAAATATGTAGCTAGTTCTTTTAACTTGAATGGAAGCTCAACCGTTTGGCTTCTTTGATCAACACTCAAATCGAGTATATAAGTAGCTAATTTGGATTCCACACTCTCTGAGTTAAATAGTTCAACTTGTCGTTCCAACATCCCTATCTTTGTTGCAAAATCCGCTAGTAAATGTTGACTGATTTCTGGATATTCACTTAATAATTCTTGAAACTTAGTTTTAGATAACGTACATAGAGTTGAGTCTTTTAAAGCTGTCGCATATAAACTCTGATTCTCAATTCCATAAAGAGCCTTTTCCCCTTCAAATTCCCCTGGCTGCATAACTCTTAACAGCTGTTCTTTACCATTCTTATTTAACTGATATATTTTAATACTTCCAGATGCAAGTATCATCAGTTCGTTCTGATTATCGGGAGTAAAGAGTAACTCACCTTTTGTCACTTTTTTATGTTGTGTTATTGCAGATATTTTTAATAAATCCGCCTCAGATAATTGTTTAAAGATTGGTACTATTTCTGCGCAAATATGTTGTTTCAAAATACTAACTTCTTTCTACTTAATCTTCATCTTCTTCTAATTCAGCTTTTATTCTAACTATTGAAGTATCTGTTTGAGCTTTTAAAACTCGAAATTCATGTTGACTATATTCAAGAATAGAAATCAAAACTTTTTGAAGACTATATAAATCTTCTTTTTGAGCTAACTTGATTGCTCGTGTAATAAACATCATATTCGTCTGTATATCATCAGCTAGCATGTTTATCATCTTTGTACCTTCATTATATTTATACTTACTATCTTCTTTTAGCATCGTAAATTCTTGAAATTCATCTGAAACACTAGGTACAAACTCCAACTCATCTAGTAATACTTCACCTAATTGGTCTTTAAACTTCAATGTATCATTTAAAAAATCTTGTAAATGATTTTGTAGGCTAATCTTATTATCACCTACATAATACCACTTCACTTGTTGAATCTTTTGTTCTAGGATTTGTAAATTAGAAATAATATGACCTGACATTGCTCCAGCAGTTGGTGTTTTGTGATCTATTTCCGACTGTTTCAATTCTTGTTGATATAATTCTTCTGGATTCATCATTTCACCTTTACTCCTTTCACTTCATATCCTAGATTTGTAACTGTATCAACTAACTTATTTTGATCTACTTTTGTTTCATCAAAATCAACTTTCACTTTACTTGCGTTGAATAAAACTTTTGCTGTATTAACGCCTTTTATTTGACCAACGCCTGCTTCAATTTTTTGTAGACATGAAGGACATGATAATTCATCTAATTGCATAACTATTTTCATAATATTTCCTCCTTTTTATCTATCATAGTTTCAGTTGAGATTAATATAATTGATTCAAATCAACTTTTGTAATTATATTTAATTAATCTCATTGCATTAATAATTACTACTAGAATACTTACCTCATGAAATAGCATTCCACTTGCCATATTAATAACTCCTAATAGCAATCCAATTAACAACAAGACAACAGTAACAATCGCAATAAAAATATTTTGCTTAACGTTATTTGTAGTCTTCTTACTTAAAGCATACGCATAAACAAGACTTTTCAAACTAGTATTAGTTAATACAATATCTGAGGTTTCAATCGCCACATCAGTCCCGTTTCCCATTGCAATTCCAATATCTGCAGTTGCAAGTGATGGGCTGTCGTTTATACCATCACCGACAAATGCAACAGGATTTTTATGTTGAAACTCTTTTACATATTCCAATTTTTGATCCGGTAATAATTCACCTATGCCCTTATCTACTTTCAATTTATTAGCCACATAATTGACTGCCAATTTATTATCGCCAGAAAGTATAACCAAATTCTTTGCGCCTAACTTACGTAAATCATCTAATGATTCTTGAGCAGTATTCTTCAAGACATCACTGATTCCGATTATTGCTTTTAACTTATATTGCCTTGCATATAATACTGTGGATACACCATCTTGTTGAATCTGATTCAAATCATTTTTTTGAGCTTCTGTTAGCATAACTCCATTGCTATTCAATAATAATTCATTACCTAACAAGGTCTCTTGATAAATTAATCCTTGTCCTTTTATGGTAATAACATCTATTGAATCTTGTTGCCCATCGAAATATTTAGTAATTGCTTGAGCTAAAGGATGATCTGATTTTTGTTCCATACCGTTAATAATGCGTTTATCGTCATCCGTTAATTCTTCATATTCTTTAACTTGGCTGACTACCATTTCACCATTAGTTAAAGTATTCGTCTTGTCAAAAACAAATGTTTTTATTTTAGACATTTGGTTAACAATATTCCCACCTTGTAGTAAGACACCTTTATTAGCTCCGTTTCCGATTCCTGCTACCATCGAGACAGGTGCCCCAATTACCAAAGCTCCTGGACATCCCAAAACTAGTATTGTAATTGCTAATTTAATATCTCTAGTTACTACGAATACTACTAAAGAGATGATAAGTACTGCTGGAGTATAGTATTTAGCAAATTTATCGATGAACTTCTCAGCAGGAGATTTTGTATCTTGAGCTTCTTCAACTAGTTCAATAATCTTACCAAGAGTTGTTTCGTCACCAATTCGAGTTACTTTAACTTCAATATCTCCACTGTCAACAATTGATCCAGCAAATACTTCTTTGTTATTATCTACTGCAACTAATTTTGATTCGCCTGTAATTGCTGCCTGATTAATGTTAGCCTTACCCTTAACAACTTGACCATCTACAGGAATTTGTCCTCCAGGTTTTACGCTAATACGATCGTCTACTTTTAAATCATCAACAGAGACTTTTTCAATTTCACTTGCATTCGTTATTTTGTTAGCCGTTTTAGGTGCTAAATCGACTAACTTACGAATAGAATTGCGAGTTTTCTTTAATGTTTTTTGTTCCAAATAACTACCTGCCAAGAACAAGAATGCTACAATAGCTGATTCTTCAAATTCTCCAATTAATAATCCACCGATAATTGCAATGCTTACTAACAAATCAATGCTAATAACTTTTATTTTCAAAGCCTCATACGCCTTAACAAAAATAGGTACTCCACCAATTATTCCGCCTAGCAAGAAGAAATAATTCCCCACCTTAATTTTTAAGAGTCCTATGGTTATTAATCCCAACGCTGAAAGTATTCCTGTCATAAGCGCAATTTGATTGTTATGTTTATTGATATATTTGATCATCTCCATCACCTCACAATTATTATTAAACATTTTAATGAGATAATAATTGATACAAATCAAGTTGTTTGACTAAATTTATTATTGATTGGTAAACTGTTCTTCTAATTCTAAAAAGAAGGTTCTAGTATTATGACAAAAGATATGCAAGCAGTTGTTATTAATCATTATGGTGATGAAAGCACATTAGAAATGGCAACTCTACCAATCCCAGAAATTACAGATAGCCAAGTATTAGTTGAAGTTAAAGCAACATCAATTAATCCTATCGACTGGAAACTACGCGAAGGTCATCTACAGCAAATGTTTGATTGGGAATTTCCTATTGTCTTAGGATGGGATGTTGCTGGTATTATTAAAGAAGTAGGTTCAAAAGTAACTGACTGGAAAATTGGCGACGAAGTTTTTGCCAGACCTGATACAACAAGAAATGGTACCTATGCGCAATTCACAGCAGTTGACACTAGCTTATTAGCTCATAAACCTAATAATATTTCATTTGAAGAAGCTGCTGCCGTTCCACTAGCTAGTGAAACAGCCTATCAAGCATTATTTACACATGGACATCTACAACCGAATGAGACAGTTCTAATACAAGCAGGTTCTGGTGGTGTAGGAACTTATGCAATTCAACTAGCTAAAGCTCATGGAGCTCATGTAATAACAACTACGAGCCAAAGCCACTTTGAACTTGTCACAGATCTAGGAGCCGATGAAATAGTTGATTATCGTAATGAAAAAATTACCGATAAGTTAAAGAACATTGACTTAGTTATTGATACTCTTGGTGGTGCTAATCAAGAAGAAGCATTCTCAGTTCTTAATCCCAAAACAGGTCGTCAAATCTCTATTGTTGGAGAATCTAAAAATACTCAAGATATTATTAAAGATACTAACTTACAATTCACTGGTATTTGGTTACAACCTAACGGTGATAATTTACAAGAAATCGCTAATTTAATGAGTGAAGATAAAGTTAAATCTATAATTGATTCTGTATTTCCTTTCTCAAAAGATGGGATTGTAAAAGCTCACCAATTAAGTGCTACAAATCATTCAACGGGAAAAGTTATTATTAAATTCTAAATAAAAAAGCTAAGACTAATGTCTTAGCTTTTTATTTATTAAATTTTGTATCTTCTTGTATACTCATAAACATTGATATTGCTGTATAAACAAGGACAACAATAACCAACCATTGAAGCATCGAAGTATTCAGACTCTTAACAAAGAATACTGCAACTAATACTCCTAATACGCCAAAAATAGAAGAGAACAGTGATATTTTCCTTGAATAACTCTGTAATTTAACGAACTGAATACTACCTACTGTAATTGAAAAAGCAGCAGAGCCCATCATGATTGGAAACGCGGCGCTTGGATTTAAACCCATGATATAAACTGTCGCCATTGTTAAGGCAAAAGAGCCAATCCCAATATTATTTAGAGCACCAAAAATAAATAACAAAATAGCAGTAATTAATAACTTGTACCCATGCAATTCTGTGGCAGTCCCATGTGAAGAAATGATATTGAACTTACCGGCAAGGATTAATAATGAAGCAATTATTAATCCCATAGTCACAAAGTACTTAATAGTTTTAATTGGTAATTTAAGAACAAATTTTGGTCCAATGTATGCTCCAATAACAGCAGAAATAATACAAATGACTAAAGTTTTAATATCAACCGTGATGGCTGATAAATAACATAATGCCATCACCATCAAAGGAACAACACATTGTGTATTTAGCGTACCAGTTAATTGTTTGATTGACTTAGTCCAATTAAACTTAGTATATATAGCAGTACTAATTGCAAAATCAGAAATACCAAAAGTCGATAGAAAGAAAATGACAAAAGAGCTAAATGGTAACCACAAAGTGCTAGCATTTTCTTTCATAACTTCAGTTCTATTCTTAATTAAATCTCGAACAAAATAAAAAGCAAATATTATATTAATAAGTATTATTAGTGCTATTAAAATTTCAATCATTATTTATTCCTTTTATTTTGATTGCAGATTTAAGTTTTGTCACTAAGTAATAACTATAGCAAATATTTTAATATTTTATGTAAAAAACATATTAATTTACCGTTTGAATACAAAAAAACCTTCAAAAAAATTTGAAGGTTTTTATTTTGATTGGTATTAATAGTTATCTTTCATCTTTAGGCCATTTCATATAACTATTTGGCCAAGCTGTGAAGCCAACTTTGGGATAGTAATTAACTGCTACATCAGCCGCTAGCAGTACAAGATGAATATCATCACCTACTAACTCATCAACCAAAGATAACAAATTTTTACCGATACCTTGTTTTTGATAATTTTCATCAACACATAAATCAGCCAAATATGCGCTATCAGCTTGATCGCTCAATCCGCGTGCCATTCCTACTAATTCGCCTTGATCCCAAGCTGTACACAAGAAGTCCGCATTATCTATCATCTTTTGTAATCGAGCAATACTGTCTATTCTTCTTTCCAATTTGGAATTGACAATTAATTTTTTTAATTGTAATGGTGTTATAGTCTTATTTTTTTCATAATTAATCATTTTCACCCTCACGACTTATCATTTTTTTATTTAAAATAATCGCTACTAAAATATTTAGAATCGGGGTAATTAAAGGATAGAATGCAAATGGTAAATAATTTATTGTTGAAACACCAAGTGTTCCAGCAATAAACACTCCGCTAACTCCCCATGGAATTAACGCATTAACATTAGCACCTGAAGTTCCTAAAATTCTTGAAAAATATTTTGGTTCAATATTTTGTTTTTCATATTCTTTTTCAAACATTGATCCGGGTAAAATCATTGATAAATATTGTTCACCAACTAATATATTTACTAAGTAACCACTAATTGACGTAGCAGTTACCAATTTTGCCGGATTGTTAACAAATTTACTAATAGAATTAATTATGTTATGGACAACGCCTACTTTGATTAGTAATCCACCAAGAGTTAATGCACATAAGATTAGAGAAATTGATCCCATCATGGAATTAATTCCACCACCACCAATAAATGTATCGACACTTTCTATACCAGAATTACTTTCATAACCATTCATTAACAAATCACCAATATAATGAATATCAAACTTATGATAATGAATCATACCTATTATAAGCGAAGTAAGTGACCCTAATAATAATGATGGTATAGATGGTAATTGAAACCATGCAAATATTAACAGTAACAATACGGGCAATAATAAGATTGGCGTAATTGAAAATGCTTGATTTAGATCGCTACTCATTTTCAAAATATTATCACTTGATCCATGACCACTTAGTGAAGGATTAAATATTATATACAATAACATTGTAATAATAAAACTAGGAATTGAAACTTTAGCGACATTTTTTAAATGCTCGTATAGATTAACTTTAGTAATTCCCGTTGTTAAATTAGATGTATCTGAAAGTGGTGACATTTCGTTACCAAAGAAAGCCCCTGATACAATTGCTCCAACAGTTAATGCTGGATTAATGTGCATCATATTGCCCATTCCAATAAATACTATTCCCATTGTTGAAATCGTTGTAAATGAACTACCTACAACAATTCCTACAACACCACAAACGAAGAAAATTGTGGGTATTAAGAAATTGACATTAATAATTTGAAATCCATAGTACATAATACTTGGTATAACTCCTGAGAATAACCATGAAGCAACCATTACTCCAATTAACATAAAAATAATTATTGGAATAATTCCAGGTTTAATTCCTTCAATAACTCCATCAAAAATTTCATCCCAAGAAAAACCACGAAATTTAACGTAGAACATTAATGCCATGAACGAAAAAAGAATTGGAACTTGCGGTGCAAGGCCCAACCCTATGATACTAATTCCTAATATAACGAAAATACTGATTAGAATGATGTAGCTTTCGAATAAACTTATTTCTTTCTTTAAATTATTCATCTGCTTCACCTTAATAAACTATTTTAAATCTTTTTGAACGTTAACTAGCCAACTGCTCTTCTTATTATGATCGATAATCAATGGAATTACAAACATAACTACAGTGACAATAACAACGAATAACGCATTAACTAAATCAGTAGAAATCAATGTTGCAATTATAATAACTGCAATACCGAATAGTAAGAACCCTGCCCAAGTGAAGGCAACTGCGTTACCTTTCTTTCCTAGCCTATAAGGTCTTTCTATATCAGGTTTTTGTAATCTTAATCTAATGATTGAAAGTGCAATCAATACATATACAATTGCATAAATGATTGTTGTGGCATTTGTAAGTGTTAAGAAAACACCGTTAACATCTTCCATAAATCCATATAGTAATGCAAACAATGAAATACAGATTGATTGTGTTAACACAACATTTCTTGAAACGCCAAATTTATTGACTTTGTGGTAACCCATTTTATCAGAAATTTGACCTTCTTTAGCAACTTGTGTCATTGATTTTGAAGGACCTGTAACCCAGGCTGACAATTGAATTAATACACCAATAACAACCATGAAACTAAAGATGTTAGCAATAATTGTTGGTAATCCTAAAATCTTACACCAGATTAGAATTGGTTGTGTAATATTTGATAATTGTATTTCGTTGTTAGGTACAACAGCTGCAACCAAAATACCATTAAGCAAGTTCATAACAACTAATCCAATAAGTGCAATGAAGATTCCTTTTGAATAATCACGTTTTGCATCTTTTAATCTTGGAATATAAACCGAAGAAATTTCAATCCCAACAAAAACAAAAGCAATTGCGGCAAAATATTGTAGTGATTCAATATTTGAAAAACTTGGTAATAATTTATCCCATGAGAATGATCCTAAGTATGAAATTGGTCTGATACCAACTTTAATCATTGATGCTACACCCATAACAAGCATAACTACAATTGGAATATATACTCCAAGCCAAACACCAACACTTCCACCGAACTTAGCCATATCAAATTTCAAATTCAAGATGGTAATTATCCAATAGAATATCAAGATATTTGCCAAAACAAACCAATGATTGTTTCCAAGTTCTGGATTACCAATTACATTCCCCCATAGAGGTCCGATTGTTGAGGCAACCATAACCATTCCAGGAAACATTTGGACCCATAGCAACCAAGCGGTAGTGAAGCCCCACTTATTACCAAGACCATTCTTTACCCATAATTGAGGACCACCATCATCTTGCATCATAGTTCCTAATTCACCAGAAATCAAAGCAATTGGTAATGCAAAGAAGATAACGGCAAATAGTACATATGTTATTTGTGTCCAACCAGCAGCTGATAGTGAGGGAATACTTCTAACAGTAGCACAAAGTGCCATCGTCATTCCCACAAATGTTCCTAAAGTTATTTTTTTTGAATCCATTATAATACTCCTATTTTCTATTACAAATTTTATTATTTAACAATATCTTCAAGATATTCTTGAATAGCATCATGAATAGAAGAAGTAAAGTATTTAAAGTTTTCTTTGTCATTCATATATGGACTCATAACTGAAGCTCTAATAATTGTAACCTTACCAGCTTTTCTCCATTCATCTTCGCTAAATCCTAAACTCTTAACATAGTTTAAAGGACTGTCGCCATAGTCATCTTGAGCAAAGTCAGTATGTGAAACAATATAACCTTTACTGTATAGGTTTCCATCAACATATGAAGCTTTATTATAGAAATCATGGTTCAACTCATTCATTGCAACTAGATTATCATTACCTTGTTCTTTAACTACGTAATCAACCATATTAAAGTCAGGTGATGTTAATGGATGAATTTCAAATGTTCTACCATCAACGTCAAATGTTTGTCCTTGCAAGAAGTTATAGTATCTTTGTGATCCTTCAATTGAAGCACCAATTAATTTACCATAACCTGAGATATTTAGAGGTAATGTTTGATGAGCAGCCCAAACGGCAGCAGCTGTAGCACCAGCTTTTGATCCTTCAAGAATGTAAGCACCAAGAAGTGCAGGAATATCAGCACCTTTTTCGAATACGTATGTAGCAAAGTATGAAATAACGTCACGCATTCTAATATCTTTTATAGCAATACCACCGGCTGAATAAGGAATATATCCCATCTTATGCGGATCAATTGTTACTGATTCAGCTTCTTCAACTGCTTTGTAAGCATTATAAACTTCTTCTTTAATGTGATTACCTTTTTCAGTAAAGACATTATACTTGTTGAATTCTTCTTCAAGTTTGTCATAAGGAATAAAGTTATTATCTTCGTCTAAGAAAATTGCACGTCCATAACCGCCATAAGCAGCATCAACATGTAAGTAGAAGTAAATATTTTCTTTTTGTAATTTGTTTCTTAATTCAACAATTTTATCGATACTATCAACAGCACCTTCTTCAGTTGAACCTACCACACCAACAACACCTAAAATAGGAATTTGTTTGTCTGTTAATTCACGAATAGTTTTTTCTAGTGCATTGATATCCATACGATAGTGATCGTCAACATCAACTGCAACAACTTGGTCTAAACCAATACCAATAATATCGGCAGCTTTTAACCATGAATAATGTTTTGTACGAGGGATAAGCCATTTTCCAAGTTTGTTCAAATTACGACCTGAACGAGCTGAGGCGTTTTTGATTTCTTCAATCTTATCACCATTAGCAGCAACTAAGTCCATAATTTCTGCAGTTGTCATATTTAGTAATTCCCATTCATCTTTACCTGAAACAGATTCTGGAACTACTTCTTTCAATGCGAATGGAAGTGATTTAATATTTCTTGCATACCAAAGTCCTTCTAAGTTAGCTAATGAACCGTCGGCAACAATGTGTCCCCAACCTTCTTTGTAGCTCATTAATTTAGCAAATTCTTCACCAACTTCTTCTTCCATTTCAGAAGTAGCAGGAGATGACTCATATGCAACGTTATTACCATTCCATAGCATTGCATAAGTATATGCAAGTACGGCTGGCATAAGTGTTTCAGAGTTCATGTGTCCCCAATATCTACCAGCTGAATGCCAAGGAACTGATTTGTCTCTTAGTCTTCTAGAAACTTCAGCAAGAACATCTTTCATATGGTTTTGTGTTTTAATAAAACTTTCAGATGATTGTTCTTCAGGCGTAATCATTGCCTTGTCTTTTGGGAAATAGTTCTTTCTCCAACCGACATGTTCGTCAATTAAATCTGACATTACTTTTTTAAAGTAATCACCGTTTTCTGCTTTATCACCAATGAAAAGTGCTGATAAATCTAAATCTTTTTGATCATTCATATTCATGGTCAAAACCTCCGTTAATTAATTACCCCGTAAGGAGTATCTAAATACAATATAACCGTTTGGAATTACCCTGTAAAGGGTTTCTAAAAAATAATAATAAAAAAAGAAGTCATATTACATGACTTCTTTTTTTATTATTTGATTTTTGCCAAGAAGTAGTTCTTTTTACCTCTTCTAATAACAATGAACTTACCGCTAAATGAAGAGCTTGGATCAATAACGGTTTCTATATCTGTAATTCTTTCTCCATTAATGTAAATTGCCCCATTATTAACATCTTCTCTTGCTTGTCGCTTAGAAGAATCCACTTCGGCAGCAATTAATAAATCTACAATATTAATTAATTCGTTTTCAATTGTTGCAGATGGAACAGAATTAAATGCTTGTTCTGCTTCTTTGACACTTAAAGCCTTTATATCACCCTGGAATAAACTTTCAGTAATCTTCTTAGCTTCTGTTAAATCTTCTTCTCCATGAACAAATCTTGTAACTTCTTCTGCCAATTTAATCTGAGCTTCACGTTTTTCTGGCTGTGTCTTAACTTTTTCGTGTAAATCATCAATTTCTTCTTTTGTTAAAAATGTAAAGAACTTTAAGTATTTAACAACATCACGATCATCTTGATTTAACCAGAATTGGTAAAATTCGTATGGAGATGTTTTTTCTGAATCTAACCATACTGCTCCTCCCGCTGTTTTACCGAACTTTGTACCGTCAGCTTTTAACATAAGTGGAATTGTTAAACCGTAAACTTCTTCATCCGCACCGTCAATTTTGTGAATTAAATCAATACCTGCCGTAATGTTTCCCCATTGATCACCACCTCCAATTTGTAATTGGATATTATGTTGATGATGTAATGTCCAAAAGTCAACTGATTGTAAAATTTGGTATGTGAACTCTGTAAATGATATTCCATTTGCTAATCTACTTGCTACAATATCTTTAGCAAGCATTGTGTTAATATTAACAAGTTTTCCGTAGTCTCTTAAAAAATCTAGCAATGATATTTTTGATAGCCAATCGAAATTATTTACCATTGTTACATTTGCATCACCACCGAACAATAATTGCATTTGTTTGGTTAGAGCATCAACATTATGTTGAACTTGTTCCATAGTTTGTAGTTGGCGCTCTGTTTTACGTCCCGATGGATCTCCAATACTACCTGTAGCGCCACCAATTAAAATAAATGGATGATGTCCAGCTAATTCAAATCTCTTCATCATCATAAATGGAATTAGATGTCCAATATGCATGCTATCACCCGTTGGATCAACACCACAGTATAGAGCAATTTGTTTTTCAGATGTTAGCTTTTTCAAACCTTCTTCATCAGTAGTTTGATTAATAGCATCTCTCCATTTTAATTCATCAATAATATTCATCATAATTAAGCACTCTCCAAATTATTTTATATTTTTTCTTGCATTTACTTCTGTCTGTCCCGTAATAGCTTCCATTGCTTTTCTTGTAACCACTAATTGTTTACCAAATCTTCGAATCGACCCCTTAGGAAACTTATCCGGATATTTTCTGTAAATTTGTCTAACATAATCCGAAGAACGATTCCAACGTTTTGAAGCCTCAACAGAAGACATTATATCTCTATCATCTAATCTAATCATTCCGTATTAATCCTCGGTACCATGCTGTCTTCATATATTCATATTCACTCAAACAAACCACCTCCAAAATAAACAAAAAGCGCCCCTGTATAATTTACAGGGACGCTCACAGCGCGGTACCACCCAAGTTCAGGTAAAAGTTACCTGCTCTCTTTGTTTATATTTAAAATTTTAAAGTATTTCAACATACTGACCTGCATAGCTCACACCAACCGCTATTTCTCTGGACACCGAATCAATATGTTTATTAACTTGATTATAATGCTATACAAAATTAATATTAATGTCAACGTTTTTATAAAGAAAAAGAGCAACAAAATAAAATTTGTACATACAATTACTACTACATGTGGGCTTCAATCCATTGCCAAACTTGGTCTTTACCATATTTAGTTTCGGCACTAAATATTTGAAAATCAGTTGTTTCATCAATTTGCATAGTTTTTCTAATAATACTTTCGCTCTTGTTCCATTGGTTACCTTTAACTTTGTCCATTTTGGTCGCCACGATTAATACTGGTATCTTGTAATATCTAACAAAATCGTACATAGAAATATCGTCTTCACTTGGTTCATGGCGGCCATCAACCAAAATAACGATCCCCTTTAACGGCTTTCTTGTTGTAAGGTATTCTTCAATCATTACCCCAAATTCTTCACGTTGTTTCTTTGATACCTTCGCATAGCCATATCCTGGAACATCAACTAAATATAATTGTTCTTCAATATTATAGAAGTTAAGTTGTTGGGTTTTACCTGGCTTACTTGATGTTCTGGCAAAACTATTACGATTAATTAGAGTATTAATCAAAGACGACTTACCAACATTAGAACGGCCTGCTAACGCTATTTCTGGATAACCTTCAGTTGGGTACTGTTTTGAGCTAACAGCACTCATATTCATTGATACATTATTTACTTTCATAGATAACTCCTTAATGTCTGATATCTATTATATATTAAAAAAGGCGCCATGAGGCGTCTTTTTATTACTTAAATTTAACTGCCGTTCCGTATGCGGCAACAGATTGCATATCAGTTCCAATTGAACCTGAGTCAAAACGCATCATAACAATGGCATCAGCACCCATTTCTTTGGCATTTTCACGCAAACGATCAATTGAAATATCACGTGATTCAGTCATCATCTCTGTATATGCTTTAATTTCTCCACCTACTACATTCTTGAAAGAAGCACCGATGTTTTTAAATACGTTTTTTGATTGTGTTGTTAAACCAAAAACTTCACCAATAATTTCATATTCTTTACCTGGAATTGTTTCGGTTGTTGTAACTAATAATTCTTCAGCCATAATAATTTACTCCCTTTTTAAAGTACTTATATTATAACCTATCAAATATTATTTTTCAGTGAAGACAAATAACAAAAAAAGACGCTTACGCGTCTTTATGCAACTTTACCATTCTTCAATTGTAATTCTGGCTTACCTTTTTTCAAAACAGCATCTTTAGTTACAACGACTTTTTTAACGTCATCTCTACTTGGAATTTCAAACATTGTATCTAGCATTGTTTCTTCAACAATTGCTCGAAGTCCACGTGCCCCTGTCTTACGATCCATTGCAGTTTTAGCAATGGCTTTTAGAGCACTCTTCTTGAATTCTAATTCCACATCATCAAGTTGTAGTAATTCTTGATATTGCTTAATAAGAGCATTCTTTGGTTTTGTTAGAATTTCTACTAAATTATCTTCAGTAAGTTTTTCTAAAGTAGTAATAATTGGTACACGGCCTATAAATTCAGGAATAATCCCAAACTTAACCAAATCTTCTGGAATAATTTGTTGCATCAAACTATCAGTATCCTCAAGATTTACATTAGAATCTGCTGATCCAAATCCAATAGTACGTTCACCTAATCGGTTCTTGATAATTTCTTCTATTCCATCAAAGGCACCACCGATGATAAAGAGAATATTAGTTGTGTCAATTTGAATTAATTCTTGTTGTGGATGTTTACGTCCACCTTGAGGTGGAACACTAGCGGTAGTTCCTTCAAGAATCTTAAGCAATGCTTGTTGAACACCTTCACCTGATACATCACGGGTAATTGATACATTCTCACTCTTTTTAGCGATTTTATCAATCTCATCAATATAAATAATGCCACGTTCTGCACGTTCCACATCATAATCAGCATTTTGTAAAAGTTTTAATAGAATATTTTCAACATCTTCACCAACATAACCAGCTTCAGTTAAAGTTGTAGCATCAGCAATTGCAAATGGTACATCCAAAATTCTAGCAAGTGTTTGAGCTAAGAATGTTTTACCAGAACCAGTTGAACCAAGCATGGCAATATTACTCTTTTGTAGTTCAGTATCGCCTTCTTTAGCTTCATTCATTTTATTAACACGTTTATAGTGATTATAAACTGCAACAGACAAAGCACGTTTTGCAGAGTTTTGTCCAATAACATAATCATTTAAAATTTTATTTATTTCTGTTGGTTTAGGAATATCTTCAAGAACGTTTACAGTTGACTCATGAGCCAATTCTTCTTCAATGATATCCTTACATAAATCAATACATTCATTACAGATATAAACCCCAGGGCCAGCAACTATTTTCTTTACTTGATCTTGAGTTTTTCCACAGAATGAACATTTGATTGAACCATTAACTTCTGTTGTATCCAAAATAGTGAATCCTCCTATTTAACTAACAAATGGTAGTTTATCATCATTTATTAATTCCCGAAAGTAATTGGTCTTAAAAAAAAAGAAACTCTTAAAGAGTTTCTTTTGAAATTATTTTTGAACAGCAGAATCAACAATAATATCAAGAGCTTTTTTAACTGATACATCATGTTTAACCATATCATCAGTTAAAGCTTGACGTACAACAGATTCTTCCATGTTGTATTGACCAGCTAATGACTTGATTTCATCATCAACATCTTTCTTAGTTGGTTTAATCTTTTCAGCTGCAACAACAGCTTCAAGAACTAAATCAGTCTTAACACGTGTTTCTGCGTCTTTCTTGAATTGATCACGTAAATCAGCTTCAGTAGTACCTGTTAGTTGGAAGTACATTTCAGGATTCATACCTTGTGATTGAATTGTGTTCATGTATTGGTTCATTTGGTTATCAACTTCTGTGTTAATCATAGCTTCTGGAATTTCGTCTATTTTAGCATTCTTAACAGCTGCAGATGTTGCGGCTTCTTGAATTGCATTTTCAGCGTCATTTTCCATTCTCTTCTTGATTTCAGCTTTGATGTTTTCTTTTAGTTGATCAAGATTTTCAACATTTTCGTCAACATCTTTAGCAAAATCATCATCTAATTCTGGAAGTTGTTTTTCTTTAACTTCATGAATAGTTGTTGCAAATTCAGCTTCTTTACCAGCTAAATCATTAGCGTGGTAGTCTTTAGGGAATGTAACTTTAACAGTTACATCTTCTGAAGCTTTGTGTCCAACAAGTTGTTCTTCAAAACCAGGAATAAATGAGTTAGATCCTAATTCAAGTGAATAGTTCTTAGCTGAACCACCATCGAATTCTTTGCCATCAACTGTACCTGTATAGTCGATAACAACTGTGTCGCCATCAGCAGCTGCTGCATCTTCTTTAAGAACAAGTTCTGCTTGTTGTTTACGAGTGTTTTCAAGTTCATCTTCAACCATTTTTTTAGTTACAGTAGTTTTTTGCTTAGGAACTTCAAGTCCTTTGTAGTCACCTAATTTAACTTCTGGTTTAACAGTTACAGTAGCCTTTAATACCCAAGGTTCTGTTTCTGATAATGAATCAACATCAATTTTTGGTTGGTCAACTGGTTCAATTTTTGTATCTTCAATAGCTTTGTTATAAGCTTCTGGCAAAACAGCATTTAAAGCTTCTTCATATAAAGCAGCTTCTCCATACATTTTGTTGAAGATTTGTCTTGGCATTTTACCCTTACGGAAACCAGGAGCATTAAGGTTCTTACGAACCTTCTTAAATGCAATATCAAGTCCTTTAGAAATAGTATCTCTATCGATTTCGAATGTTAATTCTCCATCAGTTTTACCTTTTTTAGTCCATTTTGCTTTAGAAGCCATTAGAATTCCTCCGGTTATATATCAATTCTGTAAATCTCATACTAGATGATTTTACCTTAATTAGTTGTGGTTGTAAACGTCTCAGCACTTTTTTATCCATTAAATAAAAAAACCCAAGACAAAGTCTTGAGTTTTTATTTGCTATAAAAATTTATGTTAGTCCAAGATATCTGTAACAGAACCAGCACCAACAGTACGTCCACCTTCACGAACAGTAAACTTAGTACCTTTTTCGATAGCAACTGGAGCAATCAAGTCAACTTCAAAAGTAACTTGGTCACCAGGCATAACCATTTCTACCCCTGAAGGTAGTTCGATAACACCAGTAACGTCAGTTGTATGGAAGTAGAATTGAGGACGGTAGTTTGAGAAGAATGGAGTATGACGTCCACCTTCGTCCTTGCTCATGATATAAACTTCACTCTTGAATTTAGTGTGAGTTTGAATTGAGCCAGGAGCAGCAAGAACTTGTCCACGTTCGATTTGATCACGATCAACACCACGAAGAAGTGCACCGATGTTATCACCAGCTTCACCTGAATCAAGTGTCTTACGGAACATTTCTAGTCCAGTAACAGTTGTCTTCATAATATCTGGTTTCAAACCAATGATTTCAACTTCATCACCAACGTTAACTGTACCACGGTCAATACGACCTGAAGCAACAGTACCACGACCAGTAATTGTAAATACGTCTTCAACAGGCATCAAGAATGGTTTGTCTGTATCACGTTCTGGAGTTGGAACATATTCGTCAACGATATCAAGAAGTTTTTGTACGTTAGCAACTTGGTCAGCATCTCCTTCAAGAGCTTTAAGAGCTGAACCGTGAACAACAGGAATATCATCACCAGGGTAATCGTATTCTGAAAGTAATTCACGAACTTCCATTTCAACCAAGTCAACCAATTCATCATCGTCAACTAAGTCAGTCTTGTTAAGGAATACAACGATGTAATCAACACCAACTTGGCGAGCAAGTAGGATATGTTCACGTGTTTGTGGCATAGGACCATCAGTTGCAGCAACAACAAGGATAGCACCATCCATTTGTGCAGCACCAGTGATCATGTTCTTAACGTAGTCAGCATGTCCAGGGGCATCAATATGTGCATAGTGACGTGCTTTTGTTTCATATTCAACGTGGGCAGTATTAATAGTAATACCACGTTCTTTTTCTTCTGGAGCAGCATCGATGTTAGCGTAGTCTTGAGCTTGTGCCAAGCCTTGGTCAGACAACACCTTAGTGATTGCTGCAGTCAAAGTTGTTTTACCGTGGTCAACGTGACCAATTGTCCCAATATTTACATGGGGTTTTGTTCTCTCATAATGTTCTTTTTCAGCCATTAAAAGATCCTCCTAATTATGCGTTCTTTATAAGAATTCTACTGCAAAAACAAAAAGAGTTTTGCAGCTCACTCTTCAATGATAAATTATACTACTTTTAGGTTTTAATTCAATGATAATCGCCTAAAAATATACTCTTAGAATTATACGGACGGATTATCGAAAAGTAAACACATTTATCATAAATAAATCAAAAATAATTAATTAATTTTCAAAAGTTTCAAGTAATTTACTATATCTATCAAGCCACATCACTATTTTTTCATTTTTCTTGGTTGGCTCAATATAGTCTTGATTATAGCGTTTTAAATAAATATCAATCCAAAAATCAATATCATCAATAATTTCACCTATGAATGGATAACTCATTGAAATATACAATAAAAACTCATTAATCATTAAATTAGCTTCATAGTCATCGTAATTAGCAAGTTTTTTAGACATTATTTCTCGAGCATTAGTATATTCTGGAGAAAATAATAATGTTTTTAATTTAAATGGATTAAATTCACGAATTTCGCCAAAAAAGCTAATTGTATATTGCTTATTTAGTTTAAGTTTCACCAAATTTTCTATAATCTCATTTTTAAAAAGCGGATGTAAATAAGGATTTAATAACAAGTTTTGAGAAACATCTAAGAAATTATTAATCGGTAAATATTTCATATTACGAATTTTACTTGCTTGTATGCCGGCTTGCATAGTAACCAGAGACATTAACTCTTTTTCTTGATTTTCAATATCTTTTTGATGGTCAGATATAAAAGCACGCTCACATTCTTCTAGCTGGTCACTAATTCGACTTATTTCATCATCACTTAATATCGTATATTCATCTTCTTTAACTATTTCCAAAAACTGATATGTCATTAAAAATTCGTTGGCATCCATTAAAATTTGAAATAAAAACTTTGCGTCTACATCATTTTCCAGATAACGACCATAATAAATAGAAGCTTGATCAACAGCATCATCAAATTTCCCAATTTTCAATAAACTAGCAACAATTTTTTTGTTAATATCAAATGTATTTTTTATTAAAGAAGCTTGTCCAAAAAAATAGATAGCTTCTTTCCAGTTACGTTTTTCAAGTGCCTCTTCGCCTTGTCTAACTAAATCAGATCTATCATTATCCATTGTTTAACCTACTTTTATTATTGAAATTAAAAAATCGGCTTTCGCCGATCTTATTTATCTACGAGCACGATGACGATTTTGGTTTACTTCCATAATCACAGGAAGAATCATCGGACGACGTCTTGTTTGTTCAAATAAATATTTATTTAAATTATCACGAACTTCTCGTTTTAGATTAGCCCAATCAAATTCTTTGTTTTCTAAATTATCTTCGATTGCTTTGGTAATAACATCGATACTTTCATTTAATAATTCTTTGTTATCCCTCATGTATACAAAACCACGGGCATTAACTTTTGGACGCGAAACAATTTTTTTCTTTTTGCGATCAATTGTTACTACTGCTACAAACACTCCATCTTCGGCTAGCATTTGTCTATCTCTTAATACAATAGAACCAATATCACCTACTCCAATACCGTCAATCATTGTATCTCCCGCTTCAACAGCAGTACCACGATTAAACTCTTTACCATCATATTCTAATACATCACCTTTTTGAGTCATGAAAATATGATCAGTGGCGATACCAGTTTCGTGTGCTAACTCTCCATGATTATCCATAAGACGATATTCACCTTGAATAGGAATAACATTTTCTGGATGAAGCAAATTAATCATTAACTGTAAATCATTCTTGTTAGCATGACCTGAAGGGAATAACCCATCACTAACAGTCTTCACTTCAGCATTAGCACGATAAATCATATCACGTGTTTTTGCCACAATTGTTTCCATAGCATGGGTTGGTGTTGTAGCGATAAACACTAAATCACCTTCCATGATTTTAAAAGGTCCTCTTTTGGCATTAGCCATACGTTGTAATAGCTTAATTGGCTCACCCATACGACCGGTCTCAACCAAGACGGTTTCTTCTGGTTGATGATCTTTAAGTTCTTTTTCAGAAATTAAGACACCTTCTGGAATCTTGAGATAACCTAATTGCATAGCAGTACGTACAATTTTTTCAGCATCTTTTCCGGCAATTGCAACTTTTCTATTTAATAAAGAAGATGCATCAATAATTTGTTGCATACGTTGAATATTTGATGCCACACTAGCAACTACGATTCTTCCTTCATGATATTTAAAAGTATCTAAAATATACTCATAAATTTCACGTTCACTTGAATTTTCGTGTAATGATTCCGCATTTGCTGAATCACTTAATAATGCCAAGACTTTTTCTTTACCAATATCGGCAATGCGACCAAAATCTGTACGATACATTGGAATAGCAGCTTGATCGAATTTAAAATCACCCGTATAAACAATCTGACCTTCAGATGTTTTGACACTAATCCCTAATGAACCAGGTATTGAATGGGTAGTTTTGAAGAATGAAACTGAAGCATTGCTAAAATCAATAGCAGTGTTTTCATCAATTTCATGAAAATCATTAAAGTTACGGCTCTTCTTATCACTTTGAGTAGTGATTTTTGCAAGAGCTATCGTAAGTTTTGAACCAAAAACTGGAATATCATGATTGGCAACAATATATGGAATAGCTCCAATTGCATCAATATGACCATGTGTTACAAAAATACCAACAATCTTATCAATATTTTCTTCAACATAAGTTAAGTCAGGTACAACAACATCGATACCTAATAGTTCATTATCTGGATACTTTAACCCAGCATCCAAAATAAAAATTTCGTCCCCAACTTCGATAGCGTACATGTTTTTTCCGTTTTCACGTACTCCACCTAAGAGGACAATTTTGATATTATCCATTATAAAAAAACCTCATTATTATTTTTGTAGAATTATATTTTTCTGTTTAATTCTGTCTAATACAGACAACTTGTCTACACTTAGTGATAAGTTTAGCACATTTTATTTTTTTTTACATTAAAACGAAACAAAAAAAAGCCCGCCAAAGGCGAGCTTTTAATATTAACGACGTAAACCTAATGACTTGATCAAATCACGGTAACGAGCAACATCCTTATTTCTAAGGTAAGCAAGCAAGTTACGACGGTGACCAATCTTCTTCAATAGACCAACATATGAATGATGATCTTGTTTATGAATGCTCAAATGTTCATTCAAAGCGTCGATATCTGCAGTTAATACAGCAATTTGTACTTCAGGAGAACCAGTGTCTCCTTCTTTAGTAGCATACTTTTTGATGATTTCGTTCTTTTGTTCTTTTGAAATAGCCATTTCAAATTCCACCTTTTATATTATTTCATAAACCAAATACTAAGTAAGCGCCGGTGAAAGCAACAAACTGAGTATCGGTATTACAAGTAACTAATTTACAGTAAAATAAAAAAATAATCAATAGTTTAGAAAGTTTTATTGCAATGTTCCCATGGTTTTTGTATAATCAATCGTATTGAGTTTAAGAATTATCGGAGGTGAAAACATGCCACAAATTAAGTCTGCTATGAAGAGAGTTAAAACTATCGCCAGCAAAAACTTGCGTAACACTTCTCAAAGAAGTGAAATGCGTTCAACAATTAAAAAGTTTGAAGTTGCTGCTGAAGCTGGTAGTAAAGACACTGAACAATTGTTCAGAAATGCTTCTAAAGCTATCGACATGGCTAAGTCAAAAGGACTTATCAAGCCAAACAAAGCTGCTCGCGATAAATCAAGACTAGCAAAATTAAACAGCAAATAATAATAAAAGCCATCTAATTAGATGGCTTTTTTATTTTATGCAAATTTAGCGATAAATAGATCAAACAACATTTCTTTATTATCAGAACCTGTTTTCATCTTATAATCTATATTAACAATATATTGATACATCTCTTGTAAAATATCTAAAGTGAATCTTTTTGCTTGGGTGTTAGCCATTTTCACACGAAACGGATGTACTTTAAGCGTTGATGCAATAGTTGCTTGTGTTAATCCCTTAGCTGATAAAATATTAATCTGAATTAATAATCGTAATTGTGACAGTATTAATCCATTCAAAGCAATCGGTTCTATTTTTTGAATCAACATTTGTTGATATAAATCTTCTGCTAAAGCAGTATTTTTATTTAAAATTGCATTAACTAAATCAAAAACATTGTCATCCAAACTATTAGGTACTAATTTATCGACTGCTTCTAAGTCGATTTTTTTTGTATCCAGACAATATAAGTAAATTTTTTCAAGATTAGTTTGAATAGATGAAAAATCAGCATTGGTTTTTTGAATAAGTAAATCAAATGCATCGTTATCAATTGAATAGCCTTCATTTGTTATTAATGCTTTTGCATATCCTTCTACTTGATTGGCAGAAATCTTAGCCGTGTCTATTATTTGAACAGACTTATTCAACTCTTTAACTATTTTTTTTCTAGAATCTAACTTTTCATAGTTAGCAAAAAATACTAAAACTGAACTTAGCATTGGATTTTTAATGTAATCACTTAATATTTCAACATTTTGCTCAATACTTTGATTCTTTTCACCGGTTAAAAAAACAGGATTATTAACAAAAATGAGGCGACGATCACCAAAAAAAGGTGCAGAAATAGCTTCATTAATAACATCTTCTAATGAATCTTCACGCAAATCAAAATCACTAAAATTCATATCTAATTCTTCAGGTTGTAGCAGCTCTTTAAAAATTTTAATAGCTTTATCATTTAAACTAGCTTCATTACCAACAACCATATAAATGGGTTCAATTTTTACTTTTAATTGTTTTTGTAATTCTTTTAAATTCATTTTATTTTCCTAGAAAAGTGTCTATTTTATAATTTCCTAAAAAATCATATTTCCAAGTAATCATACCATATTCTGAAGTCTTAAATATCTGAACATGATTTGTTTTCAAGGTGTTTATCGTTTCTTGATTAGGATGTCCATATCGATTCTTTCTACCCACTGAAATAAAAGCAGCTTTGGGTTTCAGCTTCTTGATGAACTTAGGGTCAGAAGATGTCTTACTACCATGATGCCCTACTTTTAAATAGTCAATATTAGGATGAAACTTATGCAACACTTCTAATTCTTTATCACGTGGCAAATCACCAGTAAATATCCAATTTCTTTTGCAAATTCTGGTAGTTAGAACCATCGAATCTTCGTTTTCTCCTGGACCCGGTTGTAACGGCGATAATACTTTAAACTTCAACGTAGAAAAATTTAATATATCGCCCGCATGAACTGAAGCAATGTTCATATGTTGACTATAAGGTTTCAAAACCTTTTGTACTTTGGGATTATTTTGCATTCCCTCGCCAAAATAAACTTGATTAACTGAGAATTTCTTTAACAGTTCTCCTAAATCACCAATATGATCACTATCTTGATGCGACATAAAAACAGCATCAATATGCGTAATTCCTTGGCTCTTTAAATAAGGAATTGTAATTTTATCTACGTTAAAGTTAGTGTTTCTTCGCCCATTAAATATCAACTTTCCACCAGTATCAATTAAAAATACTTGTCGTCTTAATGGTGTTGTAATTAGAATACTATCGCCTTGTCCGACATCAATTAAACTAACTTGACCTGTTAATGGAAATTTATTGATTACTATAAAAAGTCCAACTATTCCCCAAAAACACCATAAGGATTTTGTGTTTCGTTGTTTAGCCTTATTTGAAATGATAATTAGCATCAATAATACCAAAACAATTACTACTGGCAGTGGCAACTTACCTGTTATTATTTTAAAAACTTGAATTTGTGCTACTTGATTACAACAGTCGTAAAAAAACTTGATAATTGAATCAAATAAGTTAACTATTTGTATGTTATAACTACCAAATATCGAAAAAATTATGGTAATTGGCAAAATAAACCACTCAAAGATTGGTGCAACTATTACATTAATAGGTATAGTTGCTAAGTTGAATTCATAATTATTTAAAATAATTAATGGCATACATAACAAATTAATCATTAATGCCATTTTAAAAACGGATAAACGCCACAAATATATTAATGCAAAAGATAACAAATATGTCAGTTGACCACCCAGTAATAATAAGCATTTTGGATCAATAAATAATCCAATTATTAATGAAGCACCAAATATTTCGGTACTTGTATTTTTATAATTTAGACGACGATACACTATTTTTGTTAAGGCCAAAATAGTCGCACGACAGATACCTGTTTTAGTGCCAACTAATATGCAATATATTGGCAATATAATAAATAGCAGCACTTCTAGGCATTCCATCGTACATATTCTTGTGAAACTACAAAACTTCTTTAGAACAGCAATTAATATTAATAAATGCAAACCAGATAAACTAAATAAATGAATGATTCCTAATTGCGAGAAACTTTGTAAATAATCTTTTGTCTTGATATCTTTTTCATTCATTCCAAGCAGCAAAGCATTGGCATTGAATCTTAAAGTCGGCGGCAATTTTTTAAAATACATAATCAATTGCCATCGCCATAAAAGAATTTTATCAACTAACGAACTTGGTCTTGCATATATTATCTGGTATGAATGAATTTTTAAACTTCTGAATATATTTTTACTGTAATAATACTTTTGAAAATTTATTTCTGCAGGATTCGTTGCTTTTTTAATGTTTTCTAGTTCAAAGTCATTTGTTTTTAAATATATTATTTTATTTGGTTGTTGTTTAAACATACCTTTTGAATTATCGATAAAAAAACTGAACTTTTCCGATTCAGAGTTGGCTATACCCGTACAAAAATCATGATTCATTGAAAATTCAGTAGGATTTATTTTTAAAATAAGAGACTGATAAGAGTGATTTACTAATTGTGGCACTAATGATAGTCGAAATAAAAATATTATGGCGACTATTGTTAACAACCAAAACGTTTGCCATTGTCTTAGTAATAAAATACGAAAAATAATAAATAATAAAATTGTAAAAAAAATAAAGTGACTAAAAAAATTAATAGAACTAATCAATCCTAAAACAACTGCTATTATTAGAAATTTATTCTCATTAATCAAATCGTAATTTGATCTTTTAATGTTTCTAATGTTTTTTCACCAAAACCAGATACTTTAGTTAAATCATCCGGCTTTTCAAACCCACCGTTTTCTTCTCGATACTGAACAATCTTTTCAGCTTTCTTAGGCCCTACACCTGGTAAGTTTTGCAGCTCATCTACTGTTGCCGCATTAATATTTACTTGTTCAGTTTTTTCATCACTGTCTTGATCCATATTCTCTTTTATTAAAGGTGGGTCAGTAATTTCACCAATTTTAGGTATATAAACTTGTTCTTGATCAGTTATTTTTTTTGCTTGATTAACATTCTTACGGTCTGCTGTATCTTTTAATCCTCCAGCTAACTGTAATAAATCAAACACTCTAGCCGTTGCCTTTATACGATAAAATCCAGGTCGATTAACCTCACCTTGTATATCAACATAAATATATTTAGAAGATTTTACAACATTTGCCTTTTTAAAAACCTTCTTAGATTTAGCATTATCAGTAAAAACATTACTCCTAACTGGAGTTGGTTTATTATTCAATATTACAAAAATAATAATTAACAGCGCTGCAAAAGAACCAATTATAATTTCTTTTTTATAATCTAGTATTTGTTGCTTAATATTTTCGATCATTCGTAATCCTCCTTGTTAAAAGAAATTACGAAAAAAGGAATTCATTATTGTTAATGAATTCCTTTTATTTTATTTTTTAATAATTTTTCAACTTCAGGTGCAACCAACTGACTAACATTACCGCCAAAGGTGATAATCTCTTTAATCATACTTGAAGAAATATTTGCATATTTAGGATCTGATAATAAGTATAACGTTTCAATATTATTATCTTGTAAATGATTAATTTGTGATACACCAGATTCATAAATAAAATCATTAGTATTTCGCATAGATCTAACTAAGACATTAGCTTTTAGTTCTTTAGCCAAATCTACAGTCAACTTATTCTCCCCATCAACAACTGAAACATTGTCCAATTTTTCGAACTGTTGATTTATCATTTTCTCTTTTTCTTCATACGAGAACATATAATTTTTTGAAGTATTTGTCATAACTGCAACAATTACTTCGTCAAATATTTGAGCAGCACGTAAAACTATATCGTAATGTCCGTTAGTTATGGGATCAAAACTCCCAGCGTATAAAGCAATTTTTTTTGTCATAATCTATTCCTCATACTTATATATAACGATTTGCGTCTCACCATATGTTTTTTCTTGTATAGTTGTTAAATGTTCATCGCTTATCTTTTCTATTACATAGTCTGTTTCAATAACGATTATACATTGATCATTAAGTAAGCCTTCAGAAATCATATTTTCAACAATTTCATCGGTAATGTGCATACGATATGGAGGATCCAAAAAAATTAAATCAAACCTTATCTTATCAGCAGCAAATTTTTTTAGCGCATCAGTCGCATTACCTGACTGAATAATAAATCTGTTTTCGCTATGAGTTTTTTCAATGTTTTCTTTGATGGTTTTAATTGCTTTGTAATTTTTATCAACTAAATAACCTGTTTCATATCCGCGTGATACTGCTTCAATACCCAAAGAACCTGTGCCAGCAAATAAATCTAAACAAATACCATCAGTTAAATACGGATTAATGATACTAAAAATCGACTCTTTCACCTTTGCTGATGTAGGACGTGTTGAATCACCTGGTACGGCCTTTAAATTTAATCCTCTAAATTCACCCGAAACAACTCTCATAGTCAACTCCTACTCGCTATATACTGTATCTTTAATATTTGATGCACCGATTTTCGTTTCAAAATCCATATCAATTTCATCACGCAAAGATAATTCAACTTTTTTAACAAAACGCATCTTTGAAATTTTTTCTATAGTTGCTTCAAGATTTTTTTTATCGACATACATTACTGCGTATTTCATTTTTTTGGAAACATAATATACATTGCCCAGATTTTTTAACGATTTCTGCCCGCGCAATGAATACATCCAAATAATTAATCCTTTACGTAACTGTTCCATTATTTTTACACCTATTATTTCGAACTAGATAATTTTTTTTCAAAAGCACTAACATTTAATACAAGACCTATTGCGGCTGATAGCATCAATAGACTTGATCCACCATAGCTAATGAATGGCAAAGTAACCCCTGTTAGAGGGATTAGACCTAATAGTCCACCGACATTTAAAAAAGTTTGGAAGAATAACATTGCTGCTACTCCGAAAACTAAAAGTGATCTAAAAGTATCGTTTGAACGTGTACCAATCTGAATACATCTGAATATAATTGTAAATAATAAACTAATAATTACAAATACACCAATAAAACCTAACTCTTCACTGGTAATTGAAAGAATAAAATCAGTATATGGTTCTGGTAAATACCCTCTTTTTTGAATGCTATTCCCGAGTCCAACCCCAAAAAGACCGCCATTATTAATGGCATATAAAGAATTAACTAATTGCGAACCTATTCCAGATTCATACTTAAAAGGATTCTTGAATGCCATAAATCTTCGATATTGATAGTATTTTTCAAGAAAACTAATATTATAATGCGTCAAAACATAATAGACAATTAACATAGGAATTCCCCAAAGTGAATTAATCAATGCCATACTTTTTTTAGGAATACCTGAGGTGGAAATCATAACAATTCCAATAAAGAATAAAATCCCAGTACCACCAAAATCTGGTTGTAAAATGACTAAAATTAAAATTGAAAAAGCAACAACTAGCGGACCTGATAATTCTTGAAGAATATTTCCTGGAACTAAACGATCTTGTCTTCTACTAAATATAAATGCGAAATAAATGATCAAAGATAACTTTGCAATTTCTAGCGGTTGAATATTGAAAAATCCTAATGGAATCCAAGCAGCTGATCCATTAATCGCGGATGCAGGATTGATAGCTTTTCTAATTAGAAGTATTAATAGTAATATTATTGTCCCAAAAATTAAAATTTGAATCAGTCTTGGATTTTTTAATAAATTAATTTTCATCATGAATGCAAGTGTGCACAAGATTAGTCCAATAATTACAAAGAAAACTTGTTTAATAAAATATGAAGATGCTGAACCACCATGATTCATAACTGTATCAAAACTTGCTGAGTAAACCATTATAATTCCGATTCCCATTAAAATTAAATATGGAATAAGAATCCAATAGTCCAAATTTTTAAATTTTAAACTCACAACGACACTCCCCTAGCTTAATAGTGTTAATTATATCATCAAAACTCATAAAATGAGTAATTCATTCCAATAAAAAAAACCGACAATAGTCGGTTTTTTATTAGCCTTGTGATGCTAGTTTTTTCTTCTTGCTAGCTTTTTGTCTTTCACCTGTATTCAAAATCTTCTTACGTAAACGAACACTTTGTGGAGTTACTTCACAAAGTTCATCATCGTTCAAGAATTCAATTGATTCTTCAAGAGATAATGTCTTAGGTGTTTTAATTGCAGCAGAGTGATCTTTACCTGAGGCACGTGTATTTGTAAGGTTTTTACCTTTAGTAACGTTAACGGCAATATCTTGATCACGAGAACTTTGGCCAACAATCATTCCTTCGTAAACTTCAACTTGTGCGCCTAAGAACAATTGTCCACGGTCTTCAACTGATTGAAGTGAATATGTTGTTGTAGGTCCTTGGTTAATAGATACAAGTGCACCATTACGACGACCAGGTTCCCAGTTTTTAACAACTGGTAAGTATGAATCGAAAGTATGGTTCATAATACCGTATCCACCAGTCATTGAAAGGAATTCAGTAGAATAACCAATCAACCCACGTGATGGGGCAAGGAATGAAAGTCTTGTTTGACCATTTCCAGTACTTTCCATGTTTTTCATCTCACCTTTACGTTGAGACATAGAATCAATAACTGATCCTACATATTCGTCAGGTGTATCGATTTGAACAGCTTCATATGGTTCACAAGTTGTTCCATCAATATCTTTATAGATAACTTCAGGACGTGATAATTGTAGTTCGAATCCTTCACGACGCATTTCTTCAACAAGAATTGAAAGATGCAATTCACCACGACCAGAAACCATCCAAGCACTTGGTTGATCAGTATCTTCAACTTTTAAAGAAACATCAGTATGAAGTTGTGAGCGTAGACGGTCTTCGATTTGACGACCTGTAACTAAATCACCCTCACGGCCAACAAATGGTGAATCATTAGCTAAGAACATCATTTGTAGAGTTGGTTCATCAATTCTAAGTACAGGTAAAGCTTCTTGATTATCAACTGGTGTAACTGTTTCTCCAACGAAGATATCGTCCATACCAGATAAGGCAATTAAATCACCGGCTTTAGCTTCTTGAATTTCAACTTTTTGAAGTCCAATGAAACCAAACATCTTAGTAACGCGGAAGTTTTTAGTTGTTCCATCAAGCTTCATAACAGTAACTGAATCACCAATCTTGATCTTCCCACGGAATACACGACCAATACCTATACGTCCAACAAAGTCATTATAATCAAGCATTGAAACTTGGAATTGTAATGGTTCATCTGAGTTATCAACTGGTGCAGGAATTGTATCCAAAATTGTTTCAAATAATGGTTCCATTGTATGTTCTTGAGTTGAGATATCATCACTTAAACTTGTTGTTCCGTTCATAGCTGAAGCATATACAACAGGGAATTCAAGTTGTTCTTCATCGGCACCTAATTCAATAAACAATTCAAGTACTTCGTCAACAACTTCAGCTGGACGTGCACCTTCACGGTCAATCTTATTAATAACAACAATTGGTGTTAGGTTTTGTTCAAAAGCTTTTTTCAACACAAAACGAGTTTGTGGCATTGTTCCTTCGTATGCATCAACAACAAGCAAAACACCATCAACCATTGTCATGATACGTTCCACTTCACCACCGAAATCGGCATGTCCAGGTGTATCCAAGATGTTGATTTGCTTTCCGTCTACTTTAACAGCAGTATTTTTTGAAAGAATTGTGATACCACGTTCTTTTTCAATATCATTAGTATCCATGGCACGGTCGCCAATTTCTGTATGTGAGTCTAATGTATCTGATTGTTTAAGCATTTCATTAACCAATGTTGTTTTACCATGATCGACATGGGCAATGATAGCAATATTTCTTATATCGTCTCTTAATTTCAAGGTTTTCTTCCTTCCAAATTCCATTAAATTATTAATTCTATAAATGGCAATAAAAAAGCTGTGAAATCACAGCTCCGTTGGCTCTAATTCAGTATGGTTAGAACCTCTTGGGTTAATTGCTTTGTTCCAATAATTACAAGTTGTGATTTTAGCATATTAACAGGTCTCCCGTCAATGCCTACTACTATATATCCAAGTGATTCGGCCAAGATTTTTCCAGCCGCTAAATCCCATGGAGCTAATTTTGAAATATATGCTCCTTGTCTATTTTCAAGAAGTCTTCCAAAAACAACCCCAGCACTTCCCATCATACGAATACCACTACTTTTTTTAATTACTTCTTTCATATTTAATTCTTCATTAAAAACAAGTCGCGCACTCACTGTAATAAGAGAATCACTCAATGAATGATCACTAATGGTAATTAATTTTTTATTATTTACCAAAATATCAGATCCCGGACCGCCAACATATAATTTATCAGCCATCACATCAATAATTGCTCCCAAAATAGGTTCTCCATCAAGATACACTCCTATCATTGAAGCAAAATCTTTTCGTTGTTTTACATAATTTAAGGTCCCATCAATCGGATCAACAAAAAAAACCAGACCATTAATATCCTTTATATCGTCACCATAGCCTTCTTCACTTACGAATTTTGCAGTAGGATAGGATTTCTTTAACTCAGTAATAATAAAACGTTCAACTTCTTTGTCCATATTTGTTACTAAATCGTTCTTACCATTTTTTGTTTCTATTAATAAATCTGAGTTAAAACTTGTTTTTAATTTTGTAGAAACACTTTTTAAAATATTTGAAATATTTATTTTGAGATTATTCTTATCCATTAACTTTTTCTCCTCCTTCCTCTTAGTTTTTATTTAATAATCAACTGTTAAATATATATAGTTGCAATAGAATACGGCATTAACCATTAACAGCTAGAATTAATTTATGGTGCATTATTTTAAATTATTTGAATTTTTTCTCAAAAATAGCTTGACTAAGTTATCAAAGTATTAGATTATATTCTTGTTAGTTAAACGAGTTTTAACTACACTTGATATTTTATATCAAATGTCTTCCCCAAAGACAAACACATCCCCATTAATACATTTACTCCCAAGTAGATGAGTAAAAAAGTCACAGACCCCCAAAACTGTGGCTTTTTTGTTTGTCTAAAATTTAATATATTCTATTGTAGCTCCTTGAGCAGCTTTAATAACCTTATAGATAGAATATCCTGATTCTGTTTCAAATCGTTTAGACAGATTATTCTGATCCATTTTCATTGGAACTATCTTTCGAAAGTCATTATAGGCTGATAATAATTTATTTTTATCAACTCCACCTTCGTAAGCTTCTTCAATGACGTTATAAAATTTTATTATATTTGTGATTTCTTCAGTGCTCCAGTCATAATCGATTGGGTACTCATAATTATTATTTTCTTTTTTCATAATTTTAGTTTATCAAAAAAGAACCATCTTGAGTCGTTTTTCGCATTAACTTAAATAAAAAAAACCTAAGCATTCATTTGCTTAGGTTTTTTTATTATTTATATCTTGATTAGATATGTGTTGGATATCCCATCAATATATCAGCAGCTTCAGCAATAGGTTCTCCTAAAGTTGGATGTGGATGAATTGTTAACGAAATATCTTCTGCATTCATTTGACTATTAATTGCCAAACTAAGTTCTGATATCAAATCACTAGCACCAGGTCCAACAATTTGACCACCAATTAGTGTATTTGTTTCTTTTTCAGATACTAATCTCACAAATCCTTCTGGAGCTCCTAATGATACAGCACGAGCATTACCAGCAAATGGGAATTTAGCTACATTAGTTTCAATTCCTTTTTCTTTTGCTTCAGCTTGTGTCATACCTACAGCAGCTAATTCAGGATCAGTGAAACATACAGCTGGCACACCGATATAATCATTTTCAGTGTTCAACCCAGCAATTGCTCCAGCAGCTGTCTTAGCTTCAAAGAATGCTTTGTGAGCTAATGCAGGACCAGCAACAATATCACCAATTGCCCAAATGTTGTCAACTGATGTACGTCCTTGTTTGTCTACTTCAACAAGTCCTCGATCAGTCATCTTAACATCAGTCAATTCTAGTCCAAAATCATCAGTATTAGGACGACGTCCAACAGTTACCATACAGTAATCAGCTGTAATCTTTTCAGATTTGCCGTCTACTTCATATGTAACTTCAACGTTCTTATCTGATTCTTTACCTTCTTTAGCCATAGCATTCGTGATAATAGTTACACCTTTAGCTTCTAGGCTCTTCTTAACTACATCTACCATGTCTTTTTCGAAGTTAGGTACTATTTGGTTAGTTCCTTCAAGAATCGTTACATGAGCGCCTAAATCAGCGTATGCTCCAGCTAATTCAGTTCCTACATAACCACCACCGATAACAACAAATTCTTTTGGAACAGCTGTTAGGTTAAGTCCACCTGTTGAATCAATGATTCTTTCACCAAACTTGAATCCTTTGATTTCAATAGGACGACTACCTGTGGCAATAATCAAGTTCTTAAACTTAATTGTTTGACCACCACCATTATCCATGAATTGCTTAGGTCCTGTAGCCATAATTCTTAATTGTTCATTGTTGTCAATAAAGGCTTCACCTTGAATAACTTCAACTTTATGTTTCTTGAGTAGCATATTAACACCATTAGTCATACGACCAACAATTTCGTTATCTTTCCACTCTTGAGTTTTTTTGAAGTCAATCTTAGCATCAGTCTTATCAATACCATACATTGATGAATCGCGGGTTTCACGTAATCTATGTCCGGCAGCAATCAAAGCTTTTGAAGGCACACAACCAACATTTAGACAAACACCACCAACCGTTTCAGCTTTTTCAATTATGGTAACGTCTTGTCCTAACTCAGCAGCACGAATTGCAGCAACGTATCCACCGGGTCCTGAACCTATAATAACTGTTTCTTTTTCAACTACATTATCTGCCATTTTAAATTATCCCTCCATCAACAACATATCTGGATCATGTAATAATTCTTTTAATTTGTTCAATGCGTTTTGTGCCAAAGCACCATCAATCAAACGGTGATCATAGCTCAATGAAAGTTTAAGCATATTACCAACTTGGATTGCACCATTTTCGTCAACATATGGTTCTTTAGCAATCTTACCAACACCAAGTATTGCTACTTCTGGGTAGTTAATTACTGGTGTAAACCAACCACCACCAATTGATCCAACATTACTAATTGTGATAGAACCACCACGCATAGCATCTCCACCTAGCTTGTTGTCGTATGCAGCTTGTGAATTTTCAGTGATTTCTTTGGCAATTTCAAACATACCTTTTGAATCAGCATTCTTAATATTAGGAACATATAGACCATGTTCTGTATTTGTAGCAATACCAACATTGTAGTAGTGTTTGTAAACTACTTCTTCAGTTGTATCGTCAATTGAAGCATTTAGTTCAGGGAATTCCTTCATTACTGCAACTAAAGCTTTAACAATATATGGTAAGAATGTAAGTTTGATATCCTTACCAGCAGCAATTTCTTTATACTTCTTACGATTTGCCATCAATGCTGAAACTTCAACATCATCAAAACTTGTAACGTGAGGAGCGATATCTTTACTTGTACGCATTGCTTTAGCAATAGCTTTACGAGTTAGACTCATCTTTTCACGTGTTTCTAATTCTGGAGTTGCTGATGTATATGCAGCAATTGGTGCTGCTTTTGTTTCAGATGCTGCAGCCGTTTGTGATGTTGAAGCAGCAACAGGTGCTGCTGTTCCATCGAACCCATCAACGTCAGCTTTAGTAATTTGTCCGTGTTTACCTGAAGGAGTAACTTGTGACAAATCTACACCCTTGTCTCTTGCATATTGACGTACTGAAGGCATTGCCAAATAGTTTGCATTTGCATCACCAGTTTTAGCAGCAGTTGCAACTTCTTTTGGAGCGTCTTCTTTAGCAGATTCAGCAGGTGCTTGTTCTACTTTTTCATCAGCTTTCACTTCTACTTCGTCATCACCTGAGTCAGCAGATCCATCATCGATAACAATTAAAGTATCTCCGATTTCAACAGTTTGACCTTCTGCTGCAACAATTTGTTTAACTGTTCCAGATACTGGAGTTGGTAGTTCTTCTACCGATTTATCATTTTGAACTTCAACAATCGAATCATCTTCTTTTATGGTATCGCCTTCCTTAACTAACCAGCGAGCGATCTCACCTTCGGCCATACCTTCACCCAATTCGGGTAATTTAAACTTAAATGCCATATTGAAAATCCTTCCTTTGAATTAATATCAGACTAGAAATTTATAATTTCGCGTACTTTAGCTTCTATTTCTTTTTCACCTGGAATCCACACTTCTTCAGAAAGAGCGAATGGATAAACAGAGTTAGGTGCAGCTACGCGTCCAATAGGTGCATCAAGATTTAAGACTGCATGTTCTGATATTTCAGACGCTACATTTGCGCCTACTCCAGCCATCTTTTGAGCTTCTTGAACAATCACAACTTTGTGTGTTTTTTCAATTGACTTAAAGATAGTTGCAGTATCAATTGGAGAAACTGTACGTAAATCAATAACTTCCATTGAAATATTTTCTTCAGCTAATTTATCGGCCACTTTAATAGCTTCATTAACTTCAGCACCGTAGGCAACAACAGTTATGTCAGTTCCTTCACGAACAACATTTGCTTTGTCTAACGGAACAGTATATTTATCTTCAGGAATGTCATCTTTCATTGAACGATATAATTTTAAGTTTTCCATAAATAAGACTGGGTCATTATTTTCAATTGCTGAAATTAATAAACCTTTTGCATCATATGGATTACTTGGCATTACAACACGCAAACCAGGAGTTCCTGTGAAGTAATTTTCCAAGTTATCGGCATGCATTTCAGCAGTATGTGTACCACCACCATAAGGTGTTCTTACAACAATAGGTTGTGTTTTTTCACCATCAAAACGGAATCTCATACGTGCCATTTGTCCAACAATAGAATCAACAGCTTCAAAACTGAATCCCATAAATTGGATTTCAGGAATTGGACGCCATCCAGTTAGTCCTAACCCAACAGCTAATCCCATTATTCCTGATTCAGCTAATGGAGTATCGAAAACTCTTTCTTCACCATATTTTTCTTGAAGTCCTTGAGTTGTTCTAAATACACCACCATTTTTACCAACATCTTCACCAAAGATTAAAGTCTTTGGATCTTCTTCTAGCTTAATGTCCAAAGCATTAGTAATAGCTTGGATATATGTCATTTTTGCCATAATTATTTAGACTCCTTTTCTTCGAATTCTTTGATTTGCTCTTGAATATCTGGAGTTGGCATTTCAAATGTACGTTTCAACATAGCAGACACTGTATCAGGAGCTACTGAATCAGCTTCTTTAATTGCATCTTTGAATGAAGCTTTGTATTCTTCAATTAATTTTTCTTCTTTTTCTTCTGACCAAAGTTTCTTATCAGTAAGAACTTTTCTTAATCTAATCAAAGGATCTACATCAAACCAAGGTTTCTCTTCAGCTTCTGTTCTGTAACGTTTTGGATCGTCACCAGCAGATGAATGAGCACCATATCTAAATGTAAGTGTTTCAATTAATACTGGACCATTACCAGCTAAAATATATTCACGTGCAGCTTTAGCAACAGCATAACAAGCTAAGATATCCATACCATCAACTTGTACACTAGGAATACCAGCAGCAACACCTTTTTGTGCTAGTGTTGGAGCAGCTGTTTGTTTACTTCTTGGAGTTGAAATTGCATATCCATTATTTTGAACAATAAATAATACTGGAGATTGGAATGCTCCCGCAAAGTTCATTCCTTCATACGAATCACCTTGTGAAGTACCACCATCACCTGTATATGTGAATGCAATTGCATCTTCACCATTCTTTTTAAGTCCCATACCAATACCTGCTGCTTCAACATAAGCAGCACCAATAATGATTTGTGGCATCAATGCACGAGCTTTGAATTTGTTACCTTCAACATGCCCTCTAGACCATAAGAATCCTTCGGTTACAGTTGCTCCATGTTGAATTAATTGAGGAATATCACGATATGCTGGAACAAGATAGTCTCGATCCTCCATCGCCATAACTGTTCCCATTTCAGAAGCTTCTTCACCAGCAGTAGGTGCGTAGAATCCCATACGTCCTTGACGTGAGAAGTTCATAGTTTGTTCATGCAATGCACGCTCCCAAACCATTTTTTCCATGAATTCAACTAACTGTTCGTCTGAAAAGCTTTCGAAAACTTCTTTATTTACGACTTCAGATTTTGAATTTAAAACTTGAATAGGATCTGGATTATTGCTTAATCCTTTTTTGATTGCCGAGAAATCGACAACTGTTTTTTTTGCCATTTCAATACAGTCCTTTCCGTCATTAAATTGATATAAATAATATCTGTACATATAAAGCGTACCCATCCTTGTAACCGTTTGCAAGTGATATTGTAAATGTTTTCACTAGTTCTAAAATATTTTTTTTTGAAGTCTCATAAACGTTATTCTGTTGCGGTTTTGATTGTGAAAAATTGAACAATCATTTCCCAATAAATTTTGTATTTTTACAATTTTTTTCGATTGAATTGACTTTCATAAATTGATGCTTTAAATGACAGTTTTTTTAATGCTATAATTAACGGATATATATAGAACAATTGGAGGCCAAAAATGTATTTAATGAAAGACGTAACTCGTGATGGTAACCCAGTATTACGTAAGGTTGCCCAAAAAGTAACATTCCCTATCTCAAAAAAAAATAAACAATTAGCTGATGATATGATGGAATATCTTATTAATAGTCAAGATGCGCAGTTAGGCCAAAAATACGGACTTCGTGCTGGTGTCGGTTTAGCCGCTCCACAAGTTGGTGAATCAGTTGCAATGGCTTCAGTACTTATTCCTAATCTAGATGAACCTGACAAAATAGATTTACAGATGACTTTAATTAATCCGGTTATTATCAGTGAATCTGTACAAGTCACTGCACTTGGCGAAGGCGAAGGCTGTTTATCAGTCGATACTGAAGTACCAGGTTACGTCCCCCGTCATAATAAAATTACCATTAGATATGATGATTTTGATGGTGTAAGCCAAACAATGAAACTTAGAGGATATCCCGCTATTGTTTGCCAACATGAAATTGATCATTTAAATGGACATTTGTTTTACGATAAAATCAATAAGAAAGATCCATTCACAATTGATGATAAAGCTTTAATAATCGAATAATTAGACGCTTTTAGCGTCTTTTTTTATTTCTAAAATATATACATAAATAATAAATTATGATAATATTTATGTAACTGTTGATTCGTCAACCACCTGTTCGGATAGAAATAAATACGCAACAATAAAGGAGAACAATTTTGATTTATAAAGTACTATTCCAACCTGACAAGTCTCAAACTCCCCGTAGAGAGACAACAGAATCTATTTATGTAGAAGCTGATTCACAAATTGAAGCACAAGCAATGGTAGAAAAGAACACAAACTACAACATTGAACTAGTGCAGGAACTAAGTAAGGATTTTCTTGAATACGAAAAGAAGAGCCTTAACTTTAAAATTACGAAGTTTTAATAAATATGCCATTTGAAATAAATGACAAAGAAGTTTTCGTTTTTGCCATCGGGGGACTAGGTGAAATCGGAAAAAACATGTATGGCGTGCAGTATCGCAATGAAATCATTGTGATTGACGCTGGTATTAAATTCCCAGAAGATGATCAATTAGGTATTGATTATGTTATTTCTGATTATCAATATCTAATGGACAATCAAGATAAGATTAAGGGACTATTCATCACTCATGGTCATGAAGATCATATTGGTGGAATTCCCTTCTTCTTACAAAAAGTTCAAGCTCCAATTTTTGCCGGTCCTTTGGCCAGTGCATTAATTAAAGGAAAACTTGAAGAACATGGTTTGTTGAACAAAACAGAAATGCACGAAATCCAAGAAGACACAGTTATTAAGTTCAATAATATGAGTGTTGACTTCTTTAGAACAACTCATTCAATTCCCGATGCTTTAGGAATTGCAGTCCACACTCCACAAGGAGTAATTGTTGAAACTGGTGATTTTAAGTTTGACTTAACTCCAGTTGCTGGACTACCTTCTCCAAATCTACAAAAAATGGCACAACTTGGTGCTGAAGGTGTCTTATTACTTATGTCTGATAGTACTAATGCCGAAGTATATGGCTTTAGTAAATCAGAGCGTTACGTTGGTGACACTATTCACAAGATTTTTGAAACCATCAAAGGTAGGATTATTTTTGCTACTTTCGCTTCAAATATCTATCGTGTTTCACAAGCGGTTGATGCTGCCTTACAACAAGGCCGTAAAGTTGCTGTCTTTGGACGTAGTATGGAATCGGCCATTGTTAATGGTCGTGAACTAGGATATTTGAATATTCCTGATGATATGTTACTAGATGCTTCTGAGATTAATAAGTTACCTCCTGAAAAAGTCATGATCTTATGTACTGGTTCGCAAGGTGAACCTATGGCTGCTCTAAGTAGAATTGCTAACGGATCTCATCGTCAAATAACTATTCATCCTGAAGACACTGTCATCTTTTCAAGTAACCCAATCCCAGGTAATACTTCAAGTGTTAATCATGTTATTAACCTATTATCTGAAGCTGGAGCTAATGTTATTCACGGTAAAATTAATAACATTCACGCTTCTGGTCATGGTGGTCAACTTGAACAAGAATTAATGATTCGATTAATGAAACCTAAGTACTTCATGCCAATTCATGGTGAATTCAGAATGCTAAAAATTCATACTGAACTCGCACAGAAGTGTGATGTACCTAAAGAAAACTGTTTCGTAATGGAAAACGGTGATGTTTTAGCCTTAACTAGTGATTCAGCTAGACCAGCCGGACACTTCCCTGCTGACGATGTTTATGTCGATGGTAATGGTATTGGTGACATTGGTAATGTGGTTATTCATGACCGAAAGATGTTATCAGATGAAGGTTTGGTAATTGTTGTAGCTACAATTGACTACAATAAAAAAATCGTATTAGCTGGACCTGATATCCTTTCACGTGGTTTTGTATATATGCGTGAATCTGGCGAATTAATTAGTGATGCACAAAAACGTGTATTCCATTTAATTAAAAATGCATTTAACGAATCGGAAACAGAAGTTACTGAGGCAATGCTAAAAACTATTATTACTGACGGATTACAAGATATGCTTTACAAAAAGACTGAACGTAACCCTGTAATTTTACCAATGTTGATTTCTGCTTCAGTTTAACGATTAGGAGTCCCATTCGGACTCCTTTTTATTTTGTCTAATATGACATATTTGAGGAAAAACTATGAACTATAAAAAACTACATATTATTTTGAATGAACATGCATCTTCTGGAAATTCAAAAAAACGTGGTCAAAAAGTCATTCGAATCTTGAATCAAAATAAAATTCCATATACATTATCAATCACTAAGAAGCCAGATGATGGTATTCGCTTAGGTAAAGACTTTGCAAATTCAAAAGCTGTCGACGATACGCTCTTAGTGATTATTGGTGGTGATGGTACACTCAATCAATGCCTAAATGGAATAAGAAAATCAAAAAATCCTCATACACCTATTTCTTATATCCCCTCTGGATCTGGAAATGATTTTGCTAGAGGATTAGATTTAGAAACTCACATTGAAAAAATCATTACTGCACTAAATACAAACCAAGAATTTAAAGAAGTTGATATTGGTGAATATCAAGATAATAATTCTAAGAACTCATATTTCTTTGTTAATAATATTGGGATTGGCTTTGATGCGGCAATTGTCTATTCAACAAATCGCTCCGCATCGAAGAAATTCTTAAATATGTTAAGACTTGGTAAGCTTTCTTACCTATCTCAATTGATTAAAGTTTTTTTCAAACATGATAATTTTGACCTTACTATTTCAGATCTTCAAAATAAGGATACTAAAATTTTAAAAAATGTTTTTCTGGTAACTACAACTAATCATCCTTTCTTTGGTGGTGGTGTACCCATTGCACCTGTAGCATCACCTTTTGATCACGAATTAGATCTGATTGTTGTTGAACAGATGGGTGCTCTTGATATAGTGAAATTATTCATAAAAATGTTAAAAGATGGTAGTCATTTACAAGACCATCGTGTTCATCATTTCATATCAAATGATTTGAATTTACAAGCAAATAAACCAGAATATGTTCAGATGGACGGTGAAGACTTCGATAAAGCTGACATCAATCTAACTTTCTCAGTTCATCATCATCCATTCTTAATGGTAAATAAAAACAGCGACTAATTAGTCGCTGTTTTTTGTTTAGAAATAATCTGAATAATATGGTGTTTCTATAGGAATAATGTTTTCCAAGACTCTAATTGCATGATGACTAGTTTTTAGTCGTTCAATTTTAGCAAGGTATGATGGGCGTTTATAACTCATCATCATAGTAGTTAAGGTTTGAATATCACAAACTATTTCTTCTCCTATTGCATCATGTGTTATTTCAAGTTGACCTTCTTCATCAAAATGAAGACCAAAAGTATTATTATTCCATTCAGCCAATGGGTCATTAATAACAAAATGTATATCTTTGCCACCATCTTCAAAAGGATACATCTTAAAGAACTCTTCTACATCAACAATTCGAGCCATAAAATATGGTTCTATTGTTTCTTTTATATCACCATCATCTAATAAAAAGTCTAAAGGTTCATCTTTATAAATATGACCTTTAACTTTATCTAGCATTGAGAAATGAGCGCTGATAAAGTTCCATAGTCCTAATCGCGCTTCTTGGTTTAGATATATCATTTCTTTAACATGAAATACATCATTTGCTATCCAATAAATAATATAGCCATCTTCACGACCATTCTCATTATAATAGACAGCTGCCATTCGTTCTTCTTCATTTTCCCAACGCCAATATTCATCCCAATTCAATTGACTTCGAATCATTGAACCATGATTTTGTTTAGCAAATTCTTCGTAAATAGCAAAGATCGCCCCATCATCAATTTCAGTTCGTTCTACACGCCCAGGTACGTCAACTTGTTTAGGTAATTGTGTATCTTTTAACTCAAAAGTTAAATGATCTGACATAATTTCCCAACCTTTTTTACGATAAAAAGGTATGTCATAAGGATATAGATAAGAAATCCATTGCTGGTGAGCTCTCATATGATTCAATGCAATTTTTACCAAATCATGCATCAAACCATTACCAGCGTACTCAGGATAAGTTCCAACTCCTGTAATGCCTCCCATTTTGTAAATATTACCGTGAATATTCACTTCGCAGGGATATATGGCAATTTGAGAAATTAATTCATTACGCTCATTAAACCAGCCAAAAACATCAGAAACTTCAAGGACTGGCTGTTTAGCACGTTCAATTTCTCCTTCTTCATAACCACTTTCAGATAAATCTTTATTAGTTACTTGAAAAACATAACGTAGTAAATCGTTAAATTGTTCAACATTTTCAACTGTTACCGGTCGGATTTCTAAATTTTTTCTTATTTCGTCGCTCATTTTTTACTCCTCTTTTGACATAAAATCATATGGGCTAATATCTGTCATTCCTATCATTGGATCAACATTATTATTCAATATTATTTCATTTGTTAATTCATAATTTATTGATGTGGTTTCTACTTCTTTAGTTGTAGATATTTCGAAAGTCTTTAACAATCTATTAATTAAAGTAGTTGCTCTCTTACTAGAGATATCATTGATAGCGTCAATATATGCTTGTTGATCACCTATCATTATAAGCATTGATTTTGCACGAGTAATACCAGTATATAATAAGTTACGTTTCAACATACGTTTTGCTTGGCGAACTAGTGGCATAATTACTAATTCAAATTCACTACCTTGTGCTTTATGAATCGAAGTACAATACGCCAATGTTATTTTATTCCAATCTGAACGTGCATAAGATATTTCTTGACCCGAAAAATCAAAGTGTAGTTCATCACTGTTAATATCGCTATCTTTTGCATATGTGATACCAGTAATAAGTCCTATTTCACCATTGAATACATTATTTTCTGGATTATTAACTAAATGAACAACTTTATCACCAATTCGATAATCAACATTCCCAAACTTCACACTTTTTTTATTAGAGTTAAGTGGATTCAAAATATTTTGAATTATTAAATTAAGATTATCAATACCTGCAGTTCCTCGATACATTGGCGCTAATGTCTGTACATTATCGATATCAAAGTTTTTGTCTTTAACACGTTGAAAGACTTGTTCAATTACACCAGGAATTTGCTTATCGCTAGCTCTAATAAAACTCCGGTCTTTGAAATTTTGAAAAATTTCATCACTTACTATACCTTCGTTAATATCATGAGCCAACTTAGTAATTGATGAATCACTGTCTTGACGATAGATAAAATCAAGCTTCTTAGTAGGTAACGCCTCGCTATCAATTAAGTCAGAAAAAACTTGTCCCGGTCCAACTGATGGCAATTGATCTTTATCACCTACTAAAATTAATTGAGTTCCCGGATTTATGGCTCCCATTAATTGTTTGAATAAATTAATATCAACCATCGACATTTCATCAATAATTAGTAAGTCGGCTTCGACTTCACCTACTGTTGCATTATTGATATCTTCATTCCCATTAAGTCCTAATAGTCGATGTATTGTGCTAGCAGGCAAGCTAGTTGTGTCGGCCATTTGTTTTGCTGCACGTCCAGTAGGTGCTGCAAGTGAAATAGGAAACACGCTATCTTTATAGTCAGTGATATCTAACGATACTTTGTGTAATTTAGCATAAGCTGCAACAATTCCATTAATTATGGTAGTTTTCCCGGTTCCAGGCCCACCTGTTAATAAGAAGATAGGATGTTCAAGAGCCTGTTTAATTGCTTCTTTTTGTGAATTACCATATTTTATTTTCAATTCTGATTCTACTTCAGAAATCGCTGAATCAATTTTTTCTTCAGCTATATCTTGATTGAATCCTTCATTTATCAACTTTAAATTTGATGCTATAGTCCATTCGAAGTCATAAAGATATTTCAGATATAAACGTTCATCTTCACGAATAATTAAACCATCAGTAGTTAATTGTTCTATTTGTTTAGAAATTTTGTCTTCAACATTATCAGTATATCGACTACTCATTAAGAGTCTTTGAGTTTCAGTCTCTAATATACTTTCATTCGCATAAGTATTACCTTCAAGTGAAGATAATAAATTCAAGACATGTAAGATAGCTCCACGAATTCTAAATTCATTATCAACGGCAAATCCAAGTTCTTCAGCAATCGCATCAGCCTTTTTGAAACCTACTCCATTAATATCTTCAACTAACTGAAATGGGTTATTCATAACTATTTCTAAAGTCTTTGAATGATAAGCTTGAAATATTTTAGTAGCAATCGTATTACCGATGCCTAACTGGTTCAATTCCAACAGAATTTGTTCCGTCTCATGATTAGACTGAACTTGATTATAAATTATATCAATTTTGTCATTACTTAAATGTAATCCATCTAATACTGATTTATCTTTTAAAATCTTATCTATTGGATTACTTCCTACAACTTTTAATAAATTTTCAGCCGTCTTTTTCCCAATACCGGGAAATAAATCACTTGAAAAATAATTAATAAGACTTTGCGTATCAGTCAACTTCTTTTGTGAATAAGAATCAGATTTAAATTGTTGACCATACTTAGGATGATTCGTTACATCACCTATAAACTTGTATTCTTGTTCTTCATTGAGATCGCCAAAATAACCCGTGACAACAATTTCTGGTTCATTCCAGTCTATATTTGTATCTTCTACAGCAACTAGAATAATCTTATAAAAATTGTCTGGGTTTTCAAAAAAAACAGATTCAACTGTACCTTCTATATATTTTTGTTCTTCGTCAGCGTCCATGTTTTTATTTATTCTCATTAATTATTTTTTGTATATCTGTTAATCGTTGAATATTATCTTCATAATACTTCTGATTAATGGCTTTTGATTCTTTAAATACAGATTGAGCTTTAGGATCATCAAGAGTAAACAAACATACTCCTAAATTGAAAGTGTTCCTCTCGTTTTTTCTAATATCTGTAGATATTAAATAATATTTCTTAGCATCTTTTACATTACCCATTGCTAAGAAGATATCACCAACTAATTGAGCATATCCCTCATCTTCATGCTCATTTTCGGCGGCAGTAATAGCGTAAACAAGTGCATGATTATTATCACCCAATTGTTGATAACACTGAGCTAACATAAAGGACGCAGGATTTCTCATCTCTGTCTTTAATAGTTCAGTAAATATTGGTAAAGCTTGATCAATTTTACTTTGATTAAAATAAATATTACCCAAATTATATTTAATAGTATCTTCATCGGGGAAAATATTGAGTGAACGTTTTAAAAGCTCTTCAGCTTGTTCAAATTCACCACCATAAGAAAGATAAGTAGATAGCTGTAGGATTATTTCTAATTGCTTAAAATCATCATTTAACGCCTTTGTCAAAGTAATAACAGCTGCTTCTTTATCACCAGATTCATATTGTTTAGCAGCTTGTTTTGCAACTTCATTCATATTATCACCTAAATCGTATCTGTAACGTCTTTTTTCTTATGTAAGAATTGCGTATTGTTCCAATCTAGCAATTCGAAACTTTCACCGTAATCATCTGTTTCCATAGTTGTTACACTTGTATTTGATAGTCCGCCATCTTTACGTAAATCATTTAGCTTCTCATTTGCTAATGACTTAATCATTGCTACTAAAGCTGCACCATGACTGACAACGATATAGTTCTCATCTCCTGTTGAATCTTTAGCAATTGATTTAATCAATTTATTAGTACGTTTTATTACATCCTGAAATGACTCACCATTAATGATTGTTTCATCATAATCTTCTGGACTATTTCTAAATGCCCAAATAAGTCCTGGAAACTTAGATTCTACGTCTTTGAACTTCTCACCTTCCATAATACCTAAATTAAACTCTCTCAGTTCATCATAAGTAATAATTGGAATATTTATACCCATATCGTTAATTAATGTCTCAGCGGTTACCTGAGCCCTTTTTAAAGGACTTGAAAATACCTTATCAAACTTGATGTCTTGTAAGAACTCACTCAAGTATTTAATATCGGTATAGCTTTCTTCAAGTAATGGTGAATCTCCATTTGCCCCTTGATATCTTCCTTCAAGATTCCACTGTGTTTTTCCATGCCTAATAAAATAAAATTTTGTCACTATTTGACTCCTACTATTTTCCCTATATGTAAACATTATGGAGATTTTCATGAGTTAATTCAAGTAATAAAAAAAGAAGCTTAACTAAGCTTCTTTTTTACATATTTAAATATATTGTAATTCTTTAGCATTCATGTAAGCAGCATCAATAGTTGCTCCGCCTAAACACTCTTGATCGTCGTAGAAAACTACTTCTTGTCCAGGAGTAATTGCACGAACAGGTGCATCAAAGATAACTTTAACTTTGCCATCACCTAACATCTTTACAGTAACGCCTGTATCTTTTTGACGATATCTAAACTTGGCTGTTACATGGAACTCGTCCCCACGATCGATGGGCGTATTCAATGATAAATCAGATGCAACTAATTCATCAGCATATAACGCTTCATTTTCATATCCTTGATCGACATATAAAGTGTTGGTTTTCATATCTTTACCAACAACAAACCAAGGATCATTTGAAGTACCATTTCCACCAAGTCCTAATCCAGAACGTTGACCGATTGTATAGTACATCAAACCGCCATGCTCACCCATAATTTCTCCACTTGGAGTCATCATCTTACCAGGTTGAGCAGGTAAAAATTCACCTAAGAATTGTTTGAAATTTCTTTCTCCAATAAAACAAACACCAGTTGAGTCTTTCTTTTTAGCAGTTGCTAGTCCTGCTTCTTCAGCAATACGACGCACTTCTGATTTTTGTAAGTGCCCAATTGGGAATAGTACTTTTTGTAATTGGTCTTGGCCTACTGTACTCAAGAAATATGTTTGGTCTTTGTTATCGTCGGCACCACGTAACATATGAACAATACCGTTCTCATCACGTTCAATTTGTGCGTAGTGTCCCATAGCAATATAATCGGCATCAAGTTTCATAGCATAATCTAAAAATGCTTTGAACTTAACTTCTTTATTACACATAACATCTGGATTTGGTGTACGACCTTTTTTATATTCATCTAAGAAATATGTGAATACTCGATCCCAATATTCCTTCTCAAAATTAACAGAATAATAAGGTATCCCTATTTGTTCTGCAATCTTAGCAACATCTTCAAAGTCTTCTGTCGCAGTACATACACCAGAATCATTAGTGTCATCCCAGTTCTTCATGAATACACCAATAACATCGTAGCCTTGTTCTTTAAGTAGTAAAGCACTAACTGTTGAATCAACTCCACCACTTAAGCCAACTACGACTCGCTTCTTTTTTTCCATGATTAACCCCTAATTCTTAACTAAAATTTCTCTTTTAATAAAATCATCTAAAATATATTGATATAGTTCAATCATTGCATCAGTATCTTTTAATTTTGAAATGTTAATATCTGTCATACCTGTCATATCAGTTACAGACATTTTTAATTTGTCCAAATCTTTAGCGATACTAATCTTTAATTTGAATTTGGCATCATAAGGAGAATCACCTATTGGACGGTCAAATAAAAAATTACCATTGTTAGTTTCAACAAAACCAACATCTTTTAATGAGTATTTTTTTATATTTGGTGATAATGTATATTTTTGTTCATCACCTGTTACTTGATCTGTTAAATGTGCCATCTTAATTCTCCTTAGATAATTCTTTTACAATATCGACTAACTTATCAACAAAAATTTGTAATTCATCTTCAGTAGTCATTTTACCAAAACTAATACGAATTGATTCATTTATTCTATCTTCATTATCAAACATTGCTTTTAATACATGTGAAGGTTCGAGACTTCCCGCAGTACATGCCGAACCACCAGAAACAGCAACTCCAACCATATCAAGACGAGTAATCAAAATATCTCTTTGAATTCCTTTAAGCCAAATGTTTAAAACATGAGTGGGACTATCAATTAAACCATTCACATCATAATCAATATTATTTTGTGACAAGGTTTCAACAATCATATTTTTATAGCCTTGATACTTCTTAACTAAAGTTTGACTATCTTCTAATCGTTCAATAGCTTCAGCAAATCCCGCAATCCCAGGAATATTTTCAGTCCCAGCGCGACGTTTGGTTTCTTGATCACCGCCACGTATAAATGAAGGCAAAATTAACTCATCATTTATATACAAAGTACCTAAAAATTTTGGTCCATATATTTTATGTGCTGAAGTTGATAGTAAGTCTACATTTAATTCTTTAACATCAATGTTCAACATTCCTAAAGCTTGTACTGCATCGGTATGAAAAACAGCTTGATGATTTTTAACAACTTCACCAATTTCTTTAATTGGCATTACCACACCAGTTTCATTATTAACCATCATAACTGATACCAAGATAGTATCATCACGTAATGCATTTTCAACTTGATCGGCAGTAATTTGTCCTTGTCGATTAGGTTTTAAATAAGTTACTTCAAAACCTTGCGATTCCAAATATTCAAGCGGTTTTAATACTGATTCATGTTCAATCTGTGTTGAAATAATGTGTTTACCATATTTCGATCTTGCTTCAGCTGTTGAAATAATAGCAGTATTATTGCTTTCACTTCCACCACTTGTAAAAATAATTTCTTTTTCTTGAGCATTTATCCTGTTTGAAATTATTTTTCGACTTTTTTGTAGAGTTGCCTTGGCTTTTCTTCCCGTAAAATCAGGGGTTGATGCATTACCAAAGTCATTCTTCATCTCTTCAGTTATTACATCAATAACTTTTTCATCCATTGGTGTGGTGGCAGCATAATTAAGATATATATTGTTCATTGTGCCACCTCCTATTTAATTATTATTCAAAAAATTCAATAGCATTGATACTGAGTTCTTACCTGCAGTTACCACAAATTCGTCAAAATCAACTGCGGCATTGCTATCTCCAACATCACTCATTGAGCGAATTACAACAAATGGTATTTTAAACTCATTACATACTTGAGCAACCGCTGCTCCTTCCATTTCACTGGCAAGGGCATCGGGGAAATTACCCAATATTTGTTGGTTTTGTTCATTAGTTCCGATGAATTGATCACCAGTAACAATTAACCCTTTATGAAAAGCTAAACCTGTTGCAGTTGCAGCACTAGCAATTTTTTCAACGGAGTTTGAATCTGCTTCAAAAAATAGTTCTCGTTTGGGTAATTGACCATGCTTATATCCAACAACATTAACGTCATGGTAAGCAAGTTTTGTAGATATTACTACATCACCGATTTTAAGTCCTTGACCAATACCTCCAGCTGAACCTGTATTAATAATAAGTTCAGGCTGATAAATATTAGCCATCAAAGTCGTTGTCATTGATGCTTGGACTTTTCCAATTCCAGATAAAGCAAGAACTAGATGATGTTTTTTATATGTTCCTTGATAAAAAGTTACACCGGCAATATTACTTTCTTCGATATTCTCCATCGATTCTAAAAGTAATCTTTGCTCTTCTTCCATGGGGATAATTACACCTAAATTCATATACTCTCTCCTTTTAAAAACTACAAGAAAAACAATATCAGATATACAATAATAATCAAAACAAAAACAACTAGAATTGCACGATTTAATCGACTTTTTAGTTTATTTTTTTTCTCGCGTGCGACTAATCGGCGATTTGTTTCAATTCTTTCGGGATTTTCTCTTGCATAACGCTCTTCAGCTTCTAATCTTTGCTTGTCTTTTTCTTCAAAATTATTATCCATATTGACTACCTCTATTCATTTGCCAATAGTTAATAGCTAATAATGTTTTTGCATCACAGATGAATTCTTGTTCAATCTGCTTATTTATTTCTTCCAATGTGAACCATTCAACATTTAAGAATTCATCACTGTCTAGCTTCAAATCGTCAAATTCTCTTTTTGGATTAACTGCAAAGAATGTATAAAACATTTCATTTGAATATCCCACACTACAATAGAATTTATCTACTAGTACGAGATCATCAGCTTGGAATCCTGTTTCTTCTCTTAATTCGCGTTTTGCAACTTTTTTAAAATCAGTTTCGCCAATATCAATTTTCCCAGCAGGAATTTCCAAAGTTTCTTTGGCCATTGGAGCACGCCATTGACGAACTAAGGCAATTTTATCATCTTGAATTAAAATAATACCCACGCCGCCATTATGTTTAATCACTTCACGTGTAGAAGTGCTACCATCAGGAAGTTTGACATCTTGTACTGAAAGATCAACAACATTCCCTTTAAAAATATTCTTTTCAGATATAACTTTTTCTTCGAATTTACTTTGTTTGCTCATTTGAACGATACCATCTTATTCCTGTAGTTATTAATGCCAGAATACAAATACCAAATGCAGCCCAGAATGTGACATGCATTCCTGATATAAATATCTCAGGTTTATCATTTAGATAGGTGGTTACTGAATATCCGGCTGAACTACTCATTGAACTAAATAATATAGTAGTTGCTAAAGAAATTCCAATAATCATTCCCATATTTCTAGCTAAAGAATTCAACCCACCTGCTATTCCTAAATATTTCTTATCTACAGAACTCATAACTATTGAATTATTAGGAGCTTGGAAAATTCCATTTCCAAAACCAACTAGACCAATAAAAATCATAACCATCCAAAGTGGTGTATTAAGATCCATCAATGCATAGCTTACCTGACTAATTGCGATTATAACTAATCCGATAAACGTCATCATCATCGGACTAACACGATCGGAAATTCTACCAGCAAACGGTGCAACAATTACTTGTACTAAAGGAAAAATCATCAGTACATATCCAGCGTGAGAGGCATTCATTCCTCGTGCATTTTGTAGATAAAATGGTGAGATAACATTAAAGAAGAAGTTAGTTACAAAAATTAAAAATCCACATAATAAACTAATTGAAAAATTACCATTTTTAAAAATTTCAAAATTAATCAAAGGATAACTAATTGAACGTTGTCTTCTAACAAATAATGTAAATAAAATTATGGCTATAATGAAGGCTAGTAATATATATACATTACTAAATCCTATTTCTTGTCCCACAAATATTGCACCAAAAAATGCTACGATTGCAAGGAAATATGACATGAAACCTAAATAATCAATTCTACTCTTGTTAGTAGTTTCATCTTTAGGCAAATACATTTGTCCAAAAATAAACGCAAAAATTCCTACTGGTACATTAATCCAGAATATATAACCCCATGGTAAGGCACCTAAAATAATGCCGCCTAAACCAGGGCCAGCTATTGAACCTAATGCCACAAAAGAACCAACCCAACCAAGAGCTTGTCCACGTTCAGTAGCTGGGAAAACTTCAGTAATAATTCCATTATTAGTACTCATTGTCATTGCTGCTCCAATTGCTTGTACTGTGCGTCCAAACAATAAAAACAATAGACTATGATTAAATCCACAAAGTAAAGACCCTAAGATGAATAAAGCCCCACCTAATTGAAAAATTTTGACTTTACCTATCGTATCACCTAGTTTTCCAAACAATATTAAAAAGGCACATATAACAATTAAATAAATTGATACAACCCATTCTGCTTGATTCATGGGAATATTTAAATCTCTTCCCATAGTAGGTAGTGCAATATTTACAATACTTCCATCAAGCACTGACATGAAAGTAAATAGATTAACCGCAATTAATATTTTCCAGCGGTTAGGATTAACATTAGTTTTCATTAAAAATCTTCCTTTTCCAAAAATAAAAAAGCACAATGCGTGCTTTTTTATTTTACAACAATATTATATTTACTGCTTGAGGACCTTTTAATCCCTGTGCAATTTCAAATTCAACTTCGGCATTATCTTCAATATATTTTTCATCACGATTCTTAAATGATGTTATAAAAGCGAAATATTGCTTACCTTCATTATCTTCAATAAAGCCAAATCCTTTTTTAGCATCGAACTTAACTACTTTTCCTGAGAACATATTATTCAAGTCCTTCCGCAACTGCTTCTGGATAGTTATCACGCACAATCTTTGCGCAGCGAGCACAAAGTTCTGGTAAATCACTATCACTTCCAACATCTGTCTTAGTCATGCGACATCTCTTACATACATCACCATCTGCTTGTTCTACTAATACTTTTACTTCTTTATAAGTATCAGCATCATCTGTTGCTTCTGATAATTCTTTCAATTCAAAACCAGAAACAATTAATAACTGTTCAAGATCACTATCAAGATTTTGTAACAATGATTGGATATTTGAATCAGCATAAATTGTAACTTTTGCTTCCATTGATTTACCAATCAATTTGGCATTTCTTGCTTCTTCTAGTGATTTTAAGACATTATCTCTAATAGCTAAAAATTCACTCCAGTTATTTAATAATTCAGAATTATTAATTTCAACCTTAACTGGCATTTCTGATAATTGAATATATTCTTCATTCTCTTTAGTAAACTTCCAAATTTGTTCCATAGTAAATGGCAAGATTGGAGTTAGAACTTTAGATATTTTGACAACTGCATCATACATAACCGTTTGCATACAACGACGTGCATGACTATCAACACTTTCGATATAAACTACGTCCTTAGCAAAGTCTAAGTAGAATGCAGACATATCATTTGTAATGAATGCCATAACTTCTTTATATACCGATGAGAAGTCATTGTTTTCATAATGATCTAGCACATTATTGATTAACATATCTAATTTAACAGACACATATTGATCAACTTGTCGTAAATCATCATAAGCAACACTATTAGTTTTTGGATCAAAATCATCCGTATTAGCTAACATAAATCTCAACGTATTTCTGATTTTACGGTAGATATCTGAAACTTGCTTGAATGAATCAACGCTCACTGGAACATCAGAGCTAGTATCAACTGATGCAACCCATAAACGGATAATTTCAGCTCCAAATTGTTTTTCAATATCACTTGGTAAAATTGTATTTCCCAATGATTTACTCATCTTATGTCCGTTTTTATCAAGAGTGAATCCTTGTGAAAGGATACTCTTAAATGGTGCTTGTCCATTAACGGCAACTGATGTAATCAAACTAGAATTGAACCAGCCACGATACTGATCAGAACCTTCAAGAATTAGGTCAGCTGGAAAGCCAAGATTAGGGCGTGCTTTCATTACACCACGATGTGATGACCCTGAATCGAACCAAACATCCATAATATCAGTTTCTTTAGTAAATTGACCATTTGGACTTCCTGGATGTGTAAATCCTTCGGGTAGAAGATCTTTGGCGTCTTTTTCTAACCAAATATTTGAACCAAATTCACCAAATAAATCAGCAACATGATTAATTGTTTCAGAAGTCATTATTGGAGTGCCGTCTTCAGCATAGAAAATTGGTAATGGAACACCCCAGGCACGTTGTCTAGAAATAACCCAATCACCACGATCTTTAATCATATTGTAAAGACGTTGTTGTCCCCAATCAGGAGTGAAATTAATCTTATTGATTTCATCAAGAATGTCTTGTCTGAATGGATCAATTGAAGCAAACCATTGTGGTGTTGCTCTAAATATAACTGGCTTTTTAGTACGCCAATCATGAGGATAACTATGAGTGAAGAATGATAATTTAAGTAATGCACCTTTTTCTTTCAATAATTCAGTAACTGGCTTATTAACATCATCGTAGTACATACCTTCAAAACCAGGAGCTTCATCAGTCATATTACCATGTCCATCAACTGGTGAAAGAATCGGCAAGTCATATTTTGATCCAGCATTAAAGTCATCTGTACCATGGCCAGGGGCTGTATGAACAAGACCTGTACCATCGTCTAATGTAACATGATTACCTAAAATAACTAATGAATCACGATCATAGAAAGGATGTTGTGCTGTCATCATTTCTAATTCTGAACCCTTGATAACTTTAAGGACTTTAACATCCTTGAATTCTAGAGTTTCTGCAACTTCATTTAGTCGTTGGCTTGCTACGACATATTTCTTACCATCGGCTTCAATTAATGAGTATTCGAATCTCGGATTAACTGCAATAGCAACGTTAGCTGGCAATGTCCAAGGCGTTGTTGTCCAAATAATAAATGATGTATCGTTATCTAATAAATCTTTGCCATCTTTCACTTTAAATGCGACAAATAAAGAAGGTGACTTAACATCTTTATATTCAATTTCTGCTTCAGCCAAAGTTGATTCTGAAGATGGTGACCAGTAAACAGGTTTTTTACCACGGTAAACAAAACCTTTTTCTACCATTTCGCCGAACATCTTAACTTCTTCTTTTTCAAATTCTGGTTGAAGTGTAATGTATGGATTATCCCAGTCAGCTGAAATACCAAGGCGTTTGAAATCTTCACGTTGTTTATCAACTTCACCCATAGCGTAATCAAAGCAAAGTTTACGATATTCAGATAACGTCATTTCTTTTCGTTTGATACCTTTTTTGGCTAATTGTTGTTCAATAGGAAGTCCATGTGTATCCCACCCAGGAACAAATGGTGCACGGAAACCATTCATTGATTTATAACGAACAATTATATCCTTTGAAATCTTATTTAATGCGTGACCCATATGAATGTTTCCATTAGCAAATGGTGGTCCATCATGTAAATAAAAAGAAGGTTTGCCTTCATTTAAAACTTGGCGTTTGTTATAAAGATCGTTATCTTCCCAATCTTTTGCCCATTGTCCTTCCATGTTTGGCAAGTTTCCACGCATTGGAAATTCTGTATTACCTAAGTTAAGAGTTTCTTTTGTTTTCAACTTTATTTCCTCCATTATTAAAGTAAATAATTATATAGATTAAAATAAAAAATCCCTGCCACTAATATTAATTAGTAACAGGGACGACAGTATCGCGGTACCACCCATATTCGCATCATTAAGATGCCTCTATCTAACTTATTCAATTAATTATAAAAAGTGATATAACCAAATCAGAGAATTATCAACCTTACACCAATCGTTGACTCGCTTAAAATGTTAACTTAGTTACTTGTCTTTTTAATTACTTTGTTATTATAGTCGAAATTTGACGTTTAATCTACTTCGACTCACAATTTTATTATTTTCTAATGACATTAACACTCATTTTCCACTTAGAATTTTGTGTCTGTCCGAATATTTCAGTGATTCTAACACGTCCATATCCACGAACACTAATAGTGTCATTCATTGAAACGAAATGATCGATTTTATTAGTTTTAACCCAGTTAATCGTGACTTTACCACGTGTGATAAAATCCTTAGCATTTTGTCTTGAAACATTATATACCGTAGAAATAATTGCATCTAATCTAAAAGAACGAACCGTAATCGTTTCATTATCTGAATCATCTCTAGGTAATAGTAATTTATTCTTCTCTATAGCTGATAAATGTACGGTATTATTGCCAATCTTTTGCAGATTATTAATGACAAAATCTCTCATTGATTCTTTAACTAGGAATTGCCATTGTTTACCATCAGTAATAATATCGCCAAAAAAGTCGCGATCAATTCCCAAATGGACTAATGCTCCTAATATTTGTGAATGTTTCAATTGAATAAATTTACTATTAAATCGAATCTCTATTATAGATAATTCAAAATCGTTATTATCCAATTGATAGTAATCAGGTGCAATAATTATTCGTTTACGTTCACTACCATAATATCCGCCTTCATAAAAAACTTGAATATCAGGATATCGATTAGCGATATTTTCAACTATATATTGTTCTCTCATATTAAAAAAATCAGTGAGCTCGAGGTAATTATTCTTCTCAACTCGCTGAAATATTTCTTCTATACGTTGAACAAAATGAGTTTCTTCAGACCTAAAAAAATCCGAACTCATAATAGTACCATTAAAATAATTTTATTCAGTCCTTCAAGCAACAGAATAGCAATTAATGGACCGAATCCAATTCCCATAATAGGTGGAACAAATCTATCAATAACATTTAGAAAAGGTGCCACTAATTTCGTAATTAGCTGACCGAATTTAGACTGATATGCTCCTGGAAACCATGATAGTAAAGCATAAATAAGGATTATGGTTTCGTATGCACTAATCAATCTAGTGATAATGTATGGCAAACCAATTATTATATTATTCAATTGAATTTAGTATCCTTTATTAAATTTCAGATTTTTGAATTATTGAACTACCATCAACTTCAAACTTTTGTGGTGTACATAAGAAAATATTCTCACCAACATTTTTAATTTCACCATTAATAGCAAAAACAGTTCCGGCAAGAAAATCAACAATTCTCTTAGCTTGAGTATCATCAATTTTACTAAAATTAACAATAACAGCTTTATTTCCAAGAATTTGTTGTGCAATATCCTTGGCATCAGCATAAGCAACTGGTTCTGAAATAACAATTTTACTTGTTTTTCTAGCATTATTAGCTGACGACATTGGTACTACCTTTTCATCATTATATGTTTCATTTTGTACTTCTTCGTTATTTTCAAAATCTTCATCACCCATACCGAAGAAATTACTCAATTTGTCAAATGCCATATTAATTCCCCTTTTTACTCTGGACGTCTACGTTTAAAGAATGGAGGCATTGAATCGTCACCATCTTTAATATCATCGATGTCTGAACTATCTGTAAATAAGTCAAATTCAGGAGCATCTTTTTTATTTTCTGCTGGTTCTGAAATAACTTCGGAACTATTAGGTAAAGAACTAGTTGGTTCTGAACTTGGAATATCATTCCAAACATCTAATGGATTGTAATTTTCTTCTGGAGTTTGTGTTTTTTCTTCAACAGTTGTTGATGTTGCGGCTGCTGTTCTTTCACCAAAAGCTCTTTCAGATGGACGGTTATTATTTGCAGGAGCAGATTTATCAATACCTGTAGCAATAACAGAAACTTTCACTTCATCACCAAGTGTTTCGTCTATAGAAGTACCAAAGATAACATTGATATCACTTCCAGCAGCATCTTGAACGATACCTGCAGCTTCTTGAGCCTCAAATAGTGAAAGGTCTGAACCACCAGTAAGGTTAATTAATACTTGTTCAGCACCATCAATTGATACTTCAAGTAATGGAGAAGAAATAGCAGCATTAGTTGCTTTTTGGACACGGTCTTCACCGCTGGCTTGGCCGATACCCATTAATGCAGCACCTTGTTCAGCCATTATTGTTTTAACATCGGCGAAATCGACGTTAACAACACCAGCTGATGTAATAAGATCAGAGATACCTTGGACACCTTGTCTTAAAACATCATCGGCAAATTGGAATGCTTCATCAATAGGTGTACGTTTATCAACAATTTCTAACAACTTGTTATTAGCAATTAGAATCAATGAATCAACATTTTCTTTCAAACGATTAATACCATCAGTAGCATTGCGGTCTTTTCTTTGGCCTTCAAACATAAATGGTTTTGTAACTACACCTACTGTCAAAGCTCCGCTATCTTTAGCAATTCTAGCTACCACTGGGGCTGCACCGGTACCGGTACCACCACCCATTCCGGCAGTAACAAAAATCATATCAGCCCCTTGTAAGGCTTCTTGAATTTCTTGTTCACTTTCTTCAGCGGCCTTTTCACCTACTTCTGGATTAGCTCCAGCACCAAGTCCACGAGTTAGTTTAGGTCCGATTTGAATTTTTCTTTCAGCAGCTGATGCTTCAAGAGCTTGTACATCTGTATTAGCAACAATGAACTCAACTCCTGAAATTCCAGCTTTAATCATTCTATTAACGGCATTTCCACCACCGCCACCAACACCTATTACTTTAATTACAGCAGAAGTATTGTTGTTTGAATCTAATGAATATTCCATGTCAATGTCTCTCCTAATCCGATTTGCTTATTATGCTTAATCAAAAAACCTATTCCAGAAACTTTTAGCGGTTTCACCAGCATTTTTGGCTTTACTTTTCGTTGACTGTCTTTGTTCTATCTCTTCTTGTTCATCATTTTCATAATTAGTTGAATCTGTTTCTTCAACTGTTCTAGTTGCATCATTCTTACGAGAAAATCTATCCATGAATCCTCTGTTTTCATATTCAGAGTTATCACTAGGTTGTTCTTTTTTCTCATTTCCTAAAACAACATCGTTAGCAATGCGTTCAACGTCTGACAGCATAGCTGCGTAATATACCAAACTGAGTCCTAATGAAAACGATGGGTAACGCATGCCCATTTGTTCAGGCGTAAATACTTTAGTTTGAACGCCAAATATTCTCTTAGCTAAAGATTCAACTCCTGGCGTTGCGGCAACTCCACCTGTGATAATGACCCCACCAGGTAAATCCAGAGCATTTTTTTCATCAAGTTTTTCTTTTAAGCGATTAAATACTTGTTCAACACGAGCTTCAATTATTTGCGATAAATACTCAAATGTAATTGTTTCTGGTTCAGCTTTTCCAACAACTTCAGCTTGGAAACTCTCAAGAGTTGATACGTCTTTTGAATCTGCATTACCATAATAAATTTTATAATGACTAGCATTTTCAACAGTGGTATTTAAAACAACAGATATATCATGAGTTATATGGTTTCCACCTTCATAATCAACGTCTACCATTTTCAAATTCTTATCGTGGATTACTGATGCAGATGTCTGTCCCGCGCCCATATCAATAATTACTGAGCCAAAGTTGCGTTCACCTTCACTTAGTACAAGATCACTTAATGCGATTGGTGAAACAACTTCATGAGAAATGTTTAATCCGGCTTTTTTAATAGCCATTTGTGCATTATGAACAATGTTTTTAGGAGCAGTATAGATAATACCGTTCATTTCTAAACGTACTCCAATCATGCCCCGTGGATCACGAATGTTACTAAAACCATCAACATTGAATTTCAAAGGTTTTAAAGAAACAACTTCACGTTCGCCTTGTAAGTTTTGTACCATAGCTGCTGCCATGACTTGCCTTACATCATTTTCAGTTATTTCTTTTGATTGTGTTCCCACAGCAATCATTCCTTGACAAGGAGCTATTTCTAGCATTGTTGAAGGTATATTGATGATTACATCATTTATTTGTAAGTTAGATTGTTTTTCGGCTTTATTGATAGCTTTTTTTATCGATTCTGAGGCTTTATCAATATCCACGATGACTCCGCGGCTGACACCTTCAGATCTTTCGCTTCCGACCCCAATAACATTTACTTTTCCTGCTACTGACTCGGCAACAATAACTTTTATGGAACTAGTACCAATGTCTAATCCCACAAAAATTTCTGAATTATTCATAATTGCCTCCCCTTCAGATATAAAGCCTAAAGCTTTATATATTCCTTAAAATTCTAACATATATCCGTACTAATTTTCAGCCTTTTTCAGCATTATTTAGAAGAAAATGGATAAGAAAATGAACCGACTTCTAAATCAACAACACCTTTTTCTTTCATCTGACTTGAAATACTTGGATAATATTTCATTTTTTTGACCATTGTCTTTGTATTGACGATTACTTCATTGCCGTCATTCATATATAAACGGACTTTATTTTTATCAAGTTTTGCAGGTTCATACTTAACTTCTGAAATTGAATTTTTTATTTTCAAATCCAGCTTAGCATACTGTTTAATAGTATTATCAAGAACATCTTTATTATCAAAACCACTATAGACCGGATAATTACCGATCGGTAATTTCAGTTTTTTAGAAACCGTTTTTCCGGTTTCCAAAATTCTATAATAATGACCATCTTTTAAAATAAATCCTACAGTTTCATACTCTTTAATTTTTATATCTAGTTTATTAAAAGAATCTATATCAAAGTTAATAGTTTTTATGGTTTGTAAATCATCTTTAACTCGTTGTTCATATGTACGTTTATGAGAAAAAACATTTAATACTGAAGTATCAGTACTAATTTTTGAAGCATTTATAACTTGTTGTTCACCCAAATCATTAATTCCTGAAACATTAATTTGAGATGTTTTTGACAGTGGCGAACCCAAATAAGCGATAAACAAAACTAATAAAACAATAGCGCCAATAATAAAATTCTTGATATTATCAACGACAAAAGCTTTGAAATCTCGCGCCTTTTTTTTCTCAGTTTTAACTGTTCTTAGCCTTTTTTCTTCACTCATTTTTTCACCATAAATTATTTAACTAATTTCAACATCTCATCAATTAATAAATCTGCCGCATTAGGAATTCCAAGTTCTTTAGATTCTTCTTCCATATTCTTATAAACTTCAGCGTTTCCCATAATATTATTTATAGATTCTAATAATGATTCTTTTGTCAGGTCAGATTCTTTAATTACTGAAGCTGCACCTACTTTTTCTAGAATTTCGGCATTTTTTGTTTGATGATCATGTGTTACATATGGACTAGGAATAAAAATTGCTGGAATTCCAAGTGCAGTAATTTCTGCAATACTTGTTGCACCAGAACGACCGACTATCAAAGATACGTCAGGCAAAATTTCAGGCATCTCGTCTACATATGGAACAACTGAAACATTAGGATTCTTCTTTGCACTAATCTGTTTAATAACATTATCATAATGAATTTTCCCGGTTACAAACAGTACTTGATAATTAGCTTCATTAAACGATGAAATACTATCAACAACTGCAGAATTCAGTGGACGTGCACCACGACTTCCACCAAATATCAAAACTGTCGGTTTATGTGGCACTAAGTTGAATTCTGACAACCTTTCGTTAGGCTTAATTTTAATTACTTCCTGAGCTCTGGGATTACCTGTTAATATCAATTTTGATTTCTCAGGAAACTCTGTAGCAACTTCAGCGAATGATATAGCAATTTTATCAACGAAGTGTCCCAAGAATTTATTGGTTACACCCGCAATAGAATTCTGTTCATGAATAATAGTTGGAACTTTCATTTTGTGAGCGGCATAAACAACTGCGCTAGAAACATATCCGCCAGTTCCAATTACAATATCAGGTTTAAATTCTTTAATAATTTTTTTTGATTTAGAAATACTTGAAAAAAATAAATTAACGGTTTTAATGTTATCTAACGATAGTTTACGTTTAAATCCTTGGATTTCTACAGTAGTGAAAGGAATATTCAAATCCTTAACAATTCGACTTTCCAAGCCACTTTTAGTTCCAACGTATAAAACATCATCTAATAGATTTCGCTCTTTTAATTGATTGATTAATGCGATTGCTGGATATATATGTCCACCAGTTCCACCGCCAGATACAATTACTCTCATTTAGAAGTTTCCTTTTTTATATTTTTTACTTCTTCAATAAATAAATCACCACGTTCTTCAAACGTTTTGAATTGGTCCCAACTAGCACAAGCGGGTGAAAGTAAAATAATTTCTCCAGCTTCACTATCAGCATATGCTTGTTTTGTGGCTAGTGATAAATTATCTACTTTGTTAATTTTTTCAATTCCCGCTACTTTACCAGCTTCAATTAGTTTGTCCGCTGTTTGTCCGTATACAGTTAATGATTTAATATTTTTCAATACAGGAACTAAATCATTAAATCCATTACCTCTATCGAGTCCACCAGCTATCAAATTAACGGGCTTTTTAAATGCATTTAAAGCAACTGAAGTAGCTTTAATATTTGTAGCTTTTGAATCATTATAAAATGATCTGTTTTCAATCTCATCAACAAACTGAATCCTATGTTTAACACCACCAAAAGTTGTTAAAACTTGTTGTATATGGTTATTAGAAATACCTAATATTTTTGCAACACAGATTGCAGCCATTGCGTTTTCAACATTATGACTACCCGGAATACGAATATCGTTAACTTTAACAACTTCTTCATTCTTATAAAAAATAATATCATCTAAGATGTAAGCACCATCTTGATAATCACTAGTTTTAGTAAATGGAACTATTTTTGCTTTACTTTTTTTCGCTAATTGAATCCATTCATCGTTATCATAATTAACGACAAAAAAATCATCTTCTGTTTGATTTCTTGTAATATTCATCTTAGCCGCAACATAATTTTCTCGTGATCCATGGTAATCCAGATGAGTGGAATATAAATTGGTTAAAACAGCAATTTTAGGGTGTAGTTGATTAATACCCATAAGTTGAAAACTTGATAATTCTGATACTAGATAATCATTTTTTTCGGCGACTTGAGCACCATCACTTAGAGGAATACCAATATTTCCTCCAGTATAAACACGGTGAGTGTCTGTTTGTGTTTGAAGCATTAATGAAACTAATGTTGTTGTTGTTGTTTTACCATTAGTTCCAGTAATACCAATCATTGATCCTTCAAGTACTTCATATGCCAACTCTGGCTCGGTTAATATTGGAATTTGTAATTCTTGAGCACGTTTTACCATTACATTGTCGTAAGGAATACCAGGATTTTTGAACATATATGAAAAGTTTTTATCAAATAAATCTAAAGGATGCGAGCCTGTAATTATCTCAGCACCTAATTTTTGAAGTTCTTTAACATCAACATCAGTTGGTGATACTTCTTTTGCATCATTAATCGTTACACTAGCACCAAGTTTTAATAATAACTTAGCAACAGATACTCCACTCTTACCAAGTCCTAGAACCAATACCGATTTATTTTGATAAGTATCAATGTTTTTCACTTTTTATACCTTCGTTCCTATAAGTAATTAAGTAAATATATCGCTGAACAAATCATTCCAAATATCCAAAAAACAATATCAATTTTCCATTCACTCCAACCAAGCATTTCAAAGTGATGATGAATTGGTGTCATTTTAAATATGCGACGATGAAATAACTTAAATGAACCCACTTGTAACATTACACTGGCTGTTTCGATAACATAGACTAATCCGATTAATAATAATGACCACGGACGCTGTAGAATTAAAGCAATTGCAGCCAAACCGCCACCTAGGGCAAGTGAACCAACGTCACCCATAAAAATCTTAGCTGGCTTATGATTATAAAAAATAAATGCTACTAAGCCACCCACAACTGACCAACATACTAGTGCAATATCCATTCGATCTTGACTCATGGCCATCAATGCATATGTTCCATAAGAAATAATTCCTAACCCAGAAACAAGACCATCTAAGCCATCGGTTAAATTCACTGCATTAGAAAAACCTACTAGCCAAAAAATTGCAAACAGAGTAAAAATAATCAGAGAGTTAGTATTACCGATAAATGGTATATAAAGATTAGTTGAAAATCCTTCATGATTATAGGCAAACATAAAAATCAAGCCCACTAAAATTTGGCCTGATAATTTTTGCCAAGCACGTAATCCTAAATTTCTTTTCATACTAACTTTGATAAAATCATCCCAAAATCCTAATATTCCAAATAAGACTATCACTGCAGATACAATAATTAATGGCAATGAGAATAACCCTTTAACAAGTCCCACCCAAATATTAGTTATAAGGATACCAATGATAAAAATCAACCCACCCATTGTTGGTGTCCCTGATTTTTTCAAATGCCATTTAGGTCCTTCTTCGCGAATCTGTTGACCTTCTTCGTGCATTCTTAAGTAGCCTATAAATAATGGTAAAACCATGACTGTAATTGAAAAACTACTTAATAATGGAATTAATATATCTGCTAACATTCTTACTCCTCTTTAATAATTACTTATCTTTTAAATTAACATTTATTTCTTTTGTTTCTGTTAATGATGTTCCCTCAGCGACACTTTGTGAAACTACATAACCAGAGCCAGATATTTTAATTTTCTTTCCGGTTATCTCAGATAGTTTCAATACATCACTCTTTGACCATCCAGTTATATCTGGCATTGTCATCGCTCCATTGGTCATTAATACAACTTTTTGATCTTTTAACATCATCTCATTTGCTCGTGGTAATTGCTGTACAACTTCACTACCTGTACCAATAACAACGGGTGTTAACGAATTATCACTAAGTTTTTTCTTAGCATCATCCAATGATTGACCTATTAAGTTTGGCACATGAATTTGATTGTCACTAATATTTTGATTTTCAGCTTCAATTGTTGTATCGCTCTTCATTAATCTTAATGCCAATGGGTTAAAAATTTCAGATAATATCGTTTCAGCTGGTTTCGTCATATTTTGAGGTTGTTTCATTGTTATGTAAACAAGATATTTTGGATTATCTGATGGTAATATTCCCATAACGGAAAAAATATAGTTACTATTACCCGTTAAATATCCACCGTTTGGCGAAGCAATCTGTGCAGTACCAGTCTTAACTCCCAATTTATATCCGGGAATTTGATATGACTGACCAGAACCATATTTTTTGTAGACAACATCTTCCATAGCAGATAAAACTTGTTTAGCCGTCTTTTTAGAAATTGGTTGTCCAACATTTTCTTTCTTTGTTTTCTTTGTTTTTCCAGTATTAGGATTATAAATCTTATCCACAATATATGGTTTTACCATTTCACCATCATTAGCTATGGCCGAAACCGCCTGTAACATTTGCATATTATTAACATTAATACTTTGTCCAAAGGATGTCATAGCTTGATCACTTTTATTTTCAAATTGAATTTTACCAGTAGACTCATTTGGTAACTCAATCCCAGTTTTTTTAGCTAAATGGAATTTCTTTAAATATTTATCCCATGTATCCGCACCCATTTGTTGTTCTAAATTGACCATACCTACATTACTAGAACGTGGAAAAGCTTGATTAAATGGTATCGTTCCCCATCCTCGTCCATTCCAATCACTAATAGTTCTATCGGCTACTTCTATCTTACCGGAATTATAGAACCCGTCAGGATCGTAGTTACCAGAATCAATTGATGCAGAAAGAGTTAAAATTTTCATAACTGAACCAGGTTCAAACTGATCTTCAACTTGTGTATTTCGCCAACTATTATTTATTCCAGCTAAAGTGGTGGGATTAAAAGTTGGACGTTGTGACATTGCCTTAATTGCGCCACTCTTCGAATCCATTACAACCGCTTGTAATTGCAATGGTTGATAATTAGTTTGAATTTGCGACATTAATATTTCTAAGTAGTCTTGCATTTTAGTATCCAAAGTCAAATACACATCACTACCATTTTGCGACTGTTTAGTAACAACCTTGGTCTCAGGAAGTTCAGCACCTCTACTATCAACTTTAGATATTTTTTCTCCATCGGTTCCTTTTAATGTCTTATTAAAATACTGTTCAACTCCCATGATACCTTCAATTTTTTGAGTATCATTCACATCTTCTTTATTAGAAATCTTCGTAATTCCCACCAAGTTAGTAGCGAAAACTCCATTTGGATACGATCTTGAAGGTGTTTTTTCAAATGCAATCCCCGGTAATTTTTCTTTTTCAATTTGATCCTTCACGTGTAGTGATAAATTTTTACCAGCAGTACCAAACTCAACTTGAAAAACTTTTTTATTTGGAGTTAAATATTTTTTTATTTCATTTTCACTAAGTGATAAATATTTACTTAGTACTTGTGCGGTTTTATTCTTATCTACAACATAATTGTCTTTCCCATTTTTATCTTTGTTTTGCTTATCTAATATTGCATAAATAGAAAATTCGCCAGCATCTGCGGCTACTACATCACCGTTATCGTCATAAATATTCCCACGTTTAGCAACTAATGAACTTTTTTTTGTATATTTAAACTTGGTTCGATAATCTAAATTTTCTCCTTTTGCTTGTCCAGTTATTGCAATTCTAGCAAAATCAAAAATGAATACAAAAAAAACAAGGGCAAAGATAACCGTTAATATTCTTGCAAATAATTTACGATTTTGTTTTGCTCTTGAATTTTTACTTTTCTTATTATTACTCATTATTTCGTAACATTCCTAACATTATTGTCGCTCAACGTCATCCCATGTGCTTGAGCATATTCTGTTAGTCTCTGAGAACTAGTCAGCTCACCAACTTCTTGCCTTAAGTCAACATTCTTACTTGTAATCGTGTCGACCGAAGTATTAACTTTTTGCAATTGTTGTTGAGATACAGTGATTGATACTTTCACAGAAACCAAAGCAATCATTAATGCCATTGTAACAAGTCCCAAGGATGCTAACAATAGTCCTTCCACTCGAGAAATAGGAACTCGTTTTACTCGCGATTGTTTCTCTGGTTCCTGTTGTCTTTTTGGCTGTTGGATTGTTTGTGGTTGTTCGTAAAGTTCAAAATCTCTCGCTGTATTATTCATACCTAATTCCCCATTTAGTTATTAATCTTTTCAACTACCCGCAACTTTGCACTATGTGCACGATGATTGTCCTCTTGTTCATCATCCGTTGGTAAGATAGGTTTTCTACTTATCATTTTTAAGGTTGGCTTGAGATTATCCGGAATAACCGGTAAACCTCGTGGAATTTCCACTTCTGAAAATTCCTTAAACATTTGCTTAACAATTCGATCTTCTAAAGATTGAAAAGTTATCACACAGATTCTTCCATCTACATTCACTAAATCAATTGCATCTTTTAGCGATTTTTCTAATGATCCCAATTCATCATTTACCGCTATTCTGATTGCTTGAAATGATTTCTTTGCCGGATGCCCGCCTGTTCTTCTAGCTGCTGCCGGAATTGAATTCTTAACCAAATCAGCCAACTGAATTGTTGTTTCTATTGGTTTAATTTCTCTTTGACGTTCAATTTCTCTAGCAATCCTTTTAGCAAACTTTTCATCTCCATAACGAAATAAAATTCTAACTAAGTTTTCATAGGTCCATTCGTTAACGATTTTATATGCATCTAATTCTTGATTTTGATCCATTCGCATATCTAATCTAGCTTCATTTTTATAACTAAACCCGCGCATTGGATCATCGAACTGCGGAGATGAAACCCCCAAATCATAAATAATTCCATTAACTTCAGTTATTTCCAATTTGGCTAACTCTGATTTGATATTTTCAAAATTACTTTTAATCATAATCAATTCATTGTTAGATGCTTCTTTAACTTCTTGTGCTAATTTCTCACCTTCAGCAATGGCCGTATTATCTCTATCAAAAGCGATAACTCGACCACCATCTAATTGGCTCAAAATTTTTCTGGTGTGTCCACCACGACCAAAAGTCATATCTACATAAGTTCCAGTAGGAAAAGTGTTTAAGTATTGAACTGTTTCTTCTAATAAAACTGTTGTGTGCTCAAACATATTAGCTCCTATAAATCAAAATCCATCATTTTTTCAGAAATTTCGTCGAAGTTTTCTTCGGCTTCTTTACTGAATTCATTCCACTTATCTTGATCCCATATTTCAATACGATCAGAAACTCCAACAATCACACAATTCTTACTTAGCTTTGCGAAATCCATTAAAGTTGATGAAATATTGATTCGACCTTGTTTGTCAATTTCCGCTTCTGTTGCCGATGAATAAAAGAATCTAGTGAATGCACGAGCATCTTTTTTAGTTAGGGGTAACTTGTCTAGTTGTTCTTTTATCTTGCTCCATTGGTCATTTGAATATCCGAAGAGGCAGCCATCCATACCACGTGTTAAAACGAAATTATCGCCTAAGTTTTGTCTAAACTTTGCTGGAACGATAACCCGACCTTTCGCATCTAAGGTATGTCTATATTCGCCCATGAACATCCAAATCACCCCCCTTTTGTTCTTTCGACAACTACAATATTACCACTATCCACCACTTCGTACCACCTAATTTCCGAAAAAATATTATTTTTATAAAAAAAACACTAAAAACCCTGTATACATAAGGATTTTTAGTGGTGGTTTTCAGTGGAGGAATATCCCCAATTATTGATTGTTTTTTTTGAATGCAGTAAAATGCATTTATTAATTATCAAGGATGTGGATTAAGTGGATAAAAAACCTAGTAAACTTACAAAAATAACAAAGGTTGTTGTTTGGTTAATGTTATTTGTAACATTATTTGGAATTGTTTTTGGTGCAGTTGCTGCACTTGTATAAAACAAAAAAGCGTAAAAGTTTGTGATTACAAACTTTTACGCTTTTTTGTTTTATATTTTTTTATTTAGGTAATAATAATCTTTTAAATGAAGAAGATAACAATAATGAAATTACAATTACTAAAATAATATTTGCTACAGCACTTCCACCATTGACAATCAATGACCACATCCATGGATTCATGCCTTTAGGAGCATAAGCTCCCCAATAATATCCTCCAGCAATAAAATGCATAAAATACTTACCTAAAACTCCTAGTGATCCAAAAAGAATTACCGGTATGATTACATTTTTTTTATGACGAAGATTATTTTGCACTAAATTACTACCTAATCCTGCTATGCCAATCAAAGCAAAAGCAATGAAATACTCAATGAATCCTTGTAATGGGTTCAATACTCCACCATTACCAAGTCCTCTTAAAATTAAATCTAACATTCCCCATGTTAAACCAGCTAAAGTTGCAGGTCCAAAACCTCTTCGAAATCCAAAGACAGTAACGGGTACTAGTCCATAAGAGAATTCAACTGCTGAAACCCCCGTTGTATGTGGCAAATAAGTTAACGCCATAGCAAAAGCAACAATAATCGCCCCTTCTACTGTAACTTGTAAAGCACTGTTTCCTCGTGTTTTTTCCATAAAAAAACTCCCTTCGTGACTAGTCATCACAAAAGGAGTGTACACTCCACACAAATCCCTACGCTTGTATTAACAAACAGGTTCTAAGGGTCAGACTTTAATCTTTCTCAGCCAAATGGCTCCCCCTTTGTGAGACTAATATTCAATTTATATAACACTCTAAAACTAAACCATTGAATAAAAAAAATCAAGTACTAACTTACTTTTAAAACAATTGTTTTCTCATTTCAATAATTTTATCAACTAAGAAAGTTAACGGTATATATAGAATAACAAACGCAATAATATTAAAAAATAACGTTGGCCACATCACAAAAGTTATAAAGTCAATAAAGTTGAAAATTACCGATCGAAAAACTGATCCAAAAGTAAAAATAATAAAACGAATTGTAAGTAGCGCTATTATATACGTAGTAAATTCAAACAAAAAAGTGTCAGGAATTACGTTTTTGATAAAGTGTACTAAATAAACTATTAATGGAAAAAGAACTAAATACACTCCAAAAATCCCCATGTAATAAATATCATAGAAAAATCCAAAGATGAGTGCATAAATTATCAGTTCCTGTTGCTTTTTGAATCTAAAAGCCATTGTAATAAACAATAATAATAATATCTGTGGCAAGCCGTTATTATTGTTATTATTTAAGAAATCTAAATGATACTTTAGAATTCCGTCCATATAAAAAGCAAACATCAAGACCCAAAATGGTGAGCTTTGTTTAAGAAAAATAAAAAATCTTCTCTTTGTCATTAACCTTCACCCACGCTTCTATCAATAGCAGTAACAATTGTGAAATTAGTTAAATTAGTAGCTGGTTTCAAATAAATAACATTAGATAAGCCATATTCATCTTTTTTAACATTAATTACTTTTCCAATATATAACCCACGTGGTGTAATTCCACCCAAACCAGATGTTATAACTTTTTGTCCAGGTTTCACATCTTTTATAGAATTAACTTGGCTCATGATTAAAACACCTGAATCTGCATTATAGCTAGAGATAACACCATTAACATCAACAGAATCGGATTGAATCTCAGCCGCAAATCGATTACTTAAACTATTCTGTGAAGAAATTAATTCAACTTTTGAATTCGTCTTATTTACTTCTGATATACGACCAACTAATCCCGATCCTGACATAACTGGCATATTCTTTTTAATACCATTATTTGAGCCGCGGTTAATAGTTAAATAACTTTGCCAGTCACTAGGAGATCTTGTAATTACAGAAGCAGTTATCTTTGTGTAATCTGTTAGAGTATCATTTAATTCTAATTGTTTTTTTAAATCCTTATTCTCACTTTTAACCGTATCTAATTGAACCTTATCTTGACTATAACTTTGCAGCTTAGATTTTAATCGTTTATTTTCATTATAAGTATCAAAGAGATTAGATGCATTGTCACCTATTTGATTAATACCATTTATAGGAGCAGTAAGAACACTTCCAATTAATCCAACAGAATCATTACCAATCTGTTGAATTAAAGGAGGTGTATTTTTTTTATCTCTTATATTAATAGAAATGGCGATTAGTCCAAAAGTCAAAATCACAGTAACCATTAAGACTATCAATTTTTTATTTGAGAAAAACTTGTTCATCCTTAGCTCCTAGTTAAAACGAATTAAAAAAGCAGGTTTTTAACCCGCTCATAATTAATGACGTCTGATTACATCAATATTTTTAAGCGATTCACCGGTTCCAATTGCTACACATTCTAGTGCATCTTGAGCAATGAATACAGGTACGCTTGTTTCATCTGAGATTACTTCAGCTAAATCACCTAATAATGCTCCACCACCAGTTAACACAATACCATGATCGATAATATCAGCGGCAATTTCAGGAGATGTTTCTTCTAATGTTTCTTTGATAGCTTGAATAATTTCAGCTACATCTTCTTGAATTGCGCGTGCTGCATCAACAGCGGTTAACTCAATAGTTTTTGGTAACCCAGTCATTAAATCACGTCCACGAACTGAGATAGTTTTAGTTGCATCAGCTTTTTCAATTGAAGACGAACCTATTTCCATTTTAATAGTTTCAGCTGTTCTTTCACCAATCAGCAAGCTGAATTGTTGTCTCACATAAGAGATAATTGAGTCGTCAAACTTATCTCCAGCAACTCGTATTGATCTTGAAGATACAATACCACCTAAAGCGATAGTAGCAACATCAGTTGTACCACCACCTATATCAACAACCATACTACCAGTTGGATCCATGACAGGTAATCCTGCACCGATTGCAGCTGCAAATGGTTCTTCAATAACATAAGCTTCTTTCGCACCAGCATGTTGAGTTGCCTCAACAACAGCGCGCTTTTCAACTTCTGTAACACCTGAAGGTACACACACCATAACAAAAGGTTTTCCAGATCCCATAACTTTTTCTAAAAAGTATTTCATCATAGAAGCAGTTGTATCATAATCGGCAATTACACCATCTTTCATTGGACGAATCGCAACGATACTTCCAGGTGTTCTACCAATCATTTCACGAGCTTCTGAACCAACAGCAACTACTTCACCAGTCTGTGTGTTTTTTGCGACAACTGAGGGCTCGTTTAATACGATACCTTTACCATCTACATAAACTAATGTGTTTGCTGTTCCTAAATCAATTCCTACGTTTCTTGCGCCAATTCCAAACAAAATATATCGCCCCTTAAATTGTGTAATAGATTAGAAAGATTATATCATAAATTCTTTTAAAAAATCATTCTATATTTGTCTCTATCGGCTATTTTCCTACATTACCCCTTCTTCCTTCAAGCTTAAATAAGAATCTTTACCAATTATTAAGTGATCTAGTAATTCACACCCCATTACTTCACCACATTTTAATAATCGATTAGTAAATTCCATATCGTGCTCAGACACCGATAGAACACCGCTCGGATGATTATGAGCAATGATAAATTTAGATGCAGATAACTGTAAACATCGTTTAAAAATGTCTCGCGGATGTACCGTGGCAGAATTCAATGTTCCCTTGAAAACATTTTCTAATTTTATTACCTGATTTTTAGTATCAAGATATAAAATTACCACATTTTCTTGGCTAATACCTGCAAATTTCTGCACTAATAATTCTCCAACTTTTTTACTGGAAGTTATTTCCTCATATCTAATTGTTTTAGAATTTTGAACTCTTTTTCCAAGCTCTATTGCGGCTTTTATTTCTACGGCTCTGCACTTCCCCAAACCATTTACTAATTGCAAGTCATCTAACGTTGAAAAATCTAAATCGTAAAAATTTGGATATCTCAACAATAAGTCATATGCTATTTCATCCACTGAATGACATTTGTTACCGGACCTTATTAAGAGTTTAACCAATTCAAAATTTGTTAATCCCTCTACACCAAATTTAATGGCCGTTTGTCTTACATCGATTGTAATCACCTCAACAAGTAATTACGCAAAATAATTATTTTTTGTTGAAATAATTCAAGACAGTTGAAGTAAAGTGAAGTGAGCCCGTTATTACCAATATTTGATTACTACTTTCAGTGATGAATTTATCAATATAATTTTCCCACTTACTATCAAATGACATATTTACTACATCAGATTCTTTCAAACTGCGATTTTCGGCAAAAGTTGTCAAAGTTATGACATCACTCTTTTGTTCGAAAATTTTTATTACTTTGTCAAATTCTTTGTCCTTCATCATGGCCACTAAAAATTTCACATTTTTTTGAGGATAAAAATCATTCAGCGATTTCACTAATGCTCTTGCGGCAGGTTCATTATGTGCCCCATCTAAAATCACTAATGGTTCCTGGTTAACAACTTGCATTCTAGTTAGAACTTGAACTTGCTTCACAGAATCTTTAATTAATTGAAAATCTACAGTTTTATTTTTCTGATTTTGATATTTGATAAATACTTCAATTGCAACTGCGACATTTTTAATTTGATAATTTGCAATACTTGAAAGGCTTATATCGGTAATTTTGTTATTTTTATCTACATAATCAAACGTATATCCATAACGATCTTTTTTTATATTATTGATATAAAAATCTTTTGTTAATCGATACACCTCAGAATGTTCTTGTTTTGCTTTTTGTTCAAGAATAGGAACTAACTTCTTCTCAACATCCCCTAAAATTACTATACTATCTTTTTTAATAATCCCTGATTTTTCACGGGCAGTATCTTTTAGAGTAGGACCAATTAAAGCTTTATGATCCATCCCAATATTATTAATAACTGAAATCACCGAATTAACAACATTAGTCTTATCATGGCTACCACCAATACCAACTTCAATAACAGCCACTTCAACGTTTTGTCGACTAAAATAAAGCAATCCTAGTACAGTAACAAATTCAAACTCAACTAAGAAAAAGTCTGAATCAAGACTTGCTACTTTATCCTTTATTTCATTTATCAGATGCAGTAAATCTGCATCATCAATAAATTGATCATTTATTTGAAAACGTTCTTTGAATTCTACAATATATGGTGAAGTAAACATCCCTACCTTATATCCTGAATTAATTAGCATCTTATCCGTATAATGTGCCACTGATCCCTTACCATTGGTTCCAGTTATATGTATGACTTCATATTCATCTTGGGGATTATTAAATTCAGTCAGAATTTTTTTCATGAAATTTAAATCAGAATTCTTATGGGTTTTAGGTAAGCTGTGTATGTAAGCAATACCTTCTTTAATATTATTTATCATAGTTTAGTTATAACAAAAAAAGCCTGCTTTCGCAGGCTTTTTTTATTTTTGTAATTGATCAATACGTTCTTGAACTTTTTGTAGACGTTCTTGATAATCAATTAATTTTTCTTTTTCTTCATTAACGACTGCTTCTGGTGCTTTCGCAACAAATCCAGCGTTAGATAGTTTTTTATTAACGCGGTCAATCTCTGATTGCATCTTTTTAAGTTCTTCTTGTTGACGACTAATTTCTTCATCAATATTAATTAACTCAGCTAATGGAACATATACTTCAGCCCCATTAATAACAGCCGTCATTGCTAATTCTGGTGCTTTTGCATCAAGACTAATTTCCAGATCCTTAGGATGTCCGAATCTATCAATATATTCAGTATTATCTTCTAAAGTAGCTTTAATATTTTCATCAGCTGCTTTAATAATAATATCAACTTCACTTGATAATGGTGCATTAGCATCTGAACGAATCTTTCTAATTGCCTTAATTAATTCAATTAAGATTGTCATTTGATCATTAGCATCATTGTTTTCGAATTCAGTATGTACTATTGGATATTCTTGCAGTGAAATTGATTGTCCAACATGTTCCATACTCAACCAAATTTTTTCAGTAACAAATGGCATAATCGGATGCATCAATTTCAAGATTTGATCTAATACATAAGCCAATACATAACGTTTGTGGGCTTTAGCGGCTTCATCTTCACCATTAAGAGTTGCCTTACTCATTTCGATATACCAATCACAGAAATCATTCCAGATAAAGTTATACAAATTACGACCAACTTCACCAAAATCAAAACGTTCATATAGGTCTGTAACCTCAATAACAGTATCGTTCAACTTAGCTAATATCCAGTCATCAGATAAGTCATTTTGACTCATATCAGGAATCTCAGTAACTGCTGGAGTATCTTCCAAATTCATAATTACGTAACGACTAGCATTCCAAATCTTATTGATAAAATTCCATGCAGAATCCATCTTATCGTAACTGAAACGAGTATCTTGACCAGGTGTAGAACCATTCATCAAGAACCAACGTAATGCATCAGCTCCGTATTTTTCAATGATTTCCATTGGATCAATACCGTTACCCAATGACTTACTCATCTTACGTCCTTGTTCATCACGGATTAATCCATGGATAACAACATTTTCAAATGGTCTTTCATCAGTAAACTTCAGACTTTGGAATATCATTCTTGATACCCAGAAAAAGATAATATCATATCCTGTAACTAAGGTATTTGTTGGGAAATAACGTTTGAAGTCTGCACTTTCAGTATCCGGCCAACCCATTGTAGAAAATGGCCATAGAGCACTTGAGAACCATGTATCAAGAACATCGTTTTCTTGCGTCCAATTTTCAATATCTTTAGGTGCTTCTTCACCAACGTAGACTTCACCAGTTTGTTTGTGATACCAAGCCGGAATTCTATGTCCCCACCATAATTGACGAGAGATAACCCAATCATGAACATTTTCCATCCATTGGTTATAAGTGTTTTCAAAACGGTCAGGAACAAAGTTTACTCGATCATTTGTTTTTTGATTGTCCATAGCTGCCTTAGCTAAAGGTTGCATCTTAACAAACCATTGAGTTGAAAGACGAGGTTCAACTTGAACACCTGAACGTTCTGAATGACCAACACTATGAACCATTGGTTCAACTTTGATTAAGAATCCTTCACTATCCAGGTCCTTAACCAATTGCTTACGCGCATCAAAACGATCCATGCCATTGTACTTACCAGCACGTTCATTCATTGTTCCGTTATCGTTCATAACATTAATACGTTCTAGATCATGACGATTACCAACCTCAAAGTCATTAGGATCGTGAGCTGGTGTTATCTTAACCATCCCTGTTCCAAATTCCATTTCAACATGGTGATCAGCAATAATTGGAATCTTACGATCTGTAAGTGGCAAGATTAATTCTTTACCAACTAAATTTCTATAACGTTCATCTGATGGATTAACTGCAACTGCAGTATCTCCAAACATTGTTTCAGGACGAGTTGTAGCTATTTCAATATCACCACTACCATCAGCAAATGGGTAACGAACATGATAGAATGCCCCTTCATCATCTTGATGAAGAACTTCAATATCTGATAAAGCAGTTTGTAATTGTGGATCCCAATTAATTATGTACTCACCGCGATAAATTAATCCTTCTTCATACATTTTAACGAAGACTTTACGCACCGCTTTTGATAAGCCTTCATCAAGAGTAAAACGTTCACGATCGTAATCTAATGATAGGCCTAATTTACCCCATTGAGATTTAATTGTTGCAGCATATTCATCTTTCCAGTTCCAAACTTCTTCAACAAATTTCTCACGACCCATTTCATGACGGTCTTTGCCTTCTTTTCTCAACTTAGCTTCAACTTTAGCTTGAGTTGCAATTCCAGCATGATCCATCCCTGGTAAGTATAAAGTATCGAACCCTTGCATTCTTTTTAGTCGAACTAATGTATCTTGGATTGTTGTATCCCAAGCATGCCCTAGATGAAGTACTCCAGTAACATTGGGTGGTGGGATAACGATTGAATATGGCTTAGCTTCTTTATTTCCTGACGGTTTGAATACACCGGCATCAAGCCATTTCTGATAGCGACCATTTTCAACATCAGTTGGATTGTATTTTGAATCCATGTTTACTTCTTTAGTCATAGTTCCTCCAGTATGAGACGTAATCTTTATATCAACTTACGTCAATTATATTTTTCTATAGAATAAAAAAATCGTCCATGTCTTTACGACATAGGACGATTTCTTCGTGGTACCACCTAAATTTAAGAGTACTTAAATATACTCTCCTCAAATAGTTAACGGTATCCCGATCGTATAGATAGCTCACAAGTAACATTCTTATATTCGTTGGATGTTTTCACCAGCCACATCTTCTCTAATCAACGGGAACAATAAGAACCTCTTGGTCTCAGCCTTTAATAGAATACTAATGTAATTAATGCTTACAGTCAATATTTATTAAAGTAAATCACTAATTTCTTCATCTTTTTCATCTAGGAAAGTTTCATTAGGCATAACTATTGTTTCTGTTACTCCTGCTAATGATCTTTGTACTAAGCCATCAATATCTAACTCTGATTCAAACTTAATTGCTTTTTCTAAATTAGGACGAGTCTTGGGACTTGGTGGAGCAAAAACTGTACAGCAGTCTTCATATGGTTGTACAGATAAATCAAACGTGTCGATGTCTTCCGCAATTTTGATAATTTCCGTCTTATCCATATTAGACACAGGACGTAAGATTGGCGTATTTGTTACTTCGTTAATTGCCACCATGCTTTCTAATGTCTGAGAAGCTACTTGACCTACAGCTTCACCATTAAAAATAGCTAAACCATCATTATTTTTTCTAATCAAGTCAGTCAATCTCATCATAAAACGACGTTGAATAGTCATCAAGTAACCTTCTGGTAATTCAGACTTGATAGTTTCTTGAATTTCAGTAAATGGTACCGAAATGAACTTAATTGGACCTGAGTATGCGGCTAGCTTCCCTGTTAACTCTTTTGCTTTCTTCAAAGCATTTTCACTTGTATATGGAGGACTGTAGAAATGTACCATTTCTAATTCAACTCCGCGCTTCATTGCTAAGAATCCAGCAACCGGTGAATCAATTCCACCTGATAACATTAGTTCAGCTTTCCCAGCTGTCCCAACAGGCAAGCCTCCGGCTCCCTTAATAACTTGATTAGATAGATAAATTCCGTCACCGCGAACTTCGACTAATAGTTTGATATCTGGTTTACGCATTTCTACAGCAATTCCAGGGATTTCAGTATATATATAATCGCCAAGCTGTAAGTTAATTTCATTGGTATCTAACTCATAATTGTGGTCAGAACGCTTAGTATTAACCTTAAAGGACATCCCTTCAGTATAAATTTCTTTCATCATTTCTAAAGCGACTTTTTTAACCTCTTCAAAGTCTCTTGAAACTTTTATACTAGGAGAAAATGTCTGAATACCAAAGACTTTCTGTAATCGACTCATTACTTCTTTGTAATCGGCTCCATTTAATTGAATATGCATACGATCACGATGAGGACGAATGCTTAGATTATCAATTCCGTTTAATACTTTAGTTACATTACCGTTTAGACGACTGATAAAGTCCTTACGATTCTTTCCTTTTGTTGATAGCTCGCCGTAGCGAACCATTATTTCTGTATAATTCATGAATTCACCTATTAATTTAGTATTTGAAAATGGTTATAAATTTCATCAAGAGCATTAATGAATAATAACATTTCTTCTTTCGTATTTGTATCATCTAAACTCACACGAACAGCGCTAGTTGCAATATTTTCTGGTACTTGCATAGCTTTTAGTGTTCCTGATTCCACACCTTTTTTAGATGAACACGCACTAGTAGTTGAAATATAAATATCATATTCTTCAAAAGCATGTACTATTGTTTCTCCACGTACACCATGTAAAGCGAAACAAATTATATTTGGTGCATATTTATCAGTAACTGGAGAAAAAATAGTAACGTTATTCATGTCTTCTAAATGATCAACTAACATCTTTTTAAGTTCTAATTGTTGCTTAGCACTACTATCTTCATGTTCTTTTAGCATTCTTAAAGCCTTAGCCATAGCCGCAATAGCTGGCGTATTCTCTGTTCCACTACGTTGACCTGCTTCTTGACCACCACCAGTCATAAAGTCTTCTATTCGTTTACCTTCTTTATAGTAAACAAATCCGACTCCTCGTGGTGCATGAAATTTATGACCAGAAAACGTCATGAAATCTACTCGATCATTCATATATTGATCTTCTAAATTTTTACCAATAGCTTGTACGGCATCGACATGAAAATGAACAGTTGGATATTCTGTCAGGATTTCTGATATTTCATTGATTGGTTGAATAGTACCTATTTCATTATTAACGGCCATAATAGAAACTAAGATTGTGTCTTTTCTGATTGCTTGTTTCACATCTTCAGGACGCACAAAGCCGTTTTTATCAACAGGCAAATACGTTACTTCATAGCCTAATTTTTCTAATTGTTTAACGGAATTAATAACTGCAGGATGTTCAATAGAAGTCGTGATAATGTGCTTACCAAATACACGTTTTTCCATTGCAGTTCCCTTGATAATCCAGTTATTTCCTTCAGTTCCACCACTAGTAAAAAAAATTTCTGATGGTTTAACTTTTAATAGCTCTGCTATTTGTTGACGAGATGATGTTAGTAACTGAAAAGCTTTTTCACCATATTTATGCAAACTAGATGGATTTCCATAAAAATCCGTACTAACTTTATTATATGTATTTAATACTTCAGAATTGACTTTAGTCGTCGCACTGTTATCGAAATAAATCATTATTATTACCACCATTTCAAATAAAAAAGCCGTTAAACGGCTTTTTAACTTTTAATATCATATAACATTTTGTCAATTTAATCATCCATTGATGCTTTTAGTCTTTCAATTGATCCGGGTTCAATTACTTCTAAAGCAGTTGCAATTGTCTTAAAGGCTTCATTATATTCAAAACGTTGATCATATAAACGACGAGCTTCTATAGAAGCCGCATTGATATTTTCATCATTATTAATGTAACGATTAGCATATTGGATTGCACGTTCAGATATTCTCACATCATAAATAAGTTCTTTAGTTTTTTGATCTAAGTTATTTAGATCTTCTTGCACAATTATTAATTGTTTAGAAATATCATCAATATTGATTTTATCTTGACTAAGCTTATCTTGTAACCTATCAATCTCTGTAGCTACCATCTTAAAGTAATCTAAGTATGATTTTGGTAAACCACGTAAACGCATTTGATCAACAATATTCTTTTGTTTCTTCATATCGTTTCTAAAGGTTTTAATACTAACACGTGCGACTCGTTCACCATCAAACATCTCTTGTACATCGTTATGTATTTGACGTTGTTTTTCTTCAATCTTTGTTAATTCACTTGTTATTTTTTCGTACTCACTTAGAACTTTCGAATAAATAACGCTACTCTTACTAATCTTTTCAGCTATATCTTCATAATTTTCACTAAGATTAAAGATTTGTTTTTTAAAATTGCGTGCTGTATCTAATTCGTCATTTAAAAGGACATAATTACGATCAACTTTTTCTAGATCTGTTACTAATACTTCATTTTGTCGTTGTGCATGTTGTAAAAATTCAAATACCGGATTACTTTGTTTTGTTACTTTGATTTTTGCATTACTTTCAGATTCAAGTAAGTCGTATAGTTGATCGATCTCAATAGCGATTGCCTTATTATCAATTTCTACTGATGAAAAATCAAAAACGCCTAATTTTTCTTTTGCACTTCCAATGGCATTGGTAACTTGCATTACCCCATCTTCAATTCCTGGCTCATTAAAAGCAAATTTTTGTGCTTTCATTTTATTATAAACGTGTTCAATTTCTTCAATTTGACCAGGAAATGTATCAATTAAGTCTTGATATAAGGGTTCAGTTTTTTTCATTTGATAATCAATTATATCGGTTTTCTTTTTGATATCTTCTAATAGATTTTTAGCTTCTAAATGATCCCCACTTTCAGTTAGAGCCTTTTCTTTATCAAATAATTGTTCAACTTCTACTAATTCAGCTTCTAAACTAGAAGCAGCTGGGCCATATACAAAAGACTTAGTTAATAATTGTTTTCTAATTTTTTGGTATTTATTTTGCAAACTATCATTTTGAGAAGCATTAATTTTTGTGCTCTCGGCTAAACTAGCCAGATTAGTATTAGTCTCATTCAATTGTGCTTTAACATTATCAATTATTTGAAATTGCTTTTTAATTTTATTATGTGAGCTAATAATCTTAAAACTAGAGTTATTTTCTTGAATTAATTTAATATCTTCATTGATAGAAGGAATAATTTCATCAGCAATATTTTGGTAAGTCTGTTTTTGCTTTTCGTAGCTTCTAAGACTAGCCCCAGTTTGTTGAACATCTTTTAAATCGTCAATTAATTTTTGAGTTTTATTTAATTTGATGAGGTCAACACGTTCTTGTGCCTCAATTAGATTTTTTTCATTCTTATTTGACATGTACCAAATAACCGTAATCAATACGATTAATAGTATAATAACAGCAATAAAAATATTTAATAACACGGTTTCCACCTCAATCTTATAATTCCATCCTATTAATTATAACAAATGATATTAAATGTATTGTTTTTATAAGCGGTTACTTAAGGAAGTTTTAAAAATTAAGAGCTATAGTTATTGACTATATCTACATTTGTCGGTATGATAGTCCTTGTGTAAAATAATGCAGCGATAAGTGGCAAGCTCGTCAACAGTTCAATGCGTAATAGCTCAATTGTGTAACCTGCGGCTGCAAAGGTGAAGATTGAAATGAGAACTGAACGAATGCTGAACTTGTTATTAATTTATTTTACTCCAAAAAAAATTGGAGGACATTATATATGTCAAGATATACAGGACCAAGATGGAAATTATCACGTCGTTTAGGAATTTCACTTTCAGGTACAGGTAAGGAATTAGCACGTCGTCCTTACGCTCCTGGACAACACGGACCTAACAGTCGTGGAAAAGTTTCTGAATATGGTATGCAACTTAAAGAAAAACAAAAACTACGTTTCATGTACGAATTGAATGAACGTCAATTCCGTAACTTGTTCGTTCGCGCCGGTAAAATGGACGGACTACATGGTGCTAACTTGATGATTCTTCTTGAAACAAGACTTGATAACGTTGTTTATCGTTTAGGCTTGGCTTCAACAAGACCTCAAGCTCGTCAACTTGTTAACCATGGTCACGTCTTAGTAGATGGCAAACGTGTGGATATTCCTTCATACGAAGTAAAACCTGGTCAAACAATTTCTCTAAGAGAAAAATCAAAAGACTTAACAATTGTTAAAGAAGCTCTTGAATCAGTTGTTGGTCGTCTAGGATTTGTTAGTTTCGACGAAGCTACAAACTCTGGTTCACTAGTAAGATTACCTGAACGTGAAGAACTAAATCCTGAAATTGACGAATCACTTGTCGTTGAATTCTACAACCAAATCCTTTAAGATTTGGTTATCAAAAAAGACATCCAACTTGGATGTCTTTTTTTGTACCCTTTCTAAATATTATATTCAGAGAAGATATCAAATATAATTGAATAATCTTTTTCCATCGTTTGATAGTTAAACGAATCCTTAGAATATCTAAAACCAATTACTAAATCCTTATTTTTAGTTCTCAAGTATTTGTCTAATGAATGCTGTAAACTCTCTTCAGTTAATTCATTCATCGCACTTGTAGTATGGTCATTAGATATTTGTAATTTTTCATTATAAAGTTTCAATGTTTTTAGCTTATCAACAACCAATTGTCTATCATCAATTTCTGCTAAAAATGATAAGTTCAAATAAAAACTCTCAGGCCACAAACCAATTTCAATGTGTGGCAATGCTTTATACCCTCTTTTATTAGTGCTAATTGCAAACCAAGTATCTGGTGGTGGGTTTTTGTGCCGACGAGCATGCTTAGCTACATGAACATATAATTGTTCATCAAATTGAGGTTGATATTTTTTTATAAGTTCCTCACCTATGATTTCAAATTTAGGATCAATTATCTCTCTTATCTTTTTTAATCGTCCCTCTAATGTTGGATCATCAAAAACTTTAAAGTCATTTGAATTGAACATCTTTTACCTCTTTGCCATTTACTGTTACTATTAAGATAACGAAATTTAAGGAGTATTACAATGCAACAGCCTCTTGCATATAAAATGAGACCCAAAACAATAGACGATATTGTCGGTCAAGAACATTTAGTGGGTCCCGGTAAAATCATTCGTCGCATGGTTGATGCCAAACTCTTATCATCAATGATTTTATATGGACCACCTGGAATCGGTAAGACCAGTATTGCCAGTGCTATTGCTGGTAGTACAAAATATGCATTCCGCACTCTTAATGCCGCAACCGATGGCCAAAAAGAATTAAAGATTATTGCTGAAGAAGCAAAAATGAGCGGGACTGTAGTTTTATTATTAGATGAAATTCATAGATTAAACAAAACTAAACAGGACTTCTTATTACCCCTATTAGAGCAAGGGTCCATTATTTTAATTGGTGCAACAACTGAAAACCCTTATATTAATATTAGTCCTGCCATTCGTTCTCGTACTCAAATTTTTGAACTATATCCATTAAACGAACACGATTTAGAAAAAGCTGTTAAGCGTGCCTTAGTAGATAAAGAAGTCGGACTTGGAGAGTTAAATATTGAGTTAGACGATACCGCCATGAAACTTTTAGTCACTTCCACAAACGGTGATCTTAGAAGTATCTTGAATGGCCTAGAGCTAGCTGCTAAGTCAACTAACCCAAACGAAAAGGGCATAATCCATCTTACTCTTGAAATTATTGAAGAATCGATTCAACGTAAGGCATTAACTGCTGATAAAGATGGTGATGGGCATTACGATGTCATCTCTGCTTTTCAAAAATCAATTCGCGGAAGTGACACTAACGCAGCCTTACACTATATGGGACGCTTGTTAGAAGCAGGCGACTTAGTTTCTGTTGTACGCCGGTTAACTGTTTGTGCGTATGAAGATATTGGATTAGCTAATCCGCAAGCTTGTGCACGTACTGTAGAGGCTACGCAAGCCGCCCTATCTTTAGGATTACCTGAAGCAAAAATACCTTTGGCAGTTGCAGTTATAGATTTGTGTCTTAGTCCAAAATCAAATTCAGCGATGACTGCCATTGATGCCGCAATGAGTGATATCCAATCTGGAAAAACTGGCAACATCCCGGACCATCTCAAAGACTCACATTACAAAGGTGCAGAAAAATTAGGTCATGGTGTTGGCTATAAATATCCTCATAATTACCCTAGCGACTGGGTAGCTCAGCAATACTTACCAGACAATATAAAAGATTCCTTATATTATGAACCAAAAGACACTGGTAAATATGAACAAGCACTTAAACAACAATATAAAAAATTAAATAACATACATATTGATTGATTAAGGGCATTACTATTGATACTATAATGGTATAAATACTTGAATGAGCGATAGGCATTCATCTTAGTTGACTGAACACTTATAACTTGTCCTTGGATACTACACATTACTATGAGCATACTTTTGTGCAAAGAAGTGATTAGTAATGGGGCATCCTAATTCTTTAACTTAAAGCGGGGACAACTACTAGATGCTAAACGTCATTTAAAGTGTTTTAGCGGTTCTATATGAACCGCTTTTTTATTTAAATTTGAAGGAGAAATATATGTTAATCAGTATTCTAATGCTGCTATTTTCATTTTTGATGTTTGGTATCGCCTACTACTTACTAAAACACACTAATGAGCCTTTTGTACAAATAGCACAAGAGAATTTAATTCAATACAAAATCACAACAAGAGCAATTTCAATATTATTTTTAATAACAGCCGTCTTTAGTTTTATAACTGTCTTTTTAGACAATAAAACCTTAAGTCTATCTGCCCTACTATTTGGTAGTATCTGCGCTGCTTATTACGCAATATTCATTTCAAATAAAATTAATATCTAATAAAAAAGCGAGAATCATACAAAAATGATTCTCGCTTTTAGATTTTAAAAAACTTGTGAAAAAATTTTCTAGTGGTTACAATGTAGTTAAGAAAAGCAAACGAGGTGATTACTATGTTACAACAATACAAAAGTATTTTAGTCCCTATCGATGGATCTTTTGAAGCTGAATTAGCCTTCAGAAAAGCTATGGAAGTCGCAAAAAGAAACAAAGCTAGTCTTCACATTCTTCATGTAATTGATACAAGAGCATTCCAAAGTGTCTCAAGTTTTGATTCTGAGATGGTAGAACAAGTAACACAAAAAGCTAAAGAAACAATTGATGGTTATGTAAAAACTGCAAAAGATGCAGGGATTTCAGATGTTGAATCTACCATTGAATATGGTGCTCCTAAGTCAATCATTTCTGAAGAATTTCCTAAAAAAACTAATATTGATTTGATCATGATTGGTGCAACTGGACTTAATGCCGTTGAACGTCTACTCATTGGATCAGTTACAGAATTTGTTACAAGAACTGCTAAATGTGATGTTCTGGTAGTAAGAACCGATCTTGATAATAAAAAACCAGAAAAAAAGGATGACTAAAGTCATCCTTTTTTTATTCAATTCAATTCAATATTCAGTTCGTTTGTTATTTTTTTAGCTTGTTGATTTATATTGTCATTATTTCTAATTGAACTAATCACATATGCCGCCATTGCCGCAAATTTATCATTCTCTAATTGCGCTAAAGTTATATAAAAATTATCTAACAAGAAATATGATTCTCGTTTATTAGATTCTACTATACCCTGTTTAGCATACGACAAAGCTTTTTTATTATTACCTAGTTTAATAAAAATCTCCGAAATATTCTTAAAAATTAGTACTCTATTAATCGAAAAACCATTTTTTTCAAAGTTATTAGATTGAATAATCATTTCAGCTTGATCAGCATAAATTTGGGCCTCTTCTAAAGCATCTTTAGCCAAGTATGCTTCACTAATGAATAAATTTATTAATACGTCATATATATCATTTACTCTAGAAGTGGCATTAAACGCACGTGTATAAATAAAAATTGCTTTGTCGTAATTTTTGTTTAATTTTAATTCTAAATATGCCTTAAAGTAATAATATTGACGAAGCTCTTGATTATTAACTAATTTCTTCTCATCAATTTTATCAATATTTTCTTTTAATTCATTTAAATCAGAAGCATGAAGATTTTTTTCGGCATTCTTTAAGATACCACTAACTAAATTACTATCTTCAATGATTACCGAATCAATACTAAGTTCTAGTCGATCACAAATACTTATTAGAATCTCCATACTCGGTACTTTATTCTTTTTTTCTATTAAACTAATTGTTGCTTGAGTACATATTTCATCAGCTAATTCACTTTGTGATAATCCTATTAATTTACGTCGAGCTTTGATTCTTTCTCCCGAGATTTTCATATTCCGGTTTCCTCCAGATCAATTACACAACAGTACACCTAATAAATAAACTATCGATTAATTCTCTCAAAAAAAACGCTTCGACATTATCTTATATCTGATAGTATCAAAACGCTAATTTATATACAAACTACTTCTTTTCTAACTTAACAAGCCATGTATCATTATCATAGATACTTTCAGGATTATCTTCAACATCACTATTTGTTTCAATAATCTTTGAATCTAACGGCATTTCAAGCTCTACTACGGCTTTTTTAGCTTCAACAGAAGCAAACATATCACCTTTATTCAAACTCTTATTAGATTCTACAATATCGACAAATTTGACATCTCCCAATGCTTCTTTTGCAGATGCTTGAAGTCCAACAGTATAATAATTATCTTCTTCTGTAATTTTTAAATATTCTGAATCATTAGTCATAAAAATAACCTTCTTTTATTTAAAAGTCTTAGTATCACCAAACATATAACTCTTATAATGATACCTCATTGACATTATTAATCCAATTCCTATCATATTTCCTAGTAAGGCAGATCCACCCTGAGAAATGAATGGTAGTGGAATACCAGTCAATGGAAGTAATCCTATACTCATACCAATATTTTCAAAAACATGGAACAGAATCATCATGATTACCCCTGTTGATACATACGCATAAAATTCGTTCTTAGTGTCAAATGTAACTCTAATCATTTGATATATAAGTAAGAAATAAATAAATATTAAAGTACAAGCTCCAATGAAACCAAAATTTTCTCCAATAACGGAAAAAATCATATCTGATTCACGAACTGGTACAGTAACATCAACATTGTTAAATCCCTTACCTACCAGTTGCCCTGATCCAATAGCTTTCATATTCTGCCATAATTGATATCCATTATTTGAAGTGTCTTGTGATGGATTAAGCCATGTATCAACACGTGCAAATTGATACGCTTTGAAACCAAAGTTCTCTAAAAACTTACGTCCATTATCCGTTATAACGAGGATTAATGCTCCACCACCTATAAAACCTGCACCTAGTCCAGCTGTTAAAATGATTTTCCAATCTATTCCTGATACCAAAAACATACCACCAAGAATAGCAATAAAAACTAACATAGTCCCAAAGTCATTTTGCAATTTTAATAATACTAATACTGGTATTGACCAACTAAGCATTTTTGCAATTAAAATCATATCACTTCTAAAACTGTGTAAACTATATTCATTATTATGTACTGTAATTACTTTTCCCAACATTAATATAAATGCCGGTTTCATTACTTCCGATGGCTGAAATGTTAATGGTCCTAGTGCAAACCAACTTTTAGCACCTGTTTTAGCAGCATACGCTCGACTATATAAAAATAAGACTAATATAAGAAGAACAATCCCAGTCCAGTAGGCAACCGTAGCTAATTTCCATAAGTCCTCAGCATCAAATTGCATAATAAATGCAATCATACCTGCACCAATTACATACCAAACTAATTGTGTAATTAACATCTTCACCGGTGAAGTTACCGCTTTATCGTGACTAGCCGCAACATAAATGGAAGCTAGTCCTATCAATGCCAATAACATGACCGACAAGATAATCCCATAATCTATTCTAGAATCATCATCTTTTGGGGATTGTTGTCGATTACTTTTATCCATAAATAACCTCTATTAATGATTGTGTAAATTATATTGAAGTATCAATTCATTAATTGCTTTATCCAAATCTTTGCTGGATTTAAGTGAATCAGTACCATTCAAAACATAATCATACTTATCTGAATTTTTAGTAATTCTACCAATTAAGTATTTTGATTCCCATAGTTCATACTCAATATCTTTTTTTATTTCTTTTAATTCAACTTCTCTTGGCTTGTTCTTTTTTGACAATGTGTTCTCCTAAATTACGTTTGATAAGGACGTTTATTTCTAAAGATTGTAAATTTATCTGGAACCGGATCAAAGCCAGTCTTATTAAATGGATTGCATCTAATTATACGAGCCACACCCATAATTAATCCAAAAAATATCCCATGCTTTCTCAAAGAGTCAATCATATAATTAGAACAAGTTGGCTCAAATCGACAGTGTGGTCTTGTATATCTACTAATATTTCTTTGATAAAAAACAACCAATGAAATCAATATTTTTTTAATCATGGTTTTTAATGTAAAAATCCAAAGAAATGGCTCCATGCTGGTGGCCAAAAAATTAGAAATGGATTAGAACTTCCCATAAGTGATCCAATCATTAAACCAACAATCATTAAAATAAAAAACCACATAATAATTCGTTTAAATGATTTAAACCTTTTATTTCTGTAATCTTTACCATACTCTTCGTTGCGCATTAAAAATCCACCTCTATTTTTTGTTAATGTGTTCTAACAAAATTCCTGTTCCTAAAGCCACTGAATCTAGTGGATCTTCTGCAAGTAATACTGGAATTTGTAATTCTCTAGCAAATAATTTGTCCATCCCTTTGAGTAATGAACCACCACCAGTAAGCATAACACCACGATCAATAATATCAGCCGCAAGTTCAGGAGGAGTAACTTCTAAAACCCCTTTTGTTGCTTCAATAATTGCTTGCAGTGATTCATGTAATGCTTCTTCAGCTTCAACTTCATTAATAGATACTTCACGAGGTAATCCTGTCATCAAATCACGTCCGCTTATAGGAATAACAACACTTGCATCTGGTTCAAAAGCAGATCCGACTTGTTTCTTAATGGTTTCAGCTGTACGTTCACCAATCATCAAGTTATGTTTTTGTTTAACATAAAATTGAATATCTGAATTCATCTTATCTCCGGCTAAACGTAATGAATTGCTTGATACAACTGAGCCCATTGAAAGAACAGCAATATCACTTGTTCCACCACCAATATCAATAACTAAGTTACCTTGTGGTTTAAATATATCCATACCAGCTCCAACAGCAGCAACCTTTGGTTCAAGTTCAAGATAAACTTGTTTGCCACCAGCTTTTTCAGCAGCCTCAATAATTGCACGTTGTTCAACAGAAGTAACATCAGCAGGACAGCAAATCATGATATTAGGCTTTGAGAATTTGCTTCTTACTTTTAATTTATCAATAAAATAAGTCAACATACTCTCAGTAGTTTTAAAATCAGAAATGACACCGTCTTCAAGTGGACGAATAACTTGAATGTTTCCTGGTGTTCTTCCCACCATTTCATAAGCTTCTGTACCAACAGCAACTACTTCATTATTACTTGTATTTACTGCCACAACAGAAGGCTCATTCAAGACAATTCCTTCACCTTTTATATTAATTAATACATTAGCCGTTCCTAAATCAATCCCAATATCCTTTGCCATTAACTGATCCTCCTAAATATTTCTAACTACAAAATTATATCACAAAATGCATTATTCATAACCTAATAAAAAAGACAGGTGAACTGTCTTTTAAGCCAATTTACTATTGTCAGTGATATCTGTTATTAATGTTTCTCGTCCAGACTCATCAATACTTACTCGTTTAATGTCTACGCCTAGTTTTTTAAATTTACTTACAAGTTGATAATAACCACGATCCATATACTCTAATCGCGATACTCTTGTTTCACCGTCTGCGATTACTCCTGCAATTACTAAAGCAGCAGCAGCGCGCAAATCAGTAGCAGAGACTTGAGCACCAGAAAACTTGGTTGGTCCTTCAAGAATTGCTGAATTGCCTTCAATACGGAACTTAGCGTTCATTTTCTTCAATTCTTCTAAATGCATAAAACGATTCTCAAAAACCGTTTCATTCATAGCGCTCGTTCCATTACTCATTAATTGGGCAACTGTCATTTGAGCTTGCATATCAGTTGGAAAGCCAGGATGTGGCATTGTTTGAACATCAGTTGGTTGTAGAACTTCTGGCCCAACAACATGTATTCCGGCATCAGTAACTTCAATTTTAACTCCCATTTCAATTAATTTTGAAATAAGTGGGCGATTATGTTCGTACATTGCATCTTCAATTAATACATCACCTTTTGAAACTGCTGCAGCAACCATATAAGTTCCAGCTTCAATCCGGTCTTGAACTACTGAATGTTCACATCCATGAAGAGCCTTCACACCCTTAATTTTAATTGTATCAGTACCTGCTCCTGAAACTTGAGCACCCATTTTATTTAAGATATTAGCTAAATCAACAATTTCTGGTTCGCGGGCAACATTCTCAATCACAGTATTTCCTTCAGCTAAAGTCGCAGCCATCATAATATTTTGAGTAGCTCCAACACTTGGGAAATCTAAATAAATTTCAGCTCCATGTAAATCTTTAGCTGTAGCTTCAATAAATCCAGCTTGTTGATTAATTTCAATACCTAGTTGTTTTAGTCCTTTAAGATGCAAATCGATTGGTCTTGAACCAATTGCACATCCACCAGGCATTGCTACTCTTGCATAACCCAAACGCGCTACTAATGGTCCTAATACAACAATAGAAGCACGCATTTTCTCAACTAATTCTTGAGGCGCCACGGAGTTCAAATCTGCAGTTGCATCAATAGACATAGTTTTAGAAAACTTATCAAATTCAACTTTAATATTTAACGCTTCTAAAACTTTCCCCATGATAATAACATCAGAAAGTGGTGGAATATTATCTAAATTAACCTTTCCTTCTGATGTAAGAATCGTTGCAGCTAAAATAGGCAAAGCAGCATTCTTTGCTCCTTCAATTTCAACGCTTCCTTTTAATCTGTTTGCCCCATTAATAACAATCTGTTCCATTAAATTACCCTCATCTAAAACAAAAATTTCAAATTCTGTGATGCATTTATTACACTAATAAAAAACGAGCTGACACTAAATCCTAATGTAATCGCAATAAACATCATTAATAACTGCGCTCTTTTAGGATCTCCTCTTTTTATGAACTTACTAGTATCGATCATTGATACCAAGTTTAAACTTATCCAAATAAAAAATAAATGACTAATTATAGTAATAATTCCTTGAAGTCCTATTGATTGCATATTATCTGTACCTTTCTATGAGATTCTATCATATTTAACATACTAGAAATGCCAAATATTAATACCTTAATGAAAAATAAAAAAAGACAGCTAATAGCTGTCTTTTATTTATGATTTGAAACATTAATTCTATTAACAGCACGAGCTAATGCAACACGCGCTCTTTGTTCAGTATCTTTATCTTTTGTTTCTACAGCTTTTTCAATATTTTCTTCGGCTTTTTGGCGAGCATATTCCGCACGACGTAAATCAATGTCACGTGCACGTTCAGCACTATCAGCAACAATAGATACTACATTGTTACTAAATTCCAAGAAACCTCCATTTACTGCAATTGCATTTTCATGATTTGGATTATCAACACGTTTTACACGTAATTCCGAAATCTTTAGTGGTGCAATAATTGGTTCATGATTAGCCATTATTCCTAAACTGCCATCGACAGCCTCAGCAATAATTATTGAAGCTTTATGATCATACACCAACCCAGCAGGAGTAACTATATTGACTGTTATTACATTCTTATCATCAGCCATTATTGTTCCTCCTATTCATTTGCAGCTTTTTGAGTGTCATCGGCTAAAGGTTCAGGGTTATATCCCATTTTTTTAGCTTTTGCAATAACATCATCAATTCCACCAACAAGTCGGAAAGCATCTTCAGGATAGTCATCAAACTTACCATCCAAAATCTGTTTAAATCCTTTAACTGAGTCTTCAGTTGAAACATATGAACCAGGTTGTCCTGTAAATGTTTCAGCAACGTGGAAGTTTTGAGATAAGAAGAATTGAATTCTTCTAGCTCTTGCAACTATTGTTTTTTCTTCATCTGAAAGTTCATCCATACCAAGAATTGAAATAATATCTTGCAATTCACGATATCTTTGAAGAACTCTTTGAACTTCAACAGCTACTTCATAGTGTTCTTTTCCAACAATTTCCGGATCAAGCGCACTTGATGTAGAAGCCAGTGGATCAACAGCAGGATATATACCTTGTTCTGTCAACCATCTTTCAAGGTTAGTTGTAGCATCCAAATGGGCAAAAGTTGTTGCAGGAGCAGGATCAGTATAATCATCAGCTGGAACATAGATAGCTTGAATTGATGTAATTGATCCCTTCTTAGTAGAAGTAATACGTTCTTGCAAACGACCCATTTCTGTAGCCAATGTTGGTTGATAACCAACGGCTGATGGCATACGTCCAAGTAAAGCTGAAACTTCAGAACCAGCTTGTGTAAATCTAAAGATATTATCAATAAATAACAACACATCTTGTCCAGCAACATCACGGAAATATTCCGCAATTGTTAACCCAGTTAAGGCAACACGCATACGAGCCCCAGGTGATTCGTTCATTTGCCCAAACACCATGGCTGTTTTTTCAAGAGTACCAGACTCTTTCATTTCGTAGTACAAATCGTTACCTTCACGAGTTCTTTCACCAACACCGGTAAACACAGAAATACCACCATGTTCATCAGCAATATTATGAATCAACTCTTGAATAAGAACGGTTTTACCAACACCGGCACCACCGAACAATCCAATCTTACCACCTCTTAAATATGGAGCTAGTAAATCAATAACTTTAATTCCTGTTTCTAGAATTTCTTTTGTATTACTTAATTCATCATATTTTGGTGCTTCACGATGAATACTATCACGACGGAAGTCTTTTTTAAACTCTTCTCCGCCATCAATAGGGTCTCCTAAAACATTGAACACACGGCCCAAAGTTTCTTCACCTACTGGCACAGAAATAGGAGCACCAGTGTCAGACACTTTCATTCCTCGTTGAAGTCCATCAGTAGAAGCCATTGAGATAGTTCTTAAAACACCATCTCCAAGTTCTAGGGCAACTTCAAGGGTAATGGTTGTATCGTCATTTTTTGAAACAATAAGAGCATTGTTAATATCTGGTAATTGTTCGTCAAGTGAAAACTCAACGTCAACAACTGGACCAATGACTTGAACAACTTTTCCTTCTTGCATCACGTTACTCCTTTCTCTTATTCAAGTGCAGCAGCTCCACCAACGATTTCAGTAATCTCGGTAGTGATTTGAGCTTGTCGAGCACGATTAAATTTAGTAGTTAATGTTGAAATTAAATTATTAGCATTGTCAGTTGAGCTCTTCATAGCCGTCATAGAGGCAGCATGCTCAGCAGTTTTAGAATCTAGCATTGAACCAAATACTAAACTATCAACAAATTGTGGAAGAATTTGTTGTAATACTTCTACAGGAGAAGGATCAGCAATATATTCTTCAGCAACTTCATTGTCATTATTAACATGATTAGTAATTGGAAGCAATTGATCAGAGATAAACTCTGAAGTTAATGAATTAACATGGTGATTATGGCAAATAAATAATTCGTCATATACACCTGAGATATAAAGTTGAATCAACGTATTAACAATAGGTTTTACATCATCAATAGTTGGAACATCACTAATTCCACGATATTCATATGCTACATTATATCCACGATTTTTAAAGAACTCAGCGCCTGTTGCACCAATAGCGACAATAACAAATTCATCTTTATTATTGTTGTGTTTTTCTTTAATAATATTCATCATTGCTTTCAAGATATTACTGTTAAAACCACCAACTAGGCCACGATCACTAGTAATAACCATGTACGCAGTCTTTTGAACAGGTCGTTCAACTAATAAGTTATTCAGTGATAATAATGAATTTTGATTAGTTACTTCTGCTGCAGCTGAAGTGCGAACTTCTTCTAATAATTTACTGGAGGCCAAATGACTTACAACACTCTTCAACTTTTCAGCATACATCTGATAAGTTATCGATTGCTTTTCAATCTTCATCAACTTTGAACCAGAAACCATTTGCATAGCATTAGTTATTTGACTGGTTTTTTTAGTAGAAGCTATTCTACGTTTGATATCAATTAATGACTCTGCCATCTTGCATCCTCCGATCCATTATTATTTTTTAGCTTGCCCAGCAACAAAACCATCTGTAAAGGCTTTGATTGCAGCATCCATTTTGTCAGTATCTGGTAAATTACCAGTATTTTTGATTTCATCTAATAAGTCTTTGTTATTACTTGCTAAGAAATCAAACAATTGATTTTGATAGTCAAGAATGTTATCGACTTCAACATCATCTAAGAATCCATGTCCCAAGGCATAAAGAATTGCAACTTGATTCTCAACAACGATTGGTGAATGGACTGGTTGTTTCAATACTTCAACTGTACGACGTCCACGATTTAACTTAGCTTGTGTTGCTGAATCCAAATCTGATCCGAATTGAGCAAATGATTCCAATTCACGATATGAAGCAAGATCTAGACGTAATGTACCAGCAACTTTCTTCATAGCCTTAATTTGGGCATCTCCACCAACACGAGAAACAGAAGCACCAGCATCAATAGCTGGACGAGTTCCAGAATAGAACAAATCACTTTCTAAGAAGATTTGTCCATCAGTGATTGAGATAACATTAGTTGGAATATAAGCTGAAATATCACCAGCTTGAGTTTCAATGATAGGTAATGCTGTCATTGATCCTCCACCTAAATCATCACTTAACTTAGCAGCTCTTTCTAGTAAACGTGAATGTAAGTAGAATACGTCACCAGGATAAGCTTCACGACCAGGCGGTCTACGTAGAAGTAATGAGAGTTCACGGTAACCTGTAGCTTGTTTGCTTAAGTCATCATAAATTATCAAAACATGTTTTCCACGGTACATGAAATCTTCACCCATTGCAGCTCCAGCATAAGGAGCGATATATAGTAATGGAGCTGGAGTAGCAGGTCCGGCTTCAACCACGATTGTGTAATCCATGGCACCATATTTTTTAAGTACTTCTACTTGATTTCTAACTGTTGAATCTTTTTGACCAATAGCAACATAAACACAAATCATGTCTTGATCTTTTTGATTCAAAATTGTATCGATAGCAACTGATGTCTTACCAGTTTTTCTATCACCAATAATAAGTTCACGTTGTCCTCTACCAATTGGTACAAGAGAGTCAATAGCTTTCAACCCAGTTTGTAAAGGTTCAAAAACTGACTTACGTTGCATTACACCAGGAGCTGGCGATTCAATTGGTCGAGTTTTATTTGTTTTAATTTCACCTTTACCATCAATGGGTTGTCCCAATGGATTAACGACACGTCCAATTAGTTCATCACCAACAGGAATTTCCATGATACGACCAGTTCTTTTAACTGTATCGCCTTCACGAATATTGTCGAATTTACCTAGAACGATGATACCAACATCATCTGATTCCAAGTTCAAAGCCATACCATACGAACCATTAGGAAATTCCAATAATTCATTAGCCATAGCATTTTCTAATCCATGAGCACGGGCTATACCATCACCAACATAAGTAACAGTTCCCACTTCCTCAACTGAGAGGTCTTCATGATAATTATTAAGCTGTTCTTTAATAAGAGCGCTAATCTCTTCAGCTTTTATGCTCATTAATTTCACCTCAATGCTTTACTTTTCTAGCAATATTTTTTTGATATCACTTAGTTTTCGTTGAATACTTCCATCAATTATTTGATCACCAACACGAATAACTGCGCCACCCATAATGGATGAATTAATATCATTTTTAATATTAATTTCGTTGGAATCAAAGCGCTTCTTTAAAGAATCTTTTAATGCATTAAGTTGATCAGTTTCTAATGGATATGTTGTAGTCACTGTAGCTTCTAAAATACCATTTTGTTCATCGTATAGTGCGATAAAACTATCGATAATAATAGGAAGTATGGCTAAACGATTATAGTCTGACAACAAGCTTAAAAAATTTTGTGTTGTATCACTAAAAGGTTTTTTCAAGGTATCAAGTAATTCAAATCTATCTTTTTTTGATATTGTTCTACTTGATAAAGCCAAAGTTAAACGTTCATTTTCTGAACAAATAACCTGCAAAGCTTTAATTTCTTGAAAAATAGTAGCTAATTCTTTTCTTTCGTTAGCTACTTCAAAAAGTGCTTTTGCATACTTATATGCCGCTTGATTTCTACTTTGTTTCATCAGCGCTCAACTCCTTAATGTAAGAGTCGACCAATGATTTTTGATCATTGGCTGATAATTCCTTTTGAATTAATTTAGAAGCAATTGAAACCGAAATATCTGTTACGTCTTCACGAACATCATTCATAGCGTCAATTTTTGCTTGTTTAGCGTCTTCTTGAGCCTTTTGTCTTACAGCTTCAGCATCCAAATGGGCTGCATCCACAATTGCTTTTCTTTGGTTTTCACCATTTTCTTTAGCAGTTGAAACAATTTCAACAGCTTCAGAACGAGAATTTTTTAAAGCCATTTCACGTTCTTCAACCATTTTTTCGGCTTTTTCACGTTCGCTATCAGCGTATTCTAAATCATCAGTAATTTTAGCTGAACGAGCATCCATCATCTTCATAACGGGACCCCAAGCAAAATGCTTAACTAAAACAACTAAAACGATAAAAGAAATTAAATAAAATAGAAAGTCACCAAGCGTAGAAGTCTCTGCACCAAGTACTAGATATTCTGCCATGTTAAGTCACTCCCTTCTTTTTAATTTAATATATCTTTTTATGCAAAAAGAATAAGGAATGAGATAGCAATTGCCAAGATAGGAACAGCTTCAATCAAACCAACACCAATATACATTGTTCCTTGTAACTTACTTGCAATTTCTGGTTGACGAGTCATACCTTCAATTGTTTTTGAGATAACATGTCCGTTACCATATGAAGCTGCTAAAGCTGCTAATCCAGCTGCGATACCTGCTGCTAATTCTTTCATTTCGTAAATCCTCCAAATAATTAATTTATTCTCTTTCTAGCTTATGTGAAATATAAACCATCGAAAGTGTCGTAAAGACGTAAGCTTGAATTGAGCCAATGAATACTGAGAATCCTTGCCAAATCATTTCGATTGGCATAACTCCAATAAACGTTGCAATTCCAAAACTATGAGCCATACTTCCAATAAGAGCTAATAATATTTCACCGGCAAAAATGTTACCGTACAAACGAAGTGACAATGTCATAAAGTTTGTGAATTCTTCAATCAAATTAATTGGCAATAAAAATCCAACCGGTTTGATATAACTACCTAAATAATCACCAATGCCATACTTCTTCACTCCATAATAATGGCTTAGTAATAATGTGATTAATGCTAATGCCATTGTTACAAGAGGGCTTGCAGTTGGAGATTTGATGATAGGTTGACCATGAACCGTGATTTGTAAGAACAATCCGATTTGGTTCGATACGAAGATAAACAAAAACATTACAAATGCGTAAAGATAAAAAGTACGTCCTTCGTTACCGGGTATTGCTGATTTAACAATCCCATTTGTAAAATCCATCATCCACTCTAAGAAGTTTTGTGCCTTACCTGGTTTCATTTCAACTTTACGCGAAAGTGCGAAAACTAAAATAAAAACAAGAACAGCAGCTAACAATCCTGAGAGACAATTGGCAACATTAAATCTAATGCCCAAAAGCTCTACGATGGGATAATTTTCATTCAAGGTCTAACCCCCTTCCGATTATTTGTAAAATGGATTGATTTACTCATCCATAATAAAACAAATAATAGCACCAAAGATAACAAATTTCAAAAGACTTTTGATATAAAAAAAACAAAAAAATTCACGTCATATCAACGTTTATTCACATTTAAATTTTAATTTTATTACTTTGTGCCAAACAATCTATCACCTGCATCACCTAATCCAGGGAAAATATAGCCATTTTCAGTTAGTTTATCATCTAATGATGCTGCATAAACATCGACATCAGGATGAGCGTCTTGAACGGCTTTTACACCTTCAGGAGCGGCAACTAAAACAACAAGGCGAATATTTTTTGCACCACGTTTCTTCAATGCTTCAATTGCCATGTTTGCTGAACCACCTGTAGCAAGCATTGGATCAACAACAAATAATTCACGTTGATCAATATCACTAGGTAATTTAACAAAGTATTCGTGTGGCATTAAAGTAACTTCATCACGATACATACCTACATGTCCTACTTTGGCTGCAGGAATTAATTGAATAACTCCGTCAACCATTCCTAAACCAGCACGTAATATAGGAACTACAGCCAATTTTTTACCTGCAAGTTGCTTTTGAATTGACTTACCCATTGGTGTTTCAACTTCAACATCTTCTAATGGTAGGTCACGTGTTAGTTCATAAACCATTAAACCAGCAATTTCGTTAGCAATTTCGCGGAAATCTTTTGTTCCGGCATTCTTGTCACGAATCATTGTTAATTTATGTTGAATCAATGGATGATCAAAAACCGTAAATTTTGACATTATTTCTCTCCCTTTGTGTAATGTATCTGACCAGCAGACTTGTTCAATCTATTCATATAAGCTCCAGATATTCCGTCACCAGAATAACCTTGTGCCAAAATAAATTTCACTGCTTCTATATTATCAAAATATCGCAGTCCAGAAAACAGTTCTTGCAAAGAAGTTTGCAAGTTTTTACCAAGTGAAAACGTATTTTTTTCTTCTATATTAAATGTGTCTAATATATCATCGGTTGCTAGAAGTCCTACGACACCTTTTTGACTATATTCTTGATACGCCTCTTTGAAATCGTTTTTATTATCTATAATTATTACTTGAGCCGTTGGTGCGTAATGTTTGTACTTCATTCCAGGTGCTTTAGGAATTTCTTCTTTTTTCACGTGATGTTGATCGCTTTGAACTTCACCTAAAGCATTAGTTAAATCGTCATAGGTAATAAAACCTGGTCTTAAAATAGTTGGAACTGTAACAGATAAGTCGATAACCGTTGATTCAACACCAATTTTACAAGGGCCATCATCTATCACGCCAGCTATTTTCCCATCTAAATCGTGTAGAACATGCATTGGCATAGTTGGACTTGGCTTTCCCGACGTATTCGCAGAAGGTCCCACTAGCGGTTTCTTGAATTTAGAGATCAATTCAAGTGTAACTTCATTATCAGGCATTCTAAAAGCCGCCGTTGTTAATCCACCTGTCACACTCTTTGATAGAGCATTAGGCTTAATAGGCAAGATTATTGTTAATGGCCCCGGCCAAAAAGCATCCATCAATTTTGTGGCTTGTTCTTTGTAAGATTCGTCTGCATATAACCAAACCATTTCTTGATTACTAACGTGAGAAATTAGCGGATTATCACTCGGCCGCCCTTTAGCAAGGTAAACCTTTTTCACAGCTTCTTCATTAGTAGCATCTGCACCTAAGCCATAAACCGTTTCAGTAGGAAATGCCACTAATTCACCCTGCTCTAAAAATTCTGCTGCTTGATTCAAATCATCTTTAGAAATTAATTTCGAATCCATTTAATTAAATTCCTCTTTTCGATACATTTTTAAATAACGCCAATTATCAGTTAAATCTCGATAAAACTCTACTTCAAATTCTGGTAATTGTTTATTAATTAGTTCTTCAAGTTGTTCTTTTTGATGATAACCAAATTCAAAGTATGCTCGACCTTTAGGCTTTAAAAACTGATCTATCTTTGTAAAAATCTTCCTATAGATTGCAAGTCCATTATCATCAGCAAATAATGCTAGTTCAGGTTCAAATTGTAGAACGCTTTGATCCATAACGCTTCGTTCTTCATCAGCAATATAAGGTGGATTAGAAGTAATCACATCAAACTGACCGGTAACTTGTTGAAACAAATCGCTTTGGATAAATTCAACATCTGCAGCTAAATTATTAGCATTAGTTTGTGCTACTTCTAAAGCTTCTTTAGATATATCTAAGCCTAAATAATGATTGTCGGGTTTTTCTAATGATAAAGTTATCAAAATATCGCCCGTGCCTGTTCCAATATCCAGTATATCTAAGCCTTGTTCCTTATTTATATCATGCAAAACTTGTGAAACCAATTCTTCTGTTTCTTGTCGTGGAATTAAAGTATCTGGTGTCACTTTGAACTTTCGCCCATAAAACCATGCCTCACCCAGAATATATTGAGGAGGATGATTTTGGCTGGCTTTTGTAATCATCTCAAAAAAGCGATTGTAGTCTGTTTCTTCCATGATTTCATTTTGATGCAATAAAAACTTTGTATGAGTCCATTGCATCATTTCTTCCATTAAGTAAACAGCCACTTCATTATCGATATTTTTTTCATTAAGTATTAAAAAAGCCCTATTTAGGGCATTAGAATAACTGTGCTTCTCCATTTTGAATTTGCTCCAGTTTATTTGTTTGATCCCATAAGATTAGGGCATCAATAACTTCACCAATTTCACCAGTCATTATTCTGTCTAACTTATTAAGAGACAAACCAATACGGTGGTCTGTGACACGGTTTTGTGGATAATTATATGTTCGAATACGTTCTGAACGATCTCCCGTACCAATAGCTGATTTACGACTTTCATCGTATTCATTTTGGTTTTGTGATTCATAAAAATCATATACACGAGATTTCAAAATCTTCATTGCTTTTTCACGGTTTTGTTGTTGTGAACGTTGATCTTGCATTGCTACAACAATCCCAGTAGGTAAATGGGTCATACGTACAGCTGAAGATGTCTTATTAATATGTTGACCACCAGCACCTGATGAACGATAAACATCAGTTCTGATATCTTTAGGATCAAGTTCCAATTCAACACCATCATATTCGGGCATAACAGCAACAGTAGCAGTTGAAGTATGTACACGGCCTTGTGATTCAGTTGATGGAATACGTTGAACACGGTGTGCTCCATTTTCGTATTTCAGTTTTGAATAAACATTTTTTCCACTGACCATAATAGAAACTTCTTTGTATCCACCAACTTCAGTAGATGTTTGGTCGATTAATTCAAAAGTCCAGCCTTGTTTTTCGGCATAGCGTTCATACATGTTTAATAAATCGCCAGCAAACAAACTAGATTCATCTCCACCAGCAGCTCCACGAATTTCCATAATGATATTCTTGTCATCATTAGGGTCTTTAGGAAGCATCAAAATTTTGATTTTTTCTTCAACTTCACTAAGTGTGGCTTTATCAGAAGACAATTCTTCTTTAATCATGTCTTCCATTTCAGAATCATTAGTTTCACGTAATAATTCTTCATTATCACTAATATTTTGTTTTAGTTTTTTATACTCTCTATATTTGGCGACAATTTCTCTCATGTCCCCTTCTTCTTTAGAGAGTTCCATGTAACGCTTAGTATCATTAATAACTTCTGGATCACTCATTAATTCTTGTAATTCACTATATCTATCAAGCAATCCATCTAATTGATCAAATATTTTGTCCAATGTGTAACTCCCTTAAATATTTTCTGGTGGATTAAAGTAATGTCTTCTGCATACAGGATAGTACATATCATTGCCACCAACAGCAATTTGTTCACCATCAAATACAGCCTTACCATTCAAAACACGCATATTCATGCTGGCTTTCTTCGTACAGAACCAGCAAATTGTTTTCATCTCTTCAAGCTTATCCGCTAATAATAGTAGATATTTAGTGCCTTCAAATAATTCATTTTGGAAATCATTCTTCAATCCAAAAGCCATTACTGGAATATTCAAATCATCAACAATCTTTGTTAATTGAATAATTTGGTCTTTATTTAAAAACTGAGCTTCATCTAATAAGAGACAAGCAATATTTTTATCATGCTTTTGTACTTCTTCGAATATATTAGTATCTTCACTAATAACTTCAGCTTCGCGCTTCAATCCGATTCGGCTCGAAATATAACCAACTTCATCTCGATCATCGATAACACTTGTCATCAGAATAACTGACTTACCTTGTTCTTCATAATTGTGTGCAACCTTTAAAATCTCAATAGATTTTCCACTATTCATTGCACCATACTTGAAAAATAATTGCGCCATTTTCTTCTCACCTCTTAATTTCATTTTCTATTATACCTAAAAAACAAACATTAAATATATTAAAAGTATGAAATAATTGAATTTTTTTGTGCGACAATAGAATTAACATTATGATAATATCTTTTTAAGATATTTTTAGGAGTAAACAATGGGAATTAAAACCGAAATAGCAAAATTCGCTGGTAAATCTTCATATTTTATTTTAAGTAAACTTGGTGGAGGTAGTTCATATCCAGGAAAATTAGCTTACAAAATTGATCCAGATATTCTAGCCGACTTAGGTAAGAAATATGACTTAGTAATTGTTACTGGTACTAATGGTAAAACTTTAACTACATCATTATCAAACAAAATATTAAGCGAAAAGTATTCTAATATTTTAACTAACTCTACCGGATCAAACATGATACAAGGTATTGTAACTTCATTTTTGACACACAAGAAATGGCGTGAACAAAAACCTTTAGCATTATTAGAAGTAGATGAAGCTAATGTCAAAATCATCTGTAAGTACATCAAACCAAAATATTTCTTACTTACAAATATTTTCCGTGATCAAATGGACCGATATGGAGAAATTTATACAACATATCAAAAAATAATTGATGGAATTAAGTTAGCACCAAATGCAACAGTTATAGCTAACGGTGATGCAGCAATTTTTAATTCAATCGACCTACCAAACAAATTTGTTTACTATGGTTTCTCTGATTTAGGTCATGAAAAAGAAGATTTTAAAGCCCCTGCTAATACTGATGGTGTCCTTTGTCCTAAATGTGAAAAAGTATTGCACTATCACTATATTTCGTACGCTAATTTAGGAAGTTATTTCTGTCCTAATTGTGGCTTTGGTCGTCCTGAATTGAAATATCAGGTGACAGATATTGTTTCCTTAAAACCTCACAAATCGATTTTTAATATTGATGATTTCCAATACACTATCAACATTGGTGGTATGTATAATATTTATAACGCTCTAGCTGCTTACGCTTTAGGACGTGAAATGGAAGTCACTCAAGAACAAATTAACTCTGCTTTTGACTATGATGAACAAGTCTTCGGTCGCCAAGAAACCATTTCGGTTAATGACCATGAATTAAACGTTATTCTTGTTAAAAATCCTGTCGGATTAAATCAAGTTTTTGATACCATCAAAACCGATGATAATGAGTACTCAATGGCGTTTTTATTAAACGCTAATTACGCTGACGGCATTGATACTAGCTGGATTTGGGATGCTGATTTCGAAGACTTACCTTATGATGAAATTCCCCAAGTTATTACAGCTGGTGAACGTCGTAAAGATATTAGTTTCCGTTACAAAATTTCAGGTCTTGATGAAAATAAACTAATTGAAAAACCTGATATTCTTGATTTTATTAATGAAATCAAAAATGTTCCTACTAAAAAAATATATGTTCTAGCAACATATACAGCTATGCTACAACTACGTAAGAAATTACAAGAAGCTGGCTATTTAAAATAAAAAAGAAGTTAGGCATAAATGCCTAACTTCTTTTTTATTATTAATATCAACTATTAAAAATCTAAATTACTATTTATTTAGTTGCTTGTGTTGATGGGTCTTGATAGTACCAAGTTAATTCAGCACTAATACCACTACCTTTATAATTATCAGCTACAAAACTTCCATCAGCTTGATCAAAGTTTACAGTAACGTATTTATATTTATTATCATTTAGGTTGATATTCAAATCGTTAGCATAATCTGCAGTCATTCCATTTAAAATACCATTACTAAATGATTCTTCATAAGTAAATTGCGCGATACTATCATCAGTCCAAGGATATTTTTCAGATAAAACACCATCATCAAGTGGGCCGCTAAACCCGAATCCTTGTGTAATAGATTCCCAATTTTCTTTATCAGCTGGTGCTCCTATTTGAATTCCATAATTATTAAGATTAATCAATCCAAAGAATTTTGACATAAGTGTTTGGCTATTTAGATAATAAGCCCAATCTTTATTGTTGTCGCTATTGTTGCCAGTATCGTCATTTCCATTCCCTGGATTATTTGGAGTTGCAGGTTTTGTTGTTGACCCATTGTTGTTATTATTTGATGAAGATTGTGAGTTATCTTTAACAACTGGTTTATTAGGGCTTAAATTATATGATTTATTATTACCGTTCTTATCAGTTGTAGTTAAGGTTCCATTATCACCAGTTCCACTAAACCAAATTTTATTTCCTGAATATATAAGATCGATATTTGAAATTTTATTAATTTCAGCAAGGCGTGTCATATTTGTGTTAATACCATTATTTGTTGCTGCTTCAACAATTGTTGAAAGTGTATCACCCCAAACAATTGTGTAAGGTTTTGTTCCGTTAGTTTTCATACTTGACTGAATGGCTGAAGTTGAACGTGCTGACCATGTAGCTGCCTCAACATGATTTGGATTACTCAACATTGCTAATCCTGTACCCATTCCTAAGATAGTTGCTGTCGCAAGTGCATAATTCTTGTACTCTTTTCCAGATAACATAAATTATCCCTCCATAATTTTTTTATAGTACCAAATGAGTATATCACGTATAACGTATTTTGTGCTGTTTTTTTAAACCGTTTACACAGCTTTCGTGCAATTATTGTGCTGAATATATATATCATCAAATTAAAAATAAAAAACAACTTGTCTAGTTCTTCCTTGTTCTATGTTAAAATCTATCTATTAAAATTTTAGGAGTTCATTTTGAAAACACTGAGAAATGTAATTATAATTTTAGGATTTTACTTACTTCAACAAATACCCGTTACATTAATGACTTTACCTCCTTTTGGCAAAGGTCAAAACGGATTGTATTTACAATTAGCAGTAATTATATTATCCATGATTTTAATTCCACTATTTATGCTTGGCTATTATCATCGCATCAATCATAAATACAAAAATCCTTTTACAAAATATACGATATTAATAATAATTGTAGCGATAGTTATTAATGTATTAATCAACAAATTCTCACTACCATATATGCAACCGACTGGAAACGCCAATGTAGATGCTTTATCAGCTATATTCAAGAACTTCCCAGTCGTGATGCTTTTCTATTCAGTTATTATTGGCCCAATAACCGAAGAAATTTTGTCTCGTGGTTTATTAATGAACATGTTCTTCGTTAATCGTCCATACGTGAGCTTAATTTTGTCCAGTACTATATTTGGATTAATGCATGGCTCAAATGATCCTGTCTACTTAATATCAAAAATCGCTTTAGGATTTGTTCTTGGTTTCACATATTTAAAAACTAAAAATATTAAAGCTAATATCGTTGTACACATTGCTAATAATGTAAGTGCATTTATGATATAAAAAGACTCCTGTCGATTGACAAGAGTCTTTTTTAATTTTGAAAGCTTGTATTTTTAGCTTTCCAATCTTCTAGTTTGATACTCACCCAGAAACCATAAATTCCAATAGTAATAATCCTTTCATTACAAGAATTTATTATAAAATTTGAGAAATCATTTTATTTACAAATTTCACTTCAAACAAATAAAAAAACATTTATGAAGTTAATCATTCCTTGAAGGTTTTATAGAGGTATATGGCACATTGTGTTATTTCTTGCATTAACTATTTCTAGTTGTTAAGTTTATTTTGTAAACGATTACAGAAAGAAGGTAAAGTTATGAAAAAACTTATTATAAGTGGTTTAGTTACTATTTCGGTCCTATCAGGATTAGCGGGAACAGTTGGTAATGTATCAGCTAGTTCGACAGCTAAGGTGTTACCTCAAAATTTGTCGTCTCTTCTGAGAAATAAAATAGCTGATGAAAATCTTGAATTCATTACTCCCGCTGCAACAAATGATCATTTTGTTCAAAAATACTTACTATCCAATGAAATCCGTGCAAATAACGTAATTAATAATACTGTGTCGGTCAATACTACACAAGTTGCCATTGACGCAAAACAGTTCACTATTGATTATGGATACACGTATAAGTTAATAGATACTTACAATGCCAAAAGTGTAACTGGAACGCCCACTACTACTGGAGAACATCCAAATATAATATTTGATACCACTAATTTTTTTGAAAACGATTATTTAGGAGGGTTCTATTTGGTACAGGTTTATGATCCCAATGGAAATCCATGGGAATTATTCTTCATTACTCCCCCAACATCTTTAAAATAAATATTTAATAAAAATAGGATACTCACCTTAACAAGTGGTATCCTATTTTTATTAATCTAACTATTTTAGTGTTTCACCGTAATCTAAATAGCACTTGTTAAACTTGTCTTCATCATTTAAACCATGAAGTTGATATTTTCACTTTGAAATTAAAAATATTGTAGAACATAAATTAGTGTTAAGAATAATTAACTATACATTCTCAAGGAGAAATAAATGATTTATTTTATCTTTTTATTAATAGTAATTATAATATTAAAAATTCAGAGTTGGATGCTAAGAATTATTTTAAATAAATACGCCATTTATTTTTTAATTGCTTCTATTGCATTCATATTTGTAAAGTTTTTACTTGCAAACTGGTTAATATTAATCGGAGTCACCATACTAGGATTTCTTTTATATAATTTTACTGCTGGATTTTTCGAAGAAATACGAAGCAATTAAAAATTATATAAAAAACACATTCAAAATTTGGAATGTGTTTTTTATCTTTTAACATTTCTTATTATCTTTGATTTTTTAAAGTATCATCTAACATCGCAATACTTACAATCTTTAATAATTGGAAAGTATCTTTATTTCTTCCTTTTTTGTGGTTTATTTCACACTCATGATACTTAAGCTGAAATCTTAATAAATACTGATATTCTTTAAATTCATCATCATTGCTTTCAAACGACTCTTTCTTTTCTAACATGTCAATCCAATTATTACACTTATCTACACAAGTATTTGAATAAAAAGCTTGAAGTTTTTCAAAATCATCAGAAAAATTAGAGTTAAAAAAATTTCTTAATTTAGGAACAGAACTGAATTTCATATTTTCTATGTTTTCTATATTTAAACTTATATCATCGTATTTCGTATATCTAAACATATTTCTAAAATTACAAAGCTCTTTAACCGAAATTTTTTCAACTTTACCAAGACTATGAATCATAGAAAACCATCCATTTGTGTGACGAATATTACTATATTTACTGAATTTGTAAGACTTAACAGCAAAATAAAGTCCTAGAACTGAAATTATTGCTGCTATTATTGAAACTATAATTGGTATTAAATCTTCATTCTTCATATTAATCCTCCAATCAAATCATACATAAAACCACATTATTTTTCCATAGCAACAATTTTTTGCACTCATTTCTTAAATCGACTAAAAATCATCAAAATAGTGCAAAAATAATGCAAAATATATCTGTGTTTTATAGTGTTCTTAAAAAACAAAAATCGCATAAGATCAACGTCTTATGCGATTATCTGTGTTCTATAATGTTTTAACTATCACCCGTACGGTATTCTTCGATACCGTTATATCAAGGGTTTAACAACGTAGAGTGCAAAAAAAGTGCAAAATATTTAATTATAATTATTTACTTTGCGTAATCTAGCTTTGGAGGTGATTTCTATTACTATAGAAGAAACTAGAAAATTTATAGAAAATGCGACGTTCGAAGAATTGATCTATATTCATTATTTACTTGATGAACGTTACAAAGAATTAAATAGATTTCCAAAAAAATGAGCAAACAAAAAAAGCCCACTGTAAGAGAGGTCGTTACATAAACTGTAATAACCACTTAAACAGTGAGCTTTATTTTTATATAAAAAACAAATTAATCTAGGATTTCCTCCTAATTTATTATTTAAACGTACCCCAATAGTTTGCACGTTTACCGTTTCTAACTTCTCCTGTTGGAAGGTAACCATAACCATCTTTTCTAGGTTGTCTTATCCACACATAACCGTTGCTCAATGAGAATGCGTCATAGTTTACAACAGAACCTTTTTTAAGAACACCAATTTTAGATGACTTAGTAGTTGCACCCCAACGAAGAATAATTCCTTCATTAACAGTGATTGTAAACTTACCAGTCTCTTTGTACCATTTAACACCTTGTGCGTCTACCCATGAATCAGGGGTTGAAGGTTTTGATGGTGGTGTTGGTGGAGTAGGTTTAACTTCCCCTGAAGCCTTGGCATATTTATCCCAAGCACCCTCATCACCATAAAAGATATTTAAGTCTAACGGACCTTTACCGTTGATACGTCCTGATGAAGTATATTGGAACATAACCATTGATTTCCAATGTTTAAGTTTTCCGTATAAGTCGCGTGGTTGGTATCCAATAACAGCATTGTAGTTGTTATACTGAGCTATCCAAACACCAACATTAGCATCAATTAAAGGTTTCCAGTTAACATTATTTTCGTTTGATAACATCATGTATATAACTGGTGTTACACCAGTCATTGATTTCACTGTGTTAACGAATTCAAGCGCCCAGCTTACATCAGTTTGATTATCTGATTCAAAATCAAGAACTAACATTGCTTTACCAACATAATTCTTAATTGAATTAATGAAAAATTCAGCTTCTTGTTTTCCAGTTCCATGTTTCATACCTGTATCATGGGCAAAATGATACAAGCCAAGTTTCTTACCTGAATCAAGAGCTTGTTTTACTTGTGCGTTACATTGTGGGTTAGTGTAGTTCAATCCCCCTGTCGCCTTAACAATTACAAAATCACCATCTAGATCACCAACATTGATACCTTTATTGTGTCCTGAAACATCTAAACCATTTAATGTCATAATTATTTCTCCTTTGAATTTGAAGTATCAGTAACTAAGCCTAGCGTTATCAACAACACTAGAGCAGAATTAACGATCTCGTTATAATGTGCTATATCAAAATCAGGAATGAACGTTGTTATCAATAATCCAATAGCTCCAGCTACTGACAATAGCCACCGCTTAGATTGATAATCAAACGACCATTTAATTTTCTTTCTTTTCATTTAAATACTTCCTTTCCAATATTTTTTAACCTCTCATCGTGCCTATCTAGTCTCCTATCATGACCATCGACACGAATTTCTATTTCTTTTAAATCGCTTTGAAGTGATGCTAGATTTTGATTTAAGGTTTTAAAATTACTGTTTAATTCTCTAATATCCATTTGAAATGGAGCGAAAACAGCGTATTTAAAAAGCAGGCTTACTACGCCTGCCAAGAATGTAACTATCCCAATAATCGAAACCCACTCACCTAAAGTTAGTCCAGCTAATTGGTGCATATTAAGCTCCTTCAATTATTTCTTCTTTTTCTGCTTTGGTAATCATTCCGAAAGTCAGTAAGTCGTTAATGTCGTTTTCGGAAAGTTCTTTCATTTGAAAGAGCCTCTTATATTCTTCAACCATTATTGGCTCCTTTCATTTCAGCAATTTCTTTCTTAATTTCTAAATTACTTTTAATAAACATTGCATTCATCTTGTCTTGATTTGTTGGAGCTGGTGGTTCAATTGGGTGTGCTTTGTCATATTCTTCTTTTGATACGCCTATCCACTTATCTAAACTTTTATCATACTTAAATGGAGCGTATCCTGCGTATGCAGTAAGTGTTGCATTTTCTGGAATTTCTTGTCCGTCTTTTAATATCTCAAGATGAGAAAAAGACATATCTTCATTCCAAAAGTATAATGTTTTCAATTCTTTCATATCTAATTCTCCTTATTAATTGCGTAGACTGCGAAGCCATATATTTGTCTTGTGTCATCAAGATTACCTAAGATACGTACATCACCATTTGGCTGAACTCGCATTACGACTGGCGACACAATATCAGTTGAGTTTCTAACTTGCATGACACCAACATCTTCAAAAGGTCGATAACCTTTAGGAACTTGATACATTACATCAGCATTTTTTGGGTACATTATATTGTTAATGTTCACAACAGCGATAACATCATTAACCACATATAATTTTGCGTCTTTTTGCGCTGCATTCATACGTGCAAGGTTTATCACTTTCACAGCATTTTCATCTAGATTGATGAAAAAGTCTTTTAGCATTTCAAAATTTTTGTTTAACGATTTTGAAGCGTCAGGCATTGCCTTTTCAAAATTTGTTAATAGATCTAACATAGTTATTCTCCTTATTATTTAAATTACTAAGACACTAACTAAGTTAGATACTTTAGATTAGTGTCCCTATTTTATTTCGTGGTCGACCACATACCATGAATTTAGGTCAACTAGCAAATTACTTGGTCCGCCTCCAGTGAAACTTAGCCATACGCATTTCTGTTCTGCGTTAACATAAATTCCTACTTTTGAAAAATCATCATTTGATGGTTGATACCAAGAAATTGGATAATTTTCGCTAGGAACTAGTTCTGTTGGTAAGTTCGCTATTGGTACAGAAGTTTTCCCCCTTAAATTTCCAACTCTTCCTTTTAAATGGATCAATGACTTATTTTGTCCAGGAAATGTGATTATATTTTTTAAATATAATTCTCCTATCACGCCATTAATAAGTTGCAATTTAAGCGTGCTTAATAGCTTAGGGACGCCCCCCCCCC
>NZ_BQUT01000005.1:447250-619389 GCF_022835675.1 Companilactobacillus sp. RD055328
TTTTTCCTCTTTCTAAATTAAAAGACAACTCGATTAAGAATTGTCTTCTATTTGTTTAATTCAAATCTAATTGTGTTGATACCCTCATTTAGATACCAAACATTCTTGCTTCCGATGGATTGAGTTAATGTTCCATTCAATTCATATATTCGTGGCATTTTAATTGTTACATTATCAAAATTATTGTTGATAATTGTCGTCGGTACTTGTGTACTCTCGCTACCGAATACTTGACCGGAAGTTTCAAATCCATTTACTTCTGTATCAAGAGCATTTTGATATTTCTCAACTAAAATTGATTTTGGATTTGCACCTAAATTATGATTAATTTTCACTTCGAAGCCATCGGGTATCCAGGTTGATATTATCTTCTCAATATTTTCAATTCTTGGATCTAAGGTGTTAAATTCTCCATATATATCACTCTTTCGAGCAAGTATAACTTCACTGTCTGTAGTAGCATTAGCTATTACATCTTGAAAATCATCTTCAACATTTGATTGTCGTTCTTCAACATTATCAACTCGATTTAATACACTATTAAACTCATCTTTAATAGCATTAATCATTACGCTAATCCATCGAACGAATAACGACAACGATTTACGTACTTCTTCACCAAACATTTTCGTCATCAACCAACCAGCTAATTCTTCACTTTTATCATCAACTGTTCCATTTTCAATTGCTTGCGATATTTCGTTGTCATTTTCAATAGGTGAATCGTCTGTTGCGTAACAATCATCGTTATTTTTATTAACCATTAAATCACTCCTTTCGCAAATAATTTTCTTTAAATCTCGAACTTGGTTCTGTGTTCATATCAACGTTTCCTACAATTCCGCTTATGCGACCGGTGGACGTATATTGCCACAAATCGTAAGGGTGTGTTGGACGTGTACTGTTTTCAATCGTTCCATCATTAGCACCATAAGACGGCAGTATGATAGACCCAAATTTAGAAACATTGATGTTGAAACTGTCATACAAATGATTGGCTATATAAGCCACTTGCTTATCAGCAGGTACACCTAACTTAACCATTTCAGCATTCCAAGCTTCTGTAGTGCCTCGCATGTCTGTAGCAGTCTGTTCTTCGATGTCAATCATGTAGAATTTAGGATTAGCGTTCTCTGCTTTGACCCTATTAAAAAAAGCACTAGCTTCTTGCTGTGCTTCTGTAATAGTTGAATATAATCCATAAGCGTAAACTGCATAGTTGATACCTGATTCTTTAGCTTTTCGAAGATTTTCTTTAAAAGTTAAATCTTCTCTAGATTGTCCATATTGAACTCTTATGATAACTAATTGAACGCCCATGTCTTTCAATGTTTTAAATGAAATATTTCCTTGAAATTCTGATACATCAAGAATTGCTCCGTTTGAATTTCCATTATTTAATTTATCAAGTTCATCTTTCAACTTCTGAATCTCATCATCTTGTGCTTTCTCACGATTACTTAATCCATCAATTGACTTATTCTGTCCTTGAACAATATTCTTTAAACTATCAACAGAATCCTTATATTTCTTGTATTCGTTTTGATACTGAGATAGCGATTTCTTCTTATCTCCAAAAGTTAAAGTTGATATATTCGGATTTAGGAAATCAATTTCTTTTTGTGTGATTCTTAGTGCTTGAGTTTCAGAAACATTTGGATTAATAAACATATAACTATCTGAAACTTTAAAGGATTCAAAGTTAGCACCTATTTCAAGGGCTGATATACTCCAATGTTCTGATGAAGTCTTTTGGTCTTTAACCCATTGCTCTGCTTTAGTTTTTAAATTCTTAGCTTCTTTTACATCTTCCCAAACGTTCGTACCGTTGATTATCCCAAATTCATTTTGTAAATCTGGGATATCAATATAATCTTTACCACCATTAACACTTGAAATTGTTAATCGTGGATTTGATACGTGTTCTCCCTCACGTTCAACCGTTGCCCCTAATGGAACTAGTCTCGTGATTACTAAGCTGGGATCAATTTCAACAGTAGAGCTTTTTAAATTTTTGCCAATTTTGATTGGAGTGTCATTGTCGTGTATCTTTCCTGGATCTTTCAAATAATCAATATAGTTAGTTCCATTTTCAAATCTAACTCTTAGATATCCACCTAATCGACTAACTAATTTATCAATTATTGTTTGGTATGAATTTGAATAGTCAACATAGCGATAAACATTATCCGTTGAATTAGTTACGTCAACGTTTCCGATAGTAAATTTTTGATAGTCTTCAACTTGTGAATTGTGAACATCAATTAGCTTTTTAAAAAAATCAGTAGGAGTCGTATTGTTAATTTCCAAAAACCTTTGAGTTGAATCTAGTAAATAAGCACTAATTGATTCAAAGCTAAAAGTTTGATTGAATAGTCCATCTTGAGACATTGAACGAGTAGGTTTTAAAGCTCTTCCACGGAAAATCAATACATCATCTTGAAATATATCAACATGCGTTTTAAATGGTCTAATTCCCCCAAACAATGGACTGGATGGAGCTAATGATAAAGTGAAATCGTCAATATCATTTTCTTTAAGTGTTAATTTACCTGATGAAATATGCTTATTAGTTGTTAAATCAAAAATAACCCTTCCTACTCTATCGGTTGGGCTATCGTAAGCTATTATTTTGTACATCTAAACCATCAACTCCTTACGCCAATTAAACGATACTGAACCTTTTCCTGAAAGTTTAATATTGTTAATTCCAACGTTTAATACTATTTGAGTATCTTTGTATTCTCCTGTCTTAAATGGAATTCCATTAATACTAATATCCCCATCTACAACAATTAATAATTCTGATCTATGAGACCCATTATTAATTAATACTATTTCCTTGTTTCCATTAACTTCAAAATCAACCTTTTGGGAAATATCACTTGTAAAATTAAATATATCCCAAACATCATTACCTTCTAAGTATTCGTAAATTGCAAATGGATAACAATCGAACACAATTGTGACAGATAATGTATTTTTATCTTGATTATCTTCAACAGAAACTGATTTACATTTACCAAACCAGTACATATTTTGATTATGAGTATCGTATATTTGCTGCTTACCAAAAGGCATCAATGCAGATTTAACTTTATTCTCTAGTATTTTTCTGTCAGGGTAATTCATTTTAAATGCAGTTAATTTGAAAGTTAAATCTCTATTATTGAAATAGCGTTCATTATCAATGATTGAAAAATCATAATTTCCTTGCATATAAGCGATTGACTCTGTGATTTCTTTCTCAGGCGGAGTTGGCGCATCACGTTCAATTAGGTACAAGTCATTATCTAACGAATTAAATTCGGCAAATTTAAACCCTTCAGTGATGCTAATACCATCGATTTCTGTTTTACCTTCATATTTGTTTAAATCTCTAAAATTATATTCAGCCAAAACTCCACCTACTTTCATTTTCGATAGCTCCACCTAAAGCATTATTCATTCGATTTTGAGTTCCTCCTACAAGAGTATCGCCATCTAAGTACATATCTGTACTTTTATTTGCAATTTGTTTCAATAATGCGTTTTGTTGCATTTGCATTGAATTTTCAGACATTTCATATTTAACATTTAACGTACCAGACAATTTATTTGCACCAATGTTTGCCATTTTTGAAAAACTTGAATTAATAACATCAAACTGTTCAGCAAAAGACTTAGTGTCAATTTTGGGTAAAGCATTTTCAGCTAACATTTGAGATGCTCTGTTTACAGTGGAAGCCATTGAATTAATACCATTCGCAAATCCTTCTCCTGTGTAACCACCTATTTCAAATAGAACTCTTGATGGCGAATGTATCCCCAAGAATCCTTTAATGCCACTTACGGCTTTATCTGCTACACCTTTTACTGCTTTACCTACAGCACCAACCATTGATCCAATTCCATTGATGAAACCTTGTATAACATTTTTACCGATTCCGACCAAATCAATACTCTTAAGTACATTCATTACAGCATTACCATTAGCTTTACCTGCATTTTTCGAACCACTCATACCATCCATAATTCCTGATATGAATTTTTTAATAAGCTCTCCACCTGAAGTTAAGACTTTTCCGAGGTAATAACCAACACCGTACACGAATTGGCCAACTGCATACATCGCTTTATCAACAATTTTAGGTATTGCATTTACGATTCCGTCAATAAAAGCAAATATTAGATCAATACCAGCGTTGATTACTCTGCCTAAATTTGCAGTAATTCCATTTACTAGAGCGACAATTAAGTTAACTCCAGAAGTGATTATTTGAGGTAATCCAGTTGCTAAAGCATTTAGAAAGTTAACTAATATTTGAATAGCTATAGCTGTTATTTGCCCAATATTAACCATAATTCCTTGCAATAAACTTAAAATAACTTGCATTCCAAAGGCTACAATTTGTGGAATTAATGCCATACCTTGAATAAGTAATTGACCTATTCCTAAAATAAATGCCGCTACAACTTGTGGCATTCCAGCAGAAATTGAAACAGCGAAATTAACCATCATTAGCGCTGCACCAGTTCCGATTGCTGCAAAAGTAGGAACAATTTGACTTGAAACTGTTGTTAATCCTTGAAAGGCTGTCATGACTTGAGCTATACCTATAGCCAAGACTCCAAACCCAGCAGCTGCCAATCCAACACCTAATCCAATTTTTAGAATAGACGTGGCGACTTTAGAAAATCCACCACTCGCTGACGTAGCACTTTTACCTGCGACATCTTGAGTATTTTTCAAGGCATCCATTGGACCTTTTACTGCTTTAGTTGCATCAGTAACTGGTTTTATTGTTTTTTTGAACTTCATAAATCCAGCGATTAACACACCTAGCCCCGCAATACTTCCAAGAGAGCCAACAGCTAACTTCAATGTATCAATTCCGCCGATTGTTTTAGGTACTTTAGAAGCTAAATCACCTAAAGATTTAACGGCTCCGTCAATAAAATCTCTAAATGGTTTAATATTTTGATATGCGTACATAAACGCTGTTGCTAGTGCTAAAATCACTGCAATTACAGGATGTTTATAAATTAAAGTTAGCCCACCAGATACTGCGCTTGTAGCCTTACTAAATCCATACATCACAGTTAGTCCAGCGCCTAACGCACCAAATACTAATCCGAATGCTTTAGCTGCTGGAGCTATTGCTGTTACCATTTTTTTAATAAAGTCCATTGTCTGAACAACAAAAGGAACCATAGCTTCAAAGCCTTTAGCGACTCCATCTGCTGCTTGTTTCATTAGATTTAAAATCTTAGGAGCACCTTCACCGCCGCCAATAGCCTCAATGATCTTCTGCATACCTGCTCCGACTTTTTGTTGCATAATTTGCAGTGTTCCAGCAAATCCAGCTGCTTCTTTAGCAGAGCCTTTATATCTCTTGCCCATTTCTTGAACAGTATCAGAGACCATATCAGCGGTAACTTTACCGGCTTCTAAATCTTTAGTGAATTTAGCACCATCGCCGTTGTAGAATTTCTTAGTCATTTCAGAACGTAATCCAACTACAGATTCACCCATTATATTTAAATCTTGAGTCGTAACACGACCAGTTGAAGCGGTCTGTTGAAGTTGTCTTGAAAAGCTTTCAACTTCAGCTTGTCCACCACCAAGACCAGATACGGTATCTAGTAGCGCACTCATTGTCTTTTTTGTTTTTCCAGCACCCATTCCAGCTGCCATCCAACCGGCTGCCATTTTAGATGTAGCAGAAGTTGTAAACTGCGTTCCAGTAACCATATCTTGCAATTGAGCAGTATAAGCATGTGCAGCATTTTTGGACATTCCTAAACCTTTGGTCATAGTCATGTTAGCTGAACGCATTGTATCCATTCGTTCAACTGCCGCTCCAACACCCATTTTCAACATACTAATTCCAGCTGAGGCTAATTTAAATACACCAAAAGCTCCAGCCATTCCTAAAACGGTTGATTTCATGTTATTAAATTTTTGTTCAGTTCCTTCAGTAGAACTTCCCATTTCATCAGTCGAACCACTAATAGTCTTTGCTGCTCCATTTGCGGCTTTTGCTGCATTCTCAAATGCGGAAGAAAAGTTAACGTCAGTTGCTTTCAAAGTAGCGCTAACTTGATAATCTGCCATATGTTTTCCTCCTTTCAAAAAAGAGAGCAGCATCTTAGCTACTCTCTTTCTTCATTTTTTGAAATTCTTCAAACCTTCTGAGCGTTTCACTTTGCTCAGTTTTTTCTTTTTCTTTTTTTGTTTCCGCAATAGGGACGTAATTTTCAATAAAATTTTTATGGATTTTATTTTTCAACTCTATGGAATTATAAAATTCTTCAAATTGTTTAAATTTAGGTTGCGGATTTTTAGAAGAGCCCTTTGTAGCTTGAACAGATTGATTTAACCAGCTTTGCTTTGCAATTTTTTCAGTTTCTTCAACTTTTTTAATTTGAGCGGCTTCAAATCTTAACCAATATTCTTCTAAACTCATCATTCCAATTTGCTTCAAATCATTTATATTAAAATCATTTAAAGCAGTAATGTACATTTCACGGTACGTTTGTTCAAAGCCAACTTTTATTTGCTGTTCGCTGTGATTTTGTTGAGTGAAATACGTACCAGTGGTGATTTTTTTAGTTCACCATTTAATTCTTCAAACAGTGTATTGATTTTATCTTCGTCCATTGTTTCATCAGCAAACATTGAAGTGATTTCGTCCATTGAAGGACGTGGTGAACAAGCGTGAGTACCGCAGTATAGAACATTGATTAAAGCTAATGGATCATATGCCATCAACGCCGGTAATGTTCTAGATAGCCCCATTCCCATTGATACACCTTTTACTTCCATTCCTGCAATTCGATCTAAATCACGCAAGAAATCAATGCCGAAATTAAGTTCATATTCTTTTTTGTCAATTTTTATTTTCATATTAAAATCACCTTTAATTTATTCCGACCGCCACCGCTCTAGTGTGAGAGTATGCACCTGATTAACTATTTAACTTTCTTAGTGTCTAGTTTCTGTGTTCCACCTTCTGGAGGTGTACTTTCAGGAATTCCGGCTCCATCAACTTTAGAATCGTAATCAATTCCACCGGCTTTATCATCGTCAGAAGCAATTTTGTCAATTCCACGGAAGATGTAATCGAACGCTTCTCTTTGAGTGTCTGATAACTTAACCCAACCAATTTTAGGTATTCCGTCAATTGATGTTGAAATCTCACGAGTTGAATTATCATCAGGGTCATTACTATTAGAGTCTTCTGAAATTGTTCCCTGCATATACTTAGCAAAAACATATTCCTCTTTACCGTCTTCTGATACTTTCACGCGATCTTTACTCAATAACCAAAATTCCATTTTTTCGCTATTAAATAACGCTGTAAGAATTCTGTCACTGATAAAGTGATTGTTGTTAATAAAGTTAAAACTAAAACCAGTCTCAACGGAAGATTGAGAAGCAACAGAACCATCTTTAGTCTTTGTTGAATCTGAATCTGCGGAAGGGTCAAAATCAGCACCTGTTTGCCAAGGAACTAATTGAGCTTCCATATTTTTTGCTTCTGATAAAGGACGTGTCATAACGACTGTTTCTTTACCTTGAAGCGTTTTAAGAATTTCTTGTGACATCTTGTGCCCTCCTATAGTATTTTGAATTGAATATCTAATATGCCGTGCCACAATGTAGTATTAGGAACTGACGTATCTTGCAAAACCCTTTGAGTAATTGCTTGTTTATCAATTACCACATTGTAGTTTTTTAAATTTTTAAGATGTATTCCGGCATAAAAAAAACGATTAACCATATCTGATATAGTCAATCGCTGTGTATCATTCCCCCAAAAGTGAATTGTTATTGCTACATATCCGTTCAAAGAGTATTTAGTTCCGCCAGAAATAATCTGAGTTTCACCAACTGTCACGAATGGATATGTTGCACTTTCTTCTTGCATAGGCAAATGATCGTATACATCGTAATTACTTTCTAGTCCGAATTTATAAAAATAATCGAACAATTGTTGCTCTGGAGATTGCATATTAACCTCCTATTTCTTTTTTTAAATCTGATAAGAAGATTAGTTGTTGTTCTTTTAAAGATGGTATTAAGATTGGCTCTGGTGCCATGTAGCGTGTTCCTAACTCTGTGTATTCGTTATACTCCATTGTTAGCCACACAGTTCCTTCTAACTTGTTAAGTTCAATTGCAATACCTCGTTTTGTCGCCCCAGTTGAATAGCCTTTTACAAAGGCGCTTCCTGCTTTACGCATGGCTTTAGTTTGAAGTTCAGCGGTATTTCTTTTGACAACTTTTTCAACGACAGATAGATTTGAAGCTTTTTTTAAAGCTTTGGACAACTCTTTATCGCCGCTTAAATCAACACTAAAAGACTTACTCATCTATAGAACCTACAACTAAAGAAGAAACATTTAAAGCTGATAAAGAGCTGTTTTTTTCATATTTAGTATCGTTAATAACTAAATAAGACCAATTAAAATCTAATCTTTCAAAAGGTCTTACTACTTTCTTATTAATGTCGTATTTGCCGAACAATTGAATTGAACGTTCAACCCCTAAATCAGTTACATTGCAAGGAACTTTACCAACGAATTTATCATTTATATCATAAGTTGAAGTATTGGGATTATAAACTCTATCTTTTTTATAAAAATCTACATAATGTGTAATTCTCATTTGCGTACTCTCTGATACGGATTAATAAATTTAACAACATTCTTTTTATTCTTATCATCAGCATATTTGTTTATATCGTTTTCAAACTCTTTAAAATCATCATCTTTAAAAGTAATCGATTCCCCTTCTTGTGAATAGGCACTCATACCCTCATTTTTGAGACGATTAAATCGCTTAATTGATACTTCAACCACAATGTAATTAATGTCTTTTGGTAGATTATCTTTTAAACCTGTTAGAACTTTCAATCTTGATACTGTCATATCAACAATATCTTGAATTCGTTTATCTTCTTCATCAGTAGAATTTTCAATAAACAGTAATCTTTTAATTCTGTCTAAATAATCAGACATACTAATCACCGCCTATTTTTTAGATTTAGTTTTTTGTGTTTCTCCGCCATTTTCAGGTGGTGTAACAGAACTATTTGTTACTTTCATAATTTGTTTCTTGTTAGCTGGCAATACATATTCCCCAGCCATACCTTGTCCTTGAAGTGCTACACCGTCGAAGTCTTCTGATTCAATAGTACGCGCTGTGTTGATACCAGTAAATTGACGACCAACATTAACTACAGATGTGTAAGCAATTTCTCCAGTTTGGAACTTAGTATCTGGTGTTTCAACAATTGTAAATCCTTTGAAATTAACAATGTTGTTTTCATCAACATTAGCTGATGAAGATTTGGCAGATGTTGTTAGCGGGTGGTCAACGATTGCGTTATACAATTCTGATGTAACCCATGCCATTTTTTGACCAACTACTTCTAGATTTGAATATTTAGCTGATAATGAGTTAAACAATGCTAAAACTGAATCAGCACTGTAATCAGCAAGTTTTAATGTTTCAGCGGCTGATTTAGAAATAAATTTAGCCCCTTGGTCATCCATTAATTGAATCTTTGTTTGAGCTTGCAAATCAAGTCTATCAGCGATTGCTCCATCGAAATCTGCATTAACAGTAGTACGATCAATACCTTCGTGAATGCTCCAACCCCACGAGTAATCAACTTCTGCATTGTCGTAAATAATTTCAGTTCTATCACCAAATCTATTTGAATTTGATGTACCAGCTCCAAATGCAATTGCTGCGTCTTTATTATATTGACCGACCGTAACAGGAATATCATTTGTTTTAACTTCAAATGCCTTCTTGTTATTAGTAATTCCATCTAATGCTTGTAATTGGTTACCGAAAAAAGGTCCAAAATAAGCTTTCTTTTGATATACAGCTTGAAGTAATTCTTTAAATTCTGTTTGGTAACTTCTTACTGATTGATTATTATTTTCTCCTGACATATTTTATGTCCTCCTATTTATATTTATTGAGTTTCTTTTCAAAAGGACTCAATGGCTTTTCATTGCTATTACCGTTTATACGAGGAGTAATACCAGAAGTTAAATCTTTGGTAATTGCTTCCTTGTAAGATTCGGTAAAAGCTAAGAACTTTGATACATTCTCTTTAGTTGAATCTGCATCACTCGTTACAACTAGATCTAATGTGTCGTCTGATACATCAATCTTTGCTTCATTAAACATTGAACGTGCAACTTTATTCATCTCGAATTTTGCAAGTTTAGCATTTGCTTCATCACGTTCCTTTTGAACTTTTTCAAGCTCATATTCTTTCTTTTGATCAGCATTCATCTTTGCTAATTTTTGAGCTTCATCTTTTTGTTTCTCAAATTTAGCCTTTTCTTTTGCCAATCTTTTTTGAACAATATCATCCACATCTGAATCTGTATACTTATAGTCGCTTTTCTGTTCATCATTTTGTTGTAAGTTTTCGACTTGTTCTACATCTTCATTAGTAGGATTTTCTTCGACTTGTACTTCGTCTACTTTTGTTTCTTCTGACATAATAAAACCCTTTCCCCTAGCTTTTAATGTGAATCAAGGCTTACACTTCACTAGCTTTTTATGCCATCAAGTCTTGGGCAAAACAAAAACGCCTATCGGTTAATAGACGTTATTTTTGAGTATAAAAAAAGCACATCAGTTTAATTACTGTGTGCTTAGTCGGTATTAAAATGAATTGTAGTTACCACAACACTCCATTAGGTTGTTTAGGCTCGAATTTTTTTTTATTTTTAATCGCTTTCTTAATTTCTTTTATAATTTCTACTTCATCATTACCAACCGCGAAAGTAGGAAATCCAACTCCAAAAGTCTCTCTATATTTCATAATCAATTCAACTGTTTCTTTATTCATTACAATCTCTCCTCGATTAGTCTTAGATATTCCTTATATAAATTAGGGAATATCTCTTTTATTAATTTAAGTGAATCATCATTTCTTGCAATTGCCGAACTAATTTCTGCAAAAGCTTCGAGGTCTTTTTTATGATAATCCTTCCAATAAGAGGATGTATGACCCCATCCTAAATCTGACTTCCCTTTAGTTCTAGCGCAAATTATATCTGATATATCTGCAAAAGCCGAGTCTGTAATAACACTTTTATTATATCTCTTATTAAAGTAATTATTCCATCCCATTTCTCCATACAAATCAAAATCTTCTTTATAGTTAGTTTTAAAATCTTTTTTTAATTTCCTGTAATCAAGACTTGCCGCGTTATTCAACGTTACTCCGCTCACCGTATCTCCAAATTCACCATTATACGTATGGTCTATATAATGACCCATTTCATGAAAATAAACATCTCTATTTTTTATATTCCATTCATTTGGTTTTATGGATATAACTTTAGAAATTGGATTATAAAACGAACTGTCACCTTTTACAAATTTTGCATTTTTAAGCGCATCTTTATATGCATTTCGCAATTTTTCATTAGGTATTTCTGAAATTTTTTCGTTTAAATCTTTTAAAGCACTTTTATCAAAAAAATCATTATTAATAAATCCTTTGTCATTGTTTGAGTTATTATTGCTATCTGTGTCTCTACCAACGTGGACCGCTTTGGAACATCTGCAATTTGGGTGTACAGGTATTTGAGGGGCGTATTTAATATCGAATATTCTTCCGTCTCCTGGAGCACAAATACTACATGCTCCAGGCTCTGCTATCCATTCAACTTCTTCAAAACCATATTTTTTATAACTGTCCATTTGAGCTGAATCTTGAACTCTAGCCATTTCAGTTCTTGCTAATCGTTCAGCTGCATAACGTTTATTTAAAACATTATCTTTTAAACTAGGTAATAAATCACTAGCTATCTTACGTGGATTTAATCCTTGAATCATAGCTTTAGTTAATGAATCATCGAGCGTTGATTTCAGTTCATCCATACTTGACCACAATCTCGATGACCAACTAGCACCGTGGAAACTTGCACCAACTACCCTTCCAGCTTTATTTACTAAATCTACTGGTAATGACTGTCCCAAGATTCCAGCTTGACGTTTCAATTCACTAACATAAGCCCCATTTAACTTATTCCCCATTAGCTTTTCAATATCTGCGTTGGTTTTCGCTAATTCCATACCAACTTGCGACTTTAAATATTCTAATCGATTAATTCTCATTGTCGCATTGTAAAGCTTCAATCGTTTATTAGCTTCTTGACTGAAATCTTTATTCTTAACTAGCCTCTTAGCTTCGTCTGCAAATAATTTAGTATCAAAATCTTTAACTCTTTTCATAGCTTCAGACATTGAAATATTCTGACTTTTAGCATATGAAGTATAGAAAGCGTTAATGTCTTTAGTCATTTGATTTAATGATTGCTGAAATCGTTTTTCAATCTCTTTTGCTATCTTGTCATCGCTAAGAATTTGTTGTTTAATCCACTCTTGTTCACGCTGTCTCCAATAATCAGTTCTCGCCATCAGATCTACCATCTACAGTATTTGATTTTTGAAAATCTAATTCATTACCAGAATCAGCAATAGCTCGCTTGGTTCTATCAGACGTTTCTTTAGCTATCTTATCCATCTCATCTTTTGGATCTTTAACTGCTGAGAGTGTAGATAGTAACGTTTCTTGTGATACCAATCCATTCAATTTAGCAGCTGTATCAGCTTCGTCAGCATTATTATTGGGAAGGTTACGAGTGAATTGAAACTCAATATCTTGTGAGATATTATCAGTGAAATTTTTAATCGAATTAACAATTTCAAAAACTTTTCTCAATTGTTGAGTAAACTTGCGTTCTTTGTTTGAAGTTAAATTTCTCATTGAAAGTAACTTATATTCAAGTGAACGTCCTGAAGTAGCATTACCGAATACTTCATCATTAATATTTGCTACCATCGATATTTGGAATATCAAATTAGTAACACGATCAATTAAATGTTCTTGAGTCGCATCAGCATTAGGCTTTTCTAAAAAGAATGCATTAATCTTGTCGGCATCATTACCGAATAAATTAATCAAACGATTATCTTTGATATTAGTCTGTTCTTCTTCAGACATTTCAGCACCTAGAATAGCCAAATATGCATCAGCAAAATAGTCTACATCGTCTTTCTTGTTCGACAGCGTTTCATTTAAAGCATCAATTAGTGTATCAACACCGCTTGTTAATGATGTACGTTCCTCATTATCGAAAAACTCAATCGCTGGAACGTGTCCTTTATATACAAGATTTTGAGATTCGCCAGCTTTTAAACTTCCGTTTGATATCTCAAATGGTTTGTAACTATCTGAATAATAAATAGTACCAACAGTCTCTCTATCTTTATTCTCCGCGTATCTAATAAAAGCAATGGGTTTATGCTCTATCGTGTCGTCATAAATCATAAAACCTTCATATGCAGGTACAAGAGCTACTTTGGTATCTGATTTCTCGTTTTGATATACAAGTAAATATACGCGTCCATTGATTGATGATTTCTTAGCTAACTCACTTAATTCATCAGCGAAACTAACTTCACTTAACCAATTTTGAAAGGCATCGTTTTTATCATTTTTAATTTTGATAGTTGGTTCTATTCCAACAAAAAAACCATTCAATGTATTAACAAGATAATTCTGCATGTTAACTATTAAATGGTTTTTACCGTCACTATCAAATGATATATCGGCATTGTATTTATCTAATTGATTTAAATATTTAGGCTTAAAATTATCTTGATGGTATTTAATAAATTCTTGAATATCTTTAAATGATAAGTCTTTATCGACAGGAAATAAGAAATTATTATTAATATCAATCGTTCCATTTGTTAAATTCATGTGTTTTGCTCCTTTGGTATAATTGGCTTAAAAATTGTTTGAGGTAATACAAAATGACCGAAATAAAATTAAGTAATGATGAGTACAGAACGTTAAAAAAAATTAATAGATTAACTTATGAAAAATATAATGGAATATCGAGAGCAAAATTGCATGATAAATGGAAATTCACAAAAGTTCTTAAGGAATATGACTTGATTGAAACTGATCAAATTAATTATGGAAATAGAATGCCCAAATTACCAAAAGGCAACTTCGACTTAGTTAAAATAAACAACCGCGGTCACGAATTCATTTCAGAACACAGAGAAAATACCATTCGTTTTGTGCTGCGAAGTATTTTATCCAGTTTCATAACCCCAATAATAGTTGCAATTGTAACTTCATACTTAACCTTGAATTTTTTAAAATAACTTATTCTTAACAGATTTAACTGTTGCAGGTTTAATCATTTCATCTTCATTAGCATATCGAGTTGGATCAATTGTGTGGTCGTTTCCATCCGGATAACCAGCTTTGAAATTTCCGTTATTATCTCTAGCCAATTCATATGTTGAGAACTCTCTAGCAGCATTAGGGCATCTAATTGGGTCAATTACAATCTGCCTTAGATCTTGTAACCACTTAAAACCGTGTTCTCTTGAATCAGGACCTTTCTTAGCAACACTAATATTCAATCCTAAATCTCTAAACTCACTAACCGTACGTGGCTCTCTATCACTAATAATTAAGCCGTTGTTCCTATTCTTTTGTTGAATAAGTTCAACGGCTTTTCTATTTGATAACCCTGTTTGATAAATCTCATCAAAAATATAAAGTATTCTTCTTGTCTTGTCATAATGTTCTACTACATACGCTAATGGATCAGAGGCAAAACCATAATCAAGTCCTCGCTTAATGTTGTCAAAACCGTTCAATTCTTCATCCTCAATCTCACGAAGAGAGAGATTAGTAAATACTTCTGCTCCAGTTCCTGTTACTTCGCCTAAATACTCGTGATTATAAGCTTTAATATTGTCCTTCTTAAGCTGTTCAGCGTCCGCTATGAATTCCTTACCAAGCCATTCTTTCGGAACACTCAAATAATCAGATGAATGTACTAAAGTATCTTTTCTTAACTTCTCATGTTCACTAGTTTGATTAGCCCAGTTCGTTTGTGAAGCAGGTGGATTAAAACTGTGAAAAGAAATGATATCCGAACCACCACGATTTAATGATTGATTAATTGAGCGTATCTCATGAAAGCCATTAAATTCATCCACCTCCTCGAAATGTTTAAACTTTGTATATCCACGTCTGAACTTTTGAGATTTAATTTTCCTAGGTTTATCAGCACCTTTAAATCGTATTTCTTGCCCTGTTGGTAAATAGATAAGCTTTAGTGGGCTTACTGAATCTTGCCAAAATTTTGATACTCCTAGCACATCAATGGCCCACAGATATTGATCAAACACCGATTCTCTAAGAGTTGCCGCTACTTTACGTAAAACAACAGCATTAGCTTCTTGGTCTGTCATGATTCCCATTACTATTTCAAGAGAAATAAAAGAGGACTTAGTTGATCCTCGTCCTCCTTTTAGCCAATAATTTGAATGTTTTTTATTTTTAATATCGTTATGTAAATCATAAAAACTAGGTGCTACTATTTCAGATAGTTTAACCATCTTCATCACCGTAAATGTCATCCACAATTGTTACTGGAGTAACAGTTGCATTAATTTCTTTTTTATCAGTGAACATAGAATAGCGTTTACCAAGAAGCTCCAAAGCTTTCAGTCGGTCTTGGTCTTCTGGTTGGATTGTGTAAACTGTATCTTTTTTCACTTCCCCAGTAAGATTATCCTTTTGTTTGCTAACAACTTCTCTAGGCTTGCCCACAGCGATATTAGTAAGTTCTTCAGCAATCTGATTCACATCTAAAATAGATTTATTTTTTATTTCATTCATTCTTTTTTCGATTTCTGTTTGAATGTCAGGTTTTGTTAAGTTTTCATTTCCAATATTTCTTGCTGTCTTCTTACTATAACCAGCTCTAATAGCAGCCTGAGTAGCATTTAGATCAACTAGGTACTCATCAATGAAACGTTTCTGCTTGTCAGTTAAATTCACTATTCTATGTTCTCCTTTCTGATTTTTGGGTATTAAAAAAGACACCTCGGTGGGTGCCGTTAAATATTAATTTATTCTATATCTTTCAATGAAGTCTGCTCATTAAAGTGAGGAATAACCATGTAGTTATTATCAGCTTCTGTAGAAAGAAGCCCTGAATAAACAGTTATCTTATCTTGCATAATAGGAGTTACCTGCAAAAGTACTTCTATCAATTTATCATTATCTGAATCGTTAATTTGTTCTTTTTTTATTATTTTACCAATTTCATCATTATCCATACCAAGCCAAGCATTAACGGTTGCAAACAAATTATAGTTTTTGTAGTCAACAGAAAAAGATCTAGTTACTTTAATTTCGTCAAGTTGATTATTTGAAACAGAAAAATTAGTCGTACTGTCGTCATCTTTAGAAATATCTTTCCCTTCGTTTTTAATTCTAAACTTCAAATCCGATATATATAATTTAATTATTTTTATATTGTTATTCTCAATTATCTTACTTTTCATATAATATCTCCTCTTTAGTTCTTGGGAAATCTATTTCAATATTATTTTCAGAACTTTTCTCAATCAAACTATTTCCTAAAGCGATGATTTTATCTTGAGAAACTGAACCGAATGCATTAAATTGCAATTCTTTCTTTATATCATCCGTACTATTTTCGATGGTCTCTAAATGTTCTTTAACTTCATAAGTACTAGAATTCTGTAAACCTTTATCAATTGTTCTCACGATATAATCGTTTAAAGAAACTCCATCTTCTTCGGCTAAATAGTCCAACTGAGCATGCATTGTTTTAGGCATTCTTAGTGTAACTCGTCCACTTTTTTCTTTTTTTATTTTAGGAAGGGGAATACTTTTCCCAGATCTAATTCTTCCTAAGAACCAAGCTTTTTTAGCTTCTTCTAATTCACTTCTTATTTCAGAATCGTCATCAACATAAACTACTAACCCAGGAAGATCTGGTATATAAGCTTTTATATACTCTTCTCCCTCGTCTTCTAGAACATCAACGGAGTATTTATAATTTAATTTCATGTAATCTTCTAAAGTACTCATTTAATTATCCTCCTCGCATAATTCGATAATTTCATTTATATACTTTATAACATCTTTTACGTAAGGAAATTTTACAGGATTTTTATTTCCAGGCACAGTTAAATCTCTATCAATCAAATCATGACTGATAGAAAAGTGTGACCCACCAGGTGTTACCAGGCAACCGAAATGTTCACAAATTGTTCTAATTTCTTGAAAAGAACAATTTTTCGGATTGTTTTTCATCTTACTAAAAGCTTTATCAATTCTAGTCATACATCGTTTGCACCACCCGTAGTGTCATATTCGTTATTAACTATAATATACAATATTTATGTTGACGTCAACATAAATTAACTTCATTTAAAAGCCCTTTTCTGCACAAAATTAAAAAGCCACTTACTTAAGTAAACGGCTTTTTTGTTAACTTTGCTACTCTATCAATTTACCCCATTGACACGTGAGAAAAACACCTGTTTTAGTCTCACTTTCAACAAATTCCTAATTCTTTCCCTAAAATTTCTAATAGCTTATATCTTTTTCGATATATTGTTGGTTTAGAAACATGTATCAATTCCCCTATAGTTTCCCAATCATAATAATTAGTTTCTTTGAACTTCAATTTAAAAATATTCAATTGTTCATCATCTAATCTTTTGATTGCTCTATCTCCAGCTTTTTGAAGATTTATTAATCTTTGCAACTGCTTATCTTCATCATGCCTAACTACAATTTGTTCTTGTAGTTTAGTTATAATTGACGAACGACCGCCACCGATATTATCCTCTGGTTCTTTCCAAGGGTGATCTAGCTCAAGAATTCTATGTGCAATTAGGTAATCAATCTCAACATAGTCACGATAGGATTCTTCTAAATATTTCAACTTACCTTTAGTTAATTCAATAATTCTCACCCCCTAATAAATTCCAATCTTTTTGAAATATGTAATCTGATTGCTTAACTTATTCTTTGACCAGTGAAATTTACTTGCTATTTGTTCATTGGTTAATCCTTCAGCTAGTAAGTCTTTTATTCTTTGCGCTCTTTGAATAGTTTGAATTTTAGGCTTAACTCCGTTATTAACTTCTAATGTGGGCTTCAAATATTCTTGCATATCTTTCAATTCAGGATCACTATCAGGAACATCTAAAATTGATTTAACATGATATCTATTTTTAAGTTTCTTCTCTGTCTCTAAAATTAATTCAATTGTTTTCATAGCAACACCGCCCAAAATGCAAGAACGAAACCAAAACCAAAAGCTAGCATTCCTAAAATTAGCATTGTGATTGCGTATAGAATGTATTTCATTTTAAATCTCTATTGCCTCCCAACATTCAAAAGGAATCGGACAATTCGCTTCTTTTAATCTCTTTTTAAATTCTGACTCAGTAAGTTTAGAAGCGTAATAAATATCTTCATCTAAAAACCAACGTAATGGTAAGGCACTGACAAAATAATCCGAGTTGTTATATTCGTTTTTCATTCGCCACTTATATTTTGTTTCAACAAACTTAATTTCATCAGCACTGTGTATGCGTTCGATAACTTTAAACCCATTAATTCCTGAATCTTCTTTGAACCACTCATACATTAACTCTGATATTTCTTTATCATAATTTTTAAAATTCAGTCTGTGCGATAACATTTCAACGTAGTTAATTTTTCTAATATACTCTACTAAACTTTTATACTTCTCATCTAACGTAATTACTACTTTTTCCATTATTTCTCCTTATAAATCAACAATGCCCCAGTATCAAAACCTTGGTCATTAGCATACTCATTGGCGTAACCATAAGAGCTAAGTTGATATTTAACATCAACATATTCAATTTCAGGATTTTTTTGAATAAACTCATTTAATTGTTCATCAACTAACTTATAAATCGGATAGCCATTCACTGTCGTTTCTTTAAATTGTGGACAGAATTCTTTAAATTTAATCATCAGCCCACTCCTTCTTATATTTCTCAATAATTGAACAAGCCTTAGTTAGTCCATCAGAATAACCATTATAGTTTGAAATAACTAGTGGTTTATTTGAATTGTCCGCAGCTATCATTTGTTTTGGTGTATTGATTTCTTCAATTTCTTCTAAAATACTTTCTAATACTTCTTTAATCATCTCGCACCTCACTTAATTTAACTTTTACAATTTTGTAATTCTTACCACACCTTCTACGAGTGAACTGATATTTAATTTCTGATAAACGTTCTTCAGTTAATGCCATTTCAAATGATGTCATTTGCCAATATGGAATTCGTCTGAAATTAGTTCCGTATAGCCATTTACCAGTCCTGATATTTTTGATTGCATACATCTATTCACTCAACTTTCTACTCTTCATCTACTATGTATCTACTCTTCACTCAACTTTCTAGCGCACATTGGGCAGTAATTAACTAACAATGAAGTGATGTCACCTTTCTCATTTTCAATAGTTAATTCGATATGTCCGTATTCTTCTTTGAAAAGAAATACCGTATCTTCTCCTAAAATAAGACCACCGTTTTGCTTACTATTATTGATATACTTCCCACTAGTTTTTTTATCAAATTCACAATACTCACACATAGCTACACCTCGCTATCTTTTTGGCACATACTCATTAACGCCATGATTTTATTCCAGCGTTTTTTATCTTCAATTGAATCCCATATTCTATATTTCAACATTAGCGACGAGCCATCAGACGATAGTGTGTGTGAAATATAATCTACTAAATCATTTTTAAGAAATTCATTTAGTTCATTATCCATATCTTGATTAAACAACTTAAATTGCAATTTCATCTATTCCACCTTCTTTGCAAGTTCCATGTATACAGGATTGACGTTTCGTATTTCTTTTTCTGTTAAATCGTAAACGTAACCATCGTTGTTTAAAACTGTAGTCCACAAATATGTTTCTGACGATATAGCATAAACTAAAGATAGTGTGCGACATTGCCAGGTTCCTTCTTTTAAAACCACTCTGAACTTTTCTTCCTCAATCTCATAACCATTAACTAAAGCTCTAACTAGACGGTTTTTGTTTTCGTTTTTTACATATAACCACTGATGAAGCTCTAGAGCGACTTCTTTGTTAAAGTAGTCATTGCCCAACATTAGTAGTGCTATTCCTACACCATCGTCTATATCAACTTTTTCTAACCATTCAATTGCTGGTTTGTCTGTTTCTTCGTTAAATTTCTCTTTCATTTTATTGCTCCTTTCACTTAATTCACTTTTACCAAAATATATCTTTTTCCAAAATCGTTGGTTTCGTCTCTCGCAATCTGATATGAAATCACTTCAACATCGTGTTCTTTTGATAAATCATTCAATTGTCTAACTGCTTTATTTTCATAATCTTCGTCACAAAATTCTTTGTAATATGCCATTTTCATTCTCCTATTTTCAAAAATTCATATCTAAAATCGACTCTCTGTACTCTTCGTATTCCAATTCTGTATAATTTCTGTCATCTAAATACAAAGTTAAACGAAAGCCAAATTCCTTTTGTAGTCGCATTACTAGTTCTTGTTTTGTCATTTTCTTTCTATTACTTCTATCGCATCATCAACACTTCTACATACTCCGTATAGCACGGGGTATTTTTTTATGAATTCAGCGAATTTCTTTTGATCGGGTCTTAACTTTCCTGTTTTAGTTTTAACTTCGATATAAAACACTTTTCCGTCACTATGCCGAAAGCCGTATAGATCCGGATGACCTTTCGGTAATCCAGTATCAAACCAACGCCCATTATTCATCATCACTTTCCCAACGTTAGTTCGAAACACTGTGCAATCGTGTGCAGATAAAGCAATTCTTATATCATTTTGTATCTCTGTTTCTGGGTTAGACACTAATAAAACATCTCCTATCGTTGATATAACGGTGTTTATACAAATTTGGGACACTAAGGGGACACTAAGCTGTGCGCTGTTCTTCCTTACTGTCCCAAGGGTTTAACCTGTTCAGGACGTTGGGACACTATTTCTTAACTTCTCTATCTATACAGTGCTATATAAAATATATAAATATATATAATAATTAGTGTATTAGTGTCCCTATATATCTTATATACCTACTGTCCCAAGGGATTTGTCGGGGACACTAACGACTTTTTTAGTGTCCCTTTAGTGTCCTTACTGTCCCGTTATTTTCGTTTATATCCTCTTTTCGGCTTATTTGTATATTCCCAATCATTTCGATTGTCCATAATGTACTTAATTTTTTTTGATATCTTGCGGTTTTTAACTAAATTTTCTTCGCCTAAGAATTTTCCGATTTGACCAGATGACACAAATTTTAATTTATAATCAGCTAAGAATAATTCGATTTGTTCTTCTACTTCGTCAACATACATGAATTTTTCTCGATTTTTTTCAAGAATTTTTGATTGATGTTCTGTTAATCCAAAATCAAAACCTTTGTAGTAATAACTTGTAAATTCTCCCCAAAGTTGAATTACATCCTCTTCTGTTAAATCAGTGACAGGATGTTTAATTTGTTTCTCTTTATTGACTAAATTCGGTAAGAATCTACGTTCTCCAGTCTTATCTTTCAAATAAGTTAATTCGTTAGTAGTACGAGCTAAAACAAAATTCTTATCGTAAGTTTCTGAATTATGACCGTATGATTTTCTAAATTCTAAACTTTCCATACTAATGAACTTTTTTAAGTTTGCAAAATCAGAATTATTAGTTGCAGTCATCTCATCATCATTAACGATTAACGCTCTCAACATATTTGAATAGTTATCTTTATCTTTGAAATCAGTAAACTGATCTGTATACCAATCAACTGCCATTTTCTTTAAAAGTGTTGTTTTCCCGGCTCCTTGTCCTCCTACTAAATCGAGTACGAAGTCAAATTTAGTAGACGGCTCAAAGGCTTTAGCAACAGCTCCAGTGAAGAATATTTTAGTTTGAAGTGTAGTAACTTGAGACTTTTCAACTCCTAAATACTTCGGCAAAAACTCAGATACACGTTTCTCACCGTCCCAAACTGAATAGCACGCCTCGAAATAATCTTTTACGGGATTATATGTATGTTTTCTAGCTTCATTAATTACAGCCATTTCAACTAAATTCCGATTGAATAGTACGTTATATGTATCTTCAACGTATCGCATAATTATCGGCGTGTAATCGTCAATCATGCGCCCTTTTCTGATGTTTAATTCTTTAACATCTTTAATCACTGCTATTTCGTGAGTGAATTCATTAAAAGCGAACATATGAATAAGCTTTTTATCGTGTTCAAATATCAACCCAATATTTTTTAAACTATTAGCTTTGATGTTGTCATCTTTAGTAAGTAGGAAAGGTATCGGCATGTTAACTACTTTTTTAGTTTTCTGCATTTGTTTCAATTGCTCCATTGATTCCATCAGCTACCTCCCTTCTTCTGATTTCTTTTTTAACCATTGAATCGAACGTTTTATCGAATTCTTTGATTGATAGTGATTTTTCAGTGTTTTCGTTAGTTTGTTTTGCTAATTGATAAGTTATATCAACATCAACATTCCTGAATAATAAGCCCCCGATAAAACTCGCTAAGGCATTGTTACGTCCACCGGTTTCTCCTAGTCCATTAACTATTTGCTCAAATAACTCTGATGTAGCTGTTTTTTCGCTACTAAATTTAACTTTTGTTGGATCATAATCAGAATTATATTCACGCTTGTTAATTAACTTAATTAGCTCTTTGGGTGCTGTAGCGATTGGTTTCTTATTGAGCCACTCATATTGATTATTTTTAAACTCACTAGGAGCCACCATCACATAATTATTAATGTGAGCTTTAACATCTACACCATCTAGCCAACCTATGTTTTGTCTAACATCTATGTCATTACGCTTTAAATAGAACAATTGCTTTCCGCCGCTAGCTGTTTTTTGAGCTAATGTATCAATTAGCAAATCATCCGAAATACTTTCAATTGATTTAAACCCATCAGATCCATGAGCATCTTTAGTATCAATATCTATGACAAAGAAATTAGTCGTACGTAATGCTATTTGAGCGTATGGATGCAATTTCCAAAATTCTTCTATTTCAGCTACTGTCAAAGGTGGTTTGTCAGCGAACTTAATCATTGGCTGTTTATTTAGCATTGGTAAGACTGACATCCCACGTTCTGCATATTTAACAGCGTAATTAACTAGATTTTTCATTTATTAACTCCTCTTTAGAGTTTAGCGGGCTTCCCACCCTCTCGGCATTTTAGTGTTACTGCACTTTAACGACTAATTAAAACGGCATATCTTCATCAGAGATATCAATTGGTTGACTGTTATCTGCTAATGGGTCACCTTCTAATTTCTCAAAATCATAATTCTTATACGGTCTTGATGGATTCTTCTTGTTTTTACCGAGTTTTAATTCCATTGTGAATTGTTTTCCGGTAGCTTCTTTAAACGTTTCAACTAATACGCCCATATCGTCCCAAGCTTCATCTGAAATATTCACGCCTAAAACGTAAGCTAATTTACTAATGGTTTTGATATTTCTATCGATTACAAAATCAGGAAGTGGTGAGCCGTCTTGTTTTAATTCATCCAATCCAAGATTAATGAATTCTGACATCCCCGCATTATCACCTTCAATTACTTCTGCTTTTACACTTAATTGGTCGTAATCTGAACGTGCGATGCTTGCTGCAACAACGTTGTAGCTTCCATCTTTAAGTCCTTCATAACTATTAATTGAATCTGTTTCTGGGTTGTATGTTTCCTGTACGTTTTTAACTCTATCCATAATGCTCATATTTATTTACCTTCTTCTTTATTATTTGTTTGTGGTGTTTCTTTAACTAACGCTCCTGGTATTGCTTTTAAGATGTTTAAAATGTGTTCGTCCTTAATTTCTGAAGCTTTGTAATGCTTGCGAATGTCTGTGGCTGTGCGAATATAATTCTTTCCTAGATGTTGCGTACGAATTACTAAATCACAGTTACCATTTACAACGTTGTAATATTTTTGCTTTAGTGCGGGGACTGGTGTTTCTACATTGTTTTCTGTTTTAGTTCCTGCTCTTGAAATGTATACAACATTCATATTCAAGCCCTTTAAATTTTGAACTAATTCAGCTAATGCAGAATTAAACATCGCAAAACCTTTTCCCCACTGAATATCAGCCAGTGATTTAACATTGTTTTCGATGCAAATCGCTTGTTCGATTAATGTACAAACATCTTCGATAACATCGATTACAACTGTCTTATACGTATGCGTTTCAGTGTCTAAAGCCAATATAGCTTTATCTAAAGTGTCAACTACTGACGTTTTTAAATTGCCCCTAGCATCTCTTACATTTTTTAAAGGAATACTAGGACGTGTTCCTGAAGTCGCCTCGTTATCATCTGTACTCAATACAATTGATGATGGAAATTTTGATGCTAGGTAACTCTTACCACTCATCGTGTCGCCCCAAATGAAGAAGTTCCTTGGGACTGTATTTGAAGCATGTGGTTTATTTTCTGGTAGTATGCTCATTTAATAAATCCTCGTTTCTTTCCGTAAAACCAAACCCAACCTGGCTTATAATTCATAAGTTTTTGATAGGCTTTGATTTCTTCCATATTTTTCAAATCTGCCGGTGTTTTACCGGCTATATTCTTATTAATTTCAGATTTCATAATTTGTTCAGCGCGTTCAACACGCGTCTTGTTAATCTTTTCTAATTCAACAGATTCATCTGTTTCAATTTCTTGTATTTCTATTTTTATTTCTTTACCGCAATAAGGACATTTATTGTCAGCTTTTCGATAAAAAGTTCCAAAGCAGTATTCACAAGTGGTTGTCCCTTGAATTGAATCACCTTGTTTTGAGTTACTTTTTTTAGATCCCTTTAAAGTCCAATTTCTATCAATCGTTGGCAAACCAAAGCGATTCACATTGCCTACGTGGTCGATAATTACTGCAGTCTTATCTTTTCTTGGGTTCATTGACCTCATTGCAAATTGTAAGTAAAGCGATAATGACTGTGTCGGTCGTAGCATAATTACACAATCAACGTTCGGTAAATCTAACCCCTCAGTGAATAATTCAGCATTGGTAACTATTTGAATATCACCATTTCGATAAGCTTCAATTATTTGATTGCGCTCTTCTTTTGGCGTATTCCCTGATACTGCTTTAGTACTAATACCCACAGAATTAAATTCATGAGCTAACTTTTCAGCGCTGGCAACGTTGTATGTATAAGCTATTGCTTGTTTACCATTTGCTAACTTTTGAAAAGTCTTAACCGCATTTCCATATATCTTTGGTTTAAAAGCTTCGGAAATACTCTTCTCATCAAACTCGCCAGTTCGCTTTACTTTTAACTTATCTGTATTGATTTCGACTGGTGCATAGTAATCTACCGGAGCTAAGAAACCTTTATTAATCAATTCAGTAATTGGCTTCCCTTGAATTAAATCTGTAGCCACTTCTTCGAAACTATCACCATTCAATCGAATTGGTGTGGCCGTAAATAACAACCTAAGAGCTTTTGGAAATGCTTCTAGTATTCTCATGTACGACTTAGCCAAAACGTGATGAGCTTCATCTACAAATATTATTTTTGGCTCATCTAAAGTGTTGATTCTTCGAGTAATGGTTTGAACCATTCCAATAGTTGCTAAATCCATATCCACACCTTGTTCGATAAATGTCTTTTTGACTTGATCTACAATTTCTTTTCTGTGAACAATGAACAATACTCTATTTCCTATTGAAGTGGCGCGCCTTGCGATATCAGCCATAATCACTGTCTTACCAGTGCGAGGCGGACTCTGAACTATAATCGATTGATTACCTTTTTTAATTGATTGATATATTTCATTTATTGAATTTTGTTGATAATCTCGAAGTTCAAACACTATCTAATCTGTACACTTTCTGAACTCTCTAAGTGAGTTCCTGGAACAACTCCACCCTTTTTCAAAACTTCTTTAATCTTTGTTTTAGAAACGGTTTGTTTTGTTTCAAAATAAATAGGTGGAATACTTTCTTCATTATCAATTTGAACAGCTGCCGGACTCTTTCTAATTGAAATAGTAAACAGGTCTGTTTTAATCTTTTCTTTTCCAACTTTTTTCATTGAATCGAACAAGTTGTTTTTTAAATTAGTTCTGTTTCGAGTAATTGAATCAGCTTTACTTTTCAATCTTGAAATTTCTTCTTTAATATTTACTACTGAATTGCCAAGCTCTTTATCGACCTTTGCATAATTCTCTGCCTTATCTTCAATAGCTACATCGATTGAATCAAGCGTATCGTGAAATAACGTTGGATCCATATCTTCGGCATAATCTAGCAAGCGTCGATAATCGTCTGTTAAGTCGTATAGTGATGTCATTACTTAGCACCTTCAATCATTTTTCCATATTGTTTTACAAACCAATCAAACTTATTTTGTGCCTTAGTTAATTCTATTTTTTTATTATCGATATCTTGTTTTAATAACTCGATTGCATTATCTTTGTTTAGGTTAAACTCAATATTATTTGAAACTGTGATTTGGTAATCTGTTGTTTTGTTTGTTATATGAGCGGTTTTAATATCAACACTTGAGTAGCTTTGATTAATGTATGTTACTTCAATAGTTGGATTATCTTTGAACCCAATAATATTTGTAACAATCCCCGGATAAACGTGTTGTGTCGAATATTCTGTATATAAAACTTGTACTTTGCTACCTATTGTTAAAGCCTCTTTCTTTGTAATTGTTTCTGGATTAATCTCATAATTAATTCCGTTAATTGTTGTTTCCATAATTAAATTTCCTCCTGTGATTTTTCATATTCGTAATCTTCACGTTCTAGTTGTAAATCTTCGTTTTGATCATCATCTTTTAGATATTCGTCTAATTGTTGAGACCAATAAGTATCTTCGTCCATTTTTCATACCTCATATTTCGTGGTATAATTCACGTATAGATGTATTTCTTATTTATCGGACACCTTGCGCTGCAACGCTTAGTGTCTTTTTTTATTGCTTACAATCAATTTCATCACCTCCTTAGTCGAGGAATTTAAAATTAATAATATGTCCATGGCAGCAACCTCGATTTCCAAGTCAAATCCAAGTAAAAATCAGTTTATTCAAGATATATTGGTTAAATCAGCTCAAGAAGTCATTCGTCAGAACTTCTAGGTTTTGCCTCTAAATCAAATATTTTATCTTCAACCATCTCACTCACTGTGCTGACTTCAGAAAATTTAATTTTTGATGTCAGCATTATTTTTACAATTTCATTTGATAAAACACTTAATTCTTCGAATCTGTCATTGGTAATTACTGGCATTTTCAATCTCCTTCCTCTTTTTGTCGTACCAAATATCTGCTATCAAAAACGGTATTAAAATTAATAACCACATATCACACCGCCAAAACTGCAATTAGTAATAATGTGAATATTCCGATTGCGGTTAATACATTAATGAAATATTCATCATCAAAACCCCAATACCAACAGAATCTGTCGTATAAATTTTTCATTCCACAATCTCCTATCCAAAAATATCTTTGTAATGTTCTTTGATATATTGTTTTGTTTCGTCAATAGGCATTTCCCATGGGCTGCCTGAACCCGTTGAATATTTTATGAATCCCCCCTGATTGATATCTAAGAATCTTCTAAATGGATATAAAAAGTTTTCTTTAACCCAGTCCTGACTTCTATGCATATATCTAGCTAATTGAATTAAATTCCATTGAGCAGATATAGTAGATTCTTCTTTTATTACCCGATATCCTGCAGGAAGAATTTTTTCAATTATTGACAATTGAATTTCAACTTCTGCTTGCATTGTTATTCACCTACTTTTTTTAACAAACTTTTAAATTACGCTTTAATTCGTTTTGTTTTAGTACGTAATAATCGTACTTATCGCCCAAAAAAATATCATCATACTTAATTTCAAAAGCTTTCATATATTTATCAAGCAATTTATTTGGAATATTAGTTGAATCATTCTCATATTTATATATCGTCCTATCTGATACATTTAACATTTCAGCTAATTCAACTTGTGATAGACCAGAACTTTTTCTTAACTCTTCAAGTGATCTCATATGCAACCTCCTTTCTACAAAACATATGTTAGTACGTTTATTTCGTACTGTCAACAAATATTTTCGTTTTTTTCGTATTTTAGGGTTGAAAGTTCGAATTTTTCGTATTATAATTTCGTTATACCTTATAGGAAAGGATTTGAAAATTGGCTAAAGAAATTTCTAAAGAAGAATTAGAGCAAAGAAAAATAATTGCTGCTAATATAAAAAAATATTTACTTGAAAGTCCATTCAATCAAACAACACTTGCTGAAAAAGTGGGGATAAGTAAGAGTACTATGAGTGATTATTTAAATCTTAGATCAAAACCTTCTCATGGCGTTTTGCAAAAGATTGCAGATACTTTTAATATTGGTAAGAGTGATATCGATACGACTTATAAAGAATCTACACCAACGAATGATAATCTGTCTTTATTAGCAGCCCATATCGACGACGATGCAACAGAAGAAGAAATACAAGATATTTTAGACTACATAGAATTCAAAAAGAAAACTAGAAAATAAGGATCAGACTATGGGAAAAAGAAAAGCACTGTATCCCGAAATGTTAACAATAATGAATAACAAAAATATAAAGTTTAACATTATTAGCAGAGATGAAGCGGTCAACTATTTAAAAAATAAAAACTATTATTTTAAGTTGACCGCTTACCGAAAAAATTTCAAGAAGAATAATGGAAGTTATATAGATTTAGACTTTGCCTACTTGGTGGATTTAGCAACAATTGACGCTCGATTAAGATATCTAATATTAGATATGAGTTTAGATATTGAGCATGTCGTTAAAACTAAAATTCTTGATCTTATTGCTAAGGACGAACGTGAAGACGGATATTCAATTGTTCAGGAATTTAAAGAAGACAATCCTATTGGCTACAATCAAACGATGAATTACGTTCAAGCAAACAAATACTCTAGTGGTAGTAAGGGAATGCACGCTAAGCATCACGACAATCCTGCTATATGGGTACTTCTAGAAAATATGAGTTTTGGAACGCTTTGTTTTTTTTCTGAATTCTATTATCAAAAAACTAAATTTCAAGGTGTTAAGGCTGTAAATGAGTTACTTAAATTTGTTAAAAATCTAAGAAATGCTTCTGCACATAATAATTGTTTAACCTTAAATTTGTTCAAAGAAACAGAAAATATTTCTCGTGTATCTAGAGAAGTAAAAGAAACTAATAATAGAAATTATCGAATACCTATTTCTAATCTGCATGATAGAAAAATTCATGATTTAATGTGCCTGTTCTATCTACACTCGAAATTAACCAGCAAGAAAACTCAAGCATATAGTATAAAAAAATGTAGAGACTTTTTGAAACGTGCAAAAAGGAACTCTCGTTACTATAAAGATTGTCCAGATTTAATAAAAGCATATGAAATATTCTCTAAAATGGTTGACTCTAACATGGAAATGTTATAACTTATAAATATGGAATCAAGGTAAACCATTATGGTTTTTAATCGCCCTTGCCTCATCGAGCCTCTGGTAACGATGTTGTGAACCACTTTTATAAAGAGTCAACTTCTAACGAAGTTGGCTTTTTTTATACAATTAATTTAATAAAGAAGGAATATATATGAATAGAATGGAAAGCCTTATGGTTGCATATCCCATGCTTTCTTACGAATTTGAATCAATGCCAAAAAGACTTGGGGGTCTTGTTGAAGGTGAAGAAGTTACTATTAATTCCAATAGGTCTATTGAGAAACAAACGGAAGCACTAGCCGAAGAAATAGCTCATTATGAAACGTCTACTGGAAATATTCTTAACTTAAAGGATATTAAAAACAGCAAGCAAGAGTACCAAGCAAGACGTAGATCATGTTTCTTACTATTAGATTTAGATAGTTTAACAGCCTGCTCTGACGTGGGAATTGATACACCACAGGAATTAGCAGACTATTTCGAAGTATCAATTGAATTTCTATGGAAAACGATTGAAAACTACAGAACTAAATATGGTCTTGAATTTGACCATAAGGGTTACCATTTTAATTTAAGAACTGGGTTGAATATAAAGAAGAAGTAATAATAAGTCCAAAAAACTTATCGACTATAAAAGATGAAAATTGAAGGAGTACTATTATTATGAAGAAATTATTATCTTTAGCATTATTAGCAATAACAATTGTTTCATTAACAGCTTGTAGCTCAACAAGTGATTCCGATAAAACAGATAAGGGAACACAAAAAGTTGAAAATAAAACTAAAAAACAAAGTAAATGGACCTTCGATGGTACTACTTTTACAACCAAACAAGGTATTTATACAATTACTGCAGTTAAGAAAATGCCATCTGCAGAAGATGGAAAAAATGTAATTGTTTTTGAATTTGATTTTAAAAATAATACAAAAAAAGAAATCGATATGATGGCTGATAACAACTGGTATGTTTATGTTCATGCAACACAAAAAACAAAAAATTCTAATAAGAGCCTAGATCCAGGAACTATTGGATTGGATGCAAACGCAAATTCATTGGAACAAGCGCGTGAAGATGTAATGACAAGTGATTCTGTTCTTCCAGGAAAAACCGTTCAAGGTGTTGCATCATATACTCTAGTTAATGATGCACCTGTTAAACTTAAATTTTCTGATGAAGGCTTTAACACTATAGCTACTAAAGAATATACAGTTAAATAGCTAACTATTAATGTCCAAAAACTGATGACTTAAAAAGCTGAAATTATATTTACGGAGGTTTCTAATGAAACTTAAAATCAATATGTGGACAGCAATAGATGATATTGTCAATACAATTTTATTCTTTTTTTCTTGGTTCTTAATCATGGGTGCAGCATTCAGTGGCGATAGTAGTAATGCTGATAGCATGGCAACATTCTTATTATTTATGGCAATTATTGGTTTAGTTCTTAATATTATTTCTCTAGTTCGTAGTAAGAAAGTTAATATTTCAATTGTAGGACCTATTCTAGGAATCATCGGTAACGGTATCTATTTACTAGGAGCTTGGGCAGCATTCCCAGCAATTGTTTTATTAATTATTGCATGTGTATTTTCATTCAGACAAAAATCTGTAGAAAACAAATAATCACAACAATAACTTGACCGAGTTTAACTCTCAACCTAGGAAATAAAAAAGCACAACCCCACCGACCAAAGTTTGAGTTGTGCTACTGCAGATACACATTGTTTTACCAATAATGTACGTCTTTAATTTTAACATATCAGGCGTACTTGTTGGTACGTCTATTTTTGTACCCTAAATTAAGGAGAAAATAAATATGTCAGTAAAAAAGTTACCAAACAAAAAATGGCAAGCTAGAGTTTCGGTTAAAGTCGGTGGAGAGTTTAGAACCAAAAATGGAAATTTCAAAACTAAAGCTGAAGCACTAGACTTTGAACGAGAATGGAAAGGTAAAGAAGCATCTGGTATAGAATTATCTAAACAAGATATTACCCTACCCGAATACATGAGGGAATTTATAGATCTTTATAAATCTTCAAAATCAGAACGAACTCAAGAAATTTATGAAGGTTCATATAAGAAGATACTTGGTAAATTCAAAGGTCGCAAATTAGTTAATATAACTCGTGCTGATATCCAAAAATATATGAACGAGTTTGGCAAACACCACGCTATTACAACATCTAAGAAACTATTCCAGCACTTACACCAAACAATAACTAGCGCTATTAACGACGGAATAATAACTCGTGATATATGTGCACACATCGAAGTAACTGGTAATGATCCCGTCAAAGCCGAAGAAAAATACTTAGAGTTTGAAGATTACTTAACCCTTTTACAATACTTGTACCAAGAAGCTAACTACAATCGTCTGTATATGGAATTTGCCCTATTTGCTTTACAAACAGGTTGTCGATTCTCAGAAATAAGTGGAGTTAAAGTCTCTGACTTAGATTTCAAAAAAAATACTATTACAATTCAACGTCAGTGGATTGAAAGGAAAAAGAAATCAGGATCAGCCAAAGGTAATGGCTCATCAGATAGAATTATTGCTGTTTCTAAACCGTTTATGAATCATCTAGAGTATATGTTAGAAGAAAGAGAACAGTCTCTTATATCAAATAATATTAAAGATAATGACTACCTCTTTCTAACCAATGAAGGTCTTCATCTACAAAATGATTCATGTAATAAGAATCTTCATGGATTACTTAAAAAATTAAATATTAAACGTATCAACATGCATGGCATGAGACATACCCACGCCACCCTACTAATCTATCGCCATCGTGATCCATGGTATATTGCTAAGCGCTTGGGTCATGCTTCAATTAAAGAATTAGACAGAACGTACGGACATGTCTTTCATAAAATGGATGCTGAAAACGATAAATTTGTTATGAATGATTTCGGCCATGATTTAATTGATACCCCTAAAAACAAGATAATCCCTTTAAAATAAGCATTTTGCACTATCGACAATTGCTGTATCCCTTTATTATCAAAGGATACAGCAATTTTTTTGCACTCATTTTTTAAATCATCTAAAAATCATCAAAATAGTGCAAAAATAATGCAAAATATATCTGTGTTTTATAGTGTTCTTAAAAAACAAAAATCGCATAAGACCAACGTCTTACACGATTATCTGTGTTCTATAATGTTTTAACTATCACCCGTACGGGAATCGAACCCGTAACTCCACCTTGAGAGGGTGGCGTCTTAAACCATTTGACCAACGGGCAAAATACATTAGTTATGTTACCGTTATAACATATCCAGGTCAACTAAATTAGCGGTTTTTCTTTAAAATTGAGAATATAAATAACCCCAATAGAAAAAGGCAATACAAAATACAAGCCATCAAACAAAAAACTAGGAAGTCTAATCCTGTCATGTGATACATCACATCTATTAATACTGCTAATAAAACAAACTGAAATAATTTGATTATTAAATCAGTGCTTTCTTTATTCAAAAGAGATTTCTACCATTGCTAAATGACGATCTTTGATATTAGAAGTAGTTATCCAAATATCTTTATAATCTGAATGTTCTTCACTCAAGCGGTCAATAATGAACTTCATTTTTGATTTTGCTTCTTCTAAGATTGAATCATCAATTCTTGCAACATGTAATCTCATGATAGGAAAAACATTTTCTAAGTTTCTTGGAATCAAAGCTACTGCAAATGCAATTGTAATTTGGTTACTATAACGTTGTGGTTCAAAAATAACGTTATATTGTTGATTATATAAAAAATCTAACAATTCTAATTGTTGATCCATGTCTATCCTCCTATTAATACGCTTTAATTATATCAAATATCAGTTTAGTTTATCTAATATAAGTGATAATATAAATATATTATAAAGATTATAAGTGGAGGTCTATATGTCAGAAGAGCGAACTTTAATTTTAATAAAACCCGACGGTGTAAGCCAAGGGCATGTTGGTGATATTATTACTCGTATCGAAAATAAACGATACACAATAGAACAGCTAAAAGTTATCAATGTAACCGAAGATGAACTTAGAAATCATTATATCGATAAAATTGATAAACCATATTTTCCAGATATGATGAAGTATATGCAAGAAGGCCCTATCGTCGCTATGGTTATTAGTGGTACCAATGTTATTAAAGCCATGCGACAGATGGCTGGAGCTACTATGCCAGACGAGGCCTTGCCAGGTACCATCCGTGGTGATTTTGGTCGCTCATGGAATGCGGGAGCTACAAAAAATGTTGTTCACAGTTCTGACAGTGTAGAATCTGCCGAACGAGAAATTGCAATTTGGTTCAAATAAAAGTCTGACAGATGTCAGGCTTTTTTTGATATGATATTGCTATTAATTAACTAGGAGATTTTTATGAAACCTAATTTTAGTGCCATACATCACATCGCTATTATTGCTAACAATTATGATACTGCTCGTCATTTTTACGTTGATATTCTTGGGCTTAAAATCATTCGTGAAAACAATCGCTCTGATAAAGGTGATATAAAACTTGATTTACAATTGAATGCCGATACAGAAATAGAACTATTTATTAAACCTGATGCTCCTAATAGAACATCAAACCCCGAAGCTTTAGGTCTCCGTCACCTTGCATTAAAAACAACAAATATTGAAGCTGATATTGATTACCTAATTAACCAAGGTGTTAAAGTTGAACCATTAAGAGTCGATGATTTCACTGGTAAAAAAATGGTATTCTTCTGGGATCCTAACAACCTCCCTATTGAACTTCATGAATAATTAATATAAAAAAATAAATTAAGATAGGAATTACATTTTGGCAAAACGTAAACGTTACAAACTAACCCCAAGCACTCTTATAATAATTATTATTCTAACGATATTCTCATTAGTCGTTAATAAACCGGATAATAATACAAATTCTAATAATCAACAAGACTCAACTGGCTTAACTACAGGCAAGCAAAGGGTTAATACTGGTAGTGAGTATCAAGATCTTGCAAAACTAGAATATAGTAATGAACAAGAATTAATAATTAACAATAATGATCCTAACTTTTCAAATCAAGATTTATCAACTACTAATGGTTCTTGGCAAGAATATGGAGATTTGGATTCTCTGGGCAGAGCCACTATCGCTAACGCCTTGCTTAACAAAGACCTCATGCCAACCGAAAAACGCAAACGTCTAACCGTTGACCCTACTGGTTATCAGCATAAACGTGTAAATAATGACTGGCTCTATAATCGTAGTCATTTGATTGGGTTTCAATTAACTGGCCAAAATAATAACCTTGAAAACTTAATGACAGGAACTCGTAGTCTGAATTCTCCAGGTATGAACCATTACGAAATGGATATTGCTTATTTTTTGAAAAATAATCCCGATAAATATATTCGTTATCAAGTTCGTCCCATTTACCGTGGTAATGAATTAGTTGCTCGCGGTGTTCAAATGAAAGCTCAATCTATAGGTAGCGACGCTATAAAATTTAATGTTTATATCTTTAATATTGAAGATAATGTGAAAATTGATTATTCAAATGGAAATAGTCAGATAATTCAATAAATTTATTATATAATAAATTTATTAAATATTTGGAGGTGTCAATATGGATGAAATTTTTAGTATTATCGAAAAAGAAGCAAAGCGTCAACAGAACAATATTGAACTAATTGCATCAGAAAATATTGTTTCAGCTGATGTTATGAATGCACAAGGTTCAGTTCTAACCAATAAATATGCCGAAGGGTATCCTGGTGCTCGTTTCTACGGTGGTTGTGATTACATCGATGAAATCGAAACTCTAGCAATTGAACGTGCAAAAAAACTTTTTAATGCAGAATATGTTAATGTACAACCTCATTCAGGATCACAAGCCAATGAAGCAGCTTATAGAGCCATTCTTCAAACAGGTGATAAAGTATTAGGAATGTCACTTGATGCTGGTGGTCATTTGACTCATGGTTCTAAAGTAAACTTTTCAGGTAAGCTTTATGAGTTCTATTCTTATGGAGTTAATGATGATGGTTGGCTAGATTATGAAGAAATTCAAAAAATCGCTACTGAAGTTCAACCTAAATTAATTGTTGCTGGTGCTTCTGCTTACAGTAGAATTATTGATTTCAATAAATTCCGTGAAATTGCCGATTCTGTTGGGGCATTACTAATGGTTGATATGGCTCATATTGCTGGATTAGTTGCTACTGGATTGCACCCATCTCCTATCGGTATCGCCGATATCGTCACAACTACTACTCACAAAACATTACGTGGACCTCGTGGTGGAATGATTCTTGCCAAGGCTGAATTAGGTAAGAAACTAAACTCTGCAGTTTTCCCAGGCTCACAAGGTGGTCCATTAGAACATGTTATTGCTGCTAAGGCAATTTCCTTCGGTGAAGACCTACAGCCTGAATTCACAACATACTCCAAACAAGTTATTAAGAACGCTCAAGCTATGGCTGAAGTCTTCGATCAGTCCGATAATATTCACGTCCTAACAGGCGGTACAGATAATCACCTCTTTATCCTAGATATTAGAAAAACAGATATGAATGGTCAAGTACTCCAAAACTTGCTAGATAGTATTCATATCACAACCAATAAAGAAGCCATTCCAAATGATCCATTACCTCCAAGACAGACATCCGGACTTCGTATTGGAACTCCTGCTATCACTACTCGTGGTTTCAAGGAAGATGATTGTCGAGAGATCGGCCACATCATATTAGACGCTATTAAATATCATGATGATGAAGCTAAATTATCAGAACTTGCTAAACAAGTAATTGCACTTACAGATAAACATCCAATCAAATAATTAGATCAAAAAAGCACTCACAATTGTGAGTGCTTTTTTATTAGCTTAATTTTATTTTATGTTTTCTTTCATATCTGCTGTACAATCCTATCGCAATAATAGTAAAGATAATTGGTCCAGAAATTGTCCAGAAAGCATCATGCCATTGATGATCAAGCAATGGTTGAACACATGTAAAGAGGATACTTAGTGTTAAAACTATAAATGAAATTGAAACAACCGTCCACATGAAGTATTTGTTTTTGAAAAATACATATGGTTTTTTAATTTTGTTGTTCATATTAAAGAATGGATAAGCTCCTACTAAGAATAGGTATGGTAAAGCTGTTGAAACGTTACCCATCAGAGTAAGAACATTATAAAATGCTTGTGCTGTTGATCCACCAAATGAAATTGCAAAGATAAGTACAACAACTAATGTAGCTTGATACCACATAGCATTAGCAGGCATTCCGTTTTTGTTTAATTTAGTTACATGTTCAGGCCAAAAATCTTTAGGAGTTCCCAAAATAAATGACTTAATTGGTGAGTATATTAAAACAAAGAATGATCCGGTATAGACAATAAACATGTCTAATCCGGCAAAACGAGCAAACCATTCACCAATTATTGCTGAAGTAGCAGAACTCAAACCTAATTGATGTCCGAAAGTATTTCCCAGGTTATTCATCATTACGTATGTAATATTACCTAAGTTAACTCCCTCACTATTAACAATCTCATTCCAGTTGGCACTTACACCCCACAAGAAAATTGAGAAGGCATATAAAATAGCAATAACTAATGTAGAAATTAAAATTCCACGTGGGAAGTCACGTTTAGGATTCTTCATACTATCGGTGATTCCACCCATAGATTCCATACCAGCATAGGCAAATATTGCATACACTACAAAACTAATCATAGCAATTGGTGAAGCAAATGCTGGATTAGCACTATGAATGAATGTTTGAATACCATGAACAGGTTCGGCCGTGTGGAATCCAGAAGCAACTAAGATGAAGATACTTAGCAAGAAGAAAAGAATATTAATGGCAATCATCATTGTTCCACCAAATGATGAGATTTTTGAAATCCAATTAATACCTTTGCTAGCAAAGAAAGTAACAAAAATAATCCATAAAATTGCTAGTAACCCAATAACTTGCATTGAACCTAGTCCCATAAATGACCAAGTTTGTGTCTTATCAGAACCACTTATGAAAGTTGAAAGTGGAATCCAAATTTTTGACGCCGTAGCAACTAGCCAGGTTTCCCAAGATGCTAGCCACATGAATGTCCCAATAAATGCTGTTCTTGGTCCAACTGCTCCATCAATCCAAGAATAAATACCCCCTTTGGCTTCATTAAACGCTGAACCATATTCAGCCATCATGAATCCACTAGGTAAAAAGAAGAAAATTGCAGCAAAGATATACCAAATGATACTTGCATATCCCATCTGCATAAAGGCTATTGGTGTATTACCAAACCCAAAAATTGTAGTAAAGATCATCATAATTAATGTTCCTAACTGGATGGTCTTCTTCGGCGAATATTCTGTATCTGACATTCTTATGTCCTACTTTCGATAATTATAAATTTAAATCAGTCTTGTAATTAAGTTTAGAAAAATCAGTCGATTCTGTGATAATCTCAGCAATCATGGCTTTGTACTCTGCCAAAGCTATAGCAGCTGAATCACTACTTTCTTTTGTTAAGAACTCTGCTAACTGCTCATCATCTAATGAAGTTGCTTTAGCATCAGACTCGCGAAGTCTCTTGGCTAATGTAATGTTGATACTCTTTTGTTTTTCTTGAAGTTTTTTGCCAAATTCTTTGTAATGTCCATCGATCAAAACACTAGTTAATTTGTAAGTCCAATAAGCTGATTTTTCATCGTATGGAAGTTTTCCGATTTTATATTCATCCGGTGTATCAGTAATACCCATATAAAATGGAACATATACACTCTGAGCAGCAACACCCATAGCTAGCCATTGCACACAAGCTACTTCAGGTTTCATATCTGGTCTTATTTGTAAAACATGTGATTCTTGAGTTTTGGCCAAACTTATTGGTCTAAATAGATGATTATTATCCGATTCATTCAAAGGATCATATTCTGTTTTTTCAAAATGAGAACTAAGATACATCTTGGCATCGTTCACACTCAATAAGCGATTAGGCTTCTTGATGAAATCAAGTTCTTCACTCATAGGTGATTCATCAGTAACTCCAGAAAATTGTTGCTGGCCCCACCAAACACGCGGTGTACTATAATGTTCATCCGCCATTGTTTGTGTGCCAAATATCTTGCGGAAATTAAAAGTTGTTGGATTAGGATTCAATTTGTTATCTGTAACAAAATCTTCAATACCGTCAGAGTACATAAAGTTGTTGTCATCATTAAAATTAATTTCTTGAATAGCCAACTGATTAGCAACTACTGCGTAGCAATCATCTGGAATGCGTTGCGCTACCCAATGATGACCTGAACCTGTTTCCATATACCAAACTTCATCTTGATCAGAAAACAATATCCCGTTAGTCTCACAAGTTCCATACTGTTCAACAATTTCACCTAGTCGAGTAATACCTTCACGAGCAGTTTTGATATAAGGAAGAACAACTGTGATCATTGCTTCCTCACCAATACCGTCTTCAACTAAAGGATCTGCACCTAGAACTACTTCGTTTGAATAAGCACTTTCTGTCGCACTCATTGCTACTCCATATTCATTGAATCCATCTTCTTCAAACAGACCTTCTTCAGTAGTCCATTCAGGAGTAGATGTATACTTGAATCGGACTTTTGGTAGTTCTATTTGAAATTTATTAGCTTTAGAAATGAACTTCTCATTTTGTGATGACTGTCGTCGTTCATTCACTACAAAATGTTTGGGCCATGAAGCTTGCGAATCTTCATTTCGGCCGATGATGGTTGAACCATCAAGAGTTGCTTTTTTACCAATTAAGATACTTGTACAAGCACTTAATTCCGACTTATTATATTCCATCATTTCACCCCGTTTAGAGTTATTCCTTTTTGATAATTACATTATAATAGAGAACAGCTATTTTGATACCTTTTTCCTAAAAAAATTGCATCTTTTTTGTAAGCGTATTAAATATTGATATTTCAACGATAACTTATTGACAACTTTTTTGATAATTCTATAATATAACTATTGTATTAATGGGCATTAGCCAAATGGTAAGGCTACGGACTCTGAATCCGTGATTACTGGTTCGATCCCAGTATGCCCAATATATTGCAGCAAAAACACCTCTGATTAATTTCAGAGGTGTTTTTGTTAACTTAGAAAGTCCTTAGTAGTTTTAGCTGTTTTAAATAGTTTATTTAAAGTTGAGTTATCCCTTAAATATTGTTCTCCTTGTGAGGTTATTTCAGCAACCCTAGTCGACATAACCGTATCATCTCCATGAATTAATCCCGTTAAAAAACCTTCTCTTTGTAAGTAATTCAATTGTGTAACTAATTCCTCTCTAGTGAATGATACTTCTTGGTCTAAAATTTCTAATCTTTCACTAAAGTCGCTAGTCTCCGAATTGGCCTCAATAATTTTCAATATAGCGTATCTAATTTTATTTTTATTCACATTGGTATCTCCTATAAAAAATAATTATGGTTAATAATTCATTCACATGTTTCACATTATTATATCCACTTTTTGAGTGTTTTAATATTTCAAGAATCCTGAAAAACATTCATCTTCTAAAGTGATATTCTTTCCAGTCTCATTAATTTCTTTTATTCGAGTAACACCCCATTGAGACATTGCAATAAGAACTTCTTGTAACGACCGACCTGCATCTGTTAATTCATATTCAACTTTGGGAGGTATTTGTGAATAAATATTTCTAGTAATTATTCCATCTTCTTCTAATTCTCTTAGATGTTGAGTTAACATTTTTTGTGAAATATTAGGGATCTGTTTCTTTAATTCTCCCGTTCTCATAACTCCGTTACCTAGCTGACATAAAATTAATGGTTTCCATTTACCTCCAATGATATCTACAGTAACTCCAATTGAATGATCATAATTTTTCTTCATATCTTTCCCCTATATTTCTTTTACTCTCTAGTTCCTAAGGCACTAATAAGTGCCTACTAGTATTTCTATTTTATTAAACTATAATGGCATAACAATACAATGAATAATATATAATCGGAGGAACAATTGTATGTATGCTTATACTCTAAATTCTAATAATCAAGAAGGTCTAAATAATCTTCAGCTTAATGAAATGCCAGTACCTAATCCTCAAAAAGACGAAGTATTAATACAGGTTAATAGCATTGGACTAAACCCGGTTGATTATAAATTAATTGAAAAACCTTTATCTTCATTCGAATATCCACATATTTTTGGTCTTGATGCTGCTGGAACAGTAGTATCTGTTGGAGAAAACGTTAAAGGATTCAAAGTTGGTGACCGTGTTGCTGGCCATAATAATCTCCAAAAAGATGGAACGTTTGCCGAATATGCGATTTTCCCTGATTACAGTCTAGCAAAGATTCTCGAAAATGTAACTTTTGAAACAGCCGCTGCACTATTATGTGGAGCAATGACTGCCTATCAAGCCATCTTCAGAAAAATGAATCTCACTGGTAAAAAAAATATTTTAATCCACGCTGGTGCCGGTGGTGTTGGGTCTATTGCGTTACAATTAGCTAAGTTAAAAGGACTTGATGTAATTACCACTGTGTCATCATCAAAAAAACCCTTTGTTACAGCTTTCTCTCCAGATAAGATAATTGATTATAAACATGAAAATGTAAGTGAAGAAATCAATAAATACACAAATGACGTTGGAGTGGATCTCATTTTGAACACAGTTGGTGGAAATGAAACATATTTGGATGTTACTGAACGACTTGCTTACAATGGTGAACTAGTTTCGATTGTCAACGTTCCAAACTTTTCAGATAATAATATTTTATCTGAAAAAGGACTAACAATTAGTGCTTTGAATTTAGGCGGTGCTCATAGTAGTACTTCTATCAATCAAAAAAAAGATCTTGGGAAAATGGCCTTGGAACTTCTTGAATTAGCAAGCACAGAAAAAATTGATGCAAATATCACAGAAGTTTTACCTTTCAACCAACTTATATCTGGTTTAAAAAAACTTTATAGTCGCGATTCTTTAGGAAAAATCATAGTGAAAATTTAGACAATAAAAAAGAGTATTCTCAAAATGAGAATACTCTTTTTTATTGTCTTTTTTACTTATTCAACTTTATGCGAATGAACTTATCGAACTCAGTAATTATTAATATAACAACACCTGAAGCTATTGATATAATCCATCCTAATAATGACATATCAGCAGTATAGAATACTGTATGCATAAATGGTACGTAAGTTAGAATCAATTGTAAAACAAGCATTATTCCAATAATTAGAAATGCTTTTGGATTAGTAAATAAACTCTTACTAAATAATAAGTCATTAGTACGTATATTAAACAGATAGAAGATCTTACTTAATACAACAATATTAATCATCATAGTACTTGCAACCGCAGGATTAACTCCTTGAGTTAACAACCATTCATATGAAATTATACTTATTATCGCCATTAATACTGACACATAAAACATCTGCCACATATCATGTTTGTTTAATAAACCTTTACCTGTTTTTCTTGGTTTCCGATTCATTATTCCATTTTCAGCAGGTTCAAAGATAAACGCAAATTGAATTGTAATCGCGGATACCATATTGATCCACAACAATTGTGTTGGTTGTAATGGCATATCTTTTTGCATCAAAATTGTAAATACAATTATTAATCCTTCGGCAAAAGAAGTTGGTAGCAAGAATAAGATACTCTTCTTGATATTATCGTATATTCTTCTTCCTTCTTTGATTGCAACTGACAACGTCTTAAAGTTGTCATCAGTTAAAATCATATCTGCCGAATCTTTGGCAACGTCTGTCCCTTTTTGCCCCATAGCAACACCTATATCAGCACGTTTTAAGGCTGGAGCATCATTAACTCCATCTCCAGTCATGGCGGTTATTTTTCCGCTTTCTTGAAGAGCTTTCACGATATCGGTTTTGTTTTTAGGCGTAGTTCTGGCAAAAACTTGGTTATTCAACACAGCTTCTTTGAATTCTTGATCATTCATTGCATCAAGTTGAGCACCGGTTACGACATTAATATCCTTAGCCAATCCTAGTTTTTCTCCGATAGCTTTAGCCGTCACAGGATGATCTCCTGTAATCATTTTGATATTAATACCAGCATTATTCATCTCTTTTAATGCCAAAATAACTTCTTCTCTTGGCGGATCAATAATACCAGCTACTCCAAGTAGTTTAATACCATCAGATAATACTTCATGAGTTATTTCATCTATATCTGAAGATACTGACTTAATTCCTACCGCAACAACTCGTTTTCCTTCTTTTGATAATTTAGTTACTTGATTATTCCACTTATCAAAATCTAGTTGATCTCCATTGTTTTGCGCCATCTTAAATAATTTATCAGGAGAACCCTTAATGAAAATGAATCTGTCATTGTTTTGATCTTCAACAAGTTTAGCAATGTAGCGATAATCCGAATCAAATGGCAACATATCTATTTCTTTATATCTTGAATCCATTGGATATGAGAAGTTCTTATAATAAGCAGTTAAGAATGCTCCATCAGTCGGTTCACCATTTATCTGCCAGCTATCATCCTCATAAATTAAGACTGTATCATTGGCTTCTAGTCCAGCTTCTAAGAATAGGTCTAGTTGCTTGTTGTCTGTAACTTTATTCCCATCACGTTGAATCTCACCCACTGGCTCATAACCATCTCCAGTTACTTGATATTCTCCATCTTGAAGAATAATATCTTTAACCGTCATTTCATTCTTGGTAAGAGTTCCTGTCTTATCTGTTGCAACGACGTCAACTGATCCTAGTGTTTCTACTGCAGGAAGCGTTTTGACAATAGCATTCTTTGTCTTAGCCATATCGCTAACACCCATGGCCAAAACTACAGAAGTTGTTGCCGGTAATCCCTCAGGTATTGAACCAACAATCATCGCTACGATAGCTAAAGTCAATACTGACAATGAATATGTTTGTAAGAACAAGCTTAAAACAAACAAAGCAACGGCAACGGCAATAATTACATAACTTATCCCCTTACCTAAGCCATCGATTTCTTTCATAAGAGGTGTTTTTCTCTCTTTTGTATTCTTAACTTCAGTCGATATTTTACCAATTTCAGTAGAAGATCCGATGGCAGTTACAACACCTATCCCACTACCTGAAGTTACTGATGTTGAAGCAAACCCTAAGTTAGTTCTATCAGCAATTGGCAAATTCTCATCTGAAATACTATCAATACTCTTCTCAACAGAATCGGCTTCTCCGGTAAGCGTTGATTCTTGAATTCTAAGATTATCTTCTTCAATAATACGCATATCAGCCGGAACATTATCACCGGCTTCTAAGAAGACAACATCTCCTACAACAACCTGATCTGCAGGAATATCTTGTCTTATTCCATTACGATAGACTGTTGCTTCAGAAGACAACATTTCTTTAATTCTCTCTAGTGCATCAGAAGCACTAGCTTCTTGATAATACCCTATCAAGGCATTAATGATTACAACTAGCCCAATAATTACTCCATCAGAAACATGTCGCATTAACAAGGCTAATAAACCAGCAAATATTAAAATGTAAATTATTATGTTGTTAAACTGGCGCAAAAACAATTTCCATCTAGGCGTTTTTTGTGACTGTAATTTATTTAATCCATATTGTTGATAACTTTCTTTGACTTGGTTGTCATTCAGGCCATCTTCAACATTTCTTATTTTATATTTTTTTAATATCTCTTCAGTAGTTAACTGAAAATCATTATTCTTATTCATTTATATATTAGTTTCCTTAATTAAATTTTGTGTAAAAAAATAGACCCAACACTGATTAGTTATTCAACTATCCGTTTTATTGTGCCTTAAATACACTATTCAATTAAGAAGTAAGATAAACACACTAAGATACGCTGATTATCTTCCATCGAATCACTACCCAATTAATACCACCCCCTAATACATTAATATATAATAATTATTATAATGAATTAATTACGTAATAACAACCAATAACCTAATCTATACTCTTATTGAATAGATATCATTAATATCTACATATTTGTTACCAATTAATAGCTTAGTTTGATAATAGCCCTCTATTCTTCCAACAATGGGTTTAGTAACCTCTAAATTATTATTCAAAAATCGTAGATCAACTATAACTTGTTTTTCTTTTTTTATAGCCATATTTATAACTTCTTGAATTTTAAAAGAGCTCATTTCTTCTGCGTGAGTTCTTTTTGTATTTTCATTAATACTATTTTCTTCTTTTTTCACTGCTGCGGTATGGTCTGATAAATAAAACCCTTGCCACTTCACTGTTCCACGATCCTGATACTCATTAAAAAATTTAGCAACTAACTCCGGATCATATTCTCTATCATTCATAAGAATTACCTCCTGCATGTCCACCAACAAGTCCAGCTCGATTAATAGCAGTAGCCCCTTTTGACTTGCTATCCAAATTAACGATAGATTTAAAACCATATTTTTTTCTAATACTATCCACAGTTTTATCCAGTTGTTTATTTTTATGTTTTAAATCTCGACTATCAAATAAGTCTAATTGTTCTATATTGTCATCTACCAATTTACTACACGAAAAAGCTATATTTCTAACCTCTTCGCCTCGCCACTTATCTTCAAATAACTTAATAATATGTTTCTTCAATTCTTTATTGCTATTTGTAGCGTCAATTTTCATGGAATGACCAAATCCCTTACGTCCTTGTTTTCGTAATTTATATGAAAAACCAACATTTAAATTAACCACTGTACAAGCAATTGAGTGAGATCGTAATCTTGCACCAACTTGCTCTGCAAGCTCCTTTAATACTGTTTCAATCTCTTGTTTATTGGAGTAATTTTTAGGCAATACTTGGCTATTTCCGTATGATTTAGATTTAGGTATATATTTATTGCTAATAATTGAACGATCTACGCCCCACGATAAAGCAAATAATTGAGAACCAATCACACCAAACTTTTCTTTGATAAAAAAAGGATTAGTGTGTGCTAAATCATACATCGAATTAATTTTTAAATTTGTAAGTTTTTCTGCCGTTTTGGCTCCTATTGACCATACTGAATTCAAATCAGTTATTGGCCATAATTTATCAGAGATATCTTCATAGTGCCATTCAGCGATTAAAGAATGATTATTCTTAGCTTCTAAATCCAGAGCTAGCTTAGCTAGAACTGGATTATCTCCAATTCCAACTGTTAAATAAATACCCGTTTTGCTTTTAATCTCTAATTGTATTTTTCTTGCAACTTCATATGGAGTTTTTCCAAATAATTTCCAACTTTTTGTTATATCTAATAGTGATTCATCAATTGAATATGGTAATAAATCTTCGTTTGCGACGTATTGTTCAAATATCTTTTTTATTTCAAGATTTTTTTTGATTTACAAATTCATTCTAGGTTCTGCAATTACTATGCGATCATCATTGGGAACTTCACTAGCACGCGTAACGTTACTAATACCAAATAGCTTCTTCGCCATTGGACTAGCTGCTAAAACTAATCCACTCCCCGTATTTTGTGCTTTTGACATCACTACTAAAATTGATTTTAGTGGATTTAATCCTCGCTCTACGCTTTCAACTGAAGCGTAAAAAGACTTAGAATCAATCATAAATATTATTCTTCTTGGTTCATTCTTATAATCATACATAGTTAATTCTCCGATTAATCTATAATAATTATACGAACATACGTTCTTATTATCAATAAGTTTTTCTATTCACGTTGTAATAAACTAATGAAATACTCAAAATAACTAATAACGACCAACTTGATATTTTACCAATACCAACTAAATGCCACCCTATCTCTTGATTAGGATATTTCCATGCTGAGAAAAAAGTTGAAATATTTTCTGCTACCCACAAAGCTATACCGATTAATAGAAAAGATAAATTCATTAACATATTGTGAGTACGATTTTTTAGAGTGAAATATACTTTTGTTTTCCAAAAAATCACAATAATCATTACAATAATAAAATATCGCAAGTCCCAAATATAATGATGAGTAAAAAAGTTAAGATAAATTGCAAAACATAATGTAACTACTTTCCACTTCGATGGCCAATTTTCATACTTTAAATCAAAAACTTTCCAAGCACGATAAATATAACTACCAACACTTGAATACATAAATCCACTATATAGTGGCACTCCCATAATTTTCATAATTCCTGGTTCTGGGTACATCCACATCCCTATGGACGTCTTAAATATTTCAAGAACTAACCCCACAATGTGAAATAACAAAATAACTTTTACTTCCGACCATGTTTCATATTTCACTGCTATTAGAACAATTTGAATTAAGATCGATAAAATTAATAAAAGATCATATCGATATATGAAAGGAAAAGTAAAATACTTTGTCAGAAACATTGATATAAATAGTAATGCTGGAAATAAGCAACACGTAATTTGCTTTTTGATGAAGTCTATCATAAATATCTCCAAAAATAGAATTTAAAGGCTAGTATACATTACTATTCATGACTAATTATCAATAATAATAATTTTGTAAATAAAAAAGACAGCCAATTGGCTGTCTTTTTGTTATTACAATCTTTTATTTAATTCTTTACCAAGCTCTTCGAACCCTGGTTTTCCAAGTAGAGCAAACATATTTTTCTTATAAGCTTCTACACCTGGCTGATTGAATGGGTTAACTCCATTCAAGTAACCTGAAATACCAACAGCAATTTCAAAGAAGTAAATCATGTATCCTAATGAATATGCATCTTGTTCTGGAATGCTAATTGTCATAACAGGAACGCCACCATCTGTATGTGCAAGAACTACACCTTCATAAGCGCGTTTGTTAGCAAAGTCCATTGTCTTACCTTCAAGATATCCTAATCCGTCAAGATCTTCATCATACTTAGGAATTTCAAGGTCATGTCTTGGTTTGTCAATCATGACAACTGTTTCCATCAAGTTACGACGGCCTTCTTGAATATATTGACCTAATGAGTGTAAATCGGTTGAGAAGTTCGCACTTGAAGGATAAATACCTTTTTGGTCTTTACCTTCAGACTCACCCATCAATTGTTTCCACCATTCACCAAGATATTGTAGGTTTGGTTCGTAGTTTTCTAATAATTCAGTTGTGTATCCCTTACGGTACAAGATATTTCTTGTAGCAGCGTAACGGTAAGCTTCGTTTTTATTTAAATCAGTATCTGTATAGTCTGTGCGAGCTGCTGCTGCACCTTCCATTAACTTATCGATATCAATTCCAGCTACGGCAATTGGTAATAAACCAACAGCAGATAAGACTGAGAAACGTCCACCAATATCATCAGGAACAACGAATTCTTCATAACCTTGTGCGTCTGATTCTTGTTTTAAAGCACCTTTAGCGCGGTCAGTTGTTGCATAAATACGTTTAATAGCTTCAGCTTCACCATATTTTTCAATTAATTTTGCTTTTAAAATGCGGAATGCAATTGAAGGTTCAGTTGTTGTTCCAGATTTTGAAATAACATTAATACTGAAATCACGATCACCAATTACATCAATTAAGTCAGATAAGTAGTTAGGTGAAATTGAGTTACCAGCAAAGTATACTTCTGGAACTTTCTTATCATTATGAACATTGTAAAAACTTGAACTTAAAAAGTCGATTGCAGCTTTAGCTCCTAAGTAAGATCCACCAATACCGATTCCGATAAATACTTCTGAATCGTCTTGAATCTTTTTAGCTGCAGCTTTTATACGTGAAAATTCTTCCTTATCATAGTCAACAGGCAAGTCAATAAATCCGCGGAAATCACTACCTGCACCAGTACCTTGGCGTAGTTGTGTATCTGCAGCATCAACCATTGCTTGGATTTCGTCTAATTCATTATCATTAATGAATGGTGTTAATTTTGAATCATCGAATTTAATATGTGTCATAATCTATTCCTTTCAAAATGAATACTTTATAATTTTAGTTCATTTGCTAATAAATTTCTATTATTTAAACGCTTTTTTCAAAGATTTACCAAACTGGTATAGACAATACCCCAAAATAACTCCAAGCACATTAAAGATGACATCATCAATATCTGTTACCCCAGATTGTAAGAAAAATTGTGCTGTTTCAATAGAAATAGAAAACAATGCTCCCATTATAGTAACTTGTAACAAATTAATTCTTTTCTTCTTTAACGCAGGAACCATAATTCCAAATGGAATAAACCACGCTATGTTTCCGTATAAATTATAGAAGAAATCTACAATTGATGTTCCGCCAGCTAATTTTAATGTCTCGATTATTGGTATAATATTAATTTCAGATAGTGAACGTCCAGTAACTATATGAATATCCCAAGGGAAATATTGTGCTCGAAATACTGTTAGGAATAATAAAAGTAGAATATATGCTACGAACAATCCTAATCCTAATTCTCGTTTGAATTTAACTTTTCTTTTTTTCTTCTTAAGGTATAGAATACGAAGAACAATATAAATCAACAAATAAAAGATTGTTTTGTCCAAACTTAAAATTGACAATCTAATTAACGGAAAATGATTTATTTTATCTGCATATAAATGTATTAATTGTTGGTATAATGGATTTAAAAATATCATAGTATAACTTTCTAAATAATTTTTCTTCACTATTAATACTATCAGTCTTAATTATTTAATTAAAGATTTAAGGAATGAACTTAATGAATAAAAAACAAAAACTATTTACTACACGTTTCGGCTTTATTACGTTATTAACAATTTTAATAGCACTCAAGTCAATTTTTGCTTATTATTTTGAATTTAATTTAGGAATTGCGGATCCTTTTCAACATTTAATTGCTGTCTTAAGTCCTTTTGCTACTACCATTTTTTTACTAAGCATTGGTTTATATATTAATCGAGAAAAGATCGCATATACTGTTACTCTAGTTTTATATTTTATTGAAACGTTAATTTTATACAGTAACATCATATATTATCGCCAATTCACTGATTTTCTTTCTTTTAATACTATTATCTCAGCAGGTAAAGTTTCTAAAGGTCTTGGATCTAGTACATTCAATCTAATGCAGTTCCATGATATCTTTTACTGGTTAGATTTGGTTATTATCATTGTTTTATTAGTGCGTGGCATTATCAAGCTAGACACACGTCCTATTAAGAGAATCACTGCCTTTGCAACAACCATCTTTGCTGTCTTCTTATTTACCTTCAACTTAACGTTAGCTGAGAGTAATCGTCCCCAACTTCTAGGCCGTACTTTTGATCGTTCATATATTGTTAAGTACTTGGGAATTAATTCATTTCTTGTTTATGATACGGTTAAAACCGCTCAAAATGATGCCGTTCGTTCTAATACTGACGGCACTGACATAACGCCTGTTCTCGATTATGTGAATAACAATTATGCAGCACCTAACCCCGATTATTATGGTGTGGCTGATAAAAAGAATATTATTGTTATTCATTTAGAAAGTTTTCAACAATTCTTAATTGATTACAAAATTAATGGACAAGAAGTGACGCCATTTATTAATTCTTTATATCATAGTAATGACACTCTAGCTTTTAAGAATTTCTTCCATCAAGTTGGACAAGGTAAAACTAGTGATGCCGAAACAATGATGGAAAATAGTCTTTATGGATTACCAGAAGGTTCAGTCTTTACTAAGTTAGGTCCAGATAATACTTTCCAAGCAGCTCCAGCTATTCTTAACCAGCAAAAAGGCTATGATTCGGCTGTTTTCCATGGCAATGTAGCAAGCTTCTGGAGTCGTAATAGTGTTTATAAAAACTTTGGATACCATTATTTCTTTGACCAAAGTTACTATGATACTTCAATTGCTGATTCCAGCACTCAATACGGTGTAAAAGACAAGTTAATGCTTTCTCAAAGTGTTAAGTATCTCGAACAACTTCAACAACCTTTCTACACAAAATTTATTACGGTAACTAACCACTATCCTTTCCCACTTGATGACGAAGATAATGATGGGTTCGTTCGCCCACAGACTGACAATCAGGTAGTTAATAATTACTTTGCTACAGCTCACTATCTTGATAATTCAATCCGAGAATTCTTTGATTATCTCAAAAAATCGGGAATCTATGATAATTCAATGATTGTTCTCTACGGAGATCATTATGGATTATCAGATTCAGATAACAAGTCGTTAGCACCTCTGTTAGATAAAGATCCTAAAACTTGGAACGACAATGATAATGCTCAGTTACAACGAGTACCATTCATGATTAATATGCCCGGACTTAAAGGTGGCATTCAAAATCAATATGGTGGTGAGATTGATGCATTACCTACCATTCTTCACTTAGCAGGTGTAGATACCAAAGGATACGTTCAATTTGGTACCGACTTATTATCATCTCAACATAACGCTAATGTTGTATTCCGCAACAAGAACTTTATTAACAAGGATTACACAGTAATTCATAATAAGAATGGTCAAGAAGATATTTACGATAATAAAACAGGGTTGTTAATTGAAAATCCTAGCAAAGAAATCCTTAAAAAAGTTAAAAACATTCAAGAGGATAGAAATACTTCATTATCATTATCTGATAAAGTTAATAATACTAACTTGTTACGTTTCTATACACCAACAGGGTTTACTCCAGTAGATCCAACTCAATATAATTATTTTGATCAGATTCAACAACTTGAAAAGATGAGAGAATCCTTAGGAAACAAATCTACAAGTGTTTTCTCAGAAAATAACAATCGATCAACAACTACTAACTATGACACTGATGCGGCAGAGCTATACGGCCGTAATTCTATTGATAATTTAAATATTTTAACAAACAAAAAAGACTAACTTAGGTTAGTCTTTTTTGTTTATATATTTTTGATCATAAAGTTTAACAATAAACGATGTACCTTTACCTAGTTCACTTTCCACTTCAATTTCACCTTGATGCATTTCAACTAATTGATGAACTATTGATAATCCTAATCCTGATTCACCTTTTGTCGTTTTTCTTGAAGGATCAGCTTTATAGTAACGATCCCAAATATTTTGTACTTCATCTTTCGACAACCCAATTCCAGTGTCTGAAACTGATATCATAGTTCCATTTTCAATCTTATTTAAAGAAACTTTTATTGTTCCATTTTCAGTAAACTGAATGGCATTCTGCAAGATATTAAAAAATATTTGTACAAACCGATCGTAATCAGCATATACTTCAATACTTTTATCATCTGCTACCAATTCAATCACATCGTTCGCATCTTTTAATTTTGTTTCTAGTTGTGAAATGATATTTTCTATCGGTGTGATTGCTAAAAAGGTGCTCTTCGTTAAAGAAATTTGATTAGTTCTGATTTTCTCATAATCAAGATTTTCGGAGACCAATCTTATTAATCGATTGGTCTCATTACTCATTAATTCCAGACTCTTCTCTTTAGATTCTTCAGGAATAACGTCGTAGCGAAGACCTTCAAGAATACCATTGATAGTAGTTAGAGGTGTTCTCATTTCGTGAGACGCGTTAGCCATAAAATCTTTGCGTCGTTGTTCTTGACGATCTATCTCTTCATTGGACTCTTTTAAGGAATTAACCATCACATTAAAGTCAGCAGCTAAGTCATCAATCTCATCACGTCTCTTCACATTAATTTGTACGTCAAAGTCATTAGCGGCAACTTTTTTTGCTGCAACTCGGAGACGATTAATTCGTGAAATATGATATTTAGCTAATAAGTAACTTAAAAGAATCGAAACAATTAACGAAATCAAGATAGTTGTATATAAGTTCTTTTGCATATCTTTCAAATTGTTTCTCAAGCTAGATACCTGTGATCCTACCCAAACAGCACCAACTAATTTGTCGGATCTAAACCACGGAACAATAACAAAGGTCATTTCTCCGTTGTTCCCAGAAAACTTAGGCGTTTGTAGACCGTTATCAGTTTCTTCTTTAACAACTTTATTCTTTTTTATTTTTTTCCAGATTTCTGGTTTTAAATGGGTGTTAGTACTGTCTTCTGGATAAGTTTGATCATTGTTAGCATCAAAAACTGCAAATTGAACAGATTGATCTTTTAATACATCTTCTAGATCATCTATGAAACCACCGGTGACGTTTTTAATTTCATGGGTTTCAGGATCTTCTTTTAATGCCATGCTTCCTAAACTATTTCCATAACTCTCTAATTGTTCCCACGTTTGTTGATATTCCAAGTGCTCATTATATTTTTGAATAGAGATAGCCAAAATACAAAGCGTAGTGAAAATCACAACAAAAAAACTAAGCATCTGTTGATAAATTAGTTTCATATCAATTTACACCTGTATCGTCAAATTTATAGCCCACTCCCCAGACAGTGCTAATTACTTGAGGTCCGACTTTTTCAATTTTTTGACGCAATTTTTTGATATGAGCATCTACTGTTCTTTCATCACCAAAGAAGTCGTAACCCCAGATTTGTTCGAGTAATTGTTCACGAGAAAATACTTGCCTAGGTTTAGTAGCAAGAACTTTTAATAGTTCAAATTCTTTAGGAGTAAGATCTGGTATATCGTTACCAGTAATTGATGCTTCACGAGTTTTACTATTCAATTTAAAAATACCGGTATCTATATCATTTTTTTCAGTATTTTGCTTTTCTTCACTTGTTTCTTCATTCACATTTGTACTATGTAAATCACTTCGTCGGTGTAATGCCTTAATTCTGGCAATCAATGTAATAGGACTAAATGGCTTAGTGACATAGTCATCAGCCCCTAATTCTAATCCTAAAACTTGATCACTTTCTGTATCACGTGCTGTGAGCATAATTAATGGTACCGTGTCAGAATTTTGGCGAATCTGTTTAGCTACTTCCATTCCATCGATTCCAGGAAGATTCAAATCCAAGGTAATAATATCCCAGTTATCAACATCAGAATGAAAAATCTTAAGAGCGTCATCACCATTGTATGCAAAAGTTGCTTCCCAACCCTCTTTTTGGAAAAACATATTCATCATCTCTGAAACTGACTTATTGTCTTCAATCATTAATATCTTCATAAAAACACCCCTGAAACCTTTATAGCTTATTTTACCATGAATCTGTTATCCTTAGATTATACTACAGAAAAAAACTTCGTAACCAAAGGAGCAAATATGGATCTAAATAATTTAAATGGTGTTGTCTTTTTTGATTTAGACGGAACACTTCTAAATGATGAATCAAAAATAACTGATGAAGTTGCGGCCGCAACTGAACAATTGAAAGTAAATAATATCTTACCGGTTATTTGTACGGGACGTTCTCCTCACGAGATAACGCACACACAGGAAATGACAAATATTGATACTGTAATTACTCTTAATGGTAGTTTAGTTAAAAATGGTCAGAATATTATTTATCAACGCATTATTCCAACCGACTTATGTGAACAAGTATTAAAAACTGCTGATGAATCTGGTGAAGCAGTAGCAATGTACAATAATAATACTATTGCTGCCACTACCGATAAAACTACAGAATTCATTGAAACCCATCATTTAATTGCGGAACCAATGCCACCAATTAATCCTGAATTTTATCAAAATAATGATATTAATATGATGGTTATCTATACTCAAGATTCAGGTAGTAGTTATAATAATAAATTTTCTGACCACCTAAAATTCTACAAAACTGGACTATTCTCATTAGATTGTGTAATGAAAGAAGAATCTAAAAAAACAGGAATTATTCATTTACTAGAAGAACTCGGTCTATCTAATGTCCCTACTTATGCTTTTGGTGATGGACCAAATGATATTGAAATGCTTGATTATGTCGATCATGCTGTAGTTATGGGAAATGCCAGAGAAGATATCTTCTCGCATGCGGAATTCATTACTACTAAAAATACTGATAGCGGAATTTTTAATGGTTTAAAACATTACAATTTAATCTAAATAAAAAAGACGTCTAATTAACGTCTTTTTTTATTACTATTTTTCCAGTCACATGACCATCTTCCAATAATTTGGTAGCTTCTTTAATATTATTTAAATTAAATCCAACAAATGTCTTATTTAAAGTAGATTTTATTTTACCCTCATCTAACCAACGAGCAATGTCACTTAAATATTGTCCTTGTGTAGCCATATTTTGTGTCTGATATAAAGACTTAGCAAACATATACTCCCATTCAAAACTTGCTGCTTTTGGTTTCAAATCATTAATATTTGAATTCATATTAGTAATTGCAACAATTTTACCAAAAGGCTTAATCAAGTGAACTATTTCATCCCAGTGAGGATCCACCGGTGCAAACACTAAAATATAATCAAACATTTTGTCGTTTAATTGCTTTACCAAGTCTTGATGATGATCAATTACTTCATCTGCACCTAAGCTTGTTACCCATTGAGTATTCTTGGGTGAAGCAGTTGCTGTAACATGTAATCGTGCAATTTTTGCTAATTGAGTAGCTATTGAGCCAACACCACCTGATCCATTGATAATCAAAACTGATTTATCACTATTATCAGCGTTTAAATCAATTCCTAATTTATCTACCAGTGCTTCATAGGCAGTTAAACTAGTTAATGGCATTGCAACTGCTTCTTCTAAGCTTACTTTGGTTGGAGCTAAGGCGACAATTCGTTCATCGATAGCTGTGTATTCAGCGTAACTGCCCTCACGGCTGTGATCACCAGCAAAAAATACAACATCACCTATATCAAACTTATCAACTTGTGATCCCTTATCAACGATTTTTCCGTAACCATCAAAACCAACTATCATTGGTTTATCTAATTCTTTAGTAACTTGTTTTCTGGTAGCTATATCAACAGGATTTAAGGAAATCCCTTGTATTTCAACTAATACATCATGATTTCGTAATTGTGGACGGTCAGCAGAAAATTCCGTGAAGCTATCTTGATGATCAATTGGATAATATTTTTTAAAACCAAAAGCTTTCATACTTAATTCTCCTTTTTATCGATTCCAATACCAGTATAACCACTAATAACAGAAAGAATAGGTGAAATCCATGCAAATATTACAAATGGTAAGTAAGCTTGTGTTGGTACTCCTAAAGTTGCAGCTGCAAAAGAACCTGCGACACCCCAAGGAATTAAATAATTAATTACTGTCCCACCATCTTCTAAAATTCTACTTAGAACTACTGGCTTAAATCCTTTTTTGTCATACACTTTTCTAAATGCATTCCCTGGCAATATTGCTGATAAATATTGTTCACCTACAAATATATTTACACCAAGTCCCGAAAGAATTGTCATTAAAACTAAGTTCCCCGTTTTATTAATATTCTTCGTTGCTAAATCAATCACGTTTTGGATAATTCCAAATTTCATTAATAATCCACCTAATGACAGAGTGATTATGATTAATGCAACTGTTGGCATCATACTTATAATTCCACCTCGAGATAATAAACTCGAGAGATTTTTATCTGCAGAGTCCAATATATATCCATTATTAAGAATATTAGTAATTTTTTGTATGCTGATATGTGAATCTTGAATATAAATCAAACCTACAGAAACACTTATATTTAACAATAACGTTCCTATTGCCGGCATCTTAATAATCGCACAAACAAACATTAGAATAATCGGAATGCTTTGCCACCAGCCAATCACAAAATGATTACTTATCTCTGATTGTAATTGGTTGATAGCTATTGTATGTGCACCAGTAGCCTCAGGATTAATAATTGCAAAGAATACCAATGAAATTATAAGAGCCGGCACTGTTGTCCACATTAGATGTTTAATATGATCAAACAAATCAGCACCAGAAATAGCAGCAGCCAAATTAGTAGAATCTGATAATGGAGACGTTTTATCTCCAAAAATAGCTCCTGAAATAACTGCACCACTAGTTATGACCGGATCAATCCCTAAAGCATTCCCCATACCTAACAACGCTATCCCAATAGTTGAAATAATTGTGAAAGCTGAACCTATTGATGTTCCAATAACTGCACACACTAGAAATACTGAAGGTACAAAAAATTGAACACTAATTATCTTGAATCCAACTACCATAAGCGCAGGAATTACTCCGGCAGCAATCCATGAGCCAATTAGCGCACCAATCAAAATAAAAATAACAATGGGAATTATTCCACCTGTGACTCCTTGTTCAATTCCATCAATAATATCGTCCCAACTAAAGCCTCTTATTTGAGCCCATAGTATTAATAACGCAATAATAAATAGTATTGGTATTTGTGGAGCCAATCCTAACTTAATAACACTAAAGCCTAACAATACAATCATTGTTAATAAAACAATAATTGATTCAGAAATTGTAATGTTTTTTTTCATAACTTGTCTCCTATATTTAATCGGTAATTATTTAGGGTAATAAAAAAGTCCCTGCTGCTATAAATAGCAACAGGGACGATATAATCGTGGTACCACCCTTATTCGCACCAAAAAAGATGCCTCAAATAAATATTTAATTAAAATAATTCGTGAGTACATCCTGACCGATTCGCATCAACCACCGGCTTTCTGACACCCAGATGAGTCACTACTTAATTACCTAGTAGTACCAACATACATATGTTTAGAAATTAAGTCAATAAAAAAATCCCACTAATGTGAGATTTTCAATCTATATATTAATCTTAGTACCAACCATGACTTAACCAGAAACTCTTAGCACCTTGCCATGAACCATAACGGCTATAAACATAATTATGTGCAGCACGTTCTTGATTAGCTGGTGAGTAGTCACCATTCAAATAGCTACTTGATAATTGGTAACGGCCAATGTAAATACCGTTTCTAGCACTGTATGAACCACCTGATTCACGTTGTGCAATCCATTCTTTAGCAGCATTTTCTGAGCCTGTTGTTGAAGATACAACAGATTGTGTTACAGCAGGTGTTGTTTTAGCAACAGGTGCCGCAGTTGTAGCTTTAGTTGTAGTAGCTGCTGGTGTAGCAACTTTTGCACTGTTTTCTTTTCTAGCTTTTGCTTCGTCTGTTTGTAGACCAGGAATGATTAGTTCTTGATCAGGTTTGATAATATCGCTAATTGAATCTAAATCATTAGCTTTAACGATATCTTCCATATCAACGTCATAATCAAGAGCTAGTTGCCATAGATTATCACCATTTTCTAGTTTAACTTCAGTTTTCTTTTCATTCTTAGTATCTGTTACGTTAACTACTGATTCAGCTGAAACTGGGGATGCTGTTACAAAAGTAGTCACTAGTGTGGCAGTTGCCATACCTGTTGCAAGTAAATTTCTAAGTTTCATAAATTCCTCCGTGAAGTAAAGTACTTCGTTTTTTAGTACAGGGTGAACTATACACGATGAATGTTTCATTATTGTTACAGAAAGTAGTTAATTAATTTACTGAAAATTACAAAATGCCGGTATTACGTCACATTTGAAGTACGAATATACATTCGCGCAAGCTATAACAGTGATTAACGACGTATATTAATTTTACAGCAATATTACAAAACACGATATTTTGACGTTTTCAACTTAATATTTCTTGAATTAATTTTCAAAAAACTAGTTTCGAGACAAAATATTTTACCTATTTTTACATAAATGCTATTTTAACTAGGTACTAAATACAAAGGAGAAATTAGAAATGGCAAAAAAAGTAGCCGTTCTTGTCGGAAGTTTGCGTAAAGCTTCCTATACTAAACAAATTGCTCAAAACATCATTAATCTATTACCAGATGATTTTGAAGCAGAGATTATCGAAATAGGTAATTTACCTTTCTATAATGAAGAATATGATGAAGGTACTACTCCAGAATCATATACAACTTTCAGAAACAAAATTTCGGGTATGGACGCTGTTATTTTTGCAACACCTGAATATAACCGTTCAGTACCCGCAGTTCTAAAGAATGCACTTGATGTTGGCTCACGTCCATATGGTAAGAGCGCCTGGAATAACAAACCTGCAGTTATTATCAGTACTTCAATAGGAGCAATAAGTGGATTTGGTGCTAACCATCACCTTCGCCAATCATTAACATTCTTAAACATGCCAGTTGTTCAACAACCTGAAGCATATATTGGCAATGTAGCTAGTCTTCTTAATGAAGATGGTATTGTTACAGATGAAGGAACTATCGGCTTCTTACAATCAATTGTTGATGCTTTCGTAAACTTAGTTAATAAATATTAACAAAAAGCCTAGAATAAATATTCTAGGCTTTTTTTATTTGTCGATAACAATAATATGAAGTTAGCGGTACTGTTAAAACCACAGCCATCATACAAATTAAAATGGTCATAATTTGAGTTACGATAATTTTGTCATTTAAAATCTCCAAAAATGAATAGTTCAATCGTAATAAGATAATAGTAGTTGGGAATAACAGCGATACAAGATTTAAAAATAACGTAGTCATTTGTGCTTTTAAGATCATACTACCTATCTTCATTCCAGATAAGAATACTTTGTCATCCAAAATATAATCTGGTTGATATTTTTCAAAAATTCCTTCTGAGATAGCGATACTACTCTCTGAGACAACACCAATAGCGTTAATAATAATAATTGCTATTAATAAACTATCGAATTTCACAGTGCCAGCTTGCATCCCTTCAATTATATCTATATTGATTAGACCGAATCCTTGTATAGAACTTGTTTTTTCAATCAAGATGGCTATTAATAAGACGAATATAATAATTAATGTAGACACTTTAAAAGATAGATCAGCAGACATTTGATTTTTAACATTTAAATAAATTGAAATAGCTAAAATTGCAACCGATAATATAATGCTTGAAATTATTATATTAAATCCGTCACAAATTAAAATTAGCAAAATATATATCAAGAGTGTATTTAATAATACACTGAAAACAAAATTAAATATTTGTTTTTGTAAAACAAATACTAACGTAAGTAGAACAACCATTAATAAATAAAACATTAGTTATCCTCCCTTATTAAAACTCTACTAAAGATGTAACTAGTGATTGGAACTGCTAAGGCAATTCCTAAAACACTAATGAAGAACTGGGCAATTTCAGAACTAATAATCAATTGGAACAATTCTTTTTTGGGATAGTTATTGCTTAGATAAACAGTAATCTCATTGAAATGATTAGCGATGATTATAAAGAATAGAATCCCTACTAACGGCCCGATTAAATCACGACCTATTTTTATTCCAATACTATATAATTCACGTTGAGTAATATCAGCTTTAGTCTCTGATATTTCTTTCATAGAAGCGGTAATATCTATAACTTCATCTAAAATTATACCAGCCACTCCAAAAATAACTTGCGCAATGAATACACTTATATATGGTTGAACTCCAGCTCCTGAAAATTCGAAATTAATTTCAGAAAAGTTATTAATTTTTAAACAGTAAATTCCAATGACTACAGCAATTAAAATCGATAATATAACAGAGCTCATCAAATAAATAATAAGTTTACTTTTCCCAAAGAGAAAAATGGCAGTGATAGTTAAAATAATTAGAATCATACCAACTGATATAGGAATAACGTATTTAGAATTATGATTAACCAATTGAATAAATGCTAAATATAGTAGGAAATAGCCAGTAAATATTCCTATGTTTTTTATTAGCGTTGGAATAATCAATGTTAACAATAAAATCAAAAACATTAATCCACTAGTAACAATATAATCTTTTTTAATGTTCAAAATAGTTTTACTATTACTACTCAAAATCAATTGTTGCCCTTTGCGAACTTTAAAATCAGTCATCTGAGAGGTGGAATATTGATTGGTTACTTTTTTTGTTTTCATATTTCGATTCAAAATGGTTCCAGAGATACTTTGAGTTATCTGACGATTACCATCTTCATCAATAGGTATCGAATCTATCTGTTTCACATCTTGAACTACCATTATCGGATTCTTATATAACCCAGTATCAAAATAAGTTCCTACTCCTACAGCTATTAATAATGCAAAACTCAAAATTATACTATACTTTTTTTTCATATTGTTAATGTTACCTTTTTAACCGTAATAAAAAAAGAAACAAAACATAATTGTCTTGTTTCTTTCAATAATTATTTTTTGTTCATCATATCTTTTGCTTTATCAACAATATCATCTTTAGCATCATTTAACTTGTCTTTAGCAGCATCTAAACCACCATCTTTCAAGTTATCTACTTGATCTTTAACAGCATCAGTGATGTTATCTTTAATCTTATCAAAATCAAATCCCATAATTAAATCCTCCCAAATATGTTTATACATAATTAGTTTATACTATTTATTAGATTTTTGCTATTTATTACTATAAAAAAGTTTTTCATTTGCCCTTAGCATCATTTGAAGGTACACTTATATAAGTAATTCGGGGGTCGTTCTGGATTCGACATGTGTAATAGCGTGTGAGCTGCACTTCGTAGCGTCATCTACGTAAAAATGGCACAGTTTATTATAACTGCAAAAAATAATAACTCTTACGCTGTAGCTGCTTAATAACCAGTTCTGCGTGATCCATCTGGGTTAGTCCCGAGTCCAGTCGTGGGTCCTATAATTGAGGGACTACGTTTAACTGTGCATTCTGAATAGTTAAAAAGAGATTACCGGAATAGCCATTATGGCTTGCCTGGTTGTGTGGCGTACATAGTGGCGAAACTTAAATAACACATCTATGAGTGTAGATGTTCACATAGCATTATGCTTGGACGCGGGTTCGACTCCCGCCGACTCCATAAAAAAACCTTTCACAAATGTGAAAGGTTTTTTTATTATTTAGTTAATCTAACAACGTCTCTTACAATCATCAATTCTTCATCAGTTGGAATCATCATAACGTCAACTGTTGAATCATCTGCACTAATTACACATGCGTCATTTGCATTTTCATTACGAGTTTCATCAATCTTCATACCCATGTAATTAAAGTTATCAATCACTGCTTGTCTAATTTGTGGATTATGTTCACCCATACCAGCAGTAAATACAATAGCATCGACACCATTCAATAGAGCGATATATGAACCTACATATTTAACCAAGCGATTAATAAAGATATCAATTGCTAATTGTGAACGTGGGTTTTCATCTTTTGTAGCGATTAAGTCACGCATATCTGGTGATACGCCAGATATACCTAATAATCCTGACTTATTATTAAGAATTTCAATCATATCATCAGGGTCATTAATATTCTCTTTGTTCATAAGATAAGCTACTAATGATGCATCAATATCACCAGAACGTGAACTCATTGTAACACCTGCAAGTGGTGTGAATCCCATAGATGTATCTACAGATTTACCACCATCAATAGCAGTAATTGAAACACCACTACCAATGTGCATAGTTATCATCTTCAAATCTTCAATTGGCTTGTTTAATACTTTAGCAGCTTTCTGTGAAACATATTTATGAGAAGTTCCATGAGCTCCAAACTTACGAACACCATATTTCTCATAGTATTCATAAGGAATACTGTATAGATAGTTTTCTTTATCCATAGTTGTATGGAATGAAGTATCAAAAACAGCCACTTCTGAAGCGTTAGGTAGAATCTTCATAAATGATTCAATACCTTTCAGCTCAGCTATGTTATGAAGAGGTGCAAAGTCTGCATATTTCTTTATTCCCGCTAAAACTTTGTCATCAACTACAATTGAATCTTCATACTCACTACCACCAGAAACAACACGATGTCCTACACCTGTAATTTCTTCAATACTTTGAACCACATTTAGTTCCAATAAGTTATCTAATAACATATTGACCGCTTTTTCGTGTGTTTCAATATCTTCATTAATTTCTTTTTTTTGCCCATTAAACTTAATTGAGAACACTGATCCTGGGATACCTAAACGATCAACCATACCTTCAGCAATGACCGCTTCTGAAGGAACTTCGTATAATTTCCATTTTAATGTTGAACTACCTGAATTTACTGCTAATATTTTACTCAATTCCCTACTCCTTATTAAAATTTGAATTTGTCCAGCTATTAATTTCCGCTTCAAAATTTTTAAATAAACGCATATCTTTTAATGAAGGAATTTCGCCCATCAAGACATTGTCTACTTGTTTAGCATCATCACCATGTTTTTGCAAAATCACGAGTGATTTTTGTGCTTCTTTTGAATGAAACATATCATTTGGGAAACTAAGGACTCCCTGTAAGTATACATTTGAAGTCATCCATTTGGCTAGGGTTTGTGACTGATTAGTTTTAAATATTTCGCTTGGAACTACAAATATACCAAATCCACCATTTTTTAGATGTTCCATTGAATTCTCAATCAACAAATGATGTGCAAACGATTTGCCCTCACTTGCTTTAGTCTCAAAACGCTCCAAATCTTCTTCAATTGGATAATACCCAACAGGCAAGTCAGCTATAACAAAATCAGCTTCTGATATGGGCCAAAGCGCTACTGAATCTTGATGATATAAATCAAGATTAATATCTAATAATTGTGAATATGAATCAGTCACACTTAATAGTGAATCATCATTATCAATACCAATTCCAGAAATTTTCATTTCATTTGTTGCTTTAATATTATTAATAACCTGCAACAATAAATTACCAGCTCCAACTGTTGGATCAATTATGCTTAAGCTATCTTCATCTGTAATAGCAATCAACTCATGCATTATTAGACTCACAATCATAGCTACAGAACCTGGTGTCATCAATTTATTTACTTCAGTTGCATCATCTTTTTCAGCTTTTAGGATAGCTAATTGCATCACATCAAGTAATTCCTTAATGCTAAAACCACTTAGGTTAATATTCTTATATTTACTTTCTAATTCTTCAACCGTTTGTTGATCTGGTGCATTATTCTCCACAAAAACTTCGCCAACTAATAAATCATGCATATTTTCAGCTAAAGCATCATGATTACTGGTTTTTAAAGCCTCTTGTAAAATCGTGGTCGTTTCTATAATTTGCTTAAATAATTCTTCTATCTTTTCTTCTGCCATAGTTTACCTCAATTAGTCTGTTAATTAAGTTTACAGATAAAGAAGTACTATTACAAGCAAACTAAGTTCAATTATATAAGATAGAATTTATTTCTTTTTGGTAATAATTATCTAATTCTCTATTAACTTTTACTTCATTTTGAAAGGATGTAACTTTTATCAATAAACATGTAGTTGTCAACTGCAAAGCTATAATAGAAATTAATAATACAGATGCCTTTCTAGTCTTATATTTTATTAACATATTCATATGTCCTTCTATATTTTAATCGTGCTTTCATCTGGAAAATATTATCATGATAATTCATTTCTATTTGTTTTACATCGTTAAGTAATGGCATATGTCCACCTTTAACTCCTTTCACACGAATCATACCTTTATATTGTTCTAATACATAATCCTTATTAGGTTGTGTATAGTTTGGACCAGATACTAACATTAACTTATCATTCTTACACTCTTTTATTTTTGCTCCAGCTAATAAATAATCCAATTTTAACATTGAAGTGTGCCACTTAATTAGTGTTAGATTTTCTTGTCTAATTAATCGATTGGTAAAAAATATTTCATTACAAATCACTGAGAAACATACGGTGCTTAATAACAAATATAAAATCACTTCATATAAAATAAATCCTCGACTATTTCTTATCAATTATAAATTTCGTTCCCTTACTTGAGTTTAATATGTAATTTTTAGAGCCTATTTTTTTCAGTTGATACTTACTGTCATCTATAACAATTGTACCTTTTTGAGTCTTAGTTAATTTTATAAATGCTAAATCAGCATTCATTGAATCTCGCTGATGAATTAGAAAAGAATTCATATTTTGAAAAGACATCACTAATACAAGACAACTGGTTATTGAAATGGATAATCCAACGAGAGCTTCCACAACAACAAAACCACGATTAACTTTCAATAATTTCACCCCATTCCATTTGGATTTTATATTTAATCAACTTTTGGGTATCAGTGTCATAAAAAGCAATAGTGAATGGCCTGACTGTTCCGTCTCTATCAATAACAACAGATCTGGTCGTTTCCAAATGAATTCCTTTAGGAAGTGACATTTTTTTCTTATCATTGCTTCCGATTTGATCGTAGATAATCAGTTGATTACTAGCATCAAATTTAAAACGAACATTATCATGATGAATTTTTGACTGAATTAATGAATAACTCCAAGCAGTCTTAACCTCATTGAAAAATATTACTTTTTGAAGATTATTCTCAATTTTGTTGTAACTACTTAGAGGAATCAATAAAAACATTGTAATGATTACAAGCGCAATAACCATCTCGAGTAATGTGAATGCTTTATTTTCCTTTCTCAACGATTCCATCATGAATAGTTATCCCTTTTTCTTCCGCATGTTTCAGTTGTTTATCTGAAATGTAATGACTTGTTGCAAGGCCTTTTAACGTGGGCGTTTCCCCTTCATATAAATCAACTTGCCCTTGAAGCGTTGTTATAAAAGCTTCATCAGTTTTGTTAGTAGCATGTTCTTTTTGACTAGCTAAATTAGGAATTACAATCAATAACAAAAGCGTAATAATGAAGATAACAAAAACCATTTCTATTAATGTGAAACCTTTGTGTTTTATTTTTTTCATTAGTACATCCCTTCCATCATTCCATATACTGGAACTAATATTTTTAAATAAGTGTTTAAAATTAGAATCGCGATTATACCAAAAACAATCGGTTGAATTTTAGTTATTATCTTTTGTACCTTTTCTAAGGTCTCATCATATTTAATTTCCGCAAGAGCTAATACCTCGGATCCTAAATCACTATGATTTAGACCTGAAACTGTTAAAATTTCTAATTCCTTAGGCATTAATTCGTTATATCTAATGAAATCCGCGATGTTTCCACCAAGTTTCAGATGATGAATTAATCGTTTTTGAATCCTAAAATATGATGACTTCTTAGAAAATTTCATCTCGCATATATCAGAAATCTTCATTCCACTTTTGATTATCAATCCAATGCTAAATAATAAATTGTATTCATAATAGCTTCGATAAATCTCACCAATTATTGGTAATCGAATTTTTCTTATAACTTTTGTATACTCATTTGATTTTCTAATAATGATAAATTGAAATAAAAGATAAATGATACTGCTAACAATGGCAACGATAATAAACCAATCAGAAAATTCTAACCAAAAAGTTAATGTCGATTTTTTATAATCAAACGTAAAAAAACTTTTAATAAAAATAATTATCATAATCAAAAACATAAAAATAAATAATGGATACATCATTAGTAATTTAATTTTTTTAACTTGTTTATTTTTAATTGCCATCAGCTCGCCTAGTTGAAGAATAACTTTCTTTAGTAATCCGTTCTTCTCGGCTAATTCCAATTGCGAAATCATCATTTCCGGTAAGTTTAGTAATCTCATATTTCCGCTAAAAGATAATCCCATATTCAAGCTTGTTGTCATTTTGTTAAATACATACCTCAAATTAGGGTACTTAAGGCCTAAACAATGAATTGAATTATTTAATGAAAATCCATTATTCAACAATTTTCCAAGCAAATATATTATTTCAATTTGAGCACCACCTGTGATTCTTCGTCTTCTATCCATGAATAAATTCTTCAAATACTTTTTGATTAATCACACCTTCTTCATATAATGTATTAATTTTATCTTCCCAATCTTTTAATTCTCGGCATTCCACATGTTCAAAACTTGTTGTCAATTCATCATCAATTAACATATCTTGTAAGCAAATCAAATCTTTAGACTTGGTAGGAATTAGTCTTTGATAGACTGATGCTATTAGTGAAGATTTCAATGAAAACATATCTACATTAAACTCTTTCATACGACTAATAACAGAATACTTCGACTTAGCATGTATAGTGGATAATACTGTATAACCACTCAAAGCCGCCTTAACAGCTAAATTAGCGGTTTTCGAATCACGTATTTCTCCAATAATTAATATATCTGGACGTTGTCGCAGACTAGACTTAATCAATTCTTCGTAACCAATACCGGCATCGTCATTAATCTGTAGTTGAACAAAATCGTCAGCAATTATTTCGGTAGGATCTTCTATACACATAACTAGCTTATTAGTTGATATTTTTTTAGCATAACTATACATAAAACTAGTTTTCCCAGACCCCATAGGGCCACTAAACAAAATCAATCCTTTCTTATTGATGAACTTATTAAAATTTTCAGGTAACTCAATATTTTTCGCTTCAACATAAATTAATCTAATAACTAAAATTTCTTTCCCTAAATAATTACCAACTGAAGATAAACGTAAATTAATTTCTTCCTTATTAATTAAATATTTAGTCGAACCTATTTGTGGTCGCCGATGTTCACTAATATCCATCCCGCCTTGAAACTTAAAAAAATTAATCAATTGATTACCAGATTCATCATTTATTAGTTCATAATCAATTCTCCCTTCTCTGACTTTAAAACTGATTTGAAAATCATTTTTATATGGAATTATAAAGATATCTGAAGCTTGTTTTTTACATGCTATACCTAATAATTCTTCAATATGTTTGCTAACTGTCATAATTCACCTCCGTCCTTATTATTAATTACGCAAAATAAAAAAAGAACTTCCTAAGAAGTTCTTTTTTTATTTATTATCTTTTTTATTCTTCAGCAGCTGTATAGACATTTGAAACATCATCATCGTCTTCTAGTTGCTCAATCATATGTTGGAATTGTTCTTTCTTATCTTCAGGAACAGGAGTTGTATTTTGCGGAATCATTGTTAATTCAGCATTAGCAAGCTCATAACCTTTAGCTTCTAAAGCATCACGTACAGAAGTGAAATCTTTAGCATCTGTGTAAATTTCAAAGACTTCGTCAGCAGTTTGTAGATCATCACCACCAGCTTCCATAACATCTTCTAGCATTTGGTCTTCATCAGCATCAGTTGTTGTACGATCAATAGCGATATAACCTTTACGATCAAACATATAAGCAACTGAACCAGCAGCTCCCATGCTTCCACCATTTCTTGTTACGGCAACACGAACTGTTGAAGCAGTTCTATTTTTGTTATCTGTAAGTGTTTCAATTAGGACAGCAACCCCACCAGGTGCATATCCTTCATATGTGATTTCTTCATAGTTATCAGCAGACCCACCAACAGCTTTATCAATAGCGCGCTTGATATTATCTTTAGGCATATTAGCAGCACGAGCTTTATCCATTACCATACGAAGATTGGCGTTGTTCGCAGGGTCAGGATCACCACCTTTTGCAGCCATGAATAATTCACGAGAAATCTTTTGGAAAATCTTTCCACGTTTTGCATCTTGGGCGTTTTTACGACCTTGTATATTGTGCCATTTTGAATGTCCTGACATCCTTGCGTCCTTCTTTCTTTAAGTAATTAAAAACCTAATTTATTATATCAAAGAAGAGCTATTGTTAACCAGCTTTTTTTGCTTAAATATCAATTTAAAAAGCAACATAGTTAATAAAATACCAACTAATGCACCACAACTATCTAACATAACATCTGATACTAAAGGAGATCTTCCTGCAGCAAACCATTGATGAAACTCATCAAACGCTGCTAATCCCGTAGTTGTTAGCCACGTAAACATGAACAATAAGTTTTTTTTATTTACGTATCTATAAGATGCTATCCATAACGATGCCCCTAATATGAAATAACTACCAAAATGAGCTATCTTTCTTATAATAAATTCAATTAATCCTGAATATCCAACTCCTTGGATAGATTCATCAATTCCACCATAAGTAACTTGAACATTATTCAATACTGAATCCACTGGCTTTTGAGGAACTTTTTCATTAAGTAACGGTACAATTGTTTGTTGCTTATAAGTCATTGATGAACTAACAAAAAGAATAATAATCATCATAAAGAAAATAATCCACGCAATTTTTTCGATTTTTCTTGGCATAATCCACCTCACTTCTTAATGATATCAAAAAAGCATTCTTTCGAATGCTTTTTTATTTATTCTACTGTTACACTTTTAGCCAAGTTACGAGGTTGATCTACATCATTTCCACGTTCTAAACTAGCATAATAAGCTAATAATTGTGCAGGTACAACACTTATTAACGGCTCTAATAATTCATTTATTGAGCTAAGAATTATTTGATCATCGCTATAAGCAAATTTTTCATTAGCAATAACCAATACATTAGCTCCACGAGCTTGAACTTCTTTAATATTGCCACGAGTATGTTCAGCAGTATTAGGATCATTAATGAAAGCAACTACAGGTGTTTGCTCTTCAATAAGAGAAATAGTTCCGTGCTTTAATTCACCAGCAGCAAAACCTTCAGTATGAATATAAGATATTTCTTTTAATTTCAATGCTGATTCAATTGATACAGCATAATCAACACCACGACCAATATAAAATGCATGATCTTGATTTTCAAAGAAGTCATGTGTTAACGATTTCAACATATCTTTTTCATCAATAATTGTTTGCATTCCGTTTGCGGCTAATGAAAGTTCTTCTTTCAAGTCTAAATTCAACGCTTGTTCATTATTAAGTAGAGTTCCTACCACCTTAGCCAATACTGCTTGAATAGCAATTTGCGCTGTATAAGCTTTTGTTGAAGCAACGGCAATTTCTGGACCAGCAAGTAATTCCATTTGATAAGTAGATTCTCGCCAAAGAGTTGAATCTTTAACATTCGTGATTGTTAAACTAGGTAATTCTAGTTCATTCACTTGAACTAGTACTTGACGGCTATCTGCTGTTTCACCACTTTGAGTCAAGAAGATGAAGAAAGGTTTCTTAGATAACTTAGGTATGTGATAACCGAATTCACTGGCCACTTCAACATCTACAGGAATATCAGTTAAGTTCTCTAATATTTCTTTTCCAACTAGTCCAGCATGATAACTTGTTCCTGCTGCGACAATATAGATACGATCTGATTCTGAAACAGTTTTAACTAAATCTGCATCTACATTAATTCCATCAGATAAATAATGTTCACTGATTTTTCTCATTACGGCTGGTTGTTCATCAACTTCTTTAAGCATGTAATGAGGATAAGTTCCTTTAGAAATGTCATTAGGATCTAAATCCACCGTATAAGAATTTCTAGAGATTTCTTTATTATCTTTATCAAAAATGTGATAAACATTCTTTTCTAAAACAACAATTTCGCCATCCATCAATTCTAAAAATTGGTTCGTTTGATCAATCATAGCCATTGCGTCAGAACAAATAACATTGAATCCATCACCAATACCAACTAGTAGAGGGCTCTTATTCTTAGCAACAAAAATTCTATCTGCATCTTGGCTATCTATCAATCCAAATGCAAAAGATCCTTCAACTAAACTAACCATTTTCTTGAATGCATCAGTTGTGTTCATACCTTGTTTTGAAAAATATGAAACTAATTGCACAGCAACTTCTGTATCTGTTTGACTTACGAACTTAACATCTGATAAATAAGTGCTTTTTAATTCATCATAATTTGTTATTACACCATTATGAACTAAGTAGAATCTTTCATCTTCAGAAAACTGTGGATGAGCATTTTCAACTGTTGGTTTACCATGAGTGGCCCAACGTGTATGACCAATACCTATTTCACCAGAAATATTATCTGTAATAATTTTTTCTAAGTCTTTAATTTTCCCTGTTTCTTTAACTAGACTTCCATTTTGCCCATCATTTACATAAATACCAGCTGAATCATAGCCACGATATTCTAATTTTTGTAATCCATTAATCAAAATTTCTTTTGTATTTAGCTTCCCAACAACACCGACAATTCCACACATATATATAACCTCTTGAATTGGTATAGTTTAATTAATACCAAATATTTTTTTAAAGAACAAAGGAAATTGTATATTTATAAACCTTTATTGTCAATAAATATTTAAATTTAAATAAAAATCCACATAATTGGTATATACAAAATAAAAAGGAGTTGATTTTAAAATCAACTCCTTTTTGGAAAAACTTTATTTACCAATTTCATCTCTAACTACATCAGCTATTGAATCACAATATTCATTAACTTTGTCTTCAGTTGCTGCTTCAACCATAACTCGAAGCAACTCTTCTGTTCCACTAGGTCTAACCAAGATACGACCATCTCCAGCCATTTTAGTTTCAGCTAATTTAATCGCATCAGTTATTTTTTCATGCTTTTCCCAGCCTTTTTTATCTGTTACTGGAATATTCACTAATTTTTGAGGATATGTTTTAACCGGCGCAGCTAATTCTGACAAGGACTTGCCAGTTTGTTTCATTACATTCATCAACTGAATTCCAGTTAATAGTCCATCACCGGTATTATGATATTCAAACAAGACAATATGTCCTGATTGTTCTCCACCTAAGTTATAACCATTTTTTCTAATTTCTTCTACAACATGGCGATCACCAACATCTGTTTGTACTGATGTCATGCCTGCTGCTTCAATAGCTTTATATAATCCTATATTACTCATAACAGTTGTAACAATCGTATCTTGTTTAAGGGTACCATTTTCTTTGAAATGATTTCCCAAGATATACATAATCTTGTCACCATCAACAATTTCACCGTTCTCATCAATAGCAATACAACGATCACCATCACCATCAAATGCCAATCCTAATTGTGCACCTTTTTCAACAACTTCTTTAGCTAAGTAATCTGGATGTGTAGAGCCAACACCGTCATTGATATTCAATCCATCCGGCTTATTAGCGATAACACTAAACTCAACATCTAGATCTGCAAATAGATTTCCAGCTAATTTACTTGTTGAACCATTAGCTGTATCAGCAACTAAGGTAATACCTGATAAATCACTAGGTACAGTTTGCTTTAAGAATTCTATATACTTCAAAGCTCCTTCTGGATAATCTTCAACAGTACCTAAACCGACTGCTGATGGTCTTGGAAGATCATCAGCAGTTGCATCAAGATATTTTTCGATTTCTAATTCAGTTTCATCAGCTAACTTATATCCATCTGAACCAAAGAATTTAATTCCGTTATCTTGTGCAGGGTTATGAGAAGCAGAAATCATAATTCCTGCATCAGCATTTTGTTGTTTAACCAAATAAGCAACCGATGGTGTAGTAACAACATCTAAATCAAGTACTTCAATTCCCACAGATAGCAATCCTGAAATCAACGAGTATTGCAACATTTCACCAGAAATTCTAGTATCTCGTGCAACTAATACTCTAGGTTGCTTCTTATCAGAATGTTTAGTTAATACAAAGCCCCCAGCACGACCTAGTTTAAAAGCCAGTTCAGGTTTTAACCCATTATTTGCTACGCCACGTACTCCATCAGTACCAAAATATTTACCCATTATTAATTTTACCTCTTCTTTCGAGTTAACAATTATTTAGTTATTTACGTATTATCTGTAGTTGTTGAATTTCCAGTTTCGTCTGTGGTTGTATCTGAGTCACTATTTTTAGTAACAGTAATTGTAACTTCAACCGTTTTTGGACTAGCTTCCCAAATTTGTTTTTCAAAAACCTTTGCTAATGTGATTTTCTTTGTTGTTGTTTCTTTGATATCTGTAATATCTACCGGAATTTCTAATTCACTCAGTGATTCGATTGTATCTTCATCACCATAAACAACAGCACTATTAGTTGATAGCTTTAAACTGTACTCATACCCTTCTAGAGCCGTACCGGTTTGTTTAGTTTTTAACGTTACTTTTTTACTTGGAACAGTAATTGGAATTGTAACATGTGTGGTTTGTGGATCAAGTACGACGTTAACTATTTTACCATCTTTATCTAACGCTTGTAATAATGCTTCTTTATCAACATCCGAACGAACATCTTTTGCTATATCAACACTAGCAACAACTTGTACTACTTTATTAACTTCAGATTTAGCCCCTGAAACTTTGACTGTATCAGGATTAGCTGTTGCTCGACCAACCTTATATCCAGATTTTATTACATTCTCATCAAATGCAATTTGGATTGGGAATACTCTTTCAACCTTGCGCTGAATATTAACGTTGACATATTGAGGCTTAACTTTATATTTTATCGCTTTGTTTAATCCGGTTACTTTTAGTTCAACCTTGTGTTTACCAATATCTAATCCTGTTAAATCTAAAGAAACACGGAAATTCTTTGTTTTTTGTGTTGTTTCAACTAATGATGTTGTTCCAGTTAATTCAACATCTACTGTCGATGGATAACCAGTAACAAAGTACTTATCATTATCAACAATCGGTTGCAACGCCACATCTTTCACAGTTACAACTTTTGTTGAAGTCTCTCTAATTTGTTTACTAGTTGCATCTCTAGTAGATAATGACCCGGGGGCACTTACGCTAATAAATAGCCAAATTGCAATAACTAACGAAACCAATAAATATGTATATTTATTATTAAAAATATTCTTCATTATCGTTTACCCCCTTGCTTATTTCTACCAAATATTGATGACAAGAGGCCTTGCTTTTCGTTTTTAACATTCAATTGTGCATTCAAATACTTCAAGTAATCTTCACGACTCAAGTCATTCATCATTTGACCATTTCGAGTAATCATAACTTGTCCGGTTTCTTCTGAAACAACAATCGTTAAAGCATCTGTTACTTCACTGATCCCAACAGCTGCTCGATGTCTTGTACCAAGCTCCTTAGGAATGGTGTTGCTCTCAGATAATGGTAAATAAGCTGCTGCAACTGCCACTTCGTTATTTTGGATAATAACAGCACCATCATGAAGTGGTGTATTAGGAATAAAAATGTTGATTAATAGTGCACCAGTTACATCAGAGTTCAAAGGAATACCCGTTTCAATATATTCCTCAAGCCCTGTATTCATCTTGATAGTAATTAATGCACCAATTCTACGTTTAGACATATATTGAATTGCATCATCTAAACTAGTAATAAGATTCTCTGCCGATTCATTAATATCTTCATTGTTTCCAACATCAAAAATACTTGCACGACCAATATGTTCCAACCCTCTTCTAATTTCAGGTTGAAAAATAACAATACTAGCAATTATGGCCCAGCTTAATACTTGATCCATTAAATAAGAAACAGTGTGTAAATTTAATAACCAACTGAATCCTTTGATAATTAAAATCACAAAAATACCCTTAAGCAATTGGATAGCTTTTGTGCCTTTAATTAACATTAATAATTTATATAAAACAAACCAGACGACTAAAACATCTATTAAGTTAGTTACCGTCGACCATGTGAAAATGTCATAATTTAGTACTGTCATGCGACTTTCTCCTAATCTATAACCAACATTATACCAAATTATTAGATATTTGATTACTTAGATATCATCTTAAACTCTAAGAAAAGATCATTATATTTCTCAATGTATTCCTGATTTAATTCTTTATATACCTGCAAGTGTTGTAGTTTATCTTCAGATGGATATAATTCCGGGTTATCTATTTGTTTCTTATTAATATATTTTTTAGCTTGATTGTTAGGAGTTGCGTAACCAATATAGTTAGCATTTTGTGCTGCATTTTTTGGTTTCAACATAAAGTTGATAAAATCATACGCTCCTTTTGTATTCTTACTTGTCTTTGGTATAACAATATTATCAAACCACATATTACTACCTTTATCAGGAACTATGTAATTCATATAATTATTTTGATTCATAATTTCGGAAGCTTCTCCCGACCAAGTAACCGCAATTGGTGCCTCGTTGTCAGCCATATACATCTTAATTTCATCAGCGACAATTGCTTTTACATTTGGTGCTAACTCATCAAGATTTTTCTTAGCATCTTCTAGTTCTTGATCATTTTTAGTATTAACAGAGAACCCTAAATCAATCAACGACATCCCCATAATGTCTCGAGCTGAGTCTACTAATAGGATCTTCTTTTTGAAGTCTGGATTCCAAAGATCTCTCCAATCATCTGGAATATCTTGTGCAGGTAGTCTTTTATCATAAACAATTCCTAAGGTTCCCCAAAAATACGGAACAGAATATTGATTATTCTTATCAAATGACTTATTCAAAAACGATTCTCCGATATTTGAAAGCCCAGTAATTTTTTTCTTATCTAATTTCTTCAGTAAGTGTTCTGATTTCATTTTTTGAATCATATAATCACTTGGAATTGCTATATCATAGGAAGTTCCACCTTGTTTAACTTTTGAAAACATTGCTTCATTACTGTCAAAAGTTTCATAAACAACTTTGTAATTATACTCATGTTCAAATTTTTTTATCAGTTTAGGATCGAGGTAATCTCCCCAATTATAAATTATCAGACTTTTGTTGCCTTTAATTTTAGCCGGCTCATTAATTTTCTTATCTATATAAAATAAACCACCGCTTATTCCTAATAGTATGGCAATGTAAATAAGGATTTTTTTCACTAAATTATCCTCCCTTTACCAACGCGTACTGACTTTTTATTACGGACAGTTAGCAAGTAATAGATGATAATCATTATCAATGAAAAACCAAAAATCAAAGCTGACAAGGCATTAATTTCAAGATTCACTCCTTGTCGAGCCTGTGAATAAACTTCCACAGAAAGAGTCTCAAACCCATTACCTGTTACAAAAAAAGTTACCGCAAAGTCATCTAATGAGTATGTGAATGCCATGAAAAATCCCGTTAGAATACTTGGCAATAGAAATGGTAAAACAACTTTATTAAACGCTTGTATTCTTGTGGCTCCTAAATCTTGAGCCGCATCAATCATTGATTTATTCATTTCTTGTAGTCGTGGAAGAATCATTAATACTACAATCGGAATACTAAAAGCAATATGACTCAATAACACCGACATAAAACCTAAACTAAAACCTAAAACAGTAAATAAAATCAAAAAGCTTGAACCAATAATTACATCTGGCGATACTAATAAGACATCATTTAATGATAAGTAAATGTTAGCAGCTCTCTTAGATTTAAGTCTATCAATGAATAACGCCCCAAATAATCCAATAATTGTAGCTATTAAGGATGACAAAATAGCAATTAACATTGTATTAATCACGATACTAATCATTCTTGTATCTGAAAACAGATCACGGAAGTGACCCAAAGAAAAGCCTTGAAAGGCTCCCATATTGTCACCTTCATTAAACGCAAATAAAATTAAATAAAAAATTGGCAAATATAATATGACTAGTAAAAATATTAAATAAACTCTAGAGATTATTTTATTCATCAATATTAACACCTACCTTGCGTTTTCTTGGCTTTGAAGTAATCCAAATAATCAATACCATAATAATGACCAAAATCACTCCGACAGTGGATCCCATGCCCCAATTCATAGTAGTTAAGAAATGCTCTTCAATGGCGGTTCCAAGTGTAATAACACGATTACCACCTATCAGCCTTGTTAGCATGAATAACGATAGTGAAGGGATAAATACTGTTTGAATACCTGTACGCACACCATTCATCGTTAATGGCAAAATCACTTTAGTAAAAGTCTGAATTTTTGTAGCACCTAGATCCTCACTAGCACGTATAAAAGTTTTATCTAATGCTTTTATCGAATTATAAATAGGTAAAATCATAAACGGAATTTCAATATATGTGGCGACAAAAATAAAACTAAAATTAGTAAATAAAAGTTGCTTTGGCGCAATACCTAGCAAACCTAAAAAACTATTAACCGAACCATCATGACTAAAAATACCAATAAAAGCATATGCCTTTAATAACAAGTTAATCCACGTTGGCAATATTATTAATAGAATCAAAAAAGAATCATATTTTGAATTAGCAATGAAATAAGCTGCCGGATAACTAATTAACAAACAAAAAAAGGTAATAATAAATGCAAAAATAAAAGAATTGAGTGTCATCTTTAAATAAACGCTTGATGAAAAATAAGTAACATAATTATGAAAGATGTTTTGGCCTGGTGCTACATTAATAGATTGCACAAAGATTAAAATAATTGGAATAATGACAAACATTGCCATCCAGAAAAAGTAAGGTAAATAAACTAATTTGTTTTTCATTAATTAGTCCTCGTCATAGCTTTCTAAACGAGCATCAAATTCTTCTTCGGTCTCATTTAAACGCATTACATGGATATCTTCCGGTTCAAAAAAAAGACCAATCCCGGTTTCTTCTTTTGCGGGATTTGTCGAATGTATTAACCACATATTTCCGTCTTCGTCATGGGCAACGATCTCAAAATAATCGCCACGAAATGATTGACTATCAACATTTACGACCAGTTTCCCTTTTTCTTTAGTAGTGATATCTAAGTCTTCGGGGCGAACTACTATCTCAACTTTTTCATTCATTGGAATCCCAGCATCAGCACACTCAAACTGCTTACCAACAAATTCAACTTGATAATCAGCAATCATCTTGCCATCGACAATATTACTCTCACCAATAAAATTAGCCACAAAATGATTAACAGGTTCATCATATATATCGATAGGAGTTCCACTTTGTTGGATTATTCCATCATTAACAACAATAATTTCATCACTCATAGCTAACGCTTCTTCTTGATCATGTGTAACAAAAATAAAGGTAATTCCCAAGTTCTGTTGTAATTGGCGCAATTCATATTGCATCTGTTTACGTAATTTCATATCTAATGCCGACAATGATTCATCTAACAATAGAATCTCTGGTTCATTAACAATAGCTCTAGCAATTGCCACACGCTGTTGTTGTCCACCAGAAAGTTCATCAATCATACGTCCTTCAAAACTACTTAATTGCACAAGCTTTAGAGCTTCTTTTACCTTCTGAGTAATAATTTTTTCATTTATTTTTTTTAGTGTTAGGCCAAAGGCAACATTTTCATAAACGTTTAAATGTGGGAAAAGTGAATAGTTTTGAAATACTGTATTCATATTACGTTTGTTAGCAGGAAGTTGACTGATATTTTTTCCTTCGAAAATTATTTTACCTGAACTTGGCTCCATAAATCCCGCCATCAGGCGCAAAATTGTCGTTTTCCCTGATCCAGAAGGTCCTAAAATTGAATAGAATTTCCCTTTTTCAATCTCTATATCAATGTTATTCAAAACTACATTATCATCAAAAATTTTGGTGATATTCTTCATTTCCAAAAGTGCCATCTTATTCCTCTAATTCAATATTCATCGAATTTTCCGTATAGTTAATTTTAGTCCTGATATTAGAAGCAGTCTTACGAGATAGTCTTCCTTGTTCAAATAGATCCTGAATACTTACACGTTGCTCTGCTAACACGGACGTTCTTAATATTGTTAATTGTTCTTCGTAGTCTTCTGAGCGTTTTTCATCAGCATGTTTAAGTTTTTCAATCCGTCGACGATACGAAGTGACTACCTGATAGATAACATTTTGACTGTATTCAGCGTCAGTTTCTTTTAGATATTTTGATAATTCTTTAATCGCACTCTTAGCCAAAATACGTTCATAATCTTGAGCATCGTGCATTAACTCACGATGTTTTTTAGATTCTAATCCCAAGTATCGTTTTAACTTACGATAATTGATACGCCAAGAATTAGTTATCAACGTTAATAAACTTACCGATTGGTAATCTAACGTTTCATTCAATCTATGTAAAATATGTTCTAATTTATCTTTTTCATACTCAAAAATTTCATCACTGATTTCTTTTTGTTCATGTAAATCTTGTAAAGTCTGCATCTCTGCTTTTAACGTAACTGTATGCAAGACAATACTTTGTTTTAATAATTCGGGTACAAAACTAGAAGTACTCAAAGATTGCCTACTTATTTCATAGGCAGCTAACTGTTTCTCATATTCAGAAATCAAGTCTAAGACGACTTGTTGATTCTCTACACGACGATGACTTTCAAGATATTGAATAGCCACCTTAGTAATATAAATTTCAGCATCTTCTTGTGTTATATAGTCACAATTTTCTTCATTTTCATCTTCTTCTAATGCACTACCACGATAATGAAGTGGTGTTGTATTGTTAGCTATTAGAGGAATTAAAATAGTGGCTGCTAATAAACTCAAAATAATTACGCCACTAGCAATGAATAGCACCATCGTTCGACGTGGGAAAGGCTCTCCAGAATCAATCACCAATGGAATTGAAAGCACACCAATCATTGTAACAGCTCCACGAACTCCTGATAATCCAGACAAAATTGCTTTTTGAAAACTTGCACGTGTTTTACGTGAGAATAAATCATACACATAAGACCACAAAGTACGTACTGCTAAAATAGATAGCCATACTACTACCGCATAGCCAATAGCAAGCATCGTACTATGATCAGAAATTACAATACTTCGCATAGCTTGTGGAAGTTCTATTCCTAATATTATAAAAACTACACCGTTCAATAAATAAACTACTAAATCCCAAGTTTTAGTAACCACGACTTGTAATTCAGAAGAATAAACAGAAAACTTCTTGTTATTAGTTCCTACTTTTAACACTCCCGCTACAACAACGGCTACAACGCCTGAGGCATGGAAGAGTTCTTCAGCAATAAAGTATATTAAAAACGGAGTAACTACACGAAGAATTGTATGTAATGTAATATCATCAATTCCTTGTTGATAAATAAATAATTCTAAAACATCAATTAACCACATTAAAATCAAGCCAATTATTGCTCCAACTATGGCAATATAAAAGAACTCAATTGATGCATCTTTTAATGAGAAATAGCCAGATACAGTTGCTGCTACTCCATATTTGAAACAAATTAGTCCAGAAGCATCATTAATAAGACTCTCGCCGCTGACTAGGTGCATCAAGTTACTAGGCAGCTTAGCTTTTTTAGAAATTGATTGTACAGCAATAGGATCAGTTGGTGCTAATATTCCGGCTAAAGCAAAACTTGTTGCTAGTGGCATATTAGGAACTAACCAATGAATAATCATTCCTACTAAAATAGTTGAAAGTATCACCAAAAAAATCGAGTTAGCGATTATCGGTTTTTTCATTGCCCATAATTCTTTTTTAGGAAATCTACTACCATCAAAAAAGAGAATAGGTGCAATAAATAACAACATAAACCAGTCCGTTGTTACTTCGATTTTAATTTTGAACAATAACGCTATAACGATTCCTAATGTTATTTGGATTAAACTCCCAGGAATCGCCACAATATAATGAGAAAGCACATTTGAAATAACTACAAGAGTGACCAGTAGCAGAATTATTTCTATAATTGCCATCTAATCACCCCCCCTTATGTTTTATTTGTCTTCACCGATTATTCGTACTTCTGTTTCAAGTTCAACATCAAATTTTTCTTTAATTGTTTTTTGTATAAGTTTGATTAATTCCAGATAATCAGTAGCTGTTGCTGTATGGTTGCGATTAACAATAAACCCAGCATGTTTTTCAGATACTTGGGCACCACCTACCCAATGGCCTTGTAACCCCGCATCAATAATTAAAGGACCTGTGAAATGGCCTGTTGGTCGCTTGAAAACACTCCCACATGAAGGATATTCTAACGGTTGTTTAGCACGGCGGATTTCGTTTAACTCATCCATCTTGGCTTGGATTTCATTATGATCTCCAGGCTTGAGGTCAAAAGTTGCACTAATTACAATTCCACCGTTTGATTGAATAGCACTCATACGGTAACTGAAATTCATATCCTTATTACTAAATGTAACGATTTCACCGCTTGGCATTAAGACTTCAGCTGATTGTAAACATTCAGAAACTTCTCCACCATATGCACCCGCATTCATGAATACAGCTCCACCAACAGACCCTGGGATCCCCGCAGCAAATTCAAGTCCTGACAAACTATTCTCACTGGCCACTTTTGTTGTATCAATAATTGTAGCTCCAGCTTCTGCAATAACAGTGTTTTTTGATACTTCAATTTTGTTAAATTTAGGCAGAATTATTACCATGTCACGTATTCCGCCATCTTTTATAATCAAGTTACTGGCATTACCTATAATAGTAATTGATAGATTTTTAGCGTGACAATAATTTACTAAATTGATTAATTCGCTTCTATTTTCAGGGAATCCTAGCATGTCAGCTGGTCCCCCTGTTTCAGTAAAAGTATATTTACTTAATGGTTCGTTTTTTAAAATTTTAATAGATGAAATATCAAAATCAGTCAAAGTAATGCCCCTAATCTACGTAAGTTTTATATCAATTTTAACATATAATTATTCATATATGCATTCTGAAATCTATACGAACACTAGTTACGTACTATTTATTAATGATGTGGTAAACTCATGTTGAATAAGAAAAAATCTTAAAGAGGTACGAAATTATGTATGATTTCGATTCAAAAATTGATCGTCACAATACTAACTCTGTGAAATGGTCCGGCGCTCAAGATAGATATAAAAATCCTGATATCTTGCCTATGTGGGTAGCCGACATGGATTTTGCTTCTCCAAAAGAAGTTATCGAAAGTCTAAAAAATACTGCGACTAATGAAATATTCGGATATTCACTTCCACCAACTTGGAATAAAGAATTATTAAAATCAGTTAGGCTATGGATCAAACGTCGCAATGAATGGGATATATCTTTTGAACAATTAGGATTCTCATCCGGTGTAATTCCAGCTTTATCATTTGCAATTAAAGCTACAACTGCTGAAAACGACGCTATTATCTTGCAGTCACCATATTATGGTCATTTTAAAACTCTTTTAGATGATACTCATCGCAAACTAATTAATAATCCATTGATTCAAAATGAATATGGTTATGAATTAGACTTAGATGATTTCGAACAAAAAATCGTTGATAATAACGTAAAAGCTTTCATTCTCTGCAATCCTCACAATCCAACTGGTCGCGTATGGAGTGAGAATGAATTAATAAGCTTAGCTAAGATTTGCGAAAAGCATGATGTCTGGATTCTCTCAGATGATATTCATAGTGACTTAATTATGCCAGGCTATAATTATCAGCCTCTAGCTAAAATTTTTAAGCAATATGCTGATCATATTATTACTTTTAAGTCTGTTTCTAAAACATTTAACTTAGCAGGAATTCAATCAGCTTATTATATTTCCGAGAATTTAGAACTACTTGAAAAAATGAAAAAAATTCGTGACGAAAGTTTTAACCCCGAACTATTAAACAGTTTCGCAACTCCTGCTATAATTTCAGCATATAGTTTTGGTGACTCTTGGCTAAAGTCGGTTATTAAATATATCGAGAGTAATTATAATTTTGCGGATAATTTTATTCACACTGAATTACCTAAGGCCAAAGTCGCTAACTTAGAGGCTACCTATTTAGTCTGGATAGATGTATCATATTTAAACATTAGTGAAGAACAACTTTTAAAACATTTAGATGATGCTGGATTAGGTGTTGAAACCTCATCTGAATTTGGCCTCACTGATCCTCATAAATTATTCATTCGAATGAATATTGCAACACAACGTGAAAACGTTGAACTAGGTTTGAAACGTTTGAAAGAAGCGTTAAGTTAAGGAGTATTTATGGATTTTATCTCAATGGATTTTGAAACTGCCAATCGTTATCGCTCAAGCGCTTGCTCTATTGCTTTGGTCATGGTGCGTGATAACAAGATAGTGGACAGTTTTTATTCTCTTATCAACCCGCAAGATCAATTTGAACATCGTAATATTCAAGTACACGGTATTCATCCAGAGGATGTTAGACTAGCTCCTACTTTTGATGAAGTTTGGACGCATATCTACCCACTATTTGATGCTAATCATCTAGTGGCTGCTCATAATGCCTCATTTGATAACAGTGTATTGAAAGCAGCACTGAATAATTATCAGATAACTGTGCCTCATTATTTAACTATTGATACTGTACGCACAAGTAAAGCTTTTTATCCGGACTTTCCTAATCACAAGTTGAACACTGTATCTGATATGTTAAACATTGATTTGAGACAACATCACAACGCTTTATATGATAGTGTTGCCTGTGCAGAAATTCTCTTAAAAACTGAAAACGATTTTGGCTACGACCAAATAAAAAAGATGATTAAGCTAACTTAATCATCTTTTTTTGTTCATTATTATTGTCTTATCGGTCTCTTTAACAGATTCAAATCCAAACTTCTTATATAAACCAATAGCAGGAATATTTTCTTGATAAACTTCTAATTTTAATTCAGGTAATTCAGAATTATTAACAAACCAATCAACTGTATCAAACATCAATTCAGTTCCAACACCAAAATGCCAGAAATCTTGATTTACAACAATTCCTAATTCTCCATTATCAACATTACTAAAGCCAATTATTTCATTATCATTTAATGCCAATATAATGCTATGCAAAGGCGATTCAAAAATCATGGATAGATTATGTTTAAATCCCTCAATATCATTTGGTATATCCGTCGTTTCTACATATGAATACCCTTGAATCATTTTATAAAACTCAATAAGGTCATTAGCATCATCAGGAATTGCTTCTCGTATTATTAATTCATCACTCATTTTTGACCTACTGTGTCCATAATATTTTGATAACGTTTTCCATGCGCAGTCAGCTCAACCACTCTAGACGTATCACCGGTCTTTACAATTGTTAATTTCAAATATTCATTGGGTAGTAATTCGCTTATGAATTCTGACCATTCAATCACTGAAATTCCGGAACTACTTAAATATTCATCAACACCCACTTCAAATGGATCTGAATATTCTAAACGATACATATCCATATGATACAAAGGAATACGTCCATCTAAGTATTCTCTTACTAAAGTAAAAGTAGGACTTTTGATGTTTTTTTCAATACCCAATTCTTTGGCAATTCCTTTGGTTAACGTAGTTTTTCCTGCACCTAATTCGCCATCAAGCAAAACAACATCCCCAGCTTGTAGAGATGTTGCGAGTTGTTCACCTAATTTTATTATTTCTTCTGAACTGTTTACTTTAATTTTCATACTTATATATTAAATCAATGTTTGTGCAGCTGTCAAAATAGAAACTTTGTAAACATCTTCAGCGTCAGCTCCACGTGATAAGTCAGATATTGGTTTATTCATACCTTGTAGAACAGGTCCAATAGCTTCGTATCCACCCATTCTTTGAGCAATCTTATAGCCAATATTTCCAGCTTCTAGATCTGGGAACACGAATATCTTAGCATTACCAGCTATTTTTGAATCAGGTACCTTAGTCTTTGCTACCACCGGAGAAATTGCAGCATCAAACTGTAATTCACCATCGATTTCTAAATCAGGGGCTAATTCATGAGCTATCTTAGTTGCTTGTGCAACTTTATCAACTTCTTCTGATTTAGCTGATCCTTTAGTTGAAAAACTTAGCATTGCAACTTTTTCATCAATATCAAAAATCTTAGCAGTATTGGCAGCTTCTACGGCAATTTCAGCTAATTCTTGTGCATTCGGATTAATATTAATTGCACAGTCAGTGAATAAGTAACGTTCCTCACCTTTTTGCATAATAAATGATCCAGCAGTTCTTGATACTCCTGGTTTAGTTTTAATTATTTGTAGAGCTGGACGCACAGTATCACCAGTTGGGTGAGCCGCACCAGAAACAAGACCATCGACAATGTCCATATGAACTAACATTGTTCCAAAATAGTTAGGGTCTTTCAACATTGTTTGAGCTTGTTCAGCTGTATTCTTACCTTTACGACGTTCAACAAAGGCATCAACCATTTTGTCAAAATCAGCATATGTATCAGGATTTATAATTTCGATATCAGCTAAATCAAAATTTATTTTTGCAGCTTCTGTAACAATTTGTTCTTTATTTCCTAATAATACTGGAACTACTGTACCTTCTTGATGAAGTCTAGCAGCAGCTTCCATAATTCTTGGATCATCACCTTCAGGTAGAACAATTCTTAAATTCTTCCCAGTGATTTTTGTTTTCAAAGATTCAAACAAGTCCATAATAAGCCTCCAATTATATTTTGTTAGGTAATTTCCAATTAACCGTTTTCATATTGTATTCTACCAGTAATTCATTGATTTTGGAAAAAGGTTTTGACCCTAGAAATCCTCTATGTGCTGAAAAAGGACTCGGATGGGTTGAAGTGATAATCTTATTCTTATTTTCATCAATTATAGAAATTTTTTCTTTGGCAGAATTACCCCACAATACAAAAATCACATGTCCACGATCTGATAATTTGCTAATTGTAGCATCAGTTAGTTGCTCCCAACCATGTCCACGATGAGAATTAGGTTGATGTTCTCGGACGGTTAAAACAGTGTTTAACATTAATACTCCTTGATCAGCCCAACTTTTTAAGTATCCATGTTCTACTGGGGGATATCCTAAATCATTATCTAATTCTTTATATATATTCTTTAAAGATGGTGGAAGTTTGCATTCCGGAGCTACAGAAAAACTCAGTCCGATGGCTTGATTTTCGCCATGATATGGATCCTGACCTAAAATCACAACTTTGGTATCACTGAAAGAAGTCCACTGATAAGCTTGAAAAATATTTTCCATATCAGGATGAATTTTTTGTGTTGAATATTCTTCTTTTAAGAACTCGTGTAGCTGTGAATAGTAAGGTTTATCAAATTCTGACTGCAAAACATCTTGCCAGTCATTATTAATTATTTTATGCATCGCTTCACCACCCAGTTTGATATCTATGTTAGAATTCTCTATATATACAATAACGCATTTGGAGGATTTTTTTTGATTAAATTAATAGCATCTGACATGGACGGAACACTTTTGAATGACAAAATGGAAGTTTCTGAGCAAAATGCCAAGGCAATAAAAGCCGCTCAAGAAGCTGGAATTGAATTTTTAGTAGCTACTGGTCGTAGCATCAAAGAAGCTAAACCTTTTTTTGAACAAGCTAATATTAAATCTGGATTAATTACTCTAAACGGAGCTGAAATTTTTGATACAGATGCCAATGTAGTTGAAAGTTTCCCAATTACTTCTAATACTGCAAGTAAAGTAACTACAATTCTTGATAATAACGATATATATTATGAAATAACTACCAATAAAGGTGTTTTTTCAAACAGTTATGAAAGCCGCCTAAATGGTTTCGTTGATATCATGATTCAACTTAATCCTGATTTAACACATGATGAAGCTGTTAAAGTTTCAGAAGAAAAACTGAAAGTAATGTCAACACAATACATTGATTCTTATGATCAACTTCTAGATAATTCTGAATATGAAATTCTAAAAATAATTGCTTTTAGTTCAAATGGTCGTGAATATCTTGCTGATCTAGTTACTCATTTAAGTGAAGAAGAAAAACTTATCATTACATCTTCTTCTTCCAACAATATCGAAATAAATGATTACAACGCCCAAAAAGGTTTTGCCCTTATGGACTATGCTAAAAAACATGGTTACCAACCTGATGAAGTAATGGCTATAGGTGACAACCTTAACGACTTCTCAATGATTGAGATGGCAGGAACTGGCGTAGCAATGAAAAATGCTATTTCTGAAATTAAGGAAATAGCTGATGTTGAAACTGATACTAATATCAATGACGGTGTAGCAAAAATTATAAAGAAAGCAATCAATGATTTAACTGACTAAAGGTTAAAGTTATGGAATTTTTCTTAGAGTTTAGTGATAAAGCAACTAAAATTGTATACGACAGTAGCTATAAACCAGTTTATTTCATTCATAAGACCGACCATGTTCTCACTTTATTGGATCTAAATCGTAATGAAGTTGGAAGAATAAGTAAGAGCAGTAAAGTCCTAGATACATATGAATTTAATATACCTCAAGAAATATCTGGTCATTTTTTAGTATTATCTTATTTCGCTAGTAATTTCATATATATTCCAAAGCCACGTATCTTAGTTGGCGGTAACACTAAGAGTTTTAATTTTTCTATCCGCAAAGGTACTAAAAAAGTGGCCACTACATCTTCAGTTTTACTTAAGAATGGTCCACATATTTCTATTCAAATTAATGGTGATAAGAATATTCAACTAATTATTCTTTTGATAGAACTTTTCGATCAATTTGGCTTTCTAGGTGACAAGCACAGGAAGCAATCATTCAATAAAAAGAGCAAAATAAAAATAGCCTATAATAATATTTGCGGCACAAAAAAAGACAGCTAATTGGAACTGAAGCTATAATATGAAACAGATAAATAAAAGCACTTTCGATAAAATGAAATCGGAGGTGTTTTTATTTTGACTAATAATCAATATTCTTACGAAACAAAACTTGAAGCTATTCGTCTTCTTAATACAGGTATGAGCGGCAGAAAAATATGTGAACATTTAGGATTGAAGAGTGATGGTTTAATCTATACTTGGAGAAATTGGCTAAGAAATAATGAATACTATCGTTTAAATCAACCTGCTGGAAAACAATATAAATACCATAAAGGTATTAAGGACTTACCTCAAAGTAAGCAATCTGAGTTACAAATAACCCAGATGAAAGAAGAACTTGAAGTTGTAAAAAAATATTTGATTGCGGAAAGGTTGTGGTAAATAAATCAACTATTAGATTAATCAAAGAACTAAGCACACATATTACAGTTGTTCGCATATGTGAAATTTTAGGAGTATCAAGAACCACTTATTATCGTCATCTAAAACACTTAGAAGAAGCAGTAACTTATACAGAACAAGAATTGAGAATACATCAATTATGTGTTGAGAATCATTTTTTATATGGATATAGAAAGATTCATGCGTTATTAAATAAAGAAATGTATTGCAGTATAAGTAAAGTACAAAGAATTATGAATAAACATAACTGGGGTTGTCAATTTAAACAGAAAAGATTTAATAAACCAGGAAATCCTTATAAAGTGGTTGATAATATCATTGATCGAGATTGGATTACTAATAGGCCATTACAAAAACTTACAACAGATATAACCTATCTTCCTTTTGGAAGTAGTAACTTATATCTATGTTCAATATTGGATACTTATAATTCAGAAATTGTAGCTTATAAGATATCTGACAGACAAGATGTTACATTGGCTGTGGATACATTAAATCAATTACCAAAGCTAACAGAAACAACAATACTTCATAGTGATCAGGGAGCTGTATTCACATCAAAGAAATTCTTTGATTTAGTGCGCAAAAAAAGCATTACCAGAAGTATGTCCCATAAAGGAACTCCTTGTGATAATGCCCCTATAGAATCGTTTCATTCATCACTAAAGTCTGAAACGTTCTATCACCAAATGGAACTAAGTAGTTCCAAGGATATTATAATTGAAACAGTAGAAAACTACATTAACTTTTGGAATAACAAAAGGATATTTACAAAATTAGGCCATCAATCTCCAGTTAAGTACCGAAAATCGAAGGCCTAATTAGCAATAATAGAATCTGCTTTTATTTATTTGTTTCAAAAATTAGTTGCAGTTCCATTGGCTGTCTTTTTTTAATTAGTATAATTCAAGATACTGTTCACGTTCCCACTCAGAAACTTGTTGACGATATCTATCCCATTCCATATCTTTGGAATTCTTGAAACTATTATACAATTGTTCTCCCATAACATTAATTAGCAAACTATCGGCAGCTAAGGCCTTTAGTGCGTTATGTAATGTAGAAGGTAAATTGTGAATATGATTAGCTTCACGCTCATCATCTTTCATACCATAAATATTCTTATCTACAGCTTGTTCAGGAGTAATATTTTTCTTAACTCCGTCTAGTCCAGCAGCTAATATTGCTGAAATCGCTAAGTATGGATTAGCAGATGGATCTACACTTCTTAATTCCAAGCGAGTTCCTAAGCCCCTTGATTGAGGAACTCTAATTAAAGGTGTACGATTCTTTCCTGACCACGCTACATATACCGGAGCTTCATAACCTGGTACTAATCTCTTATATGAATTAACGGTTGGATTATTGATTGCTGTCAATCCACCAGCATGTTCTAAGACACCACCAAGAAAATGCATGGCAGTTTCACTAAGTTGTTGTTCAGCACTTTCATCGAAGAATACATTACCTGATTCATCGAACAAACTCATATTAATATGCATTCCACTACCATTAATTCCTGCAATTGGTTTAGGCATGAAGGTTGCAAACAATCCATGCTTTCTAGCAATTGTCTTTACAACTAACTTAAATGTTTGAATTTGATCAGCAGCATTAACAGCATCGGTATATTTAAAATCAATCTCGTGTTGACCAGTTGCAACTTCATGATGAGATGCTTCAATTTCAAAGCCCATTTTTTCCAATTCCAAAACAATATCACGGCGACAATTCTCGCCAAGATCTAACGGTGCAAAGTCGAAATAAGTACCTTGGTCATTCAACGTCATTGTTGGATGTCCACTCTCATCAAGTTTGAATAAGAAAAATTCTGGTTCTGGTCCAATATTAAAAGATGAAAAACCAGATTCTTTCATTGTTTCAACTGTTTTTATGAGATTATTTCTTGGATCACCTGCAAATGGGGTTCCATCAAAATTATGCACTGAACATATTAGTCTCGCGATACTTCCATGTTCATTACCCCATGGGAAAATTAGCCAAGTGCTTAAATCTGGAAATAAAAACATATCACTTTCTTCAATTCTTGCAAAACCATCAATTGAAGAACCATCAAAAGAAATTTTATTATCAAGAACTTTATCCAATTGACTAATTGGTACCTCAACGTTTTTAATAATTCCATTGATATCTGCGAACATCAATCTCAGGAATTGAACATTTTCGGTTTTGACAATTTCTCTAATTTCATTAGCTGTGTAATTCTTTTTCAAAGTGAACACCTCTTCATTAAATTATGACTATACCAATACTTATAAAAAAATAAAGAACGTTATCTAAATAACGTTCTTAAATAATTTCTATTATAATACCAATCGGTATAAAATGTGTCAATAAAATGTATATTGAGCCGCTCCCATAATAGCAAGTTTAATATGAGCGTATGTTAATCCACCTTGTAAATACAATGTATAAGGGGGACGAATTGGACCATCACCTGAAAATTCTAATGTAGATCCTTGAATAAAAGTACCACCAGCCATAATAATTTCATCTTCATAACCAGCCATTTCTTCAGGGATTGGCAACACATATGAATCGATTGGCGAATTACGCTGAATAGCTTCCGCAAATTTAATCATTGATTCCTTCTCACCAAAATTAACAGTCTGTACAATATCAGTTCTAGGATCATCCCATTTAGGACTTACTGATAAGCCTAGTTCTTCTAAAAGAGCTGCTTCAAAAATCGCTCCTTTGATTGCATTTCCCGTCACTTGTGGCGCCATAAAGAATCCTTCGAAGGCAAGCGATAAGAAACTGCCTGTTGCTCCCTCAGCGCCACCTAAACCTGGAACCGTGAAACGGTAACTAATCATCTCAATTAAATCATCTCGTCCTACAATATAGGCCCCAGTTGGAACAATTCCACCACCAGCATTCTTGAATAGTGATCCAGCCATAACATCCGCACCAATATCAAGAGGTTCAATGGTTTCTGAGAATTCACCATAAGCATTGTCAACAAATATCCAAACGTCAGGTAATACTGAGCGAACAACATCAATCATTTCTTTGATTTTATCAACTGTAAATGATTCACGAGTTGCATATCCGCGTGAACGCTGTATTGCAACTACCTTAGTTTTACTTGAAAGACGTTTCTTAATCGTATTTAAATCTGCTTCGCCGTTTTTCAATAAATCAATATAATCAACATCGATACCATATTCTTTTGGACTTCCTATACCATTACCAGCCAATCCCAATACTTCTTGCAAAGTATCATAAGGTTCTCCAGTAATGTATAGCAATTCATCACCCGGACGTACTAATCCTAGAAGAGCCACTCCAATGGCATGAGTACCAGAAACGAATTGTGGTCTTACCAATGCAGCTTCGCCACCAAGTGCCTCAGCATAAACACGTTCTAAAATCACTCGTCCTTCATCCGTATGTCCATATCCTGTTGAACCATTAAGATGACTCTCGGCAACTCCATTATGTTGAAAAGCTTGTAATACTTTACTCTGGTTCTCTAATATTTGCTCATCAATTTCAGATAATTTAGGCTGTATTTTTTTATCAACCTCTGAAACAACTTCCAGCAATTCTTTATCAAAATTATCGCGATAACTCATAGTATCAGTATCCTTTTTTATAAATCTAATTGCATATGGTCATATAAATGATCACCAATATATAATTGTCCTACTTTTTTGAAGCCCATTTTTTCATATAGTTTTTGTGCAGGAATATTATTAACATCAGCGTTTAAACTTAGCATCTTTTCACCTTTGTTAAGTAAATACTCAGGTAAATATTCTAGCATCTTTTTCCCATATCCTTGATGATGCATATCTGCATGAACAGCTAAAGAATCCAAATACCATTCACCAGGCCAAGATTCCGTATCTTCGAATAGCTTTTGATCCTTATCAAGTCCATGCTTATCAAGTATTGCAATCAACGGATCATCAATATGTTCTTCTAATTCAGCCGGATATCCGACTGCAATAGTGACAATCTTGCCATCTTCTTCATCAACAAGAATATTTTCATAACTATAGCGATAATCAGGTAACGTAAACCCATCTTCTAATAATTCAAACAATTTTTGTTGTCCAATTTTTTTGAAATAATCTAATTCCATATCCTCAAAAATTTGATTCAAAATCGGTAACACTTGTTTGACATCTTCTTTTCTGGCAGCTCTTATCATCTTTTTACCTCATTAATTTCTTCGATTTTTGGAAATTATATATCGTTGTTTTTCTCTAACTATATTATTACGGGTAATTATAAAATATTGTTGCACATTATCATAAAATTCATGCTTATCAATATTACCCTGCAAACGTAAGTTAACTTGAAAAATTAAAAACTCGGTTAATGATCTAATTTCTTTTTTATAGAATTCTTGTTCTTTATTATTTTGAGTAATTACAAAGGAACAACGTTTAAGTAAATAACTATAAAATTTATCAAATAAAAATTCATGTTGCTTCGTCGGATCAATGATTGTAAATAAGTTCATACAAAATATAGGATTCTTATCAATAAAATCGCTTAATTGTTTAACAAATTCACAGAACCCTTGATTACTATCTAATTGGTCAAAAAAATGCGTATTCAAAGAATATGAACACACATCATTCAATGAAGAAAACTGATAATAAATTGTACTACGAGCAATATGGGCTTTTTTAGCCAATTCTCTTACAGAAAAACTTCGCGAAGTCTCTTTCGATATTTCTTGGAAGAACGCTTCACATATTAGATTTTTTGTTGTAATTGTCAAGTTACGACTCCTAATAAAATAGATTTTATCCCATCAGAATTAAATTACGCAAAAGAATCAAATAATTACCTCATGTTTACCTTTATTGTTCGACGCATTTCTCGATCTTGCTCACGATGTTTAATAGTTTCACGTTTATCAAATTCTTTCTTACCGCGACCAACTCCTATTAACACTTTGGCGAAACCTTTTTTGAAATACATTTTTAAAGGTACAATGGTAATTCCTTTTTCTTGTACAACCCCAGCTAACTTTCTTATTTCTTTTTTATGTAGTAATAATTTGCGGTTACGCAATGGATCATGATTAAACCGATTCCCTTGTTCATATTCATTAATATGAACGTTCATTAACCACGCTTCACTATTTCTTACTTGTACATAACCATCTTTTAAATTAACTCTACCATTACGGACAGACTTAATCTCTGTTCCCGTTAACGAAATACCCGCTTCAAAAGTCTCTTCAATCAGATAATCATGACGAGCTTTTCGATTTGATGCTATTTCGTTAGCAGCTTTCTTCGGATGTTTTTTCATTTTGACATCCCCTTTTTAACGTTTATTAAAAGGTTTTTTATTTCTATCATTATGCCTTTTATTACCACCACGTTGGCGATTTGCATTTTTCTTACGTGCTTCATCAACTTTCTTTTGTTCTTCAGGTGGTAATACCACCTCAAAGTCTAGTTTTCTTGAATCTAAATCCGCACGTGTTAATTTAACCTTGATTGGTTGACCAATCTTGTATGTCTTATGAGTTCTCTTACCTACTAAAGCAAGTTGTCGCTCATCAAATTCATAAAAATCATCATGCATATTTGAAATATGCACTAGTCCTTCAACAGTATTTTCCAAAGTTACAAAAATACCAAAACTTGTAGCTGAACCAACAACACCGTCGAATACTTCACCAACGTTTTCTTCCATATATTCGGTCTTCTTCAAATCATTAACTGCACGTTCAGCGTCAATTGAATGACGTTCACGGATAGATGAATGTTGACCAATATCTGGTAGAACCTTATTCCATTTCTCTTTAAGAGCTTCATCAGTATTTTGTGAATATTGATGAATCATTCGATGAACCACTAAGTCAGGGTAACGTCTGATTGGTGAAGTGAAGTGAGTATAATACTCCGCTGCTAAACCGAAATGACCTAGAGCATCTTCTGAATAACGAGCTTGTTGCATACTGCGAAGTAACATTGTAGTAGTAACTAGTTCTTCAGGTGTATCTTTTGTCTTTGTTACAACAGTTTGTAGCATCTTAGGCGTAATATTTTTAATTGAACCTTGTACTTGAATACCGAAAGTACTAGCAGTTTCAAAGAAATTCTTCACTTTTTCTTCATCTGGCTTTTCATGTACACGATATAAGAATGGTAAATGTTGTTTTCTATAGTGTTCAGCAACAGTTTCATTAGCAGCCAACATAAATGACTCAATCATTCTTTCAGAGATACCACGATCTCTAATTTCGATATCAACAGCTTTACCATTATCATCAACAATGATTTTTGCTTCAGGAGCTTCAAAATCAATAGCTCCTCTGTCATGTCTCATTGCATATAAAATATCATGCAATTCATGCATGTCATTTAGCATAGGAACTAACTCAGCGTTAGCTTCAATTTGTTCTTTGTCATTATCAAAAATTTTATTCACATTACTATAAGTTAAACGAGCATGTGAATTGATGACGCTTGGATATATTTCGTGACTAACAACATGTCCATTCTTGTCGATTTCCATATCACATGTTAGTGATAAACGATCAACTCCTGGATTCAATGAACAAATACCATTAGATAGTCTAAATGGAATCATTGGTATAACACGATCAGTCAAATAAGTACTAGTTCCGCGGTCATAAGCTTCTTGATCTAACGGTGATCCTTCAGTTACATAGTAACTAACGTCAGCAATTGAGACTCCTAGATGGAAGTTCCCATTATCTAGTTTCCAAAGAGTAACAGCATCATCGAAGTCTTTTGAATCATCGCCATCAATTGTAACCATAACTTGATCAGTGATATCAACACGACCCTTGCGATCTTCAGACGTAACTGTATCAGGAATATCTTCAGCCTGATTGATTACTTCATCTGGGAAATCAACATGAATGTCGTTATCATAGACGATTGTTAAGATATCGACTCCAGGATCATTCTTGTTACCTAAAACAGTTTCAGCAACACCTTGCATACTATTAGGTTGTTCATCACTAGGATATTGTGTTAATGAAACCTTCACCATATCTCCCATTTGTGGATGTAATCCCTCATCTGGAATGAATACACGATATCCAGCAATCTTTTTCTCGTGGCTTTGAACATAGCCTAGAAGACCTGTCTTTTCAACTTGAACGTCACTATAGGGTTGGAACTCTCCTACTAATTCAGTTAAACCATGACCAGTAATTTCTACTATTTCACCTTCTGGTCCACGGCTTCCCCATGGATTGGCTGGTTTAGTAATTTTCACCTTAACTTCATCACCATTAATAGCGTGTAAAACATTAGGTCTAGCTACAAAGATATCTGGATCAGTCTCATCGTATCTTACGAAACCAAATCCTTTTTCATTAGCGCGAAATTCACCTGTTACGATTTGATCAGGTGGAGCTAATTTGAAACGCCCATTTGAGTTGACGTTAATCTTGCCTTCACCTTCAAGTATAGCTAAGCTTTTTACGACTTTTTTGAATGCTTGTGATCCGTTCATTCGCAAAATATCATTGATTTGCTCGGGATCATATTTTTTATCAGGATTATTTCTGAACACTTCTAACGTATCAGAAATTAATCTGTCATCGACTTCTGTCATTTATTACCTCTATTTATTTCATGTTATTATTTAAAAACTCAATTACATCTTTTTCTAATTGATGATGAGCCTTGTTAATTGTTATTACGTGGCCTGCTTCTTCATACCATTTAAATGTAACTTCAGTATGTGTATCTTCTAAGACTTTTTTTAATTTCTTTGCGGATTCTGGATTAACCATCACATCAGTTGACCCTTGTCCTATAAAATAAGGTTTTTTAATTTTATCTAAGTGACTAGCTATTACTTCAGTAGTATCTACGATTTTTTGTAATGATATATCTGATTGCTTACTTATCTCATCTAACAACATATCACTAGAATCTTCATGATAATGTTCACGAACTTTTTGAGTATATTCCATGAATCCAGCTCTTACATTCTCATAACTGTCATTAAACAATGGCGATCCAAACACTCCACCACAGACAAATTCTTCTGGAAGTTCTTCTAAAGCTTTTGTTGCAAAGATCGACCCTAATGAAAGTCCCATGATAGCTATCTTAGTTTTGCCTTCTTTTTTCAAGAAATCTACAGCATCTAACACCTGTTGCCACCAAATATCAGGATTACCTTCAGTAAGAATATTCTGTGGATCACTTGTACCATGCCCAGCAAACATCGGAGCATAAACAGAATATTCGTAATCCTCTAATTTACGCGCTAATAATCGCATGTCGTTCGGAGTTCCAGTATAAGAATGTAATAAAATCACCGCATTATCACCGTGATTAAAATAAAAAGTTTCAGGTTTAATCCTATTCAAATTATTCACCCCTTGATATAAAAAAACTCCTGAACCAGACCCGGACAGGAGAAACAACCATTAATGTGATGATAAATAAACGAGGGCCAAAGCACAAATGAAGAAAATAGCTGCTAATATTGCAGTAACTTTTTCCATAAATGATTCAAATCCACGTTTCTTTTGTTGGCTGAATAAATCTCCGCCACCACCTGATAAGGCATTCAAAGCATCTTGTTGTTTTGATGGTTGCATCATGACAGCAATAATTATTAATACTGAAACGATTACTAGTATAGTTTGAATAATGTTATACACTTGTATTTCCTCCAAATAGGAGACAAATCTCCTAAAATCACATACATAATTTTACCATAATTTACTATTAAAAGCTATTTTTTTAAAATGTCGAAAAAAATTCACAGAAGTATCTCTAAAAATAATATCAAATTAAAAATAGCAGTAAACCAATTAAGGTTTACTGCTATTTTATTAAGTACTCAACTTTTAAAAATATTATTTTTTAATGTTGTAGAAACTCTTGATACCTTTATAGTTTGATTGTGCACCTAATTGATCTTCGATTCTCATCAATTGGTTATATTTAGCCAAACGGTCTGTTCTACTCATTGAACCAGTCTTAATTTGACCAGCATTTGTAGCAACAACAAGGTCAGAAATTGTTGTATCTTCTGTTTCACCTGAACGGTGAGAAACAACAGCTGTGTATCCAGCTTCTTTAGCCATTTCGATCGCTTCTAATGATTCTGTTAATGTACCAATTTGGTTAACTTTAACAAGAATTGAGTTAGCAGCTCCCATGTCGATACCTTTTTGTAGGTAATCTGTGTTTGTTACGAAGAAGTCATCACCAACGATTTGAACTTTTTCTCCAAGTTGTTTAGTGATTGTTGCCCAGTCTTCCCAGTTGTTTTCGTCGATAGGATCTTCAACAGAAATGATTGGGTATTTAGCAACAAGACCTTCGATATAGTCAATGAAACTTGCTGTATCGAATTCTTCACCTGTTGACCAACGTAATTTGTAAGTCTTCTTTTCGTTATCCCATAGTTCTGAAGAAGCAACGTCGATAGCGATAGCAATATCGTCACCTGGTTTGTAACCAGCTTTTTCGATAGCTTTGATTAGGTATTGTAGAGGTTCTTCGTTGTTTGCGAAGTCAGGAGCAAATCCACCTTCATCACCAACTGAAGTAACTTTACCATCAGCAGATAGTAGACCCTTCAATGCTTGGAAAGTTTCTGAACCCATACGGATTGCTTCACGAACTGATTCTGCACCAACTGGCATAATCATGAATTCTTGGAAGTCAACTTTGTTATCTGAGTGAGCTCCACCATTAATAACGTTCATCATTGGTGTTGGAAGTACATGAGCGTTTGGTCCACCAAGGTATTCGTATAGAGGCATTCCTAATTCGTCAGCAGCAGCACGAGCAGCAGCAAGTGATACACCAAGAATAGCGTTAGCACCTAATTTACCTTTGTTTTCTGTACCATCAAGTTCGATCATTGTCTTGTCGATTTCTCTTTGGTCAGTAACGTCTAGTCCAACAACAGCTTTAGCTAATTCGTTGTTAACGTGTTCTACAGCTTTAAGAACACCTTTTCCACCAAAACGTTTCTTGTCGCCATCACGCATTTCAACAGCTTCATGTTCACCTGTTGATGCACCTGATGGAACAATTGCGCGACCGAAGCCACCCAATTCAGTATATACTTCAACTTCAACAGTTGGGTTACCACGTGAATCTAAAACTTCACGTCCTAAAATATCAATAATTACAGACATTGTATATCTCCTTTTTTGTTTAACTTACATAGTCATTCTAATAGTTTTTACTAGAAAAATCTAATTATTTTGAAAAGTTTACTAATTGCAAGAATGATTCTGGGTCCATACTTGCTCCACCAACTAGTCCACCATCAATATCTTCTTTAGACATTAATTCTTGAACGTTAGCAGGTTTAACTGAACCACCATATTGGATACGAACTTTATCAGCAGTATCACCATCGTATAGGTCTTTAACAGCCATACGAATTTCGTGACACATTTCTTGAGCTTGATCAGATGTAGCTGTTTTACCAGTACCGATAGCCCAAATTGGTTCATAAGCAATAACTGATTTAGAAACTTGTTCTGCTGTTAATCCATCAAGAGCCGCTTTGATTTGGTTAACAACCCATTCAACTTCTTTTCCAGCTTCACGTGTTTCAAGTGATTCACCACAACAAATAATTGGTAACATGTTGTTTCTAAAAATAGCTTTAGCTTTTTTGTTAATGTCTTCATCTGTTTCGTGGAAATAATCACGACGTTCAGAATGTCCAATAACAACGTAATCTAAGCCCATTTCTGAAAGAGCTTTAGGTGAAGTTTCACCTGTAAAAGCACCTTCATCTTCAAAGTAACAATTTTCAGCAGCTGTTTTAAGTTCTTCATCTTTTGAAAACCATACTAGAGCATTTAAATCGATAGCAGGAGCAGCAATAACTGATTCTACTTTTGATGAATCTGGAAGTTTACCAGCAATGGCATCTAAGAATGCTTGTGTTTCTTGAGGATTCTTGTTCATCTTCCAGTTACCAGCAATAATTGGTGTACGCATAGTAAATATTCTCCTTTTAATTATTTATCTGAGATTGAGTCAATACCTGGTAATACTTTACCTTCTAAGTATTCTAGTGATGCACCACCACCAGTTGAGATATGAGTAATCTTGTCAGCAATTCCAAGGTCTTGTGCAGCTGCAGCTGAATCACCACCACCGATGATTGTTGTTGCTCCTGATAAGTTACCAAGTGTCTTACCAATTTCTAATGTACCATTAGCAAAGTTACTCATTTCGAATGCACCCATTGGCCCATTCCATACAACTGTTTTAGCATCATTTAATTTGTCTTTAAATAATTCTACTGACTTAGGTCCAATATCTAGTCCCATAAATCCATCCGGAATATCAATACCTGAAGCTTCGAATTCAGCATCATTTGAGAATTCTTTTGAAACAAGGTGATCAATAGGAAGAACAATCTTGTCTCCGGCCTTTTGAAGGAGGTCTTTAGCTAGTTCTACTTTATCTTCTTCAAATAGTGATTTTCCGATTTTGTGTCCTTGTGCTGCAAGGAATGTATAAGCCATTCCACCACCGATAATGATGTGATCTGACTTAGGAATCAAGTTTTCGATAACACCAATCTTATCTGAAACTTTTGCACCACCAAGAATTGTTACAAATGGGTGTACAGGAGTATCAACAGCATCACCCAAGAATTTAATTTCTTTTTCCATTAGGTATCCAGCAGCAACTGGTTTACCAGCAGCTTTCATAGCAGTTGAAATACCAACGTTTGAAGCGTGAGCACGGTGTGCTGTACCAAAAGCGTCGTTTACAAAGGCATCACCAAGTGAAGCCCAGTATTCACCTAATTTAGGATCGTTTTTGCTTTCACGTTTACCAAAATCATTATCAATATCTTGGAAACGAGTGTTTTCCATCAAGATGATGTCACCATCATTCATTTCATTGATAGCTGATTCTAATTCTGATCCTTCATTTTCAGCAACAAATTTAACAGGTTGTCCCATTAGTTCTGAAAGTTTTTCAGCAACTGGAGCAAGTGCCAATTCTTTCTTATCTTCGTCACTCTTAATACGACCTAAGTGAGATAGTAAGATTACTTTACCACCGTTTTCTGATACGTATTTGATAGTTGGGATAGCAGCAACGATACGATTATCGTTACCAATAACGCCACCTTTAATAGGAACATTAAAGTCAACACGCATTAATACTTTTTTGTCTTTTACGTCTACATCTGAAACGATTAATTTAGCCATTTTTAGCCTCCAAGAATATAAAAAAGGCAGAAGGAGAAAACCTCCCTCCGCCTTCTTAGTTAAAAACGTATTTGCTTATTTTTTTACAGTCAGTATGTAATCGAGATTACATCATGCTTGCAAATTTTTGCAATGTACGGATCATTTGAGCAGTGAAACCTGATTCGTTGTCGTACCATGATACAACTTTAACAACTTGTTTTTCGCCTGAGCCAAGAACTTGTGTTTGAGTTGGGTCAAATACTGAACCAAATTCTGTACCGATAATATCTGATGAAACGATTTCGTCAGCGTTGTAACCAAATGATGCGTTACCATCTGTAACTTTTTTAACAGCAGCATTTACTTCGTCAGCTGAAACTTCTTTGCTAAGAGTTACAACTAATTCTGTAAGTGAACCTGTGATAACTGGTACACGTTGTGCATGTCCGTCAAGTTTACCTTGTAATGCAGGGATAACTTTACCAACAGCTTTAGCAGCACCTGTTGAATGAGGAATAACGTTTTGTGCAGCAGCACGAGCGTTACGTTTGTTTCCACCACGATCAGGACTATCTTGAAGTTTTTGTGTAGCTGTGTAAGCATGGATTGTTGTCATTGTACCAGCTTCGATACCGAAAGCATCGTTAACTGCTTGAGCCATAGGAGCTAAACAGTTTGTTGTACATGATGCAGCTGAAATGATTTGGTCTTCTGGTGTGATAACGTCATCGTTAACACCATAAACAACTGTTTTCATGTCTCCAGCAGGAGCTGAAACAAGAACTTTTTTAGCACCAGCATTGATATGTGCTTGAGCTTTTTCTGGTGATGTGTAGAAACCAGTACTTTCAAGAACTAGTTCAACACCGTCATTTTTAACCCAAGGAATGTTGTTAGCATCTGCTTCAGCGTAAACTGGAATTGTTTTTCCATCAATAACCAAAGCGTTATCTGTTGCTGAAACTTCATGGTTGAATTGACCATGAGCTGTATCATATTTTAGTAAATGTGCCAACATGTCAGGTGATGTTAAGTCATTGATTGCAACAACTTCTAGATCATTACCTGCAACTTCATAAATACGACGAATAGCCAAACGACCGATACGTCCAAAACCGTTAATACCTACTTTTGTAGCCATAAGTAAAATTCCTCCTTCAGGAAAGTAAAATTATTTTAAAGGGTTATCCCTTAAAATCGCATTTGAGGCACCTTCGTCAGTAATCAAAACTGTCTGACTAGGTGCGTTTTTCATATATGCCTGAATTGCTTGAGCTTTAGAACTACCTCCAACAATCGCAAACACATATTTAATTTTATCAAGATCCCGAATATGTAAACCTATTCTAGGTATCTTATAAACCAGATTACCTTTAGCATCGAAGAAATCTCCAAAAGCTTCTGAAACAGCTTCTTTACGTTCAAGTAACTGTTGAGCTTCTGCCGGAAGATCTCGACGTTTTGCCATGACGTCCGCTTTACCAATACTGTGTAAAACAACATCACTACGTTCAATTAATCTAATAACCGAACTAATAGAAGGTTCTGCTAGAAGCGACTCAAAACTCTTTTCACTGATATCTTCAGGAACATACAGAGCTTTGTGCTTACCATTTGTATGCTCAGCCATCTTAGCTGATATAGTATTAGCTTGTATTTCTACAGCTTCCCCTACACCACCACGAGCTGGTACAAAAGTTAAGTCACGCTTCTTAGAAATTACAGGGGTAAGTTCTTCGGCAATCTCTGCCATTGTATTACCACCTGTAACCGAAATCGTAACAGGTCCGTTAGGAAGAGTAGAAACCAGCGTTTCATTAAGTACTCTACCTAACGACTCAACGACTCGAAGTCGTAAGTCTAAATCACCCGGAACAATAATGACTCGTTGTATCCCAAGTAGATTACCTAAAGCACGTTCGTCTTCGGATATATCTAAAACATTCGAAACAACGAACTCTAACTGTGCTAATAGCTCACGACCTTTTTTTGTTAACTTCATTCCCGACTTAGATGTAGTAATCACTCCTGAACTTTTCAGAATATCTGATTCAGTTCGTAGAGTGCGTTCACTCATATCTAACTCCGAAGCTAGCATCCGTCTTCCAACTGGTTCCATCCAAAGAATCTGTTGGAGAATATGATATCTTCTCGTTAACGTTTTAAAAAAATCGGGCGCTACCGCTTCAATCCAATCAAGATTTTCGTTCATCATCACACCTCTTGGGACATCTACTGTCCATGTATGACATTTTGCGACCCATTAAGATAAAAATAAATATTCACGATGAAAATCTTTCTTCTCTCATGAACAATTAAATTATAACAAACACTATTTAATTTGCAACTGTAATCACTTGAAAATATACAAGATATTTTTAAAGTATTCTATTATAATAGGAACATACATTTAAGCGTCGCTAGTGTAATGGATCGCACGCAAGATTCCGGTTCTTGAAATGCGGGTTCGACTCCCGCGTGACGCATAAAATCAGAACAAAAATTAATTTATTTTCTTTTTTGACGCATATCGATTGTATAAATTATTTAAAACTAATGCCAAAATTGTAATTGTAACTCCTAACAATTCAAACATTGTCACTTGGTATCCATTTATAATTGTTATTACAAAAGAAATGATTGGAACTAAGTTCATAAATAATATCCCATTAATTGGTTTGATAATTCGATTCCCCATGTTCCAAGCAAAAACAGCGATTACACCAGCAAAACTAATCATATAAAATAATGCTGTTTTAACCCCAATAATTTGATTAATTGTTGGTAATTTTAACAGTCCAAAAATTGTCGCAAATATTAAAATAATAATTACTGAACCTACTCCGTAGATGGAAGTTAGTGTTGAATATCTTAAAATTGACCAATCAGGAAAATCATTGCCACCTGTTGTGTAGATTACCCAGCATAAAGCACCTAATAAAATTAACATCAATGCAAAAATAGAATTTTGATTAGAAAACAGAACTGATACGTCGCCTTTAGTAACAACCATAAAAACTCCAACTGCTGCAATGACCATTGACAACAATGACATAATAGTAGGTTTAACACCTTTATAAATCCAAGTCACTAAAACTCCTAATAAAGGTTGGATTGCCATCATTACAGAAGCAATAATTGCACCCGATGAGCCAGCAATTTTTTGACCAAGAAATACTAAAAAGCTAAAACCTGCAAAGGCAAAAGTCCCTAGTAACCAAATCTTAAAAGCATGACCTTCTGTGTTAAATGCTTCTTTTCCTTCTATTATCAGTAACAGAATTGTAAATATAATTGCCACCGAACCATATCTGAATAACGTAAAATAAAACGGATCAATAATCTTCAAAGCCGGTGCCATGATTGGAAACATTCCTCCCCATGATAATACTGATACCAAACATAATACTAATCCCAACAAGTATTTTTTTGACATAATATTTCTCCTAACCTTTTAATAATATGAAATTACCATTCTCATATACTTTGTAGAAGAAACGTTTTATAATGATAGGTATAACAAAAAGTTATAACTATTCTTAGGAGATTATCATGGACATTGATTTGTTAAAAATATTTATACGAGTTGCCGAAGCCAAAAGTATTAATCAAGTTAGCGAATCACTTTCATTAACACAACCCGCTATCAGTAAAAAAATCAAACAATTGGAAGAAGAATTCAATACGCAGCTTTTCATTCGAAGTTCTCAGGGTATGACTTTAACTAATGGCGGAACACAATTATACGAACAAGCTTTACCCTTTTTAAAACAATTCGAGTATATGAAAAGTTCGGTGAACAATTCATCAATTTCATTTAATAATATTAAAATTGGTGTTTTAGATAGTATTTCTTCTTATAAGTACTCTCAATTTTTCATTGATAATATGGCAAACTTCCAAGAAATAATTATTTCTAATAAAATCTTCGATTTGATTAATCCATTCAATAGCGGTCAACTAGATACATTAATTATTGATTCATCTTTTAAAAATAATTTTAAAGGCGATTATTTCGAACGAAAACTTTTCGTTGAACCTTATTATGTAGTTTATTCCAAAAATAACAATGCCATCAATTTATTAAACTCAAATATTACTCCACAGAAACTACAACCTTTAAAACTCATTATGTATCCAAAATATTGTCCAATTCATCAACGTATTGTTCAAACATATAAAAGTATCGATCTAGTTCCACCTCAAATTATGGAAATTGATTACAGTGAGTCTACTATTTCTACAGTCACAAATTCAGACTACGTAACAATCCTACCTGAAGCTATGGCTAGAAATAAGGTGTCTCAAGATCCGCAGCACTTAGCTATGAAACAACTTGATATAACTTTTATAAGAAATGTTTCACTTTTTTCACGCAATAAAAAGGTTTTAGACTTTTTAGATAAATTAAATTAACTTTTAATACTCTCTTTATTGATAATGCTATACTCTAATCATAAATTAAATATGGAGGGGAAAATATGACTACTATTTATATTTCGTTATCATTCGCTTCTTTTATTGGTGGATTTTTATTAATAATTGCTTTTAATAAAGATTTCAAAAAGTTAACTACTTTCCAAAAATTTTCAATACTCTTTACTGTGATTGCCATTGTTTCTCCTATGATTATTGGAACAATCAATGGATTCATCAATCATTAACACTTAAAATTTGACCCCTCTCTACTACTATGTTAAATTAGCACAGTACTTATAAGAGTGCTAAACAAATTATAGGAGGCGCTAATTAATATGTTAGTACCAACAGTTATCGAACAAAATTCACGCGGTGAACGCGCTTATGATATATATTCTCGTCTATTGAAAGACAGAATTATTATGCTTTCTGGAGAAGTTAACGATCAAATGGCTAACACTATTATCGCTCAATTACTTTTCCTTGATGCCCAAGATTCAGATAAGGATATCTCAATCTACATCAACTCTCCTGGTGGTTCTGTAACAGCCGGTTTGGCTATTATGGATACAATGAACTTCATCAAATCTGACGTTCAAACTATTGCTATGGGAATGGCTGCTTCAATGGCCAGTGTTCTTCTTTCATCTGGAACAAAAGGTAAAAGATTTGCACTTCCTAACTCAACAGTTCTTATCCACCAACCTTTAGGCGGCGCTCAAGGTCAACAAACAGAAATCGAAATTGCTGCTAGAGAAATCCTTAAGACTCGTGAGAAGTTAAATCACATTCTTGCCGACAACTCTGGTCAAACATTTGAAACTCTTCAAAAAGATACTGATCGTGATAACTATATGACAGCTCAAGAAGCTAAAGAATATGGTTTGATTGATGATGTTATGGTTAACAAAGCAAAATAAAATACAGTTAAAAAGACACTTATCAACATTGATAAGTGTCTTTTTTTTAATTTTTCTGTTTTGTTTTTTTTAAAAGCATCACAATAACAATCAATAGTGCCGCAAATAAAAATCCGATTGTTATAATTAGTCTTTGATCATACATACCTTGAAGTTTCTGAACATCATAAGCTTTTTTAAGCAAGCTGTATGAATCAGCAGTATAAAAAGTAAATACATTTCCACTATTCATTGCCATAAGAAAGGCATTACTTACAGTTGTAATAGGCGTGAATGCAAAATATCCTGATACTGCTAATAGAAATATTGCAATATTTGTAAATATATTCGTTAAATCTATTTTTGTAGAAATCACCCACAAATTAATTATTAATACTCCCGTCAACACTAAATATCCAATGACAAACGGAGTTTCTACATATGGTCCAGATTTATCTGATGTTAAATGATACAAAAATGCTCCTAAACCTATAAAAACAATGCCTAAAATAATGCTACCTAATTTTAAAATTAATGAAATTATTTTTTCCATTTTTTATTTCCTATTCGTATTAATTATATTAAAACTTCACAGTGGGTCTCTCAAAGTTTTGACCATCAAATACTAAAAATTCTTTTTTTTGAAAACCAAATCGTTTTGCTACTATCGATTTGGGAAATTGTTCAATATCAGTGTTGTATCGCCTAGTCATTAAATTATATTCTTCACGATAGGTACTTATTCTATTCTCTATATTCTCTAAACTGTTTTGTAGTGAATTAAACTGTGTATCTGCCTTTAATTCTGGATACTTTTCAACTACTACCATTAATTTACTCAATTCAGAAGTAAGCTTTTGACTAACATTCATCTTGTCTTGCAAACTTGATTCCTTATCGATATTCACTTGGGCAGTTTGCTTTCGAGCGTTAATAACTTTTTCTAACGTACTGGACTCATGTTTTGCATATCCTTTAACCGTCTCAACAATATTTAAAACCAAATCACTACGTCTTATTAATTGTATTTCAATATTACTTGCAGCTTCTTCGACTCGATTCTTTCGTCTAACAAAATCATTTTGAAAACCAATAATTGCAACCGGAATGGTTATCGCTATTAGAAAAATAAACATTCCCAATAGTCCTAATATGCTCAAAAAAAATTCCATATTTAAATCTCCATTTATATAAGTTTATTTTTATAAGAATCCCAAAACGGATTATTACTTGTAAATTTTTCTTTTCCCGCATATAGCTCTGACTGAATACTTGAATCCGCTGAATTCCAAAGCCCATCATTTATATAATACGCATCAGCCATTGTATATATATCCTCAGGTGAGTCATATGCTGTATCTTCCCATGATTCACTTGTTCTTCCACTTAATTTTGATTGAGGGTATAAGATACTAATAGCTACAACATTTGAATAATTTCCTAAGCTTCCATCAGTAAAACTAACGGTGGACTGTATAATCATATTATTTACGTCATTAAGTACACCTTCGCTTGCTAAATCAGAAAATATATATCCTGCGGTTTTAGCAAAACTAGAACCACCCATAATGTATTCACCACTACTTAGAAAGTTCTTATTTTCATTAATTCTAACTACTAGATTCCCATCTTGAATTGAAAGACTTGGACCTACTGATCCAGGTGATGAGTAATCAGTTAATACCTTTTGTATTTTATCTGAAGATGAATTTAACCTTTCTGCTCTTTCCGCTTCCATTTTCTTATCAAGTTCAGCTTGTTGTGCTTCCCTTTCTGCTTCTCTTTTTTTTCTTTCTTCTTCTTCTTTTTTCTGTTTTTCTTCTTTTTGTTTAATTATTTTTTTATATTCTTTTTTATTAAATATTATCGTCACATCTTTTGAAACGCTGTCACTTTTATAGCTATAATACACAGTGACTTCTTCTTTATAGCTGTCTTTAGGTAATTTATATTTCACCTTGAAGCGTCCTTTTTTATCAGGTTGTTGCTTTGCTTTATCAAGACCTAATTCTAGTTCACCTTTACCTTTAACTTCCCCCTTAATATAAGCCACTCCATTTTTATCAGTCTCAACTTTTGTTGAATCTAATTTTAAACTTATATCATTTCTAAAAAAACATCCTTTAAGTATAATTGCAAGAATTAAGAATGTAATTGCCCCGAATATTAGTTTTCTTTTTTTCGACATTTGTATCCCCCTTTTATTTTATCTCTCAATTTTACTATTACTATATGCACATGTAAACAGTTACTATGTTCCGTTATTTATCTAACGAAAAACATATATCGTCATATTAAAGAGAGATTGAGGACGACAAATGACAAATAATACAAACTTAAGTATAGGTAAAAAAATTCAAGATATTAGAAAAACAAAAGGAATAACGCAAGAAAGATTAGCAGAATTGAGTAATCTTTCTGTTAATTATATTTCAAGAATCGAACGTACAAACACACAAAACATCAGTATTCAAAGCTTATATTCAATCGCTAATTCCTTAGAAGTTGACCTCTACACATTATTGTTAGACGATACTAGTCATATTAAATCGGGATTTAATACTACAAAATTAATCAATTTTCTAAATGAAATTGATAAAGCTAAAGCTGATAAATTAAGTAAGCATTTTTTGAACTTGATAGAAGATTTCAAAGAACTATAAATCAACAAAAAAAGACTCGACATATAATATGTCGAGTCTTTTTTTATGCAACTGGAGTCGTATCTCCACGTTGCTCTTCAGCAATTTGATTGATTTTTCTTAGTCGGTGATTAATTCCAGATTTTGAAATTGCACCAGATGGCACCATATCTCCTAATTCCTGTAGAGATACTTCAGGGTTATCCAGGCGAATTTGTGCTATTTCTCGTAATTTATCAGGAAGACTATCTAAGCCAATTGTATTTGATAAATATTTAATATTATCAATTTGCTTAGCAGCTGCACTTACTGTCTTATTTAAATTAGCATTCTCACAATTCACCAAACGATTAACCGAATTTCTCATATCTCGCACAATACGCACATCTTCAAACTTCAGCATAGCATTTGTTGCACCTATCACTTGTAAGAAATCAGCAATACGTTCTGCTTCTTTTAAATAAACAATATATCCATTACGACGCTTAGTACTGCGCGCATTTAATCCAAAATGATTCATCATAGTTAACAAATCTTCACTATGCGATTCATATAATGAATATATTTCTAAGTGATACCTTGATGTTTCTGGATTATTTACACTACCTGTAGCTAGAAATGCCCCTCTTAAATACGAACGCATGCGTTGATCTTCATTCAAAATATCTTTAGGTACATCAGGATTAATTTGATAACCATTCTCAGATAAAATTCCTAAGTCTTTTAAAATTCTATTAGTATCATTTTTTAATCGAACAACATATTGGTTGTTCTTTTTTAATTTCATTTTTTTACGAACTAACAATTCAGATTCAACTTTATAATTTTGTTTCAATAAAGAATAAATCCTTCTGGCAATTGCTGGATTTTCTGTTACCGCACTTAAAACGAATCGATGATTGTTGATAGCAATACTTCCGTTCATTCGTAATAATGCGGCCAACTCAACTCTAGCATGTTCTGGGTGAACTTCTAACATTGTTAGTTCTTTTTTTACTTCACTTGCATAAGAAGCCACAGCTATCTCTCCTCATTTTTTCTTTGATCCGATTGAAAAGCCAAGCTCATAATTTCAGCAGCAACCTTATTCCCATCATGGAATGCTCCACCGTCATGAAGCGATAAGAAATCATTCGATATTACTCGACATCCCATATTTCTAAGGGTATTAAAATCACGAGTTACTTGGCTTGAGTATTCATCGTACTTGTCATAATTCATATATTGTTCAGGTACCGTTGTTGTATTTACCAATACAGTGTCAACAAAGTTACCACCTAAATGTTCATCTAGAACCTTAACGTGTTCAGCATCGGTATATTCTATCGTCTCGCCTTTTTGCGTCATGATGTTACAGATGTACACAACCTCGGCCTTAGTTTCACAAACGGCCTTACCTAAATTGTCTATCATCAAATTAGGTAGCACACTTGTAAATAAGCTACCCGGTCCTAATACGACAACATCAGCATCTAGAATCGATTGAACAACAGGTTCCACCGCTGTTGGTTTTTGATTTATATCATCTGTTTCAGTAACCCAAATACGTTTGATTTTTTTATCAGCAGCTGTGATTTCACTTTCGCCAGCTAAGATTGTCCCATCCATAAATTCAGCATTTAAAGTCAAGCCACGATTAGATGCAGGATAAACATGTCCATCAACTTTCATCATGTTTGAAAGAACTTGAACCGCACCAAAAATATCACCATAAATTTCTGATAACGCTGCAATTACAAAGTTACCAATCGCATGTCCAGCAAAGAACGTATCTTTTGAATCAAAACGATACTGAAAAACATCTAATTCTTCTTTTGGTAAGTCAGATAGTGATGTCAACACATTACGGATATCTCCAGGTGGCACAACATTGATATAGTCACGAATAATTCCTGAAGATCCACCATCATCTGCAACTGTAACAATTGCTGTTACGTCTGCATTTTTTTCTTTCAAACTCTTAATAACGACTGGTAATCCAGTTCCTCCACCAATCACAACAACCTTAGGTCGACGGCCTTTAACAACTCTTATAGTTTTATTAAATTGTGTAGGCATAGCTTAGTGCCCCCCATTTTGAGACTTCTCTTTGTCACGATGAATCACATCGACTTGATAATCATTCATTAGGTCCTTGGCAATTCGTTCAGCAATAGCAACTGAACGGTGTTGTCCACCAGTACAGCCAATAGCAATCGTCAAACTCGACTTACCTTCTTTTACGTATCCAGGAATAATTGATTTTAATAGTTCAATATATTTATCATAGAAATCTTGAGTAGCCTTGTTATCAAATACATAATCTGCTACTGGTGCATCTAGTCCTGTTTGATGTTTTAATTCTGGAATGTAAAAAGGATTAGGTAAGAAACGTACGTCCATCACATTATCAGCATCGATTGGAATACCGTATTTAAATCCAAAAGACATAACTTCAATTCGGAATAGATCACTCTTTTCACCTTTAAAATACTCAATAATTCTCTCGCGAAGTTGTCGAGTATTAGTATCAGTTGTATCCACGACAAAGTCAGAACTGTTCTTAATATCTTCTAACATTTGGCGTTCTTTTTTCACACCGTCTAATAAACGTCCGCCATCAACTGCAAGCGGATGTGCACGACGTGTTTCTTTATATCTTGAAACTAGTTCTTCATCAGAAGCATCTAAGAACATGATTTTTGTCTTCACGTTTTCTGTTGAACGAAGTTCCGTAATCATAGAAATAATTGTTTCATAAAATCCTCGTGAACGAAGATCAACTACTAAAGCGACCTTATCAACATTTCCAGATTCTTTAACCAGTTCCCAAAACTTAGTAAATAATGCCGGTGGCATATTATCAACGCAGAAATAACCTAAATCTTCTAAAGAACGCATAGCAACAGTCTTACCTGCACCACTCATTCCAGTTACAATAACAAGTTTAATTTCGTCCAAATCTGTCACCTACTACTCTCTTTTTATACTTCATCTATTATAACATTCCTGGTGTTTCATTTCTTGGATAAAAGAAAAAGGATGATTACATCATCCTTTTTTTGTTAATTTCTTATCACGTTCCATTACTGGTTTTAAATATTGACCAGTATATGACTCTTTAACTTCAGCAATTTTTTCCGGAGTTCCTGTAGCGATAACTTGTCCGCCACCTTCTCCACCTTCAGGGCCTAAATCGATAATCCAGTCGGCTGATTTAATAACATCTAAGTTATGTTCAATAACAACAACCGTGTTACCTTCATCAACTAATCTTTGAAGAACCACTAACAAGCGACCAATATCATCAGTATGTAGTCCAGTTGTTGGTTCATCTAGAATATATAAGTTCTTTCCACGTGAACTCTTATATAGTTCGGAAGCAAGTTTCATACGTTGTGCTTCTCCACCAGATAGAGTTGTAGCAGATTGTCCCAAGCTCACATATCCCAAACCAACATCAACAATGGTTGCTAACTTACGATGAATCTTTGGAATGTTTTCAAAGAATTCTAATGCATCTGAAATTGTAAGATCAAGAATTTCGGCAATGTTTTTGCCTTTATATGTAACTTCTAGTGTTTCCGAATTATATCTTGTACCGTGGCAGATTTCACATGGCACATAAACATCTGGCAAGAAGTTCATTTCGATTTTGATAATTCCGTCACCTTTACAAGCTTCACATCGACCGCCTTTGACATTAAAGGAGAATCTTCCTTTTTTGTAACCTCTAAGCTTAGCTTCATTAGTTTGAGCAAAAAGATCACGTACATCATCAAAGACACTTGTATAAGTGGCAGGATTACTTCTTGGAGTACGTCCAATTGGACTTTGATCAATATTAATTAATTTATCAATATTCTCATAACCAGAAATACTCTTATATTTACCAGGTTTTCTGGAATTATTATTTAATTTTTGTGCCAATGCTCGTTGAAGTATCATATTTACTAACGTTGACTTACCAGAACCTGATACACCAGTAACAGCTGTGAATTTACCTAGTGGGAATTCAGCTTTTATATTTTTTAAGTTGTTTTCTGAGGCTCCGGTAATTCTAACTTTATCACCAGTTCCTTTACGTCGCTTTTCTGGAACTGGTATGAATTTTTTGCCAGATAGATATTGACCAGTTAGCGAATTCTTATTCTTCTTCACTTCTGACGGAGTTCCGGCAGCCATAATTTCACCACCAAGGTTCCCAGCGCCTGGTCCAACATCAATTAGATAATCTGCAGCATTCATCGTATCTTCATCATGTTCAACAACTACTAGTGTATTACCTAAATCGCGCATTTTTTTCAACGAAGTTATTAGTCGATCATTATCACGTTGATGCAACCCAATTGACGGTTCATCAAGAATATATAAAACTCCTGATAGGTTAGAACCAATTTGTGTTGCTAACCGAATACGCTGTGCTTCTCCACCAGATAACGTTCCTGCCGATCGTGATAGATTCAAATATTCCAAACCAACATTTTGTAAGAAAGCTAGTCGATCTGTAACTTCTTTTAAGATAGGTTTTGCTATAACAGTATTTTGTTCTGATAAATGAACATCATTAAAGAACTTCAAACTATCTTTAATTGGCAAATCAGAAGCTTCTGCAATATCTGAATCTTCAATTTTTACGGCTAAGGCTTTTTCATTTAGTCGTTTACCATGACAAGTCTGACAAACAAGTTCAGTCATGTATTTCTTCATTGTTTCTCTAGTGAATTCACTATTTGTTTCTTTATAACGTCGTTCAATATTAGGAATAATTCCTTCAAACTCGACTTCCACATCACGAACACCACCGAAGTCATTTTCGTAGTGGAAGTGGAATTGTTTACCATCAGAACCGTAAAGTATAGTTTCTTGTTGCTTCTTAGGTAATTTATTGAATGGCTTATCCATATAAATCTTGAATTCTGCAGCCGCTTGTTCTAGCATCTGTGGATAATAATTTGAGCTGATTGGATTCCAAGGAGCAATAGCCCCTTGGCGCAATGTTAGAGTTGGATCTGGAATAACTAAGTCTATATCCACTTCTAAACGCATACCAAGACCATCACAATCAGAACATGCTCCAAAAGGTGCATTAAATGAAAATAGTCTAGGTTCTAATTCACCAACTGTAAAACCACAGATTGGGCAGGCATAATGTTCAGAAAAAATCATTGGCTCTTGTCCAATAACATCAATAGTGACATAGCCACCTGATAATCGAAGGGCTGCTTCCATTGAATCAAATAAACGTGATCTCACGTCGTCTTTGATCACAATTCTATCAACCACAACATCAATATCGTGTTTCTTATTCTTATCCAATTCAATGTCAGAATTAACTTCCATTACTTCACCGTCAACTCTAATACGCACGTAACCTTGCTTTTGAATTTGTTCAAAAGCTTTTTTATGTTGACCTTTTTTACCGCGAACAACAGGTGACATTATTTGAAGTTTAGTTTTTTCATCTAATGCAAGTACCGTATCAACCATCTGTTCAACAGATTGGCTAGTAATCACTGTCCCATCATTCGGACAGATAGGTGTACCCACGCGAGCCCAAAGTAACCGTAAGTAATCATTAATTTCTGTGATTGTACCTACAGTTGAACGTGGATTTTTAGATGTTGTTTTTTGGTCAATTGAAATAGCTGGACTCAATCCTTCAATTGAATCTACATCTGGTTTATCCATTTGACCTAAGAATTGACGTGCATAAGCTGACAAACTCTCAACATAGCGTCTTTGCCCCTCGGCATATAAAGTATCAAAAGCAAGTGAACTTTTACCTGAGCCAGACAAACCAGTCATAACAACTAACTTATCACGTGGAATTGTCACATCAATATCTTTTAAATTATGAGCTCTAGCTCCTTTAATAACTATTTTGTCATTTGCCATTTATTAAATATCCGCCTTTAATTCTAAAATCGTGTCTCTCAAGTTAGCAGCAGCTTCGAAATCAAGTTTTTTAGCTGCATTCTCCATTTGTATATTCAATTGTTCAACCAATTCAAGTTTTTCTTGTTTGGACATGTTTTCAAAGTCTAAATCGTCTTCAACTATCTGTTCACCAGTAACGTTTTCAACTTTGGTAATAGCTGATATAGCGTCACGAATTGGTTTAATAATCGTAGTTGGCGTAATTCCATGATCTTCATTATATTTAGTCTGCACATTTCGACGGTGTTGCGTTTTGTCCATAGCTCCTTGCATAGAGTCAGTTATTCTATCAGCATACATAATAACTTCACCGTGCTCATTACGTGCAGCTCGTCCAACAATTTGAATTAATGATCGTTCAGCTCGCAAGAAACCTTCTTTATCAGCATCTAAAATTGCAATTAACGAAACCTCTGGAACGTCAATCCCTTCACGAAGTAAGTTAATACCAATTAAGACATCGAATTTTCCTAATCGTAAATCACGAATAATCTGTGTACGTTCCAGTGTCTTAATGTCACTATGTAAGTACTTAACTTTAATTCCCATATCTTTGAAATAATCCGTTAAGTCTTCGGCCATCTTCTTAGTTAAAGTTGTGACGAATACTCGTTCATTTTTTTCAACTCGAGTATTAATTTCACCAACCAAGTCATCAATCTGCCCCATAATTGGACGTACTTCAATCTTAGGATCTAAAAGCCCAGTTGGTCGAATAATTTGTTCAACAACTTCTGGCACTCGTTCTAATTCATAAGGTCCGGGAGTTGCTGAAACATAAAGAATTTGATTAACATGTTCTTCAAACTCTTCTAGCCTTAATGGTCGGTTGTCTAAAGCGCTTGGTAAACGGAACCCATAATCTACAAGCATTTGTTTACGTGCGCGATCTCCGTTATACATCCCTCTAATTTGTGGCATAGTAACGTGAGATTCATCAATCATGATATTAAAATCATCAGGGAAGAAATCGAGTAATGTATAAGGAGGTTCACCCTCACTACGTCCTTCCATATGGCGAGAATAATTCTCAATCCCACTGGTATAACCCATTTCCTTCATCATTTCGATATCATAATTTGTTCTTTGTTCTAATCGTTGTGCCTCTAATAACTTACCTTCTTGATTAAGTTCTGCTAGGCGAGTTTTTAATTCTCCTTTGATACGTTCAATGGCTTTAGCCATTTGTTCATCATTTGTCATAAAGTGAGTAGCAGGGAAAATTGATATTTGTTCTAACTCACCAATAATTTCACCCGTTAAAGGATCCATTTGTGTGATTTTATCTACTTCATCACCAAAGAATTCAACACGTAACGCCGAATCATCTCTAGAAGCCGGGAAAATATCAATTACATCACCACGAACACGGAATCGTCCACGTTGAAAATCAATATCGTTTCGTTCAAATTGGTTATTTACTAGTTCGGTCATCAAACGATTACGACCAATTTCTTGACCAACACGAATTGAAAGAACATTTTCACGATACTCACTAGGATCACCCAGTCCAAAAATACTAGACACCGAAGCCACCACAACAACATCATTACGTGACAAAAGAGAGCTTGTTGCCGAATGACGTAACTTATCGATTTCATCATTAATACTTGAGTCTTTTTCAATGTAAGTATCACTTGATGGCACATATGCTTCAGGTTGATAGTAATCATAGTAACTGACGAAATATTCAACAGCATTCTCAGGGAAAAACTCTTTAAACTCACCATATAATTGGCCAGCTAAAGTCTTGTTATGTGAAATAATTAATGTAGGCTTATTAAGATTTTGAATGACATTAGCCATTGTAAAAGTCTTACCAGTACCAGTAGCACCTTCTAAAACTTGTTCTTTTTTACCAGTTTCAAAACCGTCAGTTATCTTGTCAATCGCTTGTCCTTGATCTCCAGCAGGCTTGTACTTTGATACTAATTTGAACTTATGGTTTGCTTCATAATCTAACATTAGTTCCCCCCTTATGATTAAATTTATGTACAAAAAAATGTTGAAATAATTTCTTATGAAATCACCTCAACATTTTACCACTACGAACATATTTTCGCCATTAATTTACTTTGTCCAATTACCAATCTCTTTGACATATTCTGCCAACTTATTACTACTTGCTTCTTCACTACTATCAGTAACTCCGATATAGAATTTAATCTTAGGTTCTGTACCTGAAGGTCGAATTGCAATCCAAGTTTCATCATCAAGAATATATTTCAAAACATCAGCTTGTGGTAATTCAATCTCTTCTTCACCACTCTCAGTTTTAGCGATTCTTGTTTGATAATCCATAGTTTTAACAACTTTATGCCCCGCAATTTCAGAGAATCCTTTTTCACGGAAATTAGTCATCAAGTCAGCCATAATCTTCTTACCATCAACACCTTCAAATTCTTCAGAAAGAGTTTTTTCTTGGTAATAGCCATACTTGTTGTATAAGTCTAACAATCCATCATACATTGTTTTGCCTTGAGATTTATAAAAGGCAGAGACTTCTGCTAACAATAATGATGCTTGCATAGCGTCCTTGTCACGGACAAATCCCTTAACTAAGTAACCGTAACTTTCTTCAAAACCAAATAGGAATTCATGTGAATTAGTATCTTCAAAATCTTGAATCATTTCAGCAATGTACTTGAATCCTGTTAGGACATCAAACATTTCTAACCCATAACTCTTAACAATCTTAGTTGCTAATTCAGTTGAAACAATTGATTTAATAACTGCACCGTTTTCAGGAAGTTTGTTGTTTTCTTTCATTGAATGCAAGATATATTCAATTAAGACACTGGCAATTTGGTTACCAGTCATCAATTGATAGTCACCACTTGGCAAACGCACGGCAGCTCCTAGGCGGTCAGCATCAGGATCAGTTGCAATTAGGACGTCTGCATTTTCGTCTTTACCTTGAGCGATTGCCATATCAAATGCTTGAGTAAATTCAGGATTTGGGAATGGCACTGTGGCAAATTCTGGATCTAAAATAGCTTGTTTATCAACCATTGAAATCTCATTGAATCCTTGATTAGCAAACATTCTTGGTGCTATCACTTTACCTGTTCCGTGAAGTGGTGAATATACTAATCTCAAGTCAGAACCTTCTTGATCAACTAAATTTTGATCAACCGTAACAGTTGCTAAATTCTTAAGATAAATTTGGTCAATATCTTCACCTATTAGTGTAACCAGACCAGATTCACGTAGTTCTTCAATGTCCTTAACTTCAATTGCAAATAAGTCAGAATTCTTACGAACATAATCAGTAATAATATCTGATTCTTTTGGTGGCATTTGTCCACCATCTTCACCGTAAATTTTGAATCCGTTATATTGTTTTGGATTGTGGCTAGCAGTAATCATAATACCTGCATAAGCATTCAATTCACGAACTGCAAATGACAATTCTGGTGTTGGTCGTAAACTATCAAATAGGAATGATTTAATTCCGTGTGCTCCAAGAACTTTTGCTGACTCAACAGCAAATAATTGTGAGTTATAGCGTGAATCAAAACTAATTGCCACTCCGCGACTCTTAGTATCTTCATCAAGTGTATCCATTAAGCCTGCAAGACCTGATGCAGCCTGGCGGACAGTATAAATGTTCATAGCATTAATACCAGGGCCCATTAAGCCACGCATACCCGCTGTTCCAAATTCCATTGGCGCGTAAAAAGCTTCTTCAGCTTTTTTGTCATCTTTTTTTAATTCATTTAATTTAAATTTTAAGTCTAAATCGAGATTAGGGTACTCTTCCCAAATTTTTAAGTTATCTTCCCAGCTCATAATAGCCTCCAATTGTTGTTCTTAACTCTTATATATTACCGTATTATAAGAAAAAACTCGAATTATCTTTAAAAATACGTAAGGAATACCCTATAAAAAAAGTACTTCTGATAACTCAGAAGTACTTTAGATTAGTCTGTTAATGTTTGAATATAATTGAATGCTTCTTGTCCAGCAATACCACCATCACCAACAGCAGTAGTGATTTGACGTAATTCTTTCTTACGAACATCCCCAATTGCATAAACACCAGGAATATTTGTTTCCATTTTAATGTTAGTATCAATCCAACCTTCATCATCAAGAATTCCCAAGTCTTTAAATGGCTCTGTCAGTGGTTGAATACCAACATAAATGAAAGCTCCCGCAGCAGGTATCACATGTTCTTCACCGGTATTTTTATCGCGATATTTCAATCCGGTAACTTCGTTTCCGTCACCCATAATTTCTTCGGTTTGAGCATCCCAAACGAATTTGATTTTATCATTTTTAAATGCACGGTCTTGTAATATCTTTTGCGCACGTAATTGATCACGTCTGTGTACAATAGTAACTGATTTAGCCATTTGTGTTAGATATACACCTTCTTCAACGGCAGAATCTCCACCACCAACAACTACTACATCTTGGTCTTTAAAGAACGCCCCATCACAAACCGCACAGTAAGATACTCCACGTCCAGAATATTCATCTTCACCGTGGACTCCAATTTTCTTATACTCTGAACCAGTAGCGATAATTACTACATGTGCTTCATAAGTATCTTCATCAGTTTTCACAATACGCTTGTCGCCATCTACTTCAATAGAAGCTACAGATCCGTATAAGAATTCTGCACCAAAGCGAGTTGATGAAGAAAACATCTTTTCACTTAGTTCTGGTCCCATAATCGAATCAAAACCAGGATAGTTTTCAACTTCAGCAGTATTATTCATTTGACCACCATAAATTCCACGGTCCAAGATTCCTACTGATAAGTTAGCTCTAGAAGCATATAGCGCAGCTGTCAATCCACCAGGACCTGCACCGATAACCATTACATCGAATTTTTTCATGTTTAGTAATCCCCAGTTCTTTACATATTTACAATTCATTATCCTAAACAACTTTTATCAAATTGTCCAAGAATCTGTCTTACTCCATTTCAGAGCGTCCAGAACGACCCATTAATTTCTTAATCACATCGTCTACTTGCATATTTCCGTAGACTACTTGATAAATTGCATTAGTAATTGGCATATCCACATTTTGTTTCTCAGCTAATTCAAAAGCTGCCTTACATGTAGCAACCCCTTCAACGACCATTCCCATATTCTCTAAAATGTCGTTAACTTTTTCACCTTTACCCAAGGCGTTACCGAAGCGCCAATTTCTTGAATTAACACTAGTACAAGTAACTATTAAATCTCCAACACCTGATAACCCACTGAAGGTAAGAGGATTAGCACCCATTGCTATTCCCAAACGAGTAATTTCTGCTAAACCTCGTGTTATAAGTGCAGCTTTAGTGTTATCACCATATCCTAAACCATGTAAAGTACCCGCTCCAATCGCTATAACGTTCTTAAGCGCTGCACCCATTTCTACACCAATCACGTCTTCATTTGTATAAAGACGGAAATAATCATTCATGAATACTTGTTGAACATACTCAGCTTTGTCAACTTGAGTAGATGCGGCTGCTAACGTTGTAATATCTTTATTTGCCACATCTTCAGCATGACTAGGTCCAGATAAAACAACAATCCCACTGCGATTTTCTTCCGGAACCACTTCTGCCAATACTTCAGAAATACGTTCGTATGTCCCTTGTTCTAGCCCTTTAGATGCAGTAACTAGAATTGGACTAGCATTAGTTTCATTCAAGATAACTGCTAATTTCTTAGCAACTTCTCTTATTACCTGTGTAGGTATAACAAATAATACAATATCAACATCCTTAACTGCTTCTTTTAGGTCAGTAGTGGCTGTTAATTTTTCATTGATTGAAAATTCTGGTAGGTAGTGTTTATTTGTATGTTCATTATTAATTTCATCAACACATTGTTGATTATTTCCATATAATTTAACCTCGTGGTTATTTCCAACTAATAAGTTAGCTAAAATTGTACCCCAAGATCCGGCTCCTAATACGGCTACTTTTGCCATGATAATATCTCCTATTTAAGATTATATAGTGGTAATTTTTGTGTGCGATGACGATAAATCATAATTCCTATTGCACCAAAGAATAGAACAACTGATAACAATTGTGAGACTCTAAAGACTCCAAATATGTATAAGCTATCAGTACGCATTCCTTCTATGAAGAATCTTCCGAAAGCATACCAAGTAACGTAGCTTAAAATAATGTCACCTTGTTTAAACAATCCACGTTGACGAATTATTAATATAATAACTAGTCCTATTAAATTCCAAACTGATTCATACAAGAATGTTGGTTGGCGATACTGCCCACTAATTAACATCTGATTAATCACAAAATCAGGTAAATGCAGACTGATTAAAAAATGATGTGAAGTTACTGCACCAAAAGCTTCTTGATTCATGAAGTTACCCCAGCGACCGATAATTTGACCGAGCATCACTGAAGGTGCCGCAATATCCAGCATTTTCCAAGGTGAAATTTGATTACGACGACAGAATATTATTACTACAGCTAAAGCTGCTAATAATCCTCCGTATATAGCAATTCCACCATGCCATATTTTAATTATTTCTTCTGGATGACTCAAATAAAATGGAAGTTCAAACAAGACATAGTATAATCTTGCTCCGATTAGTGCAAATGGTGCTATCCAAAGTACCATATCAATTATTTTTTCGGAATCAATATTTTGTTTTTGTGCTTCATTCATTGCCCACATTACACCTAAAAAAGCCCCGGTGGCAATTATTAATCCATACCAATGAATTTGTAATCCACCAAAGCTAAAAGCAATTGGGTTCAAGGTTAATAGTTCTTGCATTAGTTCTCTTCTTTTTCTGAGTTTTCTTGAATTAATTTATTCAAGTTAGCTTCAAATGTCTTAGTTGCATCAAAACCCATTTTACGTGAGCGGAAATTCATGGCAGCAACTTCAATAATAATTGCTAAGTTACGTCCTACTTTGACAGGTACTGTGATTTTGGCTACATTTACATCAAAAATTGATTGTTTTTGTTCGCCAGATCCTAGTCGATCATAGTTACCTTCTTTATTCCACTGTTCGAGATTAACCACTAGTTCTATTTGTACGTGACTACGAACTGCTCCTGCACCGTATAGATTCATCACGTCAACAATTCCCACACCACGGATTTCTAGCAGATGGTTCAAAATCTTAGGTGCTTCACCAATCACTGTCTTTTCATCTTGTTGATATACTTCAACTCGATCATCCGCAATTAATCGATGTCCTTTTTGGATTAATTCTAATGCAGTTTCACTCTTACCAACTCCTGAATCTCCAGTAATCAAAACTCCAATACCATAAATATCCACCAATACTCCGTGCATACTTTGACGTTGAGCTAATTCTTGGTCTAAATACTCGGTAATTAAACTAGAAAGTCTTGTTGTTGGTAATGTCGATTGAATAATCGGAATTCCTTTATTATTCGAAGCCTCAATTAATTCAGGAGTTGCATCAAGTTCTCTAGCAATCAAAAACATTGGTGTATCTTCATGAGCTAACTTCTTAAATATGTCTTTTTTTGTATCTGAACTTAATTCTTGAATATAAGCAACTTCGGTTTGACCTAATAGTTGAATTCGTTCTGATGGATAATAATCAAAATAACCAGTTAGTTCTATTCCAGGACGTGAAATATCACTTACTGTAACGAATTTTGAACTTAAAAATTCTTCGCCAGAGATAACTTTTAAATCATTATCTTCAACTAATTGTCTTACGCTGACTTGATTCTCCATTACATCCACCACCATTTATTTTATTAGTAATAGTTTATCATTTAAGACACTTATTATACATATAAAAAAATCGACCTTTCGGTCGATTATTTATGTGAATTAACATAATTATTAATTATTGAATTAGCAATAGAAAGGATAATCGCTACTAAAATCGCACTACCAAAACTATTGAATCTAAATGCATCATGCATAATTGAAGATGTTAATTCTAAAATTATGGCATTGATAACAAATGAGAATAATCCAAATGTCAAAAATGTTATGGGAAACGATATTAAATGTAATATTGGTTTGATTGTTAGATTCAATAATACTAATACAAAACTAGCTATCAGAGCGGTCATAACACTATCCATACTAAAATACTGTGGAAGTGCTTGATTAATCGCCATGAAAAGCAAAGTATAAATTAAAGTTTTAGAAATAATTCTCATTAATGCGTCTTGCTCCTTAGATAAATTAAGTACTCATATTGTATCCATATTTGATACAATGTCAAAATTTATTAATCGAGCTCAACAACATGTCCTGTTTTTAAGTAGACAACCCACTCACAGATATTAGTTGCATAATCACCAATTCGTTCTAGATAACTGGCAACTAACATATATGATGTTCCACCAATGATGGTTTCAGAATTTTCTTTCATCTTAATAATACATAAATCACTGATTTTACGAGCGAATTCATCAATCACATCGTCTTCTTTAGCAATTGCCTCAGCTCTCTCACTATCTTCTTTCAGATAGGCATCCAATGTGTTTTCAACGATTTGTCTAGCACTGTCACCCATCTTAGCAATCAATTCTTCGGCTTCTGGAATACGTTCTTTTCCTTTAACCTCAATTGTTGCATTAGCGATACTAACCGCATGATCACCCATACGCTCAAGATCGGAACTAGCTTTTAATACTGTAACAATCATTCGTAAGTCAGTTGTTACTGGTTGTTGCAAAGCAATCAGCTCAAATGAACTTTTTTCTAAGTCAGTTTCACGTCTATTAATACGTTTGTCTTCTTCAATTACTTCTCTTGCTAATTCTTTATCATGATTAACGAATGCTTTTACTGATTTTAAAATTGATTCGTTGACCATCATTCCCATCTCCGAAAAGCGAAGATGTAAATTGTGTAATTCTTCTTCAAAAGCACTTCTCATTGCCATCTTAATTCTCCCTCACTATCCAAATTTACCTGAAATGTAATCTTCCGTCTGTTGATTCTTAGGATCTAAGAAAATATTCTTTGTCTTATCAACTTCTATTAATTCCCCATTCAAAAAGAAAGCTGTTCGATCAGATATTCTTGAAGCTTGTTGCATATTATGTGTAACCGTAACGATTGTATAATCTTGTTTCAATTCCATCATCATGTTCTCAATCTTCGCTGAAGAAACAGGATCTAAGGCACTGGTTGGTTCATCCATTAATATTATATCAGGTTTAACTGCAAGCACACGAGCAATACATACTCGTTGCTGTTGCCCTCCTGATAATGCTAATGCTGACTCGTTAAGTTTATCCTTAACATCGTCCCAAACAGCTGCTGCTTTGAGACTTTTTTCAACTGCTTGATCTAAAACTGCACGATCTTTGATACCTGCAAGTCGCAATCCAAACACAACATTCTCATAGATAGAAAATGGAAATGGATTTGGCTGTTGAAAAACCATTCCTACTTTTTTTCTTAGTTCAACTGTATCTGTATTTGGCGCATATATGTTTTGCTCATTTACTTTAACATTACCAGTAATGGTTACTCCTGGTATTAAGTCATTCATGCGATTAAGTGTACGCAAGAACGTTGACTTACCACATCCTGAAGGACCAATTAGAGCAGTAATTTCATTCTCATAACAATCTAGTGTGATTCCCTTTAAGGCTTCTTTTTGTCCATAGAATAAGTGAACATCACTCGCCGACAAAGCTGCTTTTTTTGTCATATTATCTCCTAGCCAAAATGTCCTGATACATAATCTTCAGTTAACTTCATTCTCGGTCTTGTAAATATTTTTCTTGTTTCATTAAACTCAATAACTTCTCCCATATTGAAAAAGGCAGTATAGTCACTAATTCGTGCCGCTTGTTGCATATTATGCGTAACAATAATAATTGTGAAATCTTTTTTCAAATTCATCATTGTTTCTTCAACTTTTTGAGTTGAAATTGGATCTAATGCACTTGCTGGCTCATCCATCAACAGTATATCTGGTTTCATAGCAATTGCTCTGGCAATACATAAACGTTGTTGTTGTCCTCCGGATAATGCTAACGCACTCTTATGCAAATCATCTTTAACTTGATTCCATAACGATGCTTGTTTGAGTGTTGTTTCAACAATCTCATCCAATTTTTTCTTATCATGTTCACCATGTTGTTCTAGAGCAAATGTGATGTTTTCATAGATAGATTTTGAAAAAGGATTTGGTCTTTGAAAAACCATTCCAACATGTTTTCTCATTTCATAAACATCAACAGCATCACTATTTATGTCTAAATCACGATACATAATTTCACCTTCAACTCTAGCAGAGCTAACCGTATCGTTCATTCGATTAAGTGATCTTAAGAATGTTGATTTACCAGAACCTGAAGCGCCAATTAGTGATGTTATTTTGTAACGTTCAAATTGTAAAGATGCACTATGCAATGCTTCATGATCACCATAAAAAACTTTTAGGTCTTCAGTTGTCATTGCCATTTCATGTTCTTTTTCATCAAAATGTTTTATAAAACTTGTATTCTCTGCCATTATTTATCACCTGTCATTTTGCTATAAATACGGTTACCAATGAATCTAGCCAATAAGTTGAAAATTAAAACAGCTAAAATCAAGACCGCAGATGCTCCTGCTGAAACAGCAACCACATCAGGAATCAAACCTTCTGAATTAACTTTCCAAATATGAACAGCTAATGTTTCCGCTGGTCGCATTAAGTTTAATGGACTCGTAATACTCATTGGATTGAAGTTCGTAAAATCAACTGGTGGTGCACTTTGTCCCGCTGTGTAAATAAGAGCAGCGGCTTCCCCAAACACACGTCCAGCACTAAGGATTAGCCCCGTAATAATTGCTGGTAACGCTTCTGGAATAATAACATGGGTAACTGTTTCAAACTTTGACAATCCTAACGCTAATCCTGCTTCTCGTTGTGAACTAGAGATTGAATTTAGCGAGTCTTCAATACTTCTAATCAATAGTGGAAGATTAAACACTGTCAAAGTCAAAGCTCCTGAAAGAATTGAGAATCCAATATCAAAATTAATAACAAAGATTAAAAATCCGAAAAGTCCAACAACAATTGAAGGTAATGAACTTAAGATCTCAATAGCTGTTCGAATAAAATTAGCAACTCGTCCATTAGAACTATATTCTGACAAATAAATTGCAGTCCCTGTGGCTATTGGAATAGATATTATCATTGATAATACTAATAAAAAGATTGAGTTAAATAGCTGAATTCCAATCCCACCACCTGCAGAGAAACTTTCAGCTCTGCTAGTTAAGAAATGCCAATTCACATACTGTAAGCCTTGTCCCAAAATATAGAACAATAATCCTGCTAAAATCAGTACGATAAATCCGGCCATCGCATAAATAATTACTGTTGCGATCTTATCAATTATCTTTGGCTTCGACATTATAGCGTTCCTTTCTTAGCAATAAATTTAACTAAGCTATTGAATAATAATGACATCAATAACAATAGTAAAGCTAGTGACCATAGGGCATTATTTGATGTTGTTCCCATAACAGTGTTTCCCATATTCATAGTTAGAACACTTGTTAATGTTGAAGCTGGAGAAATTAAATTCTGTGGCAATAACATGGCGTTTCCTATAACCATTTGTACAGCTAAAGCTTCACCAAAAGCACGTGCCATTCCAAAAACAACAGCAGTAAATAATCCTGGCGCTCCGGCTTTTAAAACTACACGAGAAATTGTTTGCCAGCGTGTTGCCCCAACAGCTAAAGCTGCTTCACGATAATGTCTAGGTACAGCTTTTAGCGCATCTATACTCATTGAAGTTATTGTTGGCAAAATCATTACAAACAAAACAAAAGTTCCGGCTAAAATTCCAAATCCACTACCACCAAACATTTTACGAACTAGTGGTACAACTACGGATACACCGATGAACCCATAAACAACTGAAGGAATTCCTACCAATAATTCGATTACCGGTTGTAAGACTTTGTTACCTAATTTAGGTGAAATTTCTGTCATAAATATTGCGGCTGCAACTGCAAATGGTGTCGCAATTATTGTTGCTAAAAATGTAACTCCAAATGATCCCACAATCATTGGTAAAGCGCCCAATAATGGTCGTCCTTGACTGTCTGTCTTATCTGCTGACCATACTGAGTGTGTCAAGAAATCAAAAATGTTAACTTTATCTACCACAAAGATTGCGATTCCTTTTGATGCGATAAATCCAATCAGTGAAATAACCAGAACTACAATAATGGTAGTACAAAACATTGAAATAATTTTTCCATTCATTTCACGTTTTGATGATTTTGATTTAACTGTTAATTTTGCTTTTATATTATCCACAATTATTACCTCTTAATTGGTGTAACGTGTCCATTAATATCTTTTTGATACTTCATATCTTTCATTGGAATATATTTCATCTTCTTAACTATGTCATTTTGAACTTCATCAGACAGTATGTATTTCACAAAATCTTTAGTTAATTTATTAGCATTTTTTTGTGTATACATATGTTCATAAGCCCAAATCTTCCAATCATTGTTAATGATATTTTTAGGAGTGGCTGCCTTATGATCAATTGTTAATGCTTTTGCATCACTATTTAAATAAGGTAGTGCCACATAACTAATTGAACCTGGTGTGTTTGAAATAATTTGTCTAACCATTCCACTTGAATCTTGTTCTTGAGAACTCTTTGTTTCTATATTATTCATAACTGAGTTCTCAAATACTGATCTAGTACCACTTCCATTAGCACGATTAACAACTGTAATAGCTAAATCAGGCCCACCTACTTCTTTCCAATTAGTGATTTCTCCAGAGAATATTTTTCGTAATTGGCTTAATGACAAATTATCAACATTTAATTCTTTGTTTACAATCGGAACAATTCCAACAACACAGATTTGATATCCTACTAGTTTGTCTGCATCAATTCCTTTTTTTTGTTCCGCAAACAAATCTGAGTTTCCGATATCAACTGCTCCAGATTGTATTTGACTGAGCCCTGTACCAGTTCCTCCACCTTGAACATTGATATATGAATCCTTATTCAATTCAGAATATTTCTCGCCAGCAGCTTCAGTAAGTGGCTGCACAGCAGAAGACCCAACAGCAGTAATCGTTTCTTCTTTACTGTTACCACAACCGGTTAAGATTATTAAACTTACAAAACTAATTACTAACAACCATGTTTTTTTCAAGATAATACCCCTTATCTTTTTTATCTAACATGGTTATCTTAAAATACGAATGTAAAATTTGTGTAAAAAAAAAGACAATAATTGTCTTTTTTTATAATGGAATATTAATTTTGAATTTAGTACCTACTGCTAATTGACTATCAACCGTTATATTACCGTTCAAGTTATTGACAGCATTGGCAACAATTGATAATCCTAATCCTGTACCTTCTATTTCTTGTGAATGTGATTTATCAACTCGATAAAATCTTTCGAAAATTCGATCAATATTTTCTTCTGAAATACCAATACCTGTATCTTCAATTGTTATATTCAAAGTGTTTTTTACTTCATCATGATTAATTACTAAATCAACTTTTCCATTTTCTTTGTTATAAATAACAGAATTAGTTAATAAGTTATCAATGATTTCTTCAATCATCATTTTTGAACTAGTAATCACTTCTGTTCCAGATATTTTTGTGTTTAACTGAATATTTTTGTCGCTAATAATTTGACTCAAGCTATTCTTGGCATCATCAACAATATCCTTTAAGTTGATATCATCTTCGAATTCGTTATCGTCATCAATCTGTGAAAGCTCTAGAATATCTTGTACTAAAGAATTAAGTCGTTTACTTTCTTTATTAATAATAGTTAAGAACTTGTCTAAATCTTCGGGATTGTCTTTAGCCCCATTGATTAATGTCTCCGTGAAACCATTAATTGCAGTAATTGGTGTTTTTAGCTCATGACTAACATTCCCTACAAAGTCCATCTGCATTTGTTCAACTTGTTTGATTTCAGTTAAATCATACAAAATAACAATTACTTGTCGTTCCATATCTTCATTCGAGTGTGAAATTCGAACAACATTTGCATCTACGAAACGATTAGAATTTCCGATAAGATGTAAGCTTTTATGATAATTCTTATTTTTTCGTAAGGTATGTTCAATCATTCGACTTAATGAATAAGTCTTAATATCATCAATATATGGATGTTCATCATCACTTATATTCTGGCCTAAAATAACAGACATAGTTTGATTATGAACTAAGACATTACCTTGTTCATCTAATAGCATTACACCTACCGGCAAATGACCCACTAGTCCTTTGAATCGGCGACTCAATAAGTGGTTATGCCTGTCTTTTTCAGACACAATCTTGTTTAATTTCTGTACACCTAGTACTAAAGGTGTAAATGAATCGTTATTTTGAACAATCATTGGTGTGATTTCATCACCCGCACCAATTTTTTTAATATTCTCTGTTATTAATGCAATCTCATAATCTCTACGACGACCAGCAAGGTAAATTAGGCGAACAATAATTATAGCTAACAATAAATAAATTACTGATAATAAGCTAAAATAAGCCCAATGATGATTCCATAATCTTTGCGAATGATGATGCAATATTAAATATTCATCGTCATTTATTTGTTTTGCCTTATAATAATCTCTTCCCATTAAGCTTGAAGTCTTTGTTATTTCGCCGTCAGGTTTGATTATCTTACGATCCCATAAATCATTTAACTTATTATTGTCAGAGCTAGTATTGAATTTTGAAACTTGCATCCCATTTTTTTGTAATAATGTTTTTCTTACTTCTTTATCACTATTACGCAAATCGGCATATGATTCACTAGCTATATCAAAATGATTACTTTGGCTGCTATCAAGAGCAATATCAGATGCTTTAACTATACATAAATAGATAAATACCGCGAAAAAAATTGAAATAATCAGTCTTCTTTTACTTTTCATATTATTCCTCCAACTTATACCCAAATCCACGTACCGTAACTAGATATTGGGGATTTTTAGGGTCTTCTTCAATTTTTTCTCTTAGATGACGTATCTGCATGTCAACTACCCTACCTGAATTATCATCTAGCGGCCAGACATTGTCCATAATTTGCTCCCGACTCAAAACCTGTTGACGATTATGGATAAAATAATTTAACAATTCATTTTCTTTTTTTGTTAACTCTTTTTCTTCGCCATTAGGAAGTTGTACTTTATTCCCAACAACTTCGAACATACTCTTCGTGACAATATCACTTTTTCTACGTACTAATGCTCCTACACGAGCAATGATTTCTTCCGGACTAAATGGTTTAACAACATAATCGTCAGCTCCGGAATTCAATCCTTTAATGACATCCTGCTTTGTACCTAACGCTGTTAGCATTAAAATAGCTATTTCATTATCTAGCTTACGAATTTTTTTAGCTAAAGTAATTCCATCTATTTTTGGTAACATCAAATCAAGAATAACAACATCAAAATGTTCTTCTTGGTATTTAGCAAAAGCATCTTGCCCATTATGAACAACAACTGTCTCATATTCTGCTTGTTGCAGATTATATTCAAGCAGTGTTGCTATTGAAATTTCATCATCAACAATAAGTATTTTCATAATTACTCTCTAATCCGGATTTTTCATTTGCAATTGCCATTGGAGATAAGCATTAATGAATCCATCTAAATCTCCGTCCAGTACTGCCTGTCCATTTCCAGTTTCATAATTTGTTCGATGATCTTTGACCATCGTATAAGGATGAAAAACATAGGATCTAATTTGTGATCCCCAGCCAATATCCATTTGTTCGCCTTTGATTTCGGCATTCTTCTTAGCTTGTTCTTCTTGTTCTTTTTGATATAACTTTGCCTTCAACATACTCATTGCCGTTTCACGATTTTGTAATTGTGAACGCTGTGCTTGAGAACTAGTCACAAACCCAGTTGGCAAGTGGGTAATTCGAACAGCCGATGAAGTCTTATTGATATGTTGTCCACCGGCACCGCTAGAACGGAAAACATCAATTCTTAAATCATCAAGATTAATATCAACTTCAATTGAACTATCTAACTCGGGCATAATTTCAACAGAAGCAAATGATGTGTGACGGCGTCCCGCCGAATCAAACGGCGAAATACGTACTAGTCTGTGAACCCCATGTTCAGAACGAAGTTGACCGTAAGCATTAGCTCCTTTAATCATCAATGTAACGCTTTTAATTCCAGCTTCTTCACCATCTTGGTAGTCTTCAACTTCTATTTCCATACCATGATGTTCAGCCCATCTTTGATACATTCGATATAGCATTGAACCCCAATCTTGAGATTCAGTACCTCCAGCTCCCGGATGAATTTCTAGAATTGCGTTATTGCCATCATATGGCCCATCTAACAGCATCTGAGTTTCATAATTAGTAAGTTCTACTTGAATTCTTTGAATTTCTTCTTCCATTTCTGATTGTAAATCAGCATCTGGTTCTTCTTGTAATAATTCTAATGAAATATTCAAATTATCGACGTCTTCATCCAATTGTTTGAAATTATCAAATTTGGTTTTTAATGCATTATTTTCATCAATAACTTTTTGTGCGCTAGTATTATCATTCCAAAAACCATCTTCAGCCATTAGATTTTCATTTTGCGCTATGGATTCCTCTAATGAATCAAGGTCAAAGAGACCCCCTGAAATGATGTATTTTGTCATTCATATCACTTAAGATATTTTTTATTTCACTTATTTCCATTTAGATTCTCCTAATTTATGAAAAAAGCAGACCGTGAAGGTCTGCTTTTTGAATTAACGTTGAATATTTTGTCTAATTTCAGCCTTCATAAATAATCTTGTTACATCAAAATCAATATCTGATATCATTTCTTCAAACATACGATATCCTTCTTCTTGATATTCAACAAGAGGATTCAATTGACCATAACCACGCAATCCAATTGATTGTCTTAATTGATCCATAGCATCAATATGGTTTGTCCAATGATCATCAACAACTCTTAAGATTACGACCTTTTCAAATTCAAGCATTTGCTTTTCATCACCAAGATCTTCTTCTTTTTTAGCATAATTTTCATTAACAAGTCCCATTAAGAAATCAACAATTTCTTCTGGTTTTTTGCCTTGAAGATCATCCATTGAGATACGTTCTTCGCTAACCATTGATGAAGTAGCAAAATCATATATAGCTTTTAAGTCCCAATCATTCTCATTACCTTGAGTATGAACTGCAACTTGATTATTGATAGTACGTTCCATCATTGGGAACAATACTGACTTCAAATCTTCTTCTTCTTGAATGATTTCCATACGTTCTTTGTAAATAACTTCACGTTGTTCACGCATAACGTCATCATATTGAAGGGTGTTCTTACGTGTATCGTAGTTATTACCTTCAACACGTTTTTGAGCACTTTCAACTTGACGAGAAATCATACGACTTTGGATAACAGCGTCATCATCTTCAACTTGGAATCTTTCAAGAACTTTCTTAACACGTTCTGAGCCAAAACGTTTCATCAAGTCATCTTCAAGTGATAGATAGAATTGTGTATGTCCTGGGTCACCTTGACGTCCTGAACGTCCACGAAGTTGATTATCAATACGACGTGATTCATGACGTTCTGTACCAATAACAGCTAAACCACCAACTTCAACAACGCCAGGTCCTAATTTAATATCAGTACCACGACCAGCCATATTAGTAGCAATTGTTACGGCACCACGTTGACCAGCATTCATAACAATTTCAGCTTCTTTTTCATGGTTTTTAGCATTCAAGACCGCATGAGGAATGTTCTCACGATCAAGCATTCTTGATAAACGTTCTGAAGATTCAACAGCAACAGTACCAACAAGGATTGGTTGACCATTGTTATGGCGTTGAGCAATATCTTCTACTACAGCCTTAAACTTGCTGTCTAGTGTTGGATATAATAAATCAGATTCGTCTACACGAACGATTGGCTTATTAGTTGGAATTGAAATAACTTCCATGTTGTAGATTTCTCTGAATTCTTCTTCTTCAGTTTTTGCAGTACCTGTCATACCTGACAATTTGTCGTACATTCTGAAGAAGTTTTGATAAGTAATGTTGGCCATTGTTGAAGTTTCATCTTGAATTTCAACACCTTCTTTGGCTTCAATAGCTTGGTGAAGTCCATCAGAATATCGGCGTCCTTCCATTACACGACCAGTAAATTGGTCAACAATCATGACTTCGCCATTTTGAACCACGTAATCAATATCTAATAACATAATGAAATTAGCACGTAACGCTTGATCTAAATGGTGATTTAAAACTGTATTATCAATATCATAAAGATTATCTAGGCCAAAGTTTTCTTCAGCTTTTTTGATACCATCTTCAGTTAGACTAATAGTCTTTGTAGGCCAATCAATTTTGTAGTCTTCTTCTTCTTTTAAAGACTTAGCAAAACGATCAGTTCTGATATATAACGCTGTTGATTTTTCGGCTTGCCCTGAAATAATCAATGGAGTCCTAGCTTCATCAATTAAGATTGAGTCAACCTCATCAACAATTGCATAGTGCAATGGTCGTTGAACCATTTGTTCTTTATAAACAACCATGTTATCACGCAGATAATCAAACCCAAGCTCACTATTAGTTGAGTAAGTAATATCAGAATTATAAGCTTCACGTTTTTCATCTGAGTCTAAAGCATTTAGATTAAGACCAACGCTTAGGCCAAGCCAGTTATATAACTCACCCATCTCTTTAGCATCACGAGTTGATAAGTATTCATTAACTGTAACAACATGAACACCCTTACCTTCTAATGCGTTCAAATAAACTGGTAGTGTAGCAGTAAGAGTCTTACCTTCACCAGTTTTCATTTCAGCGATATTACCTTCATGTAAAGTAATACCACCAATTATTTGAACTCTAAATGGAAATAGCCCTAAAACACGTTTAGCACCTTCTCTAGCAGTAGCAAAAGCTTCAGGTAGAATATCATCTAAAGTTTCACCAACTTCTAATCGTTTCTTAAATTCGGGTGTCTTAGCTTGTAATTGTTCGTCTGTTAATTTCGCATATTCATCTTCGTAACCAATTACTTGGTCAGCAATTTTGCCCATACGATTGACTTCGCGCTTGTCACTTTCGACCCATTTTCTTAACGGATTTGCCATATTTAAAAAATCGCTCCTGTATCTGTACACCTAAATGTGTAAAGTATCTATGTAATATTATCATTTTTATCGTATTAAATAAATATATATTAACATTTTACCATTAATGGCATTAAAAAAATCCCAAATACTTGGGATTTTTTTGTTTTAGTCACCTGTTTCAATTAATGCAAATTTTCCATCATTACGTTTGTAAACAATGCTAATACCGTTTGTTTCTGAATCTTCGAATATAAAGAAATCATGTTCTAGCATATTCATTTGTAAGATTGCTTCTTCGACATCCATTGGTTTTAAAGAAACATGTTTTGTTCTTACAACTTTTAATTCGTTATCGCGATCTTGTTCTTCATCTTCTACTTCATCAACCATTACTTGGAAATCTTTGATGCCTCTTTCACGAGATTTACGATTGATTTTTGTTTTATATTTTCTAACTTGTCTTTCAAGTTTATCGATTACTAAATCAATACCGGCATACATGTCGTCATTCATTTCTTCAGCTCTCAAAACTAGATAAGGAAGTGGGATAGTTACTTCCACCTTTGTTTTAGAATTTGGATATACTTTTAGATTCACATGGGCCGTTGATTCCGTATTATCATCGAAGTATTTATTCATTCGATCTAACTTCTTGATAACATAATCACGAATTGCTTCTGTGACCTCAATATTTTCACCACGTACATTAATTTTTAGCATATAAATCGCTCCTTCCACAAAGGAATTTCTAAGGGTTTCATCCCTTAACTTAATTATATAGATGTAAGCGATTTAAAACAATATATATCCTTTATCTAACTAAAGAAAATGTTTCTATTTCAGCTTTGGGATATTTATCTAAAATACATTGACGTGCATGATTCAACGTACGTCCGGTTGTATAAATATCATCTACAATAAGAATCTTTTTACTTGAATCAATTTCTTTAATTAATTTAAACTTTTGTGGTGCATTAAGACGTTCTTGACGATTCTTCATAGCTTGAGCACCTGTATCTCTAGCAACTTCAAAAATGTTCTCTAATGGCAATTCTTTAAATAATTCTTTCACCGGATTGAACTGACGCTCTTTTTGATGAGCTTTTGACATGGGAATATAAGTTATAAGATCAAATTGCTTAAAGAAATCATTTTCTCCTATTTGATAACTAAACACTTTTGCTAATTCAACATCTCCATGTCGCTTATAACTCCTAAAAAAGTCATGCATATATTGATTATAGGTATACCAAGCTGTATGTTGCAGAAAATCATCAAATTGAATTTCCCAATTACGACAATCAAAACAAATATTTTCATTAAAATCCCCATTTTGAAAACAATACTTACAATGTTCTTTACTAATGAAGTGAAATCTTGTTTGGCAAAAGCCACAAATATTGTGAGGCTTAACATCTCTTCTAAATAGTAATTTATAAAGATCTGGTTCTTCTAATACTTTCGTATTGCATAGTAAACATTTCATATTAATTTTTCCGCCAATCTATTCATTTTTTTAATTTCATTAATTGAAAACTTAATTTGTTGATTGTATTCGCGATAATAAAAAGTAACTTCATTATCAAAATGTTCGCGTTGTCTGCCAGCACGTCCAGCAATTTGGATCAAAACTTCTTTTGAAAAATTGGGATGATTACTCTGATATACCAAAACATCAATATCATTAAAAGTAACTCCACGTTCTAAAATAGTGGTCGAAAACAAAGCAAATAGTTTCTCAACGCGAAACTTTCGGATTATATCTAATCGTTCATTATTTTTAGAACTGACTAACTTATAGGAAAAGTCTAGATTATACTTTTCCAAACCTTCACCAAACTTTTCTAGTATCTCAATACTGGGGAAGAACATAATGAATCTTTGCTTATCTCTTATGAGACGCCTAATATGTCTCAAAATCTTTTGTGGGAGAATTGATTGTCCAAGAATTATTTTGGGTTTCGGCACTGGTAATGGCTTACCGTGAAATCTCTGTGGTAAATAATAGATTTTATCAACATTTTGCAAAATCTTCTTAGGTGGTGTCGCCGAAAGATAAATTACTCGCTTATCTTTTTTTAGTGCTCGAAATAAAATATCTTGTAGCCAATAATTACCAAATAAAGGATATGAATCTACTTCGTCTACAATAATCAAGTCAAACGCTGACCGAAATTTGATCATCTGGTGTACTGTCGCAATCACTAATTGTGTCCAATGCAAATCATCGTCTTTTTTTCCATGCATTAAAGATATATCTAAATTAAATGCCGCCTGAAATCTCGGGAATAATTCTTCACAGACATCTACTCGTGGCGAAACAATCGCTACTCGAAATCCTTTTTCTAACGCATCATTAAGTGTAGAAAATAATATTTCTGTTTTTCCCGCTCCTGTTACCGCCCACAATAAATGTTTTGAAAATTTCAAATAATTATCTTTTAACTCTTGTGATACTTTATCTTGCAAAGGACTAAGTTCCCCTTGCCATCGTAGAAATAGTTCTCCTTTCTCATTGTTTATTAAATCTTTGAAGATAACTAGGTTAGAAGTTTCATCTAATCTTCCAAAGTTGATACAATCACGGCAGTAAGTTTTCCCATTTAATTTCCCATTATTTTGACCAAAGCACCTCTGGCATACTCCTTTTTTAATTGCAGGTATTATCTGATATTGTGTAGGATCAAGTTTAGAAAGAATATCCGAATCAATTTTTGTTAATTCTATTACTCTGTTGGAATAATTAGATATGTTAATATTAGTCATATAAGAGATTACGTGTAAGGAGCAAATTTTGTCTGAATATTTCTCAATAAAAAACAATTTAATTAATGAAGTTGAAATCAAAAAATCACGCTTCATAACTAATCTTATAAAAGTTGAGTCAGAAGAAGACGCTATCCGTCAATTATCAATCATCAAAAAAGAACACTACAAAGCCAATCATAATTGTAGTGCGTATATTATTGGTGCAAATAGTAATATAAAAAGAATGTCTGATGATGGCGAACCAGCTGGAACTGCGGGTAATCCTATTCTAAGCGTGCTAGAAGAAAAACAATTGACCAATGTATTAGCTGTTGTTACTCGTTATTTTGGTGGTATAAAACTTGGTAAGGGTGGATTGATTCGTGCTTATTCGAACTCCGTCAGTTCATTATTAACTTCTGATCAAATTGTTGAGGGAGTCTTGTTACAAAGAATGGAATTTGTTGTTCCCTACAATTTATTTGATCAAATAAAATATAGTTTAGAACAAATGAATATCGAATTAAGTAATATTCAATATAAAGAACAGATTACATTTGATGTTTGGTTATCCAAATCAGAGATTCCAAATTTTAAAGATGATATTAAAAATCAATTTAATAATGTTGTTATAATTAACGAACTAGAAACAGAAATCCGTGAAATTCCAATAAAAAAAGACTGATAATCATATCAGTCTTTTTTTGTCGGTAATTGTTTACCTGTTTTTTTAATTAAATTTTTAATAGCATGTAACATTGGTTGACGATTATCACCCATTAACCCAATTGACTCAACAAAAAGTTCGAGACCTATGAGCACGGCAATTGTTAACAATACCGTTCCCCAAAATGATGATAGAGGGTATAACAATGAGATAAAAGCAAAAACTAAAGCTAATCCATAAATCGCCAATACCGTCTGACGATGAGATAATCCTAATTGTATTAATCTATGATGTAGATGATGTTTATCAGCTTGTGAGATTGGCTTCTTGTTTAAAATTCTTCGCAAAATAGCGTATATAGTATCGGTAATAGGAACTCCCATAATAATCACAGGAATTAACATACTAATCATCGTTACGTTTTTCAATCCTTTAAGCGAGAATACCGCCATCATAAATCCAATAAACAACGATCCAGTATCACCCAAGAAAATATTAGCCGGATGAAAATTATGTGGTAAAAATCCTATTAGTGAAGCAACTAAAGAAAAAATCCAGATTGAAATATAGACATTATCAACATTCAAATAGAAGAATCCAATAACTCCCATGGTAAATAAACTAATGATAGAAACTCCGGTTGCGAGGCCATCTAACCCATCAATCAAGTTAACTGCGTTGGTGATTGCCAAAATCCAAATAATTGTTATTGGTAAACTTAACCATCCCAATTCAAACTGTCCAATAAATGGCAGTGAAATGTTATCCATTCTTATACCACCTAAGAAATAGACAATTAAGGCAGCCACTAAAATCCCCAGCATCTTCTGACGAGGTTTTAATTCACGAATATCGTCAATCATTCCGGTCAATAAAATTGTACATTCCGCCGCAAAAACACTATACAGTTCGTGCGTTGGTAATTGATTACGAAGTAATACAAAAGTTGAAAATGTGAAAGCTAAAAAGATGGCTAAACCACCCATGGTTGGCATTGCTTCAGTATTTACACGACGAGCATTAGGCTTATCAACCGCGCCCAAAATAAATGCTAATTTTCTAACAAACGGTGTTAATGCTGCCGCGATAATCATAGTTACAAATAGTTTTACAATGATACTAAACATACAATCTCCAACTTTCACAATATATATAACAATTATATTAATTGTTAGCATAGAAAACAATAAAACATATATTTACTTAATACAAAAATAAAAAATAACATTTAATTGTAACTTTCCATTATAATAAAGGAACATTAAGATTTTGACATATAACTAAGAATGCAAAGGATATAACAATGGAAAACAATAAAAATGCTCTTCCACTTATTACAGTTGCTATTCCCGTATATAACTGTGAAAAAAATTTAGAACAATGTCTTAATAGCGTTATTACGCAAACTTACTCAAATCTTGATATTTTATTAATAAATGACGGATCAACAGACCGCTCCTCAGAAATTTGCGAACGATTCAAAGCTAGCGATGATCGCATTCGCTTATTTCATAAAAAAAACGGCGGTGTTGGTGCTAGTAGAAATACTATTTTGTCTTTACTTGAAGGTGACTACGTAACCTTTCTTGATAATGACGACTGGCTTGAAAAAAATCATGTACAAAGTCTTTATGAACAAATCCAAAAACACAACTCAGACATTTCTATAAATAATTTTCATACATTTATAGAAGATGAAGAAACATTCTCTTCACATGGAGACTTTTCTAATTATTTCGAAAGAGACTTTACTCCTGAAGAATGGTTTGCCAATGAATATAATACCTTTAATTCCTTTAGTATGTGTTTTACTGTCCCTTGGGGAAAACTATTTAAACGCGAACTACTTAACGACATCTCATTTCCGGAAAGCAAAGTTGTAGAAGATGACTATACAACATATATGATCTATTTAAAGACTAAAAAACTTTCTTATGCTCATCTTGAAACATATGTTCATCGTTCCTCTAATCGGAGTATTACTGCTAATAGTGATCTAACTTCTGTCTTTCCAATTCAAAGTATTGAAGAGAGATTAACATTATTAACAATCTTAGGCTATGATGTAACCAACGAAATCAGCGCATATAAGTGGCGCCTAGGCGTTCATAAAAAAACTCTCTTAGAAAAAGGAGATATAGCCGAATATAGACGCGTCGTACAAAAAATCAAACTCATTGAAAACTACACTAAATAAAAAAAGATTTGAAATTGTAATCCAATTTCAAATCTTTTTTTATTTAGCATATTCAATTTTACGAGTTTCACGAATAACTGTGACTTTAATATGCCCCGGATATTCAAGCTCATTTTCAATTTGGTTCTTAATATCACGCGATAGAATTGTAGCATCATCATCAGAAATATCTTCTGGTTTGACCATAACTCTAATTTCACGTCCAGCTTGTATTGCATAACTATGGTCAACACCGTCATAGTCAGTGGCAATTTGTTCAAGTCGTTTGAGCCTTTGAATGTAATTTTCCATTGATTCTGATCTTGCTCCAGGTCTTGCAGCAGAAATAGCATCTGCGGCCGCTACCAATGAAGCAATTAGAGAAGTTGGTTCATTATCTCCGTGATGAGAAGCAATAGTATTAATTACAACTTCTGGTTCTTTATATTTAGTAGTTAATTCTACACCGATTTCGACATGAGAACCTTCAACCTCACGGTCAATGGCCTTACCAATATCGTGTAGTAACCCTGCTCTCTTAGCTAACATTTCATCCTCATTTAACTCAGCAGCCATCAATCCAGAAAGTCTTGCAACTTCAATTGAATGGTTTAATACATTTTGACCATAGCTTGTTCTGAAATTCATGCGACCAATAATCTTAATTAAATCTGGATGCATATTATGAATTCCCAAGCTATAAATTGCTTGTTCACCAAGTTCACGAATGCGTTCATCCATTTCTTGACGAGCTTTATCAACCATTTCTTCGATTCTTGTTGGATGAATTCGTCCATCTTGAATCAAACGGTCTAAGGCAATACGAGCAATTTCACGTCTTATTGGATCATATCCACTAAGCACTACGACTTCTGGAGTATCATCAATAACGAGATCAATTCCTGTTAAACTTTCGAAAGATCTAATATTTCGACCTTCCTTACCAATTATCCTTCCCTTCATGTCATCATTAGGAAGTGTCACTGTTGTAACAGTTGTTTCGGCCACAGAATCAGCAGCACTACGTTGAATTGCTTCAACGATTAAGTTTTTAGCAAGCTTGTTAGCATCTTGTTGTGCTTCTTCTTGGCTTTCTTTAATAAATTCTGACTTTTCATGAGTTAGTTGTTCATTAAGTTCATCTAGAATTTGGTCTTTTGCCTCTTCTTGTGTTAATTGACCAATTCGATGAAGTTCTGCTTGTTGTTCAGTTATAATTGAGGATAAATCTTCTTTTTGCTTTTCAATTGCTTTTTGTTGAATAGAAACATTATCTTCACGTTGTTCTAGACTGCTTTCGCGTTTGTCTAAGGTGTTGTCCTTACGGTCTAGAACATCTTCTCTTTGCAAAAGACGTTCTTCTTGCTTTTGAACATCTTTTCTACGCTCTTTTAAATCAGCCTCTTGTTGCTCACGATAGCGATGAGCTTCGTCTTTAGCTTCCAACAAGGCCTCTTTTTTAGAGGTAATTGCTTCTTTTTCAGCATTACTGATGATTTGTTCTGCCGAAGTATGAGCATCCGATAATTTTTTGTCATAATTACGTTTGCAGACAAAATATCCAATCAAACAACCAATTATCAAAAATATTAGCACGATAGCAAGGGTTCCAGGATTTGTTAGCATATCCTTTTCCTCCGTATCGTTATTTAATTTTTGTAGTAAAATTTTTAATTTCAAAGATAATACGTACTTCATAATAGTATTATTAAAAAAAACATTAGTCAACTAGATTAACCACAAAAAAAGAAGAGCAAAGCTCTTCTTTTTAATTATTTAGTTTCTGAGTCTTCGCTTACTTCTTCGTCGATATTTTCAGCTTCACTAATTCCATCCATTTGATATGCTTCACGCACTCTCTCATAAACATCTTTATGCATATCTGGATGTTCCATTAAGTAAGTCTTGGCATTCTCTCGACCTTGACCAATTCGTTCGTCATTATAGGAATACCAAGCACCCGCTTTATTAATGATATCTTTTTCTACAGCCATATCCACAAGTTCTCCACTTTGTGAAATACCTTGACCATACATAATATCCACCATAGCAACTTTAAATGGTGGTGCAACTTTGTTTTTTACCACTTTAATTTTTACTTTATTACCAATAACATCAGTTCCATCTTTTATTTGTTCTGATCTTCTAACTTCTAGACGAACAGTTGAATAAAACTTCAATGCTCGTCCACCAGGTGTTGTTTCAGGATTACCAAACATAACCCCTACTTTTTCACGGATTTGATTAATAAATAAAGCAATTGTTTTTGTTTTATTAATAGAACCTGATAATTTACGTAAGGCTTGAGACATCAAACGTGCTTGAAGCCCAACATGAGCATCACCCATTTCACCTTCAATTTCAGCACGCGGTACAAGTGCTGCAACTGAATCAACAACAACAATATCAACTGCCCCACTAGAAACTAGGGCATCAGCGATTTCTAATCCTTGTTCACCAGTATCAGGTTGCGATAATAACAAATCGTCAATATTGACCCCTAAAGCTGTTGCATAGGCTGGATCCATGGCATTTTCCGCATCAATATAGGCTGCAGTTCCACCATCTTTTTGTACTTGTGCTACGGCGTGAAGTGCAACTGTAGTTTTACCAGAACTTTCTGGTCCATATATTTCTACAATTCTACCGCGTGGAAATCCACCTACACCAAGTGCATTATCAAGAGCAAGAGAACCTGATGAGACTGTTTGTACTTGTGTACTAACATTGTCACCCATTCTCATAATGGCACCTTTTCCAAAATTTTTCTCTATTCTTTTAAGTGCTGCATCTAAAGCTGCTTTTCTTTCGTCTTGAACCAAAATGTGGTCCTCCTTTAAAATCTCTCAACAAATAGTATTTTATATTTGAATTAACAAATATGCAAGAGTTAACACGAACAAATGTTCTATATTTTTTCTTGAATTAACATCATTGCCGCTATAACGGCTTTTCTTCTAATCAATTGTCGATCGCCAAAAAAAATAAATTTGTACGCTTTATTTTGCTCATTAATTGATAATCCAATATAAACAGTTCCGACTGGTCGATTCTCTAACGAATCAGGTCCTGCAACTCCTGTTAAACCAACTCCAATATCGCTATTCATCATCTTTTTACTATGTGTTGCCATGGCAATCGCCACTTGTTCGCTAACTACCCCATAGTCATTAATTATGTTCTCATCAATATTTAACAAGTTAATTTTTGCCGAGTTAGCATAAGTAATAAATCCACCTTCAAGTATAGCTGATGCTCCTGAAACTGAAGCAATTGTGGAAAGAAACATCCCTGCCGTTAGACTTTCAGCTGCCGTAATTGTCTGTTTGTTGTCGATTAATTTTTTCACTGTGGAAGAAATGATTTCTTCATAAATTGTCAGATTTAATTCGGTTATTTCTTCAATATTTGACAAAGTAATAGCTTCCATTTTCTTCACCTCTTAAATTACGCACTAACACTTATTTTAACGTATTTTTTTCAAATAAAAAAAGACTTCCACTGAAGTCTTATTTTTTATTCGTATCATTAAAAACTGATTTATTCTGTACAAAGTAATCAACACCAGAATATATTGTAAAAATTAATGCAATATATAACATAATTGTTGCCATCGGAATTCCGATTGATTCAAATAATATGTTGTTCAAAAGCAACAATATTATAGCTAACATTTGCGTAGTAGTCTTAATTTTACCCGGCATTTGTGCAGCTAATACTTTTTGGCCATTTTCTACAAGTAATGTTCTAAGTCCTGTGATTGCTAATTCACGGCAAAGGATAATCGCTACAATCCAAGCGGGAGCTTTCCCCATAGCTGCTAAGAAAACAAATGCTGTCATAACAAGCATTTTATCAGCTAATGGATCCGCGAATTTTCCAAAATTAGTTACTAAATGATCACGTCGAGCAATTTGACCATCTAAAAAATCAGTTAATGATGCGACAATAAAAATTATTGTAGCCCATATTTGATTCATACTAATTATTTGATTAAAAACAACGACATCACCTAAGTTAACATTAACAGCAAGTAAAAAAATAAATACAGGAATTAAAATAATTCTAAATATTGTTAGCTTATTTGGTAAATTCATTTCCATAGTGTATCTCCTTATATGAAAAAAACACCAAATAGTGTCTATTTCTTGATTGTAAATGTAAAGGTTCTAACTGATCCACCAGTTGTTAAATTACTGATAGTTACATCAGTATCATTAATCTTCATACTAATAGCTGGTGTGTTACCAGAATGTACAATAAATGTCTTCACATCATCAGGAAGTGCTATTTCTTGTGTTGCACCTGCTTCTAATGACCCCATCCAAGCAGTTGTCCCATCAGTTTTTACTGAAGTCCATGCAGCAGAACTACCACCTTTTAAGATAAGTTTATTGTTAGATTCTGGTAAGTTTTCAACAGTTATATTGTTAGGATTATTAGGATCTTCTGTAACTTTAAATTTGTTAGCTTCAGCTTCGGCAGCTTTTTTAGCTTCGGCTTGTTTTTCTTCTTCGGCCTTCTTTTTAGCCGCTTTTTTCTTAGCTGCCTCTTGTTTCACAGTTTCACTCTTATCAGGAATAACCGTTTGATTTTTAGCCTTGTTATTAGTAGCAATTCCAAAAATAACACCCAAAATAATCACTACCAAGATAATTACAATAGCTTGTGGTAAGTATCTCTTGACCAATTCTTTTCCTTGGCCAGATTGGTTCTCTTCTTTAACTATGCTTTCTTTTACTGGATTGTTTGCTTTAACAGTATTCTTCTCAGAATCTTCGGGAACTTCTGCTATTGTATCCCCTAATAATTCCTTACTATCAAGTCCAACTGCTTGAGCATATTGTTTCATAAATGCACGTTCATAAAATTCGCCAGGCAAAAGATCTAATTGCCCTTCTTCTATCGCAATTAGATAACGCTTTTGAATTTTTGTGCTTTGTTGTAAATCATCTATTGTTAGCCCTTTTTCTATTCGGGCCGCTCTTAATCTTTGGCCAACTTCGTCCATTAGTAATACTCCTGATTAATTTGAAATAAGTATATCATATTAAGAATTACTGACCAATACTACAACAACCATCCACCGTCAACGTAAATAGTCTCGCCAGTCATGTATTCCGCTTCTTCTTTTAATAAATTATCTACCCAAAAACTTATATCTTTAGGTTCTGCCATTCTTCTTGCAGGAATTTCTTCAACTATATTTTGTAATTCTTCTTTTGTAAAATCTGCAGTCATATTGGTTCTAACCGCTCCTGGGGCAACGGTATTAACAGTTATTCCTAATCCGCCGACTTCTTTAGCGTAGGCATTAGTGAATCCATTAAGTGCCGCTTTTAATGAGCTATACATTACTTCCATTGCCGATCCGACTTTGCCATATATTGAACCAACGAAGACAATTCTACCAAAGTCAGCACTTGCCAATTTGTCTTGTAAAGCTTGCACTAATAATAATGGCTTCTCATAATTAACTTTCATTAGTTCGGACATACGTTCATGCGATAATTGATTAAATAAGCCGTATTCAGTAATTCCTTGAGCAAAAATTATCGCATTTAAAGCAAAAATTTTGTCAGTTATTACTGAAATATCATCGTTAATAAGATCTCCTTGAATCATAAAAAAATCTTGGCTCGGATACTTATCAGCTAATTGTTGACTCAATTTTGTTATTTTAGTATTTCCAGTATGGAAGTGTAAATATAAAGACCAACCAGAATCAGCCAATTTCATCGCTATATCAGTTCCAATATCTCCTGATGATCCTAAGATTAATGCATATTTCTTATTCATTATTCTTTCCTATTAAATCAAAATACGACATGTTTTGATTACTTAATACATGCTTTGCTAATGTTAACAAATCTTCTTTAGTTATATCACGAATAATAGTTATCAAGTCGTTGATATCTATATCATAAAAATATAATTCTGCTTGTTGATTGGCAATAGATTCAGGAGAATTTTGAGAAAAAATTAAGCTCCCTATAATATCACGTTTGAAACGTTCAATGACTTTGTCTATTGCCATACTCTCAAATTGTTCAAAAGTAAATTGCTTACTTAATTTGGCTCGTAATTCTTCTGGATTATTACTGTCTCCGCCGATAGTAACGAAACAATATCCACGTTCAACTACAACACTATAGCCAAAATTATCATTAGCTAATCTGTCATTAAGTAACTCTTCGTAGAGTTTAGAACTTTCACCAATCAAGATTTCAAACATCATATTCAGCATATATTGTGTTTTGATTGGCTGTTCGCTAAAGAACTCGTCATCAACTCGCACTCCCATTGAAGTCTTAGTTTGATTAATATTGTCAACTTCACTTGATCCAGGAAGAACTTTAGCTTTTATTGTTGGCTCAATTTTAGTAACTGGCTGATCTGTAATTTTTACATCCGCATCTTCAACGAGCTCAAAAATTTTTTCTGGGTCTAGATTTCCTACCAAAACAAGGTTCATGTTTTTTTGATTATAAAAAGTTTTATATGTTTCTAACAAATTATCTTTGTTTATCTGAGCTAAAGATTCTATTGTGCCCGCAATATCATAGCTAATTGAATCATTAGGATATAGTTTACCTAATAATTTTTGCTCGATTTTCCATTCGGGCATATCGGCATACATCTGAACTTCTTGATTAATAATCCCACGTTCTTTATCAACATTATCCGTTGTGAAATAAGGATTCTGAATTAAATCTAACAAAATCTCCAAATTCTCCATTGTATTAGTTAGAGTCTGGAACAGATATGCTGTTTTAGTATAGCTAGTGTAAGCATTAGCGTTAGCTCCTGACAAAGCAAACTTGTCTGAAATATCATATCCTTCTTTAGCAAATAATTTATGCTCTATAAAATGAGCAATCCCAGCTGGCAATTGTTGCTTGGTTACAGGATTATACAAATCAATTGATCCAAATTCAGTCATAGCAATTCCATATACTTGATTGTATTTAGGCATCGGAATTACTTGCACATTTAACCCACTACTAGTCTTTTTTGAATAAACTTGTAATTTATTACTCATTAACTATTTTCTCCAATTAACTGATATGTTGCCACTAACTTCAATTCTTTAGCTACGCCTTGTATATCTTCTTTGGTAATTTTTTCTACCATATCGAAATATTGCTCATCATTTATAGTTTTCTTAGGTCGTAAAAATGTCCAAATAGCTCGATTAATTTTTGATGAAATACGGTCATTAGATAATTTTCGTTTTTGAACTAGAACTTTTTTAACGTGAGCTAAAGTATCATCACTTACTGATTCATTTTTTAAAGTAATTATTTGTTGATTAATTAGATCTATTGCTCGTCTTACTTGTTTCCCATCAATACCAGCATGAATAGTTAATATATTAGAAAAAGAATGATACTGACTATTAACTGAATATGCCAGACTGTTCTTCTCACGCACATTTTGGAAAAGTAAAGACTGATCATCCCCACCAAGAATGAGATTAAATAATTGATATGGGATATTATTATCAAATTTTGTATTACCTAACTCGTAGCCAAGTGCCAAGCGGCTTTGATTGATTTGTTCATGTTCTACTTGTTCAGCCACATCATTAAGGTCAGTTAATTGTCTTTTCCAAGCAATATCTTTTCTTTCTTTCGTATCTAACTCAGCGATTCTACTATGACTAATAACTTGCCAGACATCTTCACTATTTAAATTCGTTACTACAGTAATTTTAATAGTATCTTGTTTCAGCATTTCTTGATAATGTTGGAATGCTTCTGTATTAGTAGTAGCAATTAACTCATCAAAATCTCCAATTACTGGAACCAAATATTCTGGTTTATCTTTGAATAATAACTTCCATAATTTAAGGTAACTGCTCAATTCTTTATTGTCTTTCATCGAAATCAAATTAGAACTTAGATTATCTTTTTCCATTGAATAGATTGCTTCAGAAAAACCATCTTTTGTATCGTTTAGAATTGGTGTGAAAATCAACTTTTCAAGTAGATCATAAGATTCAGAGAATAATTTAACACCGTCAATCACTTGAGTTTCATCATTAATAATTTCCATTGAAAAATTCATGTTATTAAGATTACTCCATTGACGATTAATACAATTCAAATCAGCTCCATATAGATCCATAGTTCTTCTTGAAATATCAATCATGCGCGGATAGTCAACGCAAGAATGTGACAAGATATTCGATAACAACTTACGAGTTGTTGTTTCTTTAACTGCTACCGGTCTAAAAAAATCTATCTCAAAACGAGTAGTGTTGAACTTATCATCTTCGATTATTTCTACTTGAATACCATTAGCCAATTCTTTAATCATTAATAAATTATTCTCCAGAGTTTTCTTGAGCTTGCATTGCTTCTAATTCTTCTTGGGTAATTAAAACTTTACGTCCTTTACTTCCTTCTGACGGACCTACTAATCCTTTATCTTCCATGGTATCAACCATACGTGCGGCACGATTGTAACCAATTTGGAATCGACGTTGTAACATAGATACACTGGCTGATTGTTGATTAATAATTAAGTCAAGTGCTTCATACCAATACTCATCAACGTTATCTTTACCATTAGCATCTGAACCATTTGAATCTTGTATTTCAGGTTCATCGCTAGGAATCATTGTTTCATCATATTGAGCCTGTTGCTGTTCTTTAACAAAATTAACAACTTTTTCAACGTCTTCTTCAGTAATATATGACCCTTGAATACGTACAGGTTTGTTCTTACCGATAGGGCGATAAAGCATATCTCCACGTCCAAGTAATTTCTCAGCTCCATTAGCATCCAAAATTGTACGAGAATCAATTCCACTAGATACCGCAAAAGCGATACGTGACGGAACGTTAGCTTTGATCAATCCTGTAATAACGTCAACCGATGGACGTTGAGTAGCAATAATAATATGCATACCTGCAGCACGAGCCATTTGTGCTAAACGTACGATAGCTGCTTCTACTTCACGTCCTGCCGTCATCATCAAGTCAGATAATTCATCAACTATTAATATAACGTATGGCAATTTTTCCATTGGTTGTTCAGGATTAGTTGCATTGTACGTTTCTACTTCTTGATTATATTCAGTAATGTTACGATTATTAGTTTCTGCAAACAATTTATATCGACGTTCCATCTCACTTACTGCCTTTTGTAAGGCACCAGTAGCGCGTCTTGCATCAGTTACAACTGGAATTAGTAAGTGTGGAATTCCGTTATATACATTTAATTCGACCATTTTAGGATCAATCAATATGAACTTAACTTCATTAGGTTTGGCCTTCATCAAAATACCAGTAATGATGGTATTGATTGCAACAGACTTACCTGATCCAGTTGATCCAGCAATTAGTAAATGCGGCATCTTAGAAATATCACTACTAATAATATTACCAGTAACATCTTTACCTAGTGGAACTTCCATGGGATTATTCTTGTCATTTTGATTTTCTGTAACGTCTTTGAATCCTACTGCAGCGCTCTTTTGATTTGGTACTTCAATTCCAACAAAAGGTTTACCAGGAATTGGAGCTTCAATTCGAATATCCTTAGCTGCTAATGCCAATGCTAGGTCATCCGCTAAATTAACAATTTTTGAAACCTTTACACCAACGGCTGGTTGTATCTCATATTTAGTAACTGTTGGTCCTAAGGTAGCTTTTTTAACTTCAACATTTACTCCAAAACTCTTGAAAGTCGCTTGAAGTTTGTTTTTGTTATCTTCAATTTTTTGAAATTCACTACTTTGATCTACTTTTTTAACATCAGAAAGTAGTGTCATTGATGGCAATTGATAATCTGAGTTATCTACATTGGTATGAGCTGCTGTTTCAAAATCAGGAATATCATCAACTTCTTTTTCCTCTGGTTCAGGAGTAGTCGTTGGCTGATAAGAATCAATTTTAAATTCAGAAGATGGCGTTGGCGTTTCTTCTTGTGCAAAAATATTCACATCTTCTATTTGTGGTTCTGGTTTCACTTCTGGTTCTTGTACAACTTTAGTTTCTTCATCACTTACGAATCGTTCATTAACAGCCTTTGTTTTTTTCTTAGCTGCACCAAAGCTGTTACGCATAGCTAGCATTGCACGCTTAGCTGCATTAATTACTTGTTGCATTTTAATATCAAATGTCATTAATATACCAACAATTGCTATTAAACTAGCAACAAAATAAGTTCCTACTTGTGCAAATAACATATGGTTAACGTTATAAAATGCTGCACCAATCATTCCACCACCCAATGGATTATCAGTTATTCCATGGCGCATATCTTCCATGGCAGCATTCCAAGTAATCTTAACAATATCATTATGTATATTCATTTTACCAAACCATACAGCGTGCAAAATAATTAGTAATGAAATATACAATAGAATAATCCCTGTAAGTTTTTTCCAAGCTATTTTTGGAAATTTTCCAAACGCAAATAATAGCGATCCCAAAATTATTAATAGGATTGCTAAAACATAGTAACTATCACCCACCATAATTCGATAGATATTAGTAAGGAATTTTCCAACTACCCCAAATTTAAATAGTGCAAGAATTGAAACTAATACCAATACTGCCCCTGCAATATTGATTGATAAATTAGCTTTTTTTGTTGTTTTTCTCTTTTTTGTAGTACGTTTTTTAACCATTAATACTTCCTCTATACAAACTCTGTCAAAATAAATTATAGCTTTTTTAATAGGAAAACAATTATTTAGTTATAATTCTTAAGAAAAACAAAAAAAACAGACAACTCCAGCTTAGTGAAGTTTGTCTGTATCGTAAATATGTGTTAATTCAAGTCCTTGAAATGCCTGTTGACGTAATGCTTCATAAATTACAATTGCCGCTGAATTGGAAAGATTCAACGCTCTTACTTTGTCTGTCATAGGCATTCTAATACATTTATCAGCATGATCACGCATGAATTTTTCAGGCAGTCCTGTTGTTTCTTTACCTAACAAGAAATAATGATTCACATCTGTATCGGTATAATCAGCATCCGTATAAACAGTGTCAGAGAATTTCGAAACTAGATATAGATATTTTTGATCTTCTACGGTTTTCATAAAAGCATCCATATCGTCATGGATAGTTAAATCAACATTCTCCCAATAATCAAGCCCCGCGCGTTTCATATGTTTATCATCTAATGAGAAACCTAACGGTCTAATTAAATGAAGTTTTGTATCTGTAGCGGCACAAGTACGGGCAATATTTCCGGTATTAGCAGGCATTAATGGTTCAAAAAGTACAATATGATTAGTCATATTAGCTCCTAAATTATTTAATGTTTATTGTTCTGTAAATAAAAAAACGCACATCCTCGGTGTTCCCCACGGCAAGAATATACGTTAATAAATCTTAATCATCAGCTTTTATCAAAATGAATCTGATAAAAAATCATGATTAAAGTTTAATATAATAATAGTCATAAACTGGTAATAATACAACACTTATTCGCTTATTTTGAGCAGTTGTAAATTAACTGTAATATTATCAATATTTGATTCGATGAACTCTTGTTTAACTTCATCATCTAAACTCCACGTTAATGGTGTCATTTGATACATATTCTCTTTTAGTTCTGGAGTATCTAATTTGAATTGATAATTAATATCTTCCACTTCAACAGTTTTATTATTCTTCATCAAGTTCTCAATTACTTCACTATTATCATACGTTGAATTAATATGTTCCTGTCTTTGAGCAACAAACTGTCTGATTTCTGTTAAATAGTTAGTATTAGGAACTACTTTTAAAATATTTTTCCCTGGCTTCAGAATTCTTTTGAATTCATCGTAGCTAGCCGGAGACAATAAGTTAACAATAGTATCAACAGAATTATCTTTAAGTGGAATATTAGCTAAGTTAGCAACTGAGAAGAATATATCTTGTAGCATTAATCCCCGGCTTGAAGATTGAATTCCTTCACTTGCTAAATCAAATCCAATAGCAGTCAGTGGTTTTTGTTCCCGTAAATAGATCATCGCTGAGCCTTCACCGCTTCCAGCATCGATAACTAAATCATTTTCAGCGATGTTTCTCGTTAGTGCTTCAAATACTGGATCAAATAATCCCGCATTCATCATATAAGAACGACTCGAAAAAAGTTTCTCATCGTAATCACTCTGCACAAACTTATTCACAAGTTGAACTGTACCTTTTTTTGAAATATCAAAAGTATGTCCAGCTGAGCACTTCAAAGATTTCTCATTTGCAAACACCTTTAAATCAGCTTCACAAATCGGACATTGAAATTGTTCAATATTTTTTTGAAGAAACTCTAATGCTAAATCAATCTTCTTTTTCATCAATTATTTCAGGACTTTCTTCATATAAATTTGATCTCTTTTTGAACCAGTCAAATGCTTTTGAAAAGATAATCTTCAAAATTGCATACGCAGGAATTCCTAGTAGGACACCTAAAACTCCGAATAAACTACCTGCAGCTAATAAGACAAGAATTGTAGTAACTGGATGCATTTGCATTTTGTTTCCTAATACAAGTGGTGACACTACACGCGTTTCAATAGTTTGCTCAATAATGAAGACAATAATTACTTTTAGTAACATCCCTGGTGTAAATAATGCAATCACTAATGAAGGTAATAACGCTAATGGTGTACCAACATAAGGAATTAAATTTAGAACCGTCGCAATAATTGCCAATGGCAAACCATAACGTTGTCCAATGATTAAATAACCAATAAAGTACATTACTCCAACCCAGAAGGCGACAGTGATTTGGCCACGGATGTAAGCACTTAGAGAATTAGAAATTTCAGTAACTACTTCTTTACTAGATTTTCTGAATTTATTAGGCACATATTCAAAGAAATTATTAAAAAACTTATCTTTATCTTTTAACATGAAAAACAAAATAAATGGTGCTGTTAGTAATACCATTCCGATATTAGTAATAATTCCTACAGCTGAACCTAAATTGTTAAATGTTGTTGGAATAATATTTCCCGCTTGTTTAGTGAATTTCTTTCCCCAATATTGTCCAGCATCTTGAAGTTGTTCTTGTAATTGTGAGCCAGAGAAATTCTTATCACCCAGGAATTTTCCTAAGAAGTTTTGGAATGAATCCCAATAACTAGGCCAGTGATTAATCATTGATTCAATTTGTGATTGTAAGACAGGAATAAATGATAATATCCCCCAAATTAGCAACGCAAAAATAATTACAAAAACAACTGAGATTGTAACAACACGATTAATATGAAATTTATCATCACAGTAATTAACGAGCGGATCGATTAAATAATAAAGAACCACCGATACAAGTAAAGTAGGCATAATAATCCCCAAAACTTGACCAATTGGTGAAAATACATAGCTAACTTTACTAAAAATGAATATAATTAGTAGAACTAAGAAGATATTTAACAATCCCACAGTTAATTTATTATTAACAAACCAACGATAGAACCATGATTGTTTGAATGAATTTTTTTGGTTTTTTTCTTTTTCCATAATAATTTCCTTAAGAATAGTATTCTATATAACAAAATACCATATTTTATAATTAATGCTAGTTTATAATATTGATAACGAGGTGCAACTAATGAAAGAAAAAGTATATTTAAGTGGCTATACAAACAAAGGAAAAGGAGTATACATTGCCGAACTTGATACGCAAGCTCAAACAATCAGTACGCCAACTCCTTATATTGAAATTGACCGACCTACTTACATTGATGTTGTAGACAATCATCTATACGCTATTCAAGAAAAAGGTGAATGGGGAGGAATTGCTGCCTACGATATTTCAGGCGACAAACCTCAACACATTAACTCTGCTCTCAAAAAAGGTTCGGCTCCTTCATATGTTAAATATGATGCAAGTCGAAATATGATTTATTCATGCCAATTCCACGGTGGAAAAGTTTACGTTGATGAAGTTCTAGCTGATGGGAAACTTAAGAGTAAATACACTATTCTTTTAGAAGGTAGTGGCCCTAAACCAGAACAAGATTCTTCAAAGCCCCACTTCAGTGGACTTACTCCTGATAATAAAATTATTGTCTGTGATTATGGTAGTGACAAAGTTTCAATTTTTGATTTATCAGATACTAAAGTACCGACTCTACTATCTGAATATCATGCACCAGCAGGATCAGCTCCAAGACATCTTGTATTCCACCCAACAAAAAACATTGCTTATATCATCTGCGAACTAGAAAGCGAAATTCTAGTAATGGATTATTCAACAACTACACATGAATTAGAATTTATCGAAAAAATTTCTACATTACCAGATAATTTTGACGGCAAAAATACTGCGGCCGCAATCCGTATTAGTAATGATGGGAAATTCTTGTATGCTTCTAACCGAGGCCATAACACAATTGCTATCTTTGAAATATCAGAAGATGGAAAACATTTATCAAATATTGCTGACCAAGATATTAATGGACAAGGCCCTCGCGATTTCGATCTTGACCCTACCAATAATTTCTTACTATCAGCTAATCAAGATAGTAATGATCTAACACTATTCTCACGTGATGTTAATACTGGTTTATTAACAATAGTTAAAGACCAAGTTGCAATACCTGAATGTGTTTGTGTAAAATTTGTCTAATTATTTTATTAAAAGAAGAGGTATAGCATCTTGTTAATCGAAATTTTTAAAACCATTATTTTGGGAATCATCGAAGGAGTTACTGAATTCCTTCCTATTAGTTCCACTGGACATTTGTACTTAGCTAATGAGTTCGTCAAACTTCACCAATCACAATCATTCATTAATATGTTCATGGTTGTAATTCAATTTGGGGCAATACTTGCGGTTATCTTGTTATACTTCAACAAATTAAACCCATTCTCACCAAAGAAATCTTCAACTGAAAAATCACAAACTTGGACACTTTGGTTCAAAGTTGTCGTTGCTTGTATCCCATCTATCATTATCGGGCTTCCACTTAATGACTGGATGGACGCACATCTCAATACATGGCAAGTTATTTCAGCTACATTATTGATTTACGGTGTATTATTCATCATCATTGAAAACTACAATAAGAACAAAACTCCTAAGTTAACTGATCTAACATCTTTAACTTATAAGACTGCTTTTATTATTGGACTCTTTCAAGTTCTTGCTTTGGTTCCCGGAACTTCACGTTCAGGAGCAACAATCTTAGGTGCAATTTTAATTGGTACATCAAGATTCGTAGCGACAGAATTCTCATTCTTCCTATCTATTCCAACCATGTTTGGTGCTAGTTTGTTGAAGATTGTCAAATTCATAAGTAAAGGTAACACCTTTACCGGTGAAGAAACTTTCATCTTAATCTTAGGTACAGTAGTGTCATTTATTGTTGCTTACATCTCAATTAAGTTCTTACTTAACTATATTAAGAAAAACGACTTCAAAGCTTTTGGTTGGTACAGAATCATTCTTGCCATCATTGTTATCGCCTACTTCGGTGGTAAAGCTGCCTTTGGATTCTAATAAGGAGAATCATTATGATTTTAAAAGAAGTAGCCGTTGAAAATTATTCCAACATCCCTGCTGCTGTTATGGCTGGTGCCAACCGCATTGAGCTAAATGATAACTTAGCTGTCGGCGGAACTACCGTTAGCTACGGAGTTATGGCAGAAGCTGCTAAATATTTACAAGAAAAACAAGTTCCCTTAACAGTAATGATTCGACCTCGTGGCGGTAATTTCGTCTATAACGATATTGAATTAAAAATCATGGAAGCTGATATTTTCAAGGCGCAAGAGTTGGGAGTTGATGCAGTAACATTTGGCTGTTTAACTACTGATGGCAACCTTGATGAAGAAGCTATGGAAATGCTAATTGGAGCAAGCTCAGGTATGGATATCGTCATGCATATGGCATTTGATGATATTGATGAAGCTAACCAAACAGATGTAATTGACTGGCTAGAAGAACATGACGTTAAACGTATTTTGACCCATGGTGGCGACTTAACAAAACCACTTAACGTCAAACACCTACAAGAGTTAATTAAGCTCACAGAAGGTAAGAATATCGATATTCTACCCGGTGGTGGTATTACTTTTGAAAATATCGAAGGTCTAACAAAAGAACTAAACGTCCCATTCATGCACGGAACAAAAATCGTAAAAATGTAAACAAAAAAGCCACCTCAATTGAGGTGGCTTTTTGTTTCAGTATATTTAACCACTTTACTTTTAGAATGATTCTTGATTAGATATAAGAGATATTAAAATTTTGAAGAAGAAAGGTGCCTATGGATATTTCAATTAGTTGGTTGGTAATACTATTCTTTATAGCCGCCATAATTTCTGCTGTTTCTTACTTTGTTTCTAATAACAAAAGCAAGAAAAAAATTAACCTTATAATAAAAAACGAAAAGAGTAATTTGGAGGAAATTATTGCAAATTCCGATTCCAAGTTAACATCAATCAAAAAGATTAGATTGTCTTATAACCTTGGCACAATAGAAGCTATTGAAGTCTATGCAAAAATAGATGAAACAAAAAATAAAAAAAGCCACCTCAATTGAGGTGGCTTTTTACATGAAAAATTTCATAAATAGACTTGCGATATTAAAATAAATTAATACTGAGGTTAAATCACTAAGTGTTGAAATAAATGGCCCACTAGCAACTGCTGGATCAAACCCTAGTTTTTCCATAATAATAGGAATTAAACTTCCGGCTAAATTAGCAACAGTTATTGCCACCATCATCGCTAATCCTATGACAAATCCCAAAATAAAGTTATTTTGCCATAATCCAACTACTAACCAGATAACTGCTCCAGTAATAACTCCAGTTAAGACTCCGGTAAAAATTTCACGTAGAATCAGTTTTCCTACTCGGAATTCTTCATCTTCTTTAACTATAGCTAATCTTCTAACTGCCACGGCCAAACTTTGAGTTCCGGCATTACCAGCGGTACCTGTTATCAAGGTAATAAATACCGCTAAGATACTTGCTTGACTGAGTAGTATCTCAAAATGACTAATTAATGTTGCCGTAATCATTCCTAAGAATAACAATGTAATCAACCAAGGTAATCGCTTAGTTGCTGCTCGTACAGGGCTCTCAGTAATGGCTTCGTCAACGTCAACACCGGCCAAACCAGAGTAATCTGATTGAGCTTCGTCATCAATAATCTCAATAACGTCATCAACGGTAATAATTCCGACCATACGATTAGCGTGATCGACAACTGGCATTACTAAGAATTCGTAGTCACGAAAGACTTGCGCAACCTCAGCTTGATCAGCATCAACATTAATTGAAATAACATGTTGATTCATGATGTTGCCAAGTTTCTTATTATCTGAATTCAAAACCAATTCACGAAGTGACAAGACACCTGTTAAATCACCATTCTCATCAACTACAAATAAGGCATTAATTGTTTCGGCGTCTTTTGCTTCTTCTTTCAATTCCGCAGTAGCTGCCTTAACTGTTTGATCAGCTGTGAAACTAACATAGTCGGTAGTCATTAATCCACCGGCTGTTTGCGTATCATAATGTAACAAACCACGAAGATTGTTAGCGTCTGCTCTCGGCATTCGTGACAAGTAACGGTCAATCTCAGGAGTTTCTAAGTGTTCCAGGATATCGGCTGCATTATCATCGTACATGTTATTCAACATGTCAGCAGCATATTCAACATCCATTTCTTCTAAGAACTCTGGCAACTCTGGGAGATCTTCTTCGATTGTATCGAACATATCAGCTGTTTCGTCAGGTTGTAAGATAGTGTATAACTTCAATCTATCATCTTGTTTAAGCGTTAGATAAAACTCTGATTGTTCATAGAAATGCATATCTAAGAATCGTTTGCGAAACTTCTTATTATCATTTCCTCTTAGTAATTCAGCTAGTACTTCGTATTCATTTTCAATATTATTTCCCATAAGCGTTATTCCTTCAATTCATGAATTAACTCCCTTATGTCAATAGGGACTTGCGATTCAACTTCTACAATTTCTTGTGTGAATGGGTGGATAAAAGATAATTTAAAACAATGTAAAGCTTGTCGATTAATTAATGTTGTTGGTTCTTTAGCATACAGACTATCACCAAACAACGGATGTCCGATTGCAGAAAAATGTACTCGAATTTGATGTGTACGACCAGTAATAAGATCTACTTTCACTTGAGAGCCTGTCGGATAGTTCTCAACTACTTCATATCTAGTTAATGAATCTTTGCCGTCATCTCTAACTTCTCGTCTCATATAGAAATCATCAGATACGCCAATTGGCAGATTGATTTCTTGTAATCCTGTAGTGTTTATCGGATTTTGTACAATGGCAATATATTGTTTCTTAAAACTATTTGAATGAATATTTTCTCCCAAGCGTGAATGGGACAATGACTTCTTAGCAAAAATCATTAATCCTGAAGTATCTCGATCTAATCGTGTCACCACATGAATCGCATCGGATTCACCATTTTTCTGTAGATAAGCTTTAACAAAGTTAGCCATTGTTGGAGTACTTTTTGAACGAGCTGGCAGACTGGCAACACCTGCTGGTTTATCCACAATTAGATAATGTTTATCTTCGTATTTAATATCTAAGTGACCATCAACTGCTTCTAAAATATCATTCCCTGATTCTTTAGGCAGTTGAACAATGATTACATCGCCAACAGTCATTTGATAATTTAAATATCGTTCTTTTTTATTCACATAAATATGTCCATCATGATTTTTTATCTTTGATAGTTGACTAGTTGAGAAACTCTTGCTGTTCAAAAAACCACGTACAATCTTCTTATCGTTTGCTTGAACTATCCATTTAAAAATCATAATTATTTATAATCATTAGTACCCAAGAAAGCATGTTCTACACGTCCCCAGAAATGGCGATCACGTAATTTAGCAAACTGGATTACTTCCTTAGAAATTCGATATTTTATTAATTTAACCGAACAGTTAGTGCGTGAATTAGTATCATAATTAACTATATAGTCGCTGCCTTCTGCTGGTATTATTTTCACTTCTTGAGAACTCGGAACAATAATTGGCGCAGAAATCGATCGATAGATTCGATTATTAATAGGCGCTATTTCATTCACTTGCATAACCCTTGATTTCGGATGAATTACAGCTCCACCAATAGATTTGGCATATGCGGTAGATCCACTTGGAGTTGAAAAACTCAGCCCATCGCCTCTGAAACGCTCAAAAAATTCACCATCTAAATATACATCTGCTCGCATCGTTTTTGATGGACGTTTAATAATTGCTTCATTTAAAGCATAAAAGCTTTTTGTAGTATTGTCTGTATAAGTAATGTCTGCTTCTAAGACCGGATATTCAAAAGTTTGTCCATCATAGTTCTTCAAAGCTTCAATCAATTCATCCACTTCATTATCACGCCAATCAGCGTAAAAACCTAAATGTCCGGTATGTATTCCGATGAATTTCATTTGTGATAATCGATTAGTATATTCATGAAATGTACTCAAAAAAGTACCATCCCCGCCAACACTAATGGCTAAATCAGGATTCTTTTTATCAAATTCAAACCCAGCAGCTTCAAGCTTTTGACGTATGTTTTTGGCTGTTTTTACTGATATTTCTTTTGTATTATGATTTATCCATACTTTCATTGTCATTATCTACATCCGCTTTTTTTGTTTGTTGTTTCTTTCGTACAGTGAAGTATTGTTGAGCTTCTTGTATTTCACCACGAATTGTCGACATTTCTTCATCTAACATGAATGAAGCTTCTGCCGCACGTTTTAATCGATCATTAATTTCTTCTGGAAAGTCGCCTTGGTATTTATAATTAAGTGAATGTTCAATAGTCGACCAGAAATTCATCGCTAAAGTTCTGATTTGAATTTCAGCTAAAATGTTTTTTTGCCCTGTAGTTAATTGAATCGGATATTCGATTACCATATGATACGAGCGATAACCACTCGACTTACTATTCGTAACATAATCACGTTCTTCAATAACTCGCAGGTCTTCTCTTTGATGTAATAAGTCAGCAACTTCGTATATATCTTCAACAAACTGCGTTTGTATTCGCAATCCTGCAATATCTTGCATGTCTTTTTCTAATACATCTTGAGCTATATAACGACGCTGCATTTTTTCTTTGATACTATCAACATTTTTGACTCGTCCAGTTACATACTCAATTGGTGAGTGTTCGCCACGATCTAAGAATTCTTTTCGCGCACTTCTTAACTTGATTTTAAGCTCATCAACTGCCTGTTTATAAGGTGTTAAAAACGCTTCCCAATTATCAGTCATAGCACTCACCTTCTTTCTATAATATCAACTAAAATTGTACCATAACTTATTAATTCATATTTATATTACCAACTTAGGCTCCCATCAGCCATGAAAAAGTGCAAAATTGTTGAACTATCGCGTTTTTTTAGATAAAGTAGCTCTTAGAGATTGATATTTATATATCTGAGGGAGAACTAATTGTGTGGGAAGTTTTTTTATTTGTTAATCCATTGGGGTCTTATTGTCTAAAAACAGAACGTACTATTCTGGAATTCGTCAAGAAACATAATATCCAAGCACACTTTAATTTTATCGCTATTACTAATATGGAAAACGTTAACGATATTCTTGAGAATGTTTTCGACAATACTACTGACTTAGAATTAAGAAACGAAATTACTATTGCGGCTTACGATGCTGCACTTACCTATAAAGCTGCTGCCTGTCAGGGTAAGAAAAAAGCTCGTGAATTGTTAATGTCAATTCAATATGCATTTAACGAATTGAATCGCGAATACAATAATGATTTAGTTAAGGAAATTACTACTAAATTAAATATCGACTTCAAAGAATTAATAGCCGATAAAGAATGTGACTTAGTTAATAGTAGTTTCCAAGCTGATCAATTACTAGCTCGTGAAATGAACGTCACGCATACACCATCAACTGTTATTTTTAACTATGATGCCAACGACTCCAACGGTCTTTTAATAGACAATTGTCAGTCAAGTGACGAGTTAATTGCTATCTTATTAGATTTATATCAACAAAATAATAGTAATTTACTCGAACAAAATATTATTGACTTGTCATTCTATCAGAACTAATAAGTTTTCTAATTTTTCACTAACCTCAGCGACGACAATTTCTGTCAGCTGGGGTTTTATTTGTATATTGGCTGGTATTATTAATAGCTTATCTAGTTCAATTGATTTTTGATATAACTTTAGGGTTTTGGCAATATCATATCGAAGAATCGGCGGAAAAATAGGTACATAGTTCTCAAGTTGCAAATAGTCGATTCTGTATGCGTAACAGTATTTTTTAAATTTCTCAGTATATGATTTATTAATAATATTTATTGTTTCCGTTCTTTCAGGTTTGAAGTTACGTAAACTATTCAAACTAGTAAACTTATGTACTTCATAGCGACGATTATTCATCACACCGAAAAATTCTAAGTTATATACTAAAGTATATAGATGACATTTAGTATTCAAAAAGATTAAATGCCATTTCCATTGGTCATTGTAATTCAAAAATTTCAATTGACGTGATGACATTCTCTTGCAAAAATAGTTAGTATTAAGAATCCACAGATTTTGATATCCACATTTTTCATAACCAGTTACTCTACTAATAAGTTCTCTTTCTTTAATTGGTGCTTGTTGAAATTCAACCGCAATTTCGCGATTTGTTGTAGTGGCTAATACATCAATTCTTTGTTCAGTTGATGTGTAAACTTCTAGTTCGGTATTGTATCCGATTTCTTTGAAATCTTGCTTTAGCGTTAACTTCCCTTTTTTATGTAACGAACTTTCACCACTACTGCGATCACGATTACTATAGTGACAGAAGTAACTCCGTCTATTATTATTTTTTATCAACTTAACTTCTTCATCACATTGAGTACAATAATAAGTTCGACTACAATCCGTTTCTAATACAGCATAAACTAACTTACCTGTTATATCTTTAGCAGCAAACATTCAATCACCTCAGACATAATTACGCAAAATAAAAAGAAGCTTACTAATGTAAGCTTCTTTTTATTTAAAATGATATCTAGCTAATTGTAATGCTGTTTTATCCATTATTTTTTTACCATATTCAGATAACATGGCAGAAGTTACAGTCGTCTTTTGTGAGAATTCATTCACAATTGCTGTTACTTCTTTTAAACGAATATCATGCAATTCATTAACGTAAACTAAAATATCCATGTAATATTCTTCATCATATAACCAAAGACTAGATACAATACTATCATTATTCAACATTTTTGATAGTTCAATAAAATCTTCAAAATTATCGAATTTAACTACTTTTTCAAAAGTCTTATCATCGAAGTCGTCATTTATGCTGTTAGTATCCGTTTTACCAGATTGAACTTCTAAAGCATCAATTCCTAGATTACTCTTGAAGAAGTCTTCCCAGTTTTTTGATTGATAGTTATTTTCATCTCCTGGTTCTGATGATTCTGGTTTCATTTGGTTTACCGCTTTATTTCCTTTACTGATTAATAAAATCAAGCCATTAGCTTTAGTTTGAGGCATTACCTGAAACGTAACGGCTTCATCTTCTGCAAATGAACGGTCAATATCAACTTCGTCCAAAATACTATAAAAGAATGTCTCAATTTGCTTACGATTACCTAGTAAGTCAAGCATAGTAACACCACGATTTTCTAGGTCTTCAGGACCTAGAATAACCTTAATCGTATCTTCATTTAATCTATGTGTTTCCAATATACTCACCTCACAACTGGTTCTTATCCGTCTATTTTAACAATCTATATTAACTTGTAAAGTTTTTGGTACTAAAAAAGTGTGACCACCGTCACACTTTTTTTATAGACCAGCCATAAGTTGAGCTTGATGTAATTCCATAGTTCTTACACTTCTTGGTAAGAAACGTCTAATTTCATCTTCATTGAACCCAACTTGTAGACGTTTGTCGTCCATCATAATAGGACGTCTTAATAGTCCTGGATTTTTTTCTATTAAGTTTAGTAATTGATCAATTGTCAAATCATCGACTTTAACATGTAATTTTTGGAATACCTTTGAACGAGTTGAGATGATTTCTTCTGTACCATCTTCAGTCATTTGAAGGATGGCTTTAAGTTCATCTTTGTTTAAAGGTTCAGTAAAAATATTTCTTTCTTTGAACTCAATTTCATGTTCTTGCAACCATGCCTTAGCTTTACGACATGAAGTGCAGCTTGGCGATACATATAATGTTACCATAACCATCTCTCCTTTATTGTTAGAGTTGGAAACTATTCCATATAAATATTATAAAATTCCTAACCTTGATTTGCAATAGTTTTCAAGAACAAAGTGCGAATATTTGTTCTTATTATCTCTATTGTGAATAAAATCACACTATAATTTCAAGCATTGTTTGACTTTTTCACAAAATAAATTTTATTTTTAATTATATTTAATATAACTAAAAAATAATTATATATTGATTATTAAACCATCACTAGCTAATTGAATATTACCATCACCTTTCGCAGTTTTGGCTTCATTCATTAGTATTTGATGATCAATTTCTTGTGGCAAATGACTCAGCAATAACTGATTTGCATTAGAAATTTTTGCTAATTCACCTGACTCTTGTGCTGTCATGTGCCATTTACGTCCTGATTTCATGGAATCAAAATTAGTATCAGTAATTAATAAATCTGAATCCTGAGCGAATTTAGTAAGTTCATTAAAGTAATCGGTATCCGCAGTAAATGTCAAAACTTTATCATCAGCAGTAATTCTCATTGCATAAGTTGGCACTGGATGGATTGTACGTAAAAATTCTATTTCAAATAGTCCAACTTTAAGCGGTTGATAATCAACAAAAGACTTACCTTCAGTTACTCCTTGCATAGTTAATCTTGCATAATTTAATGGGTCTTGAGTATTACCGTAAATTGGCAATATTGGAGTTTTCTTTTTTCCACTATTTAACTGCCAATAGTATTGCAATACACCCAAATCTGCTATATGGTCATGATGATAGTGAGAAATAATCACAGCATCAAGTTCAAGTGGATTGATAATTTGGGATAATTCATTAACCGCATTACTTCCACAATCAATTAGCAGATTAAATCCCGCTTCTTGTAATAAAAAACTTGTTGTCCCATGACCTTTAAACGGATACCCACCGTAATAACCTAAAACAGTTAATTTCAAAATATCACCTCATTATTATTAGGAGAAAAATATGCCAATTAATCTAACTCTTGGAACCAAAAAACTTTTAAGCGATTTTTCAAAACCTTATCTTTTGCTCTATCCTATTAAATCTGATGAATCAATATTAAGAGTAGAGTTGACGGGGTTAAAATATCAAGAAGTTTTGAAACAAAACTTCGATTGGCATTTCACTTATTATAAGTTTATTTACTTAAATTTCAACAGTGATCAAGCAAGTATTTTTGCGAATAAGTTTGTTAATAAAAAATACATGTTATCAGATTTCAACATTCTTATTTTGAATGAAATTCAAGATATAAATAAATTTGTTGTCGTAATAGGTTCAAATAGCCCAATAAAATCGCAATTACTCGATAGTACATTAAAAGAACTTGCGACTAATGAACTCGGAATGTTTTCAAAAAACTACGTCAAAAGGCAAGATAATGATAAAAACTCCGTATAATGTTGAGAATCTCATCAAAAAAAAGCCCAGTAGAACACTGGGCTTTTTTCTATACTTTTAATGTCATTGCATTTATTGCAACAATAATTGTAGAAAACGACATGATAACCGCTCCAACTGCAGGGCTTATCATAATTCCAATTCCTGACAATAATCCTGCTGCCAATGGAATGGCAATAATGTTGTAACCTGCACCCCACCAAAGATTTTGAATCATCTTGCGATTAGTATTCTTAGCTAAATCGAAAAATTCAATAATTGAATTCAAGTCATTGTTAACTAAAATTACATCAGCGGATTCAATGGCCACATCGGTTCCGTTACCTATAGCTACACCCAAGTCTGCTGTTGTTAATGCAACAGTATCGTTAATACCGTCACCAACCATCATTACTGCTTGACCTTTAGCTTGGTAATCTTTAATAATTTTTTGTTTGTCTTCCGGTTTTAATTCTGCGTGATATTCAATTCCAAGTTTATCAGCAATGAACTTGGCTGAATTTTTATTGTCTCCTGTTAACATAACCAGTTTCATATCACGTTTTGCTAGTTGCTTAACTAATTCAAAAGAACTATCTCGCAATTGATCACCGATAGCTATCATAACTTGCGCTTCGTTGTTAGCAACTAAGTAACTAACAGAATTACCTTTATTTGATATTGTTTCATATTCAGTCTTATCATAATTAATCTGGTTCTCATCAAGATATTTGGCATTCACAAAAAGATACTCTGTGTTTTTATAAAGTCCTTTAACGCCATATCCCTTAAGAGTTTTTACATCTTCAACAGTTTCCATATCAATTTTTTGATCATTTAAATAAGTTACAATTCCTTGTGCAATTGGATGGTTAGATTGTTGCTCTAAGCCACCAATAATTCCTAAAAGATTCTTATTATATTCATGGACTTCATTAACTGTAAACTTACCTTCAGTTAATGTCCCAGTCTTATCTATCACAACTGTATTAATGTTTTTGCTTTCTTCAATTGATGTTTTATTACGAATCAAAAGTCCATTTGCTGCTGCAATTGAAGTACTTTGAGCATTAACTAATGGCACAGCTAACCCTAATGCGTGAGGACATGCAATTACAAAAACAGTTACCATTATTTCTAATCCTTGCGAAAGACTTCCATTAATTGTCCAATATACTAATGCAATTAATCCAACAATTAAGGCTGCATAAAACAACCAACCAGCAACCTTATCTGCCAAAATTTCTTTGCGTGACTTTTGTTTTTGTGCATCAGCAACTAAAGTTTGAATCTGCGATAAATAGCCACTACTACTATCCTTTGCTACCTTAACTTGTATAGTTCCTGAGTCATTAGTTGAACCACCAATAACTTCATCATCAATGTCTTTAGCAATTAGCTTTGATTCACCCGTAACTAGTGATTCATTTACATTAGTACTACCTTTAATAATAATTCCATCAAGAGGAATAGTTTCACCAGCACGAATCTCAATAATATCATCTTTTGAAATACCAGAAACTGGCATATCCATCATATGATCCCCATGTAACATATGAGCATTATCAGGTATAAGCTGCGTGATTTTATCTAACGCATTACCTGCTCCCATTACGGATTTCATTTCAATCCAGTGGCCTAATAACATAATGACAATTAATGTTGAGAATTCCCAAAAGAAATTCATTACATGCTGACTATTCAAAAATGTTATGGCAATAAAAGCATACACACTGTAGATATATGATGCTGATAGCCCCATAGCAATTAGTGTCATCATTCCCGGATTTTTAGTCTTAAGCTCACTCACTGCACCTGTCCAAAAAGGTTTACCACCATAAAATAGTAAAAATGTTGCTAAAAGTAAAACTATTAAATCAGATCCAAAAAAACTAACTTGAAATGGTAATTCCAACCCCATCATTGGTGACATAATAATGATAGGAATAGTTACAATTAACGAAACAATAAATCTCTTCTTAAAATCCATTCCATGATGCATACTGTGATCCATTCCTTGCATATCATCATGATTCATGTGTTCCATATCGTGATCCATATTCATATGATCCATTCTATAATTCCTCAACTTTCAAACAGTTACAAGCTACCTTTTCAGGTGCTGATTTTCTTTTTTCTTCTAATTTTATAATCAACTGATCTATATCATTCTTAGATATTGGACTGTCATCTATCAAATCACTAATAGCTGACGCTTTTTTCATATCACAAATATTGTCGAACATGGAATTAACACTTTCTTTAATCCCATTATCTTCAGTATATTTTGACGTATAGATAAATGGACGTTTCGTATTATCCACTTCTACTATGCCTTTTTTTACTAAGCGACCAATTAAAGTCTTAATAGTAGAGTCATTCCAATTATTCTTTTTATTTAAATTAGCAATAATATCTGAACTAGTAGCGCTATTTAAAGTCCAGAGTATTCGCATAACTTGCCATTCGGCTGAACTAACTTCTTCAAATTTATTCATCTCTACCTCCGTCTACATTTGTAGATTAACACATAGGTTTACATTTGTAAACTTAAATGCAAAAAAAAAGAAACCCGAAGGCTTCTTTTATATTTTGTTCATGTAATCTGTAACTAGTTTTTCATTATCATCATTAGTCAATGAGACATTTACAGCTTGATCAACTAAATCAACTAACTTAGTTGTATCAAGTTTCTTCATTAAACTTCTAACTTTAAGAACAGATGTAGCACTCATTGAGAACTCATCAAGACCCATTCCTAATAGTAGAGGAACCATGATTGGATCTCCAGCAGCTTCGCCACACATTCCAGTCCATTTACCTTCTTTATGAGATGCTTCAATGACATTCTTAACTAGACGAAGAATTGATGGATTATATGGTTGGTAAAGGTATGAAACATGTTCATTACCACGATCAGCAGCCATTGTATATTGAATTAAATCATTAGTACCAATACTAAAGAAATCAACTACTTTTGCAAACTGATCAGCCAAAATAGCTGCAGCAGGGATTTCAATCATCATCCCAACTTGAATATTGTCAGAAACTTTTGTTCCTTCAGCAATCAAGTTTTTCTTTTCTTCTTCAAAGATAGCTTTAGCATCATTGAATTCTTGAATAGTAGCAATCATTGGGAACATGATTCTTAGTGAACCATACACTGATGCTCTCAATAATGCTCTTAATTGTGTTCTGAAAATATCTTGCTTATCCAAACTAATTCGAATAGCACGGTATCCAAGGAAAGGATTCATTTCATCAGGAAGTGGCATATATGGAAGATGTTTGTCTCCACCAATATCCATTGTTCTAACAACAACTGGTTTACCATTCATTCCTTCTAATACTGTTTTATATGCTTCAAATTGACTATCTTCATCAGGCAATTCGGCTGAATCCATGTATAAGAATTCAGTTCTATATAAACCAATACCTTCAGCTCCATTAGCTAATACCCCATCAAGGTCCTTAGGTGTTCCAATGTTAGCTGCAATATCAAATTGTTTGCCATCAGCAGTTCTTGTTTCTTCATTCTTAAGCTTTTCCCATTCTGCTTTTTGAGCAGCAAAATCGGCAGCCATTTTGTTGTACTTAACTAAATCAGCATCGCTTGGATCTAAGATAAAGTCGCCATCATTACCATCAATAATAACAGATTGACCTTCAATAACTTCTTTAGTTACAACGTTAGTACCAACAATAGCTGGAATTTCTAATGAACGAGCCATGATAGCTGAGTGCGCAGTTCTACCACCAATATCAGTAACAAATCCTTTAACATATTTCTTGTTAAGTTGAGCTGTATCACTAGGTGTTAAATCTTCAGCAACAATAATAACTTCTTCATCAATCAACGCAGGATTAGGTAAAGTTACACCTAACAGATGACTCATAACACGTTTTGAAACATCGCGAACATCAGCCGCACGTTCTTGCATGTATGGGTTATCTACCATTGATTCAAATAAAGTAATAAATTGTTTTGACACTTCATCTAAAGCTTGTTCAGCGCTAACTGAATCATCTTTAATTTTTTGTTCAACAGCACCTGTGAATTCAGGATCTGCTAGGATCATTTTGTGTGCATCAAAAACTTGCGCTTCTTCTTCACCTAATGATTCGACAGCCTTGTCACGGATAGTTGAAAGTTCTGAATCAGACACTTCAAGCGCTGATTTCAGTTTAGCCACTTCACCATCAACGTCAGAAACCATCTTTTTTTCGAAAGACAAATCTGGTTGAACTAATAGATAGGCCTTGGCTGCAGCGATACCATCACTAGCAGCAATTCCACTAATAGTCTTTGTCATTATGCTGTAAGTCCTTCTTTGCTCATTGTTTCAGTAATAGCTGTCATTGCATCAGCAGCGTCGTCACCTTCAGCAGTAATTGTAACGTCAGCACCTTGACCAACACCAAGTGACATAACACCCATGATTGATTTTAAGTTAACTGATTTTCCGTTGAATTCAAGATTGATATCTGAACCAAATTTACTTGCTGTTTGTACTAATAATGTAGCTGGACGTGCGTGAATTCCTGATTCTGCGATAATGTTAAATTGTTTGCTTTCCATAATATAAATACCTCATTCAATTTTAATTTAAATTGGAAAATGAAACCTCTGTACTCCAATATTCAGATTAAAGCGTATCATTTTTTCGACTTTTGAACAAGCTTTTTTACTTTTTTGTTAAACGATTGCATTCCTACTGTATCAAGGAATACAGCTTATGAAAAACGTTTGAAAAACAGTGTATACATTTTCAGAAAACTTCCAAGTCTTAGCACTTGCATTGGTAGAGTGCTAATTGTATAATCACTTTGTATCTTGAAGTATAGGGTATAAATAATTAAGAAAGGCAGGGAATGCGTATGCTTTGCCAAAATTGTAATCGTAACGAAGCAACAATTCATCTCTACACAAGTGTTAACGGACAAAGAACAGAAGTAAATCTTTGTCAAAGTTGTTATCAAGAATTAAAAAATCAACAAACAAATATGGCTAATAATCCATTTGAATTCAATAATTTTAATGATTTATTCAATTCAATTAACGGAGGTTCAACTCCTTCATCTAACGAAGATCTATATCGTGCTCAAGCTCAACAAGGGAACTTCGGAGGAAATCAAGGAGGAAATGGTGATTCAATCCTTGCCAAATATGGTGTTGATTTAACTCAACAAGCTAAAGACGGACAAATCGATCCTGTGATTGGACGTGATAGCGAAATTGAACGAGTAATTGAAATATTAAATAGAAGAACTAAGAATAACCCTGTATTAATAGGTGAAGCTGGGGTTGGTAAGACTGCAGTTGTAGAAGGCCTAGCTCAAAAAATTGTCGACGGACAAGTACCACAAAAATTACAAGACAAACGAGTAATTAGACTCGATGTTGTTTCTCTAGTTCAAGGAACTGGTATCCGTGGTGAATTCGAAAAACGTATGCAAGAATTAATTGATGAACTTCAACAAGAAAATAACAATATCATTCTTTTCATTGATGAAATTCATGAAATTGTCGGTGCCGGAAATGCCGAAGGTGGTATGGATGCCGGTAACGTTTTGAAACCTGCACTTGCTCGTGGCGAACTCCAATTAGTTGGTGCTACAACTCTTAATGAGTTTAGAACTATTGAAAAAGACTCAGCACTTGCTCGTCGTCTACAACAAGTACAAGTCAATGAACCAAGTGTTGAAGAGACTATCAAAATACTTAATGGTCTAAAACCAAAATACGAAGCTTACCATAATATCAAATATACAGCCGCCGCTATTACTGCTGCTGCTACTTTATCAGATAGATATATTCAAGATCGTTTCTTACCTGATAAAGCCATTGATTTACTTGATGAAGCTGGTTCAAAGAAGAATCTTACAATAGCTCCTGTTGATTCAAAAGAATTAGAAACAAAAATTAACGAAGCTGAAAATAGTAAACAAGCGGCTTTAAAACAAGAAGACTACGAAAAAGCTGCCTATTATCGCGATAAAGTAAAACAATATACTGACATGCGCGATAATAAAAAACCTGATCCTAACGAGTCAGCAACTGTTACTGAGAAAAATATCGAAAATATTGTTGAAGCTAAAACTAAAATCCCAGTTGGCGATTTAAAAGCAAATGAACAAACTCAACTCAAAAATCTTGAACCAAACTTAAAAGCTGAAGTTATTGGACAAGATAATGCAGTTGAAGAAGTATCAAAAGCCATTCGCAGAAATAGAATTGGTTTCAATAAATCAGGACGTCCTATTGGTTCATTCCTCTTCGTTGGACCTACTGGTGTCGGTAAAACTGAATTAGCTAAGCAATTAACTAAAGAATTGTTTGGTTCAACTGATTCAATGATTAGATTCGATATGTCTGAATATATGGAAAAACACAGTATATCTAAGTTGATTGGTTCTCCTCCAGGATACGTTGGTTATGAAGAAGCGGGTCAATTAACTGAACAAGTACGTCGTAATCCATATAGTTTAATTCTGCTTGACGAAGTAGAAAAAGCTCATCCAGATGTAATGCACATGTTCTTACAAATACTTGATGATGGACGTTTAACGGATTCTCAAGGAAGAACAGTAAGTTTTAAAGATACGATTATCATTATGACTTCAAATGCCGGACAAGGCGACACTGAAGCTAACGTTGGTTTCGGTGCTGCTATCTCAGGATCGACACATTCAATCATTGATAAATTAGGTAATTTCTTCAAACCAGAATTTTTAAACAGATTTGACGGAATTATCGAATTCCAACCATTATCAAAAGAAAACTTATTATCAATTGTTGATCTTATGATCAACGATACTAATAATATGATTCATGATAAGGGATTACGTGTTGACGTAACTAAACCAGCAAAAGAAAAACTTGTTGATCTCGGATATGATCCATCAATGGGAGCACGTCCATTACGTCGAGTAATTCAAGATCAAATAGAAGATAAAGTAGCCGATTATTATCTTAACCATCCTGCAGATAAAAACTTAAAAGCAGTTATGAAAGACGATAAAATCGTTATTGAACCACTATCAACTGAATAACCCAAATAAAAAATCACAATAGATATTGTCTATTGTGATTTTTTATTTACTTCCATAATAAGTAATACTCGTTCTCAAGAAGATATAATTGATAGTAACTATTATCAGACACTTTTACAGACTTTTCTTTGGTGAATTCTGAGAAATCGCTACCTTGAAAATTAACATTTAGTCCTGTGTATGTTGAAAACAATAATACGTTTGGCCAATATAAGTTTTCATTATTAGGAACTAAATTACTAAGTAATGGATAGTTTCTTTCACTGCTAACTAAAATAGGCGAATTTTTGAATAAACGATTAGTTTTCACTACATTTCTTTTGGTAGTAATTTTATCTTTCAAATCCTGCGACAATATCATACTTTGATTTATAAATGATTCTTTTTGATAGCTGAGCATGGCAGAAAATTCAAATGAAAATGAAATCATATAAAACGCATATGCAACTATTACAATTTTTGGTATTATATACTTCCAATTTTTCATTATTATATTATTACTAATGATAATCAATAACACACCAATCAAAAATCCAAATCCAAATCCATACCTTGGTTGATCACGAACTAAATCAGTTACAAAGACTAGCAATACACCATAACTTAAGATAATACTGATTAAAAGATACAATCCAATATAAACAACACTCTTAATTTTTGAAATTTGACTATTCTTCATCAATAATATGTAAGATACAACGATTATAAGTGTAAAAAGCAGTATCCAAATTTGAGCAGACTGATGATAGATTGTTCCTAAATATATCTTGATATTTTTAAAAATCACAGTAATCAATTCGTTGGGTTTAGCTATTTCTACAACTTCACCTCGAAGTGCCATTTCAGGATTAAGCTTGGACTCAAATAAGAACAATAACATAGCACTTATATAAGCAATTGCACTAAACATTATTCTTTTTATGATATTAATAACATTTTGACCCGAAAGCAACTCACGGAGAACCATCGTTAAAAAAACAATAAGATAAATTCCAGATGCTGGCTGGTAAAAATTACACATTAAGAATATCCCTATAAATGAATATATTGCAAACTTATTCAGGTTATCCCACCATAAAAAGGGAATAATGGATACGAAAATACTTAATACCATAAAGGGACTATCAAATCTAAATCCTAGACAGGCTAAAAACCATGGATTTATCCCAACCGCTATGGCGGCAATCGCTTCTATCCAATTTAAGTTCTCTTTATTTTTACGAAGTATATATACCAGTAATAAACTGACAAATGTTAGTAACACACCAGAAACAACCGGTCTGGTCCACCCACCATCTGTTAAATGCCGACTACCTTGAAGAATCCAAGAAGAAATTTCACTCCCCCATCTAGAATAACTCCAAGCAAATTCTGTACCTCCCGTAATTTGCCTTTTCACATCATCAATATAGGGATAATTAACGGTTGCTATAGAAATTCCTATTAACAAATATATAAAGAAAATAGATAAGCTTTTATCCCTATTCTCTTTTATCCAATTCCAAAACTGAGAAACCACATTTAAATCGTCTTTCATTTTCATACCTCTAATCAATATAGCCACTATTACCATTTTAAATCATCTTATCAATAATAGATAAGTATTAAGTGAATTTCAATAAAATATCGAAATTCTACAATTTAAAGAACATAAAAAATAAGAACATAAAAAATTAGGTAATTAAATGTCAATAAACTAATTACCTAATTTGTTTAGAAATATTTTTCTGAACTGTGCTACTATATTTTATTCTTTTTTGAAAGGTACTAATTTCTTAAAGAATACAATTGAAGCTAATACTAAAATACCTAATGCTGATAAAATAATTCCTGATTTTTCACCTGTTTGTGGTAAACCATTTTGCTTATCAGCACTTGAAACATCATTACCAGATGCAAATCTAGTTCCGTCACTTCTTCCTTCGTCAGTTGAAGTTGAACCTGAATCCTTACCTGGAGCATTAGATGCTCCTTGGTCTGTTCCACTCCCTGAATTATCACCACCACCAGAAGAGATTCCGTCATCTTTTGATGCTACTTTGACCTGCACTTTTTCACTAGGTTTCTCATAGTCACCATTTTTAGCAATGACTTCAACACTAAGTTCATCACCTTCTTTTAGCAATCCAGTATCAACCTTAAATTTCCCGTCAACAACTGGCCCAACTTTTTGAGTTCCATCTGGCATTGTTACTACTGCCTCAAAAGTTGTACCATCCGGAATTGGCGTTTCTAAATCAACAGAACCTGTAACGCTTGTATCCCCATCAGTCACTGGATCTACTGTTGGTTTAGCTACCGTGTAATCCTCTAATGGATTTTCATTTGTATCATCACTAACAGTAATTATTACTGGAAGACTGTCTTTTGTATAGTTTCCATTTTTAGCTGTAACTTTAACTGATAATTCATCCAATGCAACTAAGGCGTCAGTTGCAATTGTAAAGTCACCGTTACTATCAACCACAGCTGTTTTTATTGTTCCATCAGGCATTGTTACTGATGCTTCAAACGTTGTACCATCTGGAATTGGTGTTTCCAAATCAACATGACCACTTACACTTGTATCGCCTGATTTAGCAGGGTTAACACTAGGTATCGCTACCGTGTAATCCTCTAATGGATTTGTGTCTTCCATTGGTTTTACTGTCATCTTTGTTGGTGCACTATCTTTTGTATATTCACCATTTGTCGCTTTGATTTTAACTGAAATTTCTTCATTAGCTACCATTGGATCTACTGTTATCGCAAAGCTTCCGTCTGGTGATACTAATGCTGATTTCTCTGTTCCATCTGGCATCGTTGCGATAGCTGAAAATGTTGTGCCATCTGGAATTGGTGTTTCTAATTCTACTGCACCTATTACACTTGTGTCTCCTTCTGTTCCTACTTCAACAGTTGGTTTAGCCACTGTGTAATCTTCCAATGGATTTGTGTCTTCCATTGGTTTTACTGTCATTGTTGTTGGTGCACTATCTTTTGTATATTCACCATTTGTCGCTTTTATCTTAACTGATATTTCTTCATTAGCTACCATCGGATCTACTGTTATCGCAAAGCTTCCGTCTGGTGATACTAATGCTGATTTCTCTGTTCCATCTGGCATCGTTGCGATAGCTGAAAATGTTGTGC
>NZ_BQUT01000005.1:619570-1001418 GCF_022835675.1 Companilactobacillus sp. RD055328
TAATGGATTTTCATTTGTATCATCACTAACAGTAATCATTACTGGAAGACTGTCTTTTGTATAGTTTCCATTTTTAGCTGTAACTTTAACTGATAATTCATCTAATGCAACTAAGGCGTCAGTTGCAATTGTAAAGTCACCGTTACTATCAACCACAGCTGTTTTTATTGTTCCATCAGGCATTGTTACTGATGCTTCAAACGTTGTACCATCTGGAATTGGTGTTTCCAAATCAACATGACCACTTACACTTGTATCGCCTGATTTAGCAAGATTTACGCTAGGGGTAGCCACATTATAATTCTCTAATGGATCTTCTTGATCCATCGGGAAATTCAATGTAACTGCTGATCCTTCACTATTTATCGCAGCCAGAATATCCGCCGAAATAAGTGCATTACTAATTGCAGCTGCTCTTATTGTTTGTTGTGCCACACCTGGATGGCTAACAGTTACATTCAACGTACCTGTCATTGATCCCAATAAGTTAGCATTTAAGGCACTATTCAGCACATCAGATGTTCCCGCTGCAATTCCATCTATAACAACGAACAGAGCTTCACTGGCGCCTTTAACAGTATCTAATGCTGGCTTAATAAGTGGATTACTTGAATCAAGCGCAGCTATAGCATCTCTTAATGCATGGAATAAAGATGCATAAGCTTGATGAACATAATTACCAAATCCTTGCGTGAAATCTACCGAAATATATTTGCCATCAGGTGAGACAGTTCCTTGAACAGTTTGTGTATATTGTCCAAGATCTTGTAGCTCATTTAATTGGTTAAATGCGGCTAATACAGAAGGTATTGGTAATACAGCATTTAATCCCGTAAGTGCCGTTCCTAAAGTTGAAAAAAGGGCGCTAACTCCTGGAAGTTGTCCGGGAGTTATTGGCAATAAGTCAGCTTGAATATCAACACTCGCGCCACCTACCACTTTACCTTGTAGTTCAGCTGGCAGTGCATAGACTAAGACTTTATCATCAGCTAATCCCACCGTTGCTAATCCTTTACCTTGGAATTGCAATGACAAATCAAAATTTCCATCCCCATTAGGCATCAAATCAGTTCCAGTATTTGATACCAAACTGGTATTTTCTAAAATTGATATATCCGCTAAACCTATTGATGATACTTGAGCTGAACTAGCTTGTTGTGCATGTAATGTAGCAGCAGTCACAACGCCAGTTCCACTGCTTAACAGCAGTAGCGCTCCATTAGCTAGATATAAAGTTTTTACCAACATTTTCTTACTCATAGTAGTGCTCCTTTCTTGTTTATATTTTCACAATAGCATGCTCAGAATGTTTTTGGAAATTAAACACTTATCAATATTATAAGTATTTAATATTTAAAGTAAGTTAATTAAATACAAAAAGAGAAATTCTATCGCAAATAATGTAGAATTGGCATTAATAAAACAAAGGATTTTTCTTATGAATAAATTAAAATTTAATTCCATTTTCACTTTTTATAGTATTTGTCTTGGTCTTTTTGTTGGTGCCATAGCATCTTTATTTTTGGCATTAGTTAATTTTTTTACTCATTTTATCTGGGAAACTATATCTTCTCATATGAATTTTTCTGGATATCCAATTTTAATTGGAATTACCGGTGGTCTATTAATAGGTATCACACAAATGAAATTTGGTAATTATCCCAAGACAATGCACGAAACTTTACGCGAATATAAGCAAAAGGGCTCTGTTGAATATAGAGGCGAAGTGATAAAAAACTTCATTCCCGCCATCATTGTTCTATCTTTCGGTGCAAGTCTTGGTCCTGAAGCAGCATTAATCTCCATTCTAGGTGGACTAATCACTTGGATAGGCGATTCATTTATGGTCAATTTAAAAAATAAAGAAGAACTTCTCGACTTAGGAATCGGTGCCATGTTGGCAACCATTTTCCACGCGCCTTTCATCAGTCTTGGCGAAGCCGTAGAAGAAGGTGTTAGAGATAGAACTTTTAAAAATAAGTCTGTTAAAACACTTCTATACGTTCTAACAACATTCTTCGGTATTGTTGGTTTTAAATTTATTAATAACCTCTTTCCAAAAGAAGCTGTTTTTTCACTTAGAATGCCCAAAATACAATGGTCACTTAATGTCATTCCAGTTTTAATTATTGCTTTTTTAATTGGTATAATTTTCAGTATATTATTCACTTATTCCGAAAAATTAACTGATTTAGTCGCAAAAAAAATCAATAACCCTTTAGTATTAGCTATAGCCGCTGGATTAGCTATTGGTATTATGGGTATGTTTTCTTCTTACTTCTTATTTTCCGGTGAACACGAGATCTTACATTTATCAAAACATGCAACCCAACTATCAGTTGTTTTCTTATTAATATTGGGAATTGGAAAAATAATTTTGACAAATATTTGTTTTTCTTTTGGATGGCGCGGAGGTAAAATTTTCCCAATCATCTTTGCTAGTTCATCAATTGGATTTGCAATCACTAACATCTTCCCATATACTCCCGGACTAGTTGTCGGTGTTGTTGTAGCCACAAGTTGTACGATGATTTTAAAACAACCTTTTGTTATTTTTGGACTACTAATATTCTTATTTCCATTACAGTTTGCACCAATTATTCTTATTACTTGTCTATTAGCTGATGTTGTTAATAAACAAGTGGAAAATAAAAAAAGCTAGCCATTTGGCTAGCTTTTTATTTGTCCGTTAAAACCGATTTATTATTTTCAATCAAATCGTTAAAAAATGCTGATTCCGATGCCATTATGTATGGTGTTAACCAAAGATTACCTATTCCCATAGTTAGGCATGCCAGTAACATCCATCCAATAAATGTTAATTGAAGATAGAATAAACGTCCTTTATATCCGTCCATTATATTTCTACTTTGAGTAATATAATCAATAGCTTTATATTGATTATCATTTCCTTCATCAACTGCTAGTTTATAAAGATTAAAAGCTTGCGAATAACTGAAGGATTTTATTATTCCAGGAATAACAAACAATAATGACCATAAAAATATAAATAAAAATTGCCACAGAGAAATTTTAATAATCATCCAAATGTTATATTTAAAAATATTAAATACTGACATTGGAGCTGAAAATTCTAATTCTGGATTCTTAGTCCAATCAATAAATTTAAATCTAACTCCCATAAATAATAAGCTTAATAGCATTATTAAAATAATATATGCTACGTAAATACTGACAAAACTAAAAGCGAAGCCAATATTTTGAGATTTTGTAATCATTGTTATTATAAATCCAATAATAAATGCAACAATTACAGTAATAAAAATTGCTGAAATTAAATACACTGTTGGTAATAAGCACATAACAATTGCTTTTCCCCAATTATCTTTAAATGTTTCACGTACCTGCGCGCGTAATTCACGTGCTTTTTTCATAAATAGTCCCCCCTAAAATTAATACTTTAATATCTTATCACAACAATTAATTATTAAAATTGACCGCGTTAACTATTCCAACAAAAAAAGCTAACCATCCGGTTAGCTTTTTAATATCTTATAAGAATGCTGTTGTTGAAGCACCAACGACAATCATGATAAGACCTACAATAATGATCGCCCATTCTTTTGCAGTTTTATGTGTTTTCATAACTAAAATTCCTGATACTGTTGCACCAACAATTGATACTTGTGATAGAACGAATCCTGTAGCTAAACCAAGCATAGCTGGTTGAGCTGAAACTAAGTAACCAAGAGCAGCGATAGCAAAGAAGAATCCTGAGAAGATTTGCTTGTATGTAATACTTTGAGCAAATACATTATTATGATTTTTAATTACTTCAACAATTGCCAAAATCAAACCAAATGCGGCCATACCAATAGCTTGTGGTAAGAACATGTGCATTCCATCTGTATGATGTGTATATTGTGGAAGAATTCCGTATAGTGAGTAACCTACTTGAGCAATTAACAAGACACCAATAGCTTTTAGTAATAATTCTTTATTACCAGCTGTAGCTTTTTCTTGATATGTTGTTAAGTATGCACCGATTAAAATAACGATAACGGCAACAGCACCGATTAATCGAGCTGTTGTTGAGCCCCAGTTACCAAGCATAATAACGCCCCAAAGAACGTTTGCTGTAATTTGAAAAGCTGTTGAAATTGGCATAGCTTTAGCTGATCCCAAAGCATTACCGTCTTTATCTTTCATACCAAAAGCAGCAATAGTTAAAACATTTCCGAAGGCCCATGCAGCACCAGAAAATGCTGCCAACCAAAAGTTCATTCCTGTTGGAATGCTTAGGTGTTGAACAAGAACAAGTACAATAGCTACAATTAATGTTCCCCATGTAGCACCGAAAATAGCTTGAACTGGTTTACCACCAAATTTTGAAACTAATGTTGGATAAGCACTCCAACCAATAATTGCTAGTAAAGCAAAAAATAATCCTACAGTATTCATTATGAATCTCCTTAATAATATGTCTGGATATAAATTCAACCAATAGGATAAAAGACCCTACCAATGAATTAAAAAAAACCAACCTAAGTAGTTTATACTAAAACATATCATTAGTAAACGATTTCAAATAAAAAAATTAAAGTTTAGAAGTTAATTCAACATCTGGATATTTATCTTGGAACCATCTTTCTGCAAACTTATTCTCAAACAAGAACAAAGGCTTGTCTTCAATGTCTTTCACCAAGATATTTCTAGAAGATGACATCGAAGGATCTAGTTGATCTGGATTTATCCAGCGTGCTGTTCTTGAGCCAATTGGAGTCATTTCAACTTCACTATTATATTCGTTTTCCATACGGAACTTAAATACTTCAAATTGAAGTTGTCCAACAGCTCCCAAAATATAATCATTCGTTGAATACTTCTTATATAATTGTACGGCTCCTTCTTGAACTAATTGAGTCATCCCTTTATGGAAAGATTTTTGCTTCATGACGTTTTTAGCAGTCACTTCCATGAACATTTCAGGAGTAAATTGTGGTAGATCTTCATAAGCAATCTCGTTTTTACCTGTATAAATAGTATCTCCAATTTGGAAATTACCCGTATCATACAATCCAACAATATCGCCAGCAACAGCACTACTTACTTGTTCACGTTGGTCTGACATAAATTCAGTAGCATTATTAAGTCTCAAATTCTTCTTAGTTCTTTGAAGAGTAACATCTATTCCTTTAGTAAACTCACCAGAACAAACACGAATAAAAGCAATTCTATCACGATGTGCGGGGTTCATATTAGCTTGAATCTTGAATACAAATCCTGAGAATTCCTCGCTATCTGGACTAACTAATGTATCTTCTTTTGTCTTATGTGCAGCTGGTTGAGGTGCTAAATTAACAAATGCATCTAAGAAAGTTTGTACTCCGAAGTTAGTTAACGCCGATCCAAAGAATACAGGTGTCTGTTCTCCAGATAACACCTTGTCCATATCAAAAGCATTCCCTGCTTCACTGATAAGTGCCACTTCATCTTTTGCTTGTTCAAAGTCGTTTTCAGCTTGTAGTGGATTTGTTTGATCATTAAGATCCCCATTATCGTCAAGACTTACGAATCTTTCTTCATTGTCCTTACGGTACAATTCCACTCGACTATTATGAATATCGTATAAACCTTTGAGACCTTTACCCATTCCGATTGGCCAGTTCATTGCACAACCTTCAATATTCAAAAGGTCTTCTAATTCAGCAATCAAGTCTAATGGATCACGTCCATCACGATCAAGTTTGTTCATGAATGTGAAGATGGGGATTCCTCTTTGTTTAACAACTTTAAATAATTTTTTAGTTTGTGGTTCAATACCTTTAGCTGAGTCAATTACCATGACTGCGGCATCAACCGCCATTAATGTACGGTATGTATCTTCAGAAAAATCTTCGTGTCCAGGAGTATCCAAAATGTTAATTCGCTTATCTTGATAATCGAATTGCATTACGGAACTTGTAACTGAGATTCCACGTTTTTTTTCAATTTCCATCCAGTCACTAGTTGCAAACTGTCCAGACTTCTTACCTTTAACAGTTCCTGCCGAGCGAATGACACCACCAAATAACAACAATTGTTCAGTAATTGTTGTTTTACCAGCATCAGGATGAGAGATAATTGCAAACGTTCTACGTTTTGCTACTTGTTCTTTTAGTGTTTCTGGCATTATTGGACTCCTTTTCTAACTAAAATAGTATACCAAGTTTTTACATATTAAAAAAGACGAGATATCTATGTATCTCGTCTTTTGTTTATTTTTTTCATAATTACTTTTGCTTTGTCGAGTGGTAGTTCAACCAAAATATCTTGAACTCGTGAATTCTTAACTTCACCTGAGATAAGTTTAACACCATCTTCTAATAAGCAAGCAACGTGAGCATTATTTGCTGGAATTTCTCCGATTTCTGTTATCAAATAACCAGCAATTGTATCAATATCGTCTTTTTTTAAATTCTCATCGAAAATACGATTGAAATCATCTAAATTAAGTCTGCCTTCTACTTTATAAGTATTAGCATTAATTTTTTGATATAGTTTTGTACTTTCATCATACTCATCATCTATTTCACCGACGATTTCTTCAAGTAAATCTTCAATCGTAGCAATCCCAACAACCCCACCATATTCATCTTGAATAATAGCTAACTGTTGATGGGTATTTTTCATTTTAAATAATAAGTCATTAACATTCGTGGTTTCTGTAACAAAAATTGGCTCTACCATGATGTCAGAAATCGAAATACCTTTGAAACTAGCCTTACGTGCTTTTTTAAGAATATCTTTGATGTGAATCACACCAATAACCTTATCTTTATCTCCGCCATAAACCGGAACGCGTGAGAATGGATGGTCCAAAATGTCATCGATATTTTTATCTTGGTCATCGTTAATATCAATCATGAAAGTATCAGTTCTTGGAACCATAACTTCTCTAACCATCTTGTCATTGAAGCTAATAATTCCTTCTAACATCTCATATTCTTCATCATCGATACTTCCGGTAGTTTTAGATTTCTCTAAAACCGACAACACTTCATTACGTGATACAGTATCGTCTTTTTGAGTAATATCAATTCGTGACAATTTTAATAATAGTTTGGTTGATACTGATAACAAAGCCACTAATGGTTTAAAAATAAAACCAACTACTCGAATAACTGGTGCAGTAAGGTTAACTACTCGTTCTGGGCGTTGCAAAGCAATTTGTTTAGGATAGAGTTCTCCTAACACCAACGTGAAATATGAAAGTACTAAAGTAATAATCAAAATCGACAATTCTTGACTCCAACTATAGTCACCAATAAAATCAGATAGTCGTTTAGATAATGTAACAGCTGCACTAGCCGAAGATAAGAAACCAGCAAATGTAATCGCAACTTGCACTGTTGCTAAATAATTAGTTGAATCATCCAAAATAGCAATGAATCTTTGTGCTTTTTTATCGCCATCTTTAGCGCTAGATTCCAGCTTATTCCTATTTAAAGAAATAATTGCTGTTTCTCCAGCTGCAAAAAAAGCATTAACTATAGTTAGAACAACTATTAATATTATTTGGCTTATCAGGACCGAGTTCCCCGGGTCTTCCATGATTTTGATACACTCTCTTTCAAATTTATTATAATTAATTATATCATTTTTTAACTTTTTATATAGATAGTTAGATAAACACTTACAACTCAACTTATTTGGCTTATTATTAATAAATATAGGTGGTATTTATGACAAAAAGAAAAATTATTACAATCTATTTATTTATGTTCCTAATTCCATACATAATTTGTTTGGCGTTAGTTGGAACATCATTTAATTCATTAGTTATACATTCGAATAGTATTTGGCGCACAATCGTAGGTAGTATTATTGGTGCTTTATTTCTTATGGCAACTAAAGTGATTATCCAAAGATCTATTCAAGTTATTCAATCTAAAACAACACACAAATTTGCTAAAAGTTTGGTTGGCATTTTTGATATCAGTAAAAGTCCTTTTAATCTGTATTTTAACTTCATCTCTGATTTTGCATTAAGTGGTGTTAGCACGTACTTAATCCGTAAGTTATTCACGCCTGAAGTCTATATGGGAAGCTTAATTGGTTATCTAGTAGCTATTCTTGTTATTTCTTTATTAATAGGTTCTAATGTCGGCTTTGAAATTTTACAAAATCGAGAATAAATAAAAAAAGAGAATGACTAAGTCATTCTCTTTTTTTTCTGATTACCATAGCAATCTATTTAGTTAAACATGATTTGATAGCTCGCGGTAACGTTGCATCCAAGTATCTACATAGGCTTGTGAAAATGGTCCTTTACCTTCATTAATCCATTCGATTAAAGTATCAACATTTTTACGCAAAATCTTATCTATTTCCGGTGGATAATTCCAACGGTTACTGTGAAGAGCATATTCATCAACATCTAGAAGTCTTTTCTCTCCGTCAGGAAAAACTTTGATATCCAAATCGTAATCAATATACTTCAAAGCTTCATTATCTAAGACATACGGTGTGGCAAAGTTACAATAATAAGATACTCCGCTTTCTCTAATCATCGTAACTATATTAAACCAATAATGTTTATGAAAATAAACTAAGGCTGGTTCTCTGGTTACCCATTTTCGACCATCTGATTCCGTCACTAGTGTATGGTCATTACAACCAATTATTTCATTTTCACTAGTTTTTAAAACCATTGTTTCTTTCCAAGTTCTATGTAAATGACCGTCATGTTTATAACTTTGGACTGCTATGTAGTCTCCTTCTTTAGGAACTTCCATAACTTTTCCAGCTTTCTAATTCACTATACGAAAAAAATTATACCAAAGGTTACGTTAGTTGACTACCTATTATAATAATATTAAGTGTAATTACTTGACGGAAAATCATTATCATATTAATATTTAAACAATATTTTAAAGGAGACGACTATGCAAAATATACCTAACTTCATAATTCTTAGCGCGTGTTGTTGCTTAGTAACTCTAGATTACTAAGCCTTGTTTCGCATGTCTAATCCAAACTCAAATGAAATAATTCTAGAATTTCAAAAGAGCTGGCCAATTAGTCAGCTCTTTTTTTCTGGAAATTAAAAGGAGAATCTCGATGAGAAAAAAAATATTTCTAGCATTATCTGCATTAATCATGGTAACTATGGTTATCACTGGATGCTCAAGTAATACAAATAATCTAACCAAAGAAAAAGGAACACTTACAATTGGCTTAGAAGGGACTTATGCACCTTACTCTTACCGTGAAGGTTCTAAGCTTAAAGGATTTGAAGTTGACTATGGTAAAGCTGTAGCCAAAAAACTTAATATGAAAGTGAAGTTTGTTCCAACTAAGTGGGATTCACTAATTGCTGGACTTAATACGAATACATTTGACACAGTAATTAATAACGTTTCAATTAATAAAAATAGAGAATCTCATTACCTATTCTCAACACCTTATATCTATTCCAAATCAGTAATTATTGTCCCAGCTGATAGTACTATCAAATCAGCTACCGATCTTAAAGGGGTTAAAGTTGCTGAAGGTACTGGGACTGACAATTATGACAAAGCTGAGAAATTCCAAGCTGATATTATATCTTCTCCTGACTTTTCTTCAACCATGTCAATGTTAGATAACGGACGTATCAAAGCTACTATCAATTCAAAAGAAGCTTTCTTAACTTGGAAAAAATCAAATCCCGAAACGACTTTAAAGTATATCGAAATTCCAGACAGCCAATTAAAAAGCTCAAAAATTGCACCAATGTTTAACAAAAAATCAGCTAAGTTAAGCTCTAAAGTAACCGAGGCTACTAAAGAATTATACAAAGATGGTACAATGAAGAAACTATCTATCAAGTACTTTGGTGAAGATATTACTAAAAAATAAGAAGGACTAAATTTTTATGTGGAATATTATTACTACCTCATTACCACCAATGATTTTGGCAATGATGAAATTTACCATTCCTTTAGCATTAATATCATTTGTCTTAGGAATGATTCTAGCAATTATTACTGCCCTCATTAACTTCTTAAAACCTGAAGGTAATCGTATCTCACGGATCATCTTTGGTATTCTTAGATTCATTTCTAAATTTTATATTTGGTTGTTCCGTTCAACTCCATTGTTAGTCCAATTATTCATCATTTTCTTCGGACTTCCTAGTGTAGGAATTCAATTAGACCCATTTATAGCTGCCGTAATTGGCTTTTCACTCAACACAGGAGCTTATGCATCTGAAATTGTTCGTTCAGCTTTGATGTCAGTCCCACAAGATCAATGGGATGCTGCATATACTTTGGGATTTTCTACTAAAAAAACGCTGCACAAAATTGTGCTACCACAAGCTTTAAGAATAGCTCTTCCACCTCTATCTAATTCATTCATTGGTTTAGTGAAAGACACCTCACTTGCTAGCTCAATTACAATTCTTGAAATGTTTCAAGTTAGTCAACAAATCACGGCTAAGAACTTTGAACCGTTACTAATGTATTCACTTGCTGCTGCGCTATATGCCATCATTTGTACATTACTAACCTTACTTCAACGTCATCTTGAAAAACGTTCATCTCGTTATCTTAAAGGAGGTGCTCAATAATGATTACATTAACTAACTTAAACAAATCATACGGCGAAAAAAAGATTCTTGATAATATCTCACTTACCTTTAATGATCATCAAACAACTGTTATCTTAGGACCTTCTGGCTCTGGGAAATCCACATTATTAAAGTCATTAGATTTACTAGTTAAGCCTGAATCAGGAACAATTACTATTGACGATGTAACTCTTGATTACAGCAAGCCCATAACTAAAGAAGATAGTGTTAACTTGCGCCACAAAACAAGTATGGTATTCCAAAACTGGAATCTATTTCCTAATTTGACTGTTTTAGATAACATCACTATTGCACCAATCGAAAATCTTAAAGTATCAAAAGCTGAAGCGAAAAATCGTGCTTTAGACTTGCTTGAAAAAGTTAATTTGAGTGACTACAAAGATTATTATCCTAGTCAACTCTCCGGTGGACAACAACAACGTATTTCTATCTGCCGCGCCTTAGCAATGCAACCTAGCTTTATTCTTCTCGATGAACCCACAAGTGCGCTGGACCCAGAATTAGAAAATCAGGTCCTAGGACAATTACAGAACTTGAAAGAACTTCAACAATCTATGATATTAGTAACTCATAATATGGAGTTTGCTAAACTGGCTGCTGATAAAATTATTTTTATTGAAGATGGAAAAATTTTATTTGATGGTAGAACTGAAGACTTCTTCAACAAACCAACACCAAGAATTAAGAAATTCTTATCACAAATGAGTCTCACAAAAACAGACTAGCCAATGGCTAGTCTGTTTTTATATTTCGTTTAACTTACTACTAATATCAGCACTATTAAATCCTTTACGCATTAATGCTTGATATATTTTATTTTTGTAATTATCTTTACCACTATAGTGCTTTTTCGCTTTTTCAAACTCTCGTTGTAAATTTTCTTGTTCTTGTTCATCATCTATTTCTAGATCAAGTTTAGAGATTACTTCTTCAATAATCTCTGTGGTATAGCCTTTTTGCATTAAGCCAGTTTTTATTTTTACTACAGCACTTTTAAAGGCCTGACGTTGTGATCTTTTTTCTATTTTGACGGCAGCTTTTTTTGCGTTAATCAACCAATCCTCATACTTAACTTCAAGAATCTTGTCATTAGCTAACTGCTTATTGATACCTTTTTTGAATAGCTTATTTTGAATAACCATTGGTCCATCTAAACTTGTAATTAACTGTGTATTAATGAAACTCTTTGTATATAACTCATCATTTAAATAATTGTCATCTTCGAGTTTCTTAATTATCTCAACAATTATTTCGGAATCAGCTTCTTTATCACGTAAGAAATCATTTATTTCTTTTTTTGTGCGAATCTGATGACTAATATAATCTAAAGCTCGCACATAATATTTGTCGATATTTTCTTTGTCTTTAATTTCTTCTATTTGTTTAGCTGTAAGTTCAGTATCTTTATATAAATGAAAATTTAACAAGATATTTTCACTCACCGCAAAAGCGTACTTATTATCTAGAAAAATATTATATCGACCTTTACGTTTTTGTGCCTGGATTTTTGTTATTTTTGCCAAAGATTTTTCCTCGCGTGATATACTTCAATTACTACATATAATAAATTACTCCAAAGCAAAGGTAAACTATGGAAAAAGAAGAAATAGAATTAAAAATTGGTGATCGTTTCCCATTGACCATCAAAAAAATTGGAATTAACGGTGAGGGTGTTGGATATTTCAAACGTAAAACAACTTTCGTTGCAGGTGCAATTACTGGCGAGGAAATTGTCTGCGAAGTCAAAGATATTCACGATAAATACATTGTGGGGAAACTTCACAAAATCCGTAAGAAAAGCCCTAACAGAAATGACGAATTCAAAGAGCTCGCTGATAAAGTTGGTGGACTTGAACTAGCACATATTAAATATTCTGAACAATTAAAAGTTAAAAAGAATATTCTTGAACAAGCGCTAGAAAGATTCACGCCTGCCGGATGGCATCGTTATATTATTAAAGATACTATCGGTATGCAAACCCCACTTCACTATCGTAATAAAGCTCAATTTCAAGTACGAAAAATTAATGACAAAGTAATTGCCGGTCTTTACCAACATGGTACACATGATGTTGTAGATTTGCCAGAAATGCCAACCCAATCATCAATGACTTTAGTAATAATTAACAAGTTGAAAAGTATTATCGAAGATCTTGATATTCCTATTTATAATCCTGACGAAAAATCAGGAATCATTAAAACACTAGTTGTACGTGAATCAATGAGCTTCAAAAATGCACAATTGACGATTATAACTAATAGTCAAAAATTACCTCGCAAGCGCGAATTAATTGAACGTATTAACCAAGAAATTCCTGAAATTATTTCAATCTCTCAAAACGTTAACAAAGGTGAGACTACTCTTGTATGGGGTGAAGATACCACACTACTCTGGGGTGAAAAATATCTTCAAGAAACTATCAATGGTTTAACTTTTAACCTTTCGCCTCGAGCTTTCTTACAATTAAATATCGAACAAACTAAAAAAATGTATAATATCGCCCTTGATTACTTAGATGCTGACAAAAACAGTGTTTTATACGACGCTTATGCTGGTGTTGGTACTATCGGTTTATCATTGGCTAAAAACGTCAAGATGGTATATGGTTCTGAAATCATTCCAGAAGCTATTGCCGATGCTAAAATCAATGCAGAACAAAATAATATTACCAATGCTGACTATCGAGTTGATACAGCCGTACATATTTATGATGATTTAATTGACGAAGGAGTAGACATCAACACTCTAATAGTTGATCCTCCACGAACTGGTCTAGAAGACGATCTTCTTGATGCAATTGTGGACATGGCACCAGAAAAATTTGTTTATATTTCATGTAATCCTTCGACACTTGCCAAAGACTTACGCGAACTATCAAAAACATATATTGTCGAAGATCTTCAACCAATCGATATGTTCCCACAAACACCACATGTTGAGACCGTTGTTAAATTAAAAAGAAAGTAGGAATTCATCATGAAAATATATTTTGCTAATGGATTATTCTCACAAGCTGATTTTAATTACAATGCGCAACTAGCAGCAACTATTCGTAAAGAAATTCCCAATATAAAAATATATGTACCTCAAGAGAATTTAGGTATTAATGACAAAAATGCCTATGCTGATTCAAAAATGATTGCTCAAGCTGACACCGAAGAACTATTATCTAGTGATTTAGTCATCGCAGTTCTTGATGGAATTACGATTGATGCCGGTGTTGCTTCTGAAATTGGAGTGGCATATGCAAAAGACATCCCTATAATTGGTATGTACACCGATTCTCGTCAACAAGGTGCAAGTAATGATAAGAAATTATCCGCACTATCAGAAATCGCTGAAAATCAATTCCATTATTTAAATCTTTATACTACCGGATTGATAAAACTTAACGGTAATATCGTTAATAATGAAACGGACTTGATTTCAAACATTAAAAAATATGGCAAATAAAAAGACCACTCTTATGAGTGGCCTTTTTTGATGCCGGAAAGGTGATTTTAAATAAACGGATTGGTACTCTGTTTTATCTTAATATGTAACACCTCAAGCCTTGTTCTATATACTGGAGCTTATGCGAAAATAATTGTACTTTTTTGTTTCATAATTTAAAAGGATCTTCAACTACGTTACCTTTGTTGCTATCACCTTTCCTCATCTATAAGATATCATCAAATGCGATAATTCTCAATTTAAATGCTCTTATATATTCTTTCATTTTCCTTAATTTGTTCTAAGAAGAATTTATCGTCAGTTTGATTGCCTACAAAATAATTACCGTCTTTAATTTCCAATTCTTTTTTGAACTCTGTTTCGTATTCATCGACTGTAAGTTGTCGACGATTGTTTAAAGTATCTAGATGTTTTTTCTTTTGTAACTTTTCTTTAAATCCTGGTTGTACCTTACCAGTAAATATTTCTCCCATTGATCCTGAACCATAACTAAATAGCATAACTTTATCATCAGCTTCTACTTGGTCGGAATTTTCCAGATATGAGATAAGTGAGATATAAAGTGAACCAGTATAAAGATTCCCAATGTTTTTTGACAAGATAGTGCTGCTCTCATAACGTTTCATGAAGTCTGCATATTTGTCAGCAGGAATTAATTCTTCAACTGCTTGCAAGGCTTTCTTGCCCATCTTTGTATAAGGGATATGAAATAGAAGTGCTGAAATATCCTCAATACCATTGTTATTTTTTTCAAAATATTGCTTATATAGTTCAGTAAAGAATCTAATATAAACTTCATTTGAATATTTCCCACGAGCAAATGCATATTGTGAGTAGGTAGGACGCCAGAAATCTCCAACATTCTCACTCATAAACACAGAATCATTTTCTAATTTTAAGATACTTGGATTTTTTTTGATTAACATCGCTACTGACCCAGCACCTTGAGTTACCTCACCTGGAGTATCTAATCCATATCGAGCTATATCAGAACTTATTATCAAAGCAGATTTTTCAGGATTTTGTGCCACGAAATTATAAGCCATTTGTAAACCGGCTGTAGTTCCGTAACAAGCTTCTTTAATTTCAAATGCTCTAACAGAGCTTGGTAATCCTAATAAATCACGTACATATAGTGCAGACGCTTTGGATTCATCAACACCACTTTCAGTACCAATAATTAATAACTCAATATCTTTCTTATCAATATCGTTAAGAATTTTGTCTGCAGCCATGGCAGCCATTGTAACTGCATCTTGACTAAGCAATGGCAAAGCCATCTTTTCTTGTCCAATTCCAATCGTAAACTTGTCTGGTTCAATATTTCTTCTTTGAGCTAAGTCAACCAAATCAACATATTGGTTGGGTGAATAATAATCAATCTTATCGATACCTATATTCATTAATTCTTACCTCGTATTTCATTTAACATATTTTTAGCAGTAGCTAAATCGTACTTTTTCAATTTATTTAGTTTTTTTGCAATTAGTTCAATTTCATCGTTTTGAGCTCCTGCAGATATTGCTAAGCTTTTACTTTGTAGATTCATATGTCCAGATTGAATTCCAGAAGTAACTAATGCTCGCATTGCTGATAAATTATTGGCTAGTCCAATACTAGCAACAACTTGAGCTAATTCTTTAGCCGATTCTACATTCAATAATTTTAATGCTACTTGTGAAGAATCTAGACTCGAAATAGCTCCTCCTACTGTCCCTATTGGCATAGGTATTTCTAATTCTCCAACTAGTTGATTGTTTTCAATGTGCCATTTACTCAAAGAAGCATTGTTAAATGATGTAACTGCAGCACTGACCGCACGAGTATCGTTACCAGTAGCTATTAAAGCTGCAAAAACACCATTGAGAATACCTTTATTATTAGTCGAGTCTCGAAATAGTGATTGTTGCGTAAAGTCGCTTAAAGCCGCTATTTTTTTAGCCACAGTTTCACCCTGAATATTCTTAGTAGCTAAATCTTCTAATTTTATCTTAGTAGTTACATTAACGATTTGTTCTGACCCATCATTTGAAAGTACGGCAATTAAATGTGTCATGTTTATTTTTTGATCTAATTTATTAGCTACATATTCACAAATTGAATTAACAATATTAGCACCCATAGCATCCACGGTATCAATATATATCAACAATTCTACAAATCGATCGTACGTATTAATCTGAAAGGCATCCAATCCTCCACCGCGATTAATTAAGCTAGGACGAGCTTCCTGTACAAAATCAGCCAATTCATCTGTGTACATTAAAAGTTCACGTTCTAATTTTTCAACGTCATTAACTTCCCAAACAATTTGGCCCACTACTAATTTTTCAGTTATTGAAGCGACAAAACCTCCGTTTTTATTAGCGCGTTGTGCTCCATTACTTGCGGCAGCGACAACTGAAGGTTCTTCCGTAGCCATAGGTACAACATATTTTTTCCCATTAACTATAATTGGATATACAACTGACATTGGTAAACTTGTTATACCAATTGTATTCTCTGATAAGGCTTTGATTTTATCTACATCCTGATGTTGTAATAACTCTTTATCAGTTGAATCTAAGTAATCTAGTTTTACTAATTCATCAATTCTTTGATTATCTGATAATTCATAGAATTTCTTAGTCATTGAGGCTCCTTATTACGGTAATTTAATACTCAAAGCTATACCCATTCCACCACCAATACATAGGCTGGCAATACCGCGTTTTTTATTTTCATCTTTCAGATTATTAATTAATGTAGTTACAATTCTTGCACCTGAAGCTCCCAATGGGTGTCCTAAAGCTAAGGCTCCACCTTTAATATTTACTTTATCATTACTAATTCCTAAGTTCTCAACTACAGCAACGGATTGCGATGCAAAAGCTTCATTAATTTCAAATAGATCATAATCATTAATATTAGAATCGCTGCGATTAATTAATCCAGAAATAGCATCATAAGGCGCATATCCCATATAATTAGGATCAACTCCACATTCAAAATACTCATCTATTTCTGCTAAATATTCTAATCCATGTTCATCAGCATATTTCTTAGTTGTCAAAATCAAAGCTGAAGCCCCATCATTTAATGGAGAAGAATTACCTGCAGTTACTGTTCCATCTTCTTTAAAAGTAGTCTTTAATGTTGCTAACTTATCAATTGTAGTTCCTGGACGAATGGATTCATCTTCAGTTAACCCATCAATAGGGATTATCTCATTTGAAAAATCAGCTTTACTGGCTTTTTGATGTGAACTATAAGCGAACTGATCTTGTGCTTGTCGACTAATTTGATATTTACTAGCTACGTTTTCTGCAGTGATACCCATCGCCGAATGACTAAAAGCGTCATTTAAACCGTCAGTGAATAAAGAATCTTCATTACTATCATCATGTTCTAATTTACCAGTACGGCGATTGAAATACGGTGCATTACTCATGCTCTCAGTTCCGCCTACAATCACAACTTTAGCATCACCTGCTTGTAATGCAAATTGACCTAAACGGATTGCTTTTAATCCTGATCCACAAACTTGATTAATAGTCATAGCTGTAGAAGATTGATTAAGTCCTGAATTCAACGCAACCTGACGGGCAATGTTCTGCCCATTTCCTGTAGGTAAGACATTACCCATAATAACTTGATTAATATCATTTTTATTAATTTTGTTAGTTTCTAACATTTTTGTTACTAATTTTGTGGCTAAATCCACACTTGAATATTTACTCAAACTACCAAAAAATTTTCCAATTGGAGTTCTTTTTGCATCAACAATTACAATCGAGTCCATTCAGTTCACCTATGCTTTTTTTGATATAATTATCTAATAAGGATACATAATTTTGACACTGGTTACAAGCGATAAGGACGGTATAAGATGCGAGTATTAGACCTATTAGAAATGCTTAGAGATATTTCAAAAAATGAAACCGTTTGGGGATATTTAGATCATAAAATTTATGCATTAGTAAATATTGAAGTTTTTAACGATCAGTTATTTATTGTGCTCGGCGAAAAAAATAATTCTCTTAAGAATTGGGAGTTATTATTTATGCTTAATAAAAAAGAGCGATTCAACTTACCTATTTTTATGAAATTAGACAAAAAAAATCATCAAGTCTTTGGATTAAGACTTGATGATAAAAGAATTATTCTACATTAATTTTCTTTTTCTAATTTTTTACCTAAATCAATAATATATTGTTTCAAACTATCCTTAACTTGAGGATGAGTTAATCCATATTGAATAGTTGTTTCTAAGTAGCCAAACTTATTCCCAACGTCATAACGTTTACCTTTGAATTCATGCGCATAGACGTCTTGTGTTTGATTCAATCGATCAATGGCATCTGTTAGTTGAATCTCATTACCAGCACCACGTTCTTGAGTTTCTAACAATCCAAAAATTTCTGGTGTTAATAGATATCTACCAATGATTGCCAAGTTACTTGGTGCATCTTCTTTAGCTGGTTTTTCAACAAAGCTCTTAACATTGTATAAACCGTCTTTTACTTGACCATCTGGATCAATGACACCGTATGCAGAAACTTCGTCTTCTGGAACTTGCATAACTGCAAGCGTTGAAGCATTTGTTTCTTCATAATCGTTGATTAATTGTTTTGTTAACGGAACTTCGTCTTCCATTAAATCATCACCAAGCATAACTACGAATGGTTCATTACCAACAAAGGTTTTAGCCATACGAACAGCATCACCTAATCCATTAGGATGAACTTGACGTGCATAATAAATATTAACCCCGATATCAGTAGTTTCTTGTACTAATTTCAAAAGTTCGTCTTTATGTTTTGAAGCCAAGTTTTGTTCCAATTCAGGGACAGAATCAAAATGATCTTCAATTGATCGTTTATTCTTACCTGTAATAATTAATATATCTTCAATTCCAGACTTTTTAGCCTCTTCAACGATAAATTGAATAGTTGGCTTATCAACTATTGGTAACATTTCTTTAGCTAAAGCCTTAGTGGCAGGTAAGAATCTAGTACCTAAACCTGCTGCTGGAATTACTGCTTTTTTAACCCTCATTATTTACTCCTTTGGAAACTGTTAAAGTTTCTTTTGCTTACAATAAATTTTCCTTCTAAGCATTCTGAAAACGCTGCATTAATGACCGCACCAAACATAAAAACAACAGCGGTCATATTCATCCATAATAAAAATACTATAAAAGCACCTATTGGTCCATAACTATTCCATGATACCCCAAAATACCGCATGTATAAAGAAAAGAATTGAGTTAATAAAGACAAGCCAACCGTCGATAAAACTGTTCCCAACAGTATCGTTTTAAATTTCACTTGTACATTGGGTAAAAAGTAATATAGGAATCCTAAAACTACAAATAATACAATTAATGCAACTGGCCATTTCCAAGTTAAAAATTCATTTAAGAATTGTTGGTGCAATCCAAAGGTTTTAATCAACCATTCTATAAATATTTGTCCAAAAATCAGAATAATTGCTAATGCAGCAAACATTACAAACGAAAAAAGTGTTATCATCACCGAAACTGTTCGGCGAATACCCCAGTCTAGCCATGTTCGCTGCGTGTATATTGGCTCTCTTCGAATACCATAGATATCATTAATACTCATTTTTAAAGAATTGATCCCACGTGAGCTAGCCCAGATGGTTATAACAACACCAAAAGAAATAAGACTACCACTAGATTGTGATAATAATTGTTTGATTGTTGGTGCTAATAACTCTGCAATCTGTAATGGAAAGATCATATTAATATATTCCATCACCTCACTCACATTTAGGTGTAGAAAAGGCAACATACTCCCCAATAAAATAATCATAGGAAACAATGATAGTAAGATATAATATACAATTACTTTTGCATTATTTATGATGTTCCCTTGGTTTAAAAATTCGATAGTTTTTTCAACAAAAGCACTTATTTTCTTTTTTAATGGCAAATCACTCAAAAAAACTGGTGTTTCACTTGTTTGATTACTCATATTTTTTACCGTATTTTATAAATACTTCTTATCATATTCTGGATCTTCAGATGTCAGTATCTTAGGGCCGTCTTCTGTAATAGCAATAGTGTGCTCAAACTGTGCAGAATTAGTCCCATCAGCTGAAACAAAATATTCCCAATTATTTTCGTCAAATTTAGAATCAATTTCCCATGTTCCTAAATTAACCATCGGTTCAATTGTAATTGTCATACCGGCTTTTAATCTTAATCCTCTGCCAGCTTTACCATAATGTGGTACGTTTGGTTCTTCGTGCATAGTTGGTTGAATTCCATGACCGATTAAATCACGAACACACCCCATGCCATTTTCCACTTCAACAAATTGTTGAATAGCATAACCAATATCACCAATTCTATTACCTATAACGGCTTGTTCAATACCTAAGTATAGAGCTTTTTTAGTAACATCCATTAAGCGTTGATTTTCTTCACTGATAGTGCCAACTGCATAAGTCCAACAAGAATCAGATTCATACCCATTCAAATTAACGACCATATCAACCTTAACAATATCGCCGTCTTGCAGAATAAGCCCTTCTCTAGGTGTCCCATGAGCTACTTCATCATTCACACAAACACACGTTGCATATTTATAACCTTCAAAACCTTTTTCAGATGGAGTTGCTCCATGATCAGTAATGTATTTGTCAGCAAATCTTTCAATATCCATGGTGTTAAGACCTGGTTTGATCATTTTCTTTATTTCTTTTTGTGTATTAGCCAGTAATGCACCAGATTCTCTCATACCTTGAATTTCACGTTCAGATTTTAATGTTATCAATTATTGATATCTCCTAAAAATATAATCAGTACTACCATTATAAATCAATTATGTAATTATTTGTTATATTTGCTATACTTATTTAAGCTTTTAAAGACTTTTTGGGAGACACACAAATGACTAAAGTAAAAATTGTTTATTGTAGTATTACGGGAAATGATGAAGAAATTGCTGATATTCTTGAAGAAAAATTTCAAGAATTAGGCTGTGATGTTGATGTTTCTGAAATGGGACAAACAGATACTTCAGATTTCTTAGACAGTGATATTTGTGTTATTGCAACTTATACATACGAAGATGGCATTGTTCCAGAAGAAGCACTAGATTTTTATGAAGATTTGAAAGAAGAAGACTTATCCGGCAAAGTATATGGTACTTGCGGTTCTGGAGATCATTACTACGATGATTTCTGTCGTGCAATTTATGAATTTGCTAAGATCTTCGATCAAATAGGTGCAGTCAGCGGTGCCAAACCTGTCGAAGTCGAACTATCTCCTGAAATAGACGATATTAATAATTTAGACAAATTTGCCGAAGAACTTATGGCAAAAACTCAATCTTAAATAACGGCAATTATATGAAATCACTATTTAATAAGTATCGAAATTTCTTTATTTATGCAATCTTCGGCTTTCTTGCCTCTTTGATAAATGTTTTGTTTTTTAATTTTTATCATGTTAATTTAAACAAAACTATCGTCGTATCTAATACTCTGGCATGGTTTATTGCAAATCTGTTCTCCTTTTTTTGCAATAAACACATTGTCTTTAAAAATGGAACTTATAATTACTCTAGCTATTTTCGCGAGTTAAGTTCATTTTTCTCTACTCGTTTATTTTCTTGGGTAGCCGATATGGCAATTATGTACATTGGTATTTGGCTAGTACCTAGTCATCCTGTTATCGTAAAAATCATTGATCAAGTATTAATTGGTATTTTTAATTATGTAATAACACGAATTATTTTTATTCACGATAATAGCCCACTTCTTAAACGTAAAAAATCAAAAAAAAATAAAAAATAATTATATAATTTCCATTTGGGTAAATTCCAATTATTAATGTAAGCGTTTTAATTCGTTTATGAGCTATAATTTTATTTCGTAAAATTGTATAATTAATTCTGTTGAATGAAAACGCCATTTTATATGGTAAATACTCAGGAGGATTTCTCATGGTTTTAACAAACGGTAACGAAATGTTTAAAGCTGCACGTGATGGTCAATATGCTATTGGTGCCTTTAACACAAACAATCTAGAATGGACACGTGCTATCTTGGCTGCTGGTCAAGCAACAAACACACCTATCCTTATCCAAACATCAATGGGTGCTGGTAAATATATGGGTGGTTACAAACTAGTTCAAAACTTAGTTGCTAACACAATTGAATCAATGAACATTACAGTTCCAGTTGTAATGCATTTGGATCATGGTAACTACGAAGCTGCTAAAGAAGCTATCGAAGCTGGCTACAACTCAGTTATGTTTGATGGTCACGATTTACCATTCGAAGAAAACTTAGAAAAAACAAAAGAAATCGTTAAACTTGCTCATGCTAAAGGCATTTCTGTCGAAGGTGAAGTTGGTTCAATCGGTGGTGAAGAAGACGGTATCGTTGGTGCTGGTGAATTGGCTGATGTTGAAGAAGCTAAACAATTAGCAGCTACAGGTGTTGATTACCTTGCTGTTGGTATCGGTAATATTCACGGTGTTTACCCTGAAAACTGGACTGGTCTTAACTTTGATCGTCTAAAAGAATTAGCTGATGCTATTGATACACCACTTGTTCTTCATGGTGGCTCAGGAATTCCTAAGGAACAAATCGTTAAAGCAATCTCAATGGGTATTGCAAAAGTTAACGTTAACACTGAACAACAAATTGCTTGGTCAGATGCAGTTAAAGAATACTACAACGCTGGTAACGACAAGAAAGAAAAAGGATTTGATCCTCGTAAAGTTCTTGCACCAGGTACAAAAGCTATTCAAGATACTGTTGAATCACGTATCGACTGGTTCGGTACACCTTCAATCTAATTTGAATAAAACAAAAAGCATCCTAACGGATGCTTTTTTTATTTGTATAAAATATGATGCTATCAAATTCATCTGGTATCTCTCCTAATTATTATTTTTACTCCTTTGCTATAATTGAAATATCTTTATTTATAGAAAGGAAAAAGTATATTTATGAATAAAATAAAAGTTTATGTTATTCGTCCAATAGATCCAAAAGATGATTATAAACCAAATCACTTTCAGTACCTTGAATCTTTATTAAAGAAATGGATTCTTGACTTATCAGATAAGGAAAATTCCTTTGAGTTTAAAGGACTAGTAAGTGAATCATCTGGGGTCACCGACATTAATCACTCAATCGTTAAAAATATTTTTGATGCTGATATCGTTATTGCAATTACAAGTGGATTAAATTCAAACGTGATGTTTGAATTAGGTCTCAGTCTTAGTCAACCGAAACCAACAATAATAATTTCAGACGACAAAACATCAATTCCTTTTGATTTAAATTCTTTTTATACCATTTCGTATCCAAAAAATCTTGCTCAAGATGAAATGGATATTTTCCAATCTGAATTTAAAAATAAATTAATAGGAACTTGGGACAATTTTACAGAACATGGAGCAAAAAACACCTACATTAATCAATACCAAGACGCAACTATAATTAATACAAATATTAACGAAGTAGATTTAAACGAAGCTGTTCAAAACCTTGCATATATGATTGATGTAATGAAGAAAAAATACGTTGCAATTGACGACACTGATATTTGGGATGATTTCAACTTTGATCATGATGTAGCCGTGACAAGAAAATAAATATTCTCAATTAAAAGAGGACTAATTTCTAACAAAAATTAGTCCTCTTTTGTGCTTAATTTGTGTACCGAATGATAAATGTGTACCGTTTGTGTACCGATTTTTAAAAATGTTTGATACATGTTGAAAATAAGAAACGCTGATTTATCAATACTTTTATCATTGACGTACATGTTTAGTATATGTTCGAAACATGTATAAATGATCGCTCCCGGAGTCGAACCGGGGACCTACTGCTTAGGAGGCAGTTGCTCTATCCATCTGAGCCAAGCGACCATAAAAAATAGCTTATCGCTATTTTGTTTTACGTTTACCTTTGTTTTTTTGATCTCTTAAACGCTTCTTTTTCTTTGGTTCATCTTTTTTAGCAATTGCAGCTCTAGTAATTTTATTTGATTTAACAAATTCACCTTCGCCATTAATCACAACATTTTTAACATCAAAATCTTTTGCCAAGATATTCTTGAAATTACGGTAATCGTGATCATTACCAAATGTAATACTAGCACCGTTACGTCCCATTCTTCCAGTTCGTCCACTACGATGAATGTATTCTTCAGAACTTCTTGGAATCATGTAGTTAATTATTGTATTAGTTTGTGGAATATCAATTCCACGTGCTGCAACATCACTAGTAAGTAATAAATTAACTTTTTTAGTAGTAAATTTAGTTAATGCATCTTTTCGTTGTTGCGATGATGATTTGCTATCCAGCATCACATAATTAGTCTTCTTATAATTCAAATCACTAGCAGTTTTATGTAACTGTCTCGAGCTATTAAAAAAGACAATACCTTGAAACTTTTTATCATGAGCAAGTTTTCTAATCAATTCATTTCGATTATTAGTAGCATTAATAAAATAATGCTTAATACCTCTACGATATTCTTGATTTTCACGGTCATCAATCACTTCAAAATCGCGACCAAACCATTTATGTAATTCATCAAAAATAGGACTAGCAGTAGCTGAAAACATAGCTATATGAACATCATCTTTCATACGACTTGTAATAGCTCTAATAGACTCTAATTTCTCATTAGACAATAATTCATCAGCTTCATCAATTACTAATGTATTGGCCTTAATTAGTTTCACACGGCCAATATCAACCATTTCATTCAAACGGCCAATTGTCGCTACAATTACTTCTGGTTTTTCTTTTTTTAACTTATCTACTTGTCTCTTTGTATTAGCTCCACCAGTCAAAGCCATTACTTTGGCATCTTTTAACTTCAATAAAGGTTGTAACACATCCCTAACTTGAACAGCTAATTCTTGAGATGGTTCTAATATTATTACTTGAAGTCCCATTCTTGATTCAATATTTTCTACTAATGGCAAACTAAAAGCCAAAGTTTTCCCTGACCCTGTTGGTGCCATTGCGAGTAAATCTTTCTTATTTAGAAATGATTCATATGTTAAATCTTGAATAGCCGTTAGATTTTTAAAATTTCTTTTTGCAAAATAGTCTTCATATAATTCTGGTATTTTCAATTTCACACCTAGTCTGCAGCGAATATGATTCCTGCATCTTCTCTTAATTTATTGAGAACTTCATTAACTTCTTTGGCATAACCAAATAATTCTTTAAACTTATCACGATCATTGTTTTCCATAATGTCATAGAAAGCTTTTGCCTCTTCAACCATTGGGTTATCTTGAACATTTATATCTACAGGAATAACTTTATCGTCTTCATATCTTGTAACTTCTTCAATTGTTCCGGCATTATCAAACTGTAAAGTATTCTTGCCAAAATATATTTCTGACTTAATATATGAATTTTTTGTTTTGCCAAAAATGATGTTCACATCAAACTTCTCATATTTCAATGTGGCAACTCCACTACCGTCAGCTCCCGTAGCGATAATCTCAGGTTGGTAGTGAACTTCTTCAGGTGTTCCAAACCATACAATTGCATCATAGATAGTATAAACACCAAGATCATAAAGAGCCCCTGCTGAAAACTTCAATGAGAAAATATTAGGCTCTTGACCATCAAGAACTAAATCATAGCGACTTGAATACTTCATATAATCCAAGCTTGCACCTGAAAGTTCTTGTCTATGTTGATCAATATATTCCTTAATCTTGTTGAAGCTATCTTCATGGATATGACGAGCAGCTTCAAAGAAGTAAACATCGCTGTCTTGTAACATTTTTTCAATTTCAGCAAACTCTTTTCGATTAGAGAATGATGGTTTTTCGACAATTATATTCTTACCATGTTGTATAGCTTTTTTAGTATATTCAAAATGTAAGCTATTAGGTGATGCAATATAGACCGTGTCAAAATCATCACTTGAGAAAAATTCCTCAACATCAGTACTGATGTTAGCAACAGTACCTGCTTCTTTAGCAAATTCGTTTGCTTTTTCTTCAGTTCTTGAATATACATGTGTTAATTTGAAAGTTTCACTCTCTTTTGCTGCAGCGACGAATTGTTGTGTTATCCAATTGGTACCAATAATTCCTAAATTTCTCATCATAAGTCCTCCCAAATAACTATTAATTTTATTATAACTAAATATTTACGGTGTTTGAATCAATTCATTTAGCGTATTATTATTTCCGTTTAGCACTGATAAATGATACTTATTAGAGCTAGCATATCCTGGTATTTGTGCATCCGTTGAATATTGCCAGATTGTCCAGCTTGCCTCTGGTTGTTTTTTTGACATATACCAAATACGATTGAAATTCTTAGTCAAAAATTCAGATGAAGAGTCTACTTGAATAATACAATCATCTCCATACCGACTTTTTATATCATTACTTAGTGCTTGTACTATCTTAGTAGCTTTTTTCTTTGGAATTCCTGAATCTGCATATTCACCATAGGCTGAAACTTTCAACACAAACGGTAATGTCCCTCTATTTTCACCAACCGCATCAACAATATTTTCAAATTGATTCTCAGCAGATGAATCGAAGCTAACTGTATGAGAAAATCCAAAAGGTATCTCAGATCCTTTGATTCTAGAATAGTTACTCTCTAAATTATCGTCAGTATAGCTCGATCCTTCGGTTGTCTTGAAGTATATGAACTTAATATCATGTATTTTAAGTGACGCAAAATCTTGATATCCATCATTTTGATCAATAGACATACCTAGAATTGGAAATTCGTTAACAGAAGGACGTCCAGCATTTTGAATTTTTTGTACTATTGCCCAACTACCCACCAACAATAAAACAACCGTAACAGCGATTGTTATTAAAATATTTTGATGTTTTCTGACCCTACGATCAGAATAGATTGGTTTTACTTTTTCACTCATAGTTAGCCTCAAATTATATTAATTATGTTTAAGAGTTAATCTAGTTACACTTTCAATATGATTTGTCATTGGAAACATATCAACTGGGGTAATTGAACCAATTTCGTAATCAGTTACTAAACTAGCTAAATCACGCACTAACGTTGCTGGATTACAGCTAATGTATACCATCTTCTTAGGTTGAATTTGTTTAATTGTATCCATTAATGATTTGTCCAACCCTTTTCTTGGTGGATCTACCATTAATACGTCAACTTTTTTACCATCACTAGCCCATTGTTTAAGGACTGTTTCTACTTTTCCCACTTGGAAAGTTGCATTTCCAATGTGATTAACAGTAGCATTTCGATTGGCATCTTTAACAGCTGCTTCTACAATTTCAATTCCGTCAACATGCTTGGCTCTTTTTGCCATTGATAGTCCGATTGTTCCAATTCCAGAATAAGCATCAACAACAGTTTCTTTCCCTGTTAATTCAGCTTTATCAATCGCTATTTGGTAGAGTTTTTGTGTTTGTAATGAATTAACTTGATAGAAAGAATTAGGTGAAATACGGTATTTATTACCTAATATTTCATCTTCTATATATGGAAAACCGCGTAATGTTTTGTTCTTTTTACCAAGTAAAACATTTGTTTTATTGGGATTAATATTTTGAACAACACTTACAACATTTGGCAGATCTTGAATTTCATCAGCAATAGCATTTAAAGGAGAAATCTTTTCTCTTGTAGTCACTAAGACAACCATAAATTGGTTTGTATAGTGGCCTTTTCTAATCATGATGTTTCTAATTTGTCCTGAATTATTGTTTTCATTATATGCACTAACTTCATATCTACGAAGAATATCACGAACTTGTATAATCAGTTCATCAATACCATCTTCTTGAATTAAGAAATCTTCCATTGGAACTAGTTCATGGCTATGGCGGCGATAAAATCCGGTCGTCAATTCGCCATTAATATTACGTACTGGAATTTGCGCTTTATTACGATATGCAAATGGATTGTCCATACCGACAGTATCCTTAACATTAATGTCATCCATGTGTTGTTTAGCTAACAAATTAATAATTTGTTGTTTTTTGAATTCTAACTGTTTCTCATATTTTAAGAATAACAATGGTGCTATCCCTGTTTGAATATATCGACTGTCAGAAACTTCTTGTCGATCTTGACTAGGAGTTATTATTTCAATAGTTTTAGCAAAACCGTAGTCTTTACCAACCTTTAGTATTTGAATTTTCACTTCTTCTCCAGGAAGAGCGTTTTCTACAAATAAAGGATAACCATCCACTTTGGCTATCCCGTTTCCTTCGTAGGTCAAATCTAAAATCGTTGTTATTATTTGATCATTTTTCTTCATTATTCACCTTTGTTTGTGCTTTATTATTTTCAAGCAGCGCATCTTTACTAATTGAGTTTTTTAACTCATCAGTATTAGCAAAAATATCTATATGTCGTTGAAGATTAGTGAATGTGATAGGAGCATCACCACCATATTCTCCATCTAAATTGATCATGAGTTTTTCGTCTTCTTCAGGGATAACTTTTACATTTCGAGTATCTGTATAAATAATCTTATCGTTATCTATGTGCTTGCCACCATTAAGAGCTTGTGCAATAAGATGTAAGATATCTTTTAAATTGCTTGTCTTTATTACAATTAATGTAAACAATCCATCACTGAATTGTTTATCTGGAACTAATTGTTCCATTCCACCAACTGAGTTTGTCATGGCAATAAAGAACATTGATGCTTCACCTTCATAAAATCCATCATCATATTCAATACGCATTTTTGTTGCTTTCATACGAGGTAGCATTTCAGCTCCCTTAACTAAATATGCTAAGTAGCCAAGTATTGACTTCAATGCTGATGGTACTTCATAAGTTAATTCAGTCATAGATCCACCAGCAGCAATATTCATAAAGTAACCATCATTAGCTTTACCAATATCCATTGGTAAAAATGTTTTATTAAGGACAACCTTTGCAGCCTCAATAGGATCTTCACGAGGAATTTTCAAAGCACGAGCATAATCATTGGTTGTTCCAGCAGGAATAATCGCTAATTGCGGGCGTTTATCTAAACCAGCAATACCATTGATTACTTCATTAATTGTCCCATCGCCTCCAGCAGCAACTATTAATTCAAAGCCAGCTTTTGCAGCTCTTTTTGCTTCATTCTTGGCTGAGCTTTCATCCGGCGTTGTACTAAAAGCACTAGCTTCATAACCGGCTTCTTCTAATACATTTAAAATTCCACCAACATTATTTGGCATCGTTTCATGACCAGATGTTGGATTATAAATTAATCTTGCGCGCATAGATTATTCCTCGCTAAATTATCTCTTTTTTATTTCAGTCATTAAAATACTATTCACAACTTTTGGATTAGCTTGTCCGTGAGTTTCCTTCATGATTTGTCCAACTAAGAATCCAATAGCTCTATCTTTACCATTCTTGAAATCTTCAATAGATTGTTCGTTATTATCTAAGATATTAGAAATGATAGGTGTTAAAACAGCTGGATCTGACTCTTGTACTAAGCCTTTTTCTCTTACCCAAGCTTCTGGTTCAGTTCCATTTTCAATAGTTTCTTGGAATACTTTCTTCGCAATTTTCGAAGAAATAGTTCCATCTGAAATTAATTTTATCATTGTTGCTAAATTTTGTGGTGTAAGTTTTGTCTCTAGTAAATCAAGTTGATTTGCATTCATATAAGCGTTAACTTCACCCATTAACCAGTTAGATATCAACTTAGGATTAGCATCCATATTAACTGCTTCTTCAAAGAAATCTGACATTTCTTTTGTAGCTGTTAATACTCCTGCATCGTACTCAGGAATATCTAATTCATTAACATATCTAGTTCTTCTCTTATTTGGCATTTCTGGAAGTTGAGATTTGATCTCGTCAATCCAAGATTGAGCAATTTCATAATTTGGTAAGTCTGGTTCTGGGAAGTAACGATAATCATCTTTTCCTTCTTTAACACGCATTAGATATGTTTCGCCAGTTGCTTCATCAAAACGACGAGTTTCTGGTAATATCTTGCCGCCCATCATTAAGATTTTAGCTTGACGTTTCTCTTCATATGCTAGACCAAGACGCACGTGATTAAACGAGTTCAGATTCTTCAACTCAATTTTTTGACCGTATTCACTTGACCCAATTGGTCTAATTGAAATATTACAGTCAACACGCATTGATCCTTCTTCCATCTTAACATCTGAAGCACCTGTAAACTGAATAGTTTGTTTCAAAGTTTCAAGATATGCGTAAGCTTCTTCTGGAGTTGTCATATCTGGTTTTGACACGATTTCGATCAATCCAGTTCCTTGTCGATTTAAATCAACATAAGAATAACCGTCTTCACCATGAGTATTCTTACCAGCATCTTCTTCAACGTGCATTTCTTCAATACCGATTTTTTTAGTCTTACCATCTATTTCAACTTCTATCCAACCATTAGTTGCTAGCGGTTTTTCGTATTGAGTTATTTGATAAGCTTTTGGATTATCTGGATAGAAATAGTTCTTTCGATCAAAATGAGTATGTTTTTCAACTTCAGCATTCAAAGCTAAAGCTGTCATAATTCCCAAACGATATCCCTCTTTATTTACAGATGGTAAAGTTCCTGGAAATCCAAAATCGATAACATTAGTATTTGTATTAGGATCAGCACCAAAATTAGCAGGAGATGAACTAAACATTTTTGATTTTGTTTTTAGTTCAACATGGACTTCAAGACCAATTGTAGTTTCAAAATTCATATTAGTTATCTCCTTTCATGCTAGGTTTATTTTCATAAAATTTATTTGCTTGTTCATATGCATATGAAGCATCTAGAACTGATTGATCATTAAATCTTTGTCCGATAATTTGTAGGCCAACTGGCATACCATCTACTGTGCCCGCTGGAATTGAAGCAGCTGGGACACCTGCCATGTTGGCTGGTATTGTCAACATATCATTCATGTACATAGTTACTGGATCATCAATTTTTGCACCAATGTTGAAAGCAGTTGTTGGTGTTGTTGGTCCCATAATGTAATCATATTTTTCAAATACGTTAGCTATTTCTTGATTGATTAGTGTTCTAACTTGAGCAGCTTTTTTAAAGTAAGCGTCATAGTATCCTGCTGATAGAGCAAATGTTCCTAACATTAAGCGACGTTTAACTTCTTCGCCGAATCCTTCAGATCTTGTCTTAACAAAAACATCTTCCAAATTCTTAACATCACTAGCACGGAATCCGTAACGAATACCATCAAATCTTTGTAGATTTGATGAAGCTTCACTTGATGCCAAAATAAAGTAAGTTGGTACAGCATTTTTGATATCAGGTAATGAAACAGTTTCTATTGTTGCACCCATTTTTTCAAATTCATTTAGAGCATTCTTAATGACTTCTTTGATATCTTCATTAATACCTTCGCCCATAAATTCGCTTGGTACAGCAATCTTCTTACCTGTCATATCTGATGATAATTCTTTAACAAAGTTAGGGACTTCAACTTGTGCAGATGTATAGTCTTTATCATCTTCTCCACTAATTGAAGTTAATACTGCTGCTGCATCTTTAACACGTTTTGATAAAATACCAACTTGATCAAGACTTGATGAAAAAGCAATAACTCCCCATCTTGAAACACGACCATAACTTGGCTTAAATCCGTAAACACCATTAAAAGCAGCCGGTTGACGAACAGAACCACCTGTATCAGTACCTAAAGTAGCAATAACTTCACCCGCAGCAACAGCAGCGGCAGATCCACCTGATGAACCACCAGGAACTTTATTCAAATCCCATGGATTATGAACATTACCATAATGTGAAGTTTCACTTGATGAACCCATAGCGAACTCATCCATATTTAACTTACCAACATTAATGGCACCATCATTATGAAGTTTTTCCATAACTGTGGCGTCATATACTGGAACAAAGTTTTCAAGCATTTTACTTCCAGCTGTTGTCTTTAATTCTTTAGTAAGAATATTATCTTTAATGGCAACTGGGATACCACTTAATAAGTTGTCTTCATCAATACCTTTTTCATCAAGTTCTTTAGCAGCTTTAGTTGCAGCTTCTTTATTTAATGTGATAAAAGCATTGATCTTCTTATCAGTGTTCTCAATATTATCAAAAGTTGTAGTAACTAATTGTTCTACAGTAATATCTTTATTTACAAGCATTGTATGTAATTCTTCAATTGAATGTGTAAAGTAATCCACTAGTTATCACCTTCTGTATCTAAAATTGATGGAACTTTAATCAAACCGTCTTTTTCTTCAGGAACATTTTTCATTAATAGTTCACGACTTTGTTCTTTTTGTGCAACGTCTTCACGAAAAGTAGTAGTACGTGTACTTAAATTAGTAGTTGGTTCCACACCCTTAGTATCAATGTGTGTCAACATGTCTTCCATTTTGATGGTTTCTTGAAATTTCTCAGCAAATTCATCAAACTCTTCATCAGAAAATTCTAGTTTCGCTAAACTTGCTACGTGTTTTATTTGTTCTTTATCTATCATTTTTCCACCTCGTTAGTAGTCATTAAAGACATGGGAATAAAAATTCTTTTGTCCTAAATCTCTCGCAACAAAAGACTGCATTCCATTTACAGATTCTATTTTAATTTCGATTGGTACTCCTGACGGTAAGTAAGTTGAAGCAGCATCTTCGACATATTGTGTGAAACTTCTTACTTCAGATACGCCAAAGAACTGCGTATTAATTGTGATACTCATTTGCTTCAAGTTACCATCTTTATAATGAACTTTACCTACTACTCCCGATAATTTAGGGAAGTAATTTTGAATATGAGATTTAAAAGAAGTAAAACTATCTAAATCTGCACTATTAATAGCTTTTGAATTACCTACTAAAGGCAATACTTGACTGTTATTACTTACATCTTTCCAATCACCAATTGATTTATTACCGTTCTTGCTAACTCCATACATAAAGTAATTACCACCAACAAGACTATCAACTGGCTCTGCACTGTATAACGCTACTGTAATTGGCAAATCTTTTGATTTTTTATAACCACGTAATCTACTAACAATCTCATTTGCCATTTTTTTACCTTGTTCTATACGGTCGGCATCAGAAATCTTAGTACTAAAAGTAGCTCCATATTGAACCTTAGTATAATAATCTATCTGATTCATAGAAAGACCTATTGAAATTCCAGCTAATGAATAACCATTTCCTGACTCTTTATAGAAATCATTTTCTAATATTTGTGATAGATATAATGGATTTCGTTTTTTAGGATCAGTATTCCCGTTATCTTCTGGATTTAATCCATCAGGATTATCTTTAGATTTACGCTGTAACCATTTTTGAACGTCTGCAGCTTTTAATATTTGTCCTTCTTGAAGAGTGTAATCTTTAGTTGGGAAAGTAATATTTGAAATATCTAACAATCCTGATTCAAAACTTTGCAAATTAAACTGATTATTATTAGACCCACTTGAAAGTCCTGAAATTGCACTTGTTTGATACTGTTTACCTTGAAGCAATGTATTGTAAGAACTACCGTCACTAGAGTTCGTAGTTTGTACAGTCTTACCTTTTTTAGAATCATCTGTTCCACCAGTTGATAGACTAGAGTTCTGTAAGTTGCCACATCCAGCAATAATAACTGTTAATAAACCTAATATTACTGTTCCCAAAAATTTCTTTTTCAAAATGATCCTCCTAGTCGATACTTTGAGTATCTGACAAATAACCGTCTAACATTTTTTCATTTATTATAGCAACATCTAGACTCTTAGCCTTGTCTAATTTGCTTCCGGCTTTTTCTCCCGCAATTAATAAATCCGTATTCTTAGTAACTGAACCCGTAATTTTTGCTCCCAACTCTTCTAATTGTTCTGCAAGCTCTTTACGTTTGTAATTAGCTAAGGTTCCCGTAATGACAATTGTCTTGCCACTAAAATGCTCATTATTACTATTAATTGTTGTTGATCCAGTATAAGACATGTTTACATTAACATCTTTTAGCTCAGTAATTAAAGTCTGTACTTCAATATTACTAAAATATGCATGTAGACTATCAGCAATAGTTTCACCTATGGTATTGATATCTGCCACTTCTTTTTTTGAGGCATTCATCAGTGTATCAATATCTTTAAATCTCTCGGCAAGTAATTTGGCAGCTTTTGCTCCAACATGTCTAATACCTAATCCATATAATAACTTCTCTAATGAGTTGTTCTTAGTATTGTTAATTGCTGTCAATAAATTATTAATGGATTTTTCTTTGAAACCTTCTAATTGTGACAGGTCATCAAAGGTTAACTTATATAAATCCGAAACATCTTTAATCATTTCTTTTTGAAATAATTGTTCAACAATTCTTGGACCTAAGCCATCTATATTCATAGCATTACGTGAAGCAAAATGAGCAAGTCCTTCTTTAATCTGAGCCGGACATTTAGGATTAATACATCTTAAAGCAACTTCATCTTCTAGATGCACTAATTCAGAATCACAGTAAGGACAATTAGTTGGTATTGGTGCTTCTTCTAATCCCTCTGGCCTTTTAGCAATCACTACTTTAGATACTTCAGGAATAATATCACCTGCTTTGTGTAATAAAACAGTGTCACCTATTCGAATATCTTTGTCTTTAATCATTTCTTCATTATGTAATGTTGCTCGTGAAACCGTTGTTCCAGCTAATTGTACTGGATCCATGACAGCAGTTGGTGTTAGAACACCAGTCCTACCAATTGTCCATTCAATGTCTTTAATAATTGTCTCAGAACGTTCAGGTGGAAACTTATAGGCAATTTCCCAACGAGGAACTTTAACCGTATTCCCTAATTCTTGTTGTAGAGCTAAATCATTAATTTTAAGAACAATACCATCAATGCCGTATTCTAAGCTATCACGTTTTTCTTGATATAATTCAATATAATTCTCGATTTCAGCTATATCATTAATAGTTTTTGAACTCGGATTAGTATGAAATCCAAGTTTCTTCATGAACTCAATTGCTTCTTCTTGAGTTGATACTTCAAAATCATCAGCATTAACTAACGTATAAATAAATGTACTTAAGTTACGTTTTTTAGTAACTGCTGGATCTAATTGTCGTAAACTTCCTGCAGCTGCATTACGAGGATTAGCAAATGTTGCTAATCCTTCGTTTTCTCTTTCATCATTTAATTTTCCAAATGATGTTTTAGGCATATAGCATTCACCGCGGACTTCAAGTGTCAATGGCTCAGATAATTCCTTAGGAATATCTGTAATTGTCATGATGTTTGCAGTTACATCTTCACCAATTACTCCATCACCACGTGTTGAACCTTGAACTAATTTACCATTTTCATAAACCAGTGATAATGCCAATCCATCAATTTTTAATTCAACATTATAGTCAGTCTTATTGCCGATATTTTTTTGCATTCGTTGGTCGAATTCTTCTAATTCTTCTAATGAAAAAACATCCCCCATTGAAAGCATGGGAACATCATGAGTAACTTTTGAAAAATCTGATAATACTTCCCCACCGACTTTTTGTGTTGGTGAGTCATTTGTAACAAGTTCAGGATGTTCAGCTTCTAATTCTTCAAGTTCGCGATATAACTGATCATACTCACTATCTTCAACTAAAGGAGCATCTTTTGTATAGTAAGCATTACTTAACTCAGTAATACGCGCTTTTAATTTTGTTAATCGAGTTTGTACGTCTTCTATATTCATAGCTACTCCTTTAATTTTTTAAGCTTTAGTAATTGGGGCAAATTCTGCTAACAAGCGTTTAATTCCTTGCTGATCAAATGCTATATCTAACTCTGCATCTTTACCGGCACCTTGTACCTTAACCACTGTACCAACTCCCCACTTCTTATGTTCAACCTTATCACCAATATTCCAGTTTTGACTAGCTGCTGCACTCTTATTGTTTGCTACCGTTGGCGCAACATAAGTTCCACCAAAAGTCTTAGCACTTCTACCTTTTGCAAAAGGATAGTTATCATCTTTTTTGATGGCTATATTTCCGGCTTTTGGATTTTCTTGGTCTAAATATTTATCATCAATTTCTACGATAAATCTGGAAGGTGCATTAGATTGAACTCGACCATATAGCATTCGACTATGCGCATTAGTAATGAATAGTTTCTTCTCAGCTCGAGTGATTCCTACATAAGCCAAGCGACGCTCTTCTTCCAATTCACTATTGTCAGCAGCCGCTCTTCCTAGTGGGAAAATCCCTTCTTCCATTCCTACTAAGAATACTACCGGGAATTCAAGTCCTTTGGCCGCATGTAAAGTCATAAGGGTTACTTCTTTTACATCTTCTTCTATATCATCTTGATCACTGACTAACGATAGTTCTGTCAAAAAGTTCTCAAGTCGTAACTCACTATCATCTTCATAACGATCATCAAACTGTTTAGTAACAGTCAATAATTCTTCAATATTTTCAATACGAGATTTTGCTTCTAATGTATCTTGAGCTCTTAAATCATCAATATATCCGGTCTTATCAATTGTTTCTTCCAAAATTTCAGTAATAGTAGCTGTCGTTACTTTAGTCTGCAATTCTTTAATATTATGAGCAAATGTACCAAGAGTTGTTCTTGTTCTCGCTGGTATATTAGATAATTCAACATTATTTGCAGCTTCTAATAATGACCAGTTGTGTTCTCTTGCAAAATCGTCTAGCTTATCTAAACTAGTTGGTCCAACACCACGCTTTGGTGAATTAACTATTCGACGAAAACTCATCGAATCAGCTGCATTACCTATCAAACGTAAGTAAGCCATAATATCCTTGATTTCTTTTCGATCATAGAACTTATGTCCACCAACAATCTTGTAAGGAATATTTGCAGAAAGTAATTTTTCTTCAAATACACGTGACTGTGAATTAGTTCGATATAAAATAGCAAAATCGCTATAATTCATACCTTTTTCTTCAATGATTTTTTTGGTGTTTTCAATTACAAACAAAGCTTCATCTGATTCACTTTGACCACGATAATATGTTATTTTGTCGCCATCATTGTTCTCTGTCCATAATTCTTTGGGCTTGCGATTGTCATTGAAGTTAATTACATCGTTAGCCGCACCCAAGATATTTTTAGTAGAACGATAGTTTTGTTCCAACATTATTGTCTGAGCATTTTGATAATCATTTTCAAAATCCAAAATATTATTCATGTTGGCACCACGCCAACCATAAATACTTTGATCTGCATCACCAACTACACAAACATTCTTATTAAGTTTACCAAGAAGATTAACCAATCTATATTGAGCTTCATTAGTATCTTGATATTCATCAACATGAATATATAAGAATTGTTCTTGGTACTTCTTCAAAATATCAACGTGTTCTTCAAACAATTGAATGGTCTTCATGATTAAATCATCAAAATCCATTGACTGATTATTTTCTAATTCTGATTGATATTCTTTATAACATCCCGCAACAACCTCTTCAAAAGGTCCTCGAGCCTTTAGTTCATATTCTTTAGGCGTTAGTAATTCATTTTTTGCATTACTTATCATCGAAAGAATTGTCCTAGGATCATAATGCTTAGGATCTAAATTACGATTCTTTAATATTTGTTTTATTAGTGTTTTTTGTTCAGCTGGATCTGCTATTGAAAACGAACGAGAGAATCCAATATTTTCAGCATCACGTCGTAAAATTCTTACGCACAACGCATGAAAAGTTGAAACCCAAATTCCATCAGCTTGTTCATCTAGCAAGTTAATAATTCGATCGTTCATTTCACGAGCAGCTTTGTTCGTAAAAGTAATAGCCAGAATTCGCCAAGGTTTAACGTCATTATCTTTAATTAGGTGCGCTATTCTATGTGTTAACACACGGGTTTTTCCACTACCGGCACCCGCCATAATTAATAGTGGTCCTTCAGTTGCCAATACCGCTTCTTTTTGCTCTTTATTTAATCCATTTAACAACTGATTCTCCACCAATATTACGACCTCTTTTATTATAAATAGTTACCGTTAAATTATACCAAATTTAGAGCTTCGATACTATTTAACTGGGTTCTTTTTTCAACAAAAAAAGAACAGTTTTCACTGTTCTTTTCAAACTACAATCCAACACGTTCGAAAATTTCATCAACATGTTTCAAATGCCACTTGTAATCGAATGCATCATCTAATTCTGATTTACTTAGATTATCTGTTATTTCTTGATCACTTCTTACCAATTCTTGGAAATTCAATTTCTCATCCCAAGCAGTTTTTGTCTTAGGTTGAACTAAGTCATAAGCAGCTTCTCTTGTGTATCCTTTTTCAATTAATTTCAACATAACGCGTTGTGAATAAATCAATCCATTAGTTAGATTAATATCTTCTTCCATTTTGTCTGGGAACACGGTCAAATTCTTAATTATTTTAGTAAATCTAACTAAAATATAATCCAATAATTCTGTTGTATCAGGAATAATGACACGTTCAGCCGAACTATGAGAAATATCACGTTCATGCCATAAAGGAACATCTTCTAAAGCTGTAAATGCATGTCCTTTAATGACACGAGCTAATCCAGTAACGTTTTCTGAACCGATAGGATTACGTTTGTGAGGCATAGCTGAAGAACCTTTTTGTCCAGCCGCGAAATATTCTTCTGCTTCTCTTACTTCGGTTCTTTGCAAATGGCGCACTTCTAAAGCAAAGCGTTCAATTGAACTAGCAATAAGAGCCATTGTTTGAATATATTCAGCATGCAAATCTCGAGGCAAGACTTGAGTTGATATTTCTTGAGCACGAATTCCCAATTTTTCACATACAAAAGCTTCTACTGCTGGAGGAGTATTAGCAAATGTACCAACGGCACCACTAATCTTACCAGCTTGCACACCATCTGCAGCATGTTCAAATCTTTCAATATTACGTTTCATTTCTGAGAACCAAGTTGCTAACACCAAACCAAAAGTTGTTGGCTCAGCATGAACACCATGAGTACGTCCCATCATTGCGGTGTACTTATATTCGTTAGCCTTATTCTTAATTACTTCTAATAGCTCTTCTAAATCTTTTTTCAAAATATCATTAGCTTGCTTCATCAAGTAACCATAGGCTGTATCTACAACATCAGTTGAAGTAAGGCCAAAATGAATCCACTTACGTTCTTCACCTAATGATTCTGAAACCGCACGTGTAAATGCAACAACGTCATGTTTTGTTTCTTGTTCAATTTCTAAAATACGATCAACTTTAAAACTAGCTTTTTCTTGAATTTTCTTCAAATCATCACTAGGAACTTCTCCTAGTTTGCTCCAAGCTTGTGTGGCTGCTATTTCAACATCTAACCAAGCTTGGTATTTATTTTCATCAGTCCAAATATTACCCATTTCATTGCGAACGTATCTACTTAACATTGAAGTCTCCTAGTCTTAATCTATTTTCCAACTTTTTGTGTTATTAATATTATTTCTCAAAAAATCTTCCTCAGAAGATGACAACAAAATATAGCCTACTTCATCTTCATAAGTAAAACTATCGTCAGCATTATGGAACATGAATTTCCACTGCGATTTTTCTTGCAATAATTCTAGAGCTTCTTCTTTTTGTTCTTTCATTATCCTTAAAATACTAGTGTTAGTTAGCGGAAATACCTCAGGTATTGGCCAATTAGCAATAGCTCTTAAGTGTAATTCGAATTGAGAACGACCAGTTGCTAATTCATAAACATTAGCGGAATAAGCCAATCCTGGAACTATTTGTTTAACATACAAATTCTTGTTGTCAGAGATAATAAATTGTATTCCAAACACTCCGATGTAGTTAATTGATTGAGCCACTTTAGCAACTACACGTTGAACTTCTTCTTCTACACGTGGATCATTTTTAATGAAAACTGATGCACTTTTTAAAATTCCATTTTGATATTGGTCATTAATCATTGGGAAGACATGAATTTTTCCATTTGCGCGTTTTGCTGCCATAATGGTGAACTCTTGTTTTACATCCACACTAGCTTCCAAAATATAGGCACCTTGACCAATAATTACTTTTGCTTCAGCAATATCACCTTCACTATTAAGCACTACTTGTCGATCAATACCTTTTTGAATTGGTCGTAACACACACGGATAGCCAATATTTTTAATCCCAATTTGTAAGTCATCTTCTGAAACAACCATCTGAAATGGAACTATATTAATATTAATTCCATCTAGAAAGGTGCGTTCTAAATATCTATCTTGTGCCATACTAACTAATTCAGTTCCTTGAATAACCGGAAATTCATTAGCAATTCTTACTAAATCATCATTATCTAGCTCCAAAGTTTCAAACATTAATATATCTGATATTTCGGCTACTTTTTTGATATTCTCATAGTTAAAATTATCAACTACAACATATTCATCTGCCGCCAAAATTGCTTCGTCATTTTGATCAACAACGGCTAGTCGTGTCTTAAATCCCATCTTATGCGCTTGAGTTAGTAGTAAATACGATTCATATCCACCACCAATTAGCCCAATAATTGAACCTGGTTCTAAATATTTTCTCATCTTAATCCTCTTCAAATACTACTTGACCATCTTTGAATTCTTTAATTCTTGCTAATGATAGAACTTTAATTCCCATTTCATCAACTAATGAACGTCCTTTTTGAAAAGACTTTTCAATTACTATACCAGCACCAACAATATTGGCTCCAGCATCTTTAGCAATATCTGCCAAACCTTTAACAGCTTGCCCATTAGCTAAGAAATCATCAATAATCAATACATTATCAGAGCTATCTAAGAAGTTCTTTGAAACGCTGATTTTGTTACTAGTTTGCTTAGTAAACGAATATACATCAGCTGTGTACAAATCATCCTTCAAAGTTAATGATTTGTGTTTTCTAGCAAAAACAACTGGTTTATTAAAACTCAAACCAGCCATAACTGCTGGAGCAATTCCTGAAGATTCTACCGTGATAATTTTGGTAACATTTTGATTCTTAAATTCATTATAAAATTCTTCACCCATTTTTTTCATAAGTACTGGGTCAATTTGATGGTTTAAAAAACTATCAACTTTTAAAATATCAGCACCTAAAACGCGGCCATCTTTTTTGATCTTTTCTTCAAGTTCTTTCACGGCAATTACCTCATTTTATATTGATATAGTTAATAATATCACTGCTTTATAAATAAATCATGAAATAAAAAAGAACCAGAATATTTTATTCTGGTTCTTTTAAATTAAGCATACAAATAAATAGCATCATGAAGCATTTGAGTCGCTTTTTTATCGACAGCAAAATTGTAATAGTCAGCAAACCTTTCGTCTGCTAAATACATATCTGCCAAGCCTTTGTGCGCATCTGTTGAATAACTTGCCCACGTGAAGTTCAACCATTTTTTATGCAATTCATAAACTCTTTTTCCTATTGCATTCTCAACATTGCCTAATTTAGTTAGTTCTTTTAAGTTTGTGAATAGTTCTTCTTCCACTTCTTTCATTTCATGCATATCGGTTTCAGTAAGTGATTCGTATTTCTTATTTGAAGCCTCCACTACTTCATTTCCATAGTTAGTTCTTAATTCTTGACCATATTGTTCTTCATTTTTTTGAATTTGTTGCTTTTTAAAACTTTCAAACTTTTGTTCATTTGTCATCTCTTGTTCTCCTTTGTAATACTCCAATGTTTGTTCAATTGTTGTTAGGAGATGATCAATATGCTCACGTTCTTGCAGAAGTTTTTGATAATGTTGGTTGAGCGCTGTAATATTAGAAAAGTTTTCTTCAGACAAAATGTTTTTAATCTTGTTTAAATCAAACCCAAGATACTTATAAAACAACACTTGCTGTAAGTAATCAATTTCACCTTGACCATAAATACGATAACCAGATGAACTAAGTCGTGCCGGCTTAAGTAAACCTATTTCATCATAGTATCGTAATGTACGTGTGCTTACACCCGATATTTGTGCAACTTGTTTAATCGTATAATCCATTAATCTTCTCCTAACGAAAACCAATATAAACTATGACGTAACGTTAAGGTCAATATTATTTATCATATTTATCTAAATCATACTGTTTAATCACTTTTAGTATTTTTTTGGTATAGCCAGGATCAGTAGCATATCCATCTGTTTGTAAAGCAAACGCAGCATCCACATAATCGGTAGCGGCCAAAACATGTTGATACTGCTTTGAGTCCCAAGAAGTTCCAGTAACAAATAACTTAGCATGGTCTTCCATAGATTCCTTGTAATTAGCATAAACGCGGAATCTACCATTAACAGTAATCCATTGTCCATCAACAAATTCCTTAGTCTGTAATACTTTTGTGTTTGCTGGATTATCTCCTTTAACCCCAAAATAATTATTATACTTACTTGCTAAAGAACTTTTCCCCCAGTCACTTTCAACGATGGCTTGCGCAATTGTTATACTAGGTAAAATCCCATATTGTTTTTTCAATTCAACAGCGTATGGCGCTATAGTACTAATAAATTCATTTCGCTCTTGTTCAACAACTTCTTCTTGAGTTGGTATAGAATCTAGATGGTTTTTGTATTGTACAATTCCTAAAAAAATTGCTGTTAAGGCCACTACAAATAACATTACTCCTAGAGAAATGGTTGAATATGACTGTTTTTTAAACTTTCTACGTTTCTTTTTGACCAAATAAAAATACCTTCTTTTTTCGTTAAATAAATTAAAACAAAAAAGCCTAACATTAGCTAGGCTTTTTCAAATTATATCAAAAGAAATTATGCTTTATTTACGTTTACGGCTTGTGGTCCGCGATCGCTTTCTTCGATATCAAATGTTACGGCTTGTCCTTCTTCCAAGGTTTTGTATCCTTCACCTTGAATTGCTGAGTAATGTACGAATACATCACTACCATCTTCACGAGTTACAAAACCGTAACCTTTTTCTGAGTTAAACCATTTAACTGTTCCATGTTCCATGTTAGAACGTCCTCCTGAGGGAAATATAAGTGTTTGTAATTTGTTCCATGATTTTTGATGGGGGAAAGCGATCTGACAAACCATTCACCACTAATCATCGCAGATTACAACAATATATTAGCACTATAAAAAAAAATAAACAATATAAATGTAACCGTTTTTCACACTGGTGTGTAGCTATTCTCATTTATAAAATTGAAAATAAGATTTCATAAAAATATTTATTTAATTAAATAAAAAAAGATATTAATCTTTTTATAGATTGATATCTTTTTCGTAAGGGATTGATGTTTGTGCACCTGATTTTTGAACAGCAAGTGATGATGCTTTGTTAGCAAAACGCATTGCATCTTCAATGTTTGATAAGTCAGGTTTAATTTGGCTACTGAAAGCACCGATAAATGTATCACCAGCAGCAGTTGTATCTTTAGCTTCAACTTTGAAGGCATTTACGAAGCCAGATTTTTCACCAGTGTTATAGTATGAACCTTCTGAACCAACAGTAATTAGAACTGTGCTTACGCCCATTTCCATTAATTTAGCAGCAGCAGCGTCCATTGAAGCACGGTCTGTAACTTCAACACCAGTAATGATTTGTGCTTCTGTTTCGTTAGGAATAATGATGTCTGTTAATTTAATTAACTCTGCAGGAATGCTTTCACGACCAGGAGCAGGGTTAAGGATTGTCTTAACACCGTTTGCAGTAGCAATTTCAAAAGCTTTGATAATTGCAGGGATTGGAACTTCAAATTGAGCAATCAAGATATCTGCATCTTTGATTGTATCTTCAGCAGCTAAAATATCTTTTTCGCCAACTTCAGCATTTGCACCAGCATAAATTAAGATACTGTTTTGTCCAGCTTCTTCAACAAGGATGTATGCTTGACCAGTTCCGGCAGTTGTTGATGTTGTAATGTGATCAACGTGCATACCGTCTTCTTTAAAAGTATCCAACATGAATTCAGCAGCACCTTCTGAACCAACACGACTAATGAAGCTTGTGTCAGCTCCAAGTCTGGCAGCTGCTAAAGCTTGGTTAGCACCTTTACCACCGCCAGCTGTTGCGCGGTCATTCATAGCCATTGTTTCTCCGGGTAGTGGGAATCTTGAAACATTTAAAATTGTGTCAACGTTAGTTGAACCTAGAACTACTACTTTTGTCATTAACTATTTACCTTTCGTTGATTAAAATACAACGCCACTTTCTAAAATAATATTTGAATATGGTGTTTCTTCACCTGTTCTAACAAATGCACGAGACTTGCTTAAATCTTTTTTCATTTGTTCATGTGCAATGAATTCAATTGGAGTATCTCCAACTAAATCCTTAACTCTTTGTAGTTGATCAGGGTTAGCTGTTTTCATCTCTTCAGCTAAGTAAATTTTTTGAACTTCAAGTTCGCTCAAAACATTTTCCAATACTGGCATGAATCCTGGTAATCCTGCTTCTACAGCGATATCAATTTTTTCAGTATCATTAGGAACTGGCATACCTGCATCACCAATAGCTAATGTGTCAAAATGACCCATATCTGAAATGGCTTTTGAAATATTACTATTTATTACTCTAGTTTTTCTCATTATTGTTCCTCCGACATCTAGTCGATGTAATAATCGTACCCTACCAATTTAACACGATACTTAACCACTATCAACAAAAGTTCGTACCAATTTTTGAGTTTTTTATCACTTTTCAAGCATAGAAATAGAATTCTTAAATGTCTTATTAGAAATACACTATAATTTTATAAAAAAAATGATTTTTCAACTCTAAAATTGGTTAACTTTCACTTGATTTCAATAAATAACTATAAACCAATTTTTCATTTTATAAAACAAAAAAAGCACAAACTTTGTTTGTGTTTTAAAGTATTATCCAACAAAAACTACCCTTCCTGTCACTCAATTTGATCTAGCATGAAATTATCAACAAGGAGCCAACATATTCTCAGACATTTGAGTATTATATGTTAATAATTGACACCTTAATTTTTTACTCCTAAAAACATTTCTACATCTGTCATTTCTTGTGCATGATTTTTAATCCAATTAATATCTTTATCAAACCATTTATCTTGTATTAACTTTTCACGTTGTTCTTCTGTGAAACGATATCTAATCAGTTTTGCTGGCGTTCCACCAACTATTGCATAATCAGGTACATCTTTAATTACAGTAGCTCCTGCAGCAATTACTGCACCATGACCAACGGTCACGCCATTTAAGATTTTTACATCAGCGCCTATCCAAACATCACTACCTACTTCTACGCAATATTTAGAATCTGAAACGTATTTAATGTCATTAAATAATTGCTCATCTGTATATGTGAATCCCGCTTGCTTTCTCAGTGAATAAAAAGCTGGATGTGTTGAAACGAATTGATTTGTGGGATGATTTCCAATAATTATCTTTAGGTCACTACCAATCGAAGTAAAGCGACCAATTGTTGTATTAACAATGTAATTATTATTTCCTGTAAACGTTCCGTATCCTAGTTTTGAGTTACTTATAATTGTATTCTTGGCAAGGAAATTTCCACCTTCGAATTTTGTACTTTTAGCAACCATAACGTGTTCTTGAAATTGAATCTTACGTTGATAATACAGCTGCCACTTATAGATGAATCTATAAATATTCCTAATAAAAATACTCATATTATTTCCCTCAAAAAAAGCAACAGTTGTTAGCTGTTGCATCTCAAATTATTTTCTTACTTATCCTTTATTAGGTCCAAAGTTCTTCCATTCCAATGCATATGCTGCAATTTCTGAATGGTCTTGTCCGTAAACTCCTGTTACACCGTAACCTGAGTAGGAATTAAAGTTTAAGCTGTTATCAGTTAAATATTTATCTCCAAAGGCATTAGCATTTGCCATAGAATCAAATAACAAATATCCTTTATGCCAGTTATTCCCATATTCATCTGTCCAATCATCTTGACCATTGTTATAGTTTTTCAAAATATCTGAGCCTTTAACACCATTATATGTGCCATTTACATCTAATAATCCCGGAGTTCCTACGGGAGCTCCAACAAGTTGTTCAGATTTAGTATAAGTAAATGTAACAACGTTTTCGCCAGCCACTAATTTACCTGATTTTTGATAAGAGTCAGCTTGCAAGCCATATACATATTTTGCAATTTCACTATATGAATCGCCAGCTTTACCTTTTGTTGTAGTTTCTGGGAAGTCAGGCAATTCATTACCACTTGTATCTACATGCTTAACAATTAATGTAGCTTCTTGTGATGGCACATCATTCTTAACATAAGTAAACACAATCTTGTTACCAGTTGCTTGTAATGTTAGTGATTGACTAGCATCACCTTTGATTGTGTATCCATCAATTGCAGGCGCGTCTTCTTTAACCGTTGTTCCAACTACTTGGTCATTTACAGTTTTATCATCTTGAAGTTTATTACCTGCTTCATCTTGATATGAAACTGTGTAAGATGTTTTTTCTACAGGAGCTTCTTCTTTAACAAATTTAAAAGTAATAGTATTACCGTCTTTTGCTAAAGTGATTTTCTTAGTAGCATCATCATTCAATTTGTAACCATCGATTGTTGGTGCACTTGCAGTGTATTCATCACCAACATTCAAGTTATCAACTGTATCTGTTTTGATTGTTTTACCATTTTCATCAACAGAGTTGATTGTTACTGATGTTTTCTCAACTGGAGTTGAATCTTTAATGTACTTGAATGTAATTGTGTTGTTATCTTTTGCAAGAGTAATTGTTTTTGCTGAATCATCATTCAACTTGTAGCCGTCAATTGTTGGAGCTTGTGCAGTATAATCATCACCAACATTTAGGTTATCAATTGTGTCAGTCTTGATTGTTTTACTATCTTCATCAACTGCGTTAATTGTTACTGAAGTCTTTTCGATTGGTGCTGTTGTATCTTCGCTATATTCAACCTCAATAACGTTCTTTGTTGCATCTTTATCTAACTTAATTGAATATTCAGTTTTTGATGGGTCGGATAATGTATATTTCTTACCATCAACAATAATTTCATTTTTAGCTGTGAATTCAACTGTTGAACCAACTTCATCTTCACCAGTTGTTGATTGTATTTCTTTACCTGTTTCTTTGTTTTTAAATACTATTGAGTATTTAACTTTTTCTGTGGTTGGATCAGTTGGGTTAGTTGGTGTTTCACCACTACCGTTATCACTTCCTGAACCATTATTGTTTCCGTTATTATCGCTACCATTATTTGAACCGTTATTATTGTTGCCAGAGTTATTGTTATTAGCATTTCCATTATTATGGCTACCATTTGATGAACCAGAATTTGAACCACCGTTATTGTTTAGTGGCTTGTTTGGGTCTAAGTTATACGTATGACTGTTACCATCTTTATCAGTCACAGTAACTGTTCCGTTACTTCCTTGACCGCTGAACCATAATTTATTTCCAGCATAAATCAAGTTTATATTAGAAATCTTATTGATTTCAGCTAGACGTTGAACTGAAGTTTCAATACCGTTCTTGTTGGCAGCTTCAGTAATTGTTGAAAGTGTATCACCCCACTTAATTGTATAAGGTGTAGTTCCACTAGTTTTCAATGCCGTTTGAATTGATTCAACAGAGTTTGCTGTCCATGTTGCAGCATCTACCTTGTTTGAACCAATAGCTGTTAATCCAAGCCCCATTCCAAGCGCCAAAGCACTTGTAGTAACAGCTTTTTTAGCAACGTTATTTCTTCTTTGAATATTAGCTAATTTTCTTAATTCTTTTCGTGTTTTGTACACTATAAAATCCTCCCAAGATTCCATTAAAAGTTTGTTTTTACATGACGATTAAACGAACGTTTTTTACAACGGGAATTTGGGTACAAAAAAAGTGCTAAACAGTTTTTATGAACTGCTTAACACCAGACGTTTTACTAATTATTATTTTTTTATTTATTGAACTGTAAAAAACGTTCGTTTAATACATCTATTATTAATACAAATTAATTTTACCATGATAAGTTTTATATACAAGATTTTTTTATTTACCGCCTGGTGCACCCATGTTTCTTAGCCAATTTATAAATAAAACTAGTACTCACTCCTTCTTTTTCAGCTATATCTTTTACCATTAAATTAGAATTTTGATACTCATCAAGTATTTTTTGTGTTTTCTTTTCTTTAATTGCTGGTCTTCCTAGTTTTTTATCAGTTACTGCAAGTGCTTCTTTAGTCCGTTGACTAATTAATTCTGCTTCTAATTGACTCATCGCGCTCATAATAGTAAATAGAAATCGACCATTAGCCGTTGATGTATCAATACCATCACTTATTGAAACTAAATGAACTCCTTCATCATTTAATTCAGCCATTAAATTTACTAGCTGCTTTGTACTTCTAGATAGTCTATCTAGTTTATAGATTAATAACGTATCCCCTTTTTCCAAAACAGACAATGCTTTAATCAGTTCTTCGCGTTCTTCTTTTCTACCGCTTACCTGTTCTTTGAATATTATTTGAGGATTATAATTTTCCATTGCTTTAATCTGTACATCTAATCCTAAATCCTGTCGGTTTGTTGAAGTTCTACAATACGATACTGTCTTCATGATAATCATTCTCCTTTGTTTATACGCTATATAATTATCTATGATTTATGTCAGTTCATGTATATGGCAAACAAAATGGCAAACAAAAAAGTACAAACCTTATTAAATCAAGGTTTGTACTTTTATTTTTATCTATATGCGGGTAAGAAGATTCGAACTTCCACGGAGAAAATTCTCCACAAGATCCTTAGTCTTGCGCGTCTGCCAGTTCCGCCATACCCGCATTGTATGCTAGAAAAATTCTAGCATACCGATACTGCTTTATTCAATGCTTTCTTTTATAAACACCAATCTTCCGCGGCACTTTCCACAAACAAAACGCCAAGTATTGATTTTTTTAATGCGCTTGTATTCTAAACCACATTTTTTACATTGATAAATTTTATACGTCTTACGTTTCTTTGGTGTTAATTCCGGAGCATAGCGTGATCCGCCCACTTGTTTTAACAAAGCTTTAAAAGCTGGCGAACTGTGATAATGCTTGCCTCCAGAGTAATACAAATGATAATGAACTAATTCATGTTTGATAATACCTTCTAAAGTTTTCTCATCATATCTTTCAAGAACTTTAGGATTGATATCAATATGTCCATCTTTTAAATGAAATCTACCACCAGTAGAACGTAATCGATTATTGAATTTAGCTATATTATTAAATTCTTTCCCAAAAGAATTTTTTGAAATTCTTTGAACTAGTTGTGTTAACTCGTTATCTGTCATTTTATCCTTGGAATATTTTTGTAATATACTTCGAGATTTTATCAGTAGCTTCTTCTTGTTTCTTTTCAGCTATTGTAAAAGCCTCAATATCAACATCCCTATTATCCTTCATACTATCAACCATGTCTTGACATGATTGTGCGTATTCATCATAAACATTTGCCAAGTTATGATGTGTTCCCATTAAACGAGCTGGGGCTTTTGCTTCATGCATAACTTTTGCAATCTTCTTGTATTCATCTGTTCCTTGCTGAAAATCACCTTGGATTTCTAAATATTTTGAAGATAGCATATCTTTAAGAGTATTTTCATCAATTGCTTTTTTGATTACTTCAAATTGTGGGTGCATTTTTTCTTGCACTTCTTGTGTATTTTGAACTGCATCATTTACTGTATTAGCGTATTGAATAGCTTTTTTTTGTGCTGGATTCATTATTAAGCTCTCTTTCTTTGAATTAGTTTAACTAGTTCAACGATAAGAATCATAAGCATTCCACCTGCAAGAACTGTTAACCATTGAGTATAGTTTAATGCAGTTACGTGGAAAATACCATTCAATCCTGGAACCATTATTGTAACAGCTAAAGAAATCACTGATATTACAATTGCCCAGTTAAATGCACGATTAGTAAATGGATTACTACTAAATAATGAATTGTGAATTGATTTAACATTAAATGCTTGGAATAGTTGGATTAATCCTAATGTAGCATAAGCCATTGTCAAAGCATCAGCGTGAATCATAGCATATCCAGAATGAACTGGCATTGAAATACCAATGAAGTATACACCTAAAGTTATGATTCCTTCTAGAACACCTTGATACATAATGGAACTACCTACACCATTTGAGAAGAAGTTTGAATTTCGACCACGTGGTTTTTCATTCATTATTCCCTTTTCAACTGGTTCTACTCCCAAAGCAATAGCTGGTAAAGTATCAGTTACTAAGTTGATCCATAGTAATTGAACTGGTTTTAATATATCCCAACTTAAAAGTGTCATCATGAATAATGTAAGTACTTCACCTAAGTTAGCTGATAGAAGATACTGAATAGATTTTTGGATATTACTAAAGACCTTACGACCTTCTTTAACCGCATGTACAATCGTTGCAAAGTTGTCATCAGCCAATACCATATCACTGGCACCTTTAGAAACTTCAGTACCAGTTATTCCCATTCCAATTCCAATATCTGCCGATTTCAATGCTGGCGCATCATTTACCCCATCACCAGTCATGGCAACAACTTTGTTCTTCTTCTGCCAAGCTTTTACAATTCGTACTTTATGCTCTGGCGCTACACGTGCATAGACTGAATACTTGTCGACATTATTATCAAAAGTATCTTCATCCATTTGATCAAGTTCTTCACCAGTTAACACAGCATCTGTCGAACTACTATCAATAATATTCAAACGTTGTGAAATAGCTGTTGCCGTAATCGGATGATCACCTGTAATCATGATTGGACGAATTCCCGCAGACTTAGCTTCTTTAACAGCAGCTTTTGCTTCTGGTCTTTCGGGATCTATCATTCCTACTAATCCAACAAATATCAAATCATTTTCAACATTTTCACTATTTACATCTTTGAAAGTGTCTGGTGTTTCTTGATATGCAAATGCCAAAACTCGCATAGCTTGTTCAGCTAATTTTGTGTTTTGTTCTAAGATATTTTTTCTATCTTGATCAGTGAATTCTCTAATTGCACCGTTTTCTTGAATCTTAGTAACTCTCTTCAAGAGTTGATCAGGGGCACCCTTTACCGCAATCATATACTTATCGGAAACTTTATTGATAGTACTCATTAATTTACGTTCAGAGTCAAACGGAACTTCTTGAACACGTTGATGTTCTGTTAAGAATTTTTGTACATCAATCCCTTTATCCAATGCGAATTGTATTAAGGCTGTTTCTGTTGGATCACCTAATAATTCACCATTAGATTCTTTGGTATCATTAGCCATCATCATGATTTGCAATAACTTATTATCTGTATCCACTGTTACATCTTTATTTGATAGTTGAAGATTGTCATAGAACTTTTCAACTGTCATTTGATTAAGTGTTAATGTCCCGGTCTTATCAGAAGCAATAATATCAGTACTTCCAAGTGTTTCAACAGCTGGAAGTTTTCTAATCAAGGCCTTATGTTTCGCCATTTTTTGCGTTCCAATTGCCAAGATAACAGTAACAATCGCTGGTAATCCTTCCGGAATAGCAGCTACGGCTAATGAAATTGCTGTTAACAACATTTCACTAACTCGTTGCATGATAGGTAAGTTATCTGGATTATTTAATAGCCCAACTACAAAAATTATCGCTGCAATTATTAAAATCAAAACAGTAATAATTTTACCTAGTGACTTCAAGTTATCTTGTAAAGGTGTACTTGTTTCAGTTGATTGATTCAACATCCCTGCAATTTGACCAACTTCAGTATCCATTCCAGTAGCAATTACCACTCCGCTACCACGACCGTATGTAACATTAGTATTCATAAACGCCATGTTAGTGCGATCACCTAAAGAAATCTCACCTTCTAATACATCATCAAATTTTTCAACAGGAACAGATTCACCTGTTAAACTTGATTCTTCTATTTTAAGTGACTGACTGTTAAATAAGCGTAAGTCAGCAGGTACAACATCCCCAGCCTCAAGAGCGACAATATCTCCCACAACTAATTGTGTACTAGGTACTCTGACATTCTTACCATCACGAATAACAGTGGCTTGTGGTGAAGACATCTCTTGTAAGGCGTTAATTGCATCCTCAGCTTTTGACTCCTGCACAATCCCCATTACCGCATTTAAAATAACAACCATGAAAATAATTACCGCATCTGTCCATTCACCTAATAAGGCACCCGAAACAAAAGCTGCGACAATCAAAATAAGAATCATAAAATCTTTAAATTGATTAATGAATTTTTCAATTAATGTTGTTTTCTTTTTTTCTTGTAGTTCATTATGTCCATATTTTTCTAAACGTTCGCTAGCTTCTTTAGGCGTTAAACCTTGAATATCAGTTTTCACCTGATCAAAAGCTTCCGTCTCCGTTAAATTATAATAATTCTTTTTCATTTATTCCCTCCATTTTGCTGAATCCTTCATAAAAAAAGAGACTTACACACCAAACAAAGTGTGTAAGTCTCACAATTTAATACAAACCCAGATTCATTCTTGTTGACGAGTTTGTAGCAACTAAGGCCTGTTACTCCCTTACAAAATAATTATATCATATATTATCAAACACTGTATAAGGAAGACTTCTTTTATGCTCTGTTTTTTTGAACCAATTCTCAATTACTTCAGCAGACTTATCTGATATTGTTCTACCTTCTAAATAATCATCAATTTCATCATAAGTTACACCTAGAGCAACTTCATCAGGAAGAGAAGGTCGATTCTCTTCTAAGTCAGCAGTTGGTGTCTTTTCATATAAGTGAGTTGGTGCATCTAACTGACGTAACATTTGACGTCCTTGTCGTTTGTTCAATCTAAATAGCGGTGTGATATCAGCAGCTCCATCACCATATTTAGTATAGAAACCAGTAATATTTTCAGCTGAATGATCAGTGCCAACTACAATTCCTTGATTATCACCAGCAATACCGAATTGGACAGTCATTCTTATTCGAGCTTTAATATTACCTTTATTAAAATCAGTGATTTTTTGATCATTAACTTCAATTGCCTGTACCAATTCATCAACAGAATTTTGAATATTAACTTTTAAAATCTTATCGGCTTTCATCCAGTTAATTGCTTCCATAGCATCTGTCTCGTCAGCTTGCTTCCCATATGGAAGACGCACCGCAATAAAACAATACTCATCATTTCCTGTTTCTTCACGAAGTTCATCAATCGCCATTTGAGAGAGCTTCCCTGCTAATGTTGAATCTTGGCCACCTGAAATACCGAGTACTAATGTTTTTAGAAACGGACGGTTCTTTAAATATTTTTTTATGAAGTCTATTGAACGTCTAATTTCTGCTTGTGGATCGATTTCAGGCAAGGTGTGTTCAAATTCAATAATCTGCTTTTGTAACTCACGCATAATTAATCTCCGTAATGTAAATTCTCAACATATTTGCGTACTTGTTCAATATAGTTCATCTTGTGATCATATAATTCTTGAGATAAATCTACCGGATATATTTGAGGGTTAAGGTTTCTCTTATATTCTTCCCATAACGAATCTAAATTTTGATCAGCATTTTTTTTGATATCTTGAGCGCTTGGTAAATCATAAACTAATTCACCTTTGACAAAGATATCCTTTAATAATGGTGTTGCCGTAAAATTCTTCACAGTTTTGTTTATATATGTGTACTTAGGATGGAACATGTAAAGCTCATCAATTTTTGTTGGATCATCATCTGCTAGTGTCACATAGTCACCTTCAGACTTACCATTTTTGTCATCATTAGTTATACGCCAAACTTGTTTCTTGCCAGGTGTAGTAACTTTTTCAGCATTGCTAGAAAGTTTAATGGTGTCTTCCATTTGACCATTGTCATTTTCAATTGAAACCAACTTATAAACAGCTCCTAAAGCTGGTTGATCGTATGCCGTAATTACCTTAGTACCAATGCCCCAGACATCAATTTTTGCACCTTGCATTTTTAAGTTTTGGATTGTTTTTTCATCTAAATCATTTGATGCATAGATTTTTGCTTCAGTGAAACCAGCCTCATCTAATTGTTTGCGCACTCGTTTTGAAATATAAGCCATATCTCCAGAATCAATTCTTACACCTAAGAAATTGATTTTATCGCCCATTTCTTTAGCGACACGAATAGCTGATGGCACACCACTTTTAAGCGTGTCATAAGTATCAACTAAGAAAACAACATTCTTATGTGTTTGTGCATAAGCAGTAAATGCATCGTAGTCATTCTTGTATGTTTGAACTAAAGAGTGTGCATGAGTTCCACTAATTGGAATTCCAAACAAACGTCCTGCGCGTACATTAGCTGTCGCATCAAAACCACCAATATAAGCCGCACGAGCTCCCCACAATGCCGCATCAAATTCTTGTGCTCTACGAGTTCCGAATTCAAGTATAGGATCATCACCACAGACATTGCGCACACGAGCTGCTTTTGTTGCTATTAATGTTTGAAAATTAATAATATTCAAAATCGCGGTTTCGACCAATTGAGCTTCAGCTAAACTACTCTCAATTTGAAGAATTGGCTCTTCATTAAATACCAAATCACCTTCATAAGCTGATCTAAGAGTTCCATTGAATTTAAAGTTTTTAAGCCAATTTAAAAAACCATCGTCGAATTCTCCATATTCACGAAGATACTCAATATCTTCATTTGTGAATTCAACATTTTTTAAATAATCAACAATATGCTCAAGACCTGCAAAAACAGCATAGCCATTTTCAAATGGGATTGTTCTAAAAAATGCTTCGAAAACAGCCCTTTTATTATGAATACCTTTTTTCCAGTAAGTATACATCATATTGATTTGATAATAGTCAGTATGTAGTGCGTAAAAATCGTTACCAAAAGCCTGTCTTGTCTGATCAGCTTTCATTGTTATCTTTTCCCCTTTAGTTATGTCAATATAAAAATTATATCACAACAAAAAAGGGTTGGCGTCTTAGAAAAAGCGCCAGCCCCATTTGTTAAAATATTGTCCCATTGATTTCATAAATATTTTAAATCCACGAAAACTTCTATGTGACTCTTTACCATAAAAATGCGTTACTACAGCATCGGGAATATACATGATAGTATTTCCATTATGATTTATTTTGTCACACAAATCATTGTCTTCAAAATACATGAAGAATCGTTCATCAAAGCCTTTAATTTGTTTGATAACATCTGTTCTAGTGAACATGAAAGCACCAGATCCATATTTAATTATCTGACGGCTATCATCTAAGTCACGGCATTCATATGCAGCAAGTCGTTTACTAAACATCTTTTTTACAAATCCAAAAGGTATGAATCTTAACATATAATCAAAAATATCTAACTTCTTACGAATTAAATATTGAACTTCACCATTAGGTCCAACAATTTTTGGCGTAAGCATAGCCACATTTTCATCTGACTCACCAAGATAGTTATACATTTTTTCAAAAGCATTTCGCGAAATAATAATATCTGGATTGCAAATTAAAAAGTAATCAGTATCAACATCAGCCAAAGTTTGATTATGTCCATGACCAAATCCTAGATTTTCTGTAGATTCAACTACTTGAATGGCTTCAGACTTGTATTCATTAAGACGTTGTAAGTATTTTTCATCTGATCCGTTATCATGCACTATAATTTTCACTGGAAAATTATCTATAACATCAGAAATAAAACTATCTAAAGTCTTAAAAATATATTTACTATTAAAAGTGACGATACTTACTGTTACTGTAGGCTGTGTCATATATCCACCTTTTAAATATTTTTAACAAATTCGTGTAAAGCTTCTTGCCATGTAGGAATCTCAAAACCAGTTGCTTCAGCTTTACTTAAATCCATAACTGAATGCTTAGGACGATAAGCTTTTTGTGGGTATTCATCTGAAGTTACTGGAGAAACGGTTGTTTTAGTGTCTTTTAGAATTTCAGAAGCAAATTCATACCAAGAACATTGTCCTTCATTAGATAGATTATACAATCCATATTCAATATCATTTTGAATAGCATATAAAATGAATTCAGCAAGAGTTTTTGTCCAAGTTGGGCGTCCTACTTGATCATCCACTACAGTTAATTTGTCATGAGTCTTTGAAAGATTTAGCATTGTGTAAACAAAATTCTTACCATACTCACCAAATACCCATGAAGTTCTCATAATATAGTATTTGCTCATAATACTTGCAACTGCTTCTTCACCAGCAGCCTTAGCAATACCATATTCGTTTTTAGGATTAGTAATTGCATCTTCTTTATACATATCCAGATTAGTTCCATCAAAAACATAATCTGTACTTACATAAACTAAAGTTGCACCAATTTTTTCTGCCGCTTCAGCAATGTTTTTTGTTCCATCAACATTAACTTTATGATTAATCGTCTTGCCCGGTTCTTCTTCTGCAGCGTCAACAGCTGTATATGCTGCACAATGAAGTACTAATTCAGGTTTATTCAAAGAAAAATAACTGTCTACTGATGAAGCATCAGTGATATCTAATTCTTTAGCATCAGTTCCTGTATATTCCATATTATTTTGGTCCAATAAATATCTTAACTCTGTTCCAAGTTGCCCATTTGCACCAGTAATTAGTATCTTCATTATTTATCTCCTATTTACTTTTATTTTAATAAAATGATTTTTCTAAAATATTGTTAAATTTATACTTAATTTTTTTTCTTATCGGAGGAATAATCATCAATAGTTTTGAAATTAATCTTTGTAACCTAAATTGATTATATATCACTATAGCATCTTTGGGGGAGATATCATTTCTTTGCTCTAGCAAGTCAACCATTATTACTTTCTTAAAATCGCTCTTAATAGTTGCAATTGACCATTTCGGATATTTTCTCTTAATGATACTTCTAACTAAAACTTCATAATATATCATTTTAGGAATATCACTCATTGTGTTTTCACCAGTAACATATACTTGACATCCAATTTCAGAACTTATTTGCCAAGTTGAGTTTTCCTCAAATAAATCCACCCAAAACAACCAATCTTCGTCATAATCTAATTGTTCGTCAAATCGAATCTTAGTTTTTCTAAATACAAAAGTGTTTATTGGAAATATATTATGAGTTAATAATTCGTTCGAATATGTTAATTTAGGAACTACTACCTTTTGACTATTATTCTTGACGTATGCAACTGCCATTCCGTAAGCTTGCATTGTTGGATAAGATTTCAAAGCTATCACTGAATATTCAATCTTATTTTTTTCTAAAGTATCATCTGCATCTAAAAATTGTATGTATTTTCCATTTGCTTGATCCATTCCAGCATTTCGTGCTAAGCTACGGCCTTTTTTATTGAGCGATATTAATTTAATTCGAGAATCCTTTTTAGCCATTTCTTTTACAAGCTCATTAGTATTATCAGTCGATAAGTTATCCACTACAATTATCTCAATATTTTTAAAAGTTTGATTCTGACACGAGTCAATTGCTCTAGCAATAGTTTTTTCACTATTGTAAACAGGTATTATTATTGATACATCTGTCATTATCTTACCTCCAAAATTTTATTTTTTTAAATATTCATACTGGTTATGCCCGGTTATTCCATCTATGTAGTATTTAAAGAACCTACTACCATTCTTTTTTGTTAAAAGCGATTTAAAACAGAAGGCAACGAAATACAAATTAAAAATAACATTATTAACAATTGTGCCATTATTTTTTATAAAAATAACTAAGTTGCGATACATAAAATACTCTGATAATCCAGATATTTTATTGATTGTATGTGAGCCTTTGTGCCACACAGTTGAATTACCAACACTAACAATTCGAAACCCATTTTTTTTAGCCTTTTGACACCATTCGTTTTCTTCATAGAAAAGAAAATAGTCTTCAGGAATAAGTCCTATCTTTGCGATTACACTTTTTTTAACTACCATACATGCGCCGCCAACATAGTCACAATTAATCACCTTATCAGAAAGAATCTCGGAATTTTTACCTTTATATAATTCCGTTGCGCGTCCAAAATTCATATTAACAATAGACCCAGCAGATTGAATAACATCTGGCTGATCAAAGTCACATATTTTGGGGCCTGCAATTCCGACTTCGTTGTTATTTTCCATAATAGCAATTAACTCATCTAAAAAAGTAGTAGCAACTTTTACATCATTGTTTAAAATGCAAAAATAATCACTATTATTTTCCATACCAAAACGAATGCCTATATTATTTCCAAAAGCATATCCGCCATTAATTGTTGATTTCAAAACCACTTCATTATCGATTACATTGGATTCAATTTTTGATAACGAATTATCTGTGGAATTATTATCAACTATGATTATTTGGTAATTATCATATGTAATCTTACGTAACTCTACCAGACAATTAATTGTATCTTCTGCATTATTATAATTTAACAAAATGATGCTAACTTTAGGACTCATACTAAATTTCCTATCTAATGTCTAATGACAATCTTTTTTGCTCGCTGAATCATTTCTAATAATATTGGAGCTTTAAACAATACTAATATTCCAAAATAAACTATAAATCCTATTCCTATTTCAATTATAAGATGTACTATCGAAAACGATATCTTATTACTTAAAGTAAATACTATTACAAACATGATTGCTCCAGCAATCAAATATCGATGTACTCCGTTAAATAATTTTATCACTGAAAAATCTTTATTTACATAATAGAGTTGAATTGCAGTTACAACTAGTTCAGCAATTATAGTAGAAATCGCCGCTCCAATAGGTCCTAAATAAATTATTAGTGGTATGTTTAAAATAAGATTAAAAATCCCACCCGCAACAACTGAATATGTGTATTCTCTAGTATGATTAGTAGGCAATAGATACTGATTCCCGGTTATGCTAGCCCAAGCAATTATTGGAATTACTAATGATTCAACAAATAATATACCACCTACAGCTGAAAATTCCTTTCCAAAAAATAAAACAGAGAATTCTTGTGATACTGCAGCAATCCCAAACATTAAAGGTAATGCTATAAAGGAAATATAGTCAAAACTTTTTGTAAGCAACCGATTAATCTGTTCTCGATCTCCTTTAATAAAACTATTTGCAACGCGGGGCATAACAACAGTTGCTAGCGCTGTTAGCAAAGCTATTAATAATTTAATAATTTTATCTGAACTGTCAAAAAAACCTGCACTCTCAACTGAACCAAAAATTTTCAACATCGGTTTATTCAGCAATGCATAAACGTTTATAGCAGCTTGGGGAATAAACAATGCTATTGACGGAGATAAATGTCTTAAGGGATTTAATTCTTTAAAAGGAACCATCATAACTTGTTTACGTAAATACGGCCACAATGTAATATTCCCAATTATTACTGATAAGGAATTAATTAGAATATAAATTAATAAATCATTTTTTGTTTTGACAAATGTAAAAATACAAACCAATGAAATTGTTTTTACCAATATATTTCGTGTCACTGTCACTTTGAAATTTTCCATCCCCATAAAAAACCAAGAGATGTCAAACATGACAGCTAGAACTGAGATACCCTGAGCTAAATAATACAATTGATATTCTTTAGAGAATGATACAAATATCAAAAAAGCAATTGTGGCAACTGTTACAGATAATATGAGTAAATACTCTATTTCCCAAAAGGCCTTGCTGACTTTTTTCTTATCACCACGTTTATAAGCTATTTCTCGATTTCCATAAAGATTAATACCAAGAGTTCCTAACAATATAAAATATTGAGTTATTGAGTATGTAAAAGTATTAATTCCCACGCCTGTAGGACCTACAGTTCTTGAAATGTATGGAATTGTTACAAGTGGTATTAATAATACAAACACTTGATAAATCATATTGTATAGATAATTGAAGATCAAAAGTGATTCCTCACATTCCTAATATAAATACATAAAAGCAATGCAATTAATTGCATTGCTTTATCTTTTTTATTGCCCGTTTTGCTTGTAGTTATTCTCAACGGCTTCTTTTTCACTCTTCCACCAGTCTTCATGAGCAGTATACCAAGCTATTGTATCTTTCATGCCATCTTCAAAATTAGTGAATTCTGGCTTCCAACCCAATTCTTCACGTAATTTAGTTGAATCAATGGCATAACGTAAATCGTGTCCAGGTCGATCTTTAACAACATCATATGCATCACTTGGTTGACCCATTTGTTCTAAGATTAACTCTAAAACATCTTTATTATTCTTTTCACCATCAGCACCTATTAAATAAGTTTCGCCAATCTTACCTTTGTTAAGGATGGTCCAAACAGCGCTTGAATGGTCATTAGTGTGAATCCAGTCACGAACATTCTTACCAGAACCATAAAGTTTTGGTCGAATACCACTGAGAATATTAGTGATTTGACGAGGAATGAATTTTTCAATGTGTTGGTAAGGTCCATAGTTATTTGAACAATTAGAAATCGTTGCTTCTAGTCCAAATGATCTAACCCACGCTCTAACTAGTAGGTCAGAACTTGCTTTTGAAGATGAGTATGGACTACTTGGATTGTAGCGAGTTTCTGGAGTGAATTTCTCACCAGCTCCTTCACCATGTCCTGGTAGATCTTCTCTTAATGGGAGGTCTCCATACACTTCGTCTGTTGAAACATGGTGGAAACGCACTTCATATTTACGGCATGCTTCAATCAAAGTGTAAGTTCCAATAATATTTGTTTGAATAAATGGGAATGGATTTTTTAAAGAATTGTCGTTATGGCTTTCAGCAGCATAATGAACAACCGCATCAGCTTGGCTAACTAGTTTATCAACTAATTGTGCGTCTGCAATATCACCAACCACAAGCTCTACTTGGCCTTCTGGCAATCCTGCAAGATTTTCTCTATTTCCAGCATAAGTTAATTTATCTAATACTGTAATATGAACTTCTGGATGATTGTTAGCTACGTAGTGAACAAAGTTAGATCCAATGAATCCTGCTCCACCAGTAACAATAATATTTTTATAAGCCATATTTTCTCTCCTATATTTCCCCATAAACAAATGGGTTGTCTTTTTCAAACTCTGTAAGTGTTGGTTGTTTAGCATCTTTTTCAGATGTAATAGCCTTATCAAGATCAATTGGCCAATTAATGTCTAATTCAGGTGTCTTAAATGAAATTCCACCGTCTGCTTCACCATCATAATAATTATCACACTTATAAAGGAAATTAACATTATCAGTCAAAGTAACAAATCCATGTGCAAATCCCTTAGGAACAAGCAATTGGCGGTGATTACTTTCAGAGAGGATATAACCTTCCCATTGTTTATATGTTGGTGAACCTTTACGTACATCAACAATCACGTCAAGAACAGCACCTGTAACTACACGGATTAGTTTTGTTTGAGCAGCTTTTCCACGTTGAAAATGTAATCCACGTAAAACTCCAGCTTGTGTTGATAGAGAGTGATTATCTTGGACAAAATCGAAGTCAATTCCAGCAGCTTTAAAATCTTCATCTGAATACGATTCTGTAAAGAATCCGCGATGATCACCAAATACAGCTGGTTCAACAATTTTTACATCTTGTAATTTTGTAGTTGTAACTTTCAATTTTCCCACGTTAATTCACCTAGTCCTTTTCAACTAATCTTAATAAATATTGTCCGTAATCGTTCTTCTTTAGTGGTTGTGCTAATCGTATTACATCGTCTTTAGTGATGTAATTCATGCGATATGCAATTTCTTCTAGACATGCCACTTTTAAGTTTTGATTCTTTTGAATGGTTGCAATGAAGCTACTTGCTTCTTGTAATGAATCATGTGTACCAGTATCAAGCCATGCAAAACCACGACGCATGATTTCAACATCAAGTTCACCTTTATCTAGATAAGCTTGGTTCAAATCAGAGATTTCTAATTCACCTCGAGGTGAAGGCTTGATACTTTTAGCAATATCCACAACTTGATTGTCATAGAAATAAAGACCTGTTACCGCATAATTGCTAGTTGGATGTTCTGGCTTTTCAACAATTGTTTTAGCACGCATGTTTTCATCAAAATCAACTACACCAAAACGTTCGGGATCATTAACATGATACCCAAATACTGTAGCACCTTTGGGTTTAGTAGCAGCTCTTTGTAACATTTCTGAAAGGCCACTTCCATAAAAGATATTATCTCCAAGAACCAAGCAGACAGAATCATCTCCAATGAATTCTTCACCAATAATAAAGGCTTCAGCTAGTCCGTTAGGTTCATCTTGTACTTCATATGAAAGATTAAGACCTAGATCGCTACCGTCACCAAATAATTGTTCAAAACGTGAAATATCTGTAGGAGTTGAAATAATCAATATATCTTGAATTCCTGCCAACATCAAAACTGACATTGGATAATAAATCATCGGTTTGTCATAGATGGGAATCAATTGTTTTGAAATTGCCTTAGTAATTGGATATAGTCTTGTACCTGAACCACCTGCTAAAATAATACCTTTCATAATTAAACAACTCCTAAATCTGTATTTTATGTAATTAAGTATAAGTTACCCCAAAATTATAGACAAGCCCATCTAAAGCTATCTTTAATTTTTTCTTCTGTATTGTAGTAATTCTTTCACTAAATTAATTCTATCCTTAAACATTATAAACTTACTACGCTTTTTCATTCCAGTAACATTACCTCCATGTCTAACATATTTCATAAGAGGCTCGCTAATAGTAGTAATCTTTAATTTTTCAATTTTTGCCACATCGAATATCCATTGATCATGCATCGGAATAGAATCGGGAAATGGTATAACTAATTTTGCCAATTTTAATGATATAGCCATCATAGCACCAGTATATCCATTACTAATAATATTCCCTATCAAGCTTTGATCTAACTTATTCTTATTATAGTGATTCCAAGAGTTATCAATTATCTTTAAATCACCATCCACAACAATCCCATCATGGATAACCAAATCAGCATTTTTATTAAACTCATTCATAACTTGTGTGATTTTATTTTCTAACCAAATATCATCTTGATCGGAAAAAAACAAATATTCACCGTTGGCTTTTTTTATAGCTTTTTCAAAGCTTTTAATTGGTCCAATATTTGTTTCATTGACAATTACAGAAATACTAATACTACTTTTATTTTTAATAGACTCAAGAATTTCTACAGTTTCATCAATTGATTTATCATCAACTATAATAACTTCATCATTTTCGTCTAATTGATTTAAAATTGATTCTAGTTGTCGCGTAATAGTTTTTGATCCATTATATGTAGCAATACAAACTGAAATCATTAAAACTTATCTCCGTCTCACTTCAAAATATTTTTTTAAAGTTTTTTTCCAAAACTTTCTATTTTTAACTAATAAGAACTGTTTACCAGCTCTCATGAAAAGTGTATTAATAAATTTAGATAATTGATCTGTATTGTAATTTGTATAATAAAGAACTTCTGAATTCAAAATACTCTCATATCTAGTTATGCTCATGGAATTAATATCTTGAACTGATAATTCATGATTAATTTTTTCAGAAGATATTATGTATTGAGACTCTTTTTCCCTATTTAAGCGCCAAAATATCCAATGATCTAAGAAATCTAATTTAAATTCTTCATTAAATCCACCAATACTAGATAGTATTCTCACTGATAGTGCACTTCCAGAATTAATAGCCATTATTGGTAATGATACATCTCCCACATTTGGGACCCTTTTATGTCTTAATGAAATGTATTTATCCGCCATTAATGGAGAAATGATATTTTCATTACTAATAATTCGTGGCAAGATAGCTTTAACATCTTTACTAGCAGTTGAAATTACTTCTTCTAAGAATGACTCTGTTAATACAGTATCATGATCAAGTAACAGTAACCATTCCGAATCATTTTTCTGTGCATATTTTAATGCCATATTGTAAGGCAATGATAAACCTTCATTACTAATAGATTGTATATTTACAATATTATTACCTTCAAGCACAGGTGCAACTTTTTCATTATCATATATAAATAAATTGATTTTTTCTTCATTGGAATACCGCATTAATATTTCATAACTCGGCGTTCTACGAAAATCTTTCTTATACGTCACAATAATTACAGTTACTTTTTTCATTAAAAACCTCATTTAAAGTAAACAACAAATAGGTTGGCATTCTTAATTTGTTTTATCTCATCGTATATTTCAGCGATTTGTTTTTTTGTGGTTTGCCCTTCATGTACATTTAAAACATGAATAATACCATTTTTAATATTAATCTCAATAGAGTTATCTACGAAACTAATCCCTGAAATTTTATCTTTACCAAAAGTATACAATTCATCTAAAGAATAATTTTTAATTTTTTCTTCATCTAAACTGGTTTCTGCATCACTAAACTTATTAACATCAACACTAATATTCATTTTATTTATTACTTCTAATACTTCTGGAATATAATCTGGTTCTTTTTCAAAATAAGATATTGCAACATCTAAATTTTCAATGTTTTCCATTACAATCGAACTTCTAAGAATTTTCATAAATGAATTTTTAAGTTGATTTTTGTCTCTAACGAGGTAAACATTACTGTCAGAGAAAGTATTGACAATAAGCTTATGATCATAAATTCTAGGATCATAGTAAGCTTTAATAAAAGCACTTATAATACTTAAAATAAATGCTATAAAAATGGCAAAAACATACAACATTTTATTGCTTTGTACAGTGTTTTCAACTACTTTTGATCCGTAGTCAATAATTTTTGCTTCACCGCCCTGTAAAACATCTAAACTATCATTTGCCACTAATTCAGCTATATATTTACTGATTTTAGATGCATTTTTTTCAGTAGTTGAAGTCGCAGTTATTTCAATAACTGCTGTCCCATTAGGGTTATTTATACTGTAATTCAAAAATTGATCTGAATTGATATGAATATCTTGTTTCATATTTTTAGATATATATTTATTGAATTTTTCCGATCCCAAAATTTCTTTTTCTGTATTTACATACACTTGTAAAGCAGGACCATCCACTGAATCTCCGTTACTATCAGGCATTATTATCACTTTTGATGTCACATCAAAAGTAGACATTCCAACTTTTTTTTGATTATGGAGATAAGTTAATCCTCCTAAAATAAATACTAAAGCAACGAATGTTGTAACAAATACCCACCAAGCCTTACTAAGACCTTTAAATAAACTTTTTATTGTATGAGAATGTATTGATAAATTCATTGACTCTCCTCCAGATTTTTATACGGTATTTTTTTTACAATAAACTCCATGATATAAATTAGTACAAATAAATAAAAAATTCTCTGTGGATCAACCAGGGAAAGTGTAGCTATCGTCATCAATAAATATAAAATAATAACTAACATAATATCTCGATTTTTGCTTATAATAAGTGCGGTTATTACTTTATATGCGAACCATAATAAACCAATAATTCCAAGGATTCCAAAAACCACAACAATTCCCATTGCTCCTACATCTTCAACAAAATACTTGCCATTACTCATGTAGACATAACTGTTATTGGGTCCGTGAAGTAGCTGATCATATTTTTTTGCATCTGGAAACCCAATGCCAAACCAATTATTATAGAAAATTTTACCAAAATAATATTTAATTTCATTTAATCGGATATCAAAACTAAGTTTTCTCTCACCGGATGTAAATAGATTAATAATAACAGGAACAACTATCGTACTTAAAACTAATGAGACTGACAATATACCATACATTAATGCTGGAAATCTCTTCTTTAAAAGTGTTAAAAAAAAGAAAACAATAATAACAAAATCTAATATCATATACATTCTAGTACCGGAAACAAAAACTATGTATAGAAAGTCTATTATAATACACAAAAAATTTATTAGCTGATGTTTATTTTTAAAATATATCTGTTTTATTACAGTTAATAGTAAAGCAAAAGAAATAAAGTCAGCCGGTCCCGCTATTCTAATAAGATGTAACATTGGCCCAAAACTATCAAAAATTGGGTTCAAACCATATATTCCAAAATCTAAAAATATAATATTTCTTTTTTCTAAAATAGCTTGAATTATTAAAATCACTGAATATATAGCACCAATAAAACTAAATGAACTCAAAATAAACTTAAAGTCTTTATTGCTATCAAAAAATAACACCAAAAGGAAATATAAAACTATCATTATATATATATAACTGTTCTTAATTGTAGTTAGAATACTTTGGTCATAGTAGAGAACTGATCCCCACATTGTAATTATATATATTACAATCCAACCAAAAATCATTATTAAAAAATGATATTTCCTTATTTGATTAGCCTTATTAAAATTAAAAATAAGATTAAATAATAATAAGCAGGTTATAAGAAAAATAGTTAATGTTTTATAGACATAAGAATTTATTAAAAAAAGAGATGAAGTAGTAGTCATCATCGAAAAAAATGATACTTGTAATATAACTATAAATAAAATAGCTATTCTATTAAATTTTGCCAATACTTACTCCTTTCTTTATTCACTTCAATTAATAATACTAAAAAAGGACGCTAAATTGAAATTTATCTTAAATAAATCATAAAAAAAAGAAATATCATAACATAATGATATTTCTTTTTTATTAGCTATATAGTGGTAGATTGATCAAACACAACATCAGCATTATCACCATTACCAGTAACACCCGATGAATAACGTATAAGATACTTATAATTGTGACCTTTCATATCTTTTGTAATTGGAATATTCAGGCTAAATCCACTATTTTTAGAATTATAAATAAATGGATAAGCATCTTCAACATCCTTACGCTCTATACGATTAATTTTAAATCTTTTGTATTCTCTTCCCGTTGCAGTATCTAACATAATAATATAACTATATGGTTTATTCTTACTTCTATTATCCGCTTGCCAGCCTTGAATATGAATGTTTTTATTTGTAACTGTTAAACTATCTAAGCTCGAAGCTTTTGTTGCTAAATCTGGAGTTGTAAGTGTCTTGCCATAAATATAATCAGTAGAGTTACCATTACCATTCACATCATCAGTATAACGTGACATTAAGACATATTTTTTCCCATACATGTTCTTATCAAGTTTTAAATTTGTCTCGAATCCAGATTTATCTGCATTAATAATGTTAGGGTAGGCATTAGCCACATCATCTCGGTTTTTTCGTTCTATCTTATATCGCTTAACTTCAGTTTTAGTTTCAGCATCCAAAAGGAATAGATAACTATATGGTTTTTTATAGCTCTCACTTGAAGCATGCCAACCGTATACATAGATATCTTTCCCAGTAACAGTTGAAGTAAATAAATCACCGTAGTTTCCTTGTTCCCAATCAGGCACATTAGCAATATTATCAAAGATAACATCAGTCGTATTCCAATCTCCGTTAGGATCTGAAGTATATCTTAGAAGAAATTTGTATGAATGTCCTCGCATAGAATTATCTACCGGTACATCTAAACTAAAACCACCATTCCCAGAATTGTATATTCCTGGGTAAGCTTTTTGAACATCAGGTCGTTTTGTTCTATTAATTTTAAATCGCTTAACTTCTTTTCCAGTTTTTTGATCAAGCATAATAGCAAAACTATATTTTTTACCTTGACTGTTATTATCTATTTGCCAACCATCTAGATGTATTTTTTTGTTTGTAACAGTAAAGTTGTCCATGCTAGATGCCTTTGTTTCGGCTTGCGGCGTACTGATTATGTTGTCAAATGTATAGTCGATATTACCTACATTTCCATTTGGATCTGATGAATAGCGAGACATTATAATATATTTCTTGCCATACATGCTTTTGTCCATTTCAAAGCTTGTTTCAAAGCCTGAATTTATGGACCCATCTATACCGTAAAACGCTTTTTGGACATCACTTCTTTGAGTACGATTTATTTTAATACGTTTTACTTCTTGATGAGTATTAGCATCTAATAGGAATAAGTAACTATATGGCTTTTTAGATGCACTATTTGAAACATGCCACCCTCTAGCCTTAATCTCCGTTTGTGAAGTCGAATTTGAATCTAAACTTCCGTTAGTAGGCACAGAAAATGTTGATTTTGAATATGTATAGTCTGACGTATCATTATCCCCTTTAGGATCTGATGAATAACGAGAAATAACTGAATAATTCTTACCATACATGTCATCAGTCAATTTAAAAGTTGCTTCAAATCCAGAATATTCAGAATTTGGAATATCGGGATATGCATTATATACGTCTTTTCTTTGAGTACGATTAATCTTAACCCTTTGGACTTCTCGTCCTGTACTATTATCTATTAAAATAATAAAACTATATGGTTTATTGGTGCTTGCTTGTGCCGTGTGCCAACCACTAAATTTAATCGTATCTCCTGTAAATATTGAACTATCCAGCGATCCATTAGAAGCGTTAATTGCCACATCATCATACTTAGTCAACCCATAAGTTTCAATAATGCTGTTCAATATTTCTGGATAATTCGGTGCTGTAGCATAACCATCTTGATGTAGTAATTTAGTTACAGTCTTATAATCTGTAACACCTAATAAATTACTATATCTTGGATTAGACACCAAGAAATTACCGTGATCATCAATACTTTCATTATTACTTGGATATTTTCTAAATTCCGCATTAATAGTGATCCATTCACCATTAATATATTCTTGAGTAGGCATAACAACATATTGTCCATTATATCTTCCCTTAATACCAAATAAGTTATGCGCTTTTACAGCTAACCCTGATTGTCCCCAAGCACTCTCAACAATTGCTTGCGCAATTGTTACTGATGGAAGAACTTTATACTTTTTCCAACCCTCTACTGCACCTGATGATACACTATTAATAAAAGCACTCGTATTAGCTCTTGGAATGATTGATGCTGTTCTAGCCATTAATGTTTGAATTTTTGCATCATAAAATCCTGGCCCCATACTACTATCCGTGGAAACTTTTTGATCACTATCTGCTTTTTCATCTGTTTTTGTGTCATCTATATTGGAAATCTCATCACCTGAAATATCCCCAGTTGTTTCGTTTACATTTGTATCTTTATTATTTCCTTGGTTTGTTACATCATCGGTTTTTTCAACTATATTTTCGTCCGCATTTGTATTGTTATCTTTTTTATCTGCCATTACAGTATTGGCTTTCGTTGCCAATAATACTGACTGTGTATTAAGTAATGATGCACTCAATATTCCAGTAAGCATCAAACTGTTCTTTAATTTATTTTTCATTTACTTTGACTCCCCTTGAGATAATTCCAAATTGAATACTATCATATTCGTTTCTTTCAATAATTGATTTAATCTATTCTTAACAAAAATAAAAAGAACTCTAAATATTTAGAGTTCTTTTTATATATTAGCCACATTATCAAAAACAACATCAGCGTTATCACCATTTCCAGTAACATCTGTAGAATATCTTACGAGTAGTTTAAAAGAATGTCCTCTCATTTCATCTGTAATAGGAATATCTAAATTAAAACCACTATTTAACGAATTATATAATTCAGGATAAGCAGCTTGCACATCAGGTCTTTGTACACGACTTATTTTAAATCTGCTATACTCTCTACCTGTTGCAGTATCAAGCAATATGACATAACTATAAGGCTTATTTATACTATTATTATCAGCCTGCCATCCATCCAAATGAATGTTATTTTTAGTAATTTCAAGATGATCTAAACTAGCCTCATTTGTTTTAGGAGCTTTAATTGTTAGTTGCTTAGAAGATATATAATCTATATTATCTCCATTACCATCTGGAGTTGAGGAATATCTTGACATAACAACGACATTTTTCCCATACATCGTATTATCAATTTTAAAATCATTTTCAAACCCTGATTGTTCAGAATTTATTATGTTTGGGTAGGCACTACCCACGTCAATTCTTTGAGTCCTATTTATTTTAACTCGCTTAATTTCTGAATATGTATTTGCATCAAGTAAAAATAAATAGCTATAAGGATGACTCTTACTATCACTACTTGCGTGCCATCCTCTAGCATGAATCGCATTATTATTTATATACAATTCATTTAAATCACCATAATTACCTGTCTCCCAATTAGGAATATTTACTGCACTGCCAAATGTCACATCCGCATTATCTCCGTTCCCACTAATATCCGACGAATAGCGAACCAAGAATTTATAAGTGTGGCCTCTCATTTCATCAATAATAGGAATATCTAATTTAAATCCACTGTTTAATGAATTATAAATTTCAGGATAAGCAGCCTGCACATCAGGCCTTTGTTCGCGATTAATCTTAAATCGCTTATATTCTCTACCGGATGCAGTATCAAGCAATATAACATAGCTATATGGCTTATTTAAAGACTTATTATCAGCTTGCCAACCATCGATGTGAATATTTGTCTTTGTAGATATTAAATGATCTAGACTCGAAGCCTTAGTTGGAGTTTCAGGAGTTTCTATTACTTTGTCAAATATGTAATCAACAACATCTGTATTCCCATTTGGATCTGAAGAATATCTCGACATCAATACATATTTTTTATCATACATATTCTCTTCTAGTTTAAAGCTATTATCAAAGCCAGAATTCAAAGAATTAAAAACATCTTTATATCCATTATAAACATCATTTCGTTGCGTTCGACTTATTTTGGATCTCTTCACTTCTGCGTGCGTTTTAGCATCGAGTAAAAATAGATAGCTATACGGTTTATTTCTAGAATCATTACTTATATGCCACCCTCCAACACTAAGTGAGTTTTTATTGGACTTAATTTCATCCAAACTTCCAATGTTTTTTTGAGTTGGCATAGTTAAAATATTTCTATATGTATAATCAATGTTGTTTATATTCCCATTAGGGTCTGACGAATATCTCGACATCAAGATATATTTTTTGCCATACATATCTTTTGTTATTTCAAAATCATTATCAAAACCTGATTGCCCAGAATTACTAATATTAGGAAATGCAGATTGAACATCATCTCTTTGAGTACGACTTATTTTTATTCTCTTAACTTCAGTATGTGTTTTGGCATCTAATAGAAATAAAAAACTATATGGTCGTCCTTCAGACTCTTGAGAAGCATGCCATCCATTAACATGAAGATTACCATTAATAATATCACCTTTATTAAGATCACCTCTATTTGCCGGCATTTCATTATAATAATGCTTAACTAATTCAAGAAACTGAGACATATCATATCCATACTTAGCAAAGTATGCGTCAGGATCTGTATGATCAGTTCCACCTAAATATTGAGTTACGTTATGATGTGACCATATTGTTCCTTTACCACCATTAGCTTGTGCCAATGAAGGAGTTAAATCATATTTCTTTAGCAAATACGCTGTGTACCAAGCTGAGTAGTTAGTCGTTTTAACAAAGTCATTATAATTTCTTGCTGTTACCATTTCAAATTGCGTGAAATAATTATTTCCCACTGGTCCGCATCCCCATGCCCCATAATCGGTATCATGGATATTTAGAATTGATCCGGCATCAATAAAAGTATGAACAAATGCAGATTTCCACCCTCCATTAATTTGGTAATCAGCTTCACTACGTGCTGAGTAATTATTAGGATTGGCTGTGTAATGAACAACGACTCCTGTAGGTCGATTGTCATCAGTTCCATAATTAAACATTTCGAATTGATGCAAGTCGTATGTAATATTCGGTGGTGTATAATCATGAGTCAGTATATAGTTATTTACATCCGGATATTTTTTAGAATCAGCCTTTTGAGACCTTTTCTTATCACTCTTTTTGATTGGCATACCTATATCATCGGTATTAGTACCTTTATCTTCTTTGGGTGTAGCATTTTTAATTTCTTTTTCACTTAATCCTGATTTCATTTCAGATGGTGTTAACGTATTTTTATTTAAGATGGAATTCGCAGTAACATCTTTAGCACCTAAAATCAGTAAAATTATTGTACTAAGAACAATTCCAAATTTCCCAATATTTTTTTTAATCATTATTTCCCCCAAGTAAAACATTCGACATACAATATTTATATTCTATTAAATAAAATGATCAATTACTATCCTATTATTAATTTTTTCTCTCTAAATAAAATTCAAATCTATCACTTACATATTGTGTTCTTACATATTCTATCGGCTGATCATTATCTAAAAACGTCAACTGACGTAGACGCAATATTGCAGAATTACGTTTAATATCTAATAAGCCCGCAATTCGTTCAGAGGCTAAAGTTGCTGAAACAGTTTGATTAGCACTTCCCAATGTCATATCAGCTTTATGTTCTAGTGCGTCATAAAATGAAGTAGTAATATCTTCTTTACTCAAATTTTCCACTAAAGAAGCCGGAATAGATGTTGTTTCAAAACAAATAGGTTGCATATCTGCGTAACGAATACGTTCCATTCGAATTATTTGTTCACCACTTCTTAATTGTAAATTTTCTATTTCACTAAGAGTTGGATCAGTAAGATGATAACTAATGGTTTTACTAGATGGACTACGTCCTTGTTGTTTCATGATTTCGGTAAAACTTGTTGTTCCCGTCATCTTCTCTTGAACTTTACTATTAGCCACGAAAGTTCCAGAGCCAACTTTTCTCTGTAATATACCTTCATCAACTAATGTTTGAATTGCTTGGCGTAATGTCATTCGACTTACATGGAAATTCAAAGAAAGTGTACGTTCAGACGGTATGCGCTCACCAACTTTCCACTTTCCCGATTCAATGTCTTTTTTTATTTGATTGTGTATTTGTATATATACCGGTATATCCATTTAATTCTTCCCCGTCGTTAATTTATCAACAATATATTCTATAGACCAATTATAACATTAATTAATAGTCTCATTTTTTGAACAAAAAAAATAGGACCTAAGTCCTAAGCAATGTATTGGGCTAGCTGGATTCGAACCAGCGCATGACAGGATCAAAACCTGTTGCCTTACCGCTTGGCCATAGCCCAATGTTAATGGAGGGAAGAGGATTCGAACCTCCGAACCCGAAGGAGTGGATTTACAGTCCACCGCGTTTAGCCAGACTTCGCTATCCCTCCAGAACATTAAATATATTACCGAAAATCATCAGTGATTGCAACAGTTTCTAACGAAATAAATAAAAAAATCGGCAAAAGCCGATTTTTACTTCAATATATTATGTATTTTTTTACCAAAATGTTCTACTAAAGCAATCCCAGACTCTTCTGTATCATTATTATTAGTCATAATAGCCACATTATAATCATTCCCATCAGACGCTTCTATATGTCCAATACTATTAATAATCCATGTCTGTCTATTTTTCGAACCTTGATTAGGGTCATATGAAGAGTCAACATTAAGCCAGCCATTTTTCACATATACATTATTCGATTCACTTCCTTTAGAAATCCCCCAATTTTGTTCATCTTCAACATTATTCATTAAATTCTGAAGATATTCTTGTGACTGTGAATTTAAATAAGAATTATCTTTATTGAAAACAGCATCTAGCACTTTAATTTGATCGTTAGCTGGAATCGTAGTTAGTCCCCAATAAGTCGAATTAATAACCGAATTAGTCATATCTAATGAATTAAAGACGGATTTTAAGGCCGACTTTGAACCAAGTCCTTCAGTTAACAACCAAGTGGCTGCATTATTATCTGATTGTTCCATCATCAAGGCCATATTATTCTTGGCAGTGTCAGATAATTCATTCGGACTACCATATGTATGTAGTATTTGAACTGCAATACTTACTTTAACCACACTTGCCGTTGGATAAACTGCAGTTTCATTATTTGTTACTGTAATAGTTTTACCTTTGTATTTTACCGAAATATTAATATTAGTTGATTTGTACTTCTTCACTTCACTATTGAGAACTTTGTTAAGTTTTTCTAATTTATTCGCATCCACATCACTTTTAGCAAAAATATTACTACCTTGATTAGTTTTCCCATGAGAAAGCTTAATCGTTCCTAATAAAAACACCACTAATATAGATAATAAAATTAAAAATCTCGTTTTCTTCTTCATACTGAATCATCCTCATGATATAAATTCAGCATAGTTAGATCATAAATAATTAACATTTTATAAACTATGCTTACATTAATAGTAAGCATAGTAATTCAAACTTAAATTTAACTTAAATAAAAAAGACCATCCATGATGGTCTTTTTTATTAATTTACACCTTGCATTAACGGTTTAATTTTTGGAGTTAATACTTTTCTTATTTAGATACCACTTTAGAAGCTATGTTAATAATTATATTATAAATCATACAAATTATTGAAATTCCTGTCATTACAAGCGTCCACATTATAATTTCATCCATCGTAGAATTTTGAATGAAATATAAAGTCATACACTCAACTAACAATATTGGAATTAATGCAAAAATTGCCAAATGTAAGTACCCAGATATCTTCCCACCATTATTACGGTACCATGAAGTTGGTGCAAATAATCGTGTCCATTTTTGATTATTCAGCATTTGTATAACCAAATCTTTTTTAATGAAAATTATTTTTTCACAAATCCATCCAAGTATAACTTCAACTGCCAAAAAAATGGCAATAAAGAATCCAATCACCCATAATACGATATTAACCATTGTATTATTTGTTTTGGCTCCCTTAGGTGAAAATAAATTTAATAATACAACTCCAATTCCTATAGAAGGAATCATCTTAACAAAAGCACTGATCGTTTCATCTCTATATCCGACTTTTATATATTCAGTCCCTCTTTGTTCAAGAATATTATTTTGACTGTCTATAAAAAGCCCATTTTCATAATTATTTATACTCCCTATAGGTTGAAAATTACGTACTGATTTAATCGTTCTATATGCCATATTAAATTCTCCTCAAAAAAATCATTCCCATAACTTTCATTACAGAAATGATTATTTTTTATGATAGTTTCTTAGTTAAATATTTTTACGTTTATTAATACTTCCTAACATTCCTAGAACACTTAGCAATAACCCCATAATTGAAATTGCAATAGAGTTTTTAGTATCACCCGTTTGAGGAAGTGTTTCTTTACTATTATTTTCTTTTTTATCAACATCATTAGTTTGGTTACTACTTGAGCCTGGATTACTATTTTCATTTGAGCCATTGTCTGAATTTCCATTTGAATTTGACCCGTTATTATCACCAGGTGTATTCGTATTTCCACCGTCTTCTGGTTTTTCAACCAGAGCAGCAATTGCATCATTCAATGCTTTTGTTGCAGCGTCAACTTGAGCTTGTGTTGCATTCTTGTCATTGTATACAGATTGAGCTTTTGATAGTGCGTCATTTAAAGCATTAACTGAGTCATCTGTATATTTATCACTATTATTTAGTGAGTCATTGGCATTGTTAATAGCTGACTCTAAATTATCTTTATTAACATCAACTGGAGTATCAGGTTTTTCAACTAAAGCAGCAATTGCGTCACTTAATGCTTTTGTTGCAGCGTCAACTTGAGCTTGCGTTGCATTCTTGTCATTGTTAACAGATTGAGCTGCGGCCATAGCAGCTTTTAAATTAGCAATAGAGTCATCTGTATATTCAGAAGATTTGTCAATGTAGCTTTGTCCGTCAGAAATAGCTTTAACTAAAGCTGTTTTATCTACTTGATTTGGTGTTACTTTAACTAGAGCAGCAATTGCATTATTGATAGCAGTTGTAGCAGCATCAACATCTGATTGTGTAGCTCCGTCATTTGCGTTAATTGAACGACCGTTTGAAATAGCACTCTTTAAATTAGCGATTGAGTCAGCAGTATATTCAGACTCTTTGTCAATGTAACTTTGTCCGTCAGAAATAGCTTTAACTAAAGCTGTTTTATCTACTTGACCTGCAGGTGTAAGTGTTTCATATTTACCAGTATCTGTAACATATGATGTATTAACCCATACGCTGTCACCAGATGGATCAATATCAAATGATTTTGATGAACCGGCAGTTACATACTGTTCAGGAACTTGTCCAAAACCGAATGATTGAATTGACCCAGGATATGCAGCTAGTGATAGTGACATCCAGTAATTTCCAGTTCCACCATTCAAACTTTGAGCTTGACGTGCTACCTGTGTACCAGCTTTGTAGATATAGCCAGTTGAGTCTTGTAAGTCTATCTTCAAAGTACCGTATTGAGCGTAGCCTGTAACGGTTTCTGCTACTACTTTATCAATGTTTTGTTCAACTGGTTTTGCTACTGTTGTGTTTTGTGCTTGCTCGTTTGTAACAGAGTCAGCCAAAACCGGAGAAACTGTACTTAAAACTGTTGTTGAAATTAAACCCGTGGCTAAAATTAATTTACCTTTGTTTGATTTAACACGCTTTTTTGCGTGTCTTGGCGTATATTTTGTCATTTTCTTCCTCCAAAGAATTTTCCCAATATAAAAAGTCACTATTTTATCAAAAATAATGACTTTTTATTCGCATATGATAGGCTTTTTAACTCTTCTGAAGTGAACGAATTATAATTATCATATTGTATATTTAACGAAGTATTGGTAATATAGACACATAAAAGTACACTTTTTTGATAAAATAATGATAAATTTTGACTAAATATCGATAAGACTGAAATTTTTTAGTGAATTTGAGATTTGATCATCTGTTATCCCTATATATCTTTTAGTTATCGATTCATCTGAATGCTGAAACATAATCATCAATGCTCCTATATCCTTAGTCTTTTTATAATAATGATAACCAAATGTTTTTCGCAGTGTGTGCGTCCCAATATCGCTACGTCCCAAGGCATCCGCAGCTTTTTGGAATAATTTATAGATATAATTCACGGACAATTTGTCTCCTCTTTGACTAATAAATAAATAATCGTCCATCTTCAAGTTTGTCATCTCCACATATTGACTAACTTGGTCTCTAACCTGTATCAAATACAAAGACCGTGTTTTTCCGGTCTTTTTCTCTGTTATATAAGAAATGTCCTTATCTAGTACATCTCGTACACGTATTTCTAATATATCGCTCATCCTTAGTCCGGTATTAATTCCGAAAAAAAAATAAACTGATTTCTCACATTATGTTTGGTCATCCCCAAATAATCGTAGAACTCTTTGATTTCTTCAACCGTCCTTAACGGTTGTACATTATAATTCATATACTTTCCTCCAATAAAAAAGCTATCTAAAGTATAACCTTAGATAGCTTTCTTTATTAATTTACACCTTGCATTAATGGTTTAATTTTTGGAGTTAGTAAGGCCAAGATAATAGCAAAGACAATTACCAGACTACCTATAATACCGAAGTATAGGTAAGGGCTCATTTCGTAGAAACGAACGATTTGAGCATTGATAGCTTGTCCAGCAGCATCTGCCAAGAACCATAAACTTAGCATTTGTGAAGCATAAGCTTTTGGTGCTAATTTAGTTGTAACTGACAATCCAACTGGCGAAATTAGTAATTCACCAACCATAACGATTGCCCAACTAAGAACTAACCATAATGGACTGATTTTACCAGATCCTGATAGTGGAATAGCTAACACAAGGAAAGATACCCCTGTAAAGATCAATCCTAACCAGAATTTAGTTGGTGAACTTGGCTGTTTAGTTCCTAGTTTAGTCCACATCCATGCGAAGAATGGTGTATATAATACGATAAAGAATGGGTTAAGCATTTGGAATTGTGGAACTTGAAGTTGCATACCCATAAAATTCAAGTCAGTATGTTCAGCAACAACTAGAGCCAAGATTGATGAACCTTGTTCTTCAATTGACCAGAAAACAACAGCAGCTAAGAATAATAGTATATAAGCACGAACACGTGATTTTTCAACTTTTGTAACCTTAGCGCTCTTCAACATTAAGATGAAGTAAATAATTGGAATAGTAACACCTAGAATACTGATAATTAAAATAATATTTTCAACATTTAGAACTCCAGCAACTGCCATAATTCCTAATAATACAATAAGTGCACCTAATCCTAATAGGACCATTTTAATAACACTTGAACGTTCTTCTTTTGTAATAGGATTTGGAACGTGAAGACTTTCTTCTGTAAGAGTTCTCTTACCATCCCAAGCATAGTAAACTAATCCGAAGAACATTCCAATTGCAGCAAGTGAGAAACCAACATGATAATTGTATTGTGATTGTGCATAACCAACTACAAGTGGTGCTAGTAATGAACCAAAGTTAACACCTAAAACAAAAATACTGAATCCAGCATCACGACGTGTATCCTCTGGAGAATATAGTCCACCAACCATTGAAGATGCAGCTGGTTTTAACATACCTGTACCAACAGTAATGAAGCCGATTGATATAAATAGTGCGGCAGCACCGAATGGTAATGACAGGATAATGTGACCTATCATAATTAAGAAACCACCCCAAAACATTGAACGACGTGTACCAAATACACGATCACTAAGATATCCACCAAGAACACTACTCATCATAACTAGCGCTCCGTAGATTGACATAATTGAAGCAGCAGTTACTTTAGGAAAATTCAATCCACCGTTTGCTACTGTGTCAAACATGTACAACATAAGTATGGCACGCATACCATAGTAACTAAATCTTTCCCAGAATTCTGTAAAGAATAATGTCCTTAGACCTTTGGGTTGACCGAAGAAGCCTTTGTCATTTTTTGATTCCATATTAATACCCCTATCAGTTAAATTAAAACTTTTTTAATAATTGTTTACTATAATAATATGAATCCTTTATCATGTCAAAGATTTTTATATTAAAATTTGCTAATTTATAAAAAATTAAAACTCTATTACTATCGAAAAAATCCCAAACTACATTTAATAGTCTGGGATTTTTCATTTTATATAGGCAATACTTTATATATTAAAGCTGCAGAAACTGCACCCGCAATTGGTGCAACAATTGGAATCCAACTATAACTCCAGTTGGATGCTCCTTTATTTTTCATAGGTAAAATAGCATGCATAATTCTTGGACCCAAATCACGAGCAGGATTCAGTGCATATCCTGTTGTTCCACCTAGTGATACAACAATAGAAAAAATCAACATACCAATCATTACTGCTTTGAAGCTTCCAAATTCATTATGACCAGTCATTGCTAAGAATAAGAACATCAATGCAAATGTACCAACAAATTCACTTATAAAGTTACCAAATGAATTTCTAATAGCAGGAACTGTTGAAAAAGATGTAAGTATTTCAGTTGAATCTTCTGTTTCGTCCCAATGAGGCAAGAATTGTAGCCATACTAAGAAAGCTCCAAACATAGCTCCTAATAACTGGGCAATAGCATAAGGAAGAAACATTGCAAGATCTAGCTCACCTGATACAACTAGTCCTAATGAAACTGCGGGGTTTAATACACCCAAACTCATAAAGTTAGCAGCATACACACCAAAGGTTACGGCTAGCCCCCAACCTACAGCAATCGTCATCCAGCCATCATTAAATGACTTTGATTTTTTAAGTAGAACACCTGCAATAACACCATTACCTAATAATATCATTACTGCTGTTCCGATAAACTCACCTAGTAGTTGAGTCCAAAAAGAATTATCCATTATAGTTCTCCTAATAAAATAGCTTTATAAATTAACACAACAGTTAATATTCTACCATTGATTAACCGACGGAAACACTAATTTATAAGAATTGTTAACTTTAGGAGTTAGACATATTTTTCTTATATCCTTGTTTTTTTAAAAAAAATTAGTATATTCATAGTTATTATGGAAAATATTAAAAATAGACTACTAGCTTTTTCTGATGGTATCATTGCCATCATCATTACTATTATGGTACTAGATTTACCACTCATAACGCACAACACCTGGGATAACGCAAAAGAGGCTATTCTTTCAATTATCATTTACTTCATTAGTTTTATTTTTGTGGCTAATTCCTGGTACAAACATGCTTTAATCTTTGAACAAGTCGATAAACTCGATTCCAAAAGCATCTCATTTAATTTCATCTACTTGATGATTCTTTCATTGATGCCTTATGCCACTAAATTAATGACCAGTGATTTAAACAAATATACTGTTCTGTTTTACGGTTTGTTATATCTACTAACATCTGGAATATACCGAGCAATGGCGCGTTACATTTTGCATCAAAAATATGATGACAAAGCTTCGATGCGTAAGATTTATGAAAAAATATATGCCTATAATGATGCTGCCTTTATGGGTGGCTCGATAATTGGTATTATTTTGGGATTCTTCTTCCCAGTTTTTTCATTGATTATATTCTTAGGAGTTCCTATCATCGAGTTCTTTCATCGTCATGCTGACCGTAGCGATCTTGATGGAATTGAAAATATCTCAGCTGAGGATAAGACTGAGGTCTCACAACTTAACATGTCTCAATGGCGTGATTTCCGTAAAAAATGGCGTGAAACTCAACGTAATTTGAATTTACAACATGAGCGTAATAAGTTATCTCCCGAAGAATTAAAAAAATTACAAGAAGCTTCTGATACATTGTTAAAAAAATATAATTTACCACCAATGGAAAGAGCCCCAAGGTTTATCAAGTCCGATAATAGAATCCTCACATCTAAGATGACTAAAAAGCAGTGGCATAGCTTCGAAAAAGAATGGCGTGCCAAACAAAAATCATTAGGAATTCCTTTAAGTTGGAATACCAAATTAACTGATGAACAGATTCAACAGTTGCGCAATGAATATAGTAAATTACTAAGTAAATATACGACAGAAATAAAAAAAGATGCCTAGTCAGGCATCTTTTTTTATTTGTAATCTTCTGGATAATTCTTAATTTGTACTTTGATATTTTCAGAAATAACACCACCGCGCCTAGCAATATCTAACTGTTCTTTCATGTAATCAACTGCCATAAAATCAGAAGAATGTAACCAGATATTTTCAACATCCCACTGATGCTCAATAAAATCATCTACAAAGGTTTTCCCTTGTGGCGTATTCCAACCCAAACTATTATCCAAGGAAATATGAGTAACTTGATCTTTATGCTTTAAAAATACTTCCTCTAGTTCAGGAACTGTATTTACTAATTCCCAACCTTCTGGAACATTTCGTAAATCATCCAAAAATAATTTCATTTATTCTTACCTCAAACAAATATTACCATATAGAACATATTTGTTCATATAATAAAAAGACGACTTGAGATTTATCTCACGTCGTCTTTTTATTATGCCGGTTGCAGGAGTCGAACCTGTGACCCTCGGTTTACGATACCGATGCTCTACCAACTGAGCTAAACCGGCAGAAGTAAATACTTCTATTTGAAGTATTTATCTAAAAATTTACTTACTTTATTTTCATATAACTTAGGATTTTTTGCAAATGATTTCGCATGACTTACGCCTTTTGTAACCCATATTTGCTTAGGGCCTTGTGTTGCTTTGTAGTTTCGATAAACCATCTCAGTAGGAACAAACTTATCATTTCCACCATGTATAAAGAACATTGGTAAATGATTACGTTTCAATTGCTCTACACTACTTGCTTCATATGGATCATATCCAGCCTTAATTTGTGTTACCCAGCTTAGTGTTTTTACTAGTGGAAACGGCGGAATATGATATAAGTTGCCAGCTTCATAAGATAATTCATCTTTTAATGAAGTATATCCACAGTCTTCAACAATAGCTTTGACTTGTGACGGTAAATTCATACCGCTAGCCATCATCACGGTTGAGCCACCCATACTAACTCCATAGAGAGCGATTTGCGAGTCTTGGCCATCTTGTTTGATGACCTTCTTAATCCACTTCACATAATCATCTTTATCAAGCCAACCGTAACCAATGATATTACCTTCACTCTCTCCGTGAGCTCTATCATCCGGAGCTAAAACATTGTAGCCCAAATCATGAAACATCTTAATTTGGCGAGCTAGATCTTCTTTTTTGCCCATATATCCATGAGCTACTACAATTGTCTTCTTTGTTTTTTCTTTAGCTGGAACATAAGAAGCAACTAATTTAAGATTATCGGTTGCTGATGTTTGATTCCAAACAACTTTATTCTCTTTAAGCCATTTTTTTGCTTCAGTGTCTGCTTTAGTAACTTTCTCAGTTTCTAAAAACGACTTATCCCCAGGTACAAATGCAAGTTGATAAAAATACAAACTTGCCGCTGTCAAAATGGCAACGATTATAAGAACAATTGAACTTACCCAAACGATCAGTTTCTTTTTTTTGTTCATGACATTACACATCCCAATTCAAAGTATTAAAAAAGCCAGCTTAAAGCTGGCTTTTTTACTCCGGTTGTCAGACTCGAACTGACGACAACCTGATTAACAGTCAGGTGCTCTACCAACTGAGCTAAACCGGAATATAACTTGACGACTAATAAATAATATCTTGTTTAAAAAATCTAGTCAAGTTATTTCTAAGCTATTTTGTTATTTTTGTTACTCCACCCATATATGGTACTAAGGCTTCTGGAATAGTAACTGAACCATCTTCGTTTTGATAATTTTCTAAGATTGCAGCTACGGTTCTTCCCACGGCTAATCCCGATCCATTAAGTGTATGTAGTAGGTTAACCTTACCATCGGCATTGCGGTAACGGATTTGAGCTCGACGAGCTTGGAAATCGATACAATCTGAACAACTTGATATTTCACGATACATATCTTGAGCTGGTAACCATACCTCTAAGTCATAAGTCTTAGCTGCTGAGAAACTAGCATCTCCACTTGCCAAAACAATTCTATGATATGGCAAGTTTAATTTCTCAAGAATGCTTTCAGCATTTCTTGTCATAGCTTCTAATTCATCAAATGATGTTTCTGGAGTTGTGAATTTCACCATTTCAACTTTGTTAAATTGGTGCATTCTAATTAATCCACGCGTATCACGGCCTGCACTTCCTGCTTCTGAACGGAAACTTGGACTAAGTGCTGTGAATTTTTGGGGAAGATCTGCTTCTTCTAAAATTTCACCACGATAGAAGTTTGTTAAAGGTACTTCAGCTGTAGGAATTAATGTTAGTGGATCTTCTTCATTAATAACTGTATATACATCTTCGGTAAACTTAGGAAATTGCGAAGTACCAAACATTGATTCACCATTGACCATGTATGGTGTAATCATTTCTTGATAACCTTCTTGAGCATGTTGATCCAACATGAAGTTATATACAGCTCGTTCTAAACGTGCTCCTAATCCAACATAATAAACAAATCGGCTACCAGAAACTTTAGCCGCTCTTTCAAAGTCTAAAATCCCTAAATCTTCACCTATTTCAAAATGTGCCTTTGGTTTGAAATCAAACTTACGAACTTCTCCCCATTTTTTCACTTCTTCATTAAAGCTTTCATCAGGTCCTACGGGAACTGAGTCATCAGGGAAATTAGGTAAACGAACTAAGATATAGTTCATTTTCTCATCAATTTTGTTTAATTGATTATCTAGTTCTTTAATTTGCGATGATACTTCTTGCATAGCTTTTATTTGTTCAGTTGCATCTTCTTTGTTTCTCTTAGCTACTGCGATTTCTTGTGAAACATCATTTCGTTTTGCCTTTAGGTTTTCTGTTTCCACCAAAATTTCACGACGCTTAACATCTAAACTGACAACTTCATCAATTTCTTCTGCTTTTACTCCTCGTGATGATAATTTATCTTTAGCCCAATCAGGGTCTTTTCTAATTTGTTTAATATCTAACATAATTTTCTCCTTTAGTTTATCAAAATAAAAAACGCCTCTGTTATTAAATAACAGGGACGTTTGCACGCGGTACCACCCAGATTCAGACATCATAAATAATATCTGCTCTCAAAATAGATGATATCGATATCTCATCGTTGGTGATTAACCAAATTTAGAATGCTGGAATACGGTATTTACTGACTCACACCAACCGTCAGCTCTCTGCAATTACCTATGGGCATCCTTGTTAATTTATATAATAATCAATTTTTATATTTATTTCAACTTATCAACTAAAGTTTTTTGATTAGTCCAAATTTCATGTATTAAACTATATAATTCGCCATATTGTCCATCAATTCCATCATTAATCCACTGGAATTTGTATGCATTCTTATTAATTCCTTCAGGAATTAATTTTTCGCTTTCAGCTATTACAAGATCTGCTTCTTCGATATTTTCATTAATATCAACAAACGGAATTGACTCAATCATTTGCATCAAGTCACTATGAATCAAGAAGAATCGTTCCATACCTATAAAAACCTGTACGCGGTTTTCTTCACGATTCAAGATTACTCGACGACTAATCAAACTATACAAACCATCAGCAATATTGACTGCATCGTTTACAAAACTTTGATATTCATCTCTAGAAACAACATGTTGAACAGTATCGAGCGTCATATGACGTAATTCAGGATAATCTAGTTGTTCCATTGATAATTGATAATTTAGATAAAACTCCGACAATCCCATGTAATTACCTTTGAAGGCAATACTAGCAACTGTTGCAGCTGTAAAATTATTTTTAAACTGTTGCATTGCATTGTCGCTATATCTCATAGATTTTTGTAAATCTAATGGGAATGCACTAATAACTTCATCAACGAACTTAGTTACTTCTGGATTCGATTGTTCAAATAAGTTAGTGATTTCTTGAATAGCCGCATCACCTTGTGGCATAAACGTTGGCATACAAGTAATGTACAAGTAATAATGTGCTGACTCTAACAACTCTTGTTCAGATGTCATTTCAACATTCATAGCAGTTTTATGTGCTTCACGATAATACTTAACGACATTCGGATAAGGATAGCGTAACAACATTATTGATAAATCTTGATTAGTAATAATATTACCTTGATACATATTGTTAGTATTTACTGCCACAAAAGTAGCATAAAATTCTAAAGTTGTCTTATCAGGCAATGGAATATTGAATTCATTCAAGGCAAATTCAACAAAGTTTAAACATTCTTCTCTCGGAATTTTAGCAAAAGGCCATTCATAGCCACGAGTCGCATTCCATATTAGCCCTGTTAAACCAAGACGAATCATTTTTTCATCACCAATTATTTTAATTGGCTCATAAGTTAAGCGAAGATTAAACTTCTTCATAATAGTACGTATCGGTTTAAGATGACGAAGAACTGTCGCTTTACTACTGTTCTCACGTTCATAAAACTTCTCAAAAGACTGACATTCATCATTAATAATGCAGTCCATAATGAATTTGTACGGATGAGAATTCTTAACTAAGTAGAAATGATAACGGTCTGGATCAACATTAAATATCTCTGAAGTAGTAGGATTCTTCTTATCTAAAATCTCTTCCATATCAGAAAGAATACCTAAGTATGTATTATAAATACTACCATAACTGCGTTTAAGCACAGAGGCAACTTGTCGCAAGTTTATTTCATCAATATCAAAATCAAGAGCATGATAAGTAGCTAATCTATCTGAATCAGCCATTTCTCGGACCTTAATTTGTGTAATTTTAACGAATAAATTGAGTTTTTCTGCGTCTGAAGAAGTTAAAAATAAATCATTTGACTTTTCCAATAGATTCCTCCTAGGACTTATCAATTATTTATTAATATATTTTACTTTTTTAAACATCAATTTACAACTCAATATCGTCTAATTTAACAAACTTTGTCTTATATTTGATTTTGTAGTAACTATAAAAGCCGATAAACAATGGAATACTCATATAACTTATTGTCAAATTAAACCAATTAAAATTAACTAAAGAGTTAATATCTTGGCCAAAAATAACTACTATTCCTAAGACAATCGCTAAAATTGGTCCAAACGGATAAAGTGGTGCTTTATATTTTAAAACATTTAAATCCTTTTTTTGAATAATAAAGGCTTTTCTGAATCTATAATGAGACCAAGCAATTCCAAGCCACGCGATGAAGCCCGTCAATCCACTAGCCGCCACTAATAATTGGTAAACATTCTTTCCAAAAATACTTTCTAAAAGAATTAAGAATCCAAATAATCCGGTAGCCATCAATGCAAAAATAGGAATTCCACGTTTACTTGTTTTGGCAAAAATCTTGGGAGCAAAGTTAGTTTCTCCCATTGACCATAGCATTCTAGTAGCAGCGTACATCCCAGAATTAGCCGCTGATAATACTGCAATTAAAATAACCGCATTAATAACATCGGCAGCCCCAGTTAGCCCAACTTTTTCAAAAACTAAGGTAAATGGACTAATCGCAATATCATGAACACCTGAGCCTAATAACTTAGGTGATGTATAAGGAATCAACGCCCCAATTACAAACATTGCTACTACGTAGAATAGAAGAATTCTCCAAAATACTTGTTTGATAGCCTTAGGAATACTTTTTTCAGGAGTTTCAGATTCACCAGCAGTAATTCCGATTAATTCCGTACCCTGAAATGAGAATCCAGCAACAACAAACACACTTAACATTGCAGGAATCCCACCAACAAATGGTGCATCTTTATAATGGAAATTACTTAAACCAACACTTGGCTTACCGTTAAAACCAAAGAATATCATCAATCCGCCTAATACTAAGAAAGCAAGAACAGTGATGACTTTGATCATAGACATCCAATATTCAGATTCCGCAAAAGTTTTAACAGAAATAATATTTATTAAAAAAATAACGACTAAGAAAAACAAACTAATTAACCATCCAGGAAGTGTTGGTACCCAGAATTGTATGACAAGCGCAGCAGTTGAAAGATCAACTGCCAAAGTAATCGCCCAATTAAACCAATAGTTCCAACCCAAAGCAAAACCAACAGCAGGATCAATGAACTTATTCGCATAAGTTGAAAAAGATCCTGACACTGGCATATATGTAGCCATTTCACCAAGACTGGTCATTAAAAAATAAACCATAATTCCGATTGCAGTATATGCAACCATTGCTCCACCAGGTCCTGCAGTAGAAACAGCCGATCCACTGGCAACAAACAATCCAGTCCCAATACTTCCACCCAAGGCAATCATTGATAAATGTCTTGTCTTTAGAGACCTTTTAACTTCTGTACCCTCACTCATTTTCGTTACCTACTTATAAAGTATTACAAATAGTTAAAATAACCAAAAAACTCTTTGCTATAGCATTACGCATATAACAAAGAGTTAAAGTTTACACTCATTCAGTTATAATAGCGCCCCGCATTTCTGCGACAGTACATTACCTATTAAGTAATATCCCAACAGTCATTTTTCATAGAAAATTCCCATTTCGGCAAATCATCCTTTCAATAAAAATCAACGTTGCCATGACAACTACTTTCATTTACTAATAATCAATGCACCTCTATTTGTTAAAATCATTGTATGTTATTCACTGATTAATTTCAACGATTGATCGGTTTTAAATAATATTTTTGTATGGGTAAATTCAACATACTCATATCAACATCATATTTATATTCAAAACCATTATTTGTAAATATTTTTTGTGAAGCAATATTAGACTCATTAGTAGCCGCCCAAAGCTCTGTAATCCCAACTGTTTTAGCGTAATCAGATACTAGTTTAATTGCCATAGTTCCAATTCCTTGATTTCTATACTTTTGAACTATTGCGATTCCTAATTCTTTAGTATTAATTAAAGACTCATCTAGACCTCTACTGTTAATTAAAATAATTCCTAAAAATGTTCCCTTATTATCAGTAAGTTTTTTATGTAAAGAATCATTAATTAATTGTTCAAAAAAATCGCGTGCTTGTTGGTTTGATAATTCTCCAATGCCTGCTTGTTCTATTTCTGAATCCTTCAACAATTCTGAGAAATCTTGAAAATCATCTTCAGTTAATGGCTCTAATTTCACTTTAATCATCTTTCATTACTCCATTACGACTAATTACCTAGTTCATGTTAGCTTTAAAATTTGAATTAAGCAATAAATCCCAAAGTTCATTCTTATATTGACTTTCTTACATGCCAATATTATTATCACCTTAAATTCTGGAGGGTCAATTATGACTGTACAATTAAAAATTAATCACTTAACTAAAAAATTCAAAGATGTTACGGCACTAGACGATATAAACTTAGAACTTCATAGTGGCGAAGTTCTTGGCTACATTGGACCCAATGGTGCAGGTAAATCTACGACTATTAGATCTATTTTAGGAATTCTTCGTCCAAGTATGGGTAGTGTGGAGATTTTTGGAATGGACGCGTTTAAACACGCATCAAAAATTCACGAGAAATTATCTTATGTCCCCGGTGATGTCTACCTTTGGCCGAATCTTACTGGAGGACAAACTATTGACCTTCTATTAAAAATGAACAATCAACAACATACAAATAAAACTGACAAATTAATTAAGGACTTCGGATTAGATATCACTAAAAAAAATAAAACATATTCAAAAGGTAATAGACAAAAAGTCGCACTTATTGCAGCTTTTTCAACTGAAGCTGAAATTTATATTTTTGACGAGCCTACTTCTGGTCTCGATCCTTTAAATGAAGAAGTCTTTCAAAATCATTTATTAAAACTAAAACAACAAGGCAAAAGTATTCTGTTATCTAGTCATATTTTAAGCGAAGTAGAAAAAGTTGCTGATCGTATTGCGATTATCAAAGACGGACAAATTGTTGAAACAGGAACATTAGAAGATATGCAATATCTCACTTCAACTCTTGTTGAAGCTACAACAAAAGATGAACCCATTGATCTTAAGAACTTGTCTGGAGTAAATAATTTAGTAATCGAAAAAAATCATGTTAGTTTTCAAATTGATGCTAAAAACCTTAATTCTGTAATTAGTTACTTAACCACCTTAGAGATAATCAAACTTAAAACTACTAAACCAACTTTGGAACAAATATTTTTACAATACTACAAAGTTAGTGGTGATAAATAATGTTGAGTATATTTAAAAAAACAGGTTATTTAACTAAAACTTATCTTCTTAAAGATTGGCTACTATTAATAGGAACATTTCTTTCTATTGTTTTTTTAGTGCTTGGTGTAGCCACGATTTTCCCAACTATTTATGATAGTGAATCTTCAAGAATTGCCATGATTGAAACTTTAAAACAACCTGCTATGAAGGCTATTATTGGTGTTTATCACGGAGATAATTCTATTGGTAGTTTTTTCAGCTCTGTCATGCTCCATTGGACCGCTATTTTAGGTATCATCTTTGCCATTATCATAGCTATTAAAAATACGCGCAATCAAGAAGAATCTAATCTTAGCGAATTGTTATTATCTAAAAGTATCGGTAGACTTGCCTTACCTATGGCTAGTTTTTTAGAACTTTTTATACTTTTTTCTGCCATTTTTATTACTAATTTTATTGGACTAAATCTATTAAATATCGATGGTTTAAGCACAGAATCAGCTTTTCTCTTCTCTATTAGTACAAGCTTAATCGCACTATTATTCGGTACAATTACAATCTTCTTTGCCCAACTTGCTAATTCTTCAAGTGGCGTTAATATCATGTCTTATGTTTTATTTCTACTATCTTATATAGTGGTGATTTTAGGAACACAGGCAAAAGATAATAAACTGTTATGGTATTCTCCTTTAGGATGGTTATCTAACCTTTCATTAACTGATAAAAACTACTATCTTCCTATTATATTAATGATTGTCTCTACAATTATTTTAATTTCCTTAAGCTTATTCTTACAATTACATAGAGATATTAATTCTGGACTATTGCCTAGTTCAAAAGGTAAAGATCATGCATCTAAATTACTGGCTGGATTTTCTTCTCTCAACTTCAAAAATCAAACAACTTCTATGAGTATTTGGATAATTGTGATTTTTATAGCGGGGTTAACTTACGGTTCCATCTTCAAAGATATTAACAAGATAGTCGCTGATAATCCTTATTTAACACAAATAATTGCGGCGCAAAAAAATATGATGATTACTAATTTTTCTTTTATGATTCTAGGGATTTTTGCCATTATTTCTTTAATTCCCGGATTAATTCATATATACAAAATTAAGAATGATGAAACAAAAGGATATTTAGAAATAGTTCATAGTAAACGCGTATCCCGTACTAAAATTTTCATTACTTATACCGGAATTGGGTTATTAGATACCGTATTAACTTTTATATCTGGCACCTTAGGTTTATATATTGCACAATATCAATCTCTCAATAATCCAATTTCTTTGAATCACTTCGTCAATGCTTCGAGTTCATTCTTATCGATTATAATATTCGTCATTTCATTAGGAATAATCCTCGTCACTTTCGTTCCTAAACTAACCAATCTCATTTGGATAGTTCTTTACTACGGATTCTTTGTTATTTATTTTGGAAAACTATTCAATATGCCTAATTGGGCAATTGATATCTCGCTATTTGGCCTCATAAATAAGAATTGGACATCCCCATTAGAAACCACCTATATCATTACTTTTGTAATTAGTACTGTTATCTTAATAATACTAAGTCTTCAAAAATACAAAAAGCGAGATTTGGTATATTAGTGCTTTTTATTAGCTAAATTATCTACTTATAAGTATTATAAATAGTAAACAATGAAGGGTTGTGAAAATATGAGTTATTTATTTCATAATGAACCAGTAGAAGCACCAGGAAATCGTCCTGAGATAGGAGAATTGTTCCCTGATTTTTCTGTTCTGAATAAGGATGGACAAACAGTTACACTTAAAGAACTAATCTCTGATAAACCTCTCCTACTCAGTGTTGTTCCAAATATTGATACTCGAGTATGTAGCCTTCAGACTCGTCATTTTAATCAAGAAGTAGATGGTCATACAGAAGTAAACTTCATCACTATTTCAACTAACACTTCTGATCAACAAGCTAATTGGTGTGCTGCTGAAAATGTTAAAAATATGGAAATGCTATCTGATATTAATCATGATTTTGGAAACAAAACAGGTCTTTATGTTCCCGCTTTAGGAATAGACTTACGTTCAGTATGGGTGGTTAATACTAAAGGAATTATTACTTATCGTGAAATTCTTGAGAACCAATCAAATGAACCTAATTACAATATGGTGTTAGATCACTTAAACGAAATGTATAACAAATAAAAAAAGATTCAATGTCTAAAGACATTGAATCTTTTTTATTTAAACTTGTGTGAATTTCTTTTTGCTAAGTTCATATTGAATATCACATCTTTTGGATACTTCTTTTTCATGAGTAACAAGTATCACACATTTGTCTTGTTCATGTGCAAGTTCTTGAAATAGTGTGATTATTTCTTGGGTATTAGTTTCATCTAAATTTCCTGTAGGTTCATCAGCAACTACAATTGGTGCATCGCAACACATCGCTCTTACAATTGCTACCCGTTGTTGTTGTCCACCTGAGAGTTTCAAGACATTCTTTACTGCTAGAGTTTCGTCAATCCCTACCTTTGCTAGAGTTCTCATCGCCTTATCTCTCATGTTTTCACTTTCTGAATGAGTGATTTTCATAGCAGTTACTACATTATCTACGGCTGACATATAAGGTAATAGATTATATGATTGAAAAACTATTGATACATATTGATTACGATATTTAGAAAGACTAATTTGCTTAAGAGAAGTATCGTTATATAATATTTCTCCTTTACTTGGCCTATCTAGACCGGCAAGCATTGTCAACAGTGTCGTTTTACCTGAACCAGAACTTCCAATTATTCCGTAAAGTTTTCCTGATTCAAAATCTAGATTAACGTCTTTATATAATGCACCTTCTTGATTGTCATACCAATAACTCACATCTTTTGTTGATAGCATAAACACTACCTCCTTATTAACCGATTAATATTTTTCGTGGTTCTAATCTCAAGATATTCATTGATGCTAATAATACAGCGAAAGCTATAATAGTGAATCCAAAGGCGCCTAATTGTAATAATGTTACTGCACTAATTTGCAATTTCATCTCTGGTTGATTTTGTTTATTAGTACCATTATTAGCAGTTTGTCCTGGTTGACCGTTAGGTTGTCCACTAGGTTTCTCACCAGAATTAGATGATGGCCCAGTTGTTGGAGCTCCACCCATTCTTCCTGGTTGGTCTGTCGAGCTAGTTGTAGTAGATGTAATTTGTGACATCATTTGTTTACTTAACGCTTGTCCAGCAAATTTACCAGTTGCTCCCGCTAAGGTTAAACTTACGATCAACAACATTAACATTTCAACTAATAATTGACCAACTATCTTAATGCGACTCTCACCTAATGAAAGCAATACACCCATTTCATAGCGTCTTTCACGAACCATTAAAATAATGATTAACGCTAAGATAATTGTTCCAGCAATTGCTACTAACCAGACAATCTTATTAGCAAAGCTTTCCATTTGTTTCATTGATTTTTTAAGTTGTTGATAAGTACTATCATCAGCAACCAAACTGAATTTGTTTGTATTAATATCTTTCTTAGCTGTTTTAATAAACGCTGATTTTTGTGTTGGACTATTCAAACTATAAGTAGCACTATCAACTTTGCCTGATTGTCCTTTAAATGTATTAGCTAAATCGTAAGCTGTATAGATAGTATTAGATGGATCACTTTGTCCTGGTCCCATCATTTGGCTAGTACTTGTTGAACTAGCTTTATAGATACCTACTATAGTCAACTCATACGAATTTGTATCTGATGTAGTGTCTTTAACAGTTATAGTATCTCCGACTTCTAAGTCGTTTTCTTTAGCTAATTCATTTTCGATAACTACATTTTTAGTCCCAACATCATCACTGTTTAAGGCGCGACCACTCTTAATTGTGCTCTTATTATTCTTAAACTCTGTGATTGTGGACATATCATTAACACCGTTAACTGTAATATCACCGGTTGTAGAATCATCATCCGATTCTCCTTGTGGTCCACCACCACCCATCATTACGCTTGATCCTGATGAAGTAGAGATAGAGTCAAAAGAATCAGCATCTACACTGGTAGAAACACTTACATTGTAGCTTTTTACCTGTGATAATTTAGCAATCTTTTTAACTGTTTTTAACGATACTGACTCCATATTCAAACTAGGTCTTTCGCCAGAAGAACTAGCTTGCTTTCTCATCTTAGAAAAAGCTTTTTGTCGATCAGCAGCAAGTGTAACGCTTGCTCCAGCTTCATTTTTTGTATTCTCAACGGTAGCTACCGCACCGTTTCTAATCAATAATCCCGCCATTATGAAAACCATAATAACTGTCATAACAATTATTAACAGTAGGCTTCGTCCTTTTTTAAAGGTAATATTCTGCCATGCTCTTTTTAAAAAATTCATAGTCATATTCTCCTACAATTCATATTCTGCATCAGTGGTGTATAAGCTGTATCGTTCTGCACGATATGCCCATTCTTTATCACCAAAATTACTAATTCTCACTTTGAATACTGCTTCATTGTTGTAGGTCTCTACAATATCTGATGCATGACCATCTTGTGAATTTAAGTAACCAAAGTTTATTAATCTATTTGTACTACTTAAATATCTGTAACTACCAATACGATCAGTAAAGTCTTCAGATCCTAGATCTTTACCATAGCTAGTCACTTCTTCAATCGTGTGATCAGCTTCATTAATTTTATATTCGACACCTTCCGAATACTTGCCTGATGTTGAATCATCACCATTAGTTACTGAGTAGTTATTGTTATAAAGCATAATATTCACATTATCTTTATCACTATCTGTATTTGTACCTGGGACAATTATTGCAGCATGTTGTCCACCGGTTATTGTTGTACCACTCTTAGGAACTAATAAATATTTTGGATAATTAGAAGGCCAATCTGTTTTACCTGAATATATCCACTTAATTCCATTAGTCTTATAATCAATCTTCATAATCATGTCTTGATGACGACTAGATATAATTATTGAATCATCAGAAGTGTCATATTCAATTGAGTTTTGATGGAACCAATCGATTTTGCCATCAGATCTAGTCGTTGAGTCATAATCTTTATACATTTCAGTTGGTAAGATTTTTTTCAAATCAATAACTTTAACAATCTTTCCTGTCTTATAGGAAACTTCAACCATTGTATCTTCAATATATTTAGAGCCATCTGACACAGTCAACAACAAGTTCTTATTAGGTAATTCAATAACATCATGATGAACAATAGTTGTTTCGTCATCACTTGAGGATGTTTCATTAGTACTTGTATCCCCATTGAAGTTGTATTCTTTATAAATTCGACCCATGTAATCAGTCTCATTCAAATTGTTATATACTTTTTCACTATTATTTTCTTTATTCATAAGTAATATGTGTCCATTACTCAATTGTTTGAAAATATGTTGGGCATAATCAGTTGAGTACCAACGTATCTCACCATCAGCATCTATACCAAAAGGTTGTTTAGATGAACGAATAATCATCGTCAAGTTACTATCACCTATATCCATTTTTGTCTTATCGTTTTTAGTAACAGTCATCTTCAACTTACTTAATTTCTCAGGTAAGGCTTGTGTTTGAACTTCGATGGTCTTAGTTGTTTCATTACCATCTTTATCTGTGGCAGTAATCTTAACTTTATTAGCGTAGTCAGCATAAAGTCCTAAGATTGATATACTGTGTTGAGTCTTATATTCATCTGTTTCATTAACAATAGATGTTTTGTCCGTCTTACCGACTACTTCAACTTTTATTTTAGTAGCAGTATCTGTTTTGAATATAGCTAACGCAGATAATGGAGAAGTCTTGAATGGATTGACCTTTATATACATGTTCTCCCATGTGTAGTCATCACTTAACTCCAGTTTTTTATATTCATTAACAAGATTACTTTGACTTTTTTGTCTAGTTGTTATTAAATTACTATCAATATTCTCGATTATTTCTTTATCAGTATATACGCCTACAGTCTTTGCGTTGACCCACACGGCTGATACGGCGATAACAAAAAAAGCTAATACCGAAATAATTATTGCTATAATACGTTTTTTCCTCTTCTTCATAATTACTACCTCGTTTCGTATAATAAACACATAGTAATTTTCGTACCTTAAATTAAACTTAAGCAGGATAAAAAAATGAAAAAACAAATAAAAATACTAATAATAGAAGATAATGAAGACATTTCAGACAACTTAGTTTCATTTGTCAGCCCTTTTGCTGAGACTGAACAAGCTTTTGATGGAACTTTGGGATTATTAGAAGCACAAAGAAATATTTACGATTTAATTATTTTAGATATTATGTTGCCAGGTCAAAGTGGTTATGATGTCTTAAAGAAACTTCGTGAAGATAAGATTTCTATTCCTATTTTGATGTTAACCGCAAAAGATCAATTAAATGATAAGGTTCACGGATTTGAATTGGGCGCAGATGATTATTTAACTAAACCGTTTCATGGCGAAGAGTTAGTCATGCGAATCAAAGCTCTTCTCAAACGTGGTGGTTCATTAAATGATGACTCAATGTTAACTTTTGAAAATATTTCTATTAATATTTCCAGTCGCGAAGTTACTATTGATGAACAAGTTGTTGACTTGAATGGTAAAGAATTTGACTTATTGGTTTACCTCATTCAAAATAACAATACAATTCTGACTAAAGAACAAATTTTCGAACGTATTTGGGATTTTGACTCTGATACTTCTATTACAGTTATTGAAGTATATATGAGTAATCTCCGTAAGAAACTTCATAAGTATATTGATAAAGACTTAATTAAGACTATTAGAAATGTTGGTTATATCTTTCAAGGAGAGAAATGAAAACTACTAAAACTATTAAAAAGCAGCAAACAAAGGTCTACATTCAAACAATCATTGGTTTTGCTATCCTGTTTTTAACTTTGGGATTGATTATCTTTACTTTGTTTAGAAATATCACTTTGTCTGGAGTTGATGACTCTATCGATAAGCAAGTACAATCGATAAAAAGACAAGCAAAAACTGACAATTCTATCCAATTACAAATTCAAATGAATATTCCTGGCCAAGATTTCCAAGCATTAAAAGACCTTAAACCTTCAGAGACAACTGGCAATAAATTCCCTAATGCTCCATTTAAAACCGATATATTGATTTACGACAAAGACGGGAAAATTCTTAACGAAGACACCTTAGGTGATCGTTATGATAATTTTAAAAATATTAAACTAAAGAAGAAAAATGTTGGAATCACAAGAACCGTTACTATCAATAACATGACTTTCCGTTCTCACTTAATCAAGTTTAATGGCAAAACTCCTAACCCTCGATATGCCGGTAATTATGTATACATCTTCCAAAATATGGATACCGAAAAAGATGCTCTTCAAAACTTTACTAAAGTATTAATTACTTCTTTTGTAGCTTTTTGGTTATTATCTTTAGTTCTAGCATATGTATTGACTCGTCAAAATATGAAGCCGGTATTAAAATCTTGGAAACAACAAACCGACTTTGTTAATGATGCTGCTCATGAATTGCGAACTCCATTATCAATTATTCAAAGTAAATTAGAGATACTCTTAACTAAGCCTAATGACACAATATTAGATCAAGCTGAATCAATTTCGGTGTCCCTAACTGAGATTAATCGACTCACTTCGTTAACTGACGAACTTCTAACATTGGCTCGAAGTGATACAAATAATAATCTAATGAATTTTGAAAAAGTTATTCCAAAAGATCGATTAAATCCTACTATTGAAACATTCAGTGAAGTTGCTGAATCTCAAGGTAAAAAATTAGTATCAAACTTAACAGTAACTACTCCTGTTATGGCTGATGCTAAGAAATTAACTCAGTTAATAGTAATTCTGTTAGACAACTCGCTAAAATATACCGATAAAGGAACAAAAATCCAGATTCAAGATTATCAGTTAAACAACAAATATTATTTAACAGTTACAAATGATGGTCCATCAATTGATGATGCTGATAAGAAATCGATTTTTGATCGATTCTATCGAATTCATAAAGACCGTTCACGTCAAACCGGTGGTAATGGACTAGGATTAGCCATCGCTAAAGAGATTGTAACCAACCACAAAGGGAAAATTACAGTCTCCGATAACCAACCAACTGGTGTTATCTTCAAAATTGAATTACCAATTAATGGAAAATAAAAAAAGACCTCTTTCGAGGTCTTTTTTATTTAACTGGTTGTCGCCTGATAATTAGCCAAGAACCTAAATGTAACATTATAGTTATCACTAGTATCATTGTAATTAATGCCCAGATATTTCTATTCTCTGCTCCTGTAATTACACTAATGAAAGTTAACAATTGTTGCTGGACATCATGACTTAATCTCTCAACAATATAAGATACTAATGCCGGTGTAAACATTAATATAGTTCCAATTATTAATAAATATTCTTTTTTTACTCTTTTAATAATTAAGCCAATCAATATTCCAAATGAGAAACCAATCATTATTAGAACAAAGTCAAACACTAATACCCCTAATGAATATTGAGATAAATGAAACGCTGCACTTGTGACTTCAATATTCTTAATCCAGCTAATTTGGCGAATCCCAATAGATAGAAACAAGTTAATAACTATCATAGATATCGAAATAATGACTGTAGTAATTATATAAGCCACAAAAATCGTTTTACGACTAGTTCCAAATTGAATAGACGAATTAAACCCTGAAGTTACTAAAACAATCCCAATAGCTATTCCATAAAAAAATGAAGGAATTGATGGATCTACACTTGTAGAAACAGAATTATTACTAGTTATAAAATTAGTAAACACTGGTATTAGTACAGTAAAAGTTAAAAAAATTGCATAAAAATTCCCCATACTAAAATAAGTTCTTCTCAAACGTTCCTTGATGTTAGGTAGTAGTTTCATCATTAGTTAGTCCTCCCTACAAAATATTCTTGTAAATTCATCCGACGAATATTTATTCCATCAGGGGCATCTGAAATTGATGGAAAATTCTTTGCATAAATGCGTTTCATTCCAATAACTTTGCTCTCATAATAAACATCTAAATCTTTAGTGAAATTATCAATAATAGATCCACTACCTTCAATAATTGCACATGAATTTAATAATTCATCTAAATCAACGTCATCAATCACCATTCCATCTTTAATGATGATGATATGTTCAAATAATTTTTCCATTTCTTCAATAATGTGCGTCGCTACCACAAAAGTTCGAGGCTGTTCTTGATATGTTTCAATTAAAAATTCATAGAACAAATCACGATGATTGGCATCTAATCCTAAAATTGGTTCGTCTAAGAATATGAATTTTGCCGGTATACAAAGAGCTATAATTAATTTTGTTATCGAGCTATAGCCTGTAGACAATTTACCAAATTTCGAATTGATATCAACATCAAACTTCTCTATCATTTCAATGGCTAATTTCCAATTAAATGAACCATAGTAGGATTCTGCAGTTTTAAAAATTCGTTTTATCTTAGCATCATGATTAAATAAACTTTTTTCGCTACTTAAATATATCTGTGATAATGCTTTTTCATTTTCTGTAACAACTTCCCCATTTAGTGTGATTTCTCCATTAGTTGGGAATTCTCGGTTACTAATTAAATTCATTAATGTTGATTTACCAGCACCATTACGACCTAATAAACCATAAATCTTGTTTTCTTCAAAAGTTAAATTGATGTTCTTCAACACATGTTTTTTGCCATATGACTTATTAATATCAATTATCTGGATTTTACTCATTCTCATAGCCTTTCTTAATCAAATTTTGTAGTTCATTAAGATTAATATTCAATTCTTGAGCGCGTTTAACAGTATCCAATACATAATCTGTATAGAAATTAGTTTGACGATTCTCAAGAATTTCAGTCTGAGAATCTTGCGTAACAAACATCCCCAATCCACGCTTCTTTTCGATTAAATTTTTATTTACTAAGATATTCATACCTTTAAGAACCGTAGCTGGATTAATACGGTAATCTTTTGAGACTTCAGTTGTAGAAGGTATTTGATCTCCCGGTTTATAAATACCTTGCAAAATTGCATCCTCTATTTGTTGTGCTATTTGTAGATATAGTGGTTTCTCTTCATCGAATTTAAAATACAATATATTAATCCTTTCAAAGTAAATTAATCTTAACCGGCCAGTTGTAGGTTAGTTACTTGTGTAACTAACTATATAACCAGTCCGATTTTTTGTCAATTAAAAAAAGCATATTCTTTCGAATATGCTTTTTTATATATTGTTTATTAATGCTATTAATGCCACGGCAATAAAGACCATAAGTACATTAATTGCCACTTGATAGATAATATTAATTCTTAATTTCATGACTATGAAAAAAAACATCAACATCGATAAAACTACCATAACAACTTTGTAACCTGCTAAAACATTCAATAATGCAGTTCCAATTGTCATAATGAAGAATGCCAATGTTAAATAGACAATCCATTTCATGCTCAAAACTTCTTGAGTAAATAATGTCCAAATAATAAAAGATAGGCCAATCAAAATTATAATACTTCCAAAAATCATACTATCTCCTTCGATGTTTCACAAATGTAAAGAAGTGTAGAATCATAGATAATAAGACAAAGAAAATAATTGTAAAACTAGCATAGTTTAGCCAGAAACTATTAATAGTTATAAGATTACCAAGTAATTGTTGGATTCCCATTGTCAATAATGCCATAACCGCAATCATAAAAAATAATTGAATATATCTCTTCACAGTTGAATCATCCTTTCGCTTCTTAGTTGAAATTTTCTTACCATATTTAGCACATAGTTTCTTCTTACTTCCAGGTAATTCTTTCATCCCAAAAGTGCCTGGCAAGACAATTTCACCTGTCTTAATAACACCCGCAGCTGACATAACCCGATCGATAGTCTTAAGACTATTATCGGTAACACCAGTTACAAAGTTCTCAAATGTTGATACATAACAACTCGTTAAACTTAAGTAATGTTTGTTCTTAAATTGCCCTGGAATTGTATCACCGTTTTCTTTGAAATATACAAACTTAGGTCGCATGCAATCAAAGAAATTCTTTAACACTCCGGATAATTCACGCCAGTATGTAGGGGCTGCAAATACCCATACATCAGCTTCCATTAACTTCTCGCTCAATTCATCTAATACTGGATTATCCTCACCACGTTTTCTTGGGGTTATGTGATAATCTTCTAAATAAATAGTCTCTTGTTCGCAACTATCGTCAACATTTTTCATTACTTCTGCTAACAATTGAGCATTAATACCTGCTTCTTGATGAGCAGCTAAAACTCCTAATATTTTCATATACTCATCTCCTTACTTATACAGTATAACTTTAAAACATTTTTGTTTCTATTTTCTTTTTTATAGTTAAAATAAACATAAGAATATATATAGGAGAAAAAATTATGGAAATTAAACTTTCAACAGATTTAAAATCACCTATTTATCAAGACGCTTTAAATATCCGCTACAAAGTATTTGTAGATGAACAAGATGTTCCGGAAAACATGGAAATCGATGAATATGAAGATATATCAACTTATTTTGTTGGATATATCGATGATCAACCTGTCGTTACCGCTCGCTGTTTTCCCACTGATGATAATGGCTGGCACGTACAACGAGTTGCAACGTATAAAGAATATCGAAAACGCGGTTTAGCAAAAGAATTATTAGAATATATTGAGCAAGTTGCTAAGCAAGAAGATTACGATTATTTGATTTTAGGTGCTCAAGATCAGGCTCAAGGCTTTTATCTAAAACTAGGTTATCAAGTTATTGGTGATCAATATATGGACGCCGGCATAGAACATCATGATATGAAAAAATCACTCTAGACGTTTTGAGTAGTAATAATTATTCGAAAGTAGTATTTTACTTGTGAGGTGAATAATTATGAAAAATACATTTATTGTTGGCGCCAACGGCGCAGTTGGCCGATTATTGGTTGCCCAAATGAAAGAAAAAAACATGTCTTTCACAGCTGGAGTCCGCAAGCAAGAACAAGTAGACACCCTTCAAACTGATGGAATTAATGCAAAATTAATTGATTTAACAGGTTCCGTTGACGATTTAGTAAAAGCTTTTTCAGGAGCAGATAGTATTATCTTCTCTGCTGGTTCTGGAGGTAAAACTGGTGATGATATGACTCTTGAAATCGACCTAGATGGCGCTGTCAAAACTATGGAGGCCGCTCAAATTGCCGGTGTTAAACGTTATGTTATGGTAAGTTCGATCTATGCAGATAAGCGTGAGACAGTTGATGCTTCACCAATTCGTCCTTATATGATTGCTAAATTCTACGCTGATCGAGAATTGCGCCGTTCAACGCTAGACTATACGATTTTACATCCCGGATATCTAACTAATGATGAACCAACTGGAAAAATATTAGTAGATGATACTTCAGATAATATCAAGATTTCTCGTAGTGATGTGGCTGCTTCATTAATTCATTTATTAAATAATGATAAATCAATCAGAAAAGACTACACTATCGTAAACGGTGATAAGCCAATCGAAACAGCATTTTAAAAAATTGCAAAATAAAAAACACTGACCTTTGTCAGTGTTTTTTTGATTCTTCAAGCTCTTTATCTACGTTTACATTTTAACTTAACTTCCCCAGAACTTTACCTGGCTTGATAGAATAATTCCCCCTGAACTATTTTCCCCAAAATAGTTCATCTAATAACTAGTGCATCACATGCATTATCTAGCTAACGAGATAAGTATAACGAAATTATCTTCATATTTATTATCAAAAATAGCCTTTATAATGGCAAAAAATGATATTTATTTGTTTAATCCCTTATAAATTAAAGAATTTTCATCAATTATTTGTTAAGCTAATAATATATACCCGATATATTTAAAGGATTGTAATATGTACAGAAGTAAATTTTTAGACCCTTGGGATGAAAGATGTTTCGAGTTATTAGTATACCTAAATAATAATTCTCGCAGCACTTCTAAAGAAGACTGTATTTCGTATCTAAATGTTTCCCCAAAAACTCTTGCTAAAATGTGTGATTCATTAACTTCTATAGCTAATGAAACAGGTTTTTTTGTAATGGAAAACACACAAAACCGTTTAAAAATTATAATGACTGAAAATAGTAATGCCTCTCGTGTATTCTTCCATCTCTTATCACATTCCATCAAGTATAAGCTTATAGATGAGCTATTTAATCAGAACGAATTGCAAACAATTAAATTAGAGAGTGAACTAGGTATTAGTCACGCCACATTGTATCGAAAACTTGATGATCTAAAGGAAATACTTGCTACATTTAATTTAAAAATTCACAAAAAAGAACTACAAGGTTCCGAATTACAAATTCGCCACTTTTTTTTAGATTTCTGCATGAACACAATTCCTTATGATTATTTGTTAAACGAGTTAAAAGATAGTCAAATAGTAGCAGCAGTTGATCTGTTCAAACAAACACTTGAAGTTAATTTAGACACTGAAGCCGAATTAAAATTCATCGTTTATTTAACTATTATGCGCAAGCGATATCACCAAGGAAAAATTGATGAGCAAAAACTAACAGATGAATATCCTTTCTTTGAAAATGACTACGATAAAACTCACAAAAAACATTTCTTAGCTATGTTTTCTAATTATGAATTAAAGGATTCTGTTGATACGTTTTTCACTAGTTTATCAAATCTTTTCAAAGTTAACTTTTCTAATTGGGAATCAGAATTATTCATACTTTTTGCAATGGGAAATAATATTTTCCCACTTAACTCAGCGGTCTTTAATAATGTGATTAAAATACAATCACAATCTGATTCTATTGTTGAAACGATCGTTAATGCTATGCTTGATAAATTGCACGAAACCAATCTGCTTGAAGACGGAAATTTCATTTTACAGAATTATGTTAGAAGTTTGTTGAATACAATTTGCTGGAACCATGAAATATATCGTGGCGGAATTTATATGTATACAGAATTGAAGTTCGACAGATTCATTAGTCTCAATAAATTCGATGTAATTAGAGAATATGTCGTTAATTTCCTACCTAATTCTTTCCCACAATTCAAAAAAGACGATTTACAAAACAAAAGATTCTTAGTTAACTTAGTATTAATATGCTTATATTCTGCTAATCACAGTAATCAGTCTTATAAGATAGGTGTTTCTATAAAAGGTGATCTTATGTATCGCATGTTGATTGAAAAACATATTATCAACCGCGTTAATTCTTTAGGTTACGTAAATGCTGAAGTATTGGATAAAAACAAAAAATACGATTTAGTAATTAGTAATGTTAATTTATTAGAGCTTGAAGATATATATCAAGACTTCTATTTACTTAATCATCAATTCACTCCATTAGACTTCAATACACTAGAATTATTTATTGAAAAAAAAGCAGGGATAAAAAAAGACGCAACTATATAGTTGCGTCTTTTTTTATTTAACGGGAAGAACTGCACCTTTCCACTTCTTTAAAATCCACTTTTGAGTGCTATCTTTTTTAAGTTCTCTAACTAACAACTCAATATTTTTTTTATTCTTATCACTTTTATTAACTGCTACAACGTTACTGTATGGAGAATCCGTTGATTCAATAGCTACTGCGGATTTAGGATCAATCTTTGCTTGTACTGCGAAGTTTGAATTAATTGCTATTAAATCTCCTTCGTCATTTTTATATAATTCCGGTAGAATTTTAGGATCAAAACTATACTTGAATTTGAGGTTCTTAGGATTATCTTTTATATCTTTAAAATCAGCTGTTTCAATATTTGTTCCAGGTTTCAAAGTCAAAATGCCATTTTGTTCTAATATTGATAATACTCGACCCCAATCAGCTCGACTACTAGAAACTAATACCGTAGCACCGTTTTTTACATCACTGATTTTTTTGACTCTCTTACTATACAATCCTAAAGGTTCCAAATGAATCTTGCCTGCACTGACTAGATCATACCCATTATCCTTATTGGATTTATTCATATAAGGAATATGTTGATAATAGTTAGCATCCAACTCTTCAGCGTCAAGTGCCGCATTCGGAAGTACATAGTCATTAAAAACTTTGATTTCTAAGTCTATTCCTTCTTTTTTCAATGCTGGCTTAATATGCCTTAGTATCTCAGCATGGGGAATTGATGAAGCTCCTACTGTTAATCTGTTTTTAGGTTTTTGCGAAGTACATCCTGTCAGTAAAACAATCAGAAGCAATAGAAAAGATAACTTATTTAGTTTTTTTATCATATCTATCCTCCTATCTGTGATCGACTTTTTTGACAACGAAATCACCTATAAATTGAAAAGCAAAAACAATAACTAAGATAATTAATGTTGCTACCAAAGTAACTGTATTTTGTCCGGCTTCAAATCCATCTTGATAAGCTAAGTTGCCTAGTCCACCGGCCCCAATTACACCAGCCATTGCGGTGTAACCAATGATAGAAATTGCTGTTACTGTTAATCCTGAAACCAGTGCAGGTAAGCTTTCGGGTAACAATACTCGCCAAATAATTTGTTTGTTTGTAGCTCCTAATGAACGTGCCATTTCAAGTGCTCCAGTATCAACTTCATTAAATCCTAACTCAACTAACCTAGCATAGAATGGTGCGGCAGCTAACACTAATGCTGGCAATGCCGCTTTAGGGCCAATGATTGTTCCAACTAAAACTTTAGTAAATGGTATAAGTAAAACGATTAAGACAATAAACGGAATTGAACGAAAGACGTTCACAAAAAATGAAATAACAGCTCTAAATATCTTGATTGACAATCTTGTAGAGGATTTTGTTTGATATAAAACTAACCCTAATAAAAAGCCAATTATTGCAACTAATATTACCGTCCCAATTGTTAGAATTATTGTTTCGGTAGTTGATATTCTAATATTTAGCCAATCTATTTGTGACCATTGAAAGTAAGATTGTATTCCTGCATTCATTTATATCACCTCCACTTGTACTTGTTTTGTATTTAGATTCTTTATTATTTGCTCTTGCAAATCTTCTGTTGCCTGAATTTGCACGATTAAATATCCCATTACACCTTCAATAGTAGGTTGTAATTGTCCTCCCAAAATACTGAATTGAGCTTTCGGATATTCACGACTAATCTCTGAAATAACAGCTTGTCGTACCGTTTCACGAACAAAAGTTAGTTTTAGAATTGCTGAATCACTTGTCGCATTTTGTTTGATTTCTTTTAGCACTTCTTGTGCATCTATATCATTTTGTAATTGTGATTCTGAAATAATTGATTTAGTAATTGCTGAATTAGGGTGTTCGAATATTTGTGTTACTGATCCAGTTTCTACAATTTTTCCTGATTCCATTACCGCGATTTGTTGGCAAATACGACGAACAGCTTCCATTTCATGTGTAACCATTACAATAGTTATCTTCATTTCACGATTAATTTTTGCTAATAATTTCAATATCGAGGATGTTGCTTCAGGATCTAGCGCACTAGTTGCTTCATCACATAATAATATTTTAGGATTTCTGATTAAGGCTCTAGCTATGGCCACACGTTGTTTTTGTCCACCAGATAATTGGTTAGGATACTTATTATCGTGATCATTTAAGCCGACGATTTCTAATATTTCTAGAGCCCTTTTTTGACGTTGTTCTTTAGGAACTCCAATCAATTTCAAAGGCAGTGCAACATTTTCTAATACAGTCTTTGATGCCAGTAAATTGAATTGTTGAAATACCATACCGATTTGTTGTTGAGCTAATCTCAAATCGGTCTTGTTGATATTAACAATAGATTGCCCATCAATCTTAATATCACCTGATGTTGGAGTTTCTAAACCATTGAATAATCGAATCAAAGTACTCTTACCTGCACCTGAATAACCGATAATTCCGTAGATAACCCCTTCTGGTATTTCTAATGAAACATCATGAAGTACTGAGAATTCTTGATTCTTGTTAACAAATGTTTTGTTAACATTTTGCACTGTGATCATAATTCATCCTCTTTTCTAGAACAAAAAAAATCCTTCCTCTCAAAATTGAGAGAAAGGACGTCTAATAACGTGTTACCACCTTCATTTGTAATAACCTCACGACTATTACCTTGCAAAGTACCTGTTGATACTCGTTTGCTGTAACGGGCAACACCCGCATTTGACTAAAGCATTCGCCAAATGAACGTTACAAGACCATATTCGACTACTCTTCATGCTATCTCTTTTCACCAAACGAGACTCTCTTTTAACACTACTAACTAACCTACTCATCTTTTGTTTTTATATTTATTGTTTGTAATCATATTCATTTTTTTGCTTGTTGTCAACCAATTAGTCATTTATAAAATTTTTTATTTCTGAAAATGAACTAAAAGCATACAACATTTCTCTATGTTCTTTCGTCAAAAAACCTTGCTCCACCATGCGATCATACATTTCAATTAACGGTTCATAATATCCATCTTGATTGAATAAAATACATGGATTATTATTTTGGCCTACTCGATTCCATGAGTATGCTTCTGATATTTCTTCAATGGTTCCCGGACCACCTGGAAGAGCCAAACAATAATCAGATAGCTCAAGCATTTTTTTCTTTCGTTCATCCATATCTTCAACTATTTCTAAAGATGTTAATCCCTCATGAGCTTGCTCATCCTCAACTAAAAATCCTGGAATTACACCAAATACTTGTCTGCCATTAGCTAACATAGTATCCGCAATTATTCCCATCAATCCGCGGTTCCCACCGCCATAAACCAAGTCATATCCATTTGTACACATCCATTGCGCTAATTCTTCAGCTTTTTGTGCATATTTGTTATCAAAACCCGTTGAGGCTCCACAATAAACCGCGATTCTTGTCATCTTAATCCATCCTTAAATATGGTGTAATTGAATTATTAATTAATTTTGAAATCATTTCTGTATTATCACCATCAAAACTATCTCTTGATAGAAATAATTGATGTAAAAAGCCAATAAGTCCCCAACAAATATAGCTCATAACGTATTCGCCTGTCTCTTCGTTCTCAAATGGCAGAACTTCTTTACCACGTTTGATTGTTAATTTAAGCAGTTGTGTCATTAATCCTGAATTAGGATTACGACATAAGACACCAAGTGCCATCATGTTTTCAAATACATATCCTAGAACATGTTGGAAGTATTCATTACTGTTAACTTGTCCTGTATAAGTATCAACTAACTCAGAAAATTCATTCACATATTGCTTTTCTGTTTTATCTTGCAAATCATAGATATCATCATAATGAACGTAAAAAGTCCGACGATTCAAATCAGCTTTTTGCGTTAATTCAGTAACTGTTATCTCACTAATCGGTTTCACAGCTAATAATGATATAAATGATTTTTCAATACTTGCAAGTGTTTTTATACTTCTCTTATCCATAACCATCCCCCACAATGCTTTATGCATAATTATACTCCATCTGTGAATTAATGCACACTTTTTCAACTAATGACCATTGCACCTAGATGTATAAAGCTTAGAATATGCCACATACATGGAGGTATATTATGTTTTTAGCAATAAAAGAATTAAAACATAGTAAGTTAAAATTCAGCTTACTAACTACTATTATTTTTTTAGTTACATTTTTGGTTTTATTTATTACTGGTCTAGCTAATGGCTTAGCTAATGAAGGAAAATCAGCCATTAGTACTACAGATATTCAGAGTTTCGTTCTACAAAAAAATTCAAACAATAGAATTAGTAGATCAAATCTAACAAATGATGATATCAAAAAAATTAATAATGATAATCTTGTACCACTAACTATTAATCAACGAACAATCCAAAAAAATGGTGATAAGAATAACAAAGTAGATATATCATTTTTTACTATTGATTTTGACAGTTTCTTAAAACCTGAAATTAACAAAGGTAATAACATTACTAATTCAACTAAAAAACAAGTTGTTGTTAGTCAAAAACTAGCTGATGACGGCTATAAAATTGGCGATGATATTATTGATACCAATACAAAATCTAAGTTTGAAATTGCTGGGTTTACTGATGACAAATCATACTCACATACACCAGTTGTTTATCTTAATTCTACTGAAGGTGAATCAATTTCTCAGCAACCTGGAACGATAAATACTTTGGTTAGCAAAAAAAATATCAATGATGTCAAAGGTTACACCGTTGTAGATAAAGCTACTATTATCCAAAACATCCCTGGTTATTCTGAAGAACAAGGTTCTCTTTTGATGATGATTAGCTTCCTATATGCTATTTCTATTGTAGTTTTAGGAGTCTTCTTTTATATCATTACTTTAGAAAAAACTCCGCAATTAGGAACTCTAAAAGCAATCGGGGCTTCTACTCGCTATCTAGCTAACAACTTACTTTCACAAGTAGTTGTTATAACTGGCTTATCACTTATTATTTCTAACATTTTCATTCTTGGTATGAAAATGATTCTTCCAGCCTCAATGCCATTTAGCTTGGACTTACCAATTCTATTACTAACTGATTCATTATTTATAATCATTGCTGTTGTCAGCACAATAATCTCGCTAATTAAAATTAGCAAAGTCGATCCTGTTTCAGCTATTGGAGGTAACTAATTATGAATGCTTTGGAATTAAAAAATATAACTAAAACCTATTCAGATGGTAACGAACAAATAGAAGTCTTAAAAGATATTAACTTAACTGTTAAACCCGGTGAGTTTGTTGCAATTGTTGGCCCAAGTGGTGCCGGAAAAAGTACTTTCTTAACAATGGCCGGTGCATTACTACAACCTACCGAAGGATCTATCAAGCTTTCAAATCAAGAAATAACTTCTATGAACAACAAAGATTTAACAAATATAAGATTAGAAAAAATTGGTTTCATCTTTCAAAATTCGGAATTAATTCCTTACTTAACTGCACAAGATCAATTGAATATTGTTTCAAAGATGAACCATGTTGCCGACTATAAAAAACGTAATCAAAATTTGTTAGCAGAAGTCGGACTTAATGATCAACTAAATAAGTATCCTAGCCAATTATCAGGTGGACAAAAACAACGAGTTGCTATTGCCCGTTCTTTAGTAAATGATCCAGTACTTATTTTGGCCGATGAACCTACTGCTAGCCTTGATTCAAAACGTGGTCGACAAGTCGTTCAAATGCTACAAACAATTAGCCATGAACAAAACAAATCTGTTGTAATGGTAACTCATGATGAACGTGTCTTAGATCTAGTTGACAAAATATATCAAATAGAAGATGGAGCATTATCTGCAAATTAAGTTAAAAAAACTTTTTATTTTCAGAAAAAAATCCATTTAATTAACGTTGAACTATTCTCAAACAAGTACTTAACCTTTATAATGGAATCTGCATGTTGTTTGAAAATAAGAGGTTATGAATTTGGCTGTTATCATAAAAAAGATTGCTAGCGATAAGACACTTTGGATTGCGTTTATTGCTGCGGTCATAACAAGTTTTTTAAGTTCACCACATATTGTTTCAGATATTAACTGGCATACTATTGCATCATTGTTATCAATGATGCTCCTAGTTCAAGTGTATGAATACCTAGATTTTCTAGAATTCATAGCTGCCGGTCTCACAAAACGCGCAAAAACCGTTCGCCAATTGATGATGGCAATTGTTTGTTTAACTTTCTTTGGTGCATCACTTTTAACCAATGACATCGCTATTCTAACAATGATTCCGTTATTTCATAAGTTGGCTAAACACTTAAAATTAAGTCCCGTAATGCCGGTTATTCTGATTGCTGTTTCAGCAAATCTTGGAAGTATTCTTACTCCCTTTGGTAACCCTCATAACTTATATGTACAAACTCACTACAACCTTAGTGCAGGGCAATTCTTTTCCATGTCACTACCAATTTCAGTTATTAGTTTCTTAGTTTTGATGTTATTAACACTTACATTTCCAAAACAAGCAATACAACCTCGCCAACTTAAGACAATTGTTCTTAATAAACCCGCTTTAACAGTAACTGTTCTTATAACGATGATCTTCTTCTTGAGTATTTTCTCAATTGTTCCTATTTGGTTGCCACTAATCGCTGCCTTAATTTGGACAATCATCTTGAATTATCATATTACTGAAACAGTCGATTACTCATTACTATTAATCTTTATGAGTTTTGCTGTTGCCGTTGGTAATGCCGGAAGAATTCCTGCTGTCGTTGATTTATTCAAATTCCTCGAACAAGGGAAATTCAGTACTTATCTAACAAGTATTATTACTAGTCAGTTCATGAGTAACGTACCATCAAGTATCTTAGTTTCTCAATTTACGCATGAATATGTTGCTGTCTTCTTAGGGACAAACATTGGTGGTCTAGGAACTGTTATTGCCTCAATGGCGAACCTGTTAACATTTAAGCAATACAATTTCTTCTTCAAAGTGAAACCGTTAAGATTCTTAATGATTTTCTTCTTAGTAGATGTATTATTATTACTATTATTTGGTACTATTGGATTCTTCTTACTTTATCTATACTAAAAAAGACGATTAAGTCATTAACTTAATCGTCTTTTTTTATGCTTCAAATTTGTGTTAGTCTGTTTTTTTATTCCATGTAGCTCAGAATACTATTTTTAAAGAGTATAAGTGAATCTCAAATTATAAGCTGATTATCCCCATAACCTGACTTATTTTCACAAAGAATAATATCGACCTCCTATTGATGAGTCTAAGTTCGAAACCTTAAATTTAACTTAAAAACATCTCTTGTACTTAATATTTTTATTAGATATGATGTAATAACAACAAACATTAAAGGAGTCCCCATGACAAAGAATATTTATCTTGCTGGTCCATTTTTCGACGAGAAAAACGAACAAAGAAATCGTGCGCAAAAAGCTTTTGACGCATTATCAAAAAACCCAACTGTTGGTGATATCTACTTACCAATGAACAACCAAGAAGCTGACGCTCCTGAATTAAGTCTAGCTTGGAGTAAAGAAGTATACCAACGTGATATTAATGCCATGGAAAACGCTGATGCTATTGTTGCTATTCATGATTTCGAAGGTCATGGAATGGACGAAGGTACAGCTTTTGAAATCGGTTGGGCAATTGATAAAAAATATATCGTATTATTTCAAGAAAACAAATTCCCCGTCAACGTTATGATCTTACAAGGCGCTAACTACTTCACCGATTCATTTGAAGAACTAAGTACCATCGATTTTGATAATGAAGAACAAAAACCTTATAGCGGTGAAATTATATAAAAAAGACATCCGATTGGATGTCTTTTTTAATATTCAGATTTGAACTCTGTAATGAATTCTTCCATGAATTTGTGACGTATTTGCGCTAAGCGTCGACCTTCAGTGGTATTCATCTGATCTTTTAGTAATAATAGCTTTTCGTAAAAATGATTAATCACACTGCTTGATTTTCGATATTCGTCATGATTAAGTTCAGTACGTGGTTTATCGTTAGGATTATACATCTCACCGCCCTTACTGCCACCATAATAAAATGCGCGACCAATTCCAATAGCTCCGATGGCATCTAGTCGATCAGCATCCTGTACAATCTGTCCTTCAATTGGTAAATCAATTTTTTGCTCTAGGTTTTTTGAATAAGACATATTATCAATAATGAAAAAAACTTGTTCAATCTCAACATCTTTTATTCTTTGTGTTTGCAGGAATTCACGTAAATTTTTACGAGCTTGTTGAACATCATCTACGATTTTTTCATCAATGACATCATGTACATTAGCAGCAATCAAAGTAACTTCCATATTTGCATTTGGCTCTGTTGTTAGAATCTTTTCAGCTAACTTAACAACTCGATTAATATGATCAATAGAATGTCCTGTTTGATCACTATTTAGTATCTCATTACGATATTTAATTATTTGTTTATTCATTAGGTCGCTCTCTTTAGTTATTAATCTTTCATATATAGCATAACAGATTATTGCAAACAAAAAGACGTGACTAACTCACGTCTTTTTTGTATTCAGTATTTTACAAGTTACCATTTGGTCCTGCGTCTAGTGACCACTGAACAACTCCTGCATAAGAATTGTCATCTACAAATCTTTGATCATTTGATACTTCTAAAGCGGGACCTTTATCCATTGGCCAACTGAAGTTCAAATCTCCATTATTTGCAATATTATTCGTATATACAGTCTGTGGTTGTCCAGGTAACAACACTAATTGATTAGAGAACAAACCTGGATATTTATTCAATAGTTGTTCATCTTGATTTAATAATAATCTTGATTTCAAAACATCCCCTGTTGAGTTTGTTAATCCATTACCGATTAATTGACTAGTTAATGTCCAATTGAAGTTCTTGTCATTATATGAGTCGAAAATCTTAACAGAGAAATCATCAGGTGATTGTCTTGTATATGTAGTTACTGAATCAGGAACATCTTGTTGTCCGAAGTTTGCATTATCAGTTGCCGATTCAAATCTCAATTCACCAGGATTTATATAAATATCCGGATTATTAGTTGTACCAATAACATGGTATTGACCATCCTGTCCCGATACAGATTCAAGAGTGTCTGTTCCTGTCGATAAGGTCTTACCTCTATCTTCTTTAGAAGTAGATACTTCATACTTAACACTAATTGGTGTTCTTACAGGAATATTCTGTTCTCCAAGAACTTTAGGCATTAGATTATACGAGAATTTCCCGTCTTTCCAAGCAGAATCAGCTACAGGAATAGTCACCTTGTTTTTTCCAGGAACCTTAGCTTCAACTTTTGTTGAACCACTAACTAATTGAGTTGATTCTGGCAATGTTGCTTTAATAGTTGCTAACATCATTGTTGCATCTACTTTGGGTGTGAACACAGATTCAAGTTTTACGTTTTCCCCTGGATTAATAGTTAAAGTTTCCAGACTGCTATTTGAATCTGTAGAAAGTATCTTTCTACCATTGAATGTTGGTAAGTCTAAAACAGTATATTGATAATCCACTGTTTCTGTTCTACCAAAATCATCAGTGAAGGTTAACTTAGTAGTATGTTGACCTGTCTTTGACGAATATGTGTTAGGTAATGCAATATTTGCATGTTCTTCATTACCTGGGTCTGTAACTTCAACTGCTGTACTATCTGCAGTTGATGTCATTAAATTATCAGTAATTTTGACTGATAATTTTTTAGCATTCTCATCCATCTCTGTAAAATCGATTGGAGCTGTTATACTTTCGCCTAATCCATAAACTCTTTTAGCAGATGGATCTAGTTCAACAGATAGTGCTTCGTCATTTTTGATAAATGTTGTAGTAACAGGACTTAGTAAGGTGTTATCTTTTTGGTAACCCGAGAATGTTACTTCATTTCTCTTAATGCCACCGGGAGATGTAATTAGTGTGTCATTATTATGAGAAACCACAGCAGTTGATGTTACATCTTCTTGAGTAAAGATATTCACAACTCGATTAAATCTCTCACCTACTTTATCAATATCGTTGTCTTCCCATGTGTTCATGCTGACAACTCTATTTTCAAATGGACCTGGCAAGAAAGTATCTTGCGTTGTTCCATTACTTGTTACTTTTTCCCAGTTTTGACCACCGTCATATTTTTCAGTATTGAATGTTAATTCGGTATCCCAAGGAGAAATATAGGCATTCCAAGTGGGGAATGAATCTAAGGCTGGATTAGCATCTTCTTGTCCAGCTTTAGGGTGAGCATTTTTATTTGAATCCCATGTTATTTGTTTATATCCATAGAAGTTAACTTTAAAATCTAGTTTCTTATTCTCATTAGGTGGAGCCATTCCTTTTGTTAACAATTGGTTTGGACTTTTATCAATATCCGGATAACCATTTTTAGAGAGCTTGCTAACGTCAATCTTTGCAACTAACTTAACATCTAGTGCACTTTTACCTGAACCAAGGATAGATTTAATTATATCCGTTAGCCATTCTACAAGTTTAAAAAAACTAGCACCTTTTCTCATTGTAAAGTAAAGATGACCATCTGTTGGATTGTCATATGAAAAGAATCCAGGATCCAGTTTGTATGGACTTGCTGAACCTACATATAGATAAGAATTATTGTAATCGATAGAATCTACAACGTCCTTAGCAGTAATTCGATTAGGCAAAGTAATTCTAGCAGCAAAGTTCAATCCGTCTTTAGCTTTTGCTAAAGCTTCTAATCCAGCGAATCCTAATGTTGGTACAACACTATCTTTCCATACGAAATCAGCGTTTCCGCCTTTCCATGGATCGCTCATACTTCCCGGGTAATAAAGAACATCTAAACTAGGCTTTTCAGATGTATCTTGCTCAACACTTATCCCGTCAGAAGCAGCAACAATCGAAGTTGAAAAGATACTCGCAACTAAGAAAAATGCAAATGATAAGCTAATTATTGATTTTAATTTTTTTTGTCTCAACCGTGTTACCCCCTTTTTGCGCGTTTCAACTTAACGATTAAGTACGCAACAACACTAATTAATAGAATTATTATTATAAATAAAGCAATGTATTTCCAATCGAAATTGAATCTTGAAATATTGGATTCGTCATTGATTTTTTCGGCTTGTTTGTCCGATATAGTGAAATTCTTTGATAACTTATAAGTATCATCATCATTTTTGACAACTAACTTAAGTACATATTCCCCAGATTTCAAATACTTCTCAACCGACTTTGTTGTATAAACCATCTTAGAATTTGGCGCCATCTTCAGATCTTTAGAACTATCTGACAAAAACAATTCGTTATTTGATTTCTTATATATCTTGGCAGTTATATCTAAACCTGATTCAATTTTGTTACTTTCATTGTTCAATACGTAATCAAATGATGGATAATGATGATTTGATTTGGCCTTAACATCTGTAAGTGTGAAGTTAGACTTAGGTGTATTTTCATTATTTCTTAAAACAACAGCAATGTTATAAGCAAATGTATTAGTTATCTGTGCAGATTCATCAATATTCTTGTCTGCGTCTTTAACGTATACATGTAATCCACCTAATAAAATCCCCTCAAATTCTTTTTCGGGCATCTTAACTTTAACTGTAACGTCTTTGCTACTTTCAGCTGGTATCTTAACTTCTTGTGTTCTATTGTCGACGATGCTTTCAAAAGTTTTGTCTAATTTATTAGTCTTCTTGAATTGTCCATAATCTATAGCACCAGAATTACTTGAAGTACTTTGATTTGCTTCTACAACAAATGTCTCTTCTTTTGATGATTTGTTATGAATAGCCAAAGTAACACTTGCTTCTTCTTGTGGCTTAAGTAGTAAGTCAAAATAAGTAGTTATGTTCTTATCTCTTTGTTGGTCATTAATTATTGGAGTTACAGAAAAACCACTATTTTTGTTATCAGCATGACTAATATTACTTGGAATTAATAATATTAAAAATGCTAACGGTATGAAATATTTTAGTTTGTTTAATTTCAAATTAAGTATCCCCCCAAAGAATATGTGCTATTTACTTGGTCCTGCATTTAATTCCCACACTAAGTTAGCTTGATAGTGGCCTTGATAAGCAGAAGTTGGTATTTGTAATTGAATACCTTCGCTCTTAAACATATTATCATCATAGAAGTTAGCTAACCAGTGCCCAATACCTTTATTTTCAGATGCTTTTAAAATCTGAGTAGGTGTAGTTCCAACTTCAACTTGTTCGCTACTAAAAACTGGAGCGTCAATAGCTGCATTATTTTCAGTTGGTACTATTGAAGGTTTGTTAAAGAACAGTCTGAAATTCTTATTTAACTTGTCTTGATTGTAGAATCCTTCAGTCTTTACTGTTAAATCCCAACCATTATATGTTCCTGTAGAATCTTTAATATGAATATGTGGCTTATCAGAAGTATCTTTCGCTAAAGTTTTGTCTCCAGATGTGTGTGTGCCAAAATTAAGACTAGGAACATTGACTATTTCTAATGAATTCTCAGTTTGATTGTTAAATGATATGTTTGTGTTTGTAGCCTTATTATCAGCGGCTAAGATTGAAGACCCTCCCATTAAAAGAGCACTTAAAAACGCTGTAATAATAACTATTTTTTTAATATTTAATGAATTAGTCATTAAATCCCCCCAAAAAATGTATATTACTCTTATAGATATTATATTGTTAAACCTCTTTATTTTTATTCAACATTATTGACGGGGTTAAAGAAATATGAATATAATCTACTTAATGGATGAAATAACTATACTTGGTGGGCAATTCTATGTACGATTTCTTAAATAAACAAGATCAAAAAGGCATGAAAGTTTTCAGATACTTATACGCCAACGGAAGCACCACACTTAAAGAAGTGGCAGAAGCCGTTAATATTGTCACTCCCACTGTCAGCAAAATAATAAGCGACGTCACTAAGGATAATAAGGCACTAAGTAAACAAGTTTTCGAAAAAAAAGGCGATATTATTGTTAATAACTTGGATCTTAATGCTGTTTTGAATCATTATTTAAAAGATTCCATCTTGTATGAAATGATTAATTCTCTTGTATACACAGGAAAAATTAGTCGAGACGACTTTGAGAACAGGTTATTTATTAGTCAGTCTACTTTCTCTAGAAACAGAGCTCGATTAAAAGAAATCCTCAACAAATTCAAACTAGACTTAAATAATAGAAATGAAATTGAAGGTAGCGAATACGTTATTAGGAAGTTCTTTTATTTCTTCTACACAAATACCTCTGGATATACAAAAGTAGATGAAGATGATTTCAATACGAAACTACACTTCTTATTTAAGGCGGCACCTTTTTTAAGGAATAATAATCACGGATCTTATTTCAAAATGTACAGGCTGTTAAAAATTAGTACATTACGAATTACTCAGGGGTATTATATGGATAAAGAAATCCATGTGAATTCAGAATTGTTCCCTATTATCAGCAATCTTAAAGAGAATATGCCCGAATACATCACTCAAAAACAATTACCCGAAGAAGTGAAGAATAAAGAAATCAACTTTTTCATCTATGCATTATATAGAGAGTACATTACTGATTACAATTTGAGCCATGAAGAACTAGTTGAACTGTTTAGAATTCCTGATCCTGAGTTTTACTCTGTTGAAAAGAAAATTGTCGATTCCATTATTAATGAAATTTCCTTTAAAGGTGAAATATCTAAAGATGTTAAAGGAGAAGTCGATGAGCTTGTTAATCGTTATCACTTAGAAATGATGTATGGCTTGATTGATAGGATATTCTTTGAAGTTGTAAGTAGTAAAGAAGAAGTATTAAACGGTGTTGAACAACAACTATTAGAAGAAGCTGACCAGATTTATGAAAAGTTAAAAAATAATGCAGAATATAGCGCATGGGTTAGAAAGAATGATATTGCTCCCGATAAGTATATATTCACAACCAACTTATTCTTCTTTATTTATAAAGCTAAGATATTTAATGCCAAAGCTAACAAGTCACTTCTGAACGCAAATAAAATCAAACTCTTCATTCAAATGACTCATCCTGAAATTGAAAGATTAGTTCAAACAAAGTTTGAACTATTATTCTGGAATCGTATTTACTTTGTTAATGATGTCTCTCAAAAACCAGACTTCATCATTGCCGATATAGACTATCCTGAATATGAAGGATTCAAAACACATTTTCTAGCATCAATTCCTACAGAAGAGCAAACAGAAAAAATTATGCACGAAGTTTCTAAAAATATCTTAAATGAGTTTTTAAAAAAGATGGTCTAAATGACCATCTTTTTTAATTAGTTTATATTTATTAAGCCACCTATCGGATTTGAACCGACGACCCCCACCTTACCATGGTGATGCTCTACCTACTGAGCTAAGGTGGCAAAGATTCTTCAATAATAATATCAAACTATTCACATAACTCTCAACAAAAAATTTCTTTATGCTATAGTTTAATTAATCTATACTCTAAATAAAGGAGTCAACATGTCACCTAACAAAGAAAATTATTTAAAAGTAGTCTACGAACTAACCTTGGACTTTAGAAAGGTTAACAATAAAAATATTGCATTGATTATGAACGTTTCGGCTGCCTCAGTTACCGAAATGTTATCTTCTCTTGCAGAAGATGGTCTTATCGATCATAAGCCATATAATGAGATTACATTAACTAAAGCGGGGCAAAAAGTCGCTCGCGAATTAGTTAAACGTCATCGTATTTGGGAAGTTTTTTTATCAAAAAAACTAAACTACGAAATCGACACACTTCACGAGATTTCCGATCAACTAGAACATACTGCTGATGCAGACTTAATTGAACGATTAAACGAATTTCTTAACTTCCCAATTCGTTGTCCTCATGGCGGACTAGTCCCCGGCAACGTCAAAAAAAGAACCGACGATGACACTCCATTAACTGATTATGATATTGGAGCTATCAAAAAAATTCACCGAGTAGTCGATAACCACGAATTCCTTAAAAAATTCAAAACCACCGGCTTAACCATTGGTGAAGAAATTAAGATTATTGATAAGAATGAAAAAGAAATAATTGTTGAATCTACAGAAGATGGTGCTGTTAAAATCCCATTAGCTGATGCTAACTTTATTTTCTTAGTCTAAAAAAGGCGAGCTTTTTAAAGCTCACCCTTTTTTATTTCTATTAATTTTTTATAAAACATAGTATATGTCATGTTCTTATATGGAACTAACCAAACAGATAACAATCCAAATGTTAATGAATTTAAAATATCCCATCCTAAGAAGCTAAGATCTAATAACAAATATTGCATCTTAAAGCCTTTGATTAAAGCTACACTATTTGAAAAAGTAGCAAGAATACCTAACTTGTTTCCTGAGTCATTGCCTTGTTTATACACAAAATATATTTGTGAAAACATAAGATATAAAATCACTCCAGGAATGATGAATAGATAACTGGCATACTGAACTGCCATTGATGACACTAACCATAACAATATAACTGGCGAGAAATATTTAGCACTAAATATTTGTAGTGAGTCGTTAAATGGATGCTTCAATTCTTTATCACCTGTTTCTTTTAAGAAATCAAGCATTGAATATTGTACTCCGACTTTTATCATAGCCACAAATAACTCGAATCCCATAATTAACACTGTTGTGCGCATTGATTGTCCCTGAGTTGCTAATTTTGAAATATCAGCAGCTGAATAAGTACTAATGATGTTGTAAGTAACCACATTAATACCACTAAAGTATAAAATATTTAAAATAATAGAAATCATGTTTAACTTTAAAAATTTATTTCCTTGTGTCTTCAACAACATTTTAGATTGTTGTTTTATATCCTTACGATTGACTTGATTTAAATTCAAAATCTTACCTGCCCTTCAACAATTAATACTATACTATCACAGTTTTATTACCCACCAAAAATATAAAATTGACTTTCATTTTTATATTATTTATAATTCATAACATTAAGAGAAGAAAGAAGTATGTTATGCAAAAACTATCAGCAATGACTAATAACATTCGTTGGCAAAGCCTACACTAAACGTGTTGGCTAATTTTGTGTAACTCAAAATTACCCACACGGAAAAACTCTGTGTGGGTTTTAATTTGTCGAAAACAAATTATCCCACTTAACTATAAGTGGGATTTTTTTGTCTAATAAGGAGTATATTTATGAAGAAATTATACGCAACTATCGCTATAATAATTAGCTTTTTACTAGTAGCTTTTTTCACTACTAACGACACTACTAAAAATAATAAAATACCTCGAGTTGGAGTATTACAATTAATGAGTCATCCAGCTCTTGATGAAATAAATAAGGGTATTAATGACAGCCTGAAAAAATCCGGCTATGAAAACGGCAAAAATATTCACATTGATTATTTAAATGCTCAAGGAGATCAGAGTAATCTCAATACTATGAGTAATCAACTACTTCAAAAAAACGCTGATGTGTTGGTGGGTATCGCAACCCCATCTGCCCAATCTTTAGCTAACGTTACCAAGAAAACGCCTATTGTCTTAAGTGGTGTAACCGATCCAAAAAAATCCGGGTTAGTAAAAAACAATATACATACTGGCAATAATATCACCGGCGTTTCGGACCAAGCTCCACTAGATCAACAATTCGAATTAATCAAAAAAATCATGCCTGAACTTCGCAATATCGGAATTATCTATACTTCTAGTGACCCTTCGGCAACAACTCAGATGAAACAATTCAAAAAAATCGCAGAAGCTAACAACATCAAAGTACACCTAGCGAGCATCAGTTCTTTGAATGATTTAACACAAGTTACTCGTTCTTTAATTCCCAAAGTTGAGTCTATTTATATTCCAACTGATAATACAGTTGCTAGTGGATTGAACAACATTAAAGATATCACCACTCAAGCTAACATTCCAGTTTTTCCAGCAGCAGAAACTATGATGAAAGATGGCGGTTTAGCAACAGTTGGATTAAGCCAATATGAAATTGGACGACAATCTGGTGAGATGATTGTTGATATCTTGAAGCATAATAAACAACCTAACAAAACACCAATTAGATTTATTAAAAAAGGTAAACTAATTATCAACTTGAAACAAGCAAAAGCTCTACATATGAAACTACCACAGTCAGTGATTAATGAAGCTGAAAAGAAAGGAGAAATCATACGATGAATATTTTAGTATCTACAATTGGTCAAGGATTAATCTGGAGCCTGTTAGCCATCGGATTATATATAACTTTTCGTATTCTAGATTTCCCAGACATGACCGTTGAAGGAAGTTTCCCATTAGGTGCCGCTATTGCAGTAATTAACATTCATTCAGGTAACTCAATTTTTTATTCGATGATTCTTGCTTTTGTTGGTGGAGCTATTGCTGGTCTAGTAACAGCCTTACTATATACAAAACTAAAAATTCCAGTACTACTTTCTGGAATTCTGACAATGACGGCTCTTTATTCCGTTAATCTACGTGTACTTAAAAAAGCAAACCTTTCATTATTAAATAACAAAACAATTTTTTCATTCATGCAAGATTTACCGCCTAATTTCAACATTATTGTAATAGGAATTATTTTCATTTCAATTATCATCTTGTTATTAAGCATCTTTTTAAATACAGAAATGGGACAAGCTTTAATTGCTACTGGTGATAACGAAGTAATGGCTGAATCTTTAGGTGTCTCAACCGATAACATGAAGATTATCGGCTTAATGGTATCTAATGGACTAGTTGCACTAACTGGATCTTTAGTAGCCCAACAAAGCGGTTACGCTGATATTACTATGGGTATTGGCGTGATTGTTATCGGTTTGGCAGCCATCATTATCGGTGAAGTAGCATTTGGGGATCTTTCCTTAACTAATCGTATTATTGCAATAGTGATTGGTAGTATTATCTATCGTTTAATATTGTTAGTTGTATTACAGTTAGGATTTAACCCTAATGATTTAAAACTTATTTCTGCTATCATCTTAGCCATCTGTCTGGCTCTTCCCACAGTTAGAGGTAGAGCAAAACACCTTTTGAAAAGAGGTATTAAGTAATGACAATAAAATTAAATATTACAAATATTTCTAAAATAATTACTAGTAATGAAACAGAAATTTCAATCCTAAAACCCACATCTATTGCTATTAACGATCAGGATTTCGTTGTAATTCTAGGTACAAATGGAGCTGGTAAATCTACTTTCTTAAATTTAATAACCGGAAACACTCAAGCCTCAACAGGTTCTATAAGTATAAATAATATAGATATTACTAATCTAAAAAAAGAAAAACGTGCTAAGTATATTAGCCAAGTATTTCAAGATCCAAAATTAGGTACTGCCCCACGAATGACGGTCGCAGAGAACTTATTGCTGGCTCAAAGACGTGGATTATCTCGTCGCCTGTTCCCAAGAAAATTAAAATCTCAACTTAAATTATTCCAGGAGCTCACAGCTAAGTTGCCTAACAATCTAGACTCGAGATTAAATACCGCTACTGAAAAACTTTCTGGCGGACAACGTCAGACACTTAGTTTTTTAATGTCGGTCCTTAAAAAACCAGAATTGTTATTACTCGATGAACACACAGCAGCTTTGGATCCACAAACCAGTAATGAATTAATGCAACTAACGGATGAAACCATCAAAAGTGAAAAACTCACTTGTTTGATGATTACCCATAATATTGAAGATGCATTGAAGTACGGCAATCGATTATTAATCTTTAATAACGGTGAGATTGTTCTAGACGCAAATAAAGAGTCTAAGAGTAAACTAACAAAATCACAACTAATGGAATACTTCGACTAAAAAAGACACTCAATTGAGTGTCTTTTTTTAACGAATGCTAATTTCTCCATAGCGACTATTTAAATTGATAAGGTTAGCATTGTTTTCATCATTCTTGAATGATTCTCTATACTCGCGACCTTGATAATCAATCTCTTCATCATTATCTTCTACATTTGCTATGATTCCAGCATTAGTGATTTGATATGCTTCAATTTCACCATCACTAGTATCAACATAATTGTTACGGCCTTTAACAGTAACTTGTCGAAGTTCAATATCCCCTGTATTAGTTGAGATTTGTGTTCCTTCTATAGTACTATTTTGAAGTTTAACTTCACCATCTGTCAATTCAATTTTTGAACCATTCTGTAGATTAACATTACTTAAATCAACATCTGAATCATTTGAATTAATAGTTAGAACATTAACTAAATCATCACCGATAATTATGTCACTATCATAGTTATTGATTTTTATATTATCGAGTTTTTGTCCACGAGGAATAGTTACTTCAATTAAAGTATCTAAATAATCATCAGAAAAACCAATGTTAATACTTCTATTCTCTTTACGGTCAATTGATAATGTATCATTGCTCAAACTCATTTTTACAGGGTTATTTTTGTATGATACTTGTCTTACTGAATACTCAGTTCCATATACAATTTTAACGTTACCATCATTGCCATTAATTTCAAGATTTTTAAAACTATCGAATTTTTTAGTTTTTTCTAGAGTACCCGTTTTAGCAATTCCCATGTGACCATTATTATACTCAATATTGCGGAAACCGCCCATTGAGAGGCCAACTATAGCTAACAACATCCCGAAAAATAATACAATCGAAGTAATTATATAGTATTTTTTCATTATTTTTCCTCCTTTGATTGATAGTATTGTTTATTAAAAAATTTACGTCCTACCCATCTTACAAACATAGTAATTCCATCAATTAATATCTTAATTAAATAATATGCAGCTGGTACTAACATTAGACCAATTGTTGTTAGGATAATTCCTATACCTAAATATAGCATTCCCACCGGTAATGAACCAAATAGTGTGGCTATAGCAATTCCCATTAATACTATTCCACCAATTACAAGCCCAAAAATAGTTCCAAAGAATCCTAAAAAGATTCCGAATACTGCCATAAACAATCCAAACACTATTCCTAATAAGGCAAACGCTACTGGAATTGCAGCTGGAATAGCAAACAATCCGATAATAATAATCCAAATTGTTTTCATTTGATTTTCTTTTTTCGGTTGTTTTTCTTCTTTAGTATTCGCTGAATCATCTTCGACAGTTACTGAATGATCAGCCAAAATCTTTCTAGCCAACTTTTTAGGTGTTCCTAGTTCTGATATTATTTCATTTTCGCTATTCATATCAGAATCTAAAATAAATTCACGATAGAATTCTAAAATGTCATTCTGCTCATCTTGCTGAAGTCGAGTGATATTATTTTTTAACTCATTTATATATGAGTTAACGATTTCTTGTTTAGTCATCTTTTTCCTCCAATATATCATTGGTTGTTAACATAAAAGTCAACCAATCTTTTTGTATTTCCTTTAAACGAATACTACCATCTTCTGTAATTTTGTAGTAGCGACGATTACGTCCTTGAAATGGCTGATCGTAAGTTTCTAAATAACCATCTTTTTTAAGTCTTCTTAAGACTGGATAAATAGTTGATTCAGAAATATCAAATTTTTCCTGAAACTTCTGAGTTAATGTATATCCATACAAATCTTCTTTTGTTAAAAAAGCTAACATAGATCCATCGAGTATTTCACTTGGAATTTGAATAGCCATTATTATCCCCTTTCTAATATTATATGTTATATAGTATTATACAAAATAAAAAAGACGTTTGTCAACGTCTTTAATTTATACTAATTTTTTCCTCAAAGTTCCTGATAATAAATCGATAGCTGTGACCATAATAATAATACCTATTAGAATGATACCAACCCTACTCCAAGAACGAGTTTGAATTGCAAATATCAATGGTGTACCAATACCACCGGCTCCTACCATCCCTAGAATTGAAGCAGACCTAACCGCAATTTCAAACCTATATAAAGTTAAAGATAAGAATTCCGGAAGAACTGTTGGTAATGTTGCAAAGAACAATACTTGACCATGATTCCCACCAGCACTCGTTATTGCTTCACTAGGTCCAAAATCAGCATTTTCTAAAGCTTCAGAGAATAGTTTGCCAAGCATACCGATGGAATGAATACTTAAAGCCAGCACTCCGGCAAAAGCTCCTGGCCCAACAGCTTTAATAAACATAATTGCTAAAACTATTTCTGGAAAAGTTCTAATAATAGTTAGAATAACTTTCCCACTTTGACTACGCCATCTATTACTTGATTGTTGAATATGTGCTGCCCAAAAAGCAAAAGGAATACTTAGTATTGCTGATACAAATGTTCCTAAAAAGGCGATAGCAAGTGTTTGAATAATTAATGAGAATAGATCTTCTCCTGATCCATCATACATATAAGACCAATCAGGATTAAATAATCCACTAAAAATAGATTTACTCACTTCACTTGCACTATCTTTTATTCCACTAAATTGAATCCCTGAAAAACTCCATACATATATGGCAATGATAATAGCGCCCCAGAAAACCCAACTGTATTTAGAGTTACTTTTTATTTTTTTCATTACATAAATTTCTCCCTTAATACATTACTTAAAGTATCAATTACCACTACGACTACGAAAATAGCAATAATAATAACTGCTGTTTGATCATATCTAAACGATGATAATGACCTCTGTAAATACACACCAATTCCGCCGGCGCCTAAGTATCCCAGAACCGTTGATGCACGAACATTAATCTCAAACGTATATAGGAAGTAACTAATAAAATTATTCAATACCTGCGGAATAATTGCTATCATGATAATTTGTATCTTATTAGCTCCACTAGTAGTTAAAGCTTCAATGGAGCCGATATCAATTGTTTCAATTGCTTCATAAAAAAGTTTAGAAATCATTGCAAATGAAAAAACTGCTAAAGTTGCAACCCCTGCGACTGGTCCAATTCCTACAATTGCTACAAACAATGCTGCTAGTAACAAATCAGGTAATGTTCTCATCAAGTTTAAAAAGAAACGAACTATCCCGGTAACAAACTTATTTTTAATAACAGTTCTTGCAGCAATAAATGATACCGGGAGCGCAACAATTGTTCCGATACTTGTACCAATTACTGCCATTTGAATGGTTTCTAATAGTGGACTTAATATGTACTTAGTATAAGCCCAGTCAGGGTGTGCCATTTGAGTTAGCAATTCAAAAAATTGTGAAATATTTTGAACTAGTAATTCAAAATTAACACCGGTTATGACAGAACTTGCTACTAAACAAAAGATAAATAGACCAAACCATAGAATAAATTTCACATGGAATTTTTGAATTAAAGTTCTCTGTGGAATTTCATTCATAGACCTTCTCCTTTTTAGTATTCTCACCATCATAGATACTATCTAAATCAGAATCAGTTACATTATCTATTGGCTTATCATAAATTAACTCGCCATCTCGAAGCCCAATTATACGAGTAGCATACTTCTTAGCAAGTTCTTTAGAATGAAGATTGACCATAATTGTAATTCCTAATTCTTCATTAATACTTCTTAAATCATCAAGAACTAGTTTTGCAGTCAATGGATCTAAGGATGCTATTGGTTCATCAGCCAAGATAATCTTTGGATCTTGCACCAATGCTCTAGCAATTGCCACACGTTGTTGTTGGCCACCAGATAAAGCATCAGCTCTGGTATATATTTTTTCTAATAGTTGCACTTTTTTTAATGCTTGTTCTACTTTCAACTTATCTTCTTTTGAGAATAATCCAAAAACACTTCGCAATGTTGAATAGTGCCCAACTCTACCTGACATAACATTTCGTTGCACGCTAGATTGTTTAACTAAATTAAAACTTTGAAAAATCATCCCGATATTTCTTCTTAATTCTCGAAGTTTTTTCCCTTTAGCTGCAACAATGGATTCACCTGCAATCAATACATCACCTGAACTAATCGTTTGTAATTGATTAATCGATCTTAATAGCGTACTCTTCCCAGCACCTGATAAACCAACGATAACAATAAATTCGTTAGGCTTAACTGATAAATTGATGTCTTTTAAACCTTTTGCTCCATTATCGTATATTTTAGAAACATTCTTAAATTCAATAATAGGCTCATTCATATTGATTAACCGCCTTCTCATAAAAAAGGGCGTTTATCAAAAATAAACGACCTTTCCCTAATTCATATTATTTTTTTCGAAAATTATTTTGTTAGCTTTTTAACGTCTTTACTATATTCTCTCATTAAATCAAAGTTACTATCCTTTGATTTTGTATATCCTTCATGAGAATAAATTTCAGAGACAATCTTGTGTCCTTTTTTGCTCTTAGCAATATCGATAAAGGCATTTTGAATCTTCTTTTGCCATTTATCTGACATATCTTTTCTTACTGAAATAGTATCGTTAGGAATTGGTTGAGTAAAGTAGATAGGTTCTACTTTATCCATAATATCTGGAACGTCTTTTTTAACAATATTACGAGCATCTTCAAATACAAAAGCTGCATCTGTATCACCGTTTAGAACTGACATAACACCTTGATCATGTCCTTTAACTTGTACTGTCTTAATACCATTCTTGTTGATATTAACACCTTTTTTCATTAGATCTACTGCGGGGAAAATAAATCCTGATGCTGAAGTTGTATCTTGTACGGCAATCTTCTTGCCTTTTAAATCATCAATAGTTTTGATTCCACTGCCTTTTTTAACAACAACCATTGAGCGATATTTATCAACTAACTTAGTGCTGTTTTCTCCACCAGGTTGTGTGATTTTGTAACGTTCAGCTTGTAGTAAAACTTTGGTTCCGTTTTGTTTGTGTGCCATTACATAAGCGTCAGGTGGTAAGAAACCTACATCAACTTGTTTTGAACCCATTGCTTCAACTATCGTATTGTAATCAGTTGATACACTTACTTTAACAGGAATCCCTAATTCCTTTGAAAGTAATTTTTCAAGTGGTTTAGCCTTGGCTTCCATCTTATCAGCTTGAGATGATGGGACAAACTGCACCTTTAGTTCTTTAGGTGTGTAGGCTGTATCCTTACTACTGTCTTTAGATCCACATGCAGCTAAGCCAGCACCAAGAACTAATGCCAGTGATCCCAGTAGCACTTTTTTCCAGATTTTCATATACTTCGTTCCTCCTATTTGTTATAGACCAAGAATAGTACAAAAAACGAACTTTATCAACGTGATTTTTTATAAATATCGTTTTTTATTGGTACGAACCAATATGAAAAGGCTACACAAGTGTGAAATTTGTAATTTAACAGTAAAATACGAACAATAACCCAAAATTACGTATTGACTTTCGCCTGGGTTAAGTGCTATATATAGATGGTAGTTATATTCTAGATACAACATAGAGTATGCTACAAATAATAGTTCGGTCGTTAACATTCGACTTTAAGGGGATTTACATGCAAACTTTCGATTATAATGATATCCAATTAATTCCAAATAAATGTATTGTTGCAAGTCGCTCAGAATGCGACACATCAGTGACTCTCGGCAATCATACATTCAAAATTCCCGTTGTACCTGCTAATATGCAAACCGTGATTGATGAATCATTAGCAGAGAAATTAGCGCAAAATAATTTTTTCTATGTTATGCATAGATTCGAACCAAACAGAAGAAAATCTTTTGTTGAACACATGAACGAAAAGAATTTAATTAGTTCAATTAGTATCGGTATTAAAGATGAAGAATTCGAATTCATCTCTGAACTAGCAGCAGATAATAACATACCTGATTATATAACTATTGATGTTGCTCACGGTCACAGTGATATTGTTATCAAAATGATTAAACACGTTAAACAAACACTCCCTAATTCATTTTTAATAGTTGGCAACGTAGCAACTCCTGAAGCTGTACGTGAATTAGAAAATGCCGGAGCTGACGCTACCAAAGTCGGCGTTGGCCCAGGACGCGCTTGTATTACAAAACTAAAAACCGGCTTTGGTACTGGTGGTTGGCAACTAAGTGCAATCCACTTATGTTCTAAAGCTGCGCGCAAGCCGATAATTGCTGATGGTGGTTTACGTTTTAACGGAGATATCGCAAAATCAATCCGCTTCGGCGCTTGTATGGTTATGATAGGTTCATTATTAGCTGGTCACGAAGAATCTCCAGGTGAAACAATCATTACTGATGGACACAAACAGAAGGAATATTTTGGTTCTGCTTCTGAATATCAAAAAAACGAGCATAAAAATGTTGAAGGAAAAAAATTATTTATCGACTATCGCGGTAGTATTTTTGATACACTAAAAGAAATGCAAGAAGATTTACAATCTGCAATATCATACGCTGGTGGAAAAGATCTTGATTCAATTCGTAAAGTTGATTATGTAATTGTTAAGAATTCAATTCTAAATGGCGATATATAACCTAAGGAGAAAGATTTATGAGAAACATTTACCTTGCTGCCCCATTCTTTGATGAAAAACAAATAGAACGCCGTGACAAAATGGTAAAGTTGTTAAACGAAAATCCAACTGTTAACGAAGTTTTTATTCCTGGTGAACATGAAGAAGATACTGCTTTTGAATTCGGAACACTTGAATGGCAAGTTGCTACATTCAAACTTGATACTAATCAAATTGATGTTAACGACATAGTTGTTGGAATCCTTGATTACGAAGAAGCTGACACATCAGATCCTGGAACAATCTGGGAACTAGGGTATGCATCTGCAAGTAAAATGCCTACAATTGCTGTTAAGTTTGGTGATTCAAACAAATTGAATTTAATGTTAGCTCGCAGTCTAACAGCCTTCTTCAATGGTGAAGAAGACGTTGAAAATATTAAAAACTACGATTTCAACTTATTACAAACAAGATTTTCTGATTACGAAGTATTCTAAATAAAAAACACCACTTTAAAAGTGGTGTTTTTTTATTAAAATGCTTTTTGATAAATAATATTTCCTTTAATTAGATGAGCAAATTCAAAACCTGCTCGTTGAGCAACATTAATGGCTCGTGTATTATTTCGATTGACAATAATTTTGAGCTTATCAACTGTTGTTTTTTCGTCTAAATTTGCCACTAAATTTGAAACAATCCCTTGTCCTTCAAATACTTCATCAATCCAATAGCCAACTTCAGCAGATGCATTATTTAGATCTACACGTTGTAAATCTACAATACCAATAATATGATTTTCAAACTTAATACTATATAGTTCTTGAGTTTCATCAAATATTGATATTTCAATGAATTCCTTCTCATCTTCAACTGTTGTGACTTTTTCAACCCAATTAAACCATTGATTAAAACGATCACGATTGCGATTGATTAATTCAAATATTTCCTGAGTATCATTTAATGTTGTCTCTTCTAATCTTATTTTCTTAGTTTTCATGTATATTACCCCATACATCACATGAAATTTTGTGATTAATCTTGATTAAATTGTGTTTCTACATATTCGCGGTACAGTTCATGATTTTTCACTAATTCAGAATGAGTTCCAGATCCACTGACCGAACCGTGTTCAATAAAGTAAATTTTGTTAGCATCTACTATTGTACTTAAACGGTGAGCAATCACTAATGTCGTGCGCCCTTTCATCAATTGATCTAACGCTTTTTGAACCATTGCTTCTGATTCTGAATCAAGACTTGCAGTAGCCTCATCCAACATCAAAATCTTAGGATTTCGTAAGAATGCGCGAGCAATCGCAATTCTTTGGCGTTGTCCACCTGACACTTTAACCCCACGCTCTCCAACTTGCGTATCAAGCTGGTTAGGCATTTCTTTTACAAAACCATCTGCAAAGGCTAACTTTAATACATCCCACAATTGGTCATCTGTATAATCACCATCTAGTCCGTATGTTAAATTATCACGAATAGTTCCAGCAAGAATAGCTGAATCTTGACTAACAAAACCTATCTGTTCACGCCAACTATGTAAACTAATATCTTTCACATTCTGGCCATTAATTGTGATCTCACCATTAGTTGGCTCATAAAATCTTTCTAACAAGCTAAAGACGGTAGATTTCCCACCACCTGAAGGTCCCGCAAATGCCACAACTGTATTTGGTTTTGCCTCAAAACTAACATCTTTCAAAATTGGATTACTATTATCGTAGGCGAAGTCTACATTCTTCATTTCTAAAATCTTACCTTCAACATCTACGTAACTTCCATCTTCTAGTTTCTCTTCATGTTCCATTAATAAGTTTTGAATTCTTTGTGTTGAACCACTAGCTTTAGCTAATGTTGTGAAGAACGTTCCCAAAGTCGCTGCTGGTCCAATGATTTGGAACATATACATAAGAAATGAGAACATAGCTCCCATTGAAAGAGTTCCCGCAGAAACACGAGAAGCACCGTAAGCTAACACTCCAACAAACATTCCCATCATTACAGCTGTCATAATTGGTCCTGCAACTGAATCAAAGAATACTTCTCTTAAACCGATTTTATATAGTTTTTCGATTTCACCATAACCGCTTGTTGCTTCTTGTTGTTCAGAGTTAGATGATTTAACTAATCTAATCTCTGATAAAATGTCTCCGGCATCGCCAGAAAAATCTGCTAAGGCATCTTGTCTTGCATGTCCTACTTTGTGACTTTGACGACCGATTGGAATCATAACTAACATAACTAACGGAATTGCCAAGAATACAATTGCTGTCATTTTCCAATCCATAATAATCATTAATACTAAAGCGCCAACTATTGATAATAGTGATGTAATTAAACTAGGAAAAGCTCTAGCTAACAAATCTTTAACTTGTGTCGAATCGTTAACCAACCGTGATGTCATCTCACCCGACTTGTTTTCATCAAAATAATTGACATGTAGTGTTAATAACTTATCCCATATTTTCTTACGAAGTTCACTAACAATATCTTCTCCGAAGAATCCTAACAAGCTACCTGACGCTGCACTAATAACTGCACTTGCTAAAAACACAACAATTATTAAAGCTACAAGTTTGCCATCTACTGAGTGTTGGAATCCATTAATCAAATTCTTAGCAAAGCTAGGAACAATTAACTGCATTCCTGTCGCAATCATTCCTAAGAATAATCCTAACCATAATTGCCAATATTTTGGCTTAGTATCTTTTAACAAAGCCATAAATGTCTTTAAATTAAATTTTTCTGGCTTAGCTTCTCGCTTAGCCTTATTCATTGCTTGTCGATTGTCCATAATTCTTTAATCCCACCAACTTCTGTATTCTCTTTTTAAACGATTCATATGATGATGCATTTCATGACGCATTGCTTCTCCATGTATTCCCGCAAAATTATCGAAGAATTTATTAGTCTTATCCTTATCCAACTTCGTTAACCGTTCATTTATCTTGTTTAAAATACGACTTAAGTCTTCTTTTTCTTGTTCTGTTAAATCTTTAAAAATATTGTTTGTCGCATTATCAGTTTTTTCAGTCCCATTTTCAATCTCTTGCTTACCTTTTTCTGTCAGATAAATTAATGATACACGCTTGTCATTCTCACTTTCATGCCGTTCAACTAGACCCTCTTCTTCTAGCGTTTGAACCTGCATGCTAACTGAACTAGGTTTAATATCCAAAATTTCTACAATTTCAGAATTCTTCAGACCATCTTTGTCTTTCAACAAAAACAAAATTCTCGTTTTTCCACGAACCGAATGTAAATCATCATTTAGCTGTGTCTTACGATGACTGGCCATCATAGCTGTCATGAAATAGCGTGATCTTGTCATTTTGCCAAATAAACTAATTAAATTATCTGTATTATCTGTCATATTAAGTCCTCCCAATATAGTTAGTTAGTTTTTATTTTACCTAACGAAATATTATAATAACACTTAGTTAGTTTATGTCAATCATAAACTAACTATTTTTGTAAAATAAAAAAAACACCACTTAATCGTAGTGTTCATCAATCTTTATATATTATGTTTCAGGTTAGTAAATATATACCTGTCAGCCCATCCTATTAAGCTACCTTGGAAGAATAAGGCTATTACTGTTCCAATATTCACAGCAACTAAATTCTTCATTATAATTCCACTAATAATCAAAATTATTAGCGGTGGTATGAAACTAGCAATCTGTGCTTTAGAAGGATCGCCGTGTAAATATTTAAATCTCAAGATATATGCTAAGTCATCATTAGGATGCAAAACTAAATTGACACGTTGATATATCGATACCGCAATAGCTATTAATAAGATAGCAACTAAGTCTAGTATCAAACGAATAATTATTGGCATTTCAATAATATGTAGAGATGATAGCCATTGAGTTATAACTTGTACTAAATAACTAAAAGGGGTAATAAATATTAAATTTCCGACCATTCTTGGCCACTCAAGGCGACCCAATAAAATCGCATTAAAAATAACTACTAATATTCCATAGAAGAACAATACTGTACCTAAATCGATTCCTGTTAGTTTCGACAAGTTCGCCGCAGAAGCCGTCCATAAGGCACTTCCCAAATTAGTTGAAATCGTTAAAGCATTAGCAAATGAATTTAGAATAATAGAAAATATAAAATAAAACATTGTTTCAGTTGTTGTTAATTTTCGATTATCGTTCATTACCACTCCTCTATTACATTATTTTAAGTATTTTGACGCTTCATCTTGGGCTAGTTTAGACAGTTGAGTTGTACTTAAAAAATTATACACCCAATCTCTGTTAGTTTTTGAATAATCTCGTAGTGCCCACCCAATTGCTTTTTGAATAAAAAATTCTTCCGTATCTTTATCATACATAATCATTTCGGTTAAGTATTCAATATCTGTCTCATCTTTAAATCCTAATTGAAGTATGATGCCAATTCTTCGCATCCAAAATATTTCGTGATTTTTAAATAAAGAACTTATCCACTCAAATTCTTCGGGATTAACTTTGATATATTCACTGAACAACTTTCGCCAGGCATCAATACTATCCCACCACATCTTAGTTTGAGATAACTGCAAGAATTCTAGAATGTTGTCTCTAGACCATTTTCTTTTTGCTCGCACTGCTAGATCAATAGCTAAGTATTGATATTCGCGTGGAGTTTTTTCATAATATCTTTTAATTTCTATTAACAGTTCGTCAGCAGGCATGTCTTTTATTTCTTGCCAAGCTAGTTTTTCTAACTCATGTCTTTTTTTAGCTCCCACTCCGTTGAATGGAAATAGATCCCTCATATAGGAAGCCATTTTAACTTGGCTATCTTGATTAATTGGTAACTCAATCATTATTATCCCTCATTTGACTACAAAAATTTCACAACATATAAAAAGCATAACCAAAACGGTTATGCTTTTAAACTATTATTTTTCTAATTCTTGTAATTTTTGATTATCATCAAGTTGTGAAATTCCTGCTTGTCCACGTTTTTGTAGCCAGTTCATTCCAACCCATAGTAATGCTAAATTAACTACGGTGAATACTAATAGAATTAGCATTGATTGTGTAATTTGTCCATTACCTAATCCTGAAGTAATTGCTTGACGGAAGCCTAGAGTAGACCAAGTCATTGGCAAGAATGGATGAATAGCATTGTAGAATCCATTTGTTACTTCCATTGGGAACGTACCACCGGCACCACCAAGTTGAAGCATCAAGAGAATCATTGCTACAAATCGACCAGGATTATCAAATACCATTGATAAGAACATAACTATGGCCATCGATGTTATTGAGAACATAATTGAAATTGCAAAGAATTGTCCTGGATTATCAATTTGTAAGCCAGCTACCATCATTAATGCTGGTTCAATAATAGCCATTGTTACAGCAACTAATCCACCAATAGTGATTTTACTTAAGAACCATGCTGTTGCAGATTGACCTTCCATTGAAATCTTACGGATTGGGAAAGCAAAGTTAAAGACAATGGCACCAACATATAATGCAAGTGATAGTACATAAGGAGCTAAAGCATGTCCATAATTAGGAACATAACTGTAGTTCTCATGTTTTAACTTAGAAGGAGCTGCAAATTGAGCTGCAGTCTTATCAGTTAGCTTAATTGAGTTGATTGTCTTAGCTCCATCACTTAATGAGCTAGCAAGAGTTTCATTACCATCTTTCAATTGGCTTGCACCATCTGTTAAGGTACTTGAGTTAGCTGCAAGTTGACCTGTACCATCAGCTAATTGGTTAACACCTGATGTCAAAGCAGGAACACTTGCATTCAATGTGCTAGTTCCACTAGCTAATTGACTTGAACCAGAGTTTAAAGCACTTGAGTTAGCTGCTAATTGACTCGATCCACTAGCTGCAGTAGCAACGCCACTAGTATATTGAGTCAATCCAGATGAAATTGTCTTAGATCCAGACTGTAGTTTTGTAATTCCTTTATCAAGCTCACTCATACCTGGTGCAAGTCCAAGTTGCTCTTGATTTCCATTAAGTGCACCCTGTATTGTATGCAGGTTATTTAGCATTGAAATAGAACCATTAGTAGCGGTTTGTAAGTCAGCAAAATCTTTATCCGTTATCTTACTATTAACAGTGGCTTGAACACCGGAAATAATTTGATTTGCTTCATCAATAGCGCCTGTTTTTAGTTGTTCCGCCACAAATTTTTCGACGTCTGCTTGTTTATCGGCAGGTACTTGCGCACCTTTCATTTTCATACCTAATACAAATAATTTTGCTTTTTTATCATAATCTTGATTCTCAACTTGATCAACTATTGGTTGTAATAGAGTACTCAAGTTTTTTGAAGCTGTTTTAACTTCTGTTATTAATACTGAAATTTTTTTATAACTATTGACAGCATTATTATAGGCTTCTTCAGTTTCAAAGTTTTCATTATTATTCAACTCAGTTTGAATTTGTGTTAACCCATCAGAAATTAAAAAACTACCCTTCTTTAAGTCATCAACACCACTAGTCAATGCATTGGCACCTGTTCTTAGCTCACCATTTTTACTAGCTAAAGTTTGTAATCCACTGTTTAGGGTTCCAACACCAGATGTGTAAGTACCAATTCCTGTGTTCAATTGGCTTGAACCACTAGCTAGTTGAGCAACTCCACTTGATAAGGGAACGACACTTGTTTGCATTGTCATAACACCATCATTAACTTTATCAACACCTGATGTATAAACATTCAATCCGTCTGATAAAGTTGTTGAACCATCACTCAATTGTGTAGCACCTTTAGCAGCTGTTTTGAATCCTTTACCTGCAGTTGCAACTTGTTTGAACATTACTTTTGAATAAGCTGTGGTTACTGCTTCTCGCACTTGAGAATTAAGTTCTTTAGCACCAACCTCAGAGATTACTTCACCAATGAAGTTCAATGAATCATTGGTTTTGTATTCAATGTTCATCTTCTTAGGATTCTTGTCTAAGACAGTTGCAGCATTAGCTGAGAAATCTTTTGGAAGAGTAATTACAGTGTAATATTTTTTGTCTTTAAGTCCTTGCTCAGCCTTCTTAGCTGAAACGAACTTCCACCCTAATTGATCATTTTTCTTAAGTTCTTTTACCATATCCTTACCAGCTTGCATTTTTACCCCTTCATACGTAACTGGCTTATCTTGGTTAACCACAGCGACTGGTAAATTACCAGTGCTTCCATATGGATCCCAAACTGATTTTAGAAAGAACACACTATATAGGAAAGGAATAAACACAATCGCGAATAGTGAAATCATCATTAGCTTACTTGATCTAATGAATTTAAATTCATTTTTTATCATTTGCATTATATTAAAGCACCCCTGTATTTGTAATATCATGTTAGCTTAATACACTTGAAATTAAAAAACAAGTCATTTAACTTAAAATTTATAATTATTTTTTGAAGATAAGTATTATTGTCAATTTCCAAAAATCGTTTTTTATTAATTGAAAAAACAAATAAAAAAGCCAGTACATTAAAAATGTACCAGCTTTATATTATTAGTTTAATTTCTTTTTACTAACAACTTTTAGGTCTTTATCTAGATCATAAACAACTGGTTCACCAGTAGCCATTTCTACATCCATGATGTCTTCATCAGAGATTTCTTCGATATATTTTGTTAGAGCACGTAATGAGTTACCATGTGCAGCAATAATTACGTTCTTACCTTCAATAAGTTTAGGTGCGATTTCATCTTCCCAGAAAGGAATTACACGTTCTAGAGTAACTTTAAGGTTTTCACCACCAGGAATAGCTCTTGGGTCTAAGTCAGCATAGCGACGATCGTTTGCTGCTGAACCTTCATCAGATGCATCCAATAATGGAGGAAGTGTATCATATGAACGTCTCCAAATATGAACTTGATCTTCACCAAATTGATCAGCTGCTTCTTGTTTGTTTTGTCCTTGAAGAGCTCCATAATGACGTTCATTTAGGCGCCATGATTTTGTTTCAGGAATCCAAAGTTGATCTGAACCTTCTAGGGCATAGTGTAATGTTTTGATAGCACGTGTTAATACTGAAGTATAAGCTTGATCAAATTCGATGCCTTCTTCTTTTAAAAGACGGCCGGCGTTTTGAGCTTGCTTAACACCTTCTTCACTTAAATCAACATCAACCCAACCAGTAAATAGGTTAGATAAGTTCCATTCACTTTGTCCGTGACGAATAAATACTAATTTTGCCATTGATATAATTCCTCGTTTTCATTTTTAAATTACAGGTACTATTTTACACAATAAGCCTATCAGTATCAAACTATGACGACTTCTTTTTTCGGTTTAACTTAATCGGCAATTTCTTATCTTGAGGCTTAACCTTCACATCAAGTATATCTAATAGGAAAGTAAAAATTGGAATTCCGACTATTAATCCCCATGCTCCCATAAACTTCTCGGCTACTATTAAGACAACAAACGTAAAGAACATTGGTAAGTGAGTTTTGCTCGACATGAACTTAGGATTTAGGAAATATGTTTCAAAAGCGTGAATAACAATAATCATTATAATTATATATATAACGTCTTTTATCCCACCGACTGAATAAGCCACCATCGATAATGGAACTAAGGAAATTACAACACCCGCTACTGGAATTAGTGATAGCAAGAACACCATTACTGATAGCGCCAATATACTAGGCATATTCATAAATACCAATGTGATACCAGTAATTATCGTATTTGTGAACGCAATGAATAGTTGGGCTTCAAGAACCACACCAAAAGTATTTACAAATTTATCAGCATAAAATTTTAGATCCTTGAACAACCAGCTATATCTGCTCTTTAAGAATGCATCGCCAAAACGATCAATGTTATCGAGATCAAATGAGTAGAAGAAACTCAAGATGAAGGAAATAAAAATTGTCATTCCAACTTCGCCGATATTCCCAATATACTTAAGAGCTTGAGAAGTCGCCATCTTAATTTGTCCATCTAAGTTAACTTGATCAACCCATTCCATAACATAAGAGAACATTTTACTCTTTTGTAAGCTCGGATCATTATAGAATTCCGTTAATGACTGGAACATCTTAACTACTTGCGTTGCCAGTTGTGGAACATACAATGTTGCCGCTAGATACACTAAATAAATAATTAATACATAGACCGGAATTATAATCCAAATTGGCTTGATATTAATAATTTTTTGAACGCGACGAACCATTTTAACCATTAAAAAAGTCAAAATAAAGGTTAGTAATAAAGTGTTCATCATTCCTCTGAACAAAAACAATACAAAAATAGTTGTTAATAGAACAGTATTTCTTCGTAGTCGCTGATTTGCGATAAATTTTTCGTACATCATGGTACTCCCATATCATTTATTATTACTAATAATAGCAGTATCTCACTTAATATAAAAAGATTTTTGCATTTCTTAACAAAAGCATATTACTAAAACAAAAAAGTACTCCTAAGAGTACTTTTTATTATTTATTAAAATATTTGACTTTGTCTTCAGAAACCCATGCATCTTCAGCAATTTTGTAGAAATTATTTCCGTTCATATCTGTTCCCAATTCATTGGTATACCAGAAAGTACCACCTTTGACTTTTTCTTTTGCAAGTCGACGGTCTTTTTTGTATGAGTTGAAAACATTAATTTTCTCACTATCTTCTCCGATAATTTGCACAATTCCATTCACAACTCGTGTTTCTTCTACGAGAAATGCTTTTTTCACCGCATAAGCATCTGTTTTAGCCATTTCTTCATCATAACCATCTAAGTCTACATCATTGTCAATTACTTCTGATTCTTGATTATCTTCTATTGATTCAACTTTAATGTTTTGTTCAGAACTTTCGTCTTCATTATCAACTAACTCAACGTCAGTTGACAAAACGAATTTATCCGGTGCAATTTGAAAGAAATCGACAATACCATGTAATACACCATTAAACACATATTCTTGCCCTAAAACTGGAGACTCATCAGAGATAACATCACCATGTAAATCATAGAAGAACTGCACGTCTTCATTTCTGAATTTACCCTTGAAGGCTGGCACTTCTTCAAAATCATCTTGCAAGACTTGTTCGTCAGTTATTTTTTCTAATTCTGCTTGCTTCAAAATCGCTTGTAAAGCAACATCTTCTTCAACTTGTCCTAAGCCACTCTCAACATCATCGACTCTTACATATCGATTATTAAAAACTTTATAGTATTCAACGTTCTCTAGTTTGTTAGTTCTCTTAATGTATGTTGTGAATTCTTCGCCGGCAGCTAAATGATCATCAGGTTTTTCATTACCAAAAGTGTCAAAAACTGGAATTGCATCTTGATCTTTTTTTGCAAATAATGAACTAACTTCAATTTTTTCATTTTGCCAAACCGAATTAGTATTTTCAGATAATTCGTCATCTATATCAGGATTGATCTCTGTTATATCAGTTTTTAATTTTGGTGCATTAACCACAATATCGCGACGCAACACTAATATATCTTGATCAATTAGGATTGTTTCCGCATCATTTACCGGACGTCCATTGATAGCTATTTTGGCAACAGAAAAATTACTAATCTCAGGAATCATAGTATAAATAGTTTGGTTATATGTATCTTCTGTTTCAAATATTCCGTCGATTTCTACACCTTTAATATCAGGTAATGAAAATCTTAGACTCTTAATAGAAAATTTGTTTTTTCCACTTTCAACATCTACGTCGAAACTATCCGGATGACACAAATCAGCAACTGATTCGCCCTTGATAGCTTCTACTTGTTCAGTGTAATGTACAGAAAGTATTGATGATTTTGATTTAGCCATGTCGCTTGTCTCTCCCGTATTTAACTATATACATTCTACCTTACATTAATTAATTAATCGAACTAATTAGATATAATTCAACGCTTATCGTTTTTATGTTAAAATTATTTGGTTATTTAGGAGGAGAAATATGGGACCATTTTCAACACAATTTCATTTATATCGCTGGTTAAGAATTATCTTTTTATTTGCCAGTGGTCTAATTATCGTTATCTCCCCAAGTGAGAGCTTAAATATAATAATTTATTTCATTAGTGCTTATTTATTCCTTTTTGGATTAATCGCAATTGCCGATAACATAAAATTACGCCGCATTTCTAACACTGATAGCATTGCCTTAGCGCTAGGAATCGGTAGTATTATTCTTTCTATTCTAACTTTATTCATTGCTAAATTCATAATCTTATTAATACCTGTAACTCTAGGAATTATTCTTGTGATTAATGCTATCAACTTATTCCGAGACACTAATGAAGATCGTCAATTCGTCAATGTCACTCCTTGGCTAGATTATCTTTATTCACTTCTAATGTTTTTACTAGGACTTATTTTTATCTTCAATCCTATGAATATTGTTAATCTATTCTTTTGGCTTTCAGGCGTTGGCTTAATCATCCTTTCAATTTTCGAACTAATAAACACAAGAATTTATAAATAAAAAAGACACCTTACGGTGTCTTTTTTATATGTTTTCTTTAAAGAAATCAGCAATTACATCCATTAGCTCTGTATTAACCAGGTGCTCTTGATTCTCTCCTATCAAAAATTCAACATTTTTAGCATAGTCTTCATTTTTAATTTTATTATAAAAATCATTTGGCTCACTAAAAGGGATTCTTTGATCATTAGTACCGTGCCACAGCAAGAAAGGTCTTTCATTAATTGCATCTGGCTGTAAGTTCAAATCATAATGTTCAATCCAACTAGTCATCAATTCTAAATCTTGCGGGACATCTAGACCGTATTTTTTTGCTGAATCGCTAACTCGCTTTGCATAGATACTTGGCGCAGGGGATCCCATGATACAAGCTCCCACTGTTATTTCTGGATGTTGCACCAACAACATGCTTGTTGTGATACCACCCATAGAGTATCCGCCAACGCCGATATGCGACTTGTCTAATAATTTTATCTTGTCATAAAAATTTACAATCGTATCAAACTCTGCAATGTTAGCTTGAATACTATTCCAAAAAGTAAATGAAGGGATACTTGAAATTGGCTGTTTTCGTTTTCCGTGATTTTGTGCATCAGGCAATATCACGCGTAAATTATTTTGCGCTAATTTTCGTGCTTGTGTCAAAACTAACTCTTTGCTTGATTTCCATCCGTGATAAAAAATAACTATTGGAATTTTTTCTTTACGAAGTTCTTCAGCTACAACTTCTAGAACAGGAATGTTCTTAATGTCTCGTGATAATACAGTAACTTTTACCAAATATTTACTCGTTTCTCAGGAGCTAACCACATACCATCATCTTCCGTAACAGAAAATGCAGAATAGAAATCATCCATATTTTGCGCATGAATGTTAGCACGCATTGGTCCGGGAGCATGTACATCAGTTGATAATAATAGTTCTGCAAATTGTTGAGTAGATTTTACACGCCAAACACGAGCCCAGTTGCTGAAGAAATCTTGTAAATTAACATCATCATGAGTTTTTGCTGCTTCTAAAGCACAGCTAAGACCACCAGCATCAGCTACATTCTCACTGACAACAAGTGTCCCATTAACTTTGCCACCAGCAAAATCAATGTCGTCAAATTCATTAATCATCGCTTTAGTTAAGTCTTCAAATTTTGAGTAATCTTCTTTTGTCCACCAATTATTTAAATTCCCTAGTTCGTCAAACTGAGAGCCATTGTTATCAAAAGCATGTGAAATTTCATGCGCGATTACTGCACCAATTCCACCATAATTCTCACTAGCTGATTGTTCTAAACTATAAAAAGGTGCTTTTAAAATTGCTGCAGGGAAAGTAATATCATTTCTTGATGGATCATAACATGCATTAACCATATGTCCTGGCATTGCCCATTCATTACGATCAACAGGTTTTTTAAATTTATCAAAATTATGTTGACGAGTGATGCGAGAAATTGCCGCGATATTTTCAAATAAACTGGCATCAGTATCAATTTTGAATTTATTATAAATAGCATCTGTTTTGTCTGGGAAACCTACTTTGATAGCAATTTTTTCAAGTTTAACAATTGCTTTTTTCTTAGTGTCGGTTCCTAACCAAGTATTAACATTGATTCTTTGCTTGTAGATTTCAACCATTTTATTAATCATAGCGATGACATCGTTCTTAGCTTCAAGTCCAAAATATTTCTCGCCGTAGTAAACTCCAACTACTTCACTAAAAATCCCACTTGCTTTGTGAAAAGCTGCTTTTTTACGATCGGGTAATTCGGCACTACCGCTAAGTGCCTTACTATATTCACCAGCAGTTTGGCGAATATCTTCACTTAATAGCGATGCTGCTGACATAACAGCTTTAACGGTCATCCAAGCTTTTAGTTCGTCAAAACTATCATTCATAACTTGTTCAAAAGCCTCATAATACTTTGGTTCTGTTACGATGGCTTTATCTGGTGTTGCATCTATTAATTTAGTAATTAATTGATCCAAATCAAAGGTTTTGATTTTGTTAGTAAACTCAGTAAAGTCCATAGGGTTATAGGCTTTAGTATAATCTGCCCATTCTTCAGAACTCTTAACATGTGGTACCAACTTAGCATCGAACTTAATATTGTTGTCACTCAATTCAGTCGCAGTTGTTTTATCAAAACCGGCCTTAATCAATGTTTTAATAACAACATCCCTGTATGTTGATAACAACTTATCACCTGAAGGATTATTATCATAATAAGTCTTATCCGGCAAAATCAAACTAGGTGCATACATGTAAACAACATTAGTAGAAGTATCTTTCATATCTGCATCAACATCAATTGTAAATGGCAATGCTACTCCACTCATTACAAGTTCTTGTAACTGATTATTAATATCTGAAAAATTCTTCAAACTATTGATAGTTGCCAGTTTAGAATTCAATGGTTTAGCACCATCAGCATCTAGTTTCTCAGTATTCATTGCGACTTGATAGAGCTTAATAGTTTCTTTCATCAAATCGTTATCAATTTTATTTTCATCTTTTGCCATCTCATCGAAATCTTGCATGAGTTGCTTTTCAACTTCTAAATCAAGATCTGAAAAACCACCGGTGCGCGCTTTATCACTAGGAATTTTAGCAGTTTTGAGCCATTCACCGTTTACTGATAGATACAAATTATCTTTAGCAGAAGCTGTTGCTCCAACGGTTGTGTCGCCCACACCACTAATAATTTTTGAATTATTCATACTACACACTCCTTAATTTCATTATTGAAATAATAACACATAACTAAAAAAAGCCGTCAATTGACGACCTTACTTTATCTAACTACTGATACGGTAACTGGTGAATATCTAACGATATGCTCAGCTTGTGAACCTAGTTTTCTATGGAGATTTTCTGAACGTTCTGATCCAATAATAACAAGATCTGGATCGTACTTAGGAATTACTTTTTCAACAATCACATGTCCTGGATTACCTTCAGATACCATTGGTTTAACATCACTAACACCAAAATCTTTAGCTTTTTGGACATATACATTCAAGTCATCCTTGATTTGTTCACGTCGTTCCTCTAATAGCTGCGGCGATAATGATTGGAATATATTCAAATCTCCAACTTCAAGTACCGAGATAATTCCTAACGGAACATTCATTGTTTTTGAAATTGTACAAGCATAATTAAAAGCTGCTTTTGATGAAATGAAATCATCATCATCAATACATACTAATATTTTGCTATATTGCAATGGTTCTACAACATATTCATCTAAGTTTTCGTTGTCCATAGTTCAATCCCTCCGAATTTAAAAGTCTTGCCCTTTGTTTTAATCTTCCAATGTAATTATAAAACATATAGCTTATTAATATACTCTAAATTTCAAACTGTTTAATTTTAGTGGCAGCTCCATAACCGAGTATTGTTAACAAACTACTTTGGTAGTTAATATCAACAATATATCCAGCAAATTCACTAGGATCATTTATTTTACGATCCCATTTTTTGTTGTAATTAGTAGTTAATCCATGATTTTTGCCCATTAACGCCGAGCAATTAAGCAATATATGATTAATATTATCAAACTTGAAGCTTTTTTCAACGTGTTTATGGCCACATATATATGCTGAAATCTCAGCATTATTAACGTTGGTAAAGTCAAACTCAGCATCTAAAACGAAATCTTTATTACCCTCTTGATTGTCCAAATGGCCTTTAAGTTTCTCATTAAAGGCGACGAACAATTCATGTAAGGAAATTCCATTGTAAGTAAGTCCGCTTTCGCCTTTTTCATTTAAAATAGGCGAATGTCCAAAGATAATAATCTTTCTACCCGCAGACTTCTCTAAAATGCTGATTAATTCAACTATTTGAGCTTGACGAATAGCACGTACTTTTTTTACGTCGTACTTCTTAACACCAAACTTGTGCAACTTATAAGGAACATCTGACGTATTAATAAAGATTGTTCGAACTGGTCCCTTATCAAAATAAAACAGACCACTTGTTTCAGATTCATATTTAATTTGAGGTTGATTATAAAGATAACCGCCAACGATATTTTGATAAGTATCTTCGTTAAACGATGCTTTTTTACTAAGAGTATGTTCATCAAACTTGTCGTTATCATCATGATTACCTTTAATCATCGCAAAAGGTAACTTAGAATTATTCAAACTCTTAACCATAAGTCGTAATAATGTTTTACTATTTTCTGGATTATCGCTGCCATCAATCGCATCACCAAGATGAGCTTTTAGGTCAACTTTATAATTCTGATCAAAAACATTAAGTTCTTGTGTATGTACTAATCCATTAATTCCATAAAAGCTTGAGCTATTAATATCTTTAGCATGAGTATCTGTTATCACCGCCAATGTAAAAGAACCATAACTGACATTAGGCTCTACAACATTACGATTGAAATCATCAATATAATTTTTGAAAAAATCACGGTAGGCGATATTGCTTCGAATTGATGGTGCATATTCTTCTAATAATTTAACATTTTTCACACTAGTAACTCTTCTAAAAATATTGGTTAATCCTCGAAACAACATCCCTACCTCCTGTAATAATTAAGTATCTATAATATACCACTAAGACATCAAAAAAGTCGTCTGAAAAGTAGACGACTTTTTTATTCTATAAGCATTTGATAAGCAATTCTAGGAACGCTGTTTTCATCTTCCATCATCGTGATAGTTCCTCGATGTATAAACCCGTTTTTTTCGATAACATGTTGCATAGCCATATTTTCAAAATGAGTATCTATTCTTACATCCGTATAACCAAGTTCACGTGATAATGTTAATAAGTGATGAATCATTGTATCTGATAAATTATGTCCAGAGTAATTAGGATCAACAGCAATTCTATGAATCACCGTGTATCCAGGCTTAGAATTCTCATCCCACTTACCTTCATTAATTGTCTCATAATTTTCTTCGATACCTTGTTGAAGAGCTGCAGTTCCTACTATTTCACCATCAAGTACCATAATATAATTGATTCCATCTTTAATATCTTGTTCTAAAATAACAGGATCTGGATATCCATTTTGCCATTGATCCACTCCGCGTTTTTTTAGTGTTTTTTTAGCTAAATCAATAATATCTAATACTCTTGGCAAATCTTGCTCAGTTGCCTTTTTCATATAAATTGTCGCCATAGCTTCCACCTCTAAAAAATCATTACTGGAAGATTTAAACAAATTTGAATGAAAAATACAACACTTTTTTCTGAAAAATAGTTTTAATATTGATAAAATCACTAATCTTATTCACTAAAAACATTATAAAAATTAAAAATAATAAATAAAAAACACTCCCTGAGGAGTGTTTTTTATTTATTTTGCCATTCATCTACTGCATGAGCAGCTAAGCCGACACTTAATAAAGCATCACGTGACAAGATATTACGGATATTACCAATTCTTGTATTAGATGATACCGCTCCTATTACTTGCAATGAGAAACTTATTAAATGTAAGTCTTCAGCCGGTAAATATTGTCCATCATCGTCATAAGGAGTTTCATGATTATAAGTGAAGTTTATTTCTTCATTAACTAGTGATCCATCTACATGGTTCAATAAGACACGATCACGTAAATCACTCATTTTTTGTTTTTCATCTTGTAATGTTAAACCATGATCTGATTCTTCTTGATAGTATTCATTTTCAGTCATATCAAAATATTCAGCTATTGGTTGTCTTAATAGCGATATTTCATCAATTAACTTATATACTTTTTTTGTATCTAATTTTTTATTTTTTTGTACAATGTCATCTGTTTCATCATATAAAGTTGAAGCAAATTTGCTTATTTCAGAAAAATTCATATTTTCCACCTCAATTAGTTATTATAAAGGTTCTTCTTTCGAACTTCCATATGCCATAATAAATGCGGTTGCCATAATTAAAATCATACCAAATATTTCAACAATTCCAATATTAAGATGCATAAAAGCGACCGAAGCTACTGTTGCCGCCAATGGTTCAAACGAATCCATTAACGAAACAGTACTAGCCTTAGTATATCTCAAACTGGCTAGATTCATAAAGTATGCTAAAACTGTACCAAAGAAAAAGACAAAAATATACATCATTATTCCTAATGGACTAAGTTTAGGCATTGTCCAGAATGGATGTTGCACATTCAAGATTAATCCACCAAAAAACATTGCCCAGCCGACAACAATCATCGAACCGTAATTTTTTAATAATTTCCCAGGTAAAAGAATTGATAATGCTGAAGTTACAGATGCTACAATTCCCCATACTAATGCTTTTGATCCAATCGTAATTGAAGAAATATTACCTTGTGTCACAATTAGAAATGTCCCTAGTAAAGCGAAGGCAAGTCCAATTACGTCAGTTCTTCGTGGCCAAGTTTTGGTTGCTATAGCAATCCAAATTACCACAAATATTGGAGATGTGAATTGTAAAATCGTAGCCGTTGGTGCATCTGAATATGACATTGTTTTATAGTATGCCAGTTGCATTAACATCATTCCAAAAATTAAGAAAACTAGTAAATGCGCTGCATCTTTTTTATTAGTTAAAATTCCAAAAGTTTTTTTTCTACCACTTTTAAAATATGAATATACAATTAACACAAACCCAGCAAATAACATTTTTGAACTTACTAATAAGTCCGAATCTAAATGTTCCAATTTGATTAAGGCATCTGACATCGTGTCTGATAACCCCCAAAAAATGGCCGCTAAGCCCGCGATTAGTATCCCATAATACTTCTTATCTATTTTCAAAACATACCCTCACTTGAAATCACAGCTATCAATATGATCATTAATAACTCCTGATGCTTGTAAAAACGAATAGATAGTTGTTGGCCCTACAAACTTGAATCCCCGTTTTTTCATAGCTTTACTTATTTCTGTTGATAATTCATCAAAACTTGGAACTTCTGATGATGTCTGATAATGATTCATTATTCTCTTTTTATTAGTAAATGACCATACAAAACTATCAAAAGTTTGATTATTCTTATGCATATCAGAAATCATTCGTGCATTAACAATTGCAGCATTAATTTTTAGCTTGTTCCGAATAATTCCCGTATCTCGCATCAAAGTAGAAACCTTATTGTCGTTATAATCTTTAATTATCTCAATATCAAAATTATCAAAGGCACTTCTGAAATTATCTCGTTTATTAAGAATCGTTTGCCAACTTAAACCAGATTGAAATAATTCTAACATCAACATTTCATATAAATAATGGTCATCATGTTCAATAACTCCCCATTCTTTATCGTGATATTCTCTCATATTGTCTGATGCTTCAGCCCATTCACAACGATTGGTCATAATTTTTCTCCCGATTTGACCATTATAAACTATAATCAACCAAATTCGAAACGTGTTGGCCTTATAAAACAATAAAAGACTAGTTGCCATTAATAATGGTTAACTAGTCTTTTATTTTATAATTATCAAACTTTATTTATTATCTATGTCTGTTCTTACAATAATAACGTCAGTTGTAGCATTTCTTGTTACAAACTCTGAAACTGATCCTACAAGAATTCTTTCAACCGCATTAAGCCCTGTTGAACCAATCATAATAAGATCATTTTTATATTCTTTAGGAAATTCTGAAGCAATAACAGTTTTAGGATCCCCAAAACGAATATGAACACTAAGATTGTCCTTAGTCATACCTTGACTATATGCACGTTCTTGCAATTCTGTTAAATATTCTTGAGCATCTTCTGAGATTTTATAAACCACATCACCGCTAAGCATTCCACCATACATACCCACAAATTGTTTAGTATTTAAAACATTCAAAACATCTAAGTGGGCACCATTTAGCATAGCTACTTTGACAGCTTTATCAAAGGCTTTCTCAGATTCTTCCGATCCGTCAACTGGTGCTAAGATTCTCTTGTAATCTTGTGTCATAAGTTTGTCCTCCACTACTTTAGGCTCACATTAAGAATAAATGTTAGCGGTTAACATTGCAAGAATTCTAAGAGTAAATCTATTAATTTTTCTAAAAAACACAAAATTATCTATCTGCAAAAATTTTGATATAATGAAAGATAATACATTTTTCTTAGAATGGAGTTTTTATATGAACGAACGTATTCTAGATCCGTTTTTAGACGCTGGGCGTAACTTCCGTGAACTTGGAGGCTACAAGACACAAGAAGGACAACAAATTAAGTTCCACAAAATTCTACGTTCTGCTAATTTGGCAGAATTGACGCCAAAAGACCAAGAATTCTTAGCCAACTATGGCTTAAAAAAAGATATTGATTTTCGTTCAACTGCCGAAAAAAACAAAGAACCAGACCTTGTACCTGCAGGTGTAGAATATATTTTTAACCCTGTTTTTAAAGAAGATGAAACACAAGCATCTAAGTCATCTAACGATATCGAAAAACAATTTGGATTTGCTTTTGATGATGGATATAAGCAAATGATTAAAGTTTATAAAGACATCATTATTGATGATAAGTCTAAAAAAGCTTATCGCCTTTTCTTTGATCACCTATTAGATAATTCAGAAGATAATCAAGTTGCTTTATTCCACTGTACTGCCGGAAAAGACCGCACTGGTATGGCTGCCGTCTACTTCCTTTGGGCATTAGGCGTTGATCAAGCAACTATTAAACAAGATTATTTATTAACAAACGACGTAATTAAATCATACGTTGATAGTCGAATTGAAGAATTAGAAGCAAAGAATGTTTCTTCTCAAACAATTTCTTCAGTTCGTGCTTTAATGTCTGTCCAAGAAGACTATCTTGATACTGCCAAAAAAACGATAATTACAGAAACTGGTTCAATGGAGAACTATCTTAACGAAGCAATTGGACTTTCAAAAAACGAAATTCAAGATCTTAAAAAAATTTATTTACGCTAGTATTTGAGGTTTGTGAAGAACTTCTCATTTTCTATGATTTTTGTTCACAAAAAATTCATATTTTAAGTTTAGTATACTGTGTATAGGTTAAAGGAATAATTCCCCCCAAGAATTCCCTTTAATTTATTCCCCTCAGAATATGATATGCTAAAAAAAAGACATTTCCCCAATGTCTTTTTTTTGCGCCCAAAATTAGGATAAATTAAAAAGCTTGACCAAATTGGTCAAGCTTTTTAACGTTGCCACCACTTCTTTTTACCCTCTGTTAACTGCATGTTAGCAAGCGTACGCAAGTTTTGTTGTTCTGTTTTTTCTTTAGTTGTATCTTCTACTACAGTAGCTTTTTGCTCTAATTGTTTTTTCTGATCTCTTATCTCTTTTGCTCTTGCTAAAGCTTGAGCATACTTATCATCACTATCTTTATTTTCTTGTGTCTTATTAGAAATGTCTGAAGTTTGATGAATTGAATTCATATTTTCTGTAGCCTGAGATGGATTTTTTATGGTTTTTGGTGCTATCGCTTTTTCATTGACCTTAAGATCATAATCAAATAACGGTGTTTCTTGAGAATTCTTAAGTGCTCTTATTAAAGCGTAATTTTCTTGTTGACTATCTTTTAATTGTTTTCTTAAATGCATAATTTCTTTAGCTTGTTTAGCTATTTTTTCATTTAGCTTCTTTTCTGTACCTGACATTCCCTCAGTTACAACTTCTGCGATTTCTTGATCAGGTAGTTGTCCATCATAAACTTCAGCAGCAGCCAATTCTAATGTCATCGCTTCACGTTGACTGATTTCTAACATTTTTTTGAAATCGAGGATATTTTGACGAGTATAGTTACGTCGCTTATTATTCTTCCGCGCAAAAAAAGCTTCATTTCCCGTTACTTTTTCAACAAGTAATGAATACTTACGTAAGGTAGTTACGTTCACATTCAATTCTTCGGCCGCTTGCGCCGGCGTTAATAAATCTAATAAACTATTCTCTGCTATCATAATAATCCCCCTATACATAGTAATTATACAAAAAAACTAATGATATATTCAATAACTATTAAGATTGTCTTTTCTACTTAAGAATACTACAATGTGCTTATATTATAGGGGTTTTAATAAATTAATAGAAAAAGGAAGTTAATTGCGACTTTTTTGATATAATTATCCCATTCTTACTATTATAAAGAGGTAAATTCTTAAATTGGCAAATTCACAATTAATAACAAATTTAATAATTATTCTTATTACATTTGTTCTAGCCTTTTATTTTGTCGCGGCCGAGTTCGCACTTGTTACAGTTCGACCAAGCCAAATTGAAGATGCTATTGAAAATGGAACCGGTAATAAAAAGAAACTTAACCGGATTCTTCACATGACACATAATTTAAACGAGTATTTATCAACGACTCAAGTTGGTGTTTCTGCTGTCGGAATCATCATTGGTTGGATTGGTGAAAGTACTATTGAAACTATCTTCGTAGATATTTTGGGAATTCTTCACGTTCGCGGTGGTACAAGTATGCACGCTGTTGGTTCAATCATTGGTGTTGTTATTCTTACTTATTTAGAAGTTGTTTTAACAGAAATCGTGCCTAAAAATATTTCGATTGATATGCCTTTAAAGATGTCATTATTTGTAGTTACACCGCTTCATGTTTTCCATACAATCTTTTATCCATTCGTATGGTTATTAAACATTTCAGCTACTGGGATTGTTAGAATGATGGGCTTCAAACCGGCAAATACCGACGATCAATCTTTTTCTCAATCTGAAATCCTTCGATTATCACAAACTGCTGTATATAGTGGAGAATTAGATCAAGAAGACTACGATTATATGCAACGTGCTTTTCAATTCAATGACAAAGTTGCTAAAGACGTCATGGTTGATCGTACTCGCTTATACACAATTGATATCAACACCACCGTTGCCGAAGCTGTCAAAGAATATTTACAAGAAGGATTCTCAAGAATTCCTGTCGTCGCTGACGGTGACAAAGATAATATCTTAGGTTACGTATATTCTTATGATCTAGTTCGTCAAAACCAAGTGGATGGTAATATTTCTGTTAGTCGTGTATTAAAAAATATCATTACCGTACCAGAAACTATGCCTATCCAAACCATCTTGAAAAAGATGATTCATCGTCAAATGCCGTTTGTAATGGTAGTTGATGAATATGGTGGTACTAGTGGTTTAATCACTGATGATGATATTTATGAAGAATTATTCGGGCCAATGTACGATGAAAACGATGATGCTTCTGATGAATATATTTATAAAGATGAACAAAATCAAATCAACGTTTTAGGTAAGACTACCTTGTATGATATTGAAAGATATTTCGATGTAGACATCAAAGAATTCGAAGAATCAGATATTATTACTATCGGTGGTTTCATTATGGAGAACTATCCAGAAACCAAAGATGGCAGTGTCGTAACTATTGAGAATCTTGAATTCACAGTTACAGAATTCGATCATGCATTTCCTAATCAATTCACTGTAGTAGTCCTACAACAAGAAATAGTAAAAGATGCAACAAAAAAAGAAGAGGTTTAAACCTCTTCTTTTTTGATATGTTCAACATTTACTGTACCATCAATTAATCCAGCTGAAGAACTCATTTGTAATGTTTGTGAATTAGGTCTTACTCTAAAAGTTATATTTTCTGTGAAGATATAATCTGAACTTGCTTTAATATAAATTGGGTCGATATTACTATCGATTTCAACTGAATAATCTGATTTGAAGTCAATATCTTTTTCCACTAATAGAATTCTGAAACTAGTATCCAATGAGCATTGGCCTACTTTACTAAACATCCCTACTCCGTCATCTAAGTCTAATAAAATAGCCTCATTTGCGGCTTTTTTATTTTTAAGAATTTCTGCTGCTTCTGAATCAAATGTAATTTTTATGTCCATAGTTGAACCTCCCTTAAGTAAACATACTTACTTATTTTCATTATCCACAATTTCAGCAATTTCTAAAGGATTTTGCACTATCCAATCAGAATTAGCCGCTTGTAGCTCTTTTAAATTCCCATATCCATATAAAACGCCTATTGCACGTAAGTCATTATAATGACCACCTTCAATATCATTTTCACGATCACCAACCATCGATATTTGTTTCTTATCAATATGGTTTGGTAGATTATTTAAACCATACGTTATTACATCTTTTTTTGAATTGCGTTCACTTTCTATATCAGCAGCTCCAAATATATCATCAATATGAACATCTAATTTCAAATCCGCCAAAATTCTTTTGGCTGTTCGTTCTGGCTTAGAAGTAGCAATATAAATTGGAGTATTTTGTTGATTTAATGATTTCAACATATCTTCAACACCTGAGTATATAGTGTTTTCTTGCCATCCTTTGACATCATAATATTCGCGAAAAATATTAATCCAATCTTGAATTTTTTCATGATCATTAGGGTCAACGCCATCATACTTTGCAAATGTATCACCTAGTGGTGGGCCAATAAATGTTTTAAGGGTCGCTTCATCGTGATAAATGCCAACTTTTTCGTACATATATTGCAAGGCTTTGATAATTCCTTCTTGCGAATTAATAATTGTTCCATCTAAATCAAAAAACACACTCGATATCATCACGATCTCCTCTTAATAGTTTAATTTTTATTATAATCAATCAAATTTCAAAAAACTATCATAAATCTCTGATATATTAGAATAAATAATTAGAGGTACTTGTGTATGTTATGGACTGACTTAGATCATGGATTAACCGATAATGACGTCACTGAACGTGTTAAGAATAAACAAACTAATATTACTATTGATGATTTAACAAGAACTACTTATCAAATAATTTTTGATAATCTATTCACTATTTTTAATATTGTCAATATGGCTATTGCGATTCTTATTTCTATCACTGGTAGTTTTAACAATCTTTTTTTCCTTGGGCCCGTAATAGTAAATCTGATATTTGGTACTTATCAAGAACTAAAATCTAAACGTGCACTTGATCGTATCAGTCTAGTGAATGAACATGAAATATCAACCTTACGGAATGGCTTATTTGTTAACGTAAAAAAAGAAGACTTAGTCCTCGATGATCTAATTAAACTAAGTCGTGGTGATCAAATTCCAGCTGACGGAATAGTTCGCCAAACTGATAGATTAGAAGTCAATGAATCTTCGCTAACTGGAGAATCTAATTCTATTGAAAAAAAACCTAATGACAAGGTGCTTTCTGGTAGTTTTATCGTTAGTGGTAATGCCTTAATTCAATTAACTGCTGTTGGAGCAAATAGTTTTATTTCAAAAATGTCGTTAGAAGTCCGTCAAGAAAAACATAAAATTAGTTTTCTAATGAAAACTATCAACACAATTATCAAAGTCTTGACCTATACTCTAATTCCCTTAGGGTTAGCACTATTCTTTTCATCTTACTTACAAGATCACAGCTACAACAAAGCTATATTAGGAACGTCAGGTCTTGTTATCGGTATGATTCCTCAAGGACTTGTCTTATTAGCAACCGTTGCCTTAAGTGTTGGCGCCTTGAACTTAACTAGAAAAAAAGTCTTAGTGCGTTCATTATCATCTATCGAAACGTTAGCACGTGTTGATGTCTTATGTTTAGATAAAACAGGAACAATTACAACTGGTAACCTTAGTATCACTGATATTGTTGCTAAAAATAACTCTTCTAAACAAGAGCTGATTAATATCGCTAAGAGTATTGTTATTGGCACAAAAGAGACCAACCAAACTGCTACTGCTATCACTAACTATCAGTCTGATTATGATTTAATAACATATAAAACCACTATTCCGTTTTCTTCAGAGAAGAAAAGTTCCGGATTGATTGATGAATCAGGAAATAAATACCTGATGGGTGCTTTAGAATTCATGCTAGATGATCCTAATCCTAATGACATTGAAGCAATCAATAACCATGCTAAATCTGGTAAAAGAGTTATCTCAATAACTAAGAATGATACTCTGTTAGGCTACTTATTAATCGTTGACGAAGTACGTAAAGAAGCTAAAGAAACCTTCTCTTATCTTTCAAATCAAGGAATCACTCTCAAAATAATTTCCGGAGACAATCCCTTGACTGTTTCAAACGTAGCTCAACAAGCCAACATCAAAGACGCAAAACATTTCATTGATTTGTCAAAATTCCCTGGAGATATTGATTATAACCAACTCGTCACAGAATATACTGTCTTCGGTCGAGTTAAACCAGATCAAAAGAAATACTTAATTATGGCAATGCAAGAGCAAGGTCTTACTGTCGGAATGACTGGTGACGGCGTAAATGATATCTTAGCAATGAAACAAGCTGATTGTAGCATTGCAATTGCAGGCGGAAGTGATGCTGCTGAGTCAACAGCCGACTTCGTATTGTTGAACAAGAATTTTGATTCCATGATTTTCGTCTTAAATGAAGGCCGTCGTGTAATTAATAACATTGAACGTGTTGCTTCACTATATTTACTTAAAACTATTTATTCTGTTGCATTAACAATCATATTTATTTTTATGCAAACTGATTTACCCTTCCATCCTTCTCAAATGACACCTGTTAATATGCTAACAGTTGGAATTCCAACTTCCCTACTTGCCTTACAACCAGACTATCGACCACCGGCAGGAAAATTCATGCGTAATGTATTAGAAATAGCTCTACCAGCTGCTATAAACATTGTTATCTGGACCATGATTATTACAACTATTGCGCACTTCACGAATATGCCACATTCCAACTCATCAACCTTAATTGTCTTACTAATTTGCTCTATAGAATTTGCTACATTGTATGTTGTTGGACGCCCTATTAACAGATTAAAAATTGCTATATTTGTAATCTTATATACTCTTATGGCATTAATCTTTATATTTAGCGGTAATATCTTTAATTTAGTTAGTCCGCTTAACAAGTCCATGATTATCTACAGTGCAATCATTGTAATTGGATCATATCCAATCTTTGAAATCACTCGAGAGTTACTTGGACGTCGAATATTTAGTCGATTTGCAAAATAAAAAACCTGGCAAAATGCCCAGGTTTTTTTTTATTTGGATAATACAATATCTGAACTCGGTAGGCAGAACAGAATGATAACCGCTATATTTCCAAATACCGGAATTAGTCCAAGGAAGATTAAGTACCAAGGATATCCCGCATCAGTTATTCGTTTCGCCCCAGCCGCATAAAGCAGATATTTCATGAATAATATAAATATTACATGTGAAATAATAAATGTATTACTTTTTACATTAATCCCACTAAAAAACACCCCACAAAGAAAAGCTATAACAATCAGAACATAAATCAAAAATGTTAGCCAGAATGCCGTTCTTGTTAGCTTCCCGAAAAAAGAAAAAATATTTTGTTTCATATCATCTACCCTCCTATCAATTCTAAAAAAAACAACTTCTAAAGAAGTTGTTTTTTTACTCAACAATATCGACATCATCTCTCATAGTGAATAGATAATGTGTTGATTCACATTTTTCAATTGAATTAATTGCATCACCAAACATTGGTGCAACTGATAATTTAACTAACTTATCAAAATCTTTGTCATCATCAACTACAACAGAGTCAGTTACAACAATCTCTTCAATAATAGAATCATTTAATCGTTTAGCTGCATCTCCTGAGAAAATTGCGTGAGTGGCAGCGGCATATATTGTACTTGCACCAGCAACGTTTAATGCACGTGCAGTATTTATTAAACGTGTTCCTGTATCAATCAAATCATCCATAATGATACATACTTTACCTTCAACATTACCAACAATATCAGGCACGTTAGTTTTTGAGTCTTTACGTTGATCAATAATAGCGATTTGTGAATCAAATACTTCTGCTAATTCACGAGCTCTTTTACTTGAAGAATGACTAGGAGCCACTACTACTACGTCAGAGTTAGCTTCCTTATCATGGAAATATCTTTCGAATAGTGGCATTGCTTTCAAATGATCTACAGGCATATCGAAGAATCCTTGGATTTGTTCAGCATGCATATCCATCGTGATTACACGATCAATTTCAGTCATTTCAATTAAGTTAGCAAACAACTTCGCCGTAATTGGTTCACGTGAACGCGATTTGCGATCCGCTCTTGTATATGAGAAATATGGAAGAACCGCAGCGACTGAATTTGCACTTGCACGTTTCAAACAGTCGATAGCAATCAATAATTCCATCCAATTAGTATTAACAGGTTCTGCGACTGAATCTAGTAAATAGACATTGCAGCCTCGAACACTTTCATTCAAATTGATGCTGATTTCACCATCTGAGAAATGACTAATTGTACAATCTAACAGAGGCATTCCCATATATTCAGCAATTCGCTTTGATAATTCAGAATTTCCATTTAAAGACATTAACTTCATTTTAGTTGGCATTGTCTAATCTTCTCTCCTTATAAAACAACCGGTCTATCAACTGGTGAATTTTCATCAGCAATAACCAATCCCATTTCGTTATCATTATTGTCTTTTTGAACTCTTACAGATTCTTTAGCTATAATTGTAAACTTGAATCCTCTAGCTGCTGCTAATGATATGTAGACACCTAACGTTGATTGTCCCATATCGCCATTTATATACATGTGGTAATCCGGATGATCAGCCATTACTTTGTCTACTATTGCCTTATTATCCGGGTTAATAGCTTCAATCATAGTTAAAGCTATTGCAACACGTTCTTGAAAATTACCAAGATATTTATTTTTTTCATCGGGTTTTAATTGGGGTTTACCAAAAACATTATCCTTTAAATACTTCTCTAGTTCTTCCATAGATACCTCAAATCAAAATTAATATCTATATTATACAAAATATTGGTGTTATATACACCCTAAGAAGTATAATTAAGAAAATAAGTTAGGGAGTGATAATATGTCAGAAAAAGTGTTCTTTAATCCAGGTGATCAGATTGCTAATACTCACGATTTCGGGGAAGCTATGCGTAGTGCTCAAATATACAAAGCTAAGGACCCATTGGCATCTTCACTAATTATCGCTAAAGATGCCAAAAATAATAAGTCATTTTCAGTTTACTTCGAAAAAGATGCCACTAAAAAGAATACTGATGACGTCAGCGTCATAGAATATGATCTTGTAGATAGAATATAAGAATATAAAAAGAGCTAAGCGAACGCTTAGCTCTTTTTATTTATATAATTCTGTAATTCTTTAGTTAATTCAATAACTCTTTGATCACAATTAACTTGTGGAATCTTATATCCAACAAAGTATGGTGAATCATTATATCGGGGCACAATTTTGGCAACAATGTCGTTTTTATTCTGATAAAAGAATAAGTTATACGAATTACAACGACCATTTTGATAGTCATTAATAAAATATGATATTCCATTATTAATCCACTTAGAAAAGGTTGTCATTTTTGCTTTGTCATGTAGAATAATATTCAGTTCTACAAAGCCCATGATGGGATTATCTGAAATATTCATTGAAACACCTTTTTCAGATACAACATTAGTTCCTTCAAAGTTAAAGGACTCAATGTTTTTCATACAATCAATATTATCAAATCCCACTATTTGTAAATGTGGATGGTGTAATGATCCACCAGAGTATGGACCAAAATTTTTAAACATTGCTACACTTTTATATTTTTTGCTATCGATCATTTCTTGCCAAGCATCGATAGCAAACTCAACAATATCGTTAGCCTCATCATCGGAATAATTAGAAAAGTCCCCATCATGTTTATCAGATTCGATAACCACTGTCTGAAAAGTATTCTCTAAAGTCCGAAATTTATTCATCAGCCAAATCTTTGAGCCATCTATCTTCATGATATCTACTAATTCTTCCGTATTACAAAAAGGACAAGTAGTTATATTTCTTCTTTCAGAGACATCTCGAGGCTTATTCTTAGCTACTTTTGGATTAAATATTAGTTTATCCACGTTTATTCACCATCTTATTTCAATACGTAATATAAAGATGCCATGTAACTGTATATTCTTACCTTGCTGTCACGGTCGATTAGCTCATTGTTCATGAATTTCTTGAATTCAACTTCATCGACATCAGCATAATAATAAAGCTGCTCTTTAGTTAGCCCATATTTAGTTTGCAATTCTTCAATAACTTCTTCCAAACGGTCTTTTGGCGATTCAAACCCGAAACCATGTGCTAAACAAAAAACTTTTGGTTGAATTATTTCTGCTATCTTTTCATCTATATCTTGTTCATTAATGATGTCATTTATAATCGTTTCATCTGTTCCAATAGCTTTTGCTAGCGTATTAACAGTAAACCCTCGTTTTTCTAAAATTAATTCAACATCATTTTTCATCGTCAACATCCTTAATCTCAGGATCAATCTGATCCCCTATATTTTGTATTATTTGTTTATGAATTCGAAAATTTGCCACTCCAACATCTTTAATATTATTCAAGTCAAAGTATGCGTGACTAGCACTATTTTTCCGTTGTACATAATGATACAACGGATCTGAACTAAAATAAAATCTATCTGTAGCGCTAGTATATTGAACATTAAAAATAGCGTCTTCCATCAATCCTACATCAGTAGCAAATGTTAGTTCATTATTACGAATAACATCTAATTTATATGCTTTGTTCCAGGTATATCCCATCACAGTGCCATTAACACTAATAATTCGCTGTAGCATTTCATTTCGCTTAATTAGTTTGCCAGACTCTTTAATCAAACCTTTAGGCTTTGATGATTTTTCTGTTTCAATCATAAACCCACAAGCTGACAAGTCTAAGTCATATTTATTAAAAGTATCTACAAAATATTCTAGATAATTAGCTTCCACCCAATCATCACAATCAGCAAAAGTAATCAGTTCACTATTAGCTAACTTAATTCCAGTATTTCTTGCAGCTGAAACGCCTTGGTTAGTTGTATGTTTAACTAGTTTGAAGTTCTTATTGTTTTCAATGTACCTTTCACAAATCTCTACACTATTATCACTCGATTTATCGTCCACTAGAATCAGTTGGAAATCTTTGAATGTTTGTCTCTCAAATGAACTTAAGGCTTTTTCTAAATAATCAGCGGCATTAAAAACAGGTATAACCACTGTGATTTTATATTTATTATCCAATTGAATCACCTTTTATTTGTCAGATTTATCTCCTTAATTCTATCAGAAATTATCATCCATTGCATATTCCTGTTATTGCTTTATCTGTATGTGTTACGTTTATATTATTCAAATAATTAAAAATAATTAAAAATAATTTAGCCAATTCACTTCAAAAGTGTTATAACTGATAAATACCTTATAGGAGGATAAAAATTAATGGCTTTCTTACAATTAAAGAATATAAAAAAATCATTTTACCTAGGTAAAAAAGAATTTCCCGTATTAAAAGATATCTCTGTGAATTTTGAGCGTGGTGAATTCGTATCAATTTTAGGAGAATCAGGTGGTGGAAAAACCACCCTACTTAACATTATTGGTGGTCTCGATTCACAATACGAAGGTGACGTTTTATTAGATAACACTTCCGTAAAAAGTGGTTCAGAAAAAGGTCTTGATGCATATAGAAGCAAAACTATTGGTTTTATATTCCAAAGTTTTCACCTAATTAGTCATCTAACTATATTACAAAATGTGATGGTTCCTCTAGAAATGTCTAACCTATCACACTCAAAACGTGTAAAACGAGCTCAAGATCTGCTTAAACAAGTAGGCCTTGAAGAACATATGTCAAAACATCCCGGTCAGCTATCAGGTGGACAAAAGCAACGTGTAGCAATCGCCCGTGCGCTTGCTAACGATCCAGATATTATTATTGCTGATGAACCTACCGGAGCTCTAGACTCACAAAACACTGATGAAATATTAGACATCTTAAATGATATTTCTAAACAAGGAAAACTTGTAATTGCCGTAACTCATTCAGATAAAGTTGCTAACTATGGTACACGAGTTATTCATATTGTTGATGGTCAAGTGGATTCTGATACTCAATTGCGTGATAAAGCTCCTGATGTAGAGAAGAAAGTTTCAGATGCAAAAGTAACTCACTTAAGCTTCCGTAATACATTCTCAATGGCACTTAATCATATGCGTTATTACTTAGGTCGTAACTTATTAATTATTTTTGGTTCAATGATTGGTATTTTCTCGGTTATCTTCATGCTCGGTCTGGGTAATGGTGTCACTGGTTATATTACTAGCGAAATGAATAAAACAGTTAATCCAACTGCTATTCAAGTTACGAAGAATGTAACATCAAGCGATCCAACTGGTGCTGATATCGACCCTTCAGATATTAACATTACTGATAAAAACGAAAAAACTCTCAAAAAAATTGATAACGTAAATAGTGTTGAAGAAGGCTACTTTGTTCAAGGCGCTAAATTAGTCGCCAACGACAAATCAGCTCAAGAACAATTCTTCCAAACTTTTAATAAGACTATTAAAACTAACGATATTAAACAAGGAACAAAACCTGGTAAAAATGAAATATTAATTACCAAAGCTCAAGCTAAAAAGTTCAATAAAAAAGACTACAAGAGCATGATTGGTAAAAAAGTTAATCTATTTCTAACAACCACTAACGCTGATAAACAACCTGTTCAAGTTCAACGTGAATTGACAGTTTCTGGAATTATCAAATCAGGAACAAGTTCAATTAGTTACAATACTTTGAAATCAATGTTTACTGATCAAGGAATAAAAATCCAGCCTAACTTTGTGACTGTTAATGTTGATAAAACTCAAGATGTAAAAGCTGTACAAACTAAAATCAAGAATTATGAACACAAAGATGCTAAAGGCAAGACTGTAAAGACTTATCAAATTACTGGTGTAGGTGCAATTATTGATACGCTAAATACTTATCTACAATTAGCCTTCAACGTGTTAGCCGCAATTGCTGGGATTTCTCTATTGGTTTCTGCAATCATGATTATCGTTGTCTTATACATCAGTGTTTCTGAACGTACTAAAGAAATTGGTATCTTGCGTGCTATTGGTGCAAGAAGAAAAGATATCCGCAACTTATTCATATCAGAAGCCTTCTTATTAGGATTATTCTCAAGTATCTTAGCCGTAGGAGTTGCTTATCTTGTACAAATGGGTGCTAACAGTATATCTATGTCTGCTCTTAAGATGCCAATTATTGATATTACAACAGGAAATGCAATCTTTGGTATTCTTGTCAGTGTAATCATTTCATTGCTTGCAGCACTAGCTCCTTCTAGAAGAGCTGCTAAACTTGATCCTCGAGAAACACTAACAGACGAATAATTATTTACATTAATAAAAAAACACGAAATCTAAACGATTTCGTGTTTTTTTTATTCTACAAATCTGACATAGCTGTTAATGTTTTTTTAACCTGTGCTCGCTTCTTGCTATTAGTAAGAATAATTAGTGTATCACCAGGTCTAATTATCGTATCACCATTTGGAATAATATCTTCACTTCCATGTCTAATGTGTGATAACAACGTACCTTCAGGCCATTTAATTTCACGAACACGCTTTTGAGTAAAACAACTATTTTCATATACAGGAAATTCTAATTGATCAATTTTTCCTTTTAATGCATTAATTTTATTTATTGTAAGTCTCTTTTGTAATAATGATTCATAAATAGGTGCTCCACCTAAACTATCAACCGTAATATACGCAATTAATGAAACCATCGCTAAAGGCATTAAATGTGAAAGATTTCCCACCATTTCTGTAATCAAGATAATAGCTGAAAAAGGCGCCTTACCAATCCCTGCAAAGTATCCCGCCATTGAGAATATTAAAATACTTACAATATACTGCTTAGGTAACAGTCCTAATTCATAAAAACTAAGTCCTACTCCACTTCCAATTAATGCCCCAAGTGTCAAGACTGGTAAGAAGATCCCACCAGGCAACCCAGAACCATACGAAATAATTGAAAAGAAGAATCGAATAATGAATATTAAAAATACCAATAATACAGTAACTTTTTGTTGAGGTAAATTCAAAATCAAAGAATTACCACCACCCAAGAATTGCGGCATAAAATAACCAATTGGAATTAATAATATTAACGGAATAAATCCATAGAAATAATTAGGAATACGTCTGAATAATTTTGCATAAATATCCGGCATAACGATAGTTAGCTTCTGATATATATATCCCAGAATCCCTAGAACAATACCTAAGATTAATAATATCCAGTAATATTTCAATGGGAAATCCTGTGAATGATGAATACTAAGAACTGGCGTTAATCCGAAAAAGTTCGAAGAAATAAAATTAGCTGATAATGAACTGGCTAGTGCGCTAATCCATACTAATGGTGAAAAATTATGATAGACTTCTTCCAAAATAAATAATGCTCCAGCTAACGGCGCATTAAAAGCAGCCGACAAACCGGCAGCTGCGCCACTAGCAATTAATATTCTTTTTTCAGAAGGTCCAGATTTAATCCCTTGAGCCATACCTTGTCCAATAACTCCACCTAATTGAATTGATGGTCCTTCTCTACCAAGAAAAAGTCCAGATCCAATGCTTAAAACTCCTGCGATAAATTTTTTCCATAAAACAGAAAACCAATTAATCTCTACCTCACCCATAAGTTGACCTTCAACTTCGGGTATCCCGGATCCCTTGATATTTGGATCAGATTTAATCAGCAAGGAAGAAACAATTCCAATTACTGTAAGAACTATTATCATCAACCAAAAATACAAAATAGATTGATGCATTAGCTTAAAGATCTCAGTAATTTTATCCAGAATCAACTGAATCGACAATCGAAAAAGACTAACTACAAATCCCGTAATTAGTCCAATAATTGTTCCCTTAATAATAAATAAAATGTTCGTATTCTGAAGTGTTTTTTTATTCATACTTAATATTATAGTGCAAAAAATCATACTTGAAACATTAAATAGGTAAAATATCCATAAATATATAAAAGAGCTATTTAAAATTCTTGTGCAATATTAGTAAATATTCCATCAACACCCCAATCGAATAATTGCTCAGCTCGTTTCTTATCATTAACAGTCCAAACATTCACTTCATATCCTTGTTCTTTGAACTTATTAACTTGTTCTTTAGTAAGAGTTTTATTTTCTACGTTAATTACCTTAGCATTACAGGCTTGTAAATATAAATTCCAATCATCTTTTAGTGTTTCTTTATCAAATAAACAAGCGTACTTAAGATTTGGTTGATATTCTTGAAGCTTCAAAAGCATAATAGGATTGAAACTTGAAATCAGAATTTCTAAATCTGGATTTAGTCGATCAATCTCATCACTTAGTTTTCTAACTAGTACGTCAGCAAGATGATTAGAGTTCTTTGCCACAACACCTTTAATCTCAAGATTAACATTTAACTTGTTCTCATTAATTAAATCAATTGTCTCACTTAGACTTGGGACGTGCTCACCAATAAATTTAGAATCATACCATGATCCAGCATCTGCTTTTTTTACTTCTTCACTAGCAGTCTCTGTAATAGCACCTTTTAGACTAGTCGTGCGATCCAGATAGTCGTCATGCAGAATAAATAATTCTTCATTTTGTGTTATTGAAATATCTGTTTCTAACCAGTTAGTATTCGTATTATTAATTTCTTTAAAGGCAGCAATAGTATTTTCTGGTGCTAAACTTGGTACTCCTCGATGTGCATAAATAGTATGTTTCATTTTTTCCCTCTTCAACATTATTGTTTTTATTTTAGCATTAAGTATTAAAAATAAAAAAGACCTTAGGATACTTCATATCTAAGGTCTTTTATTATATTAACTTCTTATGCTTTATATCTTGAAACTCCGTCTAGGTATGTTTCTGATAATGTCATATCTTGATTTAATACGATGAAGTCGGCATCTCTTCCTGGTAAAATTGATCCACACTTATCGTTAACTTTACTACTCTTAGCAGCAACGTAACTAGCCATCATAATTGAATCTTCTGGAGTTACGATATTCCAGTCGACAACGTTTTTAATAGCATCGTTAAGTTTTAGAATACTTCCAGCTAATGAGTGAGGCTCTTCTTGTAAACGTGCAGTTCCATCTTTAACAACTACTGGGAATTCTCCTAATACATAGTCACCATCTGGCATCAATCCAGCACGCATACAGTCAGTTATTAGCGCAACGTGTTCTGGTCTTTTTGCTTCAATAAGTGATTTAGCAGCATATGGTTGAACATGGTGTCCATCACAAATTAATTCGTCATCTACAAGATTCATGCTCATAGCAGCACCAACCATCCCTGGTTCACGGTGACCAAATGCACTCATACCATTATATGTATGTGTGAACATTGTAGCTCCAGCTTCAACACAATCTTTAGCTTGTTCAAATGTAGCAGCTGAGTGTCCAAGAGCAACAACTGTACCGTCAGCAGTTACTTTGCGAGTAAATTCAACAGCCCCTTTACGTTCTGGAGCTAGAGAAATCTTCTTCAACATCCCTTTAGCACTTGCTTGCCATTGAGTATATTCATCAATACTTGGGTCTCTAAAGTATTTAGGATTTTGAGCACCCTTATGTTCTTCAGTATAGTAAGGTCCTTCAAAATGGATACCTTGAATTTTTGCACCTGTAGATTTTTGGTAATTGTCACCAACTGTCTTACAGATATCATTAAGTTGGTCAAAAGATGCAGTTAATGTTGTTGGAAGCCATGAAGTTACACCAGTCTTCAAAAGACCTTCTGCCATTTCATTTAGCTTATCCCAATCGTTATCCATAACATCATGGCCAAGAAGTCCATGGATATGAGTATCAACAAGTCCTGGAGCAATCCATTGATCTCCATATTCAACAATCTTTCCATCTGGTTTTTGGTTTTCTTTGAAGTAGTCGCCAAACTTGTTATCATCTGTGATTTCCAAGTAACCACCGTTTTCTGTAGCATTTTGCAAGAAGAACTTATTTGCATGAATAAAATATGACATTAAAATACCTCCAATATTTTCTATTAATATTATAACAATTTAAATAGGTCTATACCATAGTAATAGCCCTTAAAAATAAAAAAGCAGGTTCCCCCGCTTTTTTATCTGTCTTATGCCAATAGATTGAAGAATGCACCTACTAAACCAACAACAATTGTAATACCAATTAAAGCGATTGGTGAGCGACCCTTCTTCAACATCCAGTAACAGAAGAATGTATATAGAAGTGGTAATAGTTGAGGCATAATCTTATCAATTACCCCTGTTTGTAATGGAACTTTAACTTTACCAGCGTGAATAGTTACACCGAATTTGAATGCAACATATGTAGCAACTAAGGCACCAACAACTGTCAAACCAATGATTGAAGCTGCACGTGAAATTTTCTTTGTGTTTTCTTTCATTGAAGCAATAGCTTTTGTACCAGTATTGTAACCATAGTTCATTAGCCAGAATAGTAATCCAAAGTGAACTGCATTAAATAATGCTAAGAACAAGATTGGACCGGCAATGTTACCTTGCATTGAAAGTGATGCACCAATACCAGCTGTAATAGGTAATAGTGTTAGCCAGAACAAAGCATCACCAATTCCACCGAATGGTCCCATCAACGCAACTTTAATACCACGAATTGTTGAACGGTTTTCTTTGTTTTCTTCCATAGCAGTGATAACGCCTTGAATGAAAGTAACTAAGAATGGGTGAGTATTAAAGAATTGTAAATGATCAAGTAATGAGTTAGATAAGTCTTCTTTGTTAGTATGAATCTTCTTCAAGGCTGGTGTCATACTGTAAGCCCAACCACCACCTTGCATACGTTCGTAGTTAAATGATGATTGAAGCATCAATGAACGCCATACCATTTTGTGTAAGTCTTTTTTGTTAATTACTTTTTTAACTTCTGGATCTTTGTATGTATCAGGAATTGTATATCCTTCAGATTTTGTTGCTTCTACTTTTGTTTCTTCTTTTTTAGATACCATTACTATAATCCTCCTCTTCAGAGTCTGATGGTGCCGCTGCTGCAGTTTCAGGAGCAGATGGTGTTCCTGTCTTGAAGAAGTCATAAGCAGCTACTGAAGCACCAATAATTGCTACAGCAAGAATTGGAAGTTGTCCATAAGCTGCCATGATGAAACCACCGGCAAAGAATGGAGCATATTCGATCTTCCACATAATCTTAAGTAACATAGCAAAACCAACGGCTGGCATAATTCCACCAGCAAATTGTAATCCGTTTAGGATCCATTGTGGAACCCATTGAACAAATGCTTGAGCTTTGTCAGCACCAAAGTAAACTGGCAAGAATGCGATAATAAAGTAACCAATGAATAAAATAATAGGTTCAAGCCATGCCATACGATCTAAAGCTTTTGTATCTGCTTCTTCAGCTTTCTTATCCATTGTATGTGCAACTGGTGAAAATACTGTGAATAATAACGTAATAAGTCCTTGTACTGCAACAGCAAACGGAACGGCGATACCAACGGCAACAGTTGGTTTTACACCTGTTAAAATAGCGAATGCTGATCCAATAACACCACCGATAACAACATTAGGTGGTTGTGCTCCAGCAAGCGGAACCATACCTGCCCAAACTAATTCCAAAGTACCACCGACAATAAGTCCTGTTTGTAAATCTCCCAGGATTAATCCAATAACGGCACCCGTTACAATAGGTCTATGTACATGGGTTAAACCGTTAAACATATCGATACCGGCAATACCTGCCCAGATACCGACTAAAATAGCCTGTACTAACATTTCTCTTCCTCCTTATTATTGCTAAATTATGCTTTCTTCAACAATTCCATTAGATCTTTCTTTCCTTCATTAGGAATTCCTTGAACTTCAAGCTTAACTCCTAATTCGTGAAGTTTCTTGAATGTTGCAATGTCATCTTCATCTACTGAAACTGTCTCAGAAAGTTGTTTCTTACCTTCCGCAAAATGTAGATTACCCACATTTAACGTGTCTACTTTAACACCCCCTTCAATTAGTTTTAGAGCATCTTGCGGTGTTCTAATAACTAACAAAATATGTTGACTAGGTATTGATTTATCAATAACCTTGATAGTCTTCTCAATTGTGAAGAAACGGATTCCTGTAGTTTCAGGGATTACCATTTCCATCAAATTTTGTTGAACACTATCTTGGGCAACATCATCGTTAGCCACAACCACAAGGTTGGCGTTCAATGTGTTTACCCAAGTCATACCTACTTGTCCATGAACTAAACGATTATCAATACGTGCTAATAAAATATTTTCTTGTTGCATAATGATGCCTCCTATAAATTTTTTTATTTGGTGAACTCATGTAAGGTAACACCCTTAACAACACGGTTTACAGTTCCCGTAGCTGACGGAGTATCTGGTGTATTCTTAACTTTTAATGAACATTGAAGAGCAATTGTTTGACCGAACATGATATCTGGTAAGGCCATATACCCTTCTGGAATATCTAGTGAACCATTCTTAAAGAAGAAATTATTACCGGAATAATCATTATCTGATGAAATTCCGATTGCTGTAATATTCTTGGCAATTTGATCACCTTTCATTTCTTCTAAGACATCGACATCATACATACGTGTATAAGCGTCGTTGCTCAAGAAATCAAAGACAATTGTTTTTTCATTAACGAATGATTTTGGTCCATGACGGAATCCCATTGAAGAATCAAAGATTGTTGTTAATTGACCAGCTGTTAGTTCTAGAACTTTCAATTGTGCTTCGCGAGTTAACCCTGCTAAAGCTCCAGATCCAAGATAAGTAATACGATCGAAATCTAAATCCGTAATTTCTTGAATTTCTGATTCTCTTTGGATAACTTCATTACCCATTTTGATAATTTGGCTTACCCAGTTAGCTTTGTCTTCATCTGAACTTTGATCAAAGACAAGCATTGCTGTTAATGACATACATGAGAAACTTCCTGTCATTGCAAATCCTTTATCATTTGATAATGCTGGTTGCATCAATAGTAGATTGTCATTTTCAGTTTCAGCTTTTTTAGCTAATTGTCCTTCAGGTGCACAAGTAATTGTAATTTGAGTTAGGTTCTTAACAATTTGTTCTGCACGTTCAACTGTAGCTACACTTTCAGGACTATTTCCAGATCTTGCAAATGAAACAAGGATAGTTGGTTCGTTTTCTTTTAAATAATCTAGTGGACTAGAAACGATGTTTGTTGTCGCAATTGATTCAAAAGTGAAATTAGCAATATCTCCTGTACGGTTCAAATATGGTGTAATTGTGTCACCAACATATTGTGATGTACCTGCTCCAACAAAAATTACACGAATTTTCTCACCATTTGCTTTAGCTTTAACATCATTCAAGAATTCAGTTATTTCTGACTTCTTGCTCTTATAAGTATCAAAAGCTTCTTGCCAAAGTTTTGGTTGTTGTTGAATTTCTCTTGTTGTAATAACTGCCCCTAATTTTTCTAATTCTGCATCTGTATTTTTAAACAATCTTTTCACCTATATTCCTTCATCATTATTTGTTGCTTCTTGTTTTTTCTTCATTTGGAATTTTGTAATTCCATTTTTTCCGTTTTCTATTGAGCTTTCAACGAATTGATCAACTGACATTTCTCGGTTGAATAGTCCTTCCATAATTAATGGAGCATTAACTCCAGCAATTACTCCAATATTATCGTTGTCAGCCTTAATCATTGCTGCTTGGTTGAATGGTGTTCCACCTGCTAAGTCAGTTAAGAATACAATTCCTTCATCAGCATTTAATTCTTCCATTGCTGAGATAAAAGCCTCATATAATTCTTCTGATGTCATTCCTTTAGCAAAATCAATTGTTTTGAATTTTTCTTGAGGTCCGGCTACCAACTCAATATCACTACCGACACCTGTCGCAAAATTACCATGTCCTGTCAAAATTATTCCTAACATAACTAACTATCAACCCTTCATTATTTATTTCCTTGGTAGTACTGTCTGATGTGATAAGTGAACTTGTCTGCTCTAGCAATACTCAATGTGAATTCGACGATTCGGCTATCTGTATCAGAAGTTAAGCGTTCAATTCGCAAACTAGGCGAACCAACTGGAATATCTAATAATTTGTTATTATCTGCATTTGCTAATGTTGCTGTACAAGTTTCATCTGCTGAAAAGATCTTGATATCAAAGTCTTCCGTGAAAACATCATATAAGCTGCGATGCTCAATGCGTTTCAATGACAAATCATCAAATATTTCTTTGTTCAGATAAGTTCTCTCGACAATCATCGGCTCTCCATCTGCATATCGAATACGTTTCAACTCATAAATTGGAGCCCCAACTTCAATTCGTAACATCTTAGCTTGATACTCTTTAGCAGCTTTTTCTTTCAAGAACAAAATTTTGGTCTTAGTTTGAATCCCCATTTCTTTCATTCGTTCAGAAAAACTAAAAGTATTCGCTAAGTTAGTTACATTTTGTGGCCGATAAGAAACAAACGTTCCTCTACCATGTTGTCGATAAACATATCCCAAAACCTCTAACTCTTCGAGTGCGTTCCTAACAGTTGTTCGACTGACTTTGTATTGTTGAACAAGTTCTCTTTCAGAAGGCAACTTCTCATTTGGGCTTAGTTTTGAAATAACTTTGTATCTCAAAACGTCTATCAGCCCTTGTGATAACGTTTCGCTTTTCTCTTTCACATCTCACCTCACGAACTGGTTACTACCAATTTCGTTTAAAGTGTACAATGAAACCGCTTTCTTGTCAAACGATAACTAAGAAAATAAAAGATGCCGCCATAAATGGCGACATCTCAATGTTATTTAACTAAATTCAATTTGTTTTCTTCTATAAATTCTTTAAAGGCTTTTGTGTCAGCGTGGCTCAATATAACACCATAAGTCCTATCCATCATTGTTAATGGTTCAGAATTCTCTTTGAAATCGAAGCGATTCTTGGTGCGATAAATATACAAATCTTCGTAAGGAATTTTTTTAACTTTTTTAACATCTTTAAAAATAGTTAAACTATGTTTATGAACACCGATGAAACCTGTTCCACCGCGCCCAACATAATATTTAATATAACGACCGCGTTCAGCTTTTTCAATTGAACGTTTCTTCTTGAAGTAGCCATTAAGCCATATCCACTGTACAGATATCAACAAAACAAGCGCAATCATTAAAATAACTATTAATGTTGTTGTTAAACCATTCCCCGATTCTTGCATTTTTTACCTCTTTATTTGTTATTTTCATACCAAGCTAACTTACTATTGATGATCATTTCACATAAATCAGCATAGTCAACGCCGTCAGCCGCAGCTTCTCGTGGCAATAATGATAGTGGTGTCATACCTGGAAGTGAATTAGCTTCAATTACGTATGCCCCTTTATCATTAAGTAAGACATCTACTCGACCGTAGTTAACCATTCCTAATGCTTCAAAGGTCTTCAATGCAAGATCTTGCATTTGCTTGTGAATAGCTGGATCTAAGTTTTCTGGCGGTGTAATGAAATGTGTTACGTTATTTTCAATGAACTTGTGTTCAAAATCATACCAACCTGTGTCAACAACAATTTCAACAGCCGGAAAAACTCGTTGATCGATTAGGCCAATTGAAAATTCACGACCTTCGATGAATTCTTCTATTAATGCTTCACCGTCAAACTTCAGTGCTTCTTGAACAGAAGACTTAAGTTCTGATTCATCGCGAACTATGCTTGTACCAACTGATGAACCACCGTTAGCTGGTTTTACAACCATTGGAAAGTCGAATTCTAAATCAGAAGACTTAATCTCGCTGTTTTTTGTTGCGAAATATTTAGCTGTTAGAATATTGTTTTGGAAGAAGATTTCTTTTGAGAATTTCTTATCCATTGCAAGTCCTGAAGCCAATGTACCTGACCCAGTATATTTAACCTCATTCAAGTCTAGCATGGCTTGAACTTTACCATTTTCACCGTCTTCACCATGAAGACCCATGTATACGATATCTGCTGCTTGGCAGACGCGCATTACATTCTTACCAAATAAACCACGAGTTCCATCAGTTCTTAAAGCATTAATCTTTTCAGTAGTTAATACTTCGTCACTGATAATTAATTTACTTTCATCTTCAGGATCAGTTGTGAATAGTGCATCAACTTCAGCATCACTATTTGCATCAACTCCTAAAAATGAATCAACATAAGCAACCTTATGCCCTTTACTTCTTAGTGCGTTTGTAATTCTCGCACCTGATGACAATGAGACGTTTCTTTCAGTACTACGTCCACCTGATAAAACAACGATTTTCATGGGTATTATCCTCCTGCAAATCCATTTTTTAATATACGTGTTTTCCTAGAACCTTAACTTTACCATAATTTCTAAATTATATGCATCATGACGTAACCAAAACTTAAAAAAAACGTCATTAGACGTTTTTTGTTTATTTATTAGTTATATAGAAGAAGAAAATAAAAATCAAAGCTAGTATATACATTAATGGATGAATTTCCTTACCACGTTTAGCTGTAATCATAGTAATTGGATAGAAGATAAATCCGATAGCAATACCATCAGAGATACTATAAGTTAATGGCATTGTTACTAATGTCATAAATGCTGGAATTGCGATTTCTAATTTGTCCCAATCGATTTCTTTTAATGATGTGGCCATCAATACTCCAACAACAATTAATGCTGGAGCTGTAACATTACTTGTAATAATTGATAGTAATGGTGAAAAGAAGAGACTTAATAAGAAGAAAATAGCTACAATTACTGAAGTAAATCCAGAACGACCACCAACAGCTATTCCGGCAGAAGCTTCTACATAAGCTGATGTTGGTGAAGTACCAAGAACTGATCCTACCAACATTGATGTTGAATCGGCGGCTAACGCACGTCCTGCTCTTGGTAATTCATTATCTTTCATGAATCCACCTTGTTGAGCTAATGCTACCAATGTACCCGCTGTATCAAAGAAGGTAACCATCAAGAAAGTTAAAACGACCATTACCATTTGAATACTATTAAAATCACCAATATGTTGAGGAGCCACCATAAAAGTAGACTTAATACTTGGGACACTAGCAACAATACCTTGCGGTAAAGCAATTAGCTTTGTAACTAGTCCTAAAATAGTTGTTAGTACCATTCCGATAAATACGGCACCAGGGATTTTTTTAACCATTAAAATTGCTGTAACAACGATTCCAAAAATTGTTAACCAAGTAGTTCCTATACTTAATGAACCCATCCCTACCAAAGTAGATTCATTAGCAACAATGATTCCACCTTCTTGTAAACCTAAGAATGCGATAAATAGTCCAATCCCTGCAGCAATTGCTAGCTTCATATCTTTAGGAATGGCATTAATAATTGCTTCACGAATTTTAAAAATTGTAATAATAATAAATATAATAGATGCTAAAAATACTCCAGCTAATGCAGTCTTCCAAGATACTCCCATACCAATAACTACTGTATAAGTGAAGAAAGCATTAATTCCTAAACCGGGAGCAACTGTAAATGGATACTTAGCTACCAATCCCATAATTAGACAACCTAATGCAGAAGTTAGCGCAGTTGCTGTAAAAATAGCTCCCTTACTCATGCCTGCTGCACCCAAAACATTAGGATTAACAAATAATATATAAGCCATTGAAACAAATGTAGTGATTCCTGCCAAAGTTTCAGTTCTAAAATTTGTTTTTAATTCATCAAAATTAAAATATTGTTCGATTTTGTCGATCATTGATTAAATCCCCTTCAAAATAGTTCGTATTTTTAAGAACATATTCAATATTAAATCACTATGAATGACAATTCAAGAACAAACACCTATTTTATTCAAATTAATGTTCGTGTTTTGTTAAAAATGTTAGTTTAAAAAAAGTTAAACTTTGTTATTTTCTTATTAAAATGTTGTATCTTATATAAACGGAGGATTTAAAATTATGAATAAAAATAAATTAATCACACTATTACTGACAACCGCTACTATGTTTGTCAGCGCGGTTTCAATTAATGGTGTTGCCAAAGCCGATACTTGGGAACAACCAGTTATGACACTTGGTACATCCCTAACAGATTCGCAAAAACAAGGAACTATCGACGTTCTTTCAAGTAAATTGAGTAATAACAACTATAAACAAATCACCGTTAATGGTGATATCTTAGTTAAATATCTGAACCCTTCAGGTTCAAACTTCACAACAACATCTGGAGCATGGTCTTCTGCTTTAATTGAGAAGACGAGTTCAGGATCAGGTATTAACGTTGAAATTCTTGATTACAATAATCATAATAACATCACTACTATTACTGAAGATCAATACAAAAACGCTGCTTTAACTGCCGGGATTTCTGATGCTAATATTTATGTAACATCTGCTACACCAATAGATGGTTCTGGAGCATTAGCAGGAATATATGCTGCGTATTCACAAAATGGTGATGCTTTAAACCAAGATCAAGTTTCAGCCGCTCAAGATGAAATGAATACATTGAGCAACATTACAGAAGCAAATAAAAACAAAGATGGTTATACTGATGAACAGTTAAATAATGCCATGGCCGGCGCTAAGAGTGATATGGCTGAAAAAGGATCAGAAGTTACTGTTAATGAAATTACGAATATCGTTAATAACCAAATTTCTGATAACAATTTAGAGAACACTGTAACTAATACTCAAAAACAACAACTTGTTAAAGTACTTGTTTCAATCCGTGATTCAGGTGCGCTTGATAACAATAGTTTCAAGAGCCAAGCTGATAAATTAGGAAATAACATCAAGAAGTCAGCTAGTGATATCTTTAATAAAATAAACACTGAGAGTAATCGTAATTTCTTCCAAAAAATATGGGATGGAATAGTAAATTTCTTCTCTAGTCTACTTAAATAAAAAAGAAGCCACATTGGCTTCTTTTTTATTTACATTTTATCCATTGTCATATTTAACATTTCGTCAACTAAGTTATTCCCTGCGTTTTCAGCATGACCTTTGGTCCACGTTATTTGTAATTTGTTAAAGTCAGCTAATAGTTTATCTAATTGAACCCACAATTCTTTGTTAGCAGGTTCTTGTCCATCAGCTTTTTTCCAGCCACGTTTCTTCCAACCTTGTAACCAACCTAACGTTATAGCATTAATAACATATTTGGAATCAGAAATTAAAGATATTTCTTCGTTTTGTTTACTTAAAGCTTGCAACTTCTCAAGTGCCTTGATAAAAGCTGTAATCTCCATTTTATTGTTGGTTACTCCGTATTCTCCGGCTGAATCACCAACTTGTTTCCCGTGGTCTAAAATCACATAAGCCCATGCTGCTTTATCATGACTATTTACATGTCCACCTTTAACATTACCTGTATTTCTAGAACCACCGTCAGTATAAACAACGATTGCATCTTTTGAGACTTTGACTTCCTTCATTCCTGAATTCATAAACTCTTCAGCCTCAGCTTGCGAGGTGAATCCTTTATAAACTGCACCAGAAAATCCGGTTACTTGTGCCTTTGCTTCAGGCCAATTAGTATAAATCCCTGGTTTCTTACCTTTTTTTATCGCATAAAACTTCATATTATTTCACCTCAATTAGATAGAAGTATTATAATATAGTAATCATAAAATAAACAGGAATGAAAATTGACTAAAAAAAATCATCTTACATCCATCCCTCAGCATGAAAAACATTTAAGTGACGCCCAAGTGCCCACTTTATTTGTTCATGGCTTCCGTGGTGGAGATTATACTACTGAAAAGATGGTTCTTGCTTCATTAGCGCATACGGATGCTAATGATTTTCTTAAGGCTACTATTGATGGTATTGGTCGCATTACATATGAGGGTACTTGGACAGCTAACAAATATCCATTAGTCCAAATAGTTTTTAAAGAGAAATGGACTGGCGCTCATTTCATGGCTTATTGGATTGTTAAAGTCCTTAAAGACTTATCAAAAAATTTCGAATTTGAAAAATACTATGCTGTTGGACATTCTTTGGGCGCCGTTGCGCTTGTACTAGCTGAAATTAATGCCCATTCAAAAAATTATCTTCCAAAGATTGATAAATTAGTATTAGTCGCTGGTCCTTTTTCAGGAGTTATTGGTCTTGGAGATTTACCTAATGTTAATCGAATAAACAGTAATGGTCGTCCAACTTTTACAAGCCCAACTTTTATTCAATTACGACTAACTAAGAACCGTTTCCCCAAAAATGTTGATGTAATTAATATTTTTGGAAACGTTAATGATTTCTCCAATTCCGATAAGTACGTCTCGGTCACTTCTGCTCGGTCAATTTCTTATATATTAAAAGATCATGTACGTTCATATGAAGAAGTTGAGATTATTGGCAATAACGGTGAACATTCTCAAATGCACGATGACACAAGAATACTTGATGCAATGGTAAGATTCTTGTTCTAATTTAAGGGGAAATATAATGTCAAAATATGCTTATTTAAGGCCTTTAGTTACACCAAATTTCATATTTGATTTCCCTTCTCAATTTGAAATAAAAAAAATAAATGAATTTATTTCTGGTAACTACAATCAAACCGTTAAAATTGCCAACCAGAACATGCAGGCCATTATGAGCGGTTCACAATTAATTTGGTATATTCAATCAAAAAACAACAACCAAATAGTCGGCAAGTTAAATTTAACCTTTACTAATCAAGAACTAAATACTGCTGATATTGAATGTTTTTTAAGTGAAGAACTAACTGATTCCCAGATACTTGAAATCAGTCAAAGAGTTGTTCACATTTGTACTACTAATCTGGAGCTTAAAGATATAAATATTATTAACAGTCTGAACAAAATCACTTGCCAAGAGTTAAAAAACCACTATAATATTGGGCAATAACAATTAATAATGAGGTAAATGAATGTATCCAATGATGGGATTTTTTGATCCAACGTATATTCTTGTAATTATCGGTATTGCGATTGCTGGAATTGCTCAAATGAATGTTACTAATACCTTTAGTAAATACGACAAAGTAGGAAGTAAAAACAACATTACTGCTGCTGATGCTGCTGAAAAGATAATGACTAATGCTGGCATTAACGACATCAGAGTAGAACATATTGCTGGTCACTTAACTGACAACTATAATCCAGGCAACAAAACCTTGAATCTATCTGACGCGTCATTTCAATCAACATCTGTTGCGGCTATTGGTGTGGCTGCTCATGAAGCGGGACATGCTATTCAAGATAACAAAGGCTATTTACCAATGCGTTTGCGTTCAGCCTTTGTTCCACTAGTTAACTTTGGTTCAACTGCTTCATTTCCATTAATACTTCTTGGAATGTTTTTAGGTATGAACCGCACGCTTATTCAAATAGGTGTATATGCATTTGCCTTAGTTGTAATTTTCCAAATTATTACATTACCAGTTGAATTCAACGCTTCAATGAGAGCGGTTCGCATTCTTTCTGACAGTGGAATGCTTCGCCAAGAAGAAATACCCGCAGTTAAAAAAGTCTTAACAGCTGCCGCCCTAACATATGTTGCTGCTGTATTATCAACTGCATTACAGTTTTTAAGACTTCTTATATTATTTGGAAATCGACGCGACTAGCTTTTTCAAAATCAAAACAGTAAACTAATTATATTAGTTTACTGTTTTTTTGAGGAAATTTTATGACAATCAATTCTATCGTTTTAATCGCAATCATTATTATTTTATTAGCCAATACAATCGGTGCTATCATCACTGTTTTCCATAGGCCTCGAAGTATTTCTTCTATACTTTCTTGGTTGTTGGTCTTATTCTTCTTTCCTGTTGTAGGTTTTTTATTCTATGCCTTTTTTGGACGTGGATTAGCCGAAGAAAAGTTATTTACAATTTCTAGCCAGGATCACGTTGGTCTTAATAGTCTAAAAAGTATCATCTTAAAGAATAATAAGAACTACGAATCTCGTATTCCCGATGACACATCTAATAATTGTAAAAAAGTAATCAACTACTTCGATAGAAGTGAAGATTCTCCATTAACTAGACATAATGGTGTTAAGTTGTTTACAGATGGCGATGAAAAATTTAACGCATTATTTGAAGATATAAAAAATGCTACTGAATCAATTCATATCGAATATTATTCTATCTTTAACGACAATATCGGAAACAAGCTATTAACATTGCTGGCACAAAAAGCTGAAGAAGGTGTTGAAGTTAAAGTTCTTTATGATTCATGGGGTTCCGCCAAAACTCGTGGTATTTGGTTTAGAAAATTCGAAAAAAGCGGCGTTAAAGTACTTCCATTCATTACAGGACGTAACGTCATCGCTAAGGCACGATTAAATTATCACCTCCATAGAAAAATTGTCGTTATTGACGGTATCTACGGTTGGATTGGCGGTTTCAACGTCGGCGATCAATACCTAGGAGAATCCAAAAAATTTGGATATTGGCGTGATACACATGCTAGGATTCATGGTTCAGCAGCATTCCTAATGCAAGAACGATTCATCATGGATTGGAACGCATCCGTTAGAAACGTTAGAGATCAAATTAATTTTGAATCTAAATATTTCCCAGAAAATAAAATCCCTTATGATCTAAATACTCGTACTCAAATTATTGGTGACGGACCTGACCGTAATGAAGAAGTTCTTAAGGGCGGATTCATCAGTATGATCTTAAATGCTAAGAAGCATATTTACATCCAAACACCTTATTTAGTTCCTGATGATTCTATGATGGATGCTCTAAAAATTGCCGCAAGATCAGGAGTACAAATAGAAATTATGATTCCGGATATGCCTGATCATGCTTTCATCTATCGAGCAACACAATATTACGCAAACTACTTAACAGGTTATGGTATCAAGGTATATAACTATCACAAAGGATTCTTACATGCCAAGACAGCTGTCTTCGATGATCAAATAGGTGTCGTTGGTTCTATGAACCACGACTTTAGAAGTTACAGTTTAAACTTCGAGGCCAATGCATATTTCTATAATTCAAATATTGCTGGCCAATTAAGAACAATTTTTAATGAAGATATCAAACACTCAACTTTAATTACTGAAGAGACAATTGCTCAACAGAGCCATTGGTTAAGCTTCAAACAATACTTCTCAAGATTATTAAGCCCTATTTTATAGAACCAAAAAAGCTACAAGCAATTGCTTGTAGCTTTTTATTTAGCCGGAATATACGTTTCTCCATCAGCAGCTGGCGCTACTGCTTTACCAAAGAACAGCGTTAATACAACAATAGTGATTACATAAGGTGCAATTTGGAACCAAATAGTATCTACATTGGCAAATAATGGTAAGTATCCACTAATGATTGGTAAACTTTGGGCAAGCCCAAAGAATATCGCGGCTAAAGTGGCCCCAATTGGATTCCACTTACCAAAAATCATTGCTGCCAAAGCCATAAATCCTTGACCAGCAATTGTAGTAGCACTGAAATTTAGAGTAATAGATTGTGCCATTATCGCTCCACCAATACCACCTAAAAGACCAGAGATAACAACCCCTGAATATCGATAGCCTTGAACACTGATTCCTAAAGTTTCAGCGGCATGAGGATTCTCACCTACAGATCTAAGTCTTAAGCCGAACTTAGTTTTATACAAAACATACCAACAAATAATACCTATAACGATGGCTAGATAGGCAACTAATGATGTCTTTGTGAAAAACATCTTTCCGATTATTGGAATATCTGCCAATACCGGAAATGTATAACTTCCTATACTCTGATTAATAACAGGTGTTTGCCCTTTGCCCGAAAATATTATTCGTGTTAAGAACACACATAGTGCCGGTGCTAATAAATTAATTACTGTCCCACTGATAATGTGGTTAGCTCGTAAACTAACAGTAGCCACACCATGTATCAAGGAGAATATTGCTCCAATAATCCCACCGATTAATAAAGCAATCCAAGGTGTAATACTACCAAAAATCGATGAACATTTAAGGGTGAAAACAACACTACTGAATGCCCCAACAATCATAATCCCTTCTAATCCAACATTAATTATTCCACCACGTTCTGAAAATGTTCCGCCAAGAGCTGTCAGAATTAAAGGCGCAGAATAAATTAGTGTAGTTGAAAATACCGTAACTAAAATTACTGAGATATCCATTAGTTTGTCTCCTTTCTTTTAAGTATGAACTCAAAGAGATACTTCACTCCAACAAAGAAAATAATTGAAGAAATCACAATATTAACTATTTCTGGCGGTGTATCAGAATATACCGAAATACTAAGACCACCTACTTGTAAGGAAGAAAATAAAATTGACGCAAAAATTATTCCTATGGGATTTTGATTAGCAAGTAATGATACTGCCATCCCATTAAATCCAATATCAGGCAAAACAGTAGATACAGAAATATTTTGATAGTTACCTAACCCATCAACTGCACCACCGATTCCTGCGAGTAATCCGGATAACAACATGGAAATGATAATAACTTTTTTTGTGCTGATTCCTGAATAACGTGCTGCTTCTTCGTTAATACCAACAGATTTAATTTCAAATCCTTGTTTCATTTTGTTCAAATATAAGTACATTAGAAACGCCATTACTAATGCAATTACAAACCCCCAATGAAATGTCGAGTTATTAGTTAACCCTTCTAACATTGGTGAACGTAGACTTGCTTTAGGAAGAATATTAGGTGATGCATCTGAATTATGTTCGGCTAAATATTTCTTAACTGCAAAGTTAACAAAATAAAATGCGACATAATTCATCATAATTGTAGTTATAACTTCACTTGTACCAAAATATGCTTTTAATAATCCTGCAATTCCCGAATACACCGCTCCAAAGATTGCTCCAGTTAGTATTGAGCCGATAATTAATACTGGCCCTGGTAAAAATGAGAACTTCAATGCAAAAGTAATCGCACCCATCCACCCTAATAGTAATTGACCGGATCCGCCAACATTAAACATGCCAGCTTTACTAGCTACAGAAAAACCTAGAGCTGTTAAAATCAACGGCGTTGCATTTCTCAGCGTTTCGCCAAATGAATATATATCACCAAATGATCCTCTGAATAGATTTAAATAGTTCTCTGTTGGGGAATAACCAAAAATCAACATGATAATTCCACCAACTATAAATCCTGCAATTACAGCCAAAAATGACAACACAACTATTCTATTAATACGTAATTTAGTTAAAATATTATTCATTATTTTCACCTGCCATTAGTAATCCTAGTTCTTCACTTGTGGTTTCTGTTGGATTAACCTCTCCAACGATTTTTCCATCACTCATAACTAGAATTCGATCAGACAATTTCAAAATTTCATCTAATTCAAAACTAATAAGTAAAACTCCACAACCAGAATTTCTTTGTTCAATTATTTGTTCATGGATATACTCACTAGCACCAATATCCACCCCACGAGTGGGGTTAACGGCTACTAATAACTTCGGATGATTAGCCACTTCTCGAGCAACGACAACTTTTTGTTGATTCCCTCCAGATAGATCTTCAACAAGTGTCTTTTCTGAGCGAGTCCTTATATCAAATTGCGAGATTAGTTTTTTAGCATATGAATTTATCGCATTATTATTTAGCCACCCAAAACTACTGAACTGTGGTTGATAAAATGTTTTGAGAGCTAAGTTATTTGCAACTGTAAACGGTAAAACTAACCCTGTTTTTTGTCGATCTTCAGGAATAAACCCAAAGCCTAATTCATTAATCTCACGAATGCTCTTTGATTTTACTTTTGAACCGACAATTTCAATATCGCCTTTGTTAAACTTCTTAAGTCCAGAAATGAACTCTACTAACTCGTTTTGGCCATTACCGTCAACACCAGCAATACCGACAATTTCACCAGCTGCAACTTGTAAGCTAACTAAATCTTGATGCTTACGAAGTGCTAATTCTTTAATATTCAACACATTGTTCCCATAATCATGATCCACTTTTTTTGTTTCTTCCATGATTTTATGGCCAATCATCGCTTCAGCTAACTGCTCTTCACTGGTATTTTGTACATCAACTATATCAATGATTTTACCAGCCCGAATTACTGCACAACGGTCGGCAGTTTGTTTAATCTCTTTTAGCTTGTGAGTAATGAAGATGATTGATTTTCCTTCATCACATAATTTTTTAAAGATGACTAACAATTCATCAATTTCTTGTGGAGTTAAAGCCGCTGTTGGCTCATCAAAAATGATAACGTTAGCTTTTCGATATAGAGCCTTAATAATTTCAACACGTTGTTGCATCCCAACCGAGATATTCTCAACTTTTTCTTTTAAAGAAATATTCAAATTATATTTTTCAATGATTTCTTCAACTTCTTTTGTGGCTTTTTTATAATCAATTCGCCCACGAACTATTGGTTCACTTCCAAGAATAATATTTTCTAATACTGTAAAAACTGGGACTTGCATGAAATGCTGATATACCATACCAATACCTAAGTCATTAGAAACTCTTGGATTTTGAATCTGTACTTTTTGTCCATGAACTTTAATTATTCCAGATGTTGGACGATTAATTCCGGATAACATGCCCATTAATGTTGATTTACCCGCACCATTTTCACCCAATAGCGCTAATATTTCACCACGATACAGATCCAGAGTAATCTTGTCATTTGCAACAAAATCACCAAATTTTTTAGTGATATTTTTTATCTCAATTACTTTTTCTTCCATACTCATCTCCACTGATAAAAAAGGATGAAGCACTAGTCATGCTCCATCCTTTTTATTGGTAATTCGAACTTATTTAGGAGAAACTGTGATTTCACCATTTTCAATTTTCTTTTGGTAATCTTGTACAACTTTCCATGTTGATTCAGGCATATTATCGTTAACCAATGCAACACCTTTACTCTTCAAGTCAAAAGTAATAACTTTTCCACCAGGGAATTTACCATTCATAGCTTTGTTAGAAATATCTTTAACTGCGCTATCAACACCCTTAACAGCTGAAGCAAGTGTTACATTACCACCTGAGTATTTACCATCAGCTTTTTGGTCAGAATCAACACCGATTACCCAAACTTTTTTACCATTTTTAGCAGAATTCTTGGCTGCAGTAAATACTCCTGCACCTGTTCCACCTGCAGCATGGAAAATTACATCTTCATTATTATTAATCATAGCTGTTGTTAAAGATTGTCCAACATCAGCTTTAGAGAATGATCCAGCATATTTAACATCGACTTCAATTGATGGATCCACCGCTTTAACACCGGCAATAAATCCTGTCTTGAATGTTGTTACAACATCACTATCAATACCACCAACAAATCCAACTTTTTTGGTTTTTGTTGTTTTAGCAGCAGCAACCCCTGCTAAAAATGATGATTGTTCAGTTTTGAATTTAACTGATGTAACATTTTTACGTGTTTTTGCAATATCATCAACAATTACAAAGTTAACCTTTGGATTTTGTTTTGCAGCTTGATTAATTGAATTAGTTAGTTTGTAACCTATTCCAAAAATTGTTCCGTAATTAGCTTTTACTAGTTTATTAATATTAGGTCCAAAGTCTTGATCAGATGCTGACTGTGCATAGTTATATCCATCAACACCTTTTTTAAGATTATGGCTCTTACCCCATGCTTGTAGTCCTTCCCAAGCAGATTGTTGGAAAGACTTATCATCAATTCCGCCACCGTCAGTTACCAATGCGACAGTGTGTTGTGATTTTTTAGAGCTGGCTGAGTTTCCATTGCCGCACCCTGATAATACTAATATAGATATGAACATTACAGATAATAGCGAAATAATTTTTTTCATGTTGTTCCTCCTATTTTTTATAATTATAACCAACAACTACAGAATAAATCAATATAATTTTTACATTTTAGAGGTAAATGTTCGTATTTAACATTAATTTATATATTTTTAAAGTTTAATAAATATATTCATATTAAAATACGAACATTATTGTTTTTCGCTACGAGCATTTTGTGGCAAGACTGCATTCAATAGCATTCCAACAATAGTTGCTACCGCTACACCAGAAAATTGAAAATCTCCAATTTGTAAAAATGCATTACCGATACCAATAACAAGTACTGAAGAGGCAATCATTAAATTACGATTCTTATTAAAGTCGACTTGATTATCAACTAAAATTCTCAAACCACTAGAAGCAATTACACCGAAGAGCAGAAAACTTATCCCCCCGATTACTGGTAAAGGGATACTCTGAATCAAAGCACTTAGTTTCCCAACAAATCCAAATATCATCGCAAAAATAGCTGCACCAATAATCACATAGACACTGTAGATTTTGTTAATTGCCATTACTCCAATATTTTCACCATAAGAGGTAATTGAAGGCCCACCAATTAAACCAGCCACTATCGAAGCTGCACCATCACCAGCTAAAGTTTTATTAAGACCTGGGTCTTTCAAGAAATTCTTACCAGTTAATTCGTTCAAAACCATAATGTGTCCCATATGTTCTGTCATAGTAACGAATGCTATGGGTGCCATACCAAGAATTGCTCCCCAGTAAATTTGTGGTTGATAAGAAACAAAAGGGACTTGAAAATCGGGCGTTTTAAACCAAGGAGTATTAATTACCGCTGTAAAATCTACCAACCCAAAAGCCAGTGCAATAATATATCCGCAGAATACCCCGATTAAAATTGAAATTTGACTAGCAAAACCTTTCAACAACATATTGAACATAATTGTGATAAACAAAGTTGCAAAAGCGACAATAAAGAATCGAATGTCATAGTGTCCATTATTCATAGTTGCATCTTTACCAGCATTACCTGCTAGTGATAATCCAATTACCATGATTATTGGGCCAACTACAATTGGTGGCAACGCCTTATCAATCCAACCTGTACCCAAAAATCCAACCAAAATAGCAACTAATAAATATACAACTCCAACAGCAATTGTTCCTTGAGCAATTGCCGGATAACCTACCGTCTTCATTAAGGCAATCATCGGAGTTATAAAAGCAAAGCTAGAACTCATGTAAGACGGAATTTTTCCTTTGGTTACCAAGATATGCATCAATGTTCCAACTCCAGAACTAAATAATGCAATTCCCGGGTTCAAACCAACTAAGATGGGGACTAAAACCGTTGAACCAAACATAGCAAATAAGTGCTGTATTGATAATCCTAACCACTGCATTGGTCTGGGACGATCATGAACATCTAAAACAATATTACTTTTCATAGTACTTCCTCTTTCCAATAAAAAAAGACCCGCTAATCCGTGTGAGGTTAGAAGGTCTCTAGGTTTACTTAAATAGAGTTAGTCTATTACTTATGACTACCTTGTGAGCCTCACAGGACTCAATTAAAGGTTTATTATTTTTACTAATAATACATAGTAAATTAGTACCTGTCAATGATAAATGGTAAAATAGCAGTAAAGGACGGTAACTAACTTATGGATATAAACGAAAAGAAACGACGTAACAAAATTTTCATTTGGGCTATTATTGTAATAGTTGTAAACTTGCTACAATATTTCATTCACAATTCAGTAACAATCGGTATCGCTTCACTTGTAACCGTCTATGCTCTATACGTAGTTACAATCAAAGATAGAGTTGAACAAAATAAAAACAAGAAAAAATAATTAGTTTAAAATTAATAAATAAAAAAACCACGAAATCATTTTGATTTCGTGGTTTTTTATTTCAAAAGTAAGTTATCATACTCTACTTAATTTTTGTTGTCCATGGAGTTGCAGTCTTAGCTAAAACTTCATTTAATTCTTCGATATTCTTCTTACCTTGTGTGCCCATCCATTGACGACCAGCTTCTTCACCATCTTTAGCAAATGGTTCAATTCCAGGTTTCCAAGTTGCACGTCCACATAGAACACCATTAAATGTTGATCCAGCTTCTTTAGCAAATACTAATTCTTTTTGGAACAATTCAGGTGTAACACCAGCACTTAAGAAGATGAATGGAAGTTGTGTTGCATCACTTTGTTCTTTGTATAACTTAGATGCTTCTTCTTGTGTGTAAACAACTTCGTTGTCGCCGTTAAAGCCTTCAACAAATTTTTGGTTAACTGGAACTTCTACTTTTAGAACAGTTACATTATATTGAGGTTTTGAAAATTCTTTCATAGCTTCAATAACTTTGTGAGGTTTAACTTTAGCATATTCAGCTGAGTTAACATCGTCCATATTTGCATCATATGAAACAAGTTCAAGGAAGAACGGCATATCTTCTGCTTCACATTCTGATCCAATACGTTCCATAAATGCATGTTTTCTGTTGTTAATCTCTTCTGATTCATCTACATCATAGTAAAGAAGGAACTTAATAGCATCTGCACCTTCTGCTTTTAAACGTTTAACAGACCAAACATCCAAGATGTCAGGAAGACGTCCAGGTTCAGTAGCATCGTATCCAGTCTTTTCATAAGCAGCTAAGAATCCAGCATTTGCATCACGAACATTAGCAGCTGGCAATCCATATTCAGGATCCAACAGAATTGATGAAGCATATTTAGTTAATTCACTTGAAATAACTTTTTTGAATTCAACAATATCTGTTTCGTTAGCTTCCTTACCACTAGCTGATGCCAACATCTTCTTCAATGATCCACGTTGGTCGATAGCCAAAGCTCCGATAACGTTATTTGAATCTGATAATTTTTCAAGACCTTTTTTTACTCCACTTGTAACATTAAGCATTGATTAATAACTCCTTAGTTTTATATTTATAGCACATTCAAAATAGCATCCACCATAAAATCGTTCTTCGAATATCCATATTTTGCTAATTACGACTCTAATTAATCAAGATTTATGTTCGTTTTTGATTATTTATTGTCTCTTAACACTCACAATTATTGTTCATTTTCAAATTAAAGTCAAGCAAATTTAACCGTTTCCATTTCTTTTGCTTTATTAATTAATTCGCTTTCATTGCCATTTTAGCAACAACATTAATTTGACACCTTTTTTTGTTATGATATATTTTACTTACAAATAAAAGAACATTTTCGAACATTTAGATAAGGGGGTGGTTTTCCTGTTAAAAAACGAGCGATTATCAAAAATAGTTAAATTAGTTAACGAAAACGGTATTATCACAGTGACAGCATTAGTTAAAGAATTAAATGTTTCAACTATGACAATTCGTCGCGATTTAGAAGAACTTGATAAAACCGGACAAATTATTCGCATTCACGGCGGTGCAGAAAGTAAACTTTCAACCATTAGCAAAAATGAATTAACCTATACTCAGAAAAAAAAGCTAAACGTTGAAGAAAAAAAGGCTATTGCTAAAGTTGTTGCTTCCATGATTAAAGAAGATGAAACAATCTACATAGGTCCGGGATCAACTAACGAGTTTGTTCCTATGTATTGTACTCAAAAAAATATGCGCATTATCACCAATAGTCTTCCCGTATTTAATTCTTTCAACGAATTACACGATTACGAAGTAACTCTTATTGGTGGAATATTCCGTAATAAAAGTGGTGCCTTTATTGGTCAAATTACTTCAGACACTCTTAAACAACTTAGAGTTAACAAAGCATTTGTCAGTGTAAACGGAATCAACGGTAACACTCTTATGAATGCCAGTCCTGAAGAGGGAAACACGCAAAAAATTGCTTTAGAAAATGCAGATCGCCGATTTATCGTCGCTGATTTCTCGAAATTTAACCATTCTGACTTCTTTAACTTTTGGGATTTAAAAGATATAGACGCAATTATCACAGATAACAAGCTGGATAATTCACTCAGAAAGCAATACGAAGAAAAGGTTGCTATTATTCAGCCTTAACAACAGGAGAATACGATGAAAGTAGTTTTAGGTGCTGACCAATCTGGTTTTGAATTAAAAGAAAAAATAAAAAAATATTTAATCGACAACGGTCAAGACGTTATTGATGTAAGTCAAACACCTTCTAAAAATTTCGTTGAATCATCATTAGCAGTTACAAAAGAAGTTCTCGATAACGGAATTACAAAAGCTCTAATGTTTGACGAATATGGTGTTGGTTCAGCAATGGCAAGCAACAAAGTCAAAGGTATGGTTACTGCCAACGTGAACGAAGAAAGAACAGCACATATGACTGCTGAACATAACGGTGCTAAAGCCATCGCTATCGGTGCAGGAATTATGGGATACAGATTAGCCGAATCAATTGTTGCTGATTATCTAAAAACTGACTACGCAGCCGGACGACATCAAATACGTCTAGATATGTTAGAAAAAATGATTTAAAGGGATAAACTATGTTAGACACTGACAGACCACAACCAAAATTTATGGAACCAGATATTGATAAACACATGACAATTGCTATCGGAAATGATCATATTGTTACAGATGTAAAGATTAAAGTATCTGATCACTTAAAATCTCTTGGTTATAAAGTAATTGATGAAGGTACACATGATTTCTCACGTACTCATTACCCAATGTTTGGTAAAAGAGTAGCTGAGGATGTAGCTGACGGACGTGCAGACTTAGGAATCGTACTTTGTGGTACAGGTATTGGTATTTCAACTGCCGCAAACAAAAACGAAGGAATTCGTGCCGCTATGGTTGGTAACGTTACTCAAGCTAAGTATGCTCGTGAAGAATTAAACGCTAACGTTCTTGGATTTGGCGGAATTGTATTAGGTCGTGATTTCATCTTCGATATTGTTGATGCTTTTTTAAACGCTGAATATAAACCATCAGCCAAGAATAAAGCACTTATCGAACAAATTGACAGTATCGCTAAGCCTAATCCAGAACAAAAAGATAACGAACATTTCTTCGATGAAGAAAACAAAAAATGGGCACAAGGCTTTTACCGTGATTAATAAGAATAAATAATGAATTTATTAATAAGGAGTGTTACAAATGATATTAACTTTAACAATGAATCCCTCAATTGATATGTCTTACCCTATCGAGCATCTAGAAATTGACGATGTGAATCGTGTCAGCAAAGTATCAAAAACAGCTGGTGGTAAAGGGCTAAATGTTTCTCGAGTTATCAGATTAATGGGACGAGACTTACTAGCATCAGGATATAACGGTGGAAACTTCGGTGCTTTTTTGGAAGCAAAATTAGACGAAGATGATATTAAACACGATTTCGTTCAAATAGACGCTGAAATTCGTAATTCTATTGCCCTATTACATGACGATGGAAAACAAACTGAAATCTTAGAGCCAGGTCCTGAAATCAATATTGATGACCGCCAAAAATTCCTTGATCATTTTGAACAAATCGTCAAAAACTACAAAGTAGTTACTATGTCAGGCAGCTTGCCTAAAGGTCTAGAGAGTAGTTTCTATTCTGAATTAGTCAAAATTGCTAATAATTATGGTGTAAAAGTATTACTCGATACTTCAGGAGCTTCTTTAGAAGCTGGATTAAAATCAGAAGCAAAACCATATCTAATCAAGCCAAACGAAACTGAAATTGCTCAACTATTAGATATCGATCGTCCTAGTGGAGATATTGACTATACCGCGTTGAAAAATAATTTAATGAATCCTATCTTTGATGGAGTTCAATGGATTGTTGTTTCATTAGGAGCTGCTGGTGCTTTTGTTAAAGCTGGGGACAAGTTCTATAAGGGACTAATACCTAAAATTAACGTTGTTAATCCCGTTGGTTCAGGTGATTCAACCCTTGGTGGTTTAGCTATCGGAATTAGTGAAGAATCAACCATAGAAGATACGATTAAAACCGCTATGACAACTGGTATGTTAAATACCATGTCACCAAAAACTGGTTTTGTAGATAAATCATTATTTGATGAATACTTCGCAAAAGTTGTTGTGGAGGAATTCTAAATGGTGCTCTTATCGGAGTTACCGGTGATTTATTAACCTTCAACATGGTAGAATAGAAGCATTAAATATTATTTGAGGTGATTTTTGTGGTAGAAGTATATATTATTAGACACGGTCAAACTGATACAAACAAAGAAAAACGCATCAATGGGAATTCAACTGATTTGCCATTGAATGCTACAGGTAGACAACAAGCTAGTCAATTACGAGAATCTTTTGATTTATCAGATTTTGATGAAGTTATTTCAAGTCCGTTAATTCGTGCTTACGAAACAGCTCAAATCGTCACTGAATCAACAGGTATCGAAGTAAAAACTGATGCACGTCTAAGAGAAGCTGATTATGGTAGCTGGGATGGCAAATCTGAAACAGAATTATTTGCTAAATACCCTCAAACTTTTGATAATAATGGCTATTTATTACCTAACTATATTGAATACGCTGAAAACGCCGAAGATTACGAAGACGTCTACGCCAGAATTGACGAATTGCTTAATGAAATTAGTCAATTAGGTGATGATAAAAAAGTGGCACTAGTATGTCACGGTTTCATTAGTCGTGCTTTGATGAAAGTTATTCTTGGTGTTGATGATATTTCAAAAATCATTCAACCAAAAAACTGTGGTGTCAGCAAGTATCGCTTAACTGAAGCTGGTCAACGTCACATTCTATATTACGCAAGAATTGCTCCTGCTAATTTTGAATAAATATGCAACAAAAAAAGACACCGGGGAAGGTGTCTTTTTTGTATATCATAGAGGAGTAAGAATATAATAAAAATTCTTAAAGAGTATATAGGGGACTCTTTAATCACTTTCTATAATTTATACTATATCCTCCAGATTTGAATTTCGTTTAATTAAAGTTTGAAGCTTTTGTGAAGAATTACTCAATTTCGATGAACTTATTAGGCTCGTCTTCTTTTTCGCCAGTTTTTGGAAGAGTAACTTGCAAAATTCCCTTATCATATTTAGCAGTAATTCCAGCTTCATCAACATTACTTAGTCGATAACTTCTTGAAAATTGCCCCGAACTACGCTCACTCATCAAAATATTGCCGTCCTTATCTTCATGATCAGCAAAACTATCACGTTTTCCTGAAACAGTCAAAATATCATTGTCATAAGATAGTTTTATATCCTTCTTATCCATTCCTGGTAAATCAACCTTCAATAAATAATTCTTATCATCTTCAGAGAGATCTGATTTCATATTAATTCTAGGAAGCGATCCAAAATCACGAAATCTGTCCTCAAAATCATTAAAAAATGGTGCATTAAACCAGCTACCAATACCACTATTCCGATTCATCATTTCATTTTTCATAACCAAAACTTCCTTTCTTTTATTTATACCTATATTTTAGTTCGCCAAAGTATGATTGTTAAACAAAAAGCATTATTGCGGTATTATAAATGTAAGGAAGTGATTATGATGACAAAAATCATGCGAATATACGATAGCTATGATCAACCTGGATTTAGAATACTCGTTGATCGAATATGGCCTCGAGGAGTTTCCAAACAAAAAGCTAAATTAGACCTATGGGCAAAAGATATCGCCCCTACCAAAGAACTAAGAACTTGGTTCAATCACGAAGATGAAAAATTTCCCGAGTTCAAAAGTAAATACTTTCAAGAGCTGCAAAAAAATCCCTACACTTCAGACTTCTTGCAGTTAATTAAAGAACATCCTGATGTCATTCTTTTATTCGGCGCAAAAAACATTGAACATAACCAGGCTGTCGTCTTACTTGAATATATAAAAAAAGAACTCGATTAATTCGAGTTCTTTTTTCTTAAGAAATGAATAACAAAAGTTACACCAAATACTAAGAATGTAAAAATTAAAAATAGATATGATGGTATTTCAACATCAATAGCTGGAATAGTTAAGAACAGCTTAATAGAAATGAAGAATATCAAAACATATGCTGCTTCAATCAACTCTGGAATACGGTTCATAATTGAAGAAATTACTTCCGCAATTAATCTCATTGCAAGGATTCCTATCAATCCACCAAGAATCAAGATAATTGGATTCTCTGATAAAGCTAGCGATGCTAGAACCGAATCAACAGAAAATGCAATGTCCATTAACTCGATTGATATTACTACTCGCCAGAACAGTGATAGTTTACTCATTGCCGGCAAGAGCTTATGACCGTTATCTTCATTATTACGTTTGGTGAAAAATGAGACAGACAAATATAATAAGTAAGCGGCCCCAATAACTTTTACAATCCAGAATCGAATTAAGAAACTACCAACTCCAACTGCAATAAATCGGAATATATAGGCCCCTAACAATCCGTAAAGAAGTGCTTTTTCTTGGTCTTTCCTGTCAGGCAGAATCTTAGTTTGTGCTGCTAGAACAACCGCATTATCAAGAGACATCATACATTCCAAGATAACCAAGGAAATAATAATAATCCAATCCTCTTTACTATTAAAGACAGCACCCCAATTACTTAAATCAAAAAACGGCTGGTAAAACTCTAAAAAATTATCCATTGTATATTCTTTCTATCCCCCTTATTATTCTTGTTAATTAAATAAAAAAGAGAGCCGAATCCTTTAATTCGTTCTCTTTTTTATATTACGCTAAACATTATTTAAAATGATGTGATAATCAACCAGATATTCAATATTGTTAGAATTATAGCAATAATGTAACCTGTCCATTTTACAAGTTGCGTATTAGCAAAATTACCCATTAACTTCTTACTACTTGAGAAGTATACCAATGGGAAAATTGAGAATGGTAAAGCCACACTCAAGAACACTTGTGAGAAAGTCAAAAGACTTTCAATCTTAGCTTCATTACCATGGTAGTAAATTGTGAAGAAGATTACTGGTGAAATTGATATCAATCGAGTAATCACACGTCTCGCCCACAATGGAATCTTCATGTGAATGAAACCTTCCATAACAATCTGTCCTGATAGAGTCCCAGTGATTGTTGAGTTTTGACCTGAGGCAAGTAAGGCAACGGCAAACAATATAGCTAGCATTGGGCTAGCAATTGAACCAGCAACCGCTGGATCTTGTAACGCATTGAACAAATCACCTAAACGTCCAAGGTCTGTTTTTGTTCCATAGAACAATGCAGCTCCTAAAGTAAGTAACAATGAGTTAACTACAAAAGCCAACGTTAATTGGATGTTAGAATCCCAAGTTGAGAAACGAACAGCTGTTGCTACACTCTTTTCATCTTTACGATCATACTTACGAGCTTGGGAAATTGATGAGTGCAAGTACAAATTATGAGGCATAACTGTAGCACCAACAATACCCAATGCAATATATAGCATTGATTGGTTTTGTGTTATTTCAATGCTTGGAATATAACCTTGAACCATTTCGCCAACATTAGGTTGAGCAAGTATTACTTCATATAGGAAGACTCCTAGGATAACTGTAATTAACATAGCAACTATAACTTCGATTTTTCTAAAGCCAAGTTTCATTAATAACAATAGAAGTAAAACATCGGCAGCGGTGATTAAAACACCGACTAATAATGGTACGTGGAATAACAACTTAATAGCAATCGCCGAACCAATAATTTCGGCAATATCTGTAGCCATAATTGCTAATTCCGCAACTATCCATAACAAGAACCCACCTGGTTTACTTGTGTGATCACGCGTTAATTGAGCTAAATCACGGTTTGTTACAATACCTACTTTAGATGCCATGTACTGCAATAGCATCGCAACTAAACTAGAGATTAAAACAACACTTAGTAATTTATATTTGAACTGAGCACCACCAGCGATTGATGTTACCCAATTACCTGGATCCATGTAACCAACAGCAACTAATGCACCGGGTCCACTATAGGCAAGTAATGTTCTGAAGAAACTAGCATCTTCAGGAACTTCAACAGTATCATTGATTTCTTCTAAAGATGGGCCGTTAGCATACTTCACGAACTTCTTTTTTTCAGCCATATTAATACCCCTTTTAATTTTATTCTTTCACTATAGTACACTAAACCTATTAGGAATGAAACAATTTTGTTAGGGTAACTTAACTTTTCTAAATAATATACATTTATAACACTTGATGGTAAGCTATATACAATAAGAATTGAGGTGTTTCCTATGGAAAGCATGAGTCTAATGATTTGGATTATCGATATAATTTTTATAGCAGGCGCTGCTTTTAATATATATTGGCAATCTCAAATAACATTAAAAGCTAAATATAAATATACACCGATTATCCTTTCAGTAATTGTAGTAACTTGGATTATTGGCGGTTCTGGATATTCACTTGAATACATCATCATGATTGCAGCCTTTCTTACAACAGGTATCATGAATGGAGTTGGCGGAATCGGAACTAAACGCATCGTTAATAGTGGTTTCTTCTCTAACGTATATGATTATAAGAAGTTAGCTCACATTACATTGATTCCATTAACATTAGGAACAAAAGAGCGCGTCGTAGCAATTTTCAACATTAATGCTCGCCAATCTGCACAAATGATCTTCAATAAAGACTTATTCACTATTAAGACTGAATTAGAAAAACATGTTGGTGATTCTACTGAAATAGAAATTGGTAGTTTAAGATAAAATAAATATAAAAAGACTAGATAATAAATTATCTAGTCTTTTTGTTTGAGACTAATATTGATCTAACACTTCTTTTAATTCTTTGATTTCTTCTTTTAACTGACTACCAATATCTGTGTCGGCAACCTTCATTCTATGATCTACTTGTGCTACAACTTTTTTTGTAGAAACAATATCACTCAAGTTCTTAATTGCGTCGTCTCGAGTAGTAAATGGCTCATGTGTTACTAATTGGAACCCATACGAATTAGACAAGAGTGTATAACCACCAATTCCAGTGGTTTTTTGATACGGTTTAGACATCCCTCCATCAATAACGAACATCTTCCCGTTTGCCATGATAGGTGAATGACCTTTCTTAACTGGAGTATGCCCATTAATAACATGCCCCTTGTCAGAATCTAGCCCGAATTCAGTTAGTATCTTATCAATAAACCATTCTTCATGACGTAGTTTGTAATAGGGATTCTTATGTTCTTTTTGTATATCCTTATTATCAATGAAATAACGTTCGAAAGTCTTCATTGCTCGTTTACCAAACAATGGTGATAGTGATCCTGTCCATAAATACCACATCAAATCTGTTGCAAGGTCATTAACACATTCCGGTTCTTGATAACTTGCACGTAGGTTATCTTCAAGAAATTCAAACAACTCTTTACCAGCATACTTCTTACCATCAATGACTAACGATTCAAACTCACCTTGATTATTGACCGGTACACAACCATGAATTAATAGATTATCATTATTCTTTAGATACATACTTCCTTTTTCTATCAAAAAGTCCATATGTTTACGTAATTTATTAGACGTAGTAAACGACTTAACTAATCCATCCATGATTTCTTGTTCTTCTGCAGTTAATTCATACGGATTATTCTTATCGATTGTTTGAAAACATCCATTAGTGATTGGATAAGTTTCACCATCTATAGTTATTTGACTGAAGTCTTCATTCATCTTATCTAGCAACTTACGATCTTCCATACCAAACTCTGGCCGACGATTAATAGCACGTCCTTCGAGTTTGAATTGCATAATTGCAATAGCCTGTTGAATCTTGTTAGTTTGCTCCAATTCACTAGAAATTACTGTTTGGCCATCACTCTTTGATTCAAAAGCGGGATTAGGTGTGTAATTCTTATCAGCAAACATTGATAAATGGCGAAGATTAATTCCATAACTATCTTCAATGATAGATAGGTTATTATAACGAGCACTAATTCTAATTAGATTACAGATGCAAAGCGGTGAACCTGAAGCTCCACCAAGCCAAAGAATATCATGATTACCCCATTGAACATCAACTTGACTAAGGCTAGACAATTTGTCGACGATATAATCCGGATGTGGACCACGATCGTAAATGTCACCAATAATATGTAATCGGTCAACCACTAACCTTTGGATACTGTGACTAGTTTCAACAATGAAGTCATCAGCGATACTTAAATCAATCAGATTCTCAATAATCTGATTATAGTATTCATCTTTATTAATATCTTTTTCATTCGTGTATAAGAGTTCTTCAGTAATATATATGAAGTCTTCTGCTAAAGCCTTACGAACTTTAGAACGTGTATACTTACGACTGACTACTTTTAATAGTTCAATAACTAAATAAAAATTCCTTTCGTACCATTTACGAAGTTCGTCTAAATTATCTAGTTGACGTTTCTTCCTTGTCACCATTTCACTTGGATAATAGATTAGAAAGGCTAGTTCTTTTTTCTGTTTATCTGTTAGTTCCCCATTGAAACGATCATTAATTTTTTGTGCAATGTTCCCTGATCCGTTTCGGAAAATATGTGAAAAGGCATTATACTCGCCATGAATATCACTCATGAATTCTTCTGTACTCTTAGGCAGATTCAAAATAGCTGATAAATTAATAATCTCAGTTTTAATATCATTCTTATTAGGAAAATACGAGTGCATAACTTTTGTTGTTAACTTCTTCATAATTAAACTATACCAATCCCCACATTACTGTATTTAAGCTTATTGTAAAACAACAATAGCAACCATACCAAATTAATGCAAGTGTTTGATTAAAAAATAATAAAACCATAAAAAAAGAAACCGCAACTAAGCGATTTCTTTTTTCATAATTACATTTAAGAATAAGTTCAAAATAATTGCGGTGAAACTTCCAACAACTAATCCATTGTTAAGGATAGTTTGTGCTGTTGCTGGTAATGCTTGTAATAAAGTTGGTTGAACGGTAACGCCTAATCCCAAACCAATTGAAACACCAATTATCAATAAATTATTACTTGTCATCTTAATTTTGCTTAGCATTTTGACACCTTCAGCACCAACAATACCAAACATAACTAACATTGCCCCACCAAGAACTGCAGACGGAATCAATGTTGCAATTGCTCCAACCTTAGGAATTAATCCTAGAACCATCAACATAACTGCTGAATAGAACACCGGAACAATACTCTTGATACCTGATAATTCAACAACTCCCACATTTTGCGAGAATGTAGAATAAGGGAAAGTATTAAAAATCCCACCGAATACCGCAGCAATTCCTTCTGCACGATATCCTTTTTTTAGATCTTCTTCACTTATTTCACGTTCCGTAATTTCACCCAAAGCAAAGAACACTCCAGTTGATTCAATCATACAAGTTAAAGCTGCTAAGAGCATAACTAAAATAGATGACCACTCAAACTTAGGGGCTGCAAAGTAGAATGGACGAGGTATTTGGAACCAATGTGCTGTACTAACCGGCTCAAGACCAATCTTTCCAATAGCTAAAGCCACAAAACTCATAACAACAATTCCAATTAAAACTGAGATTTGTTTCAAAAATCCCTGACCAAAAATATTGATACATACAATTATCGCAACCGTTGTGAAACCAAGCCAAAGATTAGTTGTATTACCAAAATCAGGAGCGTTAACATTACCCCCACCGATATTTTGAAAAGCTACCGGAATCAAAGTGAAGCCAATTAGAGTAATTAATGAACCTGTTACTACCGGTGGAAAGAAACGTTTAAGCTTCGAAAAGACACCAGCAACAAGAAAAATACAAATACCGGTAATAATAATAGCACCATACATATAAGCAATACCGTGGTTCTTACCAATATTTTGAAGCGGTGTTACATATTCAACCGCTGAACCAAGCACGACTGGTAATCCAATACCTGTCAACGGTGTACGCTTCAATTGTAAAAGTGTAGCTACACCACACATGAAAATATCCGCAGATATTAAATAAGTCATTTGTGTGGCATTAAATCCAAGTGATGCACCAACCAACAGTGGAATCAAGATATCTCCTGAGTACATGGCAAGTAGATGTTGAAAACCTAGGATTATATTTTTAACAGTTGATGTATTATTGTTTTTTGCTTCCATCAATATCTCCTAAATATACGCAATTTAAATTACTTGTTTAATATATTATCACTGCAGACTTTTCAAAACAATGCAAAACCAAACGTTTTTGACAGTTTTTTCACAAATAGTTCGCTTTTATTTCCCTATGAATATTAGAATTTTTTTAATTGTTGTGATAGACTCATTTCATTACATATATTTGGAGGTAATCTCATGGCACAATATGAAAGTGCATGTACTACAATGCTTGTTGGTAAAAAAGCTACAATGGACGGATCAACGATGATTGCCAGAAATGACGATACATTCCTAACAATTTCTCCACACAATTTTGATTTCCATCCTGCCGTTAAAGGTGAAAAAGGTCGAGTAGTTAAATCTTGGCTTAATGGTTTTGAAGAAGAAATCCCTGCTGATAACTACAGTTGGCAAGGAGTTCCTAACGTTGACTACAAGAATCGTGGATTCTACGACGAAAGTGGTATCAACGGCATGAACGTTGCTATGAGTGGTACTGAAAGTACTTACGGCAATGAACGCGCTCTAGCTTATGACCCACTAGAAAAAGACGGACTTGACGAAGATTGTATCGTCAGAATGGTTCTACCATTCGTAGATTCAGCAAAAGCTGCTGTCACTCGTCTAGGTGGACTTATCAAAAAACACGGTAATCCTGCTGGAAACTCTGTATTATTCAGTGATAAAAACGATATTTGGTATATGGAATTAGTTACTGGTCATCATTGGGTTGCTCAACGCATTCCTGATGATTGTTATGCAATCACTGGTAACCGTGTTGCCATTCAACAAGTCGACTTCAATGACCCTGATAACTTCATGTGGTCAGAAGGCATTCAAGAGTTCGTTGAACAACATCATTTAAATACCGACCAAACAGGTTGGAATTTCCGTCATATTTTCGGAACAAGCAATCTTAAAGATCGTCATTACAACACACCTAGACAATGGTACGGTCAAAAAATGTTCAATCCCGAACTAATCCAAGACCCCGAAGATACCGAACTACCATTCATTATGAAGACTGAACACAAATTCTCAGTTGATGATATCGAAGAGTTCTTAGGATCACATTATAACGAAACAGAATTCGACCCATTGGGACATGGTTCTGATGCTGATAAGCACCGTTACCGCCCAATCGGACTTAACAGAACCCAAAACGCGCACGTACTTCAAATCAGAAATGATGTTCCCGAAGAATACGCAGCAATTATGTGGCTGTGTATTGGTACTCCAACTTTCACTCCATTCATTCCATTCTTCACAAACATGAATGATACAGAAGAAACATTTAAGAACTTAACACCAGAATTTGATATGAACAAAGCTTATTGGATGTACAAAGCTCTATCAGTTCAAGTTGAATCTAACTATTCAGCCTATATCCAAGATGATATTGATTACTTAATATCTTGTCGCCAAATCTTGCGAGCAGCTGTTGAAGAAACAGACCAAGGCGCAGCTAAATTATCAGGTGATGAATTAACAGAATTCTTAACTAAACGTAACCAAGAATTGGTACAAGAAATGCACACAAAAGCATTGAAACTAATGGATAACTTATATCTTAAAGGTATGACCTTATCTAAATTAACATTTAATATGGATGCCAATCTATAAAGAACAAAAAAGCTCAACAGGACAATTTCTGTTGAGCTTTTTTATTACTTAATTAATAATAGCAAGAATCCTACTTGAATTATTAAGAGAGCTAAGCAAGTATATGCATACTTACTCTGCTTATCAAATACGTTATATATCTTCATGATCAATGTATAAATCAATGCACTCAATACTGAGAAACCAATCGAAGCAATGGTCATGTATTCTTGATTCCCTAATATATTATATGTAAATAAAGTATATGCTGTTTGCGGGAGAACTGACATCATTAGCCATACCCAAGATACTCCCGTTGAAAACTTATTATCTGGCGAAAGCATATTAACTATGAATTTCATTACCACTGCAGTAACAAGCGGTATCAACATATACAACATCATAACCAGAATTCTTCCAGTGATAACACATGTAGTAGGAGCAATATTTGTATTTTTAAAATCGTTAGGAATAATCAAAAGATTCGCGTTATTATTCAATACCAACATTACTAATGTGTAAATGCCTATTCCTTTTAATGAAATATAGTTGTTTTTAACGTTATAAATGTTTTCTTCTAAGTCCAGTCCCATCTCCTCTTCCTCTCTTTGCCTAAAAAAATAAGGGCATCATTTACTACGAATGCTCTTATCGTACGTGTTTAGGATGTTATTGACACCATATAATATCGCACAACAAATATCAACCTGACAATAAGACAATTATCGCTTTCACATCTCTTGAATACCACTTATTACCGAGCTACAATCTATATGCAATATAAAAAGACCGGTGCTCGATACACCGATCCTTTGGGTAATAGAATTGCGTTTTTTGGTTTTGTTAAGACCGCTAGTAGCGGTCTTTTTTTATACGATCAATCAAGTCTAATAGTTTGTTCAAATCACTAATCGACTTTTCAGTTCTTTCCTTGACTCAGATCATTACTTAACATCTTATTTTTTTCTTTTGAAATTCTTTTATTATATCGATTATGTCCCTCACCCCAAAAAACTAACAAGACAATAATACCAATAGCGGCTATTATAAAATCTATAAATACTAAATGTTGGCTTTTAACTAACACATAAACAATACCAATTGTACCTAATAAAGGTATTACTCCACCCAGCCAAAAATATTTTGTATTTGCCAAAACATATGTCTCTATTAAAATCAAAAAAATAATTATTATAAAAAAAGTCAATTCAGTCATCCTGTTCTCCTTCATAAAAATCTATAATTTTTTTAGCCGAATTATAGCTAATTTCATCGTCTGTTACTAGGCGCATAACATCCATTATAAATGGTTCACTATCTTTCTCATCTATAATATCAATTTTATTTATAACCTCATTCAATCTATTCCGTACTGTTGGATACGAAACTGAATATTCCTTTGCTACTTGCTTTAATGAGCCTGAAGATAACACAAAACGTTTAATAAAAATCATATCTTCATCCGTCATATCTTCATACCATGTATTAATAATCGCACCCTCCTTTTTAACTTTATTAATAAAATAGCACAAATAATAATAAATAAAAAAGAGGCCCGCAGGCCTCTTTTTTCTATTCCGTACATTTCTTCTTTAGTCGCTGACGTACAGCTCGTAAATATCTAGTTGATACATTTAGTTTTTGTGCCAAAGTCTTTAACGAGATTTCATTAATGAAATGGTCCAATAAGATTATTTCTTCAACCTTAGTGAATTTAACATCTCGTAATAATTCTACAACGTTCAAACTTTCCTTATCAGGAAAATCCAAATTTTCAAAATTATCCAGCTTGTGAAACCTGTGATAGACACGTTCTTTACGTAAGTGATCGATAACCGACCAAAGAATTTTTCTATAAACGTACTTATTAAAACTTGTAATTTCAAACTCTTTTGAATAGTTCTCATAACACTGCGCATAAGTAATCAATCCTTCTTGTAGATAATCATCATAATTACTATTTCGAAAATAAATATGCAGTTGTTTCAATACTCCATAGATAACACCTTGATTCTTCGCTGCTAGCTCAAAGCCATAATTTATATTATTAGAATTAATAAAAACAGTCTCCTTATAAGATTAAATCCCCAACCGGTTGTGATTTTTATTTTTTTAGAGCAAGTGCTCGAGTTTGCTCAAATCTACATTACGCTAATGGTGCTGAATCTTTGTCTCCAAATATATAATCTTCTGTTTTTGTTATATATTTGGCTGATAATGGTTCGTGATATAAATCGTCACCATCTTTATTAAACAATTGTGCATCCGCTATCTGTTGCATGGCTGCCTTAACTTCATCAGTCTTTAAATCATCACGAAAGTAATTCAAAGTTAAACTTCGACGAGCCCCACCAGCTGTTTTGAACCCTAGTTGTAATTTTCTCATATCTTATTCTCCTCTATTAACTAAATATCTGTTGCTAAGTTTGTTACGGTTGTTACTTCAACTCCATCGAGTTGATCCCCGGATAATTTGGCATAGACTTCACCAAACGTCATTAGTTTTTCACTGTCAGGATTTTCAATAACGTTGGCTAGATGGAATAATTTAACTCCACCTTCGTAACGATCTTCATTATCCAACAGCAAACCAATTGATGTTTTCTTCCATGTTGTCTTCATTTTGCTTCCTCCAATAAGTATTTTGTAAGTTGTTTTCCGGCCGGAAATAATTGCTTACATCTACACTAACGTTTGAAAACTCGAAAACGGTACTACAATTTTAAATTTTGTAGAATTAATCTTTTTCCTCCCAATCTAATACACTACGTAAACGCAACACATATCTACTTATACAAATTAAAAAAGCTATAAATCAAATGATTTATAGCTTTTTAATTGAATTATTGCGGTGCATTAACCTGCGTCCAAGTAAGTTGCGTTGAATAACTACCAGCTAACGAATCAGTCCCAATAGGTTCGAGTAGTCCCATATTTGCAGACCAATCCAATGTCCCATCAGACTTGAATTTAACCTCTTTGGCGTTACCAACTCCTAAGATTGATTCTCCTCGATGGTCGTTGTATTGAGCATCAGAAGTAATCATCTCAATAGAACTCAACGTCTTACCATCACTAGAAGTCCAAGGTTTCGATTGATAGACAGTGTAATTTACTGTGCTATCATTTCGTTTTATTTTATCCCAACCTGTGTCTCTTGCATCCAGTTCTCGTGTATCTCCAACCGTTATTGGTTTAAATGTCAATACATCAGGAACTTCTAATGGTATTTTCTTTTTAAGTACCAAAGTGAATATTTGTGACCCAGTGCCACTATCTAGCCCGCCATCATCAGTTAATACTATCTGTATGTTATAAACCTTACTATTTTCAAGTTTACTTATATCACTTCCAGAAATATTAATTGAAGACGTATGTTCTTTTGATGATTCAGAATTATCAAGTTCACCTAAATCTCCGGTGGCAACAATTTCATTACTATTAGATGTATTGATAATTGTATATTTACCCTTCACCACTTGGCTATCATCATGCCAAGTTAGCTTCATTGGAAAATCATTAGTATCCCCCTCAGTTATCTCATTAATAGACATTTGCTTACCTGCATTGTCTGTTAACTTGTCCACTACGGGCGCTGTATTAGCAGGGCCGACATGGATAGTGTAAGCTACAGCTCTTGAGCTGTCACTTAACTCTCCGTCATCAGTTAGTACAACAGTTACTTTGTAATCAGTATCTGCTTCTAATTTAGATAATTGAGTTCCTGGGATTGTAAATGATGTTGTATTGTTTTCTCCAGGGTTTGGGTTAGTTAAGTCCTTAGAATCTATTGTTCCATTAGCAGCTTCGTTGCCATTTGAATCAGAGATTGAATAAGTTGCCGTGAATGATGTACTTTGCTTATCGGTCCAATTCATCTTCAAATCCAAGTCATCTGTAGACTTATGCTTAATATCACTTTCGGTAGTACCGTCTTTATTAGTGATTTTATTAATGACCGGAGGATCATTTGGTATCTTAGTAACTTCAAACTTATCAGTTGAACCAGTTCCTACGGTTAAATCTTCTTCTGATACATTGCCTTCTGAATCAGTCGCAAAAATTCTAACCGTATGTTCTCCTATTTCTTTATCGCCAAGTGCTGCAATTTCTTCTTTTGGTATTGTGAAGTTAAAGTCTTTTTTGGGTTCTTCTTTTTGATTCAGAATAATTGTTGCATCTGCATATGACTTCTTCTTGCCATCACTACTTGTCATAAAGAATCGAACAGTATTAGTTCCAAATTGCCAGTTCTTAGAAGTAACATCAGCTGAGTATGTTCCATCAGTATTAACAGTAACATCTTTAGCCGAAGTTCTAGGTGTTTCTCCACTCGGGTTAACTTCATACTTAATTGTAGGCTTAGAACCCGTTGAATCCATATACGTACCTGTTATTTGCTTACTATAGCTTGAGAGTTTTGAATTCGTAACATCATCACTATACTCATTCTCATTAGTAGCAATTGAGATAGATCCGACTTCTTGTCCAGGTAAAGATGTAGAGATATATTTAGCAAATAATTGCCCATTGTCTCCTGAAGATCCTGATCCATCATATACACCAGAATAGAACTTTAGTTGATCAGTACTCATTCCTTCAGCATTGTTATTAACCTTATACTTGAAAGTAAACTTGAAATAGTCATTTTCTTGCATCTTATTTTGTTGAGCAACATAAGAAATAGTATTAATCCCTGCGGGATTTCTCCCGTCAAGTTCTAAATATTTGTGTGTTTTATCAGCAACATCTCTGTATTGTTCTTTGTCGTAAATTTTAAATCCACTATTATTATAAAAAGTTGTAGTCCCTTTTAAACTGAACCCCATAATAGAACCAAATACACCACCAAAACTATTACTTGCGTCCCACATCGCCTGCATACCACTTGTTTGATTAGGGTCAGCATCAAAAGAACCATCACCGTATCCCCACAATGATAAGTCCGCTTTTTTAGTTCCATCAGCACTATATAATGCTGCACTATCAGTATGTTCATCAGTAAAAGGATTATCCTTTCCACCAACCTGGATAGCATAAGGGAAGATAAATGCCGAATTAACCATATTCATAAACACACTTTGACCATTAACAAGCGTCTTTTGTGCAGCAATACCAGTCAAAGTTGTGGTAACTGTAATTTCATCACCAATAGCAGTTTGTGTTGGATTTCCAGTCTTAGTATATGAAATATTAAAACCTAACTTCCCTCCATCAGATTCTATGACCGTGTTATCTGGATAATTCATTCCTTCTGTTGGAAGAATAGAATTCTGACCAAAAGGCAGTATATCTTTCTTAACTACACTTGGCCTTGTTTCTTGTTTAACTTTAGTCTTATTACTTACATTTTGATAACCGGCGATATCTTTTAATTGGCCATCATCTATTTGATATTGAAGAGAAACTAGATCCCCATCTTCATCCATATATTTCCCTGAAACAGGAACATCAACTTCCGACTTCTCTTCCATTGTCTTAGCGTCATCTGCAATAGCTACATCACTAACAACTGGATTGTGATTAGGTTCTGTAACTTCAAATTCAGCAATTGCGTCATCATCTGATTCTGAATTACCATCGGAAGCAAACACATGTATTTTGTGAGTGCCTTGTGCAAGATTTCCTAAATCAGAATTTTTAATTGTGAAATCAAAACTTCCAGCATTAGCTGCTTTGGTATGTTTTGAAGTCTTTAATTTCTTAAGTTTCTTCTTGCTTAACTTAACATTTTGATAATCATCAACCTTAATTTTTTCCCCATCATCCACTTGATAAGACAGTGACACTTTGTCACCTTCAGGATCTGAATAGTTCCCCTTAACATTAATATCCTTCAACTTGTTCTCATGCATTGTTGTTGGATTAATCGTTACATCTGTAACTTTCGGTGGGAAATTAGTAATGTTAACAACATTTGAGAAATAGATTTTCGTGGACTGAATATTTCTACCAGCATCAGCTTCATTAGTTGAATAAGTTACAGTATCTCCACCAGTGGCTAAATCTTGCGTTGTTGATTTATCTGAGATAATTGTTTGTGGATTAGCATCTATTTTAGAAGTGTATATATTCCATGCTTGTGAAAAATCAGTTAGTTTCTTCGCATCAGCTGCATTATTGATTTTTTTATCATAAATGTAAGCACCCTTATCTTCATCATATTTAAGTGCTTCACCAGTATCTGGGTCAATTGGTTGAATATAGTTACTCCAAGTAGTTAGATTAGAATCAGCTTCATAAGCTGTACCAATTACATTCGAATTAATTGACCAATCATTATCATTACTAGTATTTAAATCATCAATTCCATAAAATTGAACACCCATCTTTAACAAACTATTAATTGATGGTGGCATACGTTTAATAGACCTATTAACTACCAGACTTTCATCCGTATCAGAAGTCTTGAACTTATCTTCATCACCATTAACACCTGTCGCCATAGCTTTTGATACATTAATATCAGTAGAGAACTTAATTGGCATGTTAGTCCAATCAGGTCCATATTGATTTTCAGCAATCATTTGATTTAGCAATGAAGCTACTAGAAATTGCACAAAAGCAAGCGCCGTTGGATCAGTTAACGAACCTTGTGCTGGCAAGAATCTATGCAATGAGAAATACATTTTATGTGAATCACCTTCATACTTCTCAAAATATTTTTCAGTATCTTTCAATTGCCAACGATTATGTCCATCAGCAGGTCTTGTCTGTCCTACAGTACTTGGGTCAACATACCCATACCAATTATTCTTTCCATCATATGGCCCAACTGATAACTCACCATTTTCAAAACCAGCAATAATTTGATCATAGGTAACATTGTCAGGTAATTGAATAATCGCTCCAAATCCTAACCCTTTATATACTTGTTGAAGTAATCCTTTTGGGTCAGCAAAATTGGCCGTAGTATTAATCTTATTATCATAAGTAAATTTAATTGTTCCTGCACTCCATGGATCTGCAGGATTGGACGCTGGTACATACTTAGTTGTTAGTTTGGCATTAGTTTTAGCATCTCCTGCTTGTCTTACTGGAACAGGTGAAGTAGCTCTTGTTGATGATGATTGTTTGCCACTTAGGGCATATCCTATTTTTTTTGCAAATCCCGTATCCATCTGGCCTTTTTTATTAATCAGATTATTCTTCAAGAACATGTCATAAATTGCTTGTTTAACAGAATCACCCGAATTATTTGTAATATATGGAACTCCAGAATAAATATGCGTCAAAATAGAAGCAAAAGGACCGTTATAGTTCTTCCACTTAGTCAAATCACGCTGATCATCTACGTTAGAGTTTTTTATAGTTTTTGTTTTAGTTGTATCTGGCACATCTTTAACTATCTTATTATTGTTGACCGCAGTTGTATCATTATTAATTGTTGGAACATCTTTAATAACAGTATCTTCACTTTTATCATCTTTTTGAACTACAGTCTGATTATTATCATCATTTTTTATATTAGTATCATTCCCGGTTGGTGCCATGACAATTGTTCTGTTCAAACCGCTTGTTGCTGAAATCGCAGTTGACACTGGTGATGCTAAAATTATCCCCAAAGAAAAAATAGCTAATAACTTTATTTTCTTGTTACTCATAATTCTTCCCCACTATATATATATGTAAATATAAACCCCAAATATAATTAACCTCATAAAGTAGTTTTATTGTAATGCCAATCTTTCAATTAATCAACACAAAAAACTTATAATCAATATTAGTAAAATATAATTTGTAAAATAAATCAAAAAAAAATAAACCTTCAATTAAGAAGATTTATTTCTTGTATTTTGATTATTGTGGTGCGTCAACTCTAGTCCATGTAAGTTCAGTTGAATAATTATCTGCTTGTGCGTCTGTTCCGATTGGTTGAAGTAATCCCATATTTGCAGACCACTTCAATGTCCCATCACTATTAAATTCGACTGGTTGTGCATTAGCAGATCCCATGATTGAACTTCCTCGATGATCATTATATTGAGCATCCGAAGTTATCATCTCAATAGGACTCAAGGTCTTCCCAGTAGCTGAGGTCCAAGGCTTAGATTGATAAACAGTATAATTTGCTGTGCTATCATTTCGTTTTATATCGCCCCAACCTGTGTCTCTGGCATCAAGTTGTCGTTCATTCCCAACTGTTATCGCGTCAAACGTTAACTTAGCTGGTACTTCTAATGGTATTTTCTCTTTAAGCATTATGTTAAATACTTGTGAATTTGTACCACTGTCTAATCCGCCATCATCAGTCAATACTACTTGTATATTATACAATATGTTAGCTTTAAGTTTAGCCATATCACTACCTAAAACTTTTATATCTGTAGTATTTTTCGTCCCGGGATTTGGATTCTGTAGCTGTCCTATATCTCCTGTGGCCATTTCTTGATTACTTGAAGTATCTACAATGCGATATTTTCCTGTCACTTCTTGACTATCATCATGCCATGTTAACTTCATTGGGAAATCGGTAGTATCACCTTCACTAATTTGACCAAAAGAAGATATTTGTCCAGAACTATCTGTTAACTTATCCACTTTCGGTGCAACATTTGCCGCCCCAACATGAATAGTATACTTTTTAGATTTTGAACTATCACTTAATTTTCCGTCATCAGTTAATACTACACTTACTGTGTAATCAGTACTTGCTTTCAACTTAGACAATTGAGCTCCTGGAATTGAAAACGCTGTTGTATTATCTTTTCCAGGACTTGGATTGGTTAAACTCTTAGGATCTATTGTCCCATTAGCAGCCTCAGCACCACTTGAATCAGTGATTGAATAAGTAGCCGTGAATGATTTACTCTCTTTATCATTCCAGTACATCTTCAATCCTAAATCTGTAGTTGATCCATGTTTGATATTACCTTCAGTAGCATTACTATTATCAGCAATTCTATTGATTACAGGTGCACTATTAGCGCTACCAACATGAATAGTATATTTTTTAGCCTTTGTACTATCACTCAATCCACCATCGTCGGTTAGCACTGCAGTTACTGTGTAATCGGTGTCTGCTTTTAACTTGGCAAGTTGAATTGTAGGAATTGTAAATGCTGTCGTATTATCCGTTCCAGGTTTAGGATTAGACAGATTATTTATTGACCCTGTAGCTACTTCATTACCATCAGGATCAGCAATAGAATATGAACCTGTAAACGATTCACTTTGCTTATCATTCCAGTACATCTTTAAATCTAAGCTATCAGTTGGATTATATTTAATATTACCTTCAGTAGCGTTACTACTATCGGTAATTTTATTAATCACCGGTGGATCATTTGGTAATGGAGTAACTTCAAAGTCACCTGTAGAAACATTTGTTACTTCTTCTGACTTAGCACCCTTAGCATCGGTAGCAATAATCTTAACAGTATGTTTACCGATTTCTTTATCAGCTAGCGCTTGAATTTCTTCTTTACTAATTGTGAAATTGAAGTCTTTAGGTCCTATTTTTTCAGTTATTTTAACCTTAACATCAGTATACGTTGAATCTTTACCATCTGTACTTGTCATAAAGAAACGAACTGTATTATCGCCAAATTTCCAATTACTTGAAGTAACATCAGCCGAATAGGTTCCATCTGACTTAACAGTGGCATCTTTAGCTGCTGAACTTGGTGTCTCACCAGTTGGATTCACTTCATACTTAATCTTAGGACTTGTACCTGAAGTATCATTATAAACACCTGTCATATTTTGAGTATAATTTGGTAAATCGGCACTTGTTGATTCACTATTATAGTCTGTTTGATCTGGTGTAATACTTACTGCCTGAATTGTATCACCTGGTAATTGTGCTGATACGTAATTACCAAATGGTTTAGTTGTATTAGAAAAATCAGCAATACCAGCATAGAAACTAAGATGAACAGGGTCCATTCCTATGGCATCTTCAGTAACCTTGTATTTAAAACTAAATTCAAAATAATCACCTGACTGCATATTATTTTGTTGAGCTATATACGGAACAGAAATCGGCATATTCCCATTGGCTTGATTAGAATTAGGATATCCTTTATAGTCTACTTTTTTAGCACCGTAATCAAACTGTGTTTTTGAATATAGTTTCATTCTTCCGTCAGAATAAAATGACGGCGTCGATTTGATATTGTAACCTTGCTTAGTCCCAAAATCCATCTCACCTTCACCCATACTTGATCCGGATGTCCATAGATAACCTAACATCCCTGTAGAATCATAAGAAGTATCACCTGTTTGCCATAAGCTAACATCTGTTACTTTAGAACCATCTGCTCTATACATAGCAGCTCTACCTAAACCGCCATTCTCACTTATATCAGTAAATGGTTTTTTCCCATCAATACTTTGAGCATAAGGGAATATAAAAAGTGAATTAAGATACTTCATAAATTCTTTTTTACCATTAATTGGTGTATCTTGAGGTGTGATAGCTGTTAACCTAGTTCTAACTACGACTTCATCTCCAACTGCTGTTTGATTCTGGTCTCCACTTAATTCATAACTAATTGAATACTTCAATTCCCCACCATCATCTTTAATAGATATAGTTGATGGTTCACCTTCTGTTGGAACCATTCCTTGAACACCTTTACTAAAGTCATTAGTAAATATTCTATCTTTTTTAACAACACTTGGTTTAGTTTCTTTGTGTGTTTTTTGTTGTTTCTTTTTCTTACTTACATTTTGATATCCAGCAATGTCTTTTAGTTCACCATCATCAATTTGATATTGAAGAGAAACCTTGTCACCATCTTCATCAAAATATTTACCAGATACATTAATATCTTTTTCTGATTCTACTTGCATCGTTGTTGGATCAAGTTTCACATCTGTAACTTCAGGCTTATTATTCACTGTCTCAGCTACAACATTTGAGAAATGAATCTTAATAGGCGTTAAGTCATCTAACGAGTCAGCTTCTTTAGTATAGAAGGTAACAGTATCTCCGCCTTCTTGTAACTCACTTAGACTCTTGCTTGCAAGAATTTTTTCTGGTTCAGTTGCTTCTTTATTGTTATACAAATCCCATGCCTTAGTGAAATCTGTTATTACTTGATTTGTTGCCGAAGTAGTTACTTGTCCATCGTAAACATAGTATCCATTTGTTGCATCATACTTAAGTAACTTACCAGTCGAAGGATCAACCGGTTTAATATAATTAGACCATGTTTTTTGTTTCATTTCGGCATTATAAGCGCTTTGACCATCTAGAATTGACCAGTCGTCGGTACTTGTATCTAATTGTTCAAATCCATAAAATTCAACACCCATATCAAGCGTTCCTGTAGGTGATGCAGGCATTTTTTTCTTAGTCATACTGTTAACAAGAGCTTCATCGGTTGCAGACGTCTTATAGTCATCGTCAGCACTACTTACTCCATCGGCCATTGTCTTACTAATATTAATATCAGTTGAGAAGGTAATTGGTACGTTAGTGAATGTTGATCCTGTAAATCCAGCAACTGATATATGGTTAAATATAGCAAAAAGAATGTAATTATAGAAAGAAAAAGTTATCGGATTGTCTTTTTCTGTTGGAATACTTCCATCTGCTGGGGCATCTGTTAAGAAACGATGTAATGAGAAATACATCTTATGTTTATCCCCTGGAACTGGATCGAAATATTTCGCAGCATCATCCAATTGCCAGCGATTCAAACTAGGATTATCAGGGTCTGGGGATTGCCCTATCTTACTTAATGTATCAGAACTAACCTCCCCATACCATGAAATACCAGGCTCTGCTACTACAAGTTGTCCATTTTGAAATCCACTAATTATTTGATCGTAAGTAATATTCTTAGGTAAATTAATCACCGCACCAAATCCTAGACCATGATTAATTTGTCCATATAAAGCAGCTCCGCCGCCGCCATTTTCTGCATCAAAGTCCGCAACAGCATTGATGGCGTTTGTATATTTAAAATGTAATGTTCCCTCACTCCATGGATCTGTTTTAGAATCAGCAGGTGTATAGGTTGTTTCTAGTTTAGAATTATCGGCAGCATTGCCATATTGATGAACTGGGATTGGCTTATTAGGATCAGCACTTTCCTTAACAGACTTAATACTTTTTCCAGTATTAACATTATAGTTAAGTTGTTTTGCAGCCCCGGTGTCCATTTGACCTTTTTCATTCACTATATTCATCTTCAAAAGAACTTGATAATAACTATAATCAGTTGTTCCTTTTTCTGCTTTAGCTCCTTTAATAGGGACACCTTTATAAATATGTGTTAAATATTTTGCTAATGGACCTTTATAATTCTTCCATTTAGCCAACCCACGTTGATCATCAACGTTAGGATCATTATTTGTATATGAGTCTGCTGATGGTGCGTCTATTTTTGGTTCAACAGATTCAGTTTCATTATTTGTATTTGCTGAAGAATCTGGTGCATCTTTAATAACGGTGTCATCAGATTCACCGGTATTATTAGTATCATTATTTTCAACTACTTGTCCATCAGTTTTGTTAGTTTCATCATTTGCTTGTGGTGCCATGATAATAGTTTTTGCTGAGCTATTTGACACAGCGGTAATTATTGATGACGCAGGTGTCATTAATAACGTAAATAGAGATAATATCGTTAATAGTTTTATATTCTTTTTTTTCATGTAGTTCTCCCCCGAGAGTACATATGCTTTACCCCAAATGTTTTACATATGCACAGTTAACCCATTGAACATTTATATATTATTTATATTACAACGTCAATATTCACATAGCAACAATTTTTACTTGGATTTTGACATTTTAAATTTATTTTTGTAAAAAATTACAAAAATATTATCGTTCATTAATTAATAAATATAAGTAATAAAAAAGAGCCTTATAGGCTCTTTTTTTATTTATTGTTATTTTTTATCTTCGTCGTCTTTATTACGTTTCTTCAACGCCATAATCAACCAAACGATTACTCCAACTAGAATTAATGCAATTACACCTAATAGAATCCATAACCATGTCCAGTCTTTGTTCAAGACTACGGCATCTTTATTAAGTTTATCAGCTTTATCAGCTTTGATTTCAAAGTCTCCACCTAAGTTCCATACATACTTCTTACCTTCAGAAGTTGCATGAATTTTAGCTGTATATTTACCAGGCTTAATTGGATCGTGATTCAAATCGATAGGGAAATCGAAGTTAGAGTTAGGTGCCATTCCCATATCTTTCTTAGTTGTTGTATAAAGAACTTGATTAGAACCCTTCTTATAAATCTTCGCAGTTACGTTGAACTTGTGAATGATTGTCTTTGTAGGGTTTTGTAAATTAGCAGTAATTGTTGTATATGAGTTATCTAGAGTTGGTTTAACTTTGTTTAACTTCAAATCAGGAATTACAGCTGTTGATTCATTTTGTAGTGACAATCCAATAATATAAGCAAATCTGTTACGAATCATTACACCTTTTTCAGATGCACGATTGTCTGCAACTTGTTTTTGAATATGGAAGCCACCTAAAATAATACCTTTATATCCTTTTTCAGGCATAACAATGTGAAATGTTACATTCTTTGTTTCACCAGGTGCAAGAGTTACAGTTTGTTTGGGATTAGTAATAATCTTATTCCAGTCATATTTGAAACTCTTATCTTTTTTAACCTTTGCATTACTATAATCGATAACCCCATTCTTATTAGTTGAGGCATGGATAGCATTTACATTAAATGTACTTGTTTCTTTACTTGAGTTCGTAAGTGAGATTGAAATATCTTGTTGTTGACCAGGATTCAGTTGCAGATCAAAATATGTCAGCTTCTTATCCACTTGATTGTCGGGAATATTAGCTTTTACGCTATATGCCATATCAGGATTAGAATTTGCATCCGCAGCTGATACTGTTGGTGTAACTAAACTTCCAATCATTAGCATTGTAACTGCTAATGCCCATGTAAATAAATTCTTCTTTTTCAATGTAAATAACTCCTATTATTTTATTGCGATTACCTAGGTGTGTCTGTTAGTGTCCAGGTTAATTCAGCTGTATATTCACCATTTTCTACTTCAGATGTAGGAACACTCATAGTAACTTTTTCATTACCACCAAGTCTTTCACCAGCATCTTTTTTAGCGTCGGGTGTATTTGAGCCTTCAAATGTATCTAACCATGTACCTTTACCAGTTTTGTCATCACTTGCAGTCATTACAATTGCTGATGCTGCCGACTTATCTAAAGAAAAATCAGTAGCAGTTGGTGCAATTGAACCATTGCCTGTTTTTGACTTAACAATCCCGTGACTCCATTTCATAACCGCCCCATTAAGCTTAAGACCATTTGCTGAATTTGTAAATGGTTTTGTCATAGAAGCCGTCATCGTCCAGCCATTACCAGCTTCACGCCAGTCAGATACTTGAATGAAAGGATTCTTATTTATAGCTTTCAAAGTTATGATATCGCCAGTAATGAATGATTTTCCAAAATCAACATTAGAAACGTAATCAACCGTTAATGGTCCTTTGTTACCTGTTCCATTATTATCTGGATCATCAGGATCTATAGGTTGACTAGGATTGGGATTATCTGGATTACTTGGATCTAATGGATCAGTAGAGCCTCCGTCATTATGAAAGAAATTAATCTTTGCATTCGAAATGCCAGGTGTAACTTGATCAGCATGAACAGATGATGTAGTTCCTACTATTAAACCAGTAATTACTAACAAGGCACTATTTATAATTGATATTTTCATATTAATGCCCCCTCAGAGAAACATATTAAACGACAGGTACATCTGCTAATGACCAAGTGATCTCAGCACTATAAGTTCCAGCGTTAGGTACACTAGGTACACTAAGTGTAACATTTTCGTTGTTACCTTGTGTACCTCTAAAACGATCTACCCAAGTACCTTTACCAGCAAATCCCTTGGTATCATTTGTATTCATAACTTTAACATCTTGTGAACCATTTTTTAACTCAAATTGTGAGCCTAGAACTGGTTTTGCTGATGTATTTCCATTATTAGAAATAACTTCACCATTTGACCAAGTCATAACAGCTCCTGATAAAGGAGCTTGTGTTTTCTCGTTAGTGAATGCTTTAGTCATTGATGCAGTTAATGCCCAGTTACCAACTTCACGTGAATCAGTAACTTGAACATATGGTGTTTCGTTCAAAGCATTGAATACACCCGTATTAACTTCATGTGAGCCAAAATCAATATTTGATACATAATCAAGTGATAAAGGACCATTATTTCCAGTTCCGCCATTACCAGGATCTGTAGGATCTTCTTTACCTGGTTGACTTGGATCCATCGGATCAACAGGATTTGTAGGAGTGTCTTTTGGAGTGAAGGCAATCTTACCATGCGAAGTTGCTACTGATGGTGTTGATGCATCTGTATCATCAGCTAATACTGATGATGTTGTTGCCATTGCCATTAGAGCTGTCATTGATGCAGCCATATATATTGTTTTTTTCATTATAAATTCCTCATAACTGTCTTATTAATTAAGCACGTGGTGCATCAGACAAAGTCCATGTTAATTCAGCAGTATAAGTACCTGCTGTATTACCGGCGGGAACAAATAAAGTTGTTGGCTTTGTATTATTAGCAGGATCATCGTACATTTTGTCCATCCATGATCCAGTACCAGCATTAGCATCAGCTGACATCAAAGTTGCAGCATCACCATTAACTCCGACAGTCTTACCATTACCAATTGCCATTGTTGTTGGTGCAGTACTTGTATTTGTTGAATCTACAGGAGTAGCTTCACCTTGTGGCAATGAAAGAATTGCTCCATTCAATCCTTTACCAGTTTGGCCTTCAACGTCAGTATTGAATGCTTTAGTCATAGCAACTGTAACATTCCAACCTGTGTTTTCTTCACGAAGATCAGTAACTTGAACGTAAGGATTTGAGTTTCTTCCTTCTACAACAGCACCTTTAGCGCTATCCCAGAACAAAGCATTATATAGTTGAGATCCATCTATTTTTTGAATACCGAAGTCATAGTTTGGAACAACATCAAGTGTGAAGTCACCCTTATTACCTGTGTTGTCATTACCATTACCATCACCTGGATAGTTAGGATCTGTTGGGTCTGTAGGATCAGTTCCGTCGCCACCATCTTCACCACCGCCTGGATGACTTGTATCAGGATCAACAATCAAGCCAATCTTACCGTGTGAAGTTGCTGTACTTGGAGTTGTTTCAGCTAATACACTTGTTGAAGATGACAATGCAAGAAGTGCAATAGCTGAAGCGCTAAATAATTTTGTTGAAATTTTCATCTGTTTCCCCCCTAATTGAAAATTTACTTTCACTAAGCTTCTGGTACTTCTGCAAGTGTCCAGTTAAGGTTAGCTTGATAAGAACCAGCTGTATTACCTGCTGGAATCATTAATGTAGTTGTTGTCTTGTCGAATTCTTCAAACCAAGTTCCCATACCAGCATCTGTTCCTGCTTGTCCAATAATTTGGCTATCAGAACCAATTTGTGTTGTTGCTATGTCACCAGGGTGAGTAGGTGCTCCACTTTGGTTTGAACTATCTTTAGCAGTAAAACTAGCATCACCAAGTGTTAACACAGCACCTTTTAAAGGTTTCTTTGTTCCATCTGTTGATATCCAACCATCAGCATCATAGTTTACTGATAGAGTCCAACCCTTACCAGTATTACGTTTATCTGTAAGTTGTACCCATGGATTTCTTTCAATAGGTGTTGTTGTTGCATTACCATCAGCATCTAATTTCATAGGTGAAATAGTGATTGCATCACCACTATAATCATTCATACCAAAGTTTATGTTAGAAACATAATCAATTGATAATGGTCCTGGGTTACCAGTACCTGGGTTATCTGGATCACCTGGATCAATAGGTTTACTTGGATCAATAGGTTTTGTAGGATCTGTTGGATCAACCGGATCTGTAGGTTTTGTATCTGTTCCTTCTTTAATACCAACTTTACCAGTTGATGTTGCTGTACTTGGTGCTAGTGGATCAGCAAGTACTGAAGTTGTTGCTGTTGAAATTGCTAATAATGCAAGTGCTGATGCACTTATTAATTTAGTTGTTGTTTTCATTTTTTGTTTTCCCCTATGTCTTAATTAAGCTTGAGCAGCGTCTGTTAGTGTCCATTGTAGATTAGCTTTATAGTCACCAACTTTGTTACCTTGAGGAACAGTTAACTTAACGTTTGCTGAAGTAACTGTACCTATCCAAGTACCCATACCAAGATCTTTTGAGGCAGAAGCGTAATCAACATCAGCATCTGTAATTGATGCAGCCTTTGTTAAATCAGGAGCTCCGACTGCTTCATCATTTGTGTTTAACCAAGTTGCTGCTGGTAATTCAAGAAGAGCACCTTTGATATGCAATCCATCTGTTGAAGTCCAAGCTTCGTTAGTTGTAGTTGCAGAGCCATCAGCACCTGCCACATACTTAACTGTTAATTTCCATCCAGCACCTGTACCACGTTTGTCAGTAACTTGTACATGGCCATCTTTATCAGCGTATGTTCCATCAGCTAATAATACTTTAGGAGTATTAAAAATTGTATCTCCACCTTCAAGTGCCTTTGAACCGAAATCGTAACTTGGAACAGTATCTAATGACAATGGACCATCATTTCCTGTTCCAGGATCTGTAGGATCAACCGGATCCGTTGGTTTTACGTCTTCTGTTAGAATAGCTTTTCCTGTTGAGTAAGCTGGTGCTGGAACAGCGTCTTCAGCAAATACTGATGTAGTTGTTGATGCTGCTAGTAGTGCAGTTAGAGCAGCTGTTGTTAGTGTCATTTTTTTCATTGTATAATTCCCCTATTTTTAAAAAATTTATTTTTTAGCCTTGTGGTGCTGAAACAATTGACCATTCAAGATTAGCTGTATAGTCACCAGCTTTGTTGTTACCAGGAACTGTTAGAGTAGCTGCAGTTGCTTCTGCTTGTACCCATGTACCCATACCAGCATCTTTTCCTGCTTCAGCAATTTTTTGATCAACATTTGAAACATTAGCAATTGAGATTCCTGTTGTTGGTGCAGCACCTTCATTGTAAGAAACTGTTGCCCCATCAACTGTAACAGGTGCAAATTCTGTCATATTGAACACAAAACCTTGACCCTTAACTTCAGCTCCATCAACTGTGGCTGTCCATGCTGATTCACCATCTGCAAGTGTTGCCCAAGCTTCATTTTTTGCTTTGTCCCCTTGTGCACCAACGTACTTCACGTTAACTGTCCATCCAGCACCTGTACCACGCTTGTCACTTGTTTGTAAGTGTTCATTAAGTGTATCGTTTGATGCTGTACCACCAATTTTTACGTGGTCAAAATCAAAACTTGGAACATTATCAAGTGATAGAGGTCCTTTGTTTCCTGTACCAGGATCTGTAGGATCAACCGGTTTTGTTTCACCGTCATCAGGATCAACAATAACGTGTCCTTTTGAATGTGCTGGTTCTGGAACGGCTACATCTTCAGCAAATACTGATGTAGTAGTTGTTGATGTTGCTAGTACTGCAAGTAAAGCAGCTGTTGTTAGTGTCATTTTTTTCATTTTGTAATTCCCCTATTTTTTAAAAATTGTTTTTTTAGTATTAGTTTGTTGCTGGAACGTCTTTTAGTGTCCATACAAGTGTTGACTTGTATTCAACAGCTTGGTTATTAGCTGGAACTGTAAGTTTTGTATCTGCTTGTGCAAATGTACCTGTAAATACACCTTTACCAGCTAATTTTGAACCGTCAGCTGTAGCAATCACAGCATCTTTATCACTTACTTTGGCAACAGCACTAACTGTTGGTTTTTCACCTACGTTAGTTGTACCTGATGCATCAGCATATGCTAAAGCAGGCAATTCTAGAATAAATCCTGATCCTGAAACTGATTTATCAGCATTTTGCCAAGCAGTTGCATCAGCTTCTTGATACTTAACTGATAGTTCCCAACCATCTTTTGTACCACGTAAATCAGATGTTGTTACTTCATTTGTATCTGTTGTTACTTGTGTAGCAGCATCACCAAGTTTGATAGTACCGAAGTCTAGATCTGGAACCTTAACTAGTTGTAATGCTCCATTTTCTCCATCACCACCAGCAGTTACGTTAACTGTACCTTCTGAAGTTCTGTTCAAATCATCTACCTTTGTATCAGCAAGTACTGATGTAGTTGTTGATGTTGCAATCATTGCTGTTAAAGCTGCAGTTGCTAAAGTCATTTTTTTCATTTTGTAATTCCCCTTTAATTTTAAAATGTTTTTTAGTATTTATTAAGCTACAGGAGCATCATTTAATGTCCAAATTAATTGAGCTGTATATTGTCCTTGAAGATTGTTAGCTGGAATAGTGATTTTTGTATTGCTCTTATCAAAAGTACCAAACCAAGTTCCCATACCTTCAGCGTTTTCACCTGTTGCAGTATCTCCTGCTGCACTTGCAATTACATTTGCATCTGTATTAACAGTAACTCCGTTAAGAGTTGAAGGTGCATTACCTGTTCCGTTATTTGGGTCATATGCTGGAGCAGCAAGTGCTAATTCAAAACCTTTACCTAACACTGTGTCTTTTTTCCAAGCTTGGTTAATATCAGTTAATACTGCACCTGCTCCATCACCATATTGAACTGTGATATTCCAACCAGCACCAGTTGCACGTGCGTCAGTTGTTTGAAGATTATTATCAATAGTAGTAGCTGAACTTGTTGTACCAACAACAACATCCCCAAAATCAATATTAGGTGCTGTATCTAATGTTAAGTTACCAGTTCCTGGATCAGTTGGTGCCGTAACATTAACAGTTCCGTTAGTATTTTCTGAAGTCTTTGGTGCATCAGCAGCAAAAACTGGCATTGCTGCACTTCCTGTGATTAATGCTGTCATAGCTAAAGTTGTTAATTTGATTGTATTTTTCATTTTAATTTCCCCTTTTAATTTTTTATTATTTCTATTTTTAAAATTAAGATAATTATTTTGGAACGTCGGTTAAGGTCCAAGTTAAATTGGCGCTGTAACTACCCGCCAAGGTAGTTGTAGATGGAACCTCTAATGTAACAGATGGAAGATCTGAAGCATTGTGAATAGTGTGTGTCCATTCACCAAGACCTTGACCTTGTGCAGCATTTAAGTAAGTCATATCACTATTAGATATAGTGATTTCTGTATTCCCGAATGACGGTTTATCATCAGTGCTGGGATTCTCATCTCCATCGTGTGACAATAACCCGTTATCCATAACAAACTTCAATTTTGCACCTTTCAAATGTCTGCCACTAACGGTTGTATCTGTCCAAGCTTCATCTGTGGGTGCTAATTCACTACCATCTTCAGCTGAATACCTTACGGCTAAATTCCAACCGGCCCCAGTACCTCGTGCATCCATGATGCTTGCAATAAAATCTCCATTTTGAATAGTGGTTGTAGTTGCCTTTGAAGAATCCAAGGTTAAGTCATTAAACTTAATAACCGGGGTAATACTAGTAATTGATAGCGTCCCATTAGGATCAGCGTTTACTTGAACGTCGGCTTTTGTTGTTAAATCATCTGCTGCATTGGCAATATTCACAGATCCTATAGAACTCGTGACAATGCCAAGCAACAATGCACCTATAATCTTTCTTTTCATTTATTGTCCCCCCAAATTGCTCTCAGTCTTCTTTTGACTTTTAAAAATCATTAAGAGAATTCCTGAAATTAGCAAAATATACCCTAACAACGAAGTGCCGGGCATAACAAAATCTCCGGTTTGAGGTAATATTTTATTACCAACACCAGAGTTACTATTATTACTATTGTCCCCATTATTAGTTGTGTCTTTTTTTCCATAGAATTGAGCTGTAGTTGTACTTACTGTACCACTTGAACTTGCATTTACTGTAGCAGTTTCAGTAGCTAATCCTACTAGCATTAAAACAACAACAATTAGATGTCCCAATTGTTTGTTTTTCATGTTTCCCCCCAACAAAATCCCCCAATATTTAAGTAACCCCAGCGAATATATTACAGGGTTAACAATCTATACACGAAATATTACACTATACAAATGGGAATTTCAACAATATTGCCCCCATTTATTACCCAAGTTAATTAAATAATTATAAAAAGCATGAATATTTTATCAACAATATCTTTAAACTTGTACAGTGTTTTTATGATGAATTAAAATATTTATTTAAATCATCAGAATTAAAACGTATAATGGTTACTATTATAAAAAAAGAGTTTGAAAGGAAGTAATTTACGCAATGAAGACAGATAAACAAACAATGCATAAATTTCGGACTAAAGGTTTCATCTTAGCCTTAATAGCATCATCACTTTGGGGTGTATCTGGTGCAGTTCTACAATTTGTTTCAAAGAATAAAGCTATTCCTGCCGAATGGTTCATTGGTGTTAGAACATTAATTGCCGGTGCTATCATCTTATTTGTAGCTTTTATTTCTTTACCAAAAGGTAAGAAAAAAGATTTCTTTGCAATTTTCACTAATAAGAAGGACGTATTATTACTACTATTATTCTCAATCTTTGGTTTGATTGGAAATATGTACACTTTCTTCCTTAGTATTCAACACGGGAATGCTGCTTCTGCGACAATTCTACAATACCTAAGTCCATTATTTATCGTTCTAGGTGGAATTGTATTTTTACGCCAAAAGCCAACTCGAGTTGATGTTATATCTTTTGTTATGGCTCTATTCGGTATTGTTTTACTAATTACTAAAGGTAATTTCTCACATCTTAGCATTCCAATGGATTCATTAATTTGGGGTATCCTATCTGGTGTTACTGCTGCTATGTACATCATCTTCCCCGCTAGATTAATCCAAAAGTATTCCCCTCTTCTAGTTACTGGTTGGGGATTCATGGTCAGTGGTATTTTATTTAATATTTATCATCCATTCTGGATTGATCCACCAAAATTAGACACTGGCTCAATTCTTGGTGTTGGAACTGTAATTCTAATTGGTTCTGTAGCAGCCTTTCTTATTATGGTAATGAGTTTGCAATATACAACCTCTACTATTGTAAGTATCACTGATGCTGTACAACCATTCATCACTTTTGTTTTAAGTATCCTATTCTTAGGTTCTACTTTCTCAATCGTAGAAATTATCGGTTCAATTATTGTTATTTTTGCTATCTATATTTTAAATAGGTTTAACTAGCTATTATTACCTCCTTGTTTTACACTTATGTGTAGAAAAAGGAGGTTTTTTTATGAAGATTTTATTTTATTCAATGCGTGCTGATGAGGTGGCGCCATTTAATGAATGGACCAAAAATCATCCTGATGTTCAAGTAGACCAAACAGACAAACTATTTACGGAAGAAACAGCTAAACTAGCTGCTGGTTATGACGGTGTTGTCTTATTCCAACAAGAAACTTACAGTGATGCTGCCATCAATATATTGAATGATTTGGGGGTCAAGAATCTATCATTTAGAAACGTCGGTGTTGATAACATTAATCTAGAGTTAGTAGAATCTAACGGCATGAAATTGACGAACGTTCCAGTATACTCACCTAATGCAATTGCTGAACACGCTTCATTTTTGATGGGACGTTTGTTACGTCGCGTACCCGAATATGACAAAAAAATTGCCCGTAAAGACTTACGTTGGGCTCCAGAAATTGGCCGCGAAATCCGTAATCAAACTATCGGAATTATTGGAACCGGACACATTGGTCAAGTTCTAATCAAGATTATGCAAGGCTACGGCGCAAAAGTTGTTTGTTACGATATTTTCCGTAATAAAGAGCTAGAAGAAGCTGGTATGTACGTTGATAGTTTAGACGAATTATACAAAGTGTCTGACATCATCACACTTCACGTGCCAGCTGTTAAAGATAATGTCCATATGATCAATAAGGATTCAATCGCCAAAATGAAAGACGGCGTGATCATTATCAACGTTTCTAGAGGAACGTTAGTAAATACTGACGATCTATTAGCGGGACTTGATAATAAAAAAATCGGTGGTGCTGGACTTGATGTATACGAAGACGAAGTTGGTATTTTCAATGAGACTTGGGAAGGCAAAGAATTCCCAGATGCTCGTCTGAATGACCTAATGAGTCGTGACAACGTTATTGTTACTCCACACATTGCCTTTTATACTGACGAAGCAGTTCACAATATGGTCACTGTATCTCTAGACTCAAACGTTAAATTAATCCAAGGTGAAAATCCTAATACATTAGTTAAATAAAAAAAGACATCTAATGATGTCTTTTTTATTTAATCAGCATTATTTTTAAGGTCGTATAGGTAGTTAAGTGCCAAAAATATCACTATAATGGCAAAAATTAAGTCAAGTGAAATATCAATTAAACCATACAAAGTTCTAATCTTAGAACCAACAGTTTGAAGTCTTATTATAAGAAGCCATACTCCCATAATCAAAGCTATTGTAGCTGCTAAAATTTTAATGATTTTCTTCAAATTATTCTCCTCAGCTTTTGATAGTTAAATTATGTCATTTTTCTAGTACCATCACTAGCAAGCAATACTTTACATTTGCGCACTTATATCAATCAAGTCTGATATTTATAATCACGCAAGGAATTAAACAACAGTCGGTCCCTAACTAATAGTTATCACTTATCCAATATTCAAACCTATCGTTATTCAACGAATAAACGGCATAAATATTATAGAAGATAGAAATGACAGAGGTTAAAAGAATAAACTAAAAAAGACATCATTAGATATCCTTTTTAGTTAGTTAATTGGCTTCTCTTCACTATCTTTTATCTTTGCTTTACAGTAAAATAGTTTCTTATAGTGTAAGTTTACTATTTAAAGGAGAACTAAATGACGTTAGGGAGACGATTGAAGAAAGTCAGGGTAAAAAGAGGATACTCACAGGGTGATGTGGCTGAGTTTTTGAATATATCAAGACAATCAATTTCACGTTGGGAAACAGATAATGGCTACCCTGATATTGATAATTTAGTTGAACTAAGTAAACATTATGAAATATCAACTGACGAGCTCTTGACCGGAGAAATGCCTCAGCAACAAGAAGTTGAGGGAAAATATAAAAAAATAAATGGTTTGCTGTTTTCGCAAAATGATGAAAGTTGGATTTTATTAATTTTGTCTTTTTTATCTTTGACAATTGTTCCATTCGGATTAGCATCTAGCCCTTTAATTATTTGGCGAAATAAAAAAGAGAATCAATTTCATAAATTAATTCTCTTAGCCTCTATCATTTCTATTTTTTATAATATTTATGCCGTTTATCTTTGGGTAACGATAAGTTTGGATATTGGTTCAGTAACAACCATCGGTTAGGAGTCGACCGACGCTTAATTCTTTGTGTGATTATCAATATCAGATTTGATCGATATGAGTGCGCAGATGTAAATAAAATGATACTTGATAGTGAGGATACTAGAAAAACGACATAATTTAACTATCAAAGCTAAAGAGAATAAAATGATAACGAAATAAAAAAAGACCTCTAACGAGGTCTTTTTTTATTTCGTTATCAAGTAATCAAACGCTGCCAGTCCGGCTGTTGCACCAGCACCCATAGCGATAACAATTTGTTTATAAGCAACATCTGTACAATCTCCTGCCGCAAACATCCCTGCTATTGTTGTTTGATTCATATGATCAACTTTTATTTCTTTTCCTTCATTTAGCTCAACTGTATTTTCAAGCCACTGTGTATTAGGTACTAAACCAATTTGAATGAATATTCCGTCGATATCAATAGTTATTTCTTTATCAGTAGTTCTATCGATATATGTAAAACTCTGAACTTTATTAGTTCCGTGTATTTCTTTGGTGTTAGCACTAGTAATAATCGTTACATTGTCTAGTGATCTCAACTTGTCTTGTAGAACCTTGTCTGCCATTAATTCAGATCCATATTCTAATACAGTGACATGTTTACTTGTCCCAGCCAAATCTATAGCCGCTTCTACACCTGAATTCCCCCCGCCAATTACGGCGACATCCTTACCTTTATATAATGGTCCATCACAGTGAGGACAATATGCTACACCTTTATTCTTTAATTCTATTTCCCCAGGAATATTTATTTTTTTCCATTTGGCTCCTGTCGCAACTATTACAGATTCACTTGTTAAAACATCTTCGGAATCAAGGGTTACTTCAAAATCATCTTCTTGATTTTTTTCGACGTTTTCAACTTTGAATCCTTCTGCAACATGCACTGGATATTGATTCATATGTGCATAAATATTCTTCATAAATGGCTCACCTTCTATATAAGGTGTTCCGGTAATATTCTCTATTCCTAATGTTTCTAGTGGTTGTCCACCGAATCTGTCAGCAACTAACCCTACACGTAGACCTTTTCTGGCAGTATAGATAGCTGAAGTAGCTGCAGCTGGACCACCACCGATAATCAAAACATCAAATTTCTTCTGCATTTCTTTAGAAACTTTATTAACCACTTCATTATCAGAAATCTTATTAACTATTTCTTCGACCGTCATTCTTCCGTCAGACCACTCTTCACCATTAAGGTAAACAGTAGGCACCGCCATAATATTCAAGTCTTCCACTTCTTGTTTGTTCATTCCACCTTCAACCATTGTATGGCTGATTCTTGGATTGATTACACTCATTATGTTCAATGCTTGCACAACATCTGGGCAATTCGTACAAGTTAAACTAGCGTATGTTTCAAACTCTAAATCCTTATCTATATTCAAAATTTGAGCTTTAACTTCTGGTGAAACTTTAGGCTCATGTCCAGAAACTTGAAGTAAGGCTAGAACAAACGACTCAAATTCATGACCTAACGGAATACCGGCAAAGAATATCTTAGGCTTCTCTTGGTCTTTTGTTTTTATTGCAAAGCTAGGAGTTCTCTTCAACTTTGCTTCTTCTATAGATATTTTAGGAGATAACTGAGCTACTTGATTAATAAATTCACTGATTTTTTCTGAGTTCTCACTGTCGTCTTTACTGAATACGATTACTATGTCTTGCTTAAGTAATTGTAAATATTGTTTGAGACTAACTACTAAATTATCATCTAATATCATTTGTTAGCCTCCTTTTATATTTTACCTACAAGATCCAAACCTGGAGTTAGTGTATCTTCTCCTTCTTTCCATTTTGCTGGACAAACTTCACCTGGATGATCTGCTACGTATCTTCCGGCTTTTACTCTATCTATATATTCACTGGCATTTCTTCCGATTCCGTCAGCGTTGATTTCCATTGATTGAACAACACCTTCAGGATCAATAATGAATGTCCCTCTTTGTGCCAATCCTTGTTCTTCATCTAATACATCAAACATTCTTGAAATGGTTTGTGATGGATCACCAATCATTGTATATTCAATCTTTCCAACTGCATCTGAATTGTCGTGCCATGCTTTATGTACGAAGTGAGTATCTGTTGATACTGAGAAAATTTCTGTATCTAATTTCTTTAACTCACCATATTGTTCTTGTAAATCCTCTAATTCTGTTGGACAAACAAACGAAAAGTCTGCTGGGTAGAACATAACTATACTCCAGTGCCCTTTTAGATTGTCTTGAGAAACCTCTATAAACTTACCTTGGCGAAAAGCTTGAGCCTTGAATCCTCCAATTTCTTTTCCTACTAGTGACATAATATCTTCCTCCTTAAGTTTTAATACCTCTAGTATAATTTAGAATCATTCCAAAGTAAATGGATATAACATTAATTTTTAATCGCTTTCAAAACAAAAAGCCGAAGATTTTCATCTTCGACTTTTTCTAGTTATATTTGAGTTGTTATAACTTTCATCAATCAATCTTTTAATTACACTAATAGAAACAGTGTTATCTAGACAAATAGTAATCCAATATTTCTTGTTCATATGATATCCAGGGAGAAAAACTTTGTTATCCAGCAATTCATTAACTCTCTCACTTGAAAAGTGTAAATCAATAACTTCTATCAATTCACTTCCTGACTTGTTTATTACTTCAGGTTTCACCGAGAGTATTGCTGCATACCATTTCTTTGATTCTTTATTGCGAAAGACGGCATTGTTAGGAAACTTAGCCCACAAGAACTCCAATTCGTCATGATATTTTTCTTTGATAAATTCAATCACTTCAATTGTTTGTGTAGATTTAAAGACATCAACATCTGTGCATTTATTAATTATGTCTTGCAAAAGATCTTCGTATTCATCACGTACTTGGCCAACAAAAGCTCCGCTGACAGAATCCTTCAGATGCAATATGTACTCATCATTTGTATTTACATCTATAACTTTTGTTTCTAACTTACCACTAGTATTCGCAATAACTTTCATTTCAAACTGATTATCAACTATTCTTTTCTCAAAAAAGTAATTATCATCTTTTTTAATAAACCCATAATTAACTAACTTAGTAAAATTTATCTTTTTATTTTCCAACATATTTTCACCTAATAAAAAAAGCTGATAGACTTATTTGTCTTCAGCTTTTTTTGTAGTTGTTTTTTTAGCTGTAGTTGCCTTCTTTGCAGCAGGTTTCTTAGCAGCTGTTGTCTTCTTTGCTGTTGTTTCTTTAGCAGTTGTAGACTTCTTAGTTGTTGTAGTTTTCTTAGCTGTTGTAGTTGCCTTCTTTGCAGCAGGTTTCTTAGCAGCTGTTGTTTTCTTTGCTGTTGTTGCTTTTTTAGCTGCAGGTTTCTTAGCAGCTGGTTTAGCTTCATCGTCTTTACGGCCTTTTAGAAATGCAAGTACGCTTGCAGCGTGTTTAACACGGTCTAATCCAGACTTCTTAGGGCGGCGGCGGCCACTAATACCTGTATGTAAATTTCTTGTCATGTGATTCCCTCCTCCCATAAACTATCTTCTATATTTTAAGAGAAAATCATAAATTATTCAACAATTATTTGTATTAAATACTAATAAGGCTTAACCACGCTTCACATCCATTGATTCTTAAAAGAATTTCAGTTCAACTTCAAAGACTATTTATCAAATTCGGCAACCTTGTTAGCAATCTCTTTGTAGACAACAGAACGAATAGCTACGATTTGTGCCATTTTTAATTGATCATCATCGATCTTCAAATCAGCGATTGCACTTTGACTTTCTAACAATTCCATTTCTTGATTAAATAATGAAACAAAATTGTCATAGCCCACTTCAGGTTGATCAAGTTCAAATACTTTATTAATTCCTTTTTTTATTATATCTAGTGGAAATACTTGTTTCATAATACTAACAACAATTATTGAAGCCAGATGTTTTCGACTATATTTTTTCTTTTCTGGTTTATCAATAACTTCCATTTTTACATAACTGTTAATCATTGCTTTAGTGATTGGTTTTTCTAAAATAAAAGCAACGTTACGATCAACTTCAAAAGTTATTTGATCCATATATAAGTCTAAGTCAGGCAATTCATTCCACATTGGTAATCTGTTCTTACCAAAACTTGATAACCATTCTGTAAATTCTCTGTTGTTCATAACCCTACTCCCATTCTTTAATAAAGATTGTAACTTTATTCTATCTAGAGTTCAATTCTAAATATAATTGACTTAGTTTTTAATTGTTATATAATCACATTAATCTTACTAAACGGGGAAATATACGATGACAATTCAATTAGTAACTGATTCAACTGCTCAATTAACTGCTGAAGAAATTAAGAAGTATAACATTCACATAATACCTTTAGTTATTAATAACCAAGGGGAGTCATATCGTGATGGAATTGAAATTACAAAAGAAGAATTCTTGGACAAACTTAAAAATGATCCGGAATTTAGCCCAACAACTAGTCAACCCGCCGTCGGAGATTTCGTAGAATTATATGATGAAATCGGAAAAAACGGTGACCAAATATTATCAATCCACTTAACTAATCTATTAAGTGGAACTGTTGAAGGTGCATTTAGTGCCGCTCATCAAAGCGACGCCGACGTAACCGTTGTTGATAGCAAACTTATGGATAGAGCTTTGGGCGAGCAATTAATTCTTGCCGGTGAATTAATCGCTGCTGGTAATGATCTTTCTAGTATTTTGGACCAATTAGAAGAGGCTCGCAAACAAAAAGAAACTTATATCTTTTTCGAATCGCTTGATGCTCTTCAAAGAGGTGGTCGCATAAGCAAAGTATCCGGAATGATGTCTAAACTACTAAAAATCAAAGTGCTTATTAAGTTAGAAGACGACGAATTAAAATTAGTTGCCAAAGGTCTCGGCCAAAAGTTCATGAAAAAGACCGTTAGTGAACTCTTAACTAAGTTAGAAAACGAAAAATTAGATACCTTCAACCTAATTCACGTTGGCGTTGAAGATGAGAAATTATCAAGTATCACTACACCACTAATTTCGGCTCATCAAAAAACAGAATTTAATACCTCAATCACAAGTCCTGTAGTTATGGCTCATGTTGGTCTTGGAACCTTTGCATTTATTTATAGCAAATCAAAATAAAGCCTACTAACTCTCTTCTTTTTACGGTAGAATAAATTTAGTAAATCAAATAAGAAGAGGTCATAATTTTGGAAGAAAGTATTTCACACTCACTCAAAGTTTTAAATAACCAAATCTCACGCGACATCAACACCTTCGCTTTACAGTTTAAACTAACAGGAACTCAGATACAAATTCTTGATTTCCTAAATGGTTTCACTGCTAACAAAAATGTTTTTCAAAAAGATGTTGAAAAAGAATTCAATATTCGTCGCTCAACAGCAACTAATATTCTTAAAAATATGGAAGAAAAAGATCTTATCAAAAGAACTGCTCTTCCTTCAGATTCACGTTTGAAAATTATTGAAGTTCAAAAATCAGGTCAAGATATCCAACGTGAAATTTCAAAATTCCTAAAAGAAACCGATAATTCAATCCTTAATAAGTTAGGTGCATTTGAACGTAGAAGTTTCATCAAATCTCTTCACAAAATTTCTAATAATTTAGAAGACGCTAAGTAATAAAAAAGAAGCCGATTGGCTTCTTTTTTATGCATTAATACCAATTATTTCAAACTTAGTTACATCTACAACACCTTTATCTGTTAAACGAAGGTTAGGAATAACATCTAACGGGAGAGCTCCTAATTTCATAATTGGGTCAAATTTTGCATTTACTTTTAAATCACGATGACACACTTCATTAAACTTCTCTTGTTTCTTGATTAACTCATCAACGTGATCATTACTCATTAATCCACCAATTTTAAATGGCACAGTGGCTACGACTTTACCATCCTTAACCGCTACTCCACCGCCTTGAATTTCTTTTAATTCATTAACAGCAAGAGCCATATCATTGTCATTAGTTCCTACTACAACTATATTGTGCGAGTCATGACCAATACTTGTAGCAATTGCTCCGAACTTCATTTCAAATCCATGTAATAGTCCTAGTCCAATATTACCTGTCTTATGATGACGTTCAATCACTGCAGCTTTGATGATATCTTCTTCATTATTATAGATAAAATCACCATCTTTAGTATGCTCTACTTCTTTAACTAAATGCTGTGTACGACTAATGTTTTGTAAACCAATAACATTAACGCGCGAGCTAGTTATATCCATCTTTAATTGTTCTGGTTTGAAATCATCTAAATGAATCGTAGTTAGCAAATCATCATATCCGTGCATATCATCTTTTGGTTCCAAGATATATTGTCCATTCTTAGCAACACTTTGACCCGCTATAAATGTTTCACTTACTGTGAAGTGCTCTAAATCATCTACCAACAAGAAATCAGCGCGAAGGCCAGGGGCAATTCCTCCACGATCTGATAATCCTGTACATTGAGCTGTATTAATAGTTGCCATTTGAATAGCAGTAATAGGATTTATTCCTTCTTTGATTGCTACTCGAATACTTTCGTCTAAATGCCCAGTATCTCTTAATGTAACTGATTGGATATCATCACCACAAAGACAACAGAATCTAGAGTTAGCATCCGTTACTCCTTTGAGTAATTCCGGCATATTCTTAGATACAGTTCCGTAACGTAAATATACATACATACCACGGCTTATTCTTTGTAGCATTTCATCGACTTGCGTACATTCATGATCATCATGAATTCCAGTCACCGCATAAGCATTCAAATCATTATTCATCAATGATGGCGAATGTCCATCAATCAATTTATTGTCATTGATGGAAACTAACAATTCATCTAAAACACCATCATCAGCATTTATTACACCATCATAATTCATGAATTCTGCTAGGCCATAAGTCATCTGTTTATCGTAAGATTCTTTAATTTCTGATGCAGTTATCACCGCACCGGCTGTTTCTAAATCAGGGTTAGCTGCTGGAACACATGATGGCATCATATATTTAATATTAAGCTCTGTATCTTTAGCTGCAGCGACCATATATTCTAATCCCCTCATTCCTGAAACATTCACTATTTCATGAGGATCAGCCAAAATTGTAGTTGTTCCATGAGGCATTGCTAATTGCCCAAATACGCTTGGCGAAACATTTGCGGATTCAATATGAATATGTGGGTCTATTAATCCTGGAACCACATATTTACCTTCTCCATCAATAACTTCAGTTGCTTGATAATCTCCAAAACCTAGAATCTTACCATCAGCTAAGGCCAAGTCTTCATCAATTATTCGTGAGTTATAAACATCTACAATCTTCACATTCTTAACTACTATGTCGGCTTTTTTTCTGCCGGCAGCTTGGTCTATTAAGTTCTTTAATTCGGTCTTATTCATTAATATCTCCTATTATTTGGCAGGCATTTGATGCATTGTGAATAGTAAAGCTAAGAATAATAGTGCAGCAATATACATCATTGGATGAACTTTTTTAGCTTTTCCAGAAGCAATCATTACTATTGGATAAGAAATAAGTCCAAAAGCCAAACCATATGAAATGTTATAAGTAAGTGGTGTACATAGGATAATTAGAAAAGCTGGGAAAGATGTTTCGAATTCATCCCAATCGATCTTAGCAATTGTTTTGATCATAAATGATCCTACAACAATCAATACGGGAGCTGTTACTTGAGCAGTAACAACTGTTAATAATGGTGAGAAGAACAAACTCAAGATAAACATCCCTGCCACAATAATTGATGAAAATCCGGTACGTGCACCGGCTGCGATACCAGTAGAAGATTCAATATAACAAGCAGTTGGTGTTGACCCAAAGATTGAACCAGCAATCATTGAAGTTGAATCAGCAAACAATGCTTTACCAACTCCCTTAGGAATCTTATTGTCTTTAATGAATCCTGCTTGCTCTGCTAACCCAATAACTGTTCCTGTAGTATCAAAAAATACACTTAGGAAGAATACTAAAATTACGACTACCATTTGAATTGAATTAATTTGTGGCAAACTTGTGATAGCTACTCCAAAAGTTGGTTGCAAACTTGGAATAGTTGAAACAATATGAGAAGGCATAGCAATTAATCCTGTAGCTACACCCATAATAGCTGTTCCTGCAATACCAATAAATAATGCACCTGTTACTTTTCTTGCTAGTAAAACCATTGTCAAAATTAGACCAAAAACAGTTAACCAAACTTGGGGATCTTGCCAATTAGAAATAGTTACAAAGGAGCTTTCACTTGGGATTACTAATCCACCTTGTTTCAATCCAGTAAATGCTATAAACAATCCGATACCTACAGCCATAGCAGCTTTTAGGTTGGCCGGAATTGCATTAATAACAATCTCTCTTACTTTAAATACGGTAGCTAACATAAATAGAATCGAAGCTACAAATACGCCGGCTAAAGCAGTTTGCCAAGGAATACCCATACCAATCACTACAGAATATGCAAAGAATGCATTACTTCCTAATCCTGGAGCAACAGCAATTGGATAATTAGCTACAAAAGCCATAGCCACACATCCTACAACACCAGCTAATGCGGTAGCAACAAAAACAGCTCCTTTATCTAACCCAGCGTCACTAAGAATTGTTGGATTAACAAACAATATATAAGACATAGCAATGAAAGTTGTTATTCCACCAATTATTTCTGTTTTAACAGATGAACCTTTCTCATTAATCTTAAATTGTTTCTCTAACCATGTTGTTCGTATTTTTGGTGATTTACTTGATAATTCTTGCATATCTTCTTCCTTTAATGTTTATTTATTAACTATTATTGTATTTTACATTAAAGTTATACGTTTTTAAAGATATGAATCGAATTATTTTTAATATTAATAAATTAATGTTCGTGTTTTATGATTTTAAACATAAAAAAAGAAGCTAAATAGCTTCTTTTTTGTTTTATATTTTTCCATCAGCGATTTGTTCAAGTAAATCACGTGAAGGTATAAAGAATAATTGTCCAGACAAAACATCTGAGAACGAAAGTAAGAAGTCCGCTGTATCAAGCATTTGTTGTAACATCAACTTCGTTACCGACCAATGTCTTGCGTAACCCATGAAGTATGTCCCTGTATTAGCTGATGCCGGCTCTGAATAAGGAACATTCATACGAATAATCTTTTGTTCTTCGCCATCAATTTCTACTTTAGAACTAACATTATGAGCATTATGGTATTTATCTTCATCATCTAATTCAATATCTGTGAATTTCTCACGACCAACTGCTTTTTCTTGTTCTTCGGTCTTCATGTTTTCCCAAAATGCCATATTATGCTTCCATTTTTGAGCAAAAGCATATGAACCATTAATGAAAAATGGATCTTCATCACCAATAATTGCATAGTCAGCAGCATCTTCAACTGCAGGAGCTTCTGTCCCATCGATGAAACCAATAATTGCGCGTCCTTCAAAATAACGGAATCCTTTAGTTTCATCAACTACTGTTGTGTAATCACTTAAAAAGCGCATAAATTGTGTTTGAGCTTCATAAACAACAGCTTCATTACTGGCTCTTATATGAAAGAAAATATCTCCTTCTGTTGCCGGCATGACATGTTCATCACTCTTCATTTCAGTAAATGTTTCTAATTCTTTAGGCTTCATAGCTGTTGGGAATAAATAATCCCAAGCCTTGTTACTAAAACCAATAGCAACTTTTAATCCTGACTCCGCAGCTAAATGTGAATCACGAATTCTTAACGAGCGAATAATCGCTTGTGATTTGTCCGCAAATTCAGCAATTGCATCACGTTCGCTATCAAAATTTTCACGGTTGAGTTTTAGTACAGTGAATTGTACGTGTTCCCCAACGTCTTTCCAAACATCTTGCGCCTTACTTGGGTCAATTGTTAACATCTTTCTATATACCTCCTAAAGTCCCTCAATTACTCTAGTTATTTAGAATGATTATTAATTAGTTCATCCTACTCATATAATATCATAACTTGGTTATGGAGTTGTCCCTTATTGCATAATAAAAAGTCAGCTAATTAGCTGACTTTTTATTTTAAATATTGGCGCAAAATTTCTCGCGCTCGACTTGTACTATATTTTTTCCCACTTAGGCTAACAGTCTTACCCTTGTCGTTAAAAAACTCTCCTGACATTTGGCTTAATTCATCATCTGTAACAATATCAGCCACAACTTCAACCTTATTATTCTTTACTTTTTTATTCCAAGTAGATAAGTCGGATTGAATATCCCCAGGGAAAAATGAGTTCACCGTTGTATTTTGTTCAAATAGTTCATCTGCTAACAACTTCATTAATAATGTTTTGTGCGTTAATAACCACATGCCACGTTGTGGTTTGGTTAATTGCTTCTCACTAATTGGCACTAATTTGATTGGTAAGGGCTTACCTGTAACAATAAATACTTGTCCACCATCCACAAGAGACCCTTTAAGATTCTCAGTTAACCAATAATGGCTTCTTAAATTAACATTAATATTATCTTTAGCTGTCTTAGGAATAATTCCAGCACAGTGAACCAACACATCTAGTTTTTGATGATCTGCCAAGAATTCTTCAGATAATTTCTTATTGTCTTCTTGATTGGATAAATCACCAATAAGATATGAAATATTATCATTTCCAGTTTCATGCATAATTTCCATCAGCGCAGTATTTGCCTTAGTATCATTTCTGCCAATAATAATGACCTTATCCCCTAATTTAGCAAAACTCTTAGCAACTGCTTTTCCAACTCCAGAAGTTCCTCCAGAAATCAGAACCGTTCGTTGTTTATTATTCATAAAAACCTCTCTTTAGTAATAATTTTAACACAAAACCTCTGTGTTCTCGGTAATCTATACTAAAGCCTGTCTAAACAAAGGAGATTCTACATGAAAATAACCATCGATTTACCAAATAACTTAATTAGTTCTATCAACAAACTCAATCCTTCAAAGAATGAAGATTTAGAGACCTTCATCATTAATTCAGTCACTGATCAAATAATTGATCTGCAAGATATCGAAGATATGTATAAAGACTTCAACAAAAAAGCCAACTAAATAGTTAGCTTTTAAATTATGATTCCATCACAGTGATCAACTTCATGTTGAATAATCTGTGCCGTGAATCCATTAAATTTTTGATTATGTACATTGAATTTGTCATCAAAGAAAGTTACTGTGATTTCTTCATAACGTGTGGTTGGACGTTGTCCATCTAATGACAAGCAGCCTTCATCTGTTTCAAAAGGTTTTTGCTTATTACTAATTGTCGGATTATACATAACAACAGACATAATACCCATATCAACAATAATAATCCGCTTATTAATGCCTATCATGTTGGCAGCCATACCTACACAATGATCCTCATGTTCTTTTAATGTATCTCTTAAGTCCTGTCCAACACTAATATCTGCTGGGGTTGCCGGCTTTGATTTTTGGTTCAGTTGCAAAACATTTCTATTAATATCTTTAATCATTACTATCTTCTTTTCTTTGATCTAAGTTACTTCTTAACAAACCTTCTAATACCCAGCTAATGCTATACACTGTTAGCGCTATACCGAACATCAAGAACCCCAATCCCATAACTCCTGGTGCATCACTTTCTTGAGCAAAGTTATAAAACATTGGCAAAATTCCAATCGAAAATATTGTAATAAACAATAAATTAGTAGAAATACGTTTCATCTTTGTTAACGAATCTTCGCTAACTAATTGCCCATGATTAATTAAGTTCAACAACTTATACAGAGTGATTCCTGTGCTTAGAGCCAAAATATCAATCAAGTACACCATCACTAATGTTAAATATACTGAATTTTTCCACATAATATCTGGGTTGCCGAGAACTACAATCATCGTAAAGACTGCTCCCATAATAAAGAATCCTAAAGTTGCTAGAATCACAACTATTTTTAGTAGATTAACTCGTTTTCTCACTTGTGATACGTCCTTCCCGCATCAATCATAAATGCGCGATAGATTTGTTCTGCTAATACTAATCTCATTAATTGATGAGGTAAAGTGAATCTTCCAAAAGATATTTCTGCATCCGCACGCTTTGATAATTCTTGACTAGTTCCTAATGATCCACCAATAACAAACGTAATATCACTTTTACCATAGGTAGTAAGATTAGAAATTCTCTCGGATAACTCTTCAGACGAAAGTTGTTCACCTTTAATCGCAAGTAAGAATACATACTCTTTGTCTTTTATCTTTTCTAGTATTCGTTGTCCTTCTGTTTGTTTGATTTTTTCCATTTCAGTTGTGCTTAGAGACTCTGGAGCTTTCTCATCAGAAACTTCAATTATTTCGAATTTCCCAAAAGCAGAAAGTCGCTTAGCATATTCAGCAATTCCTTGTTTTAAATACTTCTCTTTTAACTTTCCAACGCCGATTATTTTGATATTCATAGTGTCTCTTTTCCACAGGTCATTAATAAAAAGCGGAGAACAAATTAGTTTTTCTCACTAACTTTTCAAAAATATCTATATGTTGTGTACAAATTTTATTTGTAATACCAAATATTCTATCAGAAAAAAAATCAAAAAAATATACCACTTTTTTATCCACATTTAACATAGTTTGTTGACAACTTATGTGAAACGCACGTTAACGTTGATATAACAACATTCAGAACGTATGTTTTGTTTGTGAAATCGGCACTTATCCACAAACCAATATCTTGTGTGCAAAACTTTCTATAAAATAAGCATTATATCCACAGTGTTCACAGGGTTATCCACAATCAGTGCATAAATAACGACCTCTTATTAACAACTTGACAAAAATTTAAAAACTATACTTCCATAAAAAAACGTGAAACAGTTTCGCTTCACATTTTTTTATGCTGGAACATCTCTAATATCCCAACGAATTTGACCGCCGTATGAATCAGCTCGTGCTCCATTTATTATTTTCATATAAAGACCGGCATTTCCACCCCAATTGTTAGATACCGAATAATTGTTATCCACATTCTTATGTTTTTCCACAATCGTTGATGTGTCGTTCAACTGAAAATCACCAATCGCTGACTTATAATGCAATGCATCCTCTAAGACGTGATTGGTAGCAGAACCGGTTAACTCTTTTATTACAGTGACTCCTAATTGCCAATTTTGTTTTGAAGCTCTTGAATCAGTAATAGTTAACGAACCAGTTACGCTTTGTATAGGGAATGTTTTTTCGGTATAAGGAATTACTAAGTCATTACCAAAATTTATTTCAGTCGGCACTTCAGTTATTGAAAGACCACCTTTTTCAACATACTTTGTTGCGAATCTTTGTACTTTTGCTGCGGACAATGCTGTTGCCACTTCAGGTGGATCACTGCTCCATTTGTTAGTAATTTTACTATTAATTTTTTTGACATTAGAAAAACTAGCAGTTGGATTATTATCATTATCAATATCAGAGCCCCAGTAAGCTACATCTGTATTCTCAATAGTAAAATCAGTAGCAATTCCTATTGTAGTAATAAACGCTTTGTAATTAGCTCTTCTATTCTTTAAATCTACCAACTTAGGTCGATTTGCATAGAATTTATTAGTCCCTCCATCAAACGCCATTGCTCCATAGATTCCGTCTGAAGTTGCCTTTAGGGTTGCTCCCGGTTCCATAGTAATAGAGTTAATTCCAGTATCCATATTAATAGCAGGATAATCATGGTGATCAGTATTATCTAAGTCCATTGTTGATCCAGCTTTCAAAAGAATGGTTAATCCTAATGGATATTCTCCAAATGTTACTGCTGTATCACCATTTGCTCGAATAATATCAATCCCCCATTTAACTTTGAAGTTAGCATTGACTCCAATTGTTATTGCCTTATAAAAGCCCCAAATTGCTGGCCATCCTGCCTTACCGTCGGCATTTTTAGTTGTTGTGAATTCAACATTAGCACCATCGTCTACCAAGAAATGTCGCTTAAAAGCTGTATCTGTTATTAAGCTAGCAGTCGTATAATCAATTACTGCCCAATCCGTTCCATAGATATTCCCTATATACGTTGCATCTTTGGCAACAGTAAACTGTCCAAGTTCAAAATTCTCATAATATGTTGAAATATTATTAATTCCACTCATAGTCACTGCGCATTTATGAGCTTGAGCCACTCGAGAAACAGAATCTTTTTCTGCTGTAATATTACTAAACTCTAAGTCCCACTTACCTTCTCCTATGGTCGCAACATCAACAAAACCTTCTCCATATCGGCTATTATTAATATTTGCATTACTCAGCTTAAATGTATGGCTATTCACTAATATCCCCGCAAAACCTAACGAAATAACCTGTGCACCAATGTTCAGTTTATGATTATTGGCATTAATCGAAAGATCTCTATTAAGAGAATTAATTCGTTTACTACTTGTACCTATTCCATTAATATCAGCGACTATTTCAACTTGATTAACATTATCATTATTCATTGCATCAACAAATTCATCATATGTTGATACAGTTGCTATCGTTTGTTGATTTGGTTCTTCTACTTTTAATTCGTTTTCTTCAACATTATTTGTTTCTTCTGAAATTTTCTTTGGAATTTCAGACTCTGGTAACGCTTGGTCCACATCAATTGGTGAATCTTTTACTTCAGTAGATATAACTGGTATAGGAGATGAAAAAAAGAAGATAAAGTTCATCAAAACAATTCCTAAACTAGCAAATAATTGTTTTTTCATAACTTTATCCTCCTAATAATTAAGCTGGGGTGTCACTTAGTGACCAAACTAATGATCCTGTATATGCTTTAGCTTGTGCTGCTCCTGAAGGAACATATAATTGCACTCCCTTATTCTCATTGGCAGTGCCTGAGCCGTCGTCAGTTATTGCTCCATATTTTTGAATCCAAGTTAAGTATCCCTGACCACTTACAGCGGTCATAACTGGGACATCACTACCAGGTGTTAAATCTAATTTGCCAGTAAATCCAGTCGGAGCTACTTCTGCACTTGGAGATACAATTGATTGATCTTGAATACTAATAATTGCTCCTGTTAAGTCATCAGCTCCGGATTTTAACTGGGCCTCTTGCTTCACTGATAACTTCCATCCTAATCTTCCACCACGTTTGTCAGTAACTTGTACATAGTGTGGAACTTCTTTGTCTAAGTCCCCTTCACTCTTAACTACCATTGGTTTAGCAAATATCGTTTGATTAGCACCAGCTTCAAGCATGGTAGTTCCGAAATCAATACTGATTGGTGCTACATCTAAACTTAAGACTCCCCCTGTTCCTGGACGTCCTGGGTCAACTGGTTTTGTTGGATCGGTCGGGTCTAATGGCGTGTTTTCTGATGTATCTTCAATAAAAGTTGCGCTCAAGTTAGTATCTAAACTACCAACTTCTGCGGCGATTGCTGATGATGTTCCCATCAAAGCAACTCCGGTTAATAATACGAGTGAACTTAATTTTACTATCGTCATGATCTTATCCTCACCTTCATTTGTTAGACATACTCTAACTATTAACCTAATGATATCAATCAGAAATATATTATGCAATTTATAACACTATTATTATGAATAACAAAAAAAGCGATGATATTAATTTATCATCGCTTCTTTGTTATTTAATTAGATTCAACTTCTGTTAGAGTAAGTTCGGTAGTAGCCTGCTTCCCATCACGGTAATAAGTTACCGTTACCTTATCACCTATGTCATGACTATAAATAATAGAATGTAAGGTTGCTATGCTATCGACTTTTTTGTCATCAATCTTAGTAATGACATCATACTTCTTCAATCCTGCTTTACTTGCGGGCGCATTATCTGTTACAGATCCGATAAGAATTCCACCTGTAATACTACTTGGTAACTTAAAAGTATCACTTTGATCTTGCTTAGAAATTTGATCAAGTGTTAGTGCTCCGATCCCTAAAGATGGCCGCTTCACTTCACCATTCTCAACTAAATCATTAATAATCTTTACCACCTCATTACTTGGAATAGCAAATCCCATACCTTCTACTGAAGTTCCATCGTCGCTAGATGCTAACTTCATTGAATTGATTCCAATAATTTGCCCGCTTGAGTTTACTAATGGACCTCCAGAATTACCCGGATTAATTGCAGCATCAGTTTGTATAACTGTTGCTTGACCAATATCTTGACCAGTTGTTTGATCTTGAGTCGTTATAGTCCTACTTTTAGAAGATATAATACCTTCGGTAACTGAAGTTGCATAATCACTACCTAAAGGTGAACCAATAGCAATTACAGGATCACCTTCGGTAATTTTGTCAGAATCACCAAATTCTGCCGTTGCCGGAACTTCATCTCCTGATATTTCTATAACGGCTAAGTCAGTAACTTCATCAGTACCAATTAGTTTTCCTTCTGTTTTAGAACCATCCTTAAATATGATTTCTAACTTATCAGCATCGCTAACTACGTGATTATTAGTGACAATATATCCTTTACCGTCTTTATTTGAGTATATAGCTCCAGATCCTTCACCATATTTCTCTAACGAATCACTACTTTGAGAACTAGAACTACTTCCTCCGAATAGTTCGGCTAGACTATCACTAGCAGAGCTTGTTTTCTTTTGATAGTTGATAACAGACACTACCGCACTTGATACACTCTTAAAAGCTGCTCCCATTTGCGTTTTTGATTTTGTAGTCTCTACTGTTTCTGTTGTACCAGCTTTTTGAGTATTATTTATTGTACTCATATTTCTACTTACGATAACTCCTGATGCTGCACCTCCAAATAGTGCAGCTACAATGGCAATAATAATTGTTTTTCCAGTTGAATTAATTTTTCCCATTATATAAATTCTCCCTTTTGCATGATTACTAATTGTAAGTTTAAAACTTATAGCTTAAATTTACCTTAAAAAAGCTAAATTTGAAATTTATGAGATTAAAAAAACATTAGATCAAATATCTAATGTTTTTAAATTCCGTATAGTGGTTGCGCTTGTTCTGGGTCAGTATCACTAATATGAAAATCATGTTCCACACCTAAATCATGTTTCATCATGTCTTCAGCTACCGTACGATGAGCTAAATCTTTAAGATTATTATCTGGACTTAAATGTCCTAAAAATATTTGTTTGGTGTTATTGCCAATTATTTCTTCTAAAGTATTAGCTCCATCAAGGTTAGACAAATGACCTTGATCGCTCAAGATTCGTTGTTTCAACGACCAAGCGTAGTCACCGTTTCTTAGCATATCTAAATCATGGTTACATTCCATCAAATAAGCATCCGCAGATTTAATCGTATTTTTAATACGTTCAGATACATATCCTGTATCAGTCAAAACAGCAAAACTCTTGTTATCATAATGGACTTGATAAAACTGTGGTTCTGCTGCGTCATGCGACACCCCAAAACTCTCAATATCCAAATCACCAATTGTTAGTGTGCTTCCCATACCAAAAACATACTTGTTTTCACTGGGAACTTTCCCAATTTTAGAATTCATAGCATTCCAGGTACCCTCATTAGCATAAATTTGCATATCATACTTACGAGCTAATACACCAACACCTTGAATATGATCACTATGCTCATGTGTTACCAAAATTGAGTCCACTTCACTTAGATCTCTATCTATACTCTTCATAGCATTCTCAATTTTTTTACCCGATAAACCAGCATCAATCAATATTTTACTATTGGGTGTTTCTATATAAGTAGAATTCCCTTTACTACTGCTCGCTAATACACTTATTTTAAAATCTGAGGTCACTGTATGTCTTCTTTCTGCTGGTTTTTAATAATCGTCCCATTAAAAGCATTAACTAATTTTACGGTTTTGGCATTAGTATTTTTGTTCTCGATTTGAATATACCAAATCGGAATATAAATAGCACTCCCCTTCGCCGTCAATAATCTTCCATAATTTAATTTTGCATCACTTATTTTTGAATTATCAGGTATTTCTGACGCTGTGTAGAGATAATTAACTGCGTCTTTTTGCGAAATAGCATCTTGTTCTTCGCGCAAAACAGACGTCTTCTTTGTATATGTTTGACGATATGACGTAATTTGATTCCCTTTTTTATAAAAAGTTATCTGTGCAGCATCATCATATAGTTGTCCATATTGAATTTTTTGGGAAAAAACATAGTTTGTACTATTCGATAAAATCTCATTATATCTATATGATTTTTCAAAAAGTACATTCCCAGGAGTAGCAACAAAATTTTCCAATACTTCTACTGTATCTTTACCTTTAACATTAATAGGATTATTTAAAACGCTAGTGACAACATTATTGGATACATTTGCTTTTTGGTCTTTCAGTGTTTCAATACGTTGCTCCATTCCTTGATCGCTTTTCCCTGCTAAATAGTAGCCTTTTTTATCTTTAGAACTTAATTTTTCTGTAGTAATATTTGAGTTTTTCATTTCGGCCGCTATAGAGGTCTCATCAGCCTTACTGCTGCTAACAACAACACTTTGAGCTTGGCTAAAAGAAGTAAACAGGAAAACATCAAGGGCAATAAATACAACCAAAAAGATCATTTCAATTCTTCGAAAATCCATATCTAACTGCCCCCTATTCTATCAGATACACCAACCAATTCACTTAATGTGCTCCATTTATTCCCAATTCTAATAAAGTAACTTGGAGATAAATCAACAACATCAGAATTATCTTTATCAATCGTCCACTCATAACCTAAATCAATATCTTCAATCTTATCTATTGTATAGCCACCGTTTTTTAAATCTTCTATGATTTCTGCAGTGTTCTTCAATGTTACTGGTTTTTGATCAGATGGTATCGGAACTTGAATTACTTTATTCGAAAATTGCGCTATAGTTCCGGAATCTTGAAAACTGACTTTAACCGCACCTATGTCACTCTTCTTAAACGTTGGAAATCCTTCTACATATTCTCGATATACTAAAACTCTGTTCTTCCAATCAACATAAGCTAACTTAGCATTAGATAGCGGACTATTAATTTTGTTGATTAACTTATAACCGTTATTTAGCATTTCAGTTTTTGACTTAGGTAAATCATCTTTTGAATAGTCATAATAAGTTAACTGATTCTTCTTACTATCAGATACCAACCGTTGATATGAATTAGCACTATAAGTTGAAGTATCACCGCTTTGGCGAGTTGAAATATTGTTAGATCCTAGTAAGTTAGAAACATAATTGTTATCTTCTTGCTTGGTTACTAAATAACTATATGTGTTCATAACTACATGATCAACATAGTCAACACTTACAGTCTTATCTCTAACTACTAAATTGATCTTCAAAGAAATATCCGTATTCTTTAGCAGTTTTACAATTTCTTCTGAACTTCCAGAATTAACACTTAACTTATAAACAGTATGATTTCGGTCATTACCTAAATATATATTCTTATCTTTGTGATCGAAGTGAAATAACACCCGATTAAACATATACTTATCTTCTTTACTTAAATTATCTTGTTTAAGTAAATCACCATAATAGCTTACCGACATTTGTAAAGGATAAAACAACTGCAATGAATCTTTCGAATTAACAAATTTCTTGTATTTTTCAGTGTTATTTTTGGATAAGACTGATACTTTACCAAACTTCCAAGTGCTCATATCTTTTTGTACTGACTTAACAACATTATGTTTATTATTATAAACTAAGCGCTGATCTGTCCCATCATTCCAGATAATTTGCGATGGTGAATAGAGTTCTTCTTTTTGGACGACATTTTGTTTACTACTCTTTTTTTCTGCTACATCGGTTTTGGGCTGCATTTGGTAACGAGAATTATTAGTCAAAATTAAAAATGACAGCACAAAACTAATAGCAATTGCTACTACTACTAGTGTCTGAACAATTAAACGACTAATCTTCATCCCATTCACCTATCCCCTCGTTAGCATCATATGGTAATGATATATAAAATGTTGAGCCTTTGCCCTCAGATGAGTTAACCCAAACTTTACCTTTGTGTTCTTCTACTACTTCTTTTGAAATAGATAGTCCTAATCCTGTACCGCCTTGTTTTCTTGAACGAGCTTTATCAACTCGATAGAAACGGTCAAAAATCTTAATCTGATCATTACGTGGAATTCCCAATCCCTGATCATTAATACTGATAATAACGTGCTTATTAGTCTCTAACAACCGACAAGTAATAACCCCACCATCCGGTGAGTACTTAATAGCATTATTAACGATATTATCAATAACTTGCGTCATCTTATCCGTATCGATCTCAACCCACAAATCGTGTTTAGTAAATACACGCTTAATTGTGTAATCTTTAATTTTTGTACCATTTTCTTTTGCGTGTTCTTTATCTTTTGTTAGCATCATGTCAAAACGATTAAGAATGTAGTTGAAGAATTCATTGAAATTAACATATTCTAATTCCAGCTTAGAAGTCCCTTGATCCATTCGTGACAAACTAAGCAAATCATTAATCATACGAATCATTCGCTCTGTTTCTTCAACCGTTACTTTTAAGAACTTCGGTGCTAATTCCTTATCTTCCCATGCTCCATCGTTTAATGTCTCAACATAACTTCTAATACTTGTTAATGGTGTTCTTAATTCGTGAGAAACGTTAGAAACGAACTCTTTTCTTTCGCGGTCTACTCGTTGTTGTTCAGTGACATCATGTAATACCACAACTACACCACTTACAAACCCACTATCTCTTTGAATTAATGAGAATTCAGTATTTAAAATCAAATCATTATTATTGTTAGGAGCCTCAACCAAGATAGAATCTTGATCTTCCAAAATATCTTGGAAGGAGAATTCATCTTGAATCCCTAACACATCAACGATTGGCCTTTGAATAACTTCTTGGTCATCTTCAATATTCAAAAATTCCATCGCCATTTCATTGATAACGGTAATGTTTCCCCGACGATTAGTAGCAATAACTCCATCTGACATCTGTGAAAGCACAGAATCTAATCGACGACGTTCAGACTCCGAGTTTTCTGTTTCTTCTTCAACTTTAATGGATAAGTTATTAACAGCAAGAGCTAACTGCCCTAGTTCATCCTCACTATATACACGAACTTGTCCAGAATAATCTCCTTGAGACATCTGAATAGCTTGTTGTTTCATTTCATCAATTGGTCGTGTGATAGCTCGTGAAATAAAAATAGCAATCAATGCTCCCACTAATCCGGCAACTAACGAAGCCGATAAGAAGATAATAATTATATTGTTAATGTTCTTATATACTTGTTCCATGTTAGCTTGAACGTAAATAGCCCCGATAACATTACTCGAATCATTAACGGTTTTGACAAGCGGTTGTACCATGATGTAAGTACTACCAGTATCTTTGTCATAGACAATTTGCGTCAGCTTCTGATTGTTGTACATGGCAGTATTAGCAATCGCATCAGACTTCTTACCAATAGTTGATTGCTTATTTGCATCTGAGTTAGCAACTGTTGTTCCATCTTTATCCACCACCTGTATTTCAGATATGGATGAATTATCAATATCTCTTAAAGAGCTTTGAATCTTATCACCCATATCACTTTTGTGATTGTATAATTCAGTGGCAATTTGCGTTGATATTCCTTGGGGGATTTGAATAGACGATTCAAATGTTTGTACGTTTTGATGTTCAATTTGACGTACAAAATAAGCCCCAATGATTTCGATTGTGGCAAACAAAATCAAGATGAACGCAAAGGGAATTTTAAAATGGATTGAATGCATAAATTTTATTTTTTTATTCACGATTTTTCCTTATAAAAAAAGCCTACAAAACATTTGCAGGCTAGTCTTGGTCGCTTTCGATATTTTTTAAGTAATAACCAACACCACGACGTGTCATTAGCCAGTCTGGTTGACTAGGGTTATCTTCAATCTTTTCACGCAATCTACGGACAGTAACATCAACTGTTCGTACATCACCGAAATAATCATAACCCCATACTGTTTGTAATAAATGTTCACGCTTCATTACTTGACCCATGTGTTGTGCTAAATAATGTAACAATTCAAATTCACGATGAGTTAATTCAACTTCTTTACCATTCTTCTTAACTACATAAGCTTCTGGCAAAATTGTTAAATCACCAATTGTAATATCATTATTCTCTTCATCTTCAGCATCGGCACTAACTTGAGCAGAATTTTGACGACGCAAGGTTGCTTTAACACGGGCAACTAATTCACGATTGGAGAATGGTTTAGTTACATAATCATCAGCACCTAATTCAAGACCAATAACCTTATCAATCTCAGCATCTTTGGCTGTAATCATAATAATGGGTGTGTCACGAGTTTTGCGTATTTCACGCGCAACTTCTAAGCCATCCATAACTGGAAGCATTAAGTCTAACAAGATGATGTCAGGTTCAACTTCTTCTACTTGATCAACAGCTTCTTGTCCATCAAAGGCAGTAAACACTTCATAGCCTTCTTTTTCCATATTGTATTTAATAATGTCTGAAATCGGTTTTTCGTCATCAACAACTAAAACTTTTTTCGCCATAAAATCACACTCCTTAAGTGTTATCACTACTCATTATACTAATAATGAATGGATAAAACAAAAATCATAATGTATTTGTTAAAAAATATTGCGCAAAATGGCGTCGCTGTGGTAGTATATCTATTGTTGTATTACTGATAATATTTGGGTGGTTAGCTCAGCTGGCAGAGCAACGGACTCTTAATCCGTGGGTCCAGGGTTCGATCCCCTGACCACCCATATAAGTACTTTTAAAGGTTGTTATATCATGTTAAGGCATTGATATAACAGCCTTTTTCTCAACTTTGATAAATTTGATTGATTTTTATACTATGGGTAGTCAAAAAATTACACTGTTTCAGAATTAAACGTACTAAAATGAAGACTTTTGGGGCAAACAATATCATAGAATATAAAAAAGGAAAATCATTATCTGATTTTCCTTTTTTAATACTCACCTTCATAAGCATCTCTTTCATTATCAAAAATTCATAGAAACATTAATATACAAAATTCAGAATCGTGGATTATTTAAAGAGACTTTTTGATAAGAAGTATCCATATATATAGCTTAAAATTGAAATTATAAAACTAATGTAATTCATATACTTAATCAGTTTATAATGGCCATTCCCTTTATTATTAACTTTTAAAATATAAATAGGGCCTATTAGATCAATAACTGGAATTATTGCACAAACAGCTGTCATAACTAATAATAGCGTGCTGTTATTTTTGTATGATTTTTCAACGTTGGCCTCGTTTTCTAAAAGGACATCTAGTGACACATGATAAATCTTACTAAGTTCCTTAAGATTTTCGATACTTGGAGTTATCGTCCCATGTTCCCACTTCGAAATGGACTGTCTAGATATGTGCATGATATTAGAAACATCTGTTTGACTTAAGCCGTTCTTAATTCGGTAAGCTCTTAATTGCTCTGATAGATTCATAGAAAATCCTTCTTTTTTTAATATGTAAACAATTTGGTAACAGATTTAAACTCATTGTCCCTCCTATATTTCATTATAATGTCTCAGAATAAGTTTGCACTAAAAAATAATTAAAGGAGTACACTATGAAGAAATTTAAGGTTGTTACGTTATTCTTTACATTCATTATTTCAATTAGTTTCCTTGTACCAAGTGCTACAGCTCTTGCCAATGCAAAACAAACAAATACTGAAAGTAATCCTGCAATTATCTACAGCCAGAAAAAAAAAACACCATTACTGTAGATAGAAAGTTTAAAGATAAGTATGGAATGACTGAGTCTCAAGAAAGAATGCTTCAATCAAAGTTTAATGCATTACCACAAGATCAAAAAAATAAAATTTTACAAAATAATAAAGACCCGAAAATTGCACCTATAATTCTCTGGGCTATGAAAGTTCTAGCAGCTGCAGGACTAAGTTGGCTAGCATCTAAGTTGCTCAATTGGGGAGCACATAAATTTTGCAAAGCGTATAGAAATTCAAACTCAGTTACAAAATGGGTTTGCAGTGTCATTGACTAATGAAAATGAAAAATAAAGTTATCTTAGCAGTAGTACCACTATTAACAATAATATTAATCTTACTTAAGAGCATACCAGTAATAAAACAACAAATTTATATTTATGAAACAAGTAAACTTACTCCAATTAATAGTATTACGGCAAGAACTAACAAGACTATTTTTATTGGAAGAAAAACCTGTCCTTCTTGTCAAAAATTTATGTTAAGTAATTTTTTTGATAATAAACTCAGTAAGAAAACCTATTACATGAATACAGAGATGCTAAATTCAAAAAACAAAATTAATTTAATACTTAAGTGCAAAATTACTACAGTTCCCAGTCTTGTTAAGATTAAATCCGGAAAAATAATTTCTGTAAAACATAATTATTCAGAATTGAGGTAGTACAATGAAGTTATTTTTACAATATTTAATTGCGTTTATATTGATGAGCGCAATATTAAAAGTTGAATGGTTCAAAGAAAGATATATATTGCTTTTAATTATATTCATAGTAATTAACTATATTTTACATGTGCTGCTACGAATAGATAAATTTACATAGTATCGATTAATAATCAGACTCATTGCGTTGTCATGATATTAGATTGTATGCATCTTTTTATGCTAATAGAGAGAAGGTGATTAACTAAAAATATGCTTCTATAAATCAAATTTTTCAGTCGGTTATTTTTTAAAGAAGGGGAAAATATTATGAAAAAAAATAAAATTATTACGTCTGTGTTGATATCAGCATCACTGCTAGGAACAACTATACCTAGTTCTGTTGCATTAGCAAGTGTTAATCAAAATGACTTACCTGCTATGACAACCAAAGCAAACAATCAAGCAGTCAACAGTTTAGATAAATTTGTTGGCGTCAAAAATAATCAATACATTCTCGAGATTCCATCAGATTACAGAGTGAGTTCCGATACTTTAAAACAAGCAAAAAATCTCATAACGGATGCAAACAAACGAATTAGAGAAAATAATCTCATACTTAATGAGAAAACTAAAACTGCAGATAAAATCATTAATGTTCAAAGCTTTGGAAAGAACGGAATTTCAATTCACTGGAATTATGTACGAATTTATTTAAATAGAAATGTTGTCAGAGCAGCGGCTAATGGTGCAGGAAATGCTGTAGGGGCAGCTATTGGTGCTGCATTAGCTGCAAACGGTCTATCGGCTATGTTTGCAACTGCCGTGGGAGCTTTTATCGGATCAGCACTTGGTTCCTGGGCAAGTTCTAAAATTAAAAATGGAGCTTACTTTGATGTAAACTATTACTTTGGAATTAACAACTGGGGATGGCAATAATTTATAATAATGAAAAAAAACACAATTAATATTATATTAGATACTACTGTAATGATAATTTTTTATATTGTTTTTACAAAATTAGTAAATAAAAATACTTCAATCATTGAATTAGTAGTTTCTTCAACCACTATACTTATTGTTTATCCCTTAGTATCAATCTTATTAGGTAAATATTTAAGTAAAAAAGGAAAATCAGATAAATGATTTTCCTTTTTTAACTAATTAATTGGATAATATAATATAAATCCTAGGGCTCCGCCACTAACCACAACTATTATAAATATATAAAGCTCTGGTAAACTTAAATATTTATCTAAAATTGGATTCACAATTGAAACGTACACTACTACAATCATACATATTATCAAATTAATAAGTCTGTCTTTTTTCATCAAATAAACATTCTTTATCTTCGTATAACCAATGTAAATATATCAACTTAATTATACATCCATATATCTCTTGTTCAATAAATCATTAACATCAAAACAAAAACCTCTGAAACTAATCAGAGGTTTTTTATTATACTAAATCACATTCAAGCATATCTTAATTTAATCTCTTATTTCTAAATACCCAATAAGATGCGGATAACAATACTAGAACTCCTGCTACGGAAGCACTATTGCCAATTACGCTTGATTCACCCGTTTGAGGTAAAGTTTTTTCTGATTGTTTGCTTACATTTGATGAAGAAGGTTTAGATTGTGCTGATTTACCTGGCACTTCTGGAACATCATTATTAGACATATTGTCATTCACGGCCTCTGAATCATCAGTTTCTGTCTCTGGATTATTAGGTTCAATCGGATCAACTGGAATGTTTGGTTCTATTGGATCAATTGGCTCACTAGGTTCTACCGGATTAGTATCAGACTGAGTTTTTTTGTAAACATACGTCACAGTTTGTGAATCTGTTGTGTACACCCCGTTAATATTCCCTTCAACATGATCAAAAGTATAATCTTTTACAAACAATTGATTAGTTTTATAACTTTCGCCATTTAGTCCCGTAAAAGTTACATCATCATAAAGTCTATTTCCATTCTCATCAACGTACTTAACGGTAACTGTTCCCGCATTTTCATCTTTATCATATTGAAAAATAATTTTTGTATCCTCATATCCCAATGTTCCCTTTAATTCACCAGAAACAGCAACAAGATGATAACCTAAAATATCTTTTTGAAAATTAGTAGCATCATATATAGCTCCGACTCTACCAGGAATAGTTAAACTAGGTGTTATGTCATTACCCGACATATCCTGAAAAGCTATTATTAGTGAAGTCGTTTGGAATTCATTATTTTTAATATCTAAAGTATCAACATTTTTTATTGTTAAATCTCCTTGCTGATTATCTGCGGCATGTGCTGTACCGATTCCACTTGAAAGTAACATTGTTAATATCATTGCACTATATGTAATTTTTTTCATATTATTCCCCCTGAAATTCATTTACTATAACATCGTACCTGATGAATAAATAAATAAAAACAGACCTGTGAAACCATCTACAACGTTAAAAATCCAAATAAAAAACCGCTGAGTTTCCTCAGTGGTTTTTACCTCTATTTCCTATATAAAATGAGCTATTGTCCCTGATTCAATCATTATGTAAATTCCTAACAGAATGTACACAATCGCAGTTATCCACCTACCATAATCTTCTAAAATATCAGCAACCTTGGGAAGTTTAACCAATGTATAACCAATCCAGCAAAATAATGACAACATAACAAAGAATGTAATTAACACAATTATCACTTGTGCCGCATTCAATGTTACAAAGTATGGCACATAGATTCCAATATTATCCGCTCCACATGTCGCAATCGTTATTATTGCAACATTTAACATCAAACTTCTATCTTTGCCTAATGCTTTTTCAACAATTTCATCGTCATCTTCTTCACCTTTTATAAGAAGTTTAATCCCCATAAATATAGGTATTATTCCTAACAATCCTAAAATCCATTCATCAGGGACAAATTTCAATACAAAAGCCATTATTAATGACGTTGTAACTAAAATTGCTGTCCCTATGATGTCTCCAAAGTATACTGCCCATCTTTGTTTGCTAGTTTTTGCAGTTCCAAATACCAACATTAAGATAATCAAATAATCGATACTTGTCGAAATATATGCAGTTATGCTTGAAAGTACTATTGCTCCCATTGTTAATCTCCTAGTCTACATTACTAATACATTCTTCTTCCGTGCTCTCATTCCAGCCAATATCATTTCCAACTTGATCAATAACTTCTAATAGATGAAAAATCTTCTTACTTGTTAAAGAATATATGACATATTTCCCATCTTTTTTTGAAGTAATTAATCCACAGTCTTTCAGACAAGCTAATTGTTGTGAAATATTAGATTGTTTCGTTACTAACTTGTCAGTAATTTCCGATACTGACATATCTTTACTTTCTAACAATTCCAATATATTAACTCGCACTTCATTATTAAGCGCATGAACAACTTTTTTTCTAAATATCTCATTCATTCTTTATTTCCTCTTTATATTAATAAACATTAATATGTTAATCGTTAAAAGTCAAATAATTAAAAAAAAGATAGAGCAGACTGCTCTATCTTTTAATTTGTAAAATGTAATTCAGTTAGTTCACCAAGGTTAGTCGTGCCTACTAAATTTAACTTTTTAAAATAATCATCTTCTTGAAATAGCCGCTTACCTCTCCCCAAAAGATAAGGAGCGATTTGAATTCGCCATTCATCTATTAAGTCAGCTTTTAGTAGTGACGTCACTATACTTCCGCCACCAACTATCCAAATGTCCCCGCCCTCTTGTTCACGCAATTCTGTAACAAATTCAATTAAATCATTACTTATAGCTTTTGCTTGATCAAAAATTTTATTTTTGTCATGTGTTAATACAAACTTTTCATGATTAGGATATAAAGCCTGTCCATTCATTAGTTTAGTAGTTTCTTCATATGTAACTCGACCCATAATGATTGTATCAACTGTAGAAATGAATTCTTCATAAGTTGATTTCCCATCTAAATTAGCATCAAATAGCCATTGTAAATTATCATTACTATCAGATAGAAATCCATCTAAACTAATTGCACCATAAAACATTATTTTTCGCATTGATGAAAACCTCCAGTGAAGATAGTATATATTAACATCTTATTTTTTTACAAATATAAGCTAATAGGTACATGAATATTTCGTTACTAAATACGAGGTTAAGCATCATTGATTGCATACTTCTACTTATTATATGCTATTACAAATACCCAACTAAGGATTACAAATTATGAAGAAAATATTCAAAATAATACTTGCGGTGATTGTTGCATTACTAATCGGTGCCGGCATTTATGGTGTGGTTGTCTACCATGATGTAAAAAACACAAGTGATAAAATCTACCAAACTAAAGGAAAAGTTACAAATAAACGCTATGTTAATGTTAGTTTAGACGACAAGCAACCCTTCTCTGTACTACTAATGGGTACAGATACTGGAGATTTTGGTCGTCACGAAAAAGGGAGAACAGATACCATGATTCTAGCTACTGTAAATCCCGAAGAGAAGCAAACTAACATGTTAAGTATTCCACGTGATACTTTGGTAACTCTACCTAAATATGGTGGCAGTAAAATAAACGCCGCCTATACCTACGGCGGTATTCCTTTAGCCGTTGATACCATTCAAAAAGAATTCGACATACCTGTTGATTATTACGTACTTATCAATATGCGCGGTCTAAAGCAGTTAGTAAATGCTGTTGATGGCATTACCGTTAATAACAAACTTGATTTTAAATTTGGTGGTCATCATTTTAAAAAAGGTAAAATTAAACTTAATGGTGATGAGGCTCTTAAGTACTCACGTATGCGTCATGATGATCCACGCGGAGACTTTGGTCGTCAACTCCGTCAACAACAAGTAATTGAAGCAATTTTACAAAAAGCCATGTCAATTCGCATGTTAACTAAATATAATTCTTTCCTAAAAGTAATCGGTGACAACATGAAAACCAACTTAACGTTGCAAGACATGAATAAAATTCAAAACAATTATCGTAGTGCCAATCATTTCAAGAATAACCAAATAGAATCTGAGGAACAAAGAATTAATAACCTCTTATTCCAGGTGATTTCTGATGCTACTTTTAAACAAACTTCAGATGAACTTAAAGCTCAACTCTTTATTGAATAGTAGTTATTAAAATATCTCGTCAATACTTTTATCGATTTCTGAATCAACTTTTTTTAGTAGTTCTTTACCGTGTTCTGTTATTTCAACTTTGATCTTTCTCGTATCATTAAATTCGCTTGATAATCTAGATATCAAGCTTTTTTTATGTAAAACTTTCAACGAACGTGAAACTGACGAAATAGCAACTTGTAGTTCATTAGCTAATTCCGAAGGTGTTTCATATTCATTTTCATTAATGGATACCAACATACAATATTGCATAAATCCCAATCCATATTTGTTTGTTGGTTTAGACATTTTGTTTATCACTCTGGTATTTTCTAAATACCAGTTTCTAGCCTCGGTATGATCCTTTATCATAATTATTTCCCTTTCTTATCAGTAAACTATTTCTGAATATTCATAATTGCAAACTCTAATTTTTTAATTGAGTTATCAATAGTAATATTATCGATAGAGATAATAGATGCATCATCTGCTACTCGTTGTTTAACACCTTTGTAGCTCTTCTCATCAACAACAACAATATCCATATTTTGAATATCATATTCATTACTATTGAATGAAATTCTTTTGTCTAAATGCTCAGTTATCTTATTTCGCACTAAATACTGGTGAGTAATATCTGAGCTGTAAAAGAATCCAATTGTAATTGGTTTCTCATATTTCATTATCGGAATATTGGCTTTCAATATTGGGATAATGCTTGCTAAAGTCCTATCTAATTCTGATTCTGTTAAATTTAAGTATCTTTGTTTAAGCAATTCTTTTTCCATGAAAGTGTAAAAATTAGGTGCGTTTTTAACTTCATCATGTAAATACTTTTGTATTTTTTCATTGCTTCCTTGATGTGTAAATTTCCTCTGAGAAATGATAATCCCCGTCAATAGATATGTTAGTTGACTACTCATTATTTGATATTCATTTTGATACTTGTTAATGAGACTTCTTTGTAAGTTTCGAACAAAATTATATTCACTTACTTTATTAGTTTTAAAGAAAAGAAGTTCTTGCCTAATTGCCTCTTCATCTCTTGTTCCTAACATTGATGTGATAATCAAGAAGCACAAATATTTTGATTCTGTATCAATAATTTCTTTGTCTATAAGCTTAAACTGATTTGACACAAATCCATAAACTTCAAAATAGAACGGATGATTAACAATCCATTGATAATCTTGAAATTCATCATCTATGTATTTATGCTGCCGCATTCGAATAACGAAATATGCACACATAAATCTCCATGAGATATCTATCAATAAAATTAACGTTGGCATTGATTGCTTGATTCAAATCTTCAACTCGATGCTCAATATTTTTTTGACTGATATTTTCCATCGGCCATTGGTAATTGCCATAGACATTTTTTAGTAATTCAAAATAGAATTGTCTAACTCGCAATTCGCTTCCAATTAATCTTCCTTTATTGATATTAATTTTCAAATCAAAGGTATTTAATATCGGCAAAATTCGTTGGATTTTTCTATTTAATGTAGCAATACTAATATAGTTATCAATACAAAAACCAACAATTGTTAGCTCTGAATTAAATAGTATTTCTTTAATAAATAGAAAAGATAAAGAACGTTCATAATAAAATATTTCTAGTTTCTTCCAGGTGTCCGGAATTTCTTCTAAACAATATCCGCGTCCACTAGTACTTTTAATAACATACTCATTGTCGTAAACATTCTTCAAATCTTCATTAATTGTTTTTATTAATGAAGTTATTTTTTTTGTACTGAAATTAGTCATTTCTGCCAGTTCTTCACCGTTGACCCATTGATCAACGGATTGGCTTAGAAATTTTATTATTTCTAGTCTAATTGAGTCATCTTTTTCTAAAAAAGAATTCATTTTTCTCCTTTCTAACACTTTGGATAAGTGTATTTAAAATTAAGACCTAATATTTTTTTCAACAACTAACCTTCTTCATCAGAGTAAATAATCTCTTCTAATGAATTGACAAGAAATTTTGGAAACCAAAATTTAACGTCTTGATGGTGTGTATACCCCTGTACATCAGTAGTCATTGATATATTATTATCGGTTAAATCATTAAGCAAATACTTTATATGATCTTCATAGGTATGTTCGTTTTTTGAGTAATTAAGATATACTTTTTGATTATTCATCTTATTCTTTACTAGATTTGGGAGAATATAATTCAATTTTTTAATGCTTTCTGTGGAGTCATCTCCCATGATTGACAACAGAATTGGATTTTTTATTGGATTATCAGTTAAGTAATCACCTAAGTAATACTGGGGTGCTCCGGCAATAATATAATCTGCGTCAATTAAACTGCCAAACATTAATGCCGCATAACCACCTTTGCTAGATCCAACACAAATTACTTTTTCGAATTTTTTGTTTGAAGTAATCTTACTTATCAGATGTAATACTGATTCTTGAACATTACGTTCACCGTTCTCACCTAAGTAATAACAACCACGCTTTTGATATCCAAAATTATCTAAAATATATAGTTTGTTAGCTTTGATATCTTTTAAAGTTCGCAGGTAGTTATATGTTGCTTCATAACCTGTTCTTGGAAAAGCACTGAAGATAACTATTAATGTTGAACTCTTTTTGTTTTGCTCAAAAATATAATTCAACTTCGTATGTTTAAACTCAATCTGCTTACTCTTTAAGCGGAAATATAATTTAAGTAGTTTCTTTCTTATCATACTGATCCTCATTTAAAAATTGCTTTCTATTCAAAATAATTGCAGCGGCTAAGCCAAAGGCAATCCATACCGTACGCATTTCGAAAATACTACTACTTCCAACCGACACAGAGATAAATCCAACTAGTGTCAGTAATGGATAACAAAATATATATTCAGTACGCTTAAAGTAGAGTCTAATTGAATGAAATCCCATATATATTAGAACTACTAAAAACCCAAACAATCCAACAAAACCGGTATCAAACAATATGGCTAATAAAAAATTATGCATTCCCATACTTTGACTAGCCGCAGGTGGTAAGTTCATATATCCATTCAGTAAATAAAAAACATCTTTTTGCGAACTACCAACACCCACACCTAGTGGATGCTTGATAATTGAATCAAGCGCGTAGCGATAAATTTTTAACCGTTCAGCTGTTGAATCCATTTTTCCGTGGAATGTCGATTCAACACGTACAATTAATTCTTTGATATCCAATACACTGTAAGCATCTTGTTGAAAAATCCATGCCAAGGTCATTATCGTAATAACAATAATTCCATTCTGTAATTTAATATATTTAATTACTAACAGGAGTAAGATGACAATAAATGCGACGAATCCAGTTCTTGAATTAGTCTGGATAATTAACAAAAGATTAACTACTAGTACTATAGGAATAGTTATAATTAAACCAATCTTTCCCTTAATCGTCTTATCGTCAAATGCTAGTAATAAGACTACTAAATACATACTAATAAAAGCCGCAAAGTCATTGGTATTAACAAACATCCCTGTTGGTCTCGTATCATAACCACTTAGATATGCCGTTGAAAACTTTAAATGAACGTTCATAAAATATTCGCCAATTAATGAATAGCATAAGATCAAAAAGTAATTTAACGATAACAACTTAGCTACCTGGCGAATTTTTACTTCACTATTGAAATAGTAAATTGCAAACATAATGAAATAAGTTATTTCAAATTCAAAGTACAACGCACTCAAACTATTAACTGGATAATCTGACCAAAAGATAGAAATCGTAGAAAACAATATCCAAATTCCTAATCCTAAAATCACATACCGTAATTCCTTATTAACTGTCATCTTATTTTTACCAAATAAGAACAATAATAAATGAAGCGGTAAGAGTAGTCTGAATAAGAACAGTGATGACAGCCCTGGAATTGCTAGATATGGTCCCCAAAAGGCTGCAACCAAAACAACTAAGAATAAGTAATAATCCAAGTTATGTTTATAGGTTAAGTAAAATATTCCCGTCAATATTGCTACGACAATAATCATTCCAACTTGCTTTGGTGCTATTCCGGCAACTATACAAACTATATACAGCATTACACTTGGATATAATTCTTTGACTAGGCTAGCCATCAAAAACAACTCCTAGTAAACTACTTGATTGTGCTTGAATTAACTTCTTGAATTTATTTAAGTTTTCTTTCTTTTCAGCATTAGATTGAGTTACTAAAATCACATCGTCAGCACATTGATACAGTACTTCAGATAAGAATGAGTCACGCTCCTCAGATGTATTAATTACAATCAAGTCATAGACTGATTTATAAACATCAATTATTGTTTTTAAATTTGAAAACTTTAGAATAAATTGATTTTCATCGGTGACTGATCCAGCAGTTAATATTTGTAACTGGGGTTCAATATCATTAATCGCATCCATCACATGATCTTCGTTATCTAAAATATTAGTCAAACCAACAGTATTTTTATTGAACTGAAAACTCTTAGTTAGGCTTTGTTCTTTAAAATCACAATCAATAATAAGTGTGTTTTTTCCTAAACTGCTATTAGCTTTCCCAATATTTCTGGTGAAAGTCATTCCATTGTTTTTCTTATTATTAGAACAAACCAGTAAAACTTTACTTGTTGGTTTTTCAAAAAATAAATCCAAAATCCGTAAAAGATTACTTTTATCATCTAGCTGATTTGTTGAAAAACCAAGATTGTATCTTCGAGAACTATTTTGGTCTTTAAAGTTTGATTCACCATTCTTATTTTTACCAAATATAAAACTCACAATTACCACCTCACAACAAATTTATTTTTAACTCGTCCCAAATATCTAACACCTAGTTTGTTTAACTCTTCAGGAGAATCTATTTGTTGATCCCTAAGTGTTACTAAAAGTAAATAAGAAACACTAATAACAAACCAAACTACAATATCTAATATGTACTTAATCAGCACAGAATCTTTAGTTGGTGTATCAGGTTTTGCCAAGATTGACACTTCAATATTAGGGAAGAGCCGTGGTAATTCAGTTTTTATTTCTTGTGATAACACCTTCATTACCTTGCTAACTAATTCTTTGTTGGTATCAGAATAGTTAACTTTGATAATCAGAGAATTGTTATCAGAAGAAACATTTAAATTTGACTCTATTTCTTTTAACTTACTATGAGGTAACTTCAATTTTTTGTTTATTTTTGTCATCATTTGATTACTCTTGATAACTTCAGAATAAGTATTCATTAATTGAATATTAGTCTTCATATCTTCACTTTGAACCGCACTGTTTTTTTCATTTTTCATATTAACCAAGACACGCATATCAGATGAATAAGTGTCTTTAGAAACGAAAGTTCCATATACGTATGTTGTTCCAAGTATTAAAACAAAAAACACAATCAATAAAGTCACACTATTACGAAGATTTTTTATAAACTTTTTTATTGTTAAGTTCTCTGAATTAATCATTATTGTTAACCTTATTCTCGTATGATTGAATCAATTTTTTTTCTTCAATTTTCCAATTGTATTTATTTTTAAAAGCTTCTATTCCATTTTGTCCCATTTGTTTGCGACGTTTTTCATTCTTCATTAAGTATTTAACTTGATCTACCATCAAGTCGACATCCTTGGGGTTATAATCAACTCCACAATCGTCTTCAACACAAATTTCATGAAAGGCTGGAAAATCACTAGCTATAAATGGAAGTCCGGCTGCCATATATTCTAAAATCTTGGTCGATAGTGAATTGATATTATTGGGTGTTGGTTGCAATAAACATAACCCAACATCAGAATTTCGATAGATATCCCAGATCTTTGAATATGGCATTCTTCCTAAGAAATGAACGGCATTTTGTAAATTTGATTTCTCAACGTACTCTTTAACAACATCTTTATTCTCATTAATAGGGCCAACTAAGTTGAGCTGCACATCTAGATGGTGAACATTAATTATCTCTGCCATCAAATCTAACATCTCATATAAGCCACGTTGTCTAATCAAAGCTCCGACATATACCAGAGTAAAAGGTTGATCACTCTTGCTTTGGGATACGGTAAATTCCTCAGGTTCATACTTGGGATAGTTCAAAACATCAATACTATCAAGATTCAAATCCTTGTAATTATTTTTGTAAGATAGTTCAGCAAAAATCACTTTGTCACAATAACGCATTAATTTTTTTTCTGTATGAGCAACTCTTTTTGATAGCCAGCTTCTCATGAATTGTGGAATCCAAGGCTTAGTTAAAACAGCCGCTGGTAAATGCTCATGCATATCATACGTAATAAAAACTTGATTCTTTAGTTTTCGTTTAATTGCACGTGCAACATATAACAACTCCGGATCTTGAATATGTAAGAAATAGTCCGAGCTATTGATGAATTGTCGATAGAATTTAATCCAATAAATCCAGCGTGTAAGTCGGGATCGTCTTTTTAAATAATTTAATTTTAAATTATCAGTTTTTAACAACCCCAAACTCTTATTTTCACCATCAGCAATAGCATAAAAATCAACCTTGAATCCATCGTTTGCTAATGACATAGCTTCTTTAAAAAAAATTCTTGTATCTAACCATACATGTACCGAACTTATCATCATCACGCGTTTAGTATTACGTCTTTTTTTATTCAACGTTTTGACCTTCTTCTTCAATACATGTTTGTAGCAATTGTTCAGCCAATAATTGTGAGTTAAACTCTAACTCAACTTTTTGGCGCGCTGCCAATCCTATTGATTCTAAGATTGCTTCATTTTGGTACATTTCCCTGATAATTTTGACAGCCGTCTTAACATCACCTTCATCTACCAACCAACCATTCTCATTATCATCAATCAGCTCTGGTATCCCACTATGTCGCGTTGCTAACACTGGAATACCTGTGGCCATCGCTTCCATCAAGACTACTGGGATACCTTCGGTATCACCATTAGCACTTGTTTGACTCATCATAATAAAGAAATCACTAGTATATAGATGTCTTAGGACCTCACGTTGAGTTCTAGAACCTAATAATGTAACTCTTTCTTCTAAAGATTCATCAGCAATTTGTTGTTTCAACTCTTCTTCTAATGGACCACTACCAACAATGTTTAATTGCACATCAATTCCTAAATCCACGAGCCATCTAACAATTTTGATAGTGTTATTAAATCCTTTTTTTTCAACCAATCGTCCTACACTTAACAGACGTAACTGTTCGACTCTTGAACGTTTGATATAATCAAACATTTCTAAATCTACACCCATATGGTGAACAGAAACCCGATTACTATTTGCTCCATCAACAATTAGTTTTCTTTCGAACAGTTCACTAATTGCCAGAATTTTGCTCTGTGAAGCAAATAGTTGTTTATAAGGAAGTAACCCATTTTTCTTTACGAAGGCTGTTATATCAAACCCATGAAAGAAAGTGATTAATTCGACTTTAGGAGCAACTCCAATGCTTTGTAAGTTTGCAAACGCAGCTCCGTTAGGACCATAGTGAGCAATTACTGAATCAAAACTTTGAATCATAGAAACCTTATTTAAAAGTTCCAAACTTCGTAAGCTAGATACTCGATCGAATTTTTTCTTATTCCAAAGACGAGCGGCCTTAATTGGATGAAATAAAATAGTTTTTAAAATCTTTAATCCTCGTATCATCTTATTATTTGTTGGATTCAAGTATGTTACTTTGTCCAATAAGCGATATTTGGTAACTAGCCTATGTACTTCACTCATATCAGCCTTTTTGTAGGCGATTATTCGTACGTCTACTCCAAGGTCAATTAAGTTAGTTATCTGCGATAGAATAAATGTTTCTGATATTTTGGGAAATGATGATAATAAAAAGACGACTTTCATTTATCTTCCTCTTTACTTCTTTTGTATAATTTTGTGAATTCTTCATAACTCATCAGCACTAATTCAACTTCATTGTTGGAAACAATAAAGAGTGGATGGTTTAAAGATTTTTTTCGAACATCTCCCCATTTACGTTGTACATTGGTAGTCGTCGTTATGTATTTGGGATTTATCTTTAAGTTAATGATCCTTCACCCCTTCATTCCAAATTAAACTTTTCAGTTTTGCCATTTAATATTTCCAAAAAATCGTTATACGAAATAATTACAGTTCCTATGCTGTCTTTTTCCATAATAAATAACGGATTCTTTTTGGCTTTTTCTTTAACGGCACCAAACATTTGGTAAACTTCTTTGTTGCTAATTATTTGACTTGCAGTAATTTTGGGTTGTTTAATGATACTTTCCCCCTTTTCCACTTAAAAAAAACTTCCTCTGGAAAATCCAGGTCAACAATCCATAAACAAACATTCCAATCAGCACTAATATTATTAGTTTAATAAGTCTGTTAGTATGGATGCTTGGTCCTATCATGATAATGACTCCCGCCATAATTAAGCTATTAACGGTACACATAACTAATTGATAACGATTATCAGATAATTGACCAATTTCTTTGACTAAACTCTTTCTTGCTAAAATTGTAGCGACTAATGTAGCAACTAATGGCGATGCCATTAATGCCCAGATTCCAATTATTTTTACCCCAATTATCAAAAATAGCATCTGGACAATTATCGAAATAATTGAAATTTTGACTGGAGTTTTCGTATCTGATCGACTATAAAATACTCGATAATAAAACTCTTTAAAAACAATCAATGGCAATGCTAAACTTCCAAAAATCAGAAATTGCCAGACATCTTGGGTGTCAGCCGCAGTGAAATCTCCTCTTTGAAAAAGAATAGAAATAACTAGCGGCCCTAATGTAATTGCACCTGCTACCATTGGAATAACAATTAAATTGGTCAAACTAATGTAGTAACCTAATTGCTTCTTAGCCTCCGATAGCGGCTTATTCTGAAACACAGTCACCAACTCTGGATACAAGACACTTAACAAATTCAAGATGATAAGCGTCTGCATAATATTTAAAATCTGATTAGAATATACAATTATTGAAACCACTCCAACTCCAAATGATCTTGCAATGATATTTGGAATTATCAGTGAAACCTGATAAATAGTTGAATTCAAAACAATTGGAACTGTTAATCGAAATAATTGTTGAGTCTGATTATTTTTGTAATCGATAACCCATTGATGCTGATATTCAAGTTCTCTGTTACTCACTCTCAAAGCAAAATATTCGATGAGATATGAGAACGAGATCAGAATAGTAGCAAGATGAATAGTTAATTGATTGTGAAAATAAATCAATCCCATCAAACTAAATATTGTGGATAAAATGGCCGCAAATTTAATCGAGAAAAACTTTCGACTAACTTGCAACATAGAAGTTTGAAAATTGGAGAAGAATCTAACATACTGACCAATCCCTAAAACAAACGACAATTCCACCATAATATTCCAGAAATTATCTTGATTATTCCCAGATATATTTAGATAAACAATACTCCCAAGTGAATAAATCCCTAATAGTATAAGAACGATTAAACCCATACTATTGATATAGCTATTCATTACTTTCTTGTCTTCTTTTGTTTTTGCTTTTGTTAAGAAAGGAATGAATACTGTCGCAATCGCCGACCCAAAAATATTAGTGATACAAACCATCAAAGTATTGGCAAAATTAAATGCATCCATTTGATTACTAGTACCAAAACTACTAGCCATTATTGATGCTCTAATCAAAGTCATCCCTTGATTAAAAATTGTTAGGACGGTGACTACTCCAAAAATTTTCAAGAATTTATTTTTCATATTCGCTCACTAATCATTTTTTCTAACGACTTTTGCAGGTGACCCAAAGGCCACGCTATTTGCAGGTTGGTCTCTTATTACTAGCGATCCCGCTCCTATTAGTGTGTTCTTACCAACAGTTAAACACTGAATAATGACACTACCAGCCCCAATGAAACAAAGATCTCCGATTGTAACTTCCCCTGTGATTGTGACATTAGGAGAAAGCGAAACGAATGAGCCTAACTGACTCTTATGTTCCACAACACTTGCTGAATTAACAGTACAGTGATCGCCAATTCTGACTCCACTATGCAAAATTGCATATGGAGAAATCAGATTACCGGTACCTAGTTCTACATCAGTGTCAATGTAGGCAAGGGGATGAATAACATTGACATAACGCTGTCTTGGAATCTGAACTCGATCAAAAATTTGTGATCGAATTCTCCCTTCACCCACTGCCAAGATAAACACTGTTTCAGGATTTTTTAATAACTCAACAACTTCTGAAAAAGGAGCGAAAAATAAATCATCCTCTATTTTTATTGAAGTGAATTTATCATCACAAAAACCCACAACTTCATATTTCCCCTGATGTCTAGCGACTTGAGCGACTACACTGCTCAAGCCCCCAGCGCCTAATAATACTAATTTAGGCTTTTGAGTTTTTCCCTTTAAAACTCGTTGCATTAATGAATCCATTTTGACTAATCCCTTCACGTGTTATTACTTTAAGAATCGTCAGTAAAAGAATTTTAGAATCTAATATAAAACTTTGATGGTCCACGTAATAGCAATCCAATTCAAACTTTCTTTCCCAACTTATTGTGTTTCTTCCGTTTACTTGCGCCCAACCTGTGATTCCCGGTCTAACTTCAAGTCGTCTTCGTTGTTCATCAGTGTATCTATCAAGATAACTTGCATTCAACGGACGCGGTCCGACTAAACTCATTTCCCCTAGAAAAACATTAACCAGCTGTGGTAATTCATCCAAACTACTTGAACGCAACAATATACCAAATGATGTAATTCTTTCTTCATCACTCAACAATTCCCCATTGTTGTCATACAAAGTTCGCATAGATTTGAATTTAATAATCTTGAATGGTTTCCCATCTTTGCCTGATCTGGTTGAAATAAATATAGGGTTTTCTTTGAACTTAAAAGCGATGACAATAGCTTCAATTAGAATCACCGGACTCAAAACTATTAACAATAAGAATGAAAGTATTAAGTCTAAAAACCTCTTAAGCATTAATTAATTCCCCTTCTCCCAATTGTTTGGTATTCAATTTCTGGATCATCGGTAGCATTAAGTAAAGCCCCTCGTCCGTCCAAGATTAATGCTCGTCGCATTTTATCTTTGAACGTCTGTAATTGAATTCCCTTAATTTCTTTCCATTCAGTAATAACTAAGGCAGCCTCGCTGTCTTGTAAACAATCAGAAATATTTTCGCTATACGTAAGTTTCCCCCCAAAAATATTTCTAATATTATTTGTTGCTTCAGGATCATAAACATGAATTTTTGCTTTGCGATCAAGCAATTCATTGATAATCCTAATAGATGCAGCGTCTCTAATATCGTCGGTTTCTGGTTTAAAAGCTAATCCCAAAAGACTTATCTTTTTACCCGCTAAAGCAGGATAAATATCATCCAAATAAGAAACGAGTTTGACTTGTTCATCTTGATTAACTTTTATTGCTGACTTAATAATTGATGAATCTACATCATGTTGTTCAGCAATTTTGGTTAATGCTGATGTATCTTTTGGAAAACACGAACCACCGTAACCGATTCCTGCCTTTAAAAACTTGTTTCCGATTCTACTGTCTAATCCCATTCCGCGAGATACGGTTTGAACATCAGCACCGACTGCTTCACACAAATCTGCAATCATATTGATATAACTAATTTTGGTTGCCAGAAATGCATTTGAAGCATACTTAATGATTTCAGCACTTTCAAAATTACTTCTGACAACAGGTGCATGAAATGGTTCGTTAATTTCTTCCACCATATCTAATGCAGCTTCATCATCAGATCCAAGAATTATTCGTTCAGGATGAAAAACATCTTCGATAGCCGATCCTTCTCGTAAGAACTCCGGATTGGATACAACCGTAAATTTGTAATCTGAATCTTCATTCAACTTTTGTTCAATTGAAGCATTAGTACCAACAGGTACTGTGCTTTTTGTAACAATTACCATATCTTGATGGCATTTATTCTTAATATCTATTACCACTTGATTAATAAAAGTTAAGTCTGCCGTGCCATCTTCTGATTGTGGTGTTCCGACAGCTAAATAAATCGCATCAAATTGTGAATAATCAACTTCTTGACCAAGCTTAAAAGTTAAACGATTCTGTTCAACGTTTTCTTCAATTAATTCTTCTATTCCCGGTTCATATATTGGTGATTTGAATTGTTTAAGCTTAGTAATTTTTTCTTCATTGTTGTCGACACAAGTTACAGTATGTCCAATTTGTGCTAATGACACTCCTGTAACTAAGCCCACATATCCTGTCCCTATAACGCTAATTTCCATTGTTATCGCTCCCTAGATAACTTTCGACTAGAACGTTTTCGACTTTTTGCACTTCTTTTTCAACTGCATATTCTTTTTTCGCTAACTGTTTAATCTTCGGAGATAATTTACTCAAATAGTCTTTTTCAAATTGTAATTCTTGTAAAAGATCCGCTAACTTCTTCGGTTTTGTTGGATCAACATAGTATCCAATCTGATTTTTTTCCACAATATCTTTTGTCCAACCAGCTGAATTGACAATAATTGGTTTGCCAGCGGCTAATGAATCAAAGAACTTATTGGGTGAATTAGTAGCTAAAACTGGTAGGTTTTTAAAGCTGGTCATCGTAATATCGGCTATGGATGTTAAACTTGGAATTTTTTCTCTGGCAATAAAACCGGTAAATATCACGTTTTGTAGGTTATTATCGTTGCAATATTTTTCCAATTCCATTTTTACCATTCCGTCACCGGCTATCATAATGACCACATCATCGATTTTGTTTTCCTGCAAAATCAAAGCAGCTTTTACTAAATAATCCAACCCATTTGCTTTGCCCATAGCACCAATATGTGCCAATACAAACTGGTTATCTAATTGATATTTGTGTCTAATATCTTCAACAAATTTCTCATCTATATTCTTTAAGCTGAATAGTTCAAGATCCGAAAAATTTGGTACCAACGTGATTTTGCTCGCTGGTATTCCCGTGCTCTCTATTCCCTCAGTCATCCCTGGAGAAAGGCTTATAATATGTTCCGCATTTTCATATACGGCTTTTTCAAGTTTTTTCATTATCCATAAAATCAACTTATTGTTAATAACTCCCATTTGCTTGGGAGCTTCCGGCCACAAGTCACGAACTTCAAAAACATATTTAAGTTTTTTGAATTTATATAACATTAATGTTGGAATCGCAATGGTTAACGGTGTAGATGTGGAAAAAACTAAATCTGGCTTAATACTTTTGGCTTCGTGATATGCAAACAATATATATTTGACAAATGATAGAATCCTTCTTCTAAAAGACATGCGATTTGAATATTTGTTTCGTTGCGCAATTACCTTGATTCCCTCGGTTGTTTTGTAGCTAACTTTTCTTGAATATGGTATTTCATTTAGTTCATCTTTGATAAATGCATCGGTTGTTATAACCGTTACATCATGTCCCTGACTTACTAAATATTTTGCGATTTCATAAGAACGTGTAGAAGTAATCGATTTTCTAGTTGCAAAGTATTGATGCAAATATGTTATTTTCATTCTTTTATTTTAATGTTCCACCTTAAATCACTCTTACTGTCGACAGGATGATAAATTAAAGTGAATTTGTTTAGATCTTTGGGCATTTCATAATATCCATTGCCTGTTGTTTCCTTGCCAGGTTTTATGGTTTCAGCAAAATTAATTCCTTCGCCCATGTAATAATATGATTCACCTGATTTGATGATAAAATCACTAGCACCAACTACAACTTCTTTTTTTGAAGTATTCTTGATGCTGTATTTGATTTTGACAATTTTATTTTTGCCTTTTTCACTATCATCTGAGATCTTAACAGGTGTTATTTGAATCTCTTTGGTTTTTTTCATCACATTAAGCTGTCCTTGATCATCAGAAGCTTTTTGTGATTGAGCATTTGAACATCCTGCAATCGTTGCTACAGTAAGAACACTCAATACAAAATAAAATATTTTACGCATTTTTTTTTAACCCCTTGGTAAAAACATAGGCACATGAAACTCATGCGCCTATATTCTTAATTGAATTCGAAAGTATTAGTCGGATTAAGCAACGGCTGTTACTGTTTTTGAAACTACAGTATTGTAGTTACTGTCAACACCAACAACTTGTAAATATGCACCGGCTGGAATGTTAAGGTATTGTAAACCTTTTAATTCATAAGTGTGGTTAGCTGTGTTTAATGAAGCATTCTTAACAGGTTCTCCATTTAGAAGAAGACGTACAGCTTTAATATCTTTACCGTATGTACCTGACATTGAGCTTTGACCAACTTTATAAATTTGTGGAGCTGTAAGTGAGTAGTCGTTGTTAGGGTTTGTTTCACTAACTTTAACGTCTACAGAAGCTCTTTGTTTATATTGTGAGTCAACACCAACTACTTGAACTTTGTCGCCTTTTTTAATAAGTCCGATAAGTCCTTTGGCTGTCCATGAACCGTTGTTGTTATCAGCTTGTTTTACAACTTCACCGTTAACTACAACACGTACGTGAGCAATATCTTTACCGTATGTACCAGTCATTGTCTTTTGACCAAGAACATAGTCTTTAGCAGTCAATTTGTAATCGTGAACAATGTTACCAGTTGTGTTTACGTTGATTGAGTTAACTTGTTGATATTGTGTGTTAACTGCAACAACTTTGATTTGATCATTGTTTTGAGTAACGTATTTGTTTACGTTTGAGAATGTGTATGAACCATTCTTAGTTCTTGCTTGTGCAACAACTTTTCCGTTAACGAATAAACGTACTTTGTATACATCTTTACCATATGTACCGTTCAATGTTGATGAACCTAGAGCATATGTGTTTGCTGTTAGAGCATAATCTTTAACTGTGTCACCTGAAACTGAAACAGATTTTCTGTTTTGTTCTTTGTAAGCACGGTCAACAGCAACAACTTCAACTTTTTGGTTTTTGCTTGTTACAAATTTGTTAGCATTCTTAAATGTGAATGTTCCGTTATTTGTAGTAGCTTGTGCAACAACTTTTCCGTTTACGAATAAACGTACTTTGTATACATCTTTACCATATTTACCTGTAAGTGTTGAGTTACCGATTTTATATGAGTTAGGTGTCAATGAATAATCTTTGTTTGTTGAAGGATCGTCACCTGTTATAACAACGTTCTTTCTGTTTTGTTCTTTGTAGGCTTTGTCAACTGCTACAACTTGAACGTTTTGGTTCTTGCTTGTTACATATTTGTTAGCATTCTTGAATGTGAATGTTCCGTTATGTGTTGAAGCTTGTGCAACAACTTTTCCGTTAACAAATAGTCTTACTTTATATACATCTTTACCATATACACCGTTAAGATTTGCATCTCCCAAGTGATATGTGTTTGGTGCTAGTGAGTAATCTTTTGCAGCTTCTTTAGTAACGTGGAAGTTGATTGTTTTTGTTGTCTTCAAACCAACTGAATCAGTTACTGAGTAAGTTACAGGGTAGTAACCTTCATGTTTTGTATTTACTTGGTTACTTACAACTTTAAGTTTGTTAGTAATGAAACCTTCTTCTTTATCCCATGCTTTAACACCTTTCAATGCAGCAGCATCGTCAAAGTTTGAGTTCATAGGAACAGTTGTATTAACACCATCTGTTTGGATTACTGGAGCTGTATCGCCGTAACCAGGATCCATTTTTTGTAATGGAATATCAACGTGACTATCTCTATTTCCTAGAGTCCAGTCAATAACATTGTTGTTACCAGCTAAAGCACTTTGGAAATGGTAGTATCCATCGTGTGAGTCAGCAATACGTACACCTGATTCAGTAATGGCTTTACCTAAATCAACACTCATATCAAGAGTAACGTGTGGGAATAATCCAATAACAACTGAAAGTGCTGGGTCATTAAAGATTAATTCGTTATTTACTGTATCAACACGGATATCTTCTGATTTGTATGTATAGTTAGCCCATGGAATACCAAGGTTCCATGCACGGAAGTGACCTGAAAGAGCTCTACGGAAGGCATCTGTTTTTGCTAATTCGCGGAATTCTTCAGGAAGTTTAACGCGGTAATATGTCTTATCAGCAATACCGATTGATGCGATTGATTGGATATCTGTTTGGAATCCAAGTGTTCCGGTTGTAACACCGTCTGCTAGGTGTAAACCTTTATCAGCATCACCAGAGTATGTCATTTTACCCCATGTGATTAGGTTCAAGTCAGTTGGTTTTGCAACTACTGAATCTTGCTTTGTTTCTGAGTTAGAATTTGCCGATGAATCAGTTGTTGTAACACCTGATTTTTTAACAGCATTTTCTTTATCAGAACTTGCATTTTGTACGCTTACTTCTGTGTTACTGCTTGTTGCAGCTTGTACAGGAGTAACGACAGTTGTCCCCAATGTAGCCAGCATTGCACCATAAGTGGCAATCTTGACTGTCTTGCTTAATTTTTTAGCCATTTCTTCCTCCAAGAAAAATATATTTTGTTCATATTGAACGAAGTAAATACTACTCATTAACAACTTGAATTTATCATCAGAAGAGTTCTTAAGTTACGGAACTATTTGACGAAACACATACAAATAAAGGTTTTTGGAATTTTAGCAAAACACAGCAAAAAACGAATAATTCTTATGAATTACTCGTTTTTCTGTTTATATATTAAATTATCAATATTTTAATTTCTTCCTATTATATATTCATTATTAATATCAAGAATATAATTAGATTTGCAACAACATATGAAATAGGATATTTTAATTAGACATATTCTTCTATTTGAAGTATCATAGTCTTCGGTGCCAAACCTCGGTATACCTTAAACGTATACCCTTAAAAGCTGTTATATCAGATTTTTCTGATGTAGCGGCTTTTTTTCGTCCATACTTTTCTTTAATAGAGCTTAAAAAAAGACCGTGTTATTGAATCAACCTGAAATCTTCATAATTTTAACTAATAATTCAAATTCTTTCATTTAATATTCTCATTTACATACTTTTTATTTCGTAAATTATTGATTAAATACTCTTAACCAATCGAAAAGAGGTACCTGTAATGAAAAAATTCTCCAAATCAATTCTTACAATTAGTTTAACAACTTCAATGATGATTGATAGCTTCCTATTAACTCAAGTTCAAAAAGTATCAGCTGATACATTTACTAGTTCAACACAATCAAATCAATCTACTCCACTCAAGCTTTATAAAGCTAGTGAAGTAAATAACACAGACATTCAACTAGTTGCTAGCTCCACAAAAGACACAACTAACTTCGATGATTCACTACAAAATACAATTAACAAGACGGAGGCTTAATTATGAGCAAATATATTACAAAAACTATAGTTATTAACGTTAAAGAAATACCTTACACCATAAAACTTATCTCTAATTCTAACAGCGATGAAGCAGCTACGATTCATGCAATCACTCTTAAAGCAAAACTAAACAGTTATCTAGCTATCAATGAATCACTATCAAATATTAATCTTATAAAAAATATTTTTGAAAAATTCCTTCGACCACTTCTTGATCGAAGAACATTAATCGCCGCAGCGGTTAATGGTGGTGGTGACATTCAAACAGGCGTTGCAAAAGGACAAGACTATATCTGGAATATAGCAATTGAGAACCCCGAAAATGTTAAGAATAATATCTATACTTACCATCTACAAAATGGTGCCATTGCTACAGAAAGTCTAAAATCTGAATCATCAGATTCCAAACAACCGCTTCTTAAACAGGCAACTATTATTGCTGCCAACCTAATTGAAGCCAGTGATCTAGCAACTAAAGCACTGACTATGGGTGAACAGCAATTTGCCAAATTATCAAAACGACTGGCGCTTCATGGAATTCTGATAAATCAAAAAAATACGCTAACAGTTCTAAATTAAAATAAAAAGACCTCTAACGAGGTCTTTTTTTGTTTTAATATTCTGTTAGTAGTTGCTTATAGATATCAATGAAATCTAAATACATTTGTTTTTCTACATATTCATTGGGTTGATGACAAACATTTGGCTCACCTGGGCCAAATACAATAAATGGAAATTCTACGTCTTTATTCTTTAATAAATTAGATGCGTCTGTAACTCCTGGAGATACCATTTTAGGAATGTCATTCTTGAAATATTTTTCTCCGATGGATTTTGCAGAATTTATTAATTTATTGTCTTTACTATGTTGAACCGAGTTAAGTGACATGTAAACATCCATGTCCACTTTTGCACCCTTTTTGTTTTCATCATCGACTAATTCTTGCATGATTTTGGTTACTTCGTGATTATTAAACTCAGGAATTGTACGAACATTAATTTCAGCCACTGCTTCTTCTGGAATTGAATTAACCTGATTCCCGCCATTGAATACAGTAGTATTGAAGCTTAAATTGCCAAGTAATTGGCTCTTCTTACCAGTTGATCCGAATTGTTTGTTAGCTGCACTTAAAATGTTAAGTAACGGATCAATCGCATTATATCCTAAGTCAGGCATCGAACTATGTGCAGCTTTGCCTTGTGAAGTTAATTTGATATCCATCGATCCTTTGTGAGCATACACCAAGTTATATCCTGAAGGTTCACCAATAACTAAAGCATCTACATCATCCATAGTGTTTTGTTCAAAGAATGTTTGTGATCCTTGTTCACCTATTTCTTCACCAACAGTAGCCATTAAGCGAATTGTTCCAGATTTGAGCAAGTTGAATTCTTTGATGTCAATCAATGCAATAATAAATGCGGCAAGTCCTGACTTCATATCAGTAGCACCACGGCCGAATAGCTTACCTTCTTTTTCAGTTAGTACAAACGGATCTGTATCCCATCTTGATAAATCTCCGGGATCAACAACATCCATATGCCCCGAAATACCAATAACTGGTTTTCCGCTACCAACTTCAGCTATTAAATTCACACGATTTTTTGCTACCGGCATTACTTGTGTGGATATATTGTGTTTCTTAAATAGTTGCGAAATATAATTCGCAACTTGTTCTTCACCATCATTAACTGATTTGAATTTTACTAAATCGGCTAGAAGCTCCACTTTTTGTTCATCACTAAAGACTGATTCCATAACCAAAGCATCTCCTTTATTTTGATTTCTAATTTGAGTGTAGTTGCGCTTTTAATATTTTGCAACAAACTAAGCTCCAGATTTTTTCATTAATTGGTATACTAAACATATATCAATAAGCTGACTGGAGAATGTTATGAGAATCACTATAATTGGAGCTGGGCCACGGGGAATGCTTGCTCTTGAAAGAATTATTTCTTGGAATAATTCTGATCCTCAAAACGAGAAAATAGAAATCATCATTTTGGATCCATATGGTGCGGGTGGTCGCGTTTGGACAATTGATCAACCTTACGAATTAATTATGAACACTGCTGCACAAGATATAACTTTATTTTCAGACCAAAGCGTCGATATGAAAGGTCCCGTTAATTTAGGGCCAAATCTTGCTCAATGGGCGATTAACTACGCGACAGATTATTTAAAAGAAAATAATTATTCACAAAGTTTTTTGAATGAAGTTAAGCAAATTACTCCCAACAGCTATACTTCACGAGCTTTATTCGGTGCATATATTAAATGGTTTTATGCTGAACAACTTAAAAGAACTAACGAAAATATTTCAGTAAATTTAATTACTGAAGAAGTTATTGATGTTATTAAAACCGACTCTGAATTCAAAATTCAATTTGCAGATAAAGAAATTATTAGTGATATTGTAATTGCTTCGTTAGGTAACTTATTTAATAATCCGACAAAACTGGAATCTGAATTTTCAGACTTTGCCAATGAAAACAAGTTAATCTACGTACGTCCAAATTTTGCCAACGAAGTTAATCTAGATCAAATTACCAAAAACAACACCGTAGCAATTAAAGGGTTAGGATTGAACTTCTTTGATTTAATGGCACGTCTATCTTATGGACGTGGTGGTAAATTCAATTTGGAAGATAACGGAGAATTAACTTACATTCCAAGCGGCAACGAGCCAAAAATAATTGCTGGATCGCTACATGGACTACCAAATCATTCCAAAGGTATGAAACAAAAAGCACCTGGCGAAGAGTATCTACCTAACTTTTTAAATATGCCGACTTTACGACGATACAAAAAAGGTTCACTTAGCTATGAAGAATTTTGGTCAATGATTAAAAACGAAATGAGTTATGTGTATTATTCACATCTTATTGAATCATCTTATTCAAACCAAATAGATAAAGAATATTTCCAATTGAACTTCTTACAAAATCCTGACGAAGCTGTTAATAGCCTGGATATTTCGCCAACTGAATTGATCAATTGGGATACTTTTGTTTATCCAGATGATGCTAACAAAGCTGATAATTTTGACGAGTATATTCAAAACTACGTAAAAAACGACTTCCAAGAAGCAGTTAAGGGAACAAAAACTGGTCCATTGACTAGCGCATTAGAAGTCTTACGTGATATCAGAGCTAATATAAGGTATGTTGTTGAAAATGAATTACTATCAAAAAACGACTACGTCGATAAATTCTTGAAGCAATTCAATTCAATCAATAATTTATTATCTATGGGACCTCCTACTTCTCGATTAAAAGAATTACACGCCTTATTGAAGACCGGAATAATTGAAATTATTCCCGGTGAAATGGCAGTTAAACCAGACGACTCAAGATTTGTTGTCACAAGCAAATTAAAAAACTCTGCTAAATATACTGCAGACGTACTAATCGAAGCACGAATTCCTAAAGTTTCACTAAATGATACTAATAGTAAATTGTTAAATAATTTATCAAAAAACAATTACCTTAAGAATTGGGAATTTAAAAAAGAAGATGGCGAGATTTTCTCTTGTGGAGCGGTAGATTTTAATCGACCTACTAGTCAATTAATTGATGCAGATAATAATATCGTCAATAATTTCTATTTCTGGGGTGTGCCAACAGAAGGTAAAAACTGGCTAACAACCGCTAGTCCAAGACCTTACATCAATGATCTAAGTATAAGAATAATTGATAATATAATAGGAAACATTTGGAAGAACAAATAAAAAACCAACCTTTTACGGTTGGTTTTTTATTTGTTTTGATTTAAAGCAGAGACGTCATTTTTAATGTCTTTATTATAGTTTCCACCCGAAACTTTGGTGAATTCTTCTAATGTTTTTATATTCTTTGTGTGCATTTCTGTAGCATATTTCACACCTATATAACGCAAATGCCATTCTTCTCCCATGTAACCAGTAATTTTAGTCTTATTACGTGGGAATCTAATAATTAATCCGTATTTATACGCATTGTTTTCTAACCAAGAATACATTTCGTCATTCGTAGGTAATTCTCCACTGGTTCCTAACAAGTCAAAAGCCAATCCGGTTTGATGATCTGAATATCCAGGACGAGCAGAATAAGTATCTGCTTTTTGACTTCCCTCTTTATTAACATAATCATCATATATTTGTTTTTGATAATCGTATGAACGATAACCTGAAATTTCATTAGCAATATCAAAACCCTTTTTTTGCATTGCAGAAATAATTTTATCCTTTGCTTGATTAGCTTTTGGCAAAAGTCCTGAACCATTAGGATTGTTATTTAGAAGCTCACCTTGATATGGATTATAGTCAGATGTTAATGGATGTTTTTTATTAACCACTATTAATAACGGTGAATTAAGTTTTTGAGTTTTATTCTTCTTAACCTTTGAAATTGTCGTTTCTTGCGGCTTTTTTGTATTGATTGCAAATGCCCCAATAATAGAAATCGACACCATCATGATAATGGCCATAATAAAATAAGTTCTTTTCATATGCTACCTCATAAATGATTATAGCTTAATGTATGAAAAAATCATTATTTCAATCTGGTAATAAATATTCGGGGCAATACCATGTTAAACAATTAATCGACCCACCCATCGTGGATATCTTATCCATATTCACTAGTTGAATTTTTTTATCAGTATATTGTCTGACAATATCATAAACTCTTTGATCATTTTTTAATCCATATTGCGGCAAGTATAAAACGTCAGCTGTTTCTAAGATATTTACATACAAGCCTTTAGCCGACGGTATTTCTTCATCATATTGATTTTCTTCTGTATAACTTGATGGTATTTCTACTATTTCAATTGAAGGTGATGTTTTTTTTATTTGCTTTTTGACTTCTTCTTTCCCAATAAAATCACTCATTAACAAAATATTACTTTGAATAAAATGCACTTGTCCGTCAGCATGTCCTAATACATCTCCCAGCTCCTCATTAATTAAAATAATGTTATTAAGATGCAATTCTTCTTTTAACTTACTAATAATTTCTCTTTTTGTATAGTCAGGATTATCTTCTAAGATCCGTTTTGTGATAATAGCAGTATCTTTACCATTAAACACAAAATTCCCACCATCCAAAATTAAATTCACTTCTCGATATTCAAAACCTTTATTATCAAGCCAATCAAGAAAGTCATCATTCAACATACGACTTTGACTTGTTTTTAAGTATTGTGGTGAATACTCAAATTTCACTAGACGATCTGTAACTACTGGCGCAACATCACGAATCCATATATCTCCATATTTAACTTTTTTGACTGCATGTCTTTACTAAATGAACGTAAATCATTTTTGAAAGGCGCATAATATGCATCGCTAATTTCTGGTTTACCCGTATAAATAGCCCCTTCAGAAATCTTTGGCGTTATTAAACTATTCCAAAATCCTATCATTACAATAACTCCTAATATATATTTTTTCATATTTCCTCCTTTGTCACTAAATCATTATATAAAGTGAATTTTTTATATTTTTTAATAAAAAATATAAAACCGGTATTACGGTATATTTTGCCTATTGACAAGGATTTTTATAAATAAATATATATTTAAATAATATGCAAATTACGTATTATTTTTCAGAAAATCTGACATTTTCTTGACATTATCCAATTCCAGAACTAAGATAATATTTGTTTATGCCCTAAACTAATTTTTAAAGGAGTATTCAAATGTTTCAGAACTTATTCAAAAACCGCACTCATTTAGTCGGTTTCATCGCCTTTTTGGTGATTATCCCCATACTATTGTTACTGATTGTGTTTAATTTTATTAAGTACGAACAAGATGTGAATATTAAAAATATGAATATTGCGGTCGTTAACAAAGACGTTCCTGCAAAATTCAAAGGTAAAACAGTCAACGTTGGTAAGGAAGTACAACAAACTTTAGCAAAAGACAAACAGGTTAAATGGCAATTCGTAGATGCCAAAACCGCAAAGAAGAATCTTGCTAACGGTACTTATGCAATGCAAATAACTTTACCAAAGGATTTCTCTAAGAATGTTACAACTGCCTTAGACAAAAATCCTAAGATTAGTTCATTAAATGTTGCTACTTCACAAAAGAATAACTACTTAGCTGGTATGATTACTTCTCAAGTAACCGAACAACTTAAAGGTAAAGTTATTAAAAGTATTCAAATTGCCTATGATGAAGCTGCTTTATCTGCTTTAGGCCAATTAGGTGATGGTGTTCAACAAGCTAGTGATGGTGTTCAAAAACTTGATGATGCTTCAGGTCAATTAAATGATGGAAGCAAACAAATTTCTGACAACATGCATGTTTTAAAAAATGGTACTCAACAACTTGCTGATGGTGCCGCACCACTTCAAAGTGGTGTTCAACAATTAACTGACGGCGCTCACCAACTGGATAGTGGAATCGATCAACTTGCTTCTGGATCTGGCTTACTTAACAGCAAGCTAGCGGATGCATCTAAACAAATTGATAGTCAACTAAATAGTAATGCTGCTGATTTAAGCAGATTACAAGCGGGATTAACAGCCTTGAATGAAGGTATTCAAGAAATGAATTCCCAAATCAATGCACCCGAAAATGACAATTCTGCAATTATCACTTCAGATATGACGACTCTAGGTGGCCATATCCAAACTACCGGTGATTTATTGCAAGATACTGGTAACAAACTTTTAGATGTTAAAGCTCGTGTTTACGACGCAAGCAATCCCGACAGTGTTGTTAGCCAATTAACAGCTATGCACGAATATATGATTAATGACCCTGACTTTAAAGAATTCTTGAAATCTCATATGCTTTTCGGGTTAAAAATCAATGCTTATTCAACTAAAGTTACTCAACAATTAACAACAACAGGTAACGATGATATGTTGCCTGTTAACGACAACTTAACTGCAATGGGACAAGAGTTAACGGCTTCAGGTGATTTATTAAAAGGTGATATCACTAAGCAGTTAACATTTACCCAAGATAATATGGCCAAGTTAAAAGCTGGTATTAATCAAATGGCTGCTACAGATCAAGCTCCACTTGCTCTTAATGGTGCTAAACAAGCTATTGACACTTTAACTGCCGGATTGAATGAAGTTAATGCTGGATTGAAACAACAAGGTTCTACTACTGATACAATGGGTGGAATTCAAGCTACATCTATGATTCATGATGGATTAGTACAAGTTCAAGCTGGTATCAAAGGAACAAAGAACAAACAAGGACTTGTTTCTGGACTAACAACATTGAATAATAGTGCTCCTACATTAGTTTCTGGTATTACTCAACTTAATGATGGAGCTGGAAAATTAGCAGATGGATCAGATCAATTAACTTCTGGTCTTGGCCAAGCTGGAGATGGAATTAGCTTGCTAAACGTCAAATTAAAAGATGGTAGCAAACAAGTTAGCGGTCTTTCAACAGGTAAAGCTAACGTCAATCACTTCGTTACACCCGTTACTGATCAAACACTTTCAGTTCAAAAATCTTCAGGTAATTTAATCAATACGTTTGCTCCATTAGTTCTTACTTTAGTATTCTTTGTTGGTGCTATGTTAACTCAAATCTCTCTCTTCCGTTATACAAACGGATTATCAGAATCTGGACTTAAACAAAAAGTTCTAGTTGTGAGTGGAGTAATTATTGCTCAATCAATCTTAATTGATATCTTTGCGAAGATTTTCGGATTGAACATTGCTCAACTTTTCAATTTTGTAGTAATTAGTTTATTAACAAGTGCGGCATTTACTCTTGCATGTCTTGCATTAGACAAACTATTTGGAACAATGGGATTATTATTTGCTCTAACTTTATTGTTCTTACAAATCATTATTACTGGCGGTTTATTCCCTAACGAAATGCTTTCAGCATTTTACAGAACCTTAGCAATCTTCTTGCCAGGTACTTACTCGATTAGCGGATTAGAACAAGCTGTTAATGGTAACGGAACACAAATGATTATTAATAGCATAATTCTCATATTATTCTGTGCAGTATTCTTCATAGCTCTTTTCGGAAAAGAAATTATGGCTAAATTTAATAAATCAGATGCTGTCAAAGCATAATAAAAAGACCTCGATTAGAGGTCTTTTTTTGAGCAGTTCAATAGGTAAACCACCAACTCTTTTGTATACTCAACTAGATTAGGAGATGATATTATGGCATTAGAAAATTTGCACAAATGGGCTTTTTTGTATTTTTCACCTGACTTCTCACCCGAGAATAACACGGTCATTAATCGTAATATAGCTGGTAACTGTGAATTCATCACGATTGGATTTGACCCAAAAGCTAAGACTGATGGCACTATTATTGAAACTGCGAAGAAGTTACGTAATGAAGGTGTGCAATTTATTGAATTGTGTGGCGGTTTTGGCCCCACTTGGACCACTAAAATTAATGAAGCCCTCGACTTTGAAATTCCCGTTGGCGCGGTTACTTATGGGCCAGAATTTCGTCAACAACTGTTTAATATTATGAACTAAAAAAGACCTCGATTTGAGGTCTTTTTTATTTTATCCAAAAATGAATTTATCAAAGGCGTGAGCTATGCCATCTTCATCGTTAGAATGTGTGACAAAATCTGCCGCTTTTTTAGCAACGTCTGAACCGTTGCCCATGGAAACTGCAGTGCCAGCAAACTCGAACATAGGTAAATCATTTCTTTGATCACCAATAGCCATGATTTCATCAGGTTGAATGTTTAATTTGTTTGCCAAATGTTTAACTGCATTTCCTTTATTAACATTCTTATGCATTACTTCTAAGAAGTTGGGAGCAGCTCGAACCACATAGAATCTGTCATCAAATTCTTTACGAACTGCTGCTTCATTATCATCAAGTTGCTCTGGTGTCCCACAGAACACTGCCTTAACAATTGAAAAATTGCTTGGCATTTCATCAACTTCACGAATCATGATACCCGCAAGGTTTTCATAAGCCTGAATTACAGTAATAACATCAACGTCACGATTGCTTGTATAAATAACACTGTCATCATCTAAAACATTGTATGGTAGTTTATTGTTTTTAGAGAACTGATCAACTTCACGATAAGTTTGATTATCTAGCCCTTGTTGTTCAATAACTTGTCCGCTAACGGTCTCAATCACACTTCCGTTAAAAGTGATAACATACTGATCATCACCTGAGATTCCCAGTTCATTAAGATAAGGAGTCACACCAGCTAGTGGACGTCCGGTACATAGAACAACCTTAATTCCTTCTTTGATAGCTTTTTTAATGCTAACCTTTGTTGATTCCAGAATCTTAAGATCCGAACTTAATAATGTATCATCAATATCAATGGCAACTAATTTAATTGTCATGTATAAAACTCCTTAAATAAATATAATATATAAATGATATCATACATAACAAAAACACACCCGGGATGGGGGTGTTTTTAATGATTTAGCAATATATTCCCCAGGAAATACTCAATTTATTAGTTCTGTACTTTTATTGTACTTAGTGATAAAATCCTTATATAACAGCGTTTATAGGATATAAAATATGACTTTAAATAAAAAAGAAATTTCAGAGCGAATTACACAAATCCGCAAGGATAATAATTTAAGTATGCAAGATTTCGCTGACTTAATTGGCGTAAGTGGCAAAAGCACGATTAATGAATGGGAAAAAGGACGATCAATTCCCTCCAAAAAAACTCTCGCTAAAATTACTGACAAGCTGAATATCGAAGCTAACTATATTTTATATGGAAATTTTAATGATTATATTCGTGATTTACTAATAAGTGTTATCCATGAAAAAACAGATGAACAATTATCTTCAACTTTTTTTGACTACTTAAATAAAATTGATGCCTTATCTAGATTTCGATCCTACGAAGAGTCGCAACCCATTGAAACTATTCAAGACCAAATACGAGTCCGTGAAGAAATTATGAACTTAGCTATCAATTCAACTATTGATGATAATATATCTGAATTATCTGATTTCTTAATTGAACATCAAGTTAATTTTGGTAGCTCAACATCTTTAATTTTAAAAACCATCAATAATTATTTTCTCAAAAAACTTAATAAGTTAGAATTAACAAAGCATAATTACATACAAGAACTAATCAGTAATTCTGACTTAATTAATTACAACTTAGACTCTCTTAATACCGATGATGCTGAAAAAATCAAAAAAATTGTCGATAATTTTCATAAAGAGTTATTACAATTAGATTATTAGTTAACTTAGGAGACTTATTATGAACTCATCTTCACCTATTCACGAACGTACAATTGTTGCCGAACTGCTTGCTATGGCTTCAGGCAGTATTGACGCTTATTCTTATCTAACACACGGTCAAGTATTTGCCGGTATGCAAACTGGTAATCTGATTTTGATGGGAATTAACTTAGCAGAATTCAAATGGGCAATGGTAGTTAATTATTTCATTCCTATCTTGGTATATATTTTTGGGACAACAATTACTAAATATGCCAGTATGAAGTTCACTAACTACCACGGAATATCACGTCAAGAATTAGTTCTTGGTGTTGATATCTTCCTATTAATAGTAGTCGGCTTACTTGCGGATCGCGTACCTTTACTTTTGACTTCTCTTTTTATGTCATTTTGCATTGCTATCCTATTCACTGAATTCAACAAAATACACGGTATGCCGCTCACCGCTGTAATGATGACCGGTAACTTCAAAAAAATGGGTAATTTTATTCTAGAAGGTATACTAAAAAAAGATACTACTTTATTACGTCGCGGCTTCCGTACCTTTAAAATTATTCTCGCCTTTTTTATGGGTGTAATTATTAATGCAACTTTAGTAAGATATTTATCTTTCCAAGCTATATTCTTCAGTGCTATTATATTAGCTATCATCTTATCTACTATTACATATGAAAACAGAAAAATTATAAAAGAATTCGCTGAGGAAATATCTTGATACGACAATTATTCGCAAAAAAAGATTTAACTAACAAATTCGACGAATCATCTATTCAATTAGAAAAAACCTTATCCGCCAAAGATCTTATTTTCATGGGACTTGGTGTTATCATTGGTGCCGGTATTTTCATTACCCCGGGAATTATTGCTGCTAATAATGCTGGTCCGGGTGTTATGTTTACTTATATATTGGCCGCTATTGTTTGTATACTAGTAGCTTTTTGTTATTCAGAATTCTCATCAGCCATCCCATTATCAGGTAGTGCATATACTTATGTTTACTCTGTTTTTGGTGAACTAACAGCTTGGATAGTTGGTTGGGCAATCTTTTCAGAGTATCTATTTGCTGAATCTTCTGTTGCTGTTAGTTGGTCTGCTTATCTACAGAATTTCTTAAGTGGTTTCGGAATTAAATTACCAGCCGCCTTACAATCAGCTTACGGTGCTGGTGGCACTACTACTGGACGCTTTGATATTTTAGCCTTTACTATTGTTTTCTTAGTGACAATATTATTGTTACAGGGATTAAAAGAGTCGGTTACTATTAATAAAATCATGGTTTATATCAAAGTATTCATCATTATTTTATTCATTGTCGTTGCTATTTTTTACGTCAAACCTAGCAACTTCACTCCTCTATTACCTTTTGGTGCTTCAGGGCTAGGTCAAGGAACATCAGTTGCCTTTTTCGCATTTATTGGTTTTGACATTATCTCAACAGCCAGTGAAGAAGTAAAAAACCCCGGACGCGATATGCCGATAGGAATTATCTCTTCACTCTTAATTTCGGCATTATTATATTCATTGATGGCTTTTGTTCTTGTTGGCGCTGTTCATTACACTCAACTTAACGTTGCCGATCCAGTATCATTAGCCTTACGCATAATTCACCAAAACTGGGCAGCTGGTTTAATTTCTCTTTGTGCGGTTCTAGGAATGACCACCACATTGATTGTAATCTTATATGGTGGAACGAGAATGTTCTTCGCTATAAGCCGCGATGGTTTATTACCTAACAAACTTAATAATCTCAACAAAAATAACGTCCCAACATATAGTACTATCATTTTTGGATTGTTAGCCGGTTTAGTTGCCGGGTTATTACCAATAGATAAGTTAACTGAACTAGTTAACATCGGTGCATTGTTAGGCTTTGCCGCCGTATCCATTGGTGTAATTCCCTTACGACGCAGCGAAAACACTAAATATCTAAACCCAGCCTTCAAAACTCCAGGCTACCCAATTGTTCCTATAATATCCTTTTTACTATGTATCTACCTAATGCTTAATCTACAAACATTTACATGGATTGCTTTTGGTCTCTGGTTATTATTAGGTTTAATTATTTATATTTGTTACGGTTACAAAAATAGTAAATTACATAAATAAAAAGACAGCCATTAATCGGCTGTCTTTTTTAGATTTCTTTTGCAAAATGCCACGTTTCAAATTTTGTATTTTTTGTAGAATGGTTAACTAGCTGATAACCATTTTTTTCATAAAACTTAGCGTTAGTAGCTGTATTAGTTGAAAGAACAATCCGACCACCTTTTCGTTTTTTAACTATTTGATCTAGTTCATCTAACAATAATGAGCCAATACCTTTCCCTTGAGATGAAGGTTTAATAGCCAACGAATCAACATACCAAGATATGTCCTGGGAAATAAATTCGCCATCCATTTCTTCAATAATTCTAAAAAAATCTATTAAACTTCTTATATTAGAAGGCTTAAACATACCCTTTTTTGAATTAATTAGGTAACTCATCACTCCCGGTTCTTTATGTTTATCATCCTTTACTAATATTACTCCTTGAATAGACCCATCGTCTGCTTCAGCAACATAGCTACCGTTGATTTTTTCAAAAACTTTAATATTTGCCGTAAATAATTCGCTCAAGAAATCTTGGCGATGTTCTTTGTCAGGTAGAAAAGCAATGAACACTGGATACTCAAAGAAGGCTTCAATTAATACTTGCGTCATTTGCTTGTGGTCATTAATTGTAGAAGGTCTTACTCGCATTCATTTCTCCTAAAAACTAGTTTAATATGAATTAATTATAACCCATGATAAACTGGAGACAAAAGACCACTAAAGGAGAATTCCAATGACAAAATCATCTGAATTTATGAATGTTTTAGAAGTTGATCCTGATATTATTATCGACTTGCGTTATGCAACAGAAAATAATTTTACTGGTAAAAAAATCTACGATTTCACTACCGCAATTTCTCGAACTGGGACCGTAAAAAAACTTGGTATTGCTGCATCTATTCTCAAGAAACAAGGTTATCGTATTAAAATATGGGACGCCTATCGACCTGTTAGCGCTCAAGAGAAGCTCTTTGAAGTTTACCCTGATCCTAACTTCGTATTACCTCCAAATCCTAATTCCAGTCACCAAAAAGGGGTAACTTTTGATTTGACCATAACTGATATGGCAGGTAATGAATTACCTATGCAATCAAAATTCGATGAATTTAACGAAACAGCAAGTCGTTCTTACAAAGGACGTACCGCCGAACAACAAATCAATTACGATATCTTGAATAACGCCATGACAGAAGCTGGATTTGTTGGATATAGCGAAGAATGGTGGGATTATCGTGATTCTCAAATGGATGAATACGGTCCAGCAAGCGCTAATCCGGATGATTATAAAATATAGTTACCCATCAACTTTGGTACGCACCAATTAAAAATTTCAGTTGCGATTTCTTCCGATTTTGGTATGATTTATCATTAGAAAGATAATGAGGAATGATAATGACAGACTTGGCATACCAAAAAATCATTAATGAACTTAAAAACGCAATTCATGATGGCAAATACGCCGATACAATGAAACTACCCGATGAAAGATCTCTTAGTGAACAATACAATGTAAGTCGTAGTACCATCAAACGTGCTCTTAGTGTTTTGTCACATCGAGGAATTATTTTCAAAAAACGCGGTTCAGGTACCTTCATAAATCCACTATATTTAAAAAACAATAACTTCTTTAAATATAATGGTAGTAATTTGGGAATTACTGATAGTTTTAACGTCCCCGGAAAAACACAAAGCATCAAAGTTCTTTCATTCGATGTTATCAAAGCGGACGAAACTACTAAACGCGATCTATTCCTTAAAGATGACGATTTCGTATACAAAATCGAACGTCTGCGTTATTTAGACGACGAACCTTTCCTAATTGAAACAAGTTATATTCCTATCAAACTATTCCCTGACTTAAATAGTGATATTGCTAAAGATTCAATTTTTAATTATATGGAAGAACAAAAAAACTTAAAAGTTACTAATTCTTATTTAACTATTTCTACAGAACCTTCTAACGAAAATGATCAAGCTCAACTAGCTCTTAAAGATGTTGAACCTGTAGGAATTATGTCTGGTATTTTCTTCTTAAATAACGGTACACCCTTTGAAATATCAACAATGCGTGTCCATTATAAATATATGAAATATGATACATTCATAACAGTTTCCTAAATTGGTACGTATCAATTTACAAAATGGTTGACTTTGTCGACCATTTTTTTTATTATATGCTAGTAAACAAAAATAATAACGAGGTGCATTCATGACAGATTATTCAAGTAAAGAATATTTGGCAAAAGTTGATGCTTACTGGCGTGCAACAGATTACGTTTCAGTTGGTCAATTATATTTAAAAGACAACCCTCTTTTAACTAGAGAAGTTGTTAAAGATGACGTTAAAGTTCATCCAATTGGACACTGGGGAACAATCTCAGGTCAAAACTTAATTTATGCTCACTTGAACCGTTTAATCAACAAATACGATTTAAACATGTTCTACGTAGAAGGCCCTGGTCACGGTGGTCAAGTTATGGTTTCTAACTCATACCTTGATGGTAGTTATACAGAACTTTACCCAGAAATAACACAAGACGTTGAAGGTATGAAGAAATTGTTCAAACAATTCTCATTCCCAGGTGGTATCGCTTCTCATGCTGCTCCTGAAACACCTGGTTCAATTCACGAAGGTGGAGAATTAGGTTACTCATTATCACACGGTGTTGGTGCTATCTTTGATAACCCAGACCAAATCGCTGCAGTTGTTGTTGGTGATGGTGAATCAGAAACTGGTCCATTGGCTGGTTCATGGTTCTCAAACACATTCATCAACCCTGTAACTGATGGTGCTGTACTTCCAATCCTTGATCTTAACGGATTCAAGATTTCTAACCCAACAATTCTTTCAAGAAAAACTGACGAAGAATTGACTCAATACTTTGAAGGTATGGGTTGGGATCCAATGTTCTTCGACGTTACAAAAGAAGCTGACTACCATGCTAAAATGGCAGAAGTTTTTGATGCAGCTATCGAAAAAATTCAAGCAATTCAAAAAGATGCACGTGCTAAAGGTGCTGACAACGTTGAAATGCCTCATTGGCCAGTTGTTATTGCTCGTATTCCTAAGGGTTACAACGGTCCTAAGGAATGGGATGGTGTTCCTATTGAAAACTCATTCCGTGCTCACCAAGTGCCAATTCCTGTAGACCAAAACCACATGGAACATGTTGACAAATTGGTTGAATGGTTGAAATCATACCGTCCAGAAGAATTATTCGACGAAAACGGTAAATTGATCCCTGAACTAGCTGAAATGGCACCTAAGGGTGACAAACGTATGTCAATGAACCCTATCACTAATGGTGGTGTGGATCCTAAAGCTCTTGACTTACCAGATGAAACTAGTTACGAACTTAAATTTGATCGTCCAGGTACATTGATGGCCCAAGACATGATCGAATTAGGTAAATACCTACGTGATACAATCAAAAACAACCCTACTAACTTCAGAATGTTCGGTCCTGACGAAACAATGTCAAACCGTCTAGGCGCTATGTTTGAAGAAACAAACCGTCAATGGTTAGAAGGAATTAAAGAACCAAATGATCAATTCTTAGCAGCTAACGGTCGTATTCTTGATTCACAATTATCAGAACACCAAGCTGAAGGTTGGTTAGAAGGATATACATTGACAGGACGTCGTGGAATCTTCGCTTCATACGAATCATTCCTACGCGTTGTTGACTCAATGCTTACACAACACTTCAAGTGGTTGAGAAAAGCCGTAGAACAAAACTGGAGAAAAGATTACCCATCTCTTAACATTATGGCTACATCAACAGCTTTCCAACAAGATCACAATGGTTACACTCACCAAGATCCAGGTATCATCACTCACTTAGCTGAAAAGAAACCTGAATTCATCCGTCAATACTTCCCAGCAGATACTAACTCATTGTTAGCTGTTATGCCTCAAGTATTGTCAGACTTCAACAAGATTAACTTAGTTGTTACATCAAAACACCCAAGAAACCAATTCTACTCAATGGACGAAGCAAAAGTCCTTGTAAAAGATGGATTGAAGATTATTGATTGGGCATCTGACGAAGGTGAACCAGACGTTGTTATTGCAGCAGCTGGTACAGAACCTAACTTGGAATCACTTGCAGCTATCAAGATCTTGAGAGAACAACTACCTGAACTTAAGATTAGATTCATCAACGTTGTTGATCTATTGAAACTACGTTCACCAAAAGTTGATCCTCGTGGACTATCAGATGAAGAATTCAACAAATACTTCACAACTGACAAACCAGTACTATTCGCATTCCACGGCTTTGAAGGATTCATCAAAGATATCTTCTTCGACCGTGACAACCATAACTTAAGTGTTCATGGTTACCGCGAAAACGGTGATATCACTACACCATTTGATATGCGTGTTCTTAACGAAATGGACAGATTCCATATTGCCGAAGACGTTGCTGTTTCAGTAATGGGCGACAAAGCATCTGACTTTGCAGACGCTATGGAAGCTAAAGTTGACGAACATAACAAGTACATCAGAGAATTTGGTGATGACCTACCAGAAGTTACTAACTGGACATGGTAATCTAAAATCATTCAACCTGAGTATTAGATATATAAATAAAAAACCTCGACAATTATGTCGAGGTTTTTTTGTGCATTTGCATTAAAAACATACTTATATGATAATGACATCAAACATCAATAGAAAGTAACCAATAATAATGAAATCCAATAAACAAAAACTTAACATCATTGTTTTAACTATTACACTTATCATTGTGGCATACACTGCGGGCTATAATTATCATACCAATACAGTAGAAGCACAACGCCAAGAACACGTTAAACAAGATGATGTAAAAAAAGAAATTGCAAAAATTAATAAAACATACAAAAATGATGACAAATTAACGACCGATGAACGAATTGATCGTATTAAAAATCTCAGCAAAGATAAGTCTGCATATAGAAGTAAGATGAATGCCTACGATGAAGTGATTAGTTTTTATAATCATAAAATCAAAAGCCTTCGTGCTCCTATTATTAAAGAAAACAAAAAAGTTTATTCTAAATTAAATTTGAAGACAAAAGAAATTAAAAAGCTAGATATTTCACAAGTAGAAGAATCAAAAAAATCTCTTACTGATTTAATTAGTACCGTCAAAAGTCAAAAGACTGTAGTATATGAAGGTGATACTAAAGCTTTTATTAAAAAAATAACTAAATTAGAAAAGAAATATCAAGCTCGATTAGATGATCTAAAAGTAGACGACACAAACGACTACTATAGTGATTATGCTGGTACAGAAACAACAAATACCGAAGCTTCATCATCTAATGATTCAAGTTATACCGGTTCTTATAGTAATGGTGGTGGATACGGTTATTCAAACGGAGCCTCTAACAATTCAAACAGTGGTAGTGGTGGTGGTTCGAACACTTACAACCCAGGTGACAATTCTGGTACTGGCAATGGTACTGACTCAGGTTCTAATAATGGTGAAAACAATGATACTGGATCTGGCGACGATACAGGTTCTACTCCCGGTGATGACGGTAGCGATAATCCTGGTGAAGACAACGGCGTAGTTCCAATTTAATATAAATAAACCCTCGATATGGATTTAATCCAATATCGAGGGTTATTTTTTGAACAAAATTGTTTTATCACTTAATTCATATAAAACTCCTGAACTTAGAACTTTAAATATTTCTTCATTAACTTCATTCTTTATTTTTGTCCCAGTTACTTTGAGCATACTTTTACTATCATCATAACTAATACTTCCCATAGAACTAAGTGGTTCTGCGTTGACGGATGAAAACATTCCAGTAAAAAATTGTTTGAAGAGTCCGCTTTTTTTATTGGTCTTTTTAATAACTAAATTCACTTCAAAATTATCATATAAAGCATCTACTGCCTTATCTGTTAAGACAAATTCTTCGTCGTCAGTGCTTATTAAATCTTGCAAACTACTAATCTTTTTCATCATTCTCCCCCTCAATTACGCTAAATACATGATTCCGGGAATTAAATAAACAATTAAAATAACTAAAAAGAAAACTGAAATCCATAACCAAATTTTTGAACTACGAACTTTATATAATACAAAGAACAAAATAGTTGTTATAGCTATTAGAATAAGTCCTAAAACAAAAGTAATATGTGACATGTAATTATCTCTTTTCTTATTGTATTTTTTTCAAAACAACTAGCTCACAATACAAATTTTTTCCATTTACGAATTTTAGTTTTGAAATTTGTAAACGGTGCTACGGTATTGATATGAATCCACTTATATAAAGGCCACTTCGCTTTTGTGGTTGCCCACTTCCGTTGTTCGGGTTCAAATAATTCTTTATCACTTAATGTTTCTATCCAAACACATAAATCATTAACCTTATTATTTAATCTCCCTTATAATAATTCACTATTCTTACTTAATATTATAATAGTACGTTTCATTTAACAAAATCATTAATTAGAACTACACTGAGATTGTACATAAATTAAAATTCAAATGGAGGATTTAAGCAATGACTGATGTAGAAAAGACACTAACTTTAGACAAGAAAATGAACGAAGTTTTTGATTGGAGTGATGATACTACTCCTGTTCGCGACGCTTTGTGGAATCACTTCATGGAAAACAATAATAAAGATACTCTCAAAACTCTCGACGAAGTGAAGAAATACACAGAAATGCCTGATAATGAAGTTGCAGGTGCCGCTGAAAAATTACTTAAGAAATAAAAAAAGTCGACTAACTAGTCGTCTTTTTGTTTACTCTTTTTTAAAAATAAAAAGCTTACTGAATACATAATTAATAATCACAATTATTACATTATCTATTAATTTCACAACTAAGCTATTACCGTCCATTAAAGTAATTCCGATATATAGAATTACGGCTTCTACTCCTAATGAGAAGATTCTTGCAGCAAAAAAACTTGTGATTTCTTTGATAATAATCGATAGATCCCAGCTTTTCGAAGCAAAAACAAAGTACTTATTAGTGAGATATGCAAAAACAACAGACAAAAACCACGCGATTAAATTTGCAACTTGGTAGTTTAATGGCATAACTACTGTAAAAAATGCGTAAACAACGTAATTAACAGCCGTTGTAGCAACTCCAAAAATAATATAATTAATTAATTCTTTATACTTAATGTACAAATTTTTCATAACAAATTCCCTTTTTATCTATGTATTCACTAATCATACCAGTAATCTTATACCTCGATAAATTAAATTTTTTCTAATGAAATTCTTAAAATCTATTCTTTGCACACTTGCGATGTTGTATAATGAATGAGTTATTTTATAAAGGAGAAATTTATTTATGGAGAATACAGAAAGTTCACGTAATCTGAGATGGTTTAATATTGCGTTAATTTCTTTTACTGCTGTTTGGGGACTCAATAATGTTATGAACAACTTTGCTCAACAAGGGCTAGTTGTTATCGTATCTTGGGTCTTAATGATGCTATTTTATTTTATTCCTTATACTTTGATGGTTGGACAATTGGGATCAACTTTCCAAGACGCTGATGGTGGAGTTTCATCTTGGATGAAGAGTCTATCAACAAGTCGCCTAGCTTATTTTGCAGCTTGGACTTATTGGATTGTTCACGTTCCTTACTTGGCACAAAAACCACAAACAATTCTGATCGGATTTAGTTGGTTATTCCAAAACAATGGTGATTTCGTTAACCAAACTCCTTCATATATTGTTCAAGGATTGAGTTTAGTACTATTCCTTGTCTTTGTTTGGATGGCCTCTCGTGGTGTTGCAACTCTTAATAGAATTGCTAGTATCGCAGGAACTGGTATGTTCATCATGTCAATGCTCTTCATCGTATTAGGCGTGACTGCTCCTTTCATTACAAACACACCTTTTGCTACAGCTAACATGAACCAAGTTAGCACATATATTCCGAAATTTAATTTTAACTATTTCACAACAATTTCAATGTTAGTTTTCGCCGTTGGTGGTGCTGAAAAAATATCACCATACGTTAACAAGACTAAGAATCCTTCAAGAGAATTCCCTCTTGGTATGATTATGTTAGCAATCATGGTTGCTATTTCAGCTATTATGGGATCATTTGCAATGGGTATCTTATTTGATGCAAATAACATTCCTACTGATTTAATGGCTAATGGTGCCTATGAAGCTTTCCAAATGTTAGGTAACTATTTCCACATTGGTAACTTACTTGTTTGGCTATTCGCTATCTCTAACGTTCTTACAAGTGCTGCTGCGTTAGCTATTTCAATTGATGCTCCATTACGTATCTTCCTGAACGATGCTGATGATAATTACATTCCAAAAGCTCTATCATTTAAGAACTCACGTGATGTTGCCGTTAATGGTTACAAATTAACTGCTCTACTTGTATCAATCATTATCATCGTTCCTGCTCTTGGTATCGGTGGAATGAACGACTTGTACACATGGTTAATGAACCTTAACTCAATTGTTATGCCTATGCGTTATCTATGGGTATTTGCAGCTTACATGTTATTACAAAAACAAATTAAGAACTTCAAGTCTGATTATGTTTTTGTTAAGAACCCTAAAGTTGGATTCATGTTTGGTCTTTGGTGTTTCCTATTCACTGCCTTTGCATGTATTCTAGGAACAGTTCCTAAGATGGATTACTCAGCTAACCCAACAACATGGTGGTTCCAACTTATCATGAATATTGCTACACCTCTTATCTTCATTGCGTTAGGATTCATCCTTCCAATGATTGCAAGACGTCAAAAGAAAACAGCTTAATACATAATAAAAAGACCTCGCATTGCGAGGTCTTTTTTGATTGACTAATATTTATTACACTACCAAGCTCAAGGCTAAAACAATAACCAATCCAACTACGGAAATAATTGTTTCTAATACTGTCCAAGTTGATAATGTTTCTTTAACTGAAAGATCAAAGTATTCTTTGAACATCCAGAATCCAGCATCATTAACGTGTGATGCGGCTAAACTTCCGGCACCAATTGCTAGCACCATTAGTGATGGATCTACTCCAGCTGATTTCATAAGTGGTAATACTAATCCAGCGGCTGTAAGAGAAGCAACTGTGGCTGATCCTAAGGCAATTCTTAGAACAACTGCAATCAACCAACCTAGAATTAATGGAGACATGCTTACGCCACTAAATAGTTTAGTAACAGCATCACCAACTCCACCATCAATCAAGATTTGTTTGAATGCTCCACCACCACCAATTACTAGTAGTAACATGGCAATAGATTTAATAGCATCTTCTAAAGTCTTCATGATTTCTGGTGTTTGAATACGACGAGCCCAGCCCATTGTATACATAGCTACAAATAATGAAATTGTCATTGAAATAGCGGGTGTACCGATGAAGGCAATAATACTATCTAAAGTTGATGGATTCTTTGGAAGTGCTCCACCGTTGAATGACATTTGATAAATAGTTGTAATTGCCATCAAAATTACAGGGAATAGTGATGTTAAAACACTAACACCAAATCCAGGTGTTTCTTCAAGTTTGAACTCTTTTTGTTTACCTAAGGCTTTTAGATTACCTTTACGATTAAATGCGTCAGGAACCAATTTACGCGCAACACGAGTGAATATTGGTCCAGCTACAATAACTGAAGGGATTGCTACGATAATTCCGTATAGCAATACGTGACCAGCATTAGCACCTAATGCAGCTGTAATAGCTGTTGGTGCTGGATGTGGAGGTAAGAATCCGTGAGTTACTGATAAAGCAGCAGCCATTGGAATACCTAGATACAAAATAGGAACTCCGGCTTCCATTGCGATAGCAAAGACGATTGGTACTAATAAAACCATACCTACTTCAAAGAACAAGGCAATACCAATAATGAATGAAGCTAGAACAATCGCCATTTGAAGACGTTTCTTCCCGAATTTTTCAATCAAAGTATGTGATATACGGTAAGCACCACCGGCATCGGCAACTAAACGACCAAGCATAGCACCAAAACCAAATACAATTGAAAGTTCACCCAATTGGCCACCAATACCTGCCTGAACACTGGTTGCTACATCAGGTAGCGGCATTCCTAAACCAATTCCGACAAGTATTGCAGTAATAACTAATGATACAAAAGTGTTAATTTTGAATTTAATAATCAAAACTAGTAGTAATATAATTCCCAACAATAATACTAATAAATCCATATTTATTCTCCCATCGGCGCTATGTCAGCGCTTGCATATGATATCTTATAAAAACTCGCTATTGCGAGTCTTTTTTGTTCCCAATATGTTTACGCTGAAAATCAGCAATATCACTATAGTGGCTCCCCAATGATTTAGTAAGTCTAATCCAAATTGGTAATAATTCACGATATACTTCGAAATTATCTTCGTTTGGTTTGTGAACGTTAGTAACACCAATCATATTCTTAACTTCTGATAAATCATCAATATAACCTAAGCTATACATTCCAAGAACGGCAGCTCCTAAACATGAGCTTTCAAAACTCTCTGGAATAGTAACGTCTTGTTCGAATACATCAGCTAACATTTGACGCCATAATTCTGATTGAGCAAAACCACCAGTAGCTTGGATACTCTTAGGCTTACCAGCTACTCCTTCAATCAATAGCATAACCATATATAAGTTATACACAATTCCTTCAAGAGCTGATCTAACCATGTGCGCTCTAGTATGTTGACGAGTAAGACCAAAGAATGATCCACGAGCGTCAGCATCCCAAATTGGTGCACGTTCGCCACCTAAGTAAGGATGGAATAATAATCCATCAGAACCAGCTGGAATTGTACCAGCAATCTGCGTCAATAAATCATAACTAGAGATCTTCATTTGATCAGCAGTGATTTTTTCTGGTTCGAATAATTGATCACGAACCCAACGGAAAACAATTCCCCCATTATTAACTGGTCCACCGACAACCCATTTGTCCTTAGTTAATGCATAACAGAATAATTTACCGTTAGGATCAACCATTGGTTTGTCGACAACCACACGTACCGCACCAGATGTACCAATAGTTACTGCTACAACACCAGGGTCAATAGCATTAACACCAAGATTTGAAAGAACTCCATCACTAGCACCAAAAACAAAAGGTGTATCCATTGGAATGCTAGTAACTTTGCTAGTTGTCATGTTCATATTAGTAATCTGATCAGTTGGTTCTACAAGATCAGGCAACTGATCTCTTGTAATACCAGCAACTTCAAGTGCTTGTTCATCCCAATCAAGATTAAAGATATTAAATAATCCTGTTGCTGAAGCAATTGAATATTCCATCTTATATTCTTGGAACATTCTGAAATAGATATAAGTCTTAATATCTATGAACTTCTTAGTTTTATCAAACAAGTCTTTATGTTCATTACGTAACCAAATAATTTTTGATAAGGGTGACATTGGATGAATTGGTGTTCCTGTATGAGAATAGATTTCTTGTCCAACGCCACTAGCTAATAATTCTTCACTATATTTAGCCGCTCTATTGTCAGCCCAAGTGATAACTCTTGTTAATGGACGATCATTTTCATCCATCAAAATTAAACTATGCATAGCTGAAGAGAAGCTAACCCCTTTTAATTCCCCAGGCTTTACGTTACCTTTACGCATTATTTGGAATAATGCATCTGTAACGGCATTAAAAATTTCTTCAGGATCTTCTTCTGCCATATCAGGAGTATCTTGATATAGTGGATATCCAATATTAGCGTACGCTTGTACGTTTCCTTTTAAATCATATAAAACGGCTTTGGTACTTGTAGTACCAATATCAGCCCCAATAAAGTATTCCATTACAAATATCTCCTACTATTTCTTATCTACGGCATGTCCACCGAATTCATTTCTCAAAGCAGCTACCACTTTACCAGTGAAAGTATCATCTTCCATTGAGCGATAACGCATCATAATTGAAGCTGAAATAACTGGTGTTGGCACCTGTAATTTCAACGCTTCTTCTAATGTCCATTTACCTTCACCTGATGAATGCATAACCCCTTTAATTTCATCAAGTTTTGCATCTTTAGAAAATGCTGATTGTGCTAATTCCATCAACCAACCGCGAATAACTGAACCATTACTCCAAACTTTAGCAACAGCTTCATTATCATAATCGAATTGACCGTGTTCTAGAACATCGAAACCTTCCGCAATAGCTTGCATCATTCCATATTCAATCCCATTATGTACCATCTTCAAGTAATGACCTGAACCAGCCTTACCTGTATATAGGTACCCATCTTTTTGAGCAATTCCTTCAAATACAGGTTTAAGATACTTATCAAAGACTTCTTTAGAATCTCCACCGATCATGAAGTTCCCATCTTTGTTAGCACCACTCATTCCACCAGATGTTCCAGCATCAAAGAAGTTAATGTTCTTTTCTTTCAATATTTCATTATGGCGAAGTGAATCTTCGAAGAATGAATTACCACCATCAATCAAAATATCTCCTGAGCTCATTTTTTGAGCTAGTGTATTGATTGTTTCATCAGTTGGCTTGCCAGCAGGTAACATACTCCAAACAATCTTAGGTGTATCTAGTTGATTCAATACATCATCTAAATCAGTTGCAGTTGCAGCACCTAATTGTCCAGCTTTAGCAACTGATTCCTTATTTAAGTCGAAGGCAACAACTTCATTATTATTTCTTAAAAGATTCTCTACAAGATTCAAACCCATCTTGCCTAAACCAATCATAGCTATTTTCATTAATATTTCCTCTTTGCATAATTCTTTTTAAGCACAAAAACATTATATGAAAAAGTTTTTCACATTGCAAGCGTTTACAGGAAAAAGTTTTTCATGTACTATATAACTATACTAATTAACGAATGGACAGAATAATGGTAGAAAAAATAGATTCCCTAATTAAGTCATATTACGACAGCTTAAACGGTAAATACTTACAGATAGCAGATTTCTTATTAAATAATCAGTTTGATGAGAATTTATCAATTCAACGTCTAGCCAAAGATTGTGATGTCTCTCCGGCAACGATTTCTCGCTTTGTAAAAATTTTGAACCTTAAGAACTTCCAATCATTGAAATTAGCGTTATTGAATCGAAAGATTAATTTCCCTATCTATCATGGGATTGATAAAGATGACTCATATCTAGAAATTGCTCAAAAAACTTTTTCAGCAAACATTGCGGCCCTTAACTCTACTATTGCCCTATTAGATGAAAAAAGTCTTGAACAAGCAGTTTCCTGCATTATTAATTCAAATGTTGTCGCTCTATTCGGTCTAGGTGCTTCTGAAATTGTAGCCCAAAACGGTTATCACAAATTATTGAGAACTGCTACAAATGTAACTCACGCAACTGACTACCATATGCAACTAATGCAGGCTACTCGACTTCAAGAACGAGATTGTGCAATTATCATTTCTCACTCGGGCGAGAATAAAGATATTTTAGAAATAGCAAAAGTATTACATGATAATTCAGTGCCAATGATTGTGATCACCAGTTTTGGAAATTCCGCTATTACTAAATATGCAACTTTCACTTTATTATCTATTTCAGAAGAAAAGAATTTCCGCGTTGATGCCCTACATGCATTAATTGCTCAAATGAGTATTATTGACAGTCTCTTCATGATGATTGCTGTTCGAAGTGGCAAAAAAACAGATGAAGTATATCAATCTATTCGTGCCGAGATTAATAAAACACGCAATAAAAAAGAAGCAGAATAATTTCTGCTTCTTTTTTTATATAACTTTATTCAAATCTGGTTCTTTTTTAGCATTCAATGCAATTCCAGCCACATCTTCTGCTCCATCATTTAAGATGAATTCATCTGTTGCTTTGCATCTTGGACAAGCTAGTTCAACTTTATATTTCTTTGAACCATCTTCATTTACTTCAAGTTCTTCTTTCTTGGTAATTAACATTGCCGGATGATCACATTTATAACAAGCAAATTTAAGCATCCTACGTTCCACAAATTCATCTGCAAAAGCCATACTTCACACCCCTTATATTTTTTTAATAACTTAATAATAGTACATTAAGCTAAAAAATCATAATAATATATTTCCCGGGTAATATAGTTTCACGTGAAACGACTAATTATCCCAAACATTTGCTTTCAATAATGTTTGAGAACGATTAGGTCCCACCGACACTGTTGCGATTCGAGCATTAGTAAGTTTCTCTAGTGTTTCTAAGTATTTCTTAGCGTTTATTGGTAAATCTTCGTAATTTTTAACATTAGTAATATCTTCTGTCCAACCAGGGACTTCAGTATATACAGGTTTACATTTAATTAATTCATCAACAGTAGCTGGATAATAGTTTATTTCTTTTCCATCTAGTTCATATGCAGTACATATTTTAATACTATCGATACCAGTTAAGACATCTAATACATTAAGCGCAATATCAGTAACCCCTGAAACACGGAATGCATGACGTAACACAACAGTATCTAACCAACCTACACGACGTGGACGTTTTGTAACAGTACCGTATTCATGACCACGCGTTCTGATGTAGTCACCGGTAGCATCATCTAGTTGTGTTGGGAATGGTCCATCACCAACTCGAGAAGTATAGGCTTTTACTACGCCGACAACTCGATCGATTTTATTGGGACCAACACCAGCTCCAATTGATACTCCGGCAGCAGGGTTTGAAGATGTAACGTATGGATATGTCCCTTGGTCAATATCCAACATTATTCCTTGGGCACCTTCAAATAATACGTTTTCTTTGTTATCGATGGCTTCATTTAAAACAACTGAAGTATCTACTACCATGTCTTTAATCAAAGCAGCATATTCACTGTATTTAGTATATATTTCATCAAAATCAAGCGGTTGACTTTGATATAGATCAATAAATTCTTTGTTTTTTCTATCTAAAGCTATTCTTAATTTCTCTTTAAAAATAGTAGGATTAATTAATTCAGCAACTCTGATACCAGTACGCGAAGCTTTGTCCATGTAAGCAGGACCTATTCCACGATTGGTTGTTCCAATCTTATCATCACCTTTAGCGGCTTCTTGTAATTCATCTTCCTTAATATGATAAGGGAAAATAACATGGGCACGGTTTGAAATCTTCAAATTAGAAGTATCAATTCCTTGCTCCTTTAATTTCTTCAATTCAACTACAAGTGATTCCGGATTGATAACAACACCATTTCCAATAACGGTTGTTTTGTCTTGATAAAGTATTCCTGAGGGAATCAAACGTAACTTATACACTTTCCCTTCTACTTCAAGCGTATGACCAGCATTATCCCCACCTTGGTAACGAGCAATAATATTAGCTTGTTCACCTAAAAAGTCTGTGATCTTACCTTTTCCTTCGTCTCCCCATTGACTACCTACAATAACAATTGAACTCATAAAATCCTCCTTTATATCCGAAATAACTTTACCATGAATAAATACTTTTCTCAATATTTCCGAACATTATTTTATTTAAAAATAAAAAAGCTATTTAAATGCGAATTATTCCGCATAAGTAGCTATGTTTGAGAATTTGTTATAAGACTTAACAAATAGTAACTTCACTGTTCCACGAGGACCTGAACGGTTCTTACTAATGATAACTTCAACTTCACCAACATCTTGGTTTCCAGATTGTTCTGGCTCATCATCGTCATCACCTTCTTTATCATCGTAATAATCATCACGATATAAGAAAGCAACAATATCAGCATCTTGCTCAATGGATCCAGATTCACGGATATCAGAAAGAACCGGTCTTTTATCTTGTCTTTGTTCAACTCCACGAGATAGTTGAGAAAGAGCAATAACAGGAACATGTAGCTCTTTAGCAAGTTGTTTCAAAGAACGAGAAATCGCTGAAACCTCTTGTTGTCTATTCTCTTGGCCTGTACCTTCAATTAATTGAAGGTAATCAATAATTATTAAATCTAAATTACCTGTTTCTTTAGCTAAACGACGACATTTTGCACGAATTTCAGCAATTTTAATACCTGGGGTATCATCAATATAAACATCTGTTTTTGATAAACTCCCCATGGCTACAATCAAATTCTTCCATTCATTCTCGTCAAGTTGACCAGTTCTCAAATGGTTAGCGTCAATGCTTCCTTCAGAGCAAAGCATACGATTAACTAATTGATCAGCACTCATTTCTAAAGAAAATACTGCAGCTGTCCCTTTGCTCTTGGTAGCAACATTTTGTACGATATTTAACGCAAATGCTGTTTTACCAACAGCAGGACGGGCAGCTAAAATAACAAGCTCATCATCATGTAGTCCTGTTGTTATCTTATCTAATTCCTTGAAACCTGTTGATAACCCAGTAACTTCAGATTTGTTATTAGCTAATTCTTCAATTTCAGTTAATGATTCACCAACAACATCAGCAATCTTCTTGAAACCACCCTGTTTAACATCTTCAGAAACATTCATAATGTTTCTTTCCGCGTTTTCTAAGATAGCATCAATGTCTTCGTTCTCATCAAACCCTTCAGTAACAATGTCTGAAGCTGTTTGAATAAGATTACGTAAGATGGCCTTATTTTTAACGATCTTGGCGTAATAAGCCACGTTAGATGCTGTAGGTACAGCTTCTGCTAATTCAGCAATGTAACTTGGTCCACCAACATCTTCTAATTCATTATTCTTATTTAATTCATTAACGATTGTTACTGTATCAATTGCTTCATCTTTTTCATTCAAAACCATCATAGCTTTGAATATAAGCTGATTAGCACGTTGATAGAAGTCTTCCGGGAGTAAATATTCAATAGCATCAATAAACGCCCCAGAACTCAAGAATATCGCACCTAGGACTGACTGTTCTGCAGCTTTGTCACTAGGTGGCATTCTATTACCAAAATCATTACTCATAGTAGGTATTCCCTCTTTATTATTACTCAGTTATCACATGCACACGAATTGTAGCCATTACATCATTATGTAATTTCACTTTAACGTTAGTATACCCCAAGACACGGATCGGTTCTTTCAATTCAATCTTTCTTTTATCGACTTCAAGATTAAACTGTTGTTTCAATGATTCAGCGATTTGTTTACTAGGAATTGAGCCAAACAATCTGCTGTCATCACCTGCTTTTGACTTGATTTCAACAATTGTTTTTTCATCTTCAATTTTATCTTTTAGATCTTTAGCTTCTTGTAAATCTTCAGCTTGTAACTTTGCTGCCTTTTTTTGTTTACCAGCAACTTCACTAATAGCCTGTGAATTAGCCACTTTGGCCTTACCATTCTTGATTAAAAAGTTTTGTGCATATCCATCAGCAACATCTTTAACTTGGCCTTTTTTTCCTTTGCCTTTAACATCTTCTAAGAAAATAACCTTCATTTTATTACCTTCCTACTTCTAATTATTTAGTATTTCTTTAAGTTGTTCTGCAACTTCTTTTGTATTAACACTCTCAATTTGAGTAGCAGCATTTGATAAATGGCCACCGCCACCCATCTTCTCCATCGTTACTTGAACATTAATTGATCCTAGACTACGTGCAGAAATCCCGACAACCTTGTCAGAACGACGAGCAACAACAAATGAAGCCTCAATATCACTTAATGATAGCAATGTATCTGCAGCTTGCGCAACAATAACTGAATCATAAATATCATCATCAGCAACACAAATTGCAACCTTATCATTAAACATTTCAACAGATTCGATTAATTTATTCTTTTTAATGAAATCATCGATATTTTCTTTAAGTAACTCTTGAACTTTAAGCTCACTAGCCCCAATTGAACGTAAGTAACTAGCTGCATCAAACGTTCTTGTACCAGTTCTTAATGAGAATGACTTGGTATCAACAGTAATACCTGCAAGCATTGCTGTTGCTTCTATTTTACTTATCTTAGTATTTTCTTTTGGTTGATACTCGAGCATTTCTGTAACTAATTCACATGTTGATGAAGCATATGGTTCAATGTAGGCAAGCATCATGTTAGCAGGGAACTCTTCTCCTCTACGATGGTGATCGACCAATACAATGCGACCGTTAGCTTTATCGATTAAATCAGGGTTTATCGACATACTTTGTTTTGAGTGATCCACAAGAATTAATAGACTGTTGTCATCGAACTGCTCATTAGCTTGTTCAATACTAATGATGCTCTTATCGATTTCTTTGTCCTCTCGTAGCTCCTCTCGCAACCTCTTAACGTCGGTATGAATATTAGATTCATTAAAAACGATCGAACATTCTTTACCATTCATTTCAGCAATCTTACGAATTCCTAAACTAGCACCAAAAGAATCCATATCTGATCGTTGATGTCCCATTACAAAAACTTTATCAGAATTAATAAGCACTTCTTGTAATGCCTGACTTATCATACGTGCACGAACTCGAGTACGTTTTTCAAGAGGATTAGATTTACCACCAAAGAAACGTGCTTTATCATCTTCAGACTTAATAACAACTTGATCACCACCACGTCCCAATGCAAGATCTAGATTACTTTGAGCTTGTCTTGCTAAGTCGATCAAGTCATCAGTACCGTAAGAAATACCAACACTTAATGTTAATGGTGAGTTTTGTTTTAATGTTTCTTCACGAATCGTATCTAGAATACTAAATCCATTATCTTCTACAGCCTTCAAATCTTTCATATATGAAATGAAGAAATAACGGTCTGCACTCAAACGCTTAAGATAGAAATTATATTTATTAGACCAATTGGTAAGTTGATTAGTAACGAAGTTATTTAAGTTTGATCTAGTACGATCAGACATATTTTGAGTAACTTCATCATAATTATCTATAAATATTTGTCCAATTGAAATACGTGTTGCTTCAAAATTCTTCGCAATTTTATTATATTTAGAAATACTATACAAATATACTGCTTTTAATTCTGAATTAACGAAAGCTTGATACCCTTCATCATTAATACTGATTTCTACAACATCGCCAAAGTCTTCTGAACTAGTCATTTCGCCAAGATCTGCACTTAGATCTTTTAATTTAACATCAATTAAATCTTGATCAGCGAAGAAGCTTTGAAATCTTGGATTGACCCATTGAATTTTTCCATAGTTATCGTATAAAGCAATTCCCAAAGGCATATTAACAACCGCTTCTTGTTCACCGCGACTTAAACGATACGATATATCAGAAGCTATATGTTTAATACTCTTCTCCATAAGGTAGTAGAAGTAGACACTAACAAAAGCCATTAAGAAACTAATAGCTGATAAAATAACTCCTATTAAATTATTAACAAATAATCCAATTACGGCAGAAATCACAGTTATACTAAAAATTATAATAACTGACCATAGTAATGACGGTGAATTTCTCAGTAAATTCAAATTATGTTTTTCTAAAAATTTATTCATGAGTGACCCCATTTTTTCCTATATATACTTTATAATTTTAACATAAATTGATATATCTGATGGCATATAAAAAGGATTGTACAAATGTACAATCCTTTTTAATATTTATAATTAACCTTCTGCAACGAATGGCAATAGTGCCATGATTCTAGCACGTTTGATAGCTGTAGTAAGTTTTCTTTGGTTCTTAGCACTTGTACCTGTTACACGACGAGGTAAGATCTTACCACTTTCAGAAATAAATCTTTGTAGTAATTCTGTATTCTTGTAGTCGATGTAATCAATGTGGTTAGCTGCGATGTAGTCTACCTTACGGCGTCTACGTCCACCACCGCCACGTCTTTGTTGTTGAGCCATGTGTTTATCCTCCTATAATAGAAGCACTGAAATTAAAATGGCAAATCATCATCAGAGATATCAATCGGTTGACTATTATCTGCAAATGGATCTGTCTTTTGTTCAAATGAATTTTCAGGCTTGCTTGTTGGTGTTGTTTGTCCATTATTATTGTTGAAAGAATTATTAGTGTTGTTTGCTGGTGCTGAAGGAGCTGAGGATGTTCTGTTCTCACTTGTTGAACGTGATTCAAGTAATGAGAAGTTATCGACAACTACTTCAGTAACATAAACTCTTTGACCTTGTTGGTTATCATAAGATCTAGATTGCAAACGTCCATCAATTCCAACTAATGAACCTTTTTTAGTAAAGTTGGCAAAATTTTCTGCAGCTTTTCTCCAAATGACACAGTTAATGAAGTCTGCTTCCCTTTCACCTTGGGCATTGGTAAATTGACGGTTTACAGCGATAGTAAAACTACCAACTGCTGCGCCACTGGCAGTATATCTTAGTTCAGGGTCACGTGTCAGACGACCAACTAATATTGTTCTATTAATCATAAATATCTGCCTCCTTAGTTAAATGTTTCATGTGAAACATTGTGTTATTTTTCGATTTTAACAATCATGTGACGAAGAACTGAATCATCGATTTTAGCTAGACGGTCAAATTCACTTGTAGCTTTTGTATCGTCAGCGTTGATGTTTGCAATGTGGTACAAACCTTCACTGTAGTTAGCGATATCGTAAGCTAGGTGACGTTTTTCCCAGTCTTTTGAATCAATAATTTCAGCACCGTTGTCTTTAAGAATCTTGTCGTACTTATCAACAACTGCAGTTTTAGCTGCATCATCAAGATCTGTCTTAATGATATATGTAATTTCGTAATGTGCTGCCATTTTGGCACCTCCTCTTGGTCTAATGGTTCTTAACTAAATAAGAACAAGGAGTACGAACCTTTAAGTTCTAATACTCACAGTAAAAAATGATACCATAGTTTTTACTTTTTTTCTACAAAAAAATCATAAATACGCTGACACGTGATACTAAATTAAGTACACATATCTATTTACGCATTTATGATTATTTTTTAACTATTATTTGTCGTCTTCTGATGTATTAACATTTTCAACTGTTTCAGTTGTTGTTTCTACTTCTTCTGGTTCTTCTTCGGCTGCAACTTTGGCCATTGTAGATACCACAGCATCGTCATCGACTCTGATTAATCTAACACCTAAAGTAGCACGTCCCGTTTGTGATACGTTCTTAGCATGGAATCGAATCATAACACCCTTATTAGTAATAAGCATGATATCTTCATCACCTTCTACCACAGTTAATCCGGCAAGAGGACCATTTTTTTCTGTAACATTCACAGTCTTGATACCTTTACCACCACGACCCTTAACAGGATACTCAGAGGCTTTTGTACGTTTACCGTATCCATTTTCAGAGATAACCAATACTTCTGATTCAGGAGTCAAGATTGACGATCCAATAACATAATCGTTTTCTCTTAGACGAATACCACGGACACCTGAAGCAGTTCTACCCATAGCACGGACATCAGTCTCTTTAAATGTAACTGCATATCCTAAGTGTGTACCAATAAAGATTACTTGATTGCCATCTGTTAGGTAAACATCTTTCAATTCATCTTCATCTTTTAAGGTAATTGATCTCAATCCGTTAGTACGAATATTTTGGAATTCGTTAACTGAAGTTCTCTTAACTGTTCCTTGTTCTGTAACAAAGAATAAGAATTTCTCATCATTATCAGAATCCTTAGGAATATTGATAACAGTCTGAACTTTTTCATTAGAATCAACACCTAATAAGTTAATGATTGGGATACCTTTGGCTGTACGGCCATATTCTGGTATCTCATAACCTTTTGATTTATAAACCTTACCTGAGTTGGTAAAGAATAATAATTGATCATGTGTTGATGTATAAATCAAATGTTCAATGAAATCATCATCATGGATACCCATTCCTTGAATACCACGACCACCACGATTTTGTACTTTGAACTCATCCGCAGATAGACGTTTAATATATCCATTATGAGTAAGAACAATTAAGATGTTTTCTTCTTCAATTAGGTCTTCATCTTCAAGACTTAATACTTCACCAACTAATAATTCAGTACGTCTCTCGTCACCGAATTTTTCTTGGATTTCTAGAAGTTCCTCATAAATGATTTTGTCGATACGTTCTGGTTTTGCCAAAATATCTTTCAAATCAGCAATTTTCTTAACTAATTCATCATATTCAGCTTCAACCTTGTCTCTTTCAAGACCTGTCAAACGAACCAAACGCATATCAAGAATAGCTTGTGATTGTTTATCAGAAAGTTTGAATTGTTCCATCAAAGAATTCTTAGCAATCTCTGAAGTTTGTGAACCACGAATCACTTTGATAATGGCATCAATATGATCTAAGGCAATTCTTAAACCTTCTAAGATATGAGCACGAGCTTCAGCTTTTTTAAGATCAAATCTCGTTCTACGCTCAATAACTTCTTCTTGATGGGCAATATATTTTAATAGCATATCTTTAAGTGAAAGTAACTTAGGAGCACCTTCCACGATTGCTACCATATTGAACCCAAATGATGTTTGTAGTGATGTTTGTTTGAATAGATTATTCAGAACAACCGTTGCACTTGTATCTTTTCTAATTTCAATAACAATGCGCATACCTTCACGGTCTGACTCATCATTTAGATCAACAATTCCTTCAACTCGTTTGTCACGAGCTAATTCAGCAATTCTTTCAACTAAACGAGCTTTATTAACCATATATGGAAGTTCAGTAACAATAATTCTTTCACGTCCTGTTTTTGAAGTTTCCACTTCTGTTTTAGCACGTAAAATTATTGAACCTTTTCCAGTTTCGTAGGCTTTTCTTATTCCTGATTTACCCATAACCAAACCACCCGTTGGGAAGTCTGGTCCTGGTACTGCATTCATCAAGTCAGCAGTTGTAGCTTCAGGATTATCCATCAAAATATGAATAGCATCGATAATTTCATTTAAATTATGTGGTGGAATATTAGTCGTCATACCAACAGCAATACCTGTAGCACCATTAACTAATAAATTAGGAAATCTTGCTGGTAGCACACGTGGTTCACGTTCTGATCCATCATAGTTTTCTTGGAAATCAATTGTATCTTTGTTGATGTCTCGTAACATTTCTAGCGTAATCTTACTCATACGAGCTTCGGTATAACGCATAGCAGCTGCAGGGTCACCATCAATTGAACCGAAGTTACCATGACCATCTACAAGTAGATAGCGGTAACTAAAATCTTGAGCCATACGAACCATTGATTCATAAATGGCACTATCACCGTGGGGGTGATACTTACCCATAACATCACCAACAATACGGGCTGATTTCTTATAAGGTTTATCTGGTGTCACACCTAATTCATTCATTCCGTACAAAATACGACGATGAACAGGTTTCATACCATCTCGAACATCAGGCAAGGCACGAGCAACAATAACACTCATGGCATAGTCCAAGAATGAGGTACGCATGGTTTTTGATAATTCAATTGTATTAATTCGTTGATCTAATTCATCACTCATTACTATTCCCCTCCTATATGTCCAAGTTAGCTACGAATACAGCATTTTCTTCAATAAATTCTTTTCTTGGTTCTACTTTGTCACCCATTAACATTGAAAATACTTTGTCAGCTTCAACAGCGTCTTTAATTTCAACTCTATCTAAGCGACGTCTTTCTGGATCCATAGTTGTTTCCCATAATTGTTCAGCGTCCATTTCACCAAGACCTTTGTAACGTTGAATTACAGGTTTAGGACTCGGTTGTAAGCTACCAACAACTTCATCAAGTTCTTCATCAGAATCAATATATTTCATCATCTTACCTTGGCGAACTTGATACAAAGGTGGTTTAGCAACGTAAACATATCCCGCTTCTACAACTGGACGCATATATCTGTATAGAAGTGTCAATAGAAGTGTTCTGATATGAGCACCATCGACATCGGCATCGGTCATTAGAATCAATTTGTGGTAACGAGCTTTTTCAACATTGAACTCTTCACCAAAACCGGTACCCATAGCAGTAAATAATGAACGAATTTCTTCGTTAGCGAGGATTTTATCCATACTTGCTTTTTCAACGTTCAAAATCTTACCTCGAATAGGCAAAATAGCTTGAGTTAATCGTGAACGACCAGACTTAGCTGATCCTCCAGCGGAATCACCCTCAACGATGAATAATTCTGAAATTTCTGGATCTTTACTTGAATTATCAGCCAATTTACCAGGTAAATTACTAATTTCAAGTCCTGATTTTTTACGAGTTACTTCACGAGCACGTTTAGCAGCTAAACGTGCTTTTGAAGCTAAGCTACCCTTATCAACAATTTGTCTAGCAACTGTAGGATTTTCCATCATGAAACGCATGAAAGTATCACTAAATGTCTTATCAGTTACTGAACGAGCATCAGAATTTCCAAGTTTTGTTTTAGTTTGACCTTCAAATTGTGGATCAGGATGTTTAACAGAAACAACTGCAGTCATTCCTTCACGAACATCATCACCAGACAACTTCTCATCACCTTTAAGAATTGAATTCTTTTTGGCATAGTCATTGATTACACGAGTTAAGGCAGTCTTAAATCCTGATTCGTGTGTTCCACCTTCATAAGTGTGGATATTGTTAGCAAAAGTCATTAGATTTGAATGATAATCATTAGTATATTGAAGTGCTACTTCAACATTAATACCGTCTTGTTGTCCTTCAACATAAATTGGTTCAAGAAATAGTACTTCCTTGTTCTCATTCATGAATTCAACATAACTCTTAATCCCACCTTCATAGTGGAATTCAGTTAGTTCTGGATTTTCTTGACGCATATCTTTAAAGGTAATCTTTAGACCTTTATTTAAGAATGCTAATTCTCTAATTCTTGTAACTAAGACTTTATCATCATAAACAGTTGTTTCTGTAAAGATATCTTCATCAGGAACGAAATGCACCTTAGTACCATGTACGTGTTCGGGAGCATCACCAATAACCTTCATTGGTGTCTTAACTTTTCCTAATTCAAAATCAATGTAATATTGTTTTCCATCTTTAGTAACAACGGCATCAAGTGTTTTAGATAAAGCATTAACAACTGAGGCCCCAACCCCATGAAGTCCACCAGAAACCTTATAACCGCCACCGCCGAATTTACCACCGGCATGAAGCACAGTAAAAACAGTTTCAAAAGCTGGTTTACCAGTTTTTGCTTGGATATCAACTGGAATACCACGACCATCATCAGTAACAGTTATACTGTTATCTTTTTCAACTACTACATCAATTCTAGAAGCAAAACCTGCTAAGGCTTCATCAATACCATTATCGATAATTTCCCATACTAAATGATGTAGTCCTTGTGAAGCAGTAGTACCAATGTACATACCTGGACGCTTACGAACAGCTTCAAGTCCTTCTAGGACTTGAATTTGACTGGCATCATATTCTTTAGCTTTTTCTTCTTTTTCTTCAATTAATTCTTCATCAGAAATATTTGATTTATCTTCAGCCATTTTATCTTCCCTCTTCTAGTTTTTTTACAATTTGACCATTTTCAACGTTATAAATTTTGGGATTTTTCACTATTTCGCGATTAATTCCCTCAATGCTAGTTGTCGTAATAAAAGTTTGAATATTATCTTCAATTGCCTTTAAGAGCTTTGTTTGTCGAATTTCATCAAGTTCAGACAATACATCATCTAGTAATAAGACTGGATAATCCCCAATTACACCTTTTATTAATTCAACTTCCGCAAGTTTGATACTTAAAACAACCGTTCTTTGTTGTCCTTGTGAGCCAAAATCAGCTACATTATGATTATTAATAAGAAAAGCAATATCATCTCTTTGTGGTCCAAATAATGTTGTCCCAGCTCTTATTTCCTTATCATAATTTTGTTGATAATTAGCTTTTAGGTTTTCATAAATATCATTCTTTTCTGTTAAAGAATCATCAAAACTAGTTGTTAAATAAGTTATTCGTAATGCTTCTTCATTATTAGTAAGACCTATATGAACTTTTTGCATGTAGGCTTCTAGTTTTTTCAAAAAGCTTTGTCGCTCAACAATAATTTCTGTGCCTAGTTTTGCTAATTGTTCAGTCAATACGTCTAAATATATTTTGTCATCCGTTTTTCTTTTTTGAAGTTGCTTCAAATAATTATTACGTTGACGCAATATTTTCTTGAACTGACTGAAGTTAGCTAAGTAACTTCGACTAATCTGCCCTATTTCCATATCTAAGAATCGTCTTCTTTGAGTAGGGTTACCTTTGATCAAATTAAGATCTTCTGGAGCAAATAAAACTATGTTCAAATTACCAACATAATTAGAAAGTTTCTTTTGTTCTAGTTTATTGATACGAGCGCGTTTACCGGCTTTACTAACAACTAATTCTAGTTTTTCATTGCCCAATTCTTTAACAACTTTAGCGTTGATTTTAGCAAAATCTTGATCCCACCTAATTAAGTCTTTATCGTCAGTAGTTCGATGGCTTCTAGCCAAAGCTAAAACAAAAAATGCTTCTAACAAGTTAGTTTTTCCTTGCGCATTTTTTCCGATAAAAACATTCACATTTGGTGAGAACTCAACAAGTAAAGATTCGTAATTACGAAAATTATGTAAAGCAACACTTTGGATGAACATGATTATTGACTAACAATCTTAATTGTTTTGTCCAAAACCTTCACTTCATCGTTAACTCTGATTTTTTTTCCACGACGATTTTCGAGCTCACCATTGAAAAAAACTTCATTTTCTTGTAAGAAATATTTTGCTTGTCCACCAGTTGAAATAGCTCCAACTTCTTTTAGTAATTGACCAAGCGTAATAAATTCTTTATTAAGTGCGAATTCTTGCATTTTTTACCTCATTTTTTTGGTCGAAATAGTAAATAACGTTCTCTTATATTATAGTCGTTTTCAATTATAAAAACAATCTTATAAGGGACATATAAGCTTTTTAAGGCAATTAATAGTATTTTGGGGTAAATATACTTAGAAACAAAAAAACTGCTGAAATCAGCAGTTTTTTTTATTTAATTAAATTAGTATGTACGAACTGGTGTAATTAATTGAATGAAATCTTCATCATTATTTAGAGGTTCGATTGTAAATGGATGTAATGGTGAAGTGAATTTCATAGTAATTTCAGTTGAGCCTAACACCTTAAGTGAATCTTTTAAGTAATCAGGATTGAAAGAAATTTCTAAATCTTCACCAGTAATATTTGTAAATGGCACATTTTCTTCAACAGTACCAACTTCTGGAGAATTACCGTAAATAGTAATTAGATTATTGTTTGAACTAATTTGAAGACGGATAACATTATTACGACTTTCATGTGAAAGTAATGATGCACGTTCAACCGAAGCTAATAAAGCAGAAGCATCAAAAGTTACTGTCGTATTAGATGTTTCAGGAATTAAACGATCTGTTTCTGGATAATTTCCTTCTAGTAAACGTGAGTAAAATAATGTATCACCAAAACTAAATAATACTTGGTTTTCTGAAATTGACATTTTAACTTCAGAGATATTTTCATTAATTGTTCTAGTTAATTCAAGCAAGCTCTTACCTGGAATAATGAAATCATAGTCACTAGAACTATCAATTTTAACATTACGTTGTGATAATCGATGACTATCAGTAGCAACAGCTTTTAAGTTACCTTCTTTGATATTTAAGTTAACACCTGTAAGAATTGGACGACTTTCTTGATTAGAAACCGCAATTACTGTTTGATTAACAACTTCTTTTAATAATTCTGTTGATAGAGTAATTTGACTGTCAGTAGCAACTTCAGGTAAATGTGGGTAATTAACTGCATCAATACCGTTAATTGTAAATTCTGATTTACCAGCAGAAATAATAGTTTGTTTATTATCTAAAACATTAATTGATAATGTATCACCTGGTAATTTTTTAATAATTTCACTAAAGAAGCGAGCTGTTAAAACAATTGAACCAGTTGATTCAATTGTTAGATTATTGTCAGCATCACTTTGATCAATGAAAGTTGTGATAGAAATATCAGCATCGCTACCAGAAATTGTTAATCCTTCAGATTTAAGATCTAAGTAAATACCTGAAAGTATTGGAATAGTTGTTTTAGAACTAATAGCTCTTAAGACTGTATTTATATTGTTTACAAATTTTGATTTATCAATTGAAAATTTCATAAGGAAACTCCTTTATATATATATTAATAATAAAACCTAGTAATAGTAGTAGGCCCTGTTAATTCTGTTGAAAAGTAGGCCAAGCCAAGTGGTAAAAAGAAAAAATGGTGTTAATAACCAATGTGGATAACTAGTGGAAAACTGAACTCTTATCCACAACTAGTTTTTTAAATCATTCTTCAAGTCGTTAATTGTTCGTTGCAAATCATTGTTGATTTTTAACTCTTCATTTATCTTCTCAAAAGAATGCATAACCGTTGTATGATCTTTGCCACCAAATTCTTGACCAATTTGAGGTAAGGACTTTTCTGTGAGTTCTCTTGCTAGATACATTGCAATTTGTCTTGGGATTACAATAGAGTGAACTCTTTTTTTACCCTTAATATCCTCAACAGAAATCTTATAGTATTTAGCAACACGATCTTGAATCCTACTAATAGTAAGACCTTTTTTCTTTTTAGATAATTTCAAGCCTTTCATAGCTTCAGCAGCTAGAGTGGTATTGATATCAGACTTATTCATTGCTGAGTAAGCTTGAACTCTAACCAATGCCCCTTCAAGCTCACGAACATTACTATCAATTTGAGCCGCAATATAAGAAAGTGTTTCGTCAGGAATTTCTAGATTTTCGTAATCAGCTTTGTTGCGAAGGATTGCGATTCTAGTTTCTAAATCAGGGGCCGTAATGTCAACTGAAAGTCCCCATTTGAAACGAGAAACCAAACGTTCTTCTAGTTTAGGTATATCATTTGGCAGACGATCTGATGTAAGAACAATTTGTTTCTTATTATTAAAGAGTTCGTTGAAAGTATGGAAGAATTCTTCTTGTGTACCTTCTTTATCAGCGAAGAATTGAATATCGTCAACCATCAATAGATCTACGGTTCGATAAGCATTTCTGAATTCATTTTGTGTTTGATTTTGAATAGAACTGATGAAATCATTGGCAAATGTTTCTGAAGTTACGTATTTTACATTTGCATCTGGATTTTTTTTGAGCAATTGATGACCGATAGCTTGCATCAAATGGGTTTTACCTAAACCAACGCCACCATAGATGAATAACGGATTATATAAAACTCCTGGTTCTTCAGAAACAACTAATGCAGCAGCATGTGCCATTTGGTTTCCAGATCCAGTAACAAATTTTTCAAATGTGTATTTATTATTAAGAGCCGCAGGTTTTCGGTCAGAAATATTTGGAGAATTATCATTTGTTTGAGTAGCTGGAATTACTTCCGACTCGAGTTTAATTACTGGAGTTATGTCTGTTGAGTAATGTTCAAAAGCGACTTCAACAACTTTTTGAGCAATATTTTTTTCCCAATAATTTTGAGCAACAGCATTGTTAACTTCGATGATAATACGATTATCTTCAAGAGCTACAGGCTTAGCAGACTTTACCCAAGTATCGTAACTAACAGCTTCAAATGTAGATTTAAGTTTTTCTTCTATAAAAGACCAAAACTCATTTAAGTCAATATTTTGATTATCTTGCACAAGGTTCCTCCGAATTGTTTAAGAGAATATTAAGATTTGTAGCAATAAGTACTCTTTATTCTAGCATTCAGTAAAAAGGTTTTCCACAGATTTCAGAAATAATTATTAACAAAAAACACAGGTAGGTGAATAAATAAAGAAAAAAGAGTGTTTATACTGTGGATAATTTATTTTTTGAAAAGATATTAACAAGGATAAGTGAACAAAAAGCTTAGAAATAATAATAATTAACATAGATATCCACAATAATTCATTATGTGTGGAAAAAATAATTCACAGCTTGTTGTTTTGTGGAAAAGGTGGGGATAACATTGTGTATTCTTCTCAAAAATATTGATCAAATGAAAAGTTATGCACAGAAGTTACTTTTAAAAAGTGAATAACTTGTTGATACAACGCTGATTTTTTTGAAATTTTTGTTTAACTTTGATTACTTTCGTGATAATATATATCAGTAATTGTCTTAGAGATTAATTTACGTAACAATTAATTATTAAAAGATAAATAGGTAATGGAGGCAAACAGATGAAAACTAAAAGAACATTCCAACCAAAGAAACGCCATCGTGAACGTGTACATGGCTTCATGAAAAGAATGAGTACTAGCAACGGTCGTAAAGTTTTAGCACGTCGCCGTAAAAAAGGTAGAAAAGTTCTATCAGCATAGACTACTGATAATCAGTGGTCTTTTTTTATAATTTCATTTTGAGTATGGTGATTATTTAATGAAAAAAAGTTACCGAATTAAAAAAGAAGATGAATTTCAAAAAGTTTTCTTCGGTGGAAATTCAGTAGCCAATAAGAACTTTGTACTTTATCAATTGGAAAAACCAGGACAAAAGCATTTTCGAGTGGGACTTTCAGTTGGTAAAAAAGTTGCTTTAAGAGCTAACAAAAGAAATCGAATTAAAAGATATGTTCGACAATCTTTGTTTGAATTGAAAGAACAGATACCAGCCGAAGTAGATTTTTTGATAATTGCGAGAAAGCCTTCTATCGACTTAGATATGTTTGAAACTAAAAAAAATATCCAACATGTTCTCAAATTAGGTAAGATAATAGAAGAAACTGAGTAAGGATTGGTTTGAAAAGTGAAAAATATTAAGAAGAATAAATGGTTACTACTGGGATTATTACTAGTATTTATGGTTGTTTTAACTGGTTGTTCACAAAACTATTACAATGAACCAATTACTAGTTCTACTCCAGGATTTTGGAGTCACTATGTTGTTTATAGTTTTTCAAGATTTATCCTTTGGTTAGCTAGTCTAGTTGGTAATAGTTATGGTTGGGCAATTGTCTTGTTCACTATAATTATTAGAATTGTTTTACTTCCTTTGAATTACTATCAAATTAAAAGTATGAACAAACAACAAGCTCTACAACCTCAAATTAAAGAATTACAAAAGAAATATCCTGGCAAGGATATGGAATCTCGTCAAAAAATGTCTGAAGAACAACAAAAATTATATTCAGATGCTGGGATCAATCCATTTGCTAGCTTATTGCCAATGTTAATTCAATTACCAGTTATGTTTGCTTTGTATCAAGCAATTTTCAAGACACAAGAATTGCGTACAGGTAGTTTCTTGTGGATGCAACTTGGTAAGCCAGATCCATATTACATTATGGCTATCTTAGCTGCCCTATTTACATTGTTGAGTACTTATATTTCAAGTATTTCTCAACCAAATCAAACGGGTATTACTAAGATTATGATGTTTACAATGCCATTAATAATATTCTTCCCGGCATTGACATTTGCAAGTGCAATCACAATTTATTGGGTTGTTACAAATGCATTCCAAGTGTTACAAACTTTGATTTTACAAAACCCCTTCAAATTCCGTCGTGAACAACGTGAAAAAGAAGAGGCAGAAAAAGAGAAACAAAAAGCTATTCGTAAAGCTAAAAAGAAAGCTTTTAAGAAGAAATAATTGACGAATAGTCAATAAGTGGTTATTATCTAATTAATTAAATATACAAAAGCGGTGAAAGTGCTTTGAATCTATGTAGACAATTACGTCTATTGTGATTTAATTGCGCTTTTTTTATTGGATTACATTAGAAGGAGTAATTATGAGTATGGTAACTGATTACGATACAATTGCGGCAGTTTCAACACCACCAGGTGAAGGAGCAATCTCAATTGTGCGTCTATCTGGAGAACAAAGTATTGAAATTGCTAATAAAATATTTAAAGGTAAGAATTTAGCAACAGTAGATAGTCACACAATCAACTACGGCCATATTATTGATGATGATAAAACAATCGATGAAGTTATGGTTAGTGTAATGCGTGCGCCTAGAACCTTTACTATGGAAGATGTGGTTGAGATTAATACTCATGGTGGAATTGTAGCTACTAATGAAGTATTACAGCTATTAATAGAACAAGGTGCTCGCCTTGCAGAACCCGGAGAATTCACAAAACGCGCTTATTTAAATGGACGTATTGATTTAACTCAAGCTGAGTCTGTAATGGATGTAATTCGAGCAAAAACAGATAAAGCAATGCAAGTTGCAGTTAATCAATTAGAAGGTAACTTATCAAAATTAATTAAAAATTTGCGTCAAGAAATCTTAGATGTTTTAGCTAATGTTGAAGTTAACATCGACTATCCAGAATACGATACGGATGAATTAACGACAAAAATGTTGTTAGAAAAAGCTAAGCAAGTAAAAACAAGTATCAACGGATTACTAAAGACATCACAAAACGGTGAGATTCTTCGTGAAGGATTAGCGACAGCAATTGTTGGAAAACCTAACGTTGGAAAATCTAGTATTTTAAATACATTATTAGATGAAGATCGAGCTATTGTTACTGATGTGGCCGGAACTACACGTGATGTAATTGAACAATTTGTTAATCTTGATGGAATTCCTTTACGATTGATAGATACCGCCGGAATCCGTGAAACAGATGATAAAGTCGAAAAAATTGGTGTTGATCGAAGTAAGAATGCTATTGATACCGCCGATTTAATCGTTTTGGTGCTTGACGGTAGTCGTGAAATTATACAAGAAGATACAGACTTATTAGAGCTAACAAGCAGTAAGAAACGTATCATTATTATTAATAAAAACGACCTAAGTGAAAAAACTGATAAAGCATCACTATCCAGTTATATCACCGGTTCAGACGTGTTGATTTCGACGTCAGCAATTACTAATGACGGTATTGATGATATCAAAGAAGCTGTTAAAAAGTTATTTATGCTAGGTATTGAAGATAGTAGAAATGATGTACTAGTAACAAATGCCAGACAAGCAGGACTACTGCGTCAGGCACGAGTTTCATTAGATGAAGTTATTAATGGGATTGAAAATGAAATGCCAATTGATTTAGTTCAAATAGACATGACTAATTGTTGGGAAAAACTCGGTGAAATCACCGGTGAGAGCTATCCTGATGAATTAATTACACAGTTGTTTAGCCAATTTTGTTTAGGGAAGTAAGAAAATGAAAGAATACGAATCAAATAATTATGATGTAATTGTAGTTGGTGCAGGACATGCTGGATCAGAAGCAGCATTAGCAGCTTCTCGCATGGGTGAAAAAACTCTCTTGCTTACAATTAATCTAGATATGGTTGCCTTTATGCCTTGTAACCCATCATTAGGTGGACCGGCAAAAGGTATTGTTGTCCGAGAAATTGATGCCTTAGGCGGACAAATGGGTAAAGCAATTGATGCTACCTATATTCAGATGAGAATGTTAAATACTGGTAAAGGCCCTGCTGTTCGTGCTCTACGTGCGCAAGCAGACAAGGAACTTTATCACAGTGTTATGAAAAATACCTTAGAGAATCAACCTAACTTAACACTAAGACAAGGAATTGTTGAAGAGTTAATTGTTGAAGATGGAGTATGTGTTGGTGTAGTTACTAACACAGGAGCTCGTTATCGTGCAAAAAGCGTCGTTTTAACAGCTGGAACTTCTTCTAGAGGGAAAATCATCATAGGTGAATTAATGTACTCCTCAGGTCCTAATAATTCGATTCCTTCAATTAAGTTATCTGAAGATTTGGAAAACCAAGGATTTAAATTAACACGTTTTAAGACGGGAACTCCACCACGTGTCAATAAACATACGATTGATTTTGATAAGACAGAAGAACAACCTGGTGATGAAGAACCTAATCATTTTTCATTTGAAACACCTGATGAGAATTATTTGAAATTAAAAGAACAACTCTCATGTTGGATGACTTATACAAATGCAAAAACTCATGAAATCATTCAAAATAACTTAGATCGTGCTCCTATGTTTTCCGGCGTCATAGAAGGAGTTGGCCCACGTTACTGCCCTTCTATTGAAGATAAAATAGTTAGATTTGCTGATAAGCCAAGACACCAAATATTCTTAGAACCAGAAGGTCGTAATACACAAGAATATTATGTTGGTGATTTTTCTACATCAATGCCAGAAGAAGTTCAGCTTGATATGATCCATTCTGTTGAAGGACTAGAGAACGCTGAAATGATGAGACCTGGTTATGCCATTGAATATGATGTTATTGAGCCATGGCAATTGAAATCTACTCTTGAAACAAAAATCATTGATAATTTATTTACAGCTGGACAAATGAATGGAACATCTGGTTACGAGGAAGCAGCCGGACAAGGATTGATAGCGGGAATTAATGCGGCATTGAAAAACCAAGATAAAGATCCATTTATCTTAGGTCGTGATGATGCCTATATCGGTGTTTTAATAGACGATTTGGTTACTAAGGGAACTAATGAACCTTACCGTTTGTTGACTAGTCGCGCAGAGTACCGCTTAATCTTAAGACATGACAATGCTGACATGCGTTTAACTGAAAAAGGTCATGACTTAGGATTGATAAATGAAGAACGTTATAACGCTTTTGTTAACAAGCGAAACGATATAGAAAACGAATTTAATCGATTAAGCAAAACAATGATAAAACCAAATGATGATGTACAATCATTCATGGTTGAGAACAACTTTAAACCACTACAAGATGGAATTCTTGCTGCTGACTTATTGAAACGACCAGAAGTACATTACGGTGATATTGAGAAGTTCATCGGTGTTGTTAATGTAGATCGACGAGTAAAAGAACAAGTAGAAATTATCATTAAGTACGAAGGATATATTAGAAAGGAAAAAGCTAATATTGAACATCTACGTAAAATGGAATCAAAAATGATTCCTGAAAATATTGATTATCGTCAAGTTACTAACTTAGCAACTGAAGCCATTGAAAAATTAGAAAAAATAAATCCTCGAACAGTTGCACAAGCAAGCCGCATTAGTGGGGTTAATCCAGCTGATATTGGAATATTAAGTGTTTATATTGAACGTGGAAGAATAGCAAAAAAGGAAGCTCATTAAGAGCTTCCTTTTTTATTTAGTCCTTTAATATCACCGGTTATTAGAGTTTTGCAGCAGCAGCTTCATCAACAATAATTGTTACATCTGGATGGTTTTGTAATGCTGATGCTGGAACATCTTCAGTAACAGGCCCATTAACCATATTACTAATTGCTTCAGCTTTTGCGTCTCCATAAGCTACTAATAAGATCTTTTTAGATTTCAAAATTGAGCCAATTCCCATTGAGTAAGCAAACTTGGGAACATCTTCTTCTTTATCAAAGAAACGTGTATTAGCTTCGATAGTTGATTGTGTAAGTGAAACCTTTGATGTAAGAGCATCAAAAGATGATCCTGGCTCATTGAAGCCAATGTGGGCATTACGACCTAGGCCAAGTAATTGAAGACCGATAGGATTTTCTTCAATAATCTTATCGTAGTCTGAAGTTGCTTTATTAGCATCTGGATTTGAACCATCAGGAACATAAGACTTTTTGAAAGGCTTAGCATCGAAAAGATTTTTTTGCATAAAGTAGTGATAACTTTGTTCGTTATCGGCTGTTAGACCAACATATTCATCTAAGTTTACTGATACTCTATCAGAAAAATCTAGATCACTTTTGGCAAGATTTTGATATAAGGTAATTGGTGAAGAACCAGTAGCCAAACCGAAAACTTGAGTTCCGTTGTTTAATGCTTCTTTGAAGATTTCAAATGCTTTTAGGCCACCTTCATTGGCATCTTTTACTTTTATAATTTTCATCGTAAAGCCTCCATAAATTTTCTTTTGGTATAGTCCAATTTATAGTAAAAACATGTTTTTGTCAAGAAATGACAACAAAAAAAGCTTATCTTTTTAAGATAAGCTTTTTTATTATAATTTTCCTTTTGCAAGAGCAATTTTTAGATTACTTACTTCTAGTATTGACTTGTCTTTTGAGAAGTTCTTAGCGTGAGCTGCCATACCACCTTTGGTCTTGAAGTGGCGACCACCGATAATCATATCAGCGATACCAGTATGTTGACCAAGAGAAGCAATAGTACCTAATGATTTGTATACAAATTTCTCAGGGTTTGTATTTTTGATTGAAGCAACAATATTTTTAGCGGCAACATCAGCTTGAGCAATAGCTAGTTGAGCTGTTGTTGGGTATGGGCGATTTGATTCAGGATCCATAGATGCTGATACATCACCGAGAACGTAGATTTCAGGGTTAGATTCAAGATTTAAGTAATCTGTAACAACAGCACGATTTCTCTTAACATCGAAACCAGATTCTGTCATAACATCACTACCACTTACACCAACTGTCCAAATGATTGTATTTGCTTCATCCTTATGTTCATTACCTTCAGTATCATCATAAAGAACACCATCTTTTTGGATTTCTTTAATTTTTGATCCTGTTTTTAGGTTAATGTTGTTTTTCTTTAAGTATTCAACAGCATAATCAGCTAATTCTTCATCAAACATTGGCAAGATACGAGTTGCCATTTCTAAACATGTAACGTTAATTTCTGGTGTACCATATTTCTCTTGTAGTTTCTTAGTTGAATCAATTAATTCTCCAAGAATTTCTACACCTGTAAAACCGGCACCACAGACAACAATGTTTAAATCTTTTGGATCATTTGATGTCTTGTAGTTAGCAACATTTTTTTCAATAGTTTCGAATATTTTTTCGGCTGTTGGAATATCTTGAAGTACTAATGAGAATTCATCAGCACCAGGTAGACCAAAGTTTTCAGAACGGAAACCAAGACCGATAATTAGATAGTCGTAAGACATATCTTCATGATCTGAGAATGAAACAGTTTTTTCGTCTTTGTTAATTTTTGTAACAGTTGCTTGAATGAAGTTAACCTTATCAGTATTGATTGAATCTTTAATAGGAAAACTCATTGATTTAACCGTTGATGTACCTGCAGCAATTTCGTGTAGAGACATCTTTTCAACGTGATCTGTGTTTTTATCAACTAAGTCAATAGTTGTATCCCCAGGAACTAGTTTGCTAAGTTTCTTAGCACTTCTGATACCAGCATAACCAGCACCTAAAATAAGAATATGAGTCATAAATATAAAACCTCCCAAATAATTGTGAATAATGGCTACAAGCCTATTATACATTTGATTTGGTAAATCACAATCATAAAAGAAAACGGTTTATTTATGATTGGATTTTCTTAATATTGCATGACGTAAGATTAAAGGCGCTAGAAGCGTCGTTAAGACAACTGCAAAGATAATGGCAGAATAATACTCTCTACTCATTAAATTGGCTGAGAAGCCTGCTTGGGCGATAATTAGGGCCATTTCACCACGAGAGATCATTCCAGAACCAATTATGTATGAATCATCAAGTGAAAAGCCTGATAGTTTGGCACCGAATCCAGAACCTAATAGTTTTCCTAAAATACCGATAACGGTTAATGAAATAATTAAGAATAGATCTTTACCTAGACTATCAAATGAAATGTTAAGTCCGATACTAACGAAGAAAATAGGAATAAAAATTGAATAACCAATAGTTTGAATTGAGTTATTAATCTCTTCTTTATTCTTAACTTCCGAATACGCAATACCAGCTAAGAATGCGCCTAATACAGCATCAAGACGAACCCAATCAGCTAAGAAAGCCATTAAGAAACAAATTGATAAGGCGGTAATAATGGTAGATTGAGAAGCAATCATTTTAGATCCAACATGATTTAAATATGGAATGAGTTTGACGATGGCAAAATATGAGAGTACGAAAAATACTACCCAAGATAAGACCATGATAATCATTCCGGTAACGGATAATGTTCCTGTTAGGCTACCAGTCATTACACTTAGTAGGAAGATAGCCATAATATCATCAGCAACGGCAGCACCTAAAATAGTTGTGGCTGCAATAGTTGATAGATAATTTAAACTCTTTAAAACTTCAACAGAAATTGAAACGGAAGTTGCGGCAAAAACTATTGCAACAAAAATGTTCTCTTTTAATGAGAAACCGAAGAAGTAGTTAAAAATAAATACACTACCAAGCGGTATAACAACCCCTAAAATAGCAACAATCATGCTAGGTCGGAAATATTTCTTTAAAAGTTTAAGATCACTTTCGAGTCCGGCGATAAACATCAGTAAAATAACACCGATTTCGGCAAAGACTTCGATTAAGTGTGTTGGTTTAATAATATTAGTGACACCAGGTCCTAATATGACACCTAAGACTAGAATTCCTAGAACTGCAGGAACACCAATCTTATTGAATATGTGACTAATAAGTAGAGATGCGATCAAAATAATAATAATTGGAATAAGTGTTTCCATGGTACCTCCTATATTGAAAAAGGATACACATTGATTAAATCAACAAGTATCCTCATTAATTAAATTAAAGCTTTTGGTAATTTTTCACTGTTACTTTCATAAGCAGTTTCAGTTATAACTGAAACATTAATATCACGATCAGTAATATCTTCAATAGATTGTAAGTCATCTTGATTAGTTACTAAAATATCATAAATTAAAGGTTTACTGTGTAATAAAGCTCGGATACGACCGATATTGCTATGAACGTTGTCCAAGTATACCAATGTTTGTGCATTTAATTCTTTATCACTTGATAAATTCTTAAATACTTCATCGGTTGGATCCCCAATTAGAACAATATTTTTGAATTGCTTAGTGGTGTTTTCAAACCACCATTTGATTAATTGGAGTTCGCTACTGAAGACATTAGTTTGTAACCCATCTTCGTCAAATAATTGAATAGATGTTAATTGTTCACTTTCGAACTGTTTAGTTAAAACTGTACTACCATCGGTACGATAGTAAGTTTCTTCAGTGATAGATTCTTTATCATTGAAGAACTTTGTAAGTGAAAGAATACCATCTTTGTTATAAAAATTAGTTTTATTTAATTTGTCGTCAGTGAAGTAATTGATAGATGAAATTAATTGATTGTCGAAGAAAACAGTCATAAGTAACTTGTCGCTATCGTCATATATTTTTGTAACGCCTTCTTCTTTGACTGTTTTCCAACCTTCCTTGTCTTGGATAGAGACACGTTTGTTAGTTGGCTTAGAACTTTGTTGAAGATCATGATATAAATCAATTACATCAGAAATGTTAGACAAGTTATTAAAAGGTTGACTAGTTAGAGTGAGAACCTTGTTAGAAGATTTATCTGAAACAAAGTCATATATATCACCGGTTAGATTACCTGTTGTATCATTACTTGATTGTAAAATAGCGTAAGTTTTTTCTTGGTCAAATTCAACATCACGAACCAAATGATTAGAGTTGAAAGTAGTTTGAATCTTATTATCCAAGTTTTTAATGTTTTTATTCGTAGTTGTTAAATGATTGTTAGCTGCAATCAATTCATTTTCAACGTTTGATAATTGTCCAGTAAGTTGTGAGATTGTTTGAGTACGTTTTTGTGAATTATCATGAATTTGACGTTCTAATTGAGAAATTTGAGCTTTAATTTGTGATGCTGTGGAATTAGTCTCATTAATATTAGAAAGTAATTGTTCGTTTTCTTCTGACAATTCTGCTTTTTTAGATAATAAAGAATCACGTTGATGATTAAGTTGTTCGCGTTCTTCATATAAGTTAGCCACGGCCTTTTTTTGGTTATCCATTAAGGCGTACATTTTTTTCAAATCAGTTTCATTCTTGATTTCTTCAGAAAGACTATCTTCGGCTTGCTTATTACTATCTAAAGATGAGTTAACTTTAGTTAATGCTGCTTCATTAAGTTGTAACTCTTCTTCTACACCGTTATTTTGTTCTTTATATTTCTCGGCTAATTCAATCTGGTTTTCTAATTGTTGCTTATCGCCAGCAAGTTGATTTTTAAGATTAGAGTCATCTTGAGTAGACAATTCGTTTTTTTGTTCAGTGTATTGAGATTGACGGTTGGTTAAGTCGGCTATATGTTGTTCTGTCTTCTCTTTATCAGTTACAAGAGTATCGCGTTCTGAGAAAAGACTGAACTTTAATGAAGAACGTAATTTACTGTATTCAGTAGCAAGCTCTGTCATTTTTTTCTCAATAACTATGCTATTTGCATGATTATCTTCTGGTTTATTGTTGTTCATTTTAATTTGTGTTTCCTCGTTATTATTTTTCTCGTCAACGGTGATATTACTAGGTTTATCACTATTCTTTTCGTCGACAAAGAATTTATTTAAAAAATTCATAAAGGCCCTCCATGTGAACCAAACTAATAACTAAATACTAACATTATGGATTAACTCTGTCAAAGCTTGTAATAACACCGATTACACAGGTTTTTGTGTTTAAAAAATAACTAAATTAATAAACTGTTTATTAAAGTAAATTAGAAAATGTTATAATGTAATCGCTAACAATCAAGAATGATATGGAGTATAACGATGGTAAAAATAATTTCAATTAATGCAGGTAGTAGCACTTTGAAATGGCAGCTATTTAATATGCCGGAAAAACAATTGATTGCTAAAGGTATGATCGATCGATTGGGCAAAAAGAATGCTGTTTTCACTGCGAAATTTGGTGATGGTAAAAAATTCAAACAAGAAGAACCGATTGAAACTAATGAAGTTGCTGCAACTTTGATACTTACTCGATTAAAAGAATTAAAAATTGTTGATAAGTTTGAAGATATAAAAGCCGTTGGTCATCGTGTTGTGGCCGGAGGAGAAATTTTCAAAAAATCTTCAATCATCACGTCTAGTTCATTAGACGATATTAAACGACTTAGTGAATATGCTCCACTACATAATCCAGTTGAAGCGTACTATATTGATGTATTTAGCAAACTGTTACCAGAAGCAATTCAGGTTGCGGTATTTGACTCATCATTTTTCAGTACATTGAGTGAAGTTAACTACTTATATAGCATAGATAAGAAATATTATGATAAATATGGTGTAAGAAAATATGGTGCACATGGAACTAGCCATCGCTTTGTAAGTCAAAGAGCTGGGCAATTATTAAGTGAAGAATCTCAAAAACGTGTAATTACATTGCATTTGGGAAGTGGTGCATCAATTAGTGCAATTAAAAACGGCCAAGCAATTGATACTTCAATGGGCTTTACTCCGCTAGCAGGAATTACTATGAGTACACGTAGCGGTGATATAGATGTGTCATTAATCCCGTATATGATGAAAAAACTTAATATCTATAATGTTGACGAATTCATAGATATTCTTAATAAGAAATCTGGTTTACTTGGTATCTCAGGAGTTTCAAATGATATGCGTGATTTAGAAGAAATTGAAGATACTAATGATAGAGCTCAATTAGCATTGGATATTTTTGTTAATCGTGTAGTTAAGTACGTTGGAGCTTACGTTGCTGAACTTGGTGGTCTTGATGCGTTAGTATTCACCGCTGGAGTTGGTGAAAATGGTGTAGAAATGCGTGAAAGAATTTGTCAAAGACTTGGGTTCTTAGGCATAAAAATAGACCCCGAAAAAAATAATGTTCGAGGTCAAGAAGTCAAAGTTAACGCAGACAATGCTCCTGTTGATATATTTGTTATTCCAACTAATGAAGAATTAATGATTGCTATGGATACTTACGATTTATTAGGAAAAGTTACAAATCAAAAAGATCAATTAATTGAAGAGTAGTCCAATAGCAAAGCTAAGAACTTGGGCAATCATAATAACTCCTAAATTTTGAGCGATACGGGGAAAAGCCGTTCGCTTATTTTGATTATGGAAGATAAATTTGGTATTCCTATAAACAAGAGGAATTATTAAAAGAGTTAATAATAGAGATGCTGGCATAAAATTCAAAATAACAGCCACGATTAAAAATGCAAAACCGGTGATATAACTGAATGCTAGGAGTTTTAATGCGGCAGGTTTTCCAATGAAGTAGACTAATGTTTTTCTCTCTAATTCAATATCTTCTTGTTCATCACAAATTGTGTTTGCAAGCAACATATTCGAGATAGCAAACATAGTTAATCCAGATGAGATAAAAATAGGCCAAACAAATTGCCAAGATAAAGAATATGAATGATAAGTATTAACATAAACGGCAATTAAAAAGATAATAAATCCCATTGTGAATCCGGAAACCGGCTCTGCAAAAGGAGTTCTGTTGATTGGATAAGGGCCAGACGCATAAAAATAACCAATTAAAAATGAAAAGACCCCTAAGGCTAATAATGGCCATCCAGTATTAATAACAAGAATTATTCCTAAAACGGTAGAAATTAAAAACAAAATGATATTAATTGTTAAGACTAATTTTGTATCTAGTTTGTTGACACCAACTACGTTAGTTTTAGTTCTGAAGGTTTCAGATTTGTCGGCGTTCAAATAATCTTGGAGGTTATCATGCACGTTAACTGCCATATGAAAAAGTACCGATGCTATTAAAAAAATAATGAAGTTCTTCCAGTCAATTAGACCATAACGGAAATAAGAATAAAAACTTCCAAGAATTACTGGTAAAATTGAGGCTGTTAAAGATTGAACTTCAATTAATTCTAAAAATACTGGCAAACGCATAAACATAATTTCCCTTTATAATTTATTTATATTATTATTAAAATAATAACAGACTTACGAGGTTTTATAACTGTGGTAAATAACATTTGGCAACCATATCCCAAATTAAGACGAAGTTTAGAAGAGACTCAAGCCTTTGTTTTGTCTAAAGTTGATGTGCGTAACAAGGAAATAGCTGATTTAATAGCAGATTTAGTTAAAGCTGGTGGTAAGATGACTAGACCGGCTTTTTTCTATTTATTCAGTGAGTTTGGTGATTCTAAGGTTGATCTAGTTGAAGGTTCGGCAACGTTAGAGATTTTACACTTAGCAACTTTGATTCATGATGATGTCATTGATAACTCGCCATTACGCCGTGGTGCGCAAACTATCCATACGAAGTATGGAATGCGAAACGCAATATATGCAGGTGATTTGTTATTTACTATTTATTTTGAACTATTAACACAAATCGCACCAAATAGAACAGATATTTTAATGAATTCCCGCAGTATGCATAGGATTCTGCTGGGTGAACTCGATCAAATGCTAATTAATGATAATCCCGATGCAACAGTGAAGATGTATCTTCGTGAAATTAGTGGTAAGACAGCTGAACTTTTTTCTTTAAGTGCTATATTCGGTGCTGTAATGGGAAAAGCTGATGAAAGTATCATTAAAAAAGCAAAATATATTGGACATGATATTGGTATGGCTTTTCAGATTATTGATGATTTGTTAGATTATTCCACATCTAAAAAAACAGGAAAACCTGTGTTAGAAGATTTGTCCAATAAGATATATTCACTGCCAATAATTCTCGCTTTAAAAAATGATTCAGGTGAATTACGAGAGCTATTAGAAGAAGAAGTATTAAACAACGAACAAAAGAAACGAGCTGTTGAATTAATCGAACAAAATAATGGTCTTGTTGAAACAAAGAAAATAGCTGATCATTATACAATTCGTGCTTTAGATCGTATTAAAACATTGCCGGATAATGAAGCAAAAAAAATTCTAATTAATATAACCAAGCAAATGCTAAAAAGAGGTAAATAAAAAAAAGACGTCTTAGACGTCTTTTTTATTTACCTTGATCCATTTTGTATAGTTCTTGGAAATGTTTATTTGTTTTATATAATTCAACCGGATTACCTTGCATCTCAATTTGTGAATCTGACAAGAAAATGACTTTATCAGCGTGATTAATGCTATGTAGATGGTGAGTTACCCAAATTATAGTTTTGTCGCTTAAAACGTCAAATAGCGTCTCTAAGAGTTTGTTCTCTGTAATTGGATCTAAACCAACTGTTGGTTCGTCTAACAAGACGATTGGAGTGTCTTGCAAGAGAATACGAGCTAAGGATAGACGTTGTTTCTCTCCACCAGAGAAACGCTGACCTGATTCCTCAACCAAAGTGTCATACTTTTGTGGAAGTTTTTCGATTGTTTCTTTCATGCCGACTCGTTGAATGGCTTCTTTGACTTGTTCTTCAGTAGCGTGTTCGTTACCTAGTCGAATATTATTCATAACTGAGGTATTGAATAAGAATGGATCTTGATTCAATACCGAAAAGAGTTCTGTACGCTGGTCTTGCAACTGTAAGACATCAACGTCATTAATAGTTATTTTACCCTTAATGGCTTGTAAGTCTCCCATTAACAACTGCAAAATAGTTGTTTTTCCAGAACCACTAGGGCCAATGATTGCTAATTTATTACCATTAGGAATAACTTGGCTGAAATCAGTAATTAATTCTTTAGATTCTGATGAGTAATTGAAAGAAACATTATCTATTTTTATATCAGTTTTATCTAAGTCAATTGTTGTTTGTGCAGGTAATTGTTGATCTACAGTTTGGATACCATTTAGTCGTTGTATAGAATCTTTATATTCAGGCCATTCTTCAAAACCTTGACTCACTGGGATCAATGAATCTGACAATGGAAGTAATCCCAAAGCAAATGCAGCTACCCAGTTTGCTTGTTCTTGGTTTCCAGTGAAATATAAGTTTGTAAAGATTAGTAGAGTTACTATCATTATTCCAAAAACGACATTCAATAAGAAATCTCGACTTTGAGTAAATGACATGCTTTGTATTTTAGAAACATTCAATTGATGAATGTTATCGTTTGTTAGATTCTTAAAATCAGCTTGTCGATTAGCAATTATCCAGTCATTAGCGCCCAAGATATTATCCGTTAGTTCGGTATATAACTGTGCCTTGATTTGTTTCTGGTGAGCCTTACGAGCTGACTCGACAGCAACCGATACTAAAGGAACTAAGACTGTTTCAACTACAAGCAATAACAAGATTAATAAGCCGAACCAAATGTTGAAGAAGCCAATTCCTAAACTAACAAGAATGACTACGATATAGCCAATAATGGCTGGAAATACGGTACGAAGAAAGAGATTTTGGATATGGTTAATATCTTCTGCCAATAAACCAAGGATTTCACCTGATTTATGTTCTTCGTTAAAATAACTAGCATCTTTTTCTAACGTCTTATATAACCTAGTTCGTAAATCAGAAGTAACTTTAAGCACCCAGTTATGGCTACGAAGTCTTTCTAAGTAACGAAATACAGGACGACCAATACCAAATGCTCTTGTGAGTAGGACTGGCACATAAATTAAAAGAATGTTATAAGGGCGAGTTGCTGACTTATCAATAGTGTAGCCAGATGTAAACATCAAAGCGCCACCACAAAAGACAGTTAGAGTTCCTAAAATAAATATCATTCTCAATAGAGGTTTATATTTTTTTAAGTAAGGTTTCACCCAAGTGTCATTTTTTATCATAGGTTCTCACCTCGCATTTGATTGATCAGTTGAACATAATAACCATTGCTGGCCGTTAAATCATCAGGAGTTCCCTGTTCCACAATGGCTCCGTCTTTCATAACCAAGACATAATCCATTTCGTTAATCCAATGTAATCGATGAGTTGCAAAGACAACTAAATGATCTTTGAAAGCTTGATTGAAGGTTTTCTTCAATTCGTATTCAGTTTCAATGTCTAAATGAGCAGTAGGCTCATCAAGGAGGATAATCTTTCTTGAATTATCTAATACAGCTCTTGCAATCATAATACGTTGAGCTTGCCCACCTGAGATACCACGACCACCTTCACCGACAACAGTATCCAACCCGTTAGGGAGTGAATCTATGAAGCTAGTTAAGTTAGCGGTAGCAACGGCAGAATTAATCTCTTCAAGAGAAGCTTCTGGTTTATAAAAGACAATATTATCTTTTATAGTTCCAGAGAATAAATAGGGTTTTTGTGGAATATATGAAAACAGTTTTTGCCAGTTTTTTTGTGCGAAGTTCGGTATTTGATGATTATTAACTGTGATATTTTGTCCGCTAGATGAGTTAAGAAAACCACCCAGTAAATTAATTAAGGTTGTTTTACCTGACCCAGATTCACCGATAACACCAATCTTATTAAAACCGGATAATTCAAAGTTTACGTCATGCAGATCTGCATCAGGTTGAGTATCATCATAGTTGAAATTTAAGTTCTGTACTTTTACTGTACTTGATATTTCCCAGGAAATAGCCGGAAGCTCGTTGTTATCTTCGTTATCAGGAACTTCAAGAATATTAAGTAGATTATTCATAGCATTTTTACCATCTAATGTTGCATGATAGTCGTTAGAAAAATCTCTTAATGGTAAGAAATATTCAGGAGCTAAGATAAGACTAATTAAAGCAGGATATAGTGTGATATTCCCGTTGATCAAACCTAACCCAAGAAAGACAGCAAGTATGGCAATTGATAAAGTAGTAATCCAATCAAGAGCAAAGGTTGAAAGAATGGCTACTCTTAGTGTACTAATTGTACTCTTACGATAGTCTTCACTGACCTTATAAATATTCTTAGTATATCGCTTGCTTAAACCAAGCATTTTTAGAGTTGGAAGTCCACGAAGTGAATCTAAGAAATGATTTGATAATACAGTGTATTGAGCATACTGACGATCAGCCTTGTCTTGAGCAGCATAGCCTAGAATAATCATAAAGAGAATAATTAAAGGAACCAAAATAGTTAAGATTATTCCAGATTTAATATCTTGGAAATACACATAGACTAGTAATACTGGCGGAATGATGGACATATTCATCATTTTTTCTAGTACTAGATTAATATAATTTTCAGCTTCATCCATTCCATCAAGAGCGGTAGTAACAAGGTTACCAGTTCCTCTTTTACCGATCATTTTGGGGCCAGTAGTGTATATCTTATCAAGTAATGATGAACGTAAATCATCAGCTATTTTTTGAGCGTGAACATGCAAGTAACGACGCTTGATAAGTGTCGTTAAATGTCTAATTAAAAACACCACAAAGAAAAGTGTCGTTGGAAGAATTATAGTATTAAGTGATTTTTGCTCCCAGGAATTCACAAGCGCACGCGATAAGAACGTAGCTTGTAATAAAATAACAAATGCTTGCAAGACTGTTAGCCCTGCAAGCATCGTAAGCAACTGTTTAATTCCTGGTAAGCGCATGAGACGCTTATCAATCATTTATTTCACAGCTTTCTAATATTTATTTTCGCCTTCAGTACTTACACGTTTTCTAAAAATGTAGTATGACCAAATGAAGTATCCCAACATAATTGGTAATAATACACAGGTTACAACTGTCATAATAGTTAATGTATAAGGTGAGGCAGCAGCATCTTTAATTAAGATACTGTGTGCAGGGTTTGTAGCTATCATAACACGTGGGAACAAACCATTGAATAGTAAGATCACGACAAAAGCTAATGACAAACCACTGCCAATAAGAGATATTCCTTCTTTATTTTTCAATGTTCCGAAGTATCCTAGTAGACTCGATACTACTATCAATAATGTGATAATTAATGAAGATACGAATCTTTCAGTGAAGAAGTCTGTTTGGAAGTAAACCAATACTGCAAAAACAACTTCACCAGCGAATAGTACGGGATAAAGAATTTTATTTAAATCTAAAGCGCGTTTTCTTAAAACACCGGTAGTTTTTAGACGGATAAAGTTAAGTCCGTGCACAAGTGATAATAAGGTACCGGCAACTCCTCCAACAATTGATAGAGGATTAACAACTTGACTAAAAGTAACAAAAGCATTACCTTGCGCGTCCATTGTAACGCCTTGAACCATGCTTAAGAACATCATGCATAGTAAGAAAGGAGCAGCTGTACTTCCGATAAATAACATCCATAACCAGAAGTTTTTGCCTCTTTTTGTTTCAGCGTGAGCAGTGAATTCGAATGAAACACCACGCAAAATTAAAGCAGTTAAAAATAGTAGTAAAAGAATATAGTAGCCTGAAAATAGTGAAGCATACCACATTGGTAGTGAAGCAAACATTGCTCCACCAGCAGTTACTAACCAAGTTTCATTACCGTCCCAATGAGGTCCGATTGATGACATTAAAGCCAATCTTTCTTCTTGGTTTTTTGCGATTAAGCGAGTTGACATTCCGACTCCGTAGTCGAATCCTTCTAAGAAGAAGAAACCTACGAATAATACACAAATCAGAATGAACCATAATAGTTGTAAGGCTGTCATTATTTAAATGCCTCCTTATTTAAAGGATCAACATTCAAAGTCTCAGATTCTCCATCAAAACTTGGTCCGTGATTAAGAGTTTTCTTAGAATACCAAATCATCACGCCACCTAGTAAAGTGAAGAGTGAGAAGTAAAGAATGTTACTAAATAGTAATTGACCGGCAGTTGATGTTGGTGAAACTGCATCGGCAATTGTATACAATCCGTAAACAATCCAAGGATATCTGCCTAGTTCGGTAACTAACCAACCAGCTGTATTACCAATAAATGGAAGCCAGATAGTGAATCCAAGAACGTAAAGCCACCAACGTTTAGTTTCAACATTATCAGTTTTTTTACGGTTGAAGTATAGACCTAGAATTGATAGTAAGAAGAATAGAGAACCAATTCCAGTCATAACACGGAAACTCCAGAATAGAGTCTTTGGTGGTACGTAGTAGTCTTTTATTTTGTGACCAAACTTAGCATCAAACTTTTCGTGTAGTTCTTTATTAATAGTATTCATACCTTTAACTGAACCTGATGGTTTGTGATAAGTAAGAATACTTAATACGTAAGGAACTTCAATTTTTGCGCCAACTTTATGATTCTTTGAGTCTATTGTTTGTACAATAGCCCAAGGTGCAGGGTCACTGGTATCTTCGTAGATACCTTCTGTAGCAGCGAATTTCATTGGTTGATCTTTGATAACTTGTTGCATCTGAAGATCACCAGTTATTAAAGTGATTGCTGAAGCAAACATAGCAACCCACATAGCAACGCGCATTGATTTCTTATAGAAAGGAACTTCTTGTTTCTTCAAGATTCCCCATGCACTCATACCAGCGATTACAAAAGCTGCTGTAGCAAAAGCCGCAATAATCAAATGCGGAAAGACATTCCATAATTGTGGATTTTTAAGAACTGCTGAGAAATCTAGTAGCTTAACTCTTTGGGTAACTGTATTAATAGCGTAACCAGTTGGATGTTGCATAAAACTATTAGCAGCTAAAATCCAAATAGCTGATAACATTGTTCCAATTGATGTTAGCCAGATAAATGATAAATGAAGACCTGGTTTCACACGATCCCAAGTAAACATCCATAAACCTATAAAAACAGATTCCATAAAGAAAGCTAATAAAGCTTCAATGGCTAAAGGAGCCCCAAAAATATCCCCCATAAAACGTGAATAATTTGACCAATTCATACCGAATTGGAATTCTTGAATAATACCAGTAACAATACCGACAGCAAAACTAAGTAGGAAGATTTTTCCCCAAAATTTTGTCATCTTTTTATAAACATCATCTTTTTTGACTACATACAGTGTTTCCATGATAGCGATGATGAATCCCATTCCGATTGAAAACGGAACAAAGAAGAAATGGAAAATCGTTGTCATCGCAAATTGGAAACGAGCCAAATTGAGAATGCTAAGTCCAAGACCAAACATTATTTATATCCTCCTTTTTTATACTTTCAATAGTAAGTTTACGAGTGACAATGTATATAATCAAGGGGTTAACAGAATTTATACAGTAAAAAAAAGAATTCGACGAAGTTCGACCACAAAAGGTATGTAAACGTGTACAAAAATAAGTTTTCATCGTTAACTTTATGCGCGAAAATCTGATGTTTTCTTCATATATATGCTTGTTTAAAATAATAAAAAAAGCAATGAGTTTATACTCATTGCTGAAGATGTGATTATAATTTTACAAAATGGTTAATTGGACCAAACTTATGACCAACAGCTATTTCATTTTTAATGGCTGCATGTGTGAATTTTTTAGCAGTAGCAACACTATCAGCAATTGAATTACCTTTAGCAATTTCTGACACGATACAAGCTGCTAAAGTATCGCCGGTTCCATTAACGCGATCTGTTTTAATGTATCCTTCAGAAAGCCAAGTTGTTTCGCCATTTTCTAATAGAAGTAAGTCACGGACCTCAGTTTGTGAGTCGTCATTATGACTACCTTTTAGTAGGACGTTCTTAACTCCCATAGCTTGCAACTTCTTGGCAGCGATTAACATATCTTCATCGTTAGTTATTTTCATGTCAGCTAATTTTTGAGCTTCAAAGAAATTAGGAGTAATCATATCGGCTAATGGAAGCAGTTGATTTACAAGTGTTTGATAAGCAGATTCCTCTAATAACATATTACCGTGTTTAGTGATGATAACAGGATCTAATACAAAGAAACCGAAATCATACTTTTGAATATTTTCGACAACTGATTCAATAGTAGCTGTGTCAGCTAACATTCCAGTTTTAAAAGCTGAAATTGTAAAATCTTCAGCTAAGGCAGCACATTGAGCGTTGATAAATTCAACGGGCATTACATGGCTGGCAGATATTTGATAAGAATTACCAGCAACAGCTGCAGTTAGTACCGACATACCGTAGGTATCGCGTGCCATGAAAGTTTTTAAGTCAGCCTGTGCTCCGGCGCTTCCATCACAGTCAGAACCAGCAATTGTGAGAACCTGAGGATATGAAATCATAAAGTTACTCCTTTTAATTGTATTTACAAGTTGAATAATACCACAATTACGAGTAATAGTTTATAGTAATAAAAAAGGTAAGTTAGGAGCAAGTGATGAAAGTCGGATTTATTGGTGCCGGTAGTATCGGCGGAGCTATGATTAAAGGGTTAATTAATTCTGGTGTGGACCCTGAAGACGTATTAGTTAAAGGTGGGCATTCAAATCGCGCGCAAGAATTACAAAAAGAGTTGCAATTTAATTTAATAACTAATTACGATGAACTTAAAGTAACAGATATAATTATTGTGGCAGTTGGTAGCCCAGCTTTAGATGGTGTTTTCTCAGAATTGAAGAAGATAGTAAAAGACCAACCAGTAGTGTCAGTTTCGGGTGGATCAACTATTGAATTTATGCATAATTACCTTCCTAACTATTCGGTTGCTCTCGCTATTCCGAATACTCCAGTAAGTATTGGTGAAGGTGTGACAGGAATTTCTTATGCTGAAGAATTTACGCAAGAACAACGCGACATTGTGAAATCGGTTTTTGAGAAAATGGGACAATTGATTGAAGTTCCAGAATCACAATTAGGAATTTTTGGTACAGTTGCTGGATGTTCACCCGCGTTTATTGATGTATTAATAGAAGCACTAAGTGATGCAGGTGTGTTAAATGGATTACCTAGACAATTGTCGTATGATGCGGTTATTCAAATGTTGATTGGTTCAGCTAAGCTTGCTCAACAACACAACGGTCATGTTGCTGAATTAAAAGATCAAGTAACAAGTCCCGGTGGTAGCACTATTCGAGGAGTTGCGGCATTAGAAGAAAATGGATTTAGAAATGCTTTGATCAAAGCGGTAGATGCAGCGCAAAATGGATAACAAAAAAGGTCGCCAGATGGCGACCTTTTTTGTTTGGCTAGAGCCTATTTCATAATGACAATTAAAGGTATAAGAGCGGCAATAATAATTATTATGATAGGTAATATTATATAAATTGATGATAAAGTTTTAATATTTAAATCTTTAATAATTAGTTTATTAAACGAAACAAAAGTTATTAAGGTGCAAATAAGAGCAGCGAATTGCATCACAGTTTGAAAAGTAGTGATTGGTTTGAAAAGTGTAACTACATAATTTACTGTTATTAAAGTTAGACAATTCAATATTAAAAAGTATTTTTTCATGTTAAGTTCCTCATCTATATTAATTTACGTGGCATCACTTTCATATTATTAGATAAAGAACGTTAAAAATAAAAGAAATAATTGATTGCTTTTATTGTTGCGAAACTAACAACGTGAATAACCGTTGCTATATGTGTCTTATGGGCATTGTAAAAATACTGAATGTAAATTATTTATTACGTAGTACTTAATCAATTATAGATAATAAATTGGTAGTTAAATAATTGAAATCGTACTAAATCCTAAAAATTCAGTAATAAAAATATATATAACAAAACAATTATACAAAATAGCACAGATACAGATTATATTTATTAATTTATAAAACGTGTTATTTTTTTTATTTTTAAGTAATAAAAACGGAACTATAACAAGACCTAAAGGAGCGACCAGAAATTGTATACATGCAAGTAAAAGTAGAAAAAAACTCTCATCGTTTCTCTCAGGAACAATATTTTTGGATTTTGGTAATCTTGAAGTTGTCTTAATCTTAGGTGTCAAAATTAATTGTTGAATATCACAATGATATAGCTCACTTAGTTCGCTTAAGATATCAAGATTGGGAGTGATTTTACCGATTTCCCATTGGGAAATAGTTTGTCTAGTTACGTGTAAGTGTTCAGCAACGAATTCTTGTGTGAGTTTTGATTTTTTACGATACTTTTTTAAGTTCTCTGAAATTTCCATTACATACCTCTTATATTTCGCATTAATAGCATACAAAAAGACTAGTCGAATGACTAGCCTACTTCTTTGTATCTTTTTTATCGGAGTCGGAATTCTTTGTTTGTTTATTTGTTTCTTTTTCAAGCTTGTTGTCAATATACTGATCAATGTATTTAGTGGCATCACGACTATCTAACTCATTTAAGTTAGGTAACTGTTTGATAGTCAACTTAGTATCTTTTAATCCAAACTCAGGTAAATCATTTTCAATTTTTGATATTTCCTTTTTTGAAAGGCGTTCACCGGATACTGTGAGTGTAAGTGATTTTTTATCTTCATTATATTTTTGATTTAAGACAATATAATCTGAGAAATCATTGTCTATCAATTGATTAATTGCTGTAGTACGAATGCTTTCTTGTACCAAATTTGATGCGGAGAAAACACTTGGAATAACAATTAATAAGCTGATAATAACAAGAAGCTTTGTTAATTTTTTGTTTTCGTCGGCACTGATTTTTTGATGTAGGGGAAAGCGCATGAATCTAACCCCGATAAATGTGGCGGTAACGATGAAAGCACAGTTAATAATAAATAAGTAAGAAGATCCTAGAAAATATGACAAGTTTCTTGTGGCAATAGAATATCCAATCGTACAAACTGGTGGCATTAATGCGGTGGCAATAGCAACGCCAGGGACAATGTTATTACTACCTTTTTGTCTGGCACCGATAATTCCGGCTAATCCACCAGCAAAGGCAATGATTACGTCCCAGATAGTAGGGTAAGTTCTCGCGATGATCTCACTACTTGCGTAAGTGATAGGTGAGATGGCGAAATACAACGAAGAAACTATTAAGCTGAAAAAAACTTCGACTCCTAATAGACTTAATGCTTTACGCAAAGTTGAAGAATCAAACGTTGATAGTCCATAACCAATCCCTAAAAGTGGAGTCATCAACGGGGATATTAACATAGCACCAATGATCACCGGAATTGAGTTCATATTTAAACCAATTGAGGCAATTAAAATGGCACACATTAAAATAACTGAATCACTAGCTTTTAATTTTAAGTCAGCTCTAATTTTTTCTCTGAATTCAGATGCTGAGAAGTTATAATCTTTTTGCATACGGTTTCCCCTTTATATAGTTATTAATAATGAATGAAAATTAAAATTATTTCAATATTAATAACAAATAAAAAGCCCACTGAATAGTGGGACTAGTCTATTAAGGACGTCTATAAATATCATGTGCAAGAAATAAAAGTAATATCCCAACTAAAAGGTCAGACAATTTATGTAATAAATCGCAATTATCAGTTAATGAAAAAAAGCAGAGCATAATACCTATAACAACGTTAAAAACAATAGTGAATTTTTTAATCATATTAAGTTATTTCAATATCCTCCATAGATTTATACTTAGTATGACGTAACTAAATCTCGGTTGTAAGCAACTAAGTGTTTGCTAGCTAGGAGGACAACGGTTTGGGACATAAATGTAAGGCTATTGTTGCGTAAAAATAGGTCTATTTATCAGGTTTTTCTATTTTGTACTTATACACGGTCATGAAAGTTCCATCTACTGATGAAGTTTCATCCCACTTCTCTACAAAGTGCATACCCATTTTTTGCATTACTTTTCCTGAATTAGGATTGTTTTCGGCATGGTATCCGTATAATTGCGTAACTTGTAAATTTTCAAAGGCGTATTTAATTAGGGGGATTCCGGCTTCAGATGCGTAACCTTTTCCCCATGCTACTTGTCTAAGGGCATAAGTTATATTTGGCTCATCGCTATCGAAATGAAATTCAAAAAATCCAATAAGTTCGTTGGTTTGTTTTTCAGCGATTGCAAAAACTTCTGAGTTATTTAAAAAATGATTTTGAAAAGCCTCATCAAAATCTTCATCTGTGTTAATCATCCTATATCTGACGTAAGCCATGGCTGTTTTATCATATACCAGTTGTTTTAGTTCAGGTTTATCTGAATTTTCAATTGGTCGTAATATTAATCTATCTGTTGTGATTGTTGTCATGTAAGAATCTCCAATATTTAACTAAGTCAAAATATTTTACAACTATAAGAGAAAATAAAAAAGCATAGCGCTCACTATGCTTTTTTGTGTGTATTTAGTATTTTATTTAAGATAATTACTGCGATTAATGAAATTACCGCATAGATTGTGCTACCAAAACCGATGCTTGTAAGTCCTAAGTTGCTAACAATTAGGCTACCTGTTGCCGATCCAATTGAGATACCTAGGTTAAAGAACACAGGATTAAATGATGCAGCTAAGACCATTGATTGAGGATAAGATTCTTCAGCAACGTCGAAGAAATGAACGGTAATTGAGGCACCTAACAATCCGGTAACTAATTCAAAAGTTAATATTACACCGACACTGAAAACAGAATTATGATACGAAAACGGCATGAGCATAAACAAGATAATTTCTGCGGTTAAAATATAAGGAAATAATTTCAATCCACCATGAGTAGCAACGACTGCTGCTAATTGACTACTTATTATAGAGATAACTCCAATTATGAATAGAATAAAACTTAATTCCATGTTATTAAAATCGATGAGTCTGGTAAAAATAGGTGCCATGAAAGTATTGAAAACGTGTGTGGCAGAAGCTACAAAAACTGGAATTAATAATCCAATAATGATTCTTTTATCTTTGAAGATAGCCAACTGATTACTACCATTTTTTGAAGGAGCAGATTTCAAATCCTGAGGCAAGGATAGAATAGCTAAGGTTAAGGTCACAGTTGATAAAGCAATAATCACCCAAAAAGCAATATGCCAACTAGAGATTGTACTGATATAAGTACCAACAGGAACTCCCACTACTGTTGCGATGCTAAACCCAGAAAAAATCCAGGCAATAACTACGGGCCTTTTTTGCGGAGTGGAAATTGCGTTTCCGTAAGTAAGAGCAATTGAAATCAAAGATCCAGAAACAGCGGCAGTGATGACACGTGAAATCACAAGCATTGAATAGTTAATTGAAGTGGCGCTTAAAATGTTGCCGAGGATATAAATTAACAAAAGAACAATCATTGCATGATAATATTTGAACTTGCTAATTAACATTGTGATTAAAGGCGTACAAATTGCGTAAACAAAAGCAAAAATAGTTACTAATAGTCCAATAGTAGAAACAGGCTTAGAAAATTCGAGAGCAAGGTCGTTAAGAATACCAACAATTAGGAATTCACTACAACCAAGAGTAAAAGCAATTAAGATGAGTACCGCAAACCGTACATTAAATGATTTCATATATTAATCCTCGTTTATTCAATTTAAATAGATTATCAAACTGAGCTAATAAGTAAAGCAATTAAGTTTATCATTAGATAGATGGTAGAGTTTAGTGAAATTTGGTAAGATTGAAGATAAATTTAAAAGGAGATTACTGATGGACAAATCAAAATCATATAAAATCGCTATTCGTGGAATATTAATCGCAATTATTATTGTTCAATCTTTAGTCCCTTTGCTAGGTTATTTACCGTTAGGATTTGTAAATGTCACAATTATTCATATTACAGTAATTATAGCGGCAATAGTTTTAGGCCCGGCTGATGGGGCTTTGATTGGATTGATTTGGGGAATTGCGACTGTGATTAGAGCAGCTACTGCCCCCACATCACCACTAGATCCAATTGTTTTTGTTAATCCGATTATTTCAATATTACCAAGAATTTTGGTTGGATTATTTGCGGGCTGGACATATCGAGGATTGAAAAAATATTCGAACAAAATCTTTGCAATGGGAGCTGCAGGTGCTGTTGGCTCGATAACTAATACTGTTTTGGTATTAGCATTGATGAGAATAATGTACGAAGGATTACTTGCTAGCACTTATAAAGTTAGTACCGGAGCTTTAAACGGAGTATTAATGGGTATTGTTGGTGCTAATGGTATTCCAGAAATGATTGCTGCGATTATCTTGGTACCATTAATTGCTATGGCAATTTTAAGAACTAATAAATTCTTAGATAAATAAAAAAAGCATTCACGGGAGTTAAACGTGAATGCTTTTTTATTATAAGGAAGATTGGATTCATTAATCCATCACCAATTAGTTGTGTTTAACTGGTGATAAAAGATATTACGCAAGGTTAGTGAAAAGTGGCTTTTTAATTATACAATTCAACAGACAGTAGTAAAGCTAATTTGTCTCTAGAGTTATTTATTTCTAACCCAGTCAATCTTGTAATTTTTTTTAAGTTGTATCTGAGAGTATTTTCGTGGATAAAAAGTTCTTTAGCAGTATCTTTAACGGATTCGTTATTTTTAAAATAAACTATTAAAAAATTAAATAAATTGTTAGTTATTAATTTGTGTTTTGTTTTAATGATATACTCATACGCATAACTATCAACATTAACATTATTAGATAAATCTAAAAATAGTATTTCTAAAACTGAGGGTAAGTAATTTTTATATTTATGAGATTTCATATATTCTGACAATTTTGATACTTGAATAAAATTGTAATAAGAATCATTTGGATTGCCGGCATTAATAGTTGACCCATAAATAGTTATATTTCTGATTAAAAATGATTTTAAAATATCGTTAAATAATGAATTCACATCTTGTTCTGAAGATTTATTTTCTAGTTGATTTTTGGAAAAGAATATAAAGTAGATTATTTTTTTACCTAAGTTCACATTGAAATGATATTTTATTCTATTTTGATTTTTAAAAATTTCTAAGTTTTTGTAGGTATTTTGAATAAATTCAAATTGTTTTAGTTGAGGGTCACTATCATCAAATTCAAATGAATATTCTTTCATTAAGGTGTCGTTTAAATCAATATCAGCTAATGTTGATAATATATTAACTCCTTGATTGTCATTATTTAAAAGCATATTTGTTAGTTCATATTTGATTAAATTACTTTTGCTTTTTGAATCAAATAGAACTGTGTTTACATCATTCATAAGTTTGGTGTAATTTATGTCGTTTCTTATTTTTAAAATAGGAATATCAAATTGAATAGAAAATTTTTTAACATTATCGTTTAATTTATAATCAGTAGCTGTTGGCTTTGTTGCCAGAGCTGCTATTTTTTTATCTGAAAAGATACCAAAATAATACTCTAAATGTTTGACGTTTATTTTATCTAGGATTTTGTTATCTATTAAAATTATTTCACCACCTTGAACCCAATCATTAAAATTAAACGTTTCAATAATAGTAATTGAGGAAACAACCCTATATTCAGTATTTATTGTGGTTAAATTTTCCAATTCATTATCAATGGCGGTTAATAGATTGTTTAAGTATATCATTGTTTAAACACACAACTTTCTAGATTAATAATTGTTTGTTTCTACATAACAATTAATGTTAATTTATCATAAAATAAAAGCGCTTACAAATATTAATTTAGCAACTTTTTAGAAGGAGATTTATTATGGTGAAGAAAGAAAATGCCACTAACGGGATTGTAATTCCCGCTGAAGGTACAGAGGAATTTGCGAAGCTGAATAAAATGGCAAAAAAAGCAATTCCGCTTGTACTTATTATTTTTATTTTTGGTATTTTAGAGCAACAAGCTTTTGGTATGATTTTTGTTAATATTGGAAAGGAGTTAGGGCAACCTGCTCTTTCATCTTTAATTACATCGCTTCCAGGAATTGTATTGGGAGTGATTTCTGTGATTTATGGTTCACTTGGAGACTTCGTTTCATTAAAAAGAATGACATTAATTGGTATTGGTATTTTTGCAATTGGATCAATTATCGGGTTTATGTTTTCTGGTAATATTTGGGCAGTAATCATTGCACGAATACTACAATCAGCAGGTGGTCAAGTGCCGGGTTCAGTGTTCTTAGTCCTTGTGTCGAAATATATTGAGAGTAAAAATAGAGTGGTTTATTATAGTATTTTTACTGCGGTGTTTAGGTTGTCAGCAGCCGTTGGAGTTTTAGCAGCTGGATATATTATGAAGTTAGATTGGCGTTGGTTATTTTTAATTCCATTAATCTCACTTTTATTTATTCCGTCTTTGTCAAAAACTCTACCAGATATGAAGGCGTCAGGAACTCGTGTTGACGTAAGCGGATTAGTTATCGCTGCCTTATTTGTAGGTTCATTAACCATGTACTTCACAAATATGAATTGGATATGGTTGATATGTGCTGCGGTATTCTTAATTTCTTTTGTTCTATACATCAATAAAGCTAAAGATCCATTTATTACTCCAAAATTCTTTATGAATCCTGCTTTTGTTATGACTATGGTTGTTATATTTGTTGGATACTTCTTTAGTTATACATTGAATGCTGGAGTTAATGCTATTGGTTTGAATGTATTCCACATCGATTCTGCAGAAGTTTCAAATTTATTGGTATGGTCTGTACTATTAGCGTGTGTGCTTGGTTTTGTAAGTGGAGCAATTATTAAAAAAATCGGCAAGACAGCTTCAATTATTGGAGCCCTAACATTTATGGGGCTAGGATTAATTGCAATAGCTGTATTGATACCGTATGGTAAAGTTATGACATTAGCAATTGCACCATGTATTTATTACTTTGGGACAGCATTTTTCTATTCTCCAATAGTTGATACTGCAGCGAAAACTGTACCCGCAGAAGAATCTGGACGTGTTCTTGGTTTTAATGATTTAATCCAAGCAATGACAGGATCAATTGGAGTTTCAATTTTTGGTAATATGATGGCAAATAATGCTTTTAGTGGTGGAAGTATAGTTAATACCACAAAGGGTGCTACATCAACGTATGCAAACATTTTCTTAATTGGTGGGCTAATTGTCTTAGCTGCAATGGTAATTTTTGTTGTATTCAAAAAAACAATATATAGTAAAGAAAGAAGATAAAAGGTGTAGAAATGGAAAAAGTTATTTATGATTGTGACCCTGGTCATGATGACGCTGTTGCGTTAGCGATTGCAATTGAATCAAAAAATATTGACTTATTAGCTATTACTACAGCTGCTGGTAATCAATTACAAGAAAGAACATTTAACAATGCTCGATCACTATTAAAGTTATTTAAAAGGACAGATATTCCTGTTTATAAAGGAGCTCCTAAACCTTTGTTAAGAGATTTGATTATTGCTGATTATGTACATGGCAAAACTGGAATTGACGGTACAACTTTACCATCTAATGAAGATATACCTAAAACTACTGATAGTGCTAATGATGCAATGTTTAATATCATTTCTAATTCAAAAGAAAAAATCACTATAGTTGCTACAGGTCCTTTAACGAATGTTGCAATTTTGTTGCTTTCGCATCCAGAAATAAAATCAAACATTAAACAGATTGTATTTATGGGAGGCGCTGCATTTGGGGGAAACTATACACCTAATGCTGAGTTCAACATTTACGTTGATCCAGAAGCGGCTGAAATTGTTATGCAATCTGGAATACCAGTTTATATGTTTGGATTAGATACAACAATGAAAGCACAATTTTACACTAAAGATATTGAAGACCTTGATAAAGCAGGCTATGTGTCTAAGAAATTTGCTGACTTGTTGAACTTTTTTAAAAAGAGTAATACAGTCCCAATTTTTAATGAGGGTGAAGAAGAAGGAATTCATATGCACGATCCTTGTGCTATGGCTTTTCTAGATAATCCTGATATATTTAAAATGTATAAATTATATGTTTCGATAGATAGAGATGCAGGACAGTCGTTAGGAATGACTGTGGTTGATTACAATCAAACAACAGGTAAGGAACCTAATGTTCATGTTTCGTTTGGTTTAAAGAATGAATTGCTAATAGATTTAATTAAAAAATCTATGTTTGAGTTGGATAAAGAATATTAGATAGAGAAAATGATGAAAAAAATAAAAAAAGATTTCACATTACTTGCCATATTACTTATTCCTGTCTCAGTTGCTATTAATATAGTGGGGTTTCAAATTTGTCAGCTGTTGAGACTACCTATTTTTTTGGATTCTATAGGAACAATCCTAGCCGGAGCAATTGCAGGCCCATGGGTAGGAATGGCAACAGGTATATTAACTAATTTAGTTAATGGAATTTTTAATCCTATATTTCTAGCATATATGCCAACGTCTATTTTTATTGGTTTGATAACAGGGTTTCTGGCAAGAAATAACTTTTTCAAAAACATTTTTACATTACTTATTTTAGGATTGGTATTGTCGGTTGTATCTGCCGTTTCATCAGGAATTATAACAGCTATTGTATTTGCGGGAGCTACTGGGACTACTGGATCTATTGCAACGGGAGTTTTGCTTGCTGCCGGTAATAATATAATGGTTAGTGTTTTCTCAGTTCAAATAATACAAGAACTAGCTGATAAATTTTTAGCGGTCATAATTGTTAAGTTGGTTATTTCCAGTATGAGTATTAGATATCTTTCAAAAATGAAGAATGGTATGAAGTTCATTAAGAAGGAAGACTTATATGAGTAAAATTAAATCATTATATCCAAGCACTAAATTAGTATTACTTTTAACAATAGGAGTGAGTCCTTTTATAATTGAAAATCCATTCGTTGGGTTTATAACTTTTGGATTGATAACAATAATTTCTATTTATAATGGTATTGGTATTAGGTTTTTAAGAATAATTAGGAATACACTTTTAATATTGGCTATATTTATGTTAATTATGCGTTCATTATTTATTGTTGGGGATGATCTTCACTATGTATATCAAATAGCATCATTAAAGATATCAATTGAAGGTATAGTTTCAGGACTATACATGAGCGGAAGGATGTTATCGCTAGGAAGCTCCTTAATATTGTTTTTTGAAATAACATCAACCCAAGATATTGTTGCGAATTTGAAGAATACCGGAGTAAATCCTAAGGTAACATATGTGATGTTAGCCTCATTACAAATGATACCTGAAATGAAAAAACAGTCGAATACTATTATGGAAGCACAACAATCAAGAGGTATAGAAACTACAGGGAATATTATAACTAGACTGAAGGCATTGATACCAAGCGTAACACCACTAGTTTTATCTTCTATTTTGAATACGGAAGAAAAGGCTTTAACTTTAGAAGCAAGGGCTTTTACTATAAAAGGTCCAAAGACAAGTTTGCATAAAATCTATAAAAAGAGATCCGATAAAAATATTTTTTGGATATGCTTATTGATTATTTTGATTTTAATAATAATGAAGGTGTTTATATGGTGAATGTAAGATTAGAAGGTGTTAGTTTTAGGTACTTAATAGCAAAGAACGATGTCTTAAAGAATATCTCATTGGAGTTGCATTCTGGTAAATTAACATCGATTATAGGCCCTAATGGGGCTGGCAAAACAACACTTGCAGAAATTATTCGAGGGTTTATTCCCGCTTATTTTCAAGGAGATTTGAGAGGTAAACTTTATTTTGATGAAAATGTAATTTCTATTAATGAAGAAAATGTAGCTGAGTATTCTAAAAAAATAGGTTTTATTTTTCAAAATCCTTTTACACAAATTACAGGATCTACTGATTCAGTGTTCGAAGAAATAGCTTTTGGTTTGGAAAATATTGGTATTGCTGAAGAAAGAATAATTGATAGAGTAAGTGAAATTCTAAGGCTAACAAACTTATCTGAATTAAAAGACAGAAATCCGATGGATTTATCTGGTGGGCAAAAGCAAAGAGTGGCATTTGCCAGTATACTCGCTATGGATCCCGATATTTATATTATAGATGAACCAACTTCTCAGTTAGATCCTGCATCAACTGAAGAAATATTTATGATAATTTCTGCTCTAAAAAAAATGCATAAAACAATATTGTTAATAGAAAACAAGATAGAATTAGTGGCAGAGTATTCTGATTATGTTGTTGCAATGAATGAGGGTGAAGTAATTGCTTATGGGACACCTCAGTCTGTTTTTTCTTCAGAAAGGATTAAAGATACGGATGTTGAAATTCCCGTTTATACTAAATTATTTAAAGAAATGGGAAAAACTGAGGGATTACCTGTCACAAAGAAGGAATCTATATCGAAATTAAAAGGTGATTAATATGAATTTCATTTCAATCGATTCAGTTTTTTTTGAATATGATAATGGTTATGAAGCACTAAAAAATATAAATATGGAATTTAATCTAGGTGAAAAAGTAGCTATAATTGGACAAAATGGGGCCGGAAAAACTACGTTGTTAAAACTTATTAATGGACTTAATAAACCGTCTAAAGGGAATATAATTATTAACAAAGTTAACATTAAAGATAAAACAACGGCTGAAGTCTCTAAAGATGTTAGTTATGTCTTTCAAAATCCAGATGATCAAATTTTTAATAATGACGTATATTCTGAAATAGCATTCGGACCGAAAAAAAATGGAGTAAAAGGTAATTCTCTTAAAAAAATTGTTTATGAAGCTGCAGAATTGTGTGGTTTAACCGATGATTTGAAGAAGAATCCATATGATCTACCATATGCAACAAGGAAATTTGTTTCTATTGCATCTGTATTAGTAATGCAGTCAAATGTATTCTTACTTGATGAACCTACGGCAGGTCAGGATAAGATAGGGATTGAAAAATTACAGAAAATAATTGACTATTTAATTAAAAAGAACAAGATTGTAATTACAATTACTCATGATATGGAATTTGTTGTTAATAATTTTGATAGAATTATTGTAATGGCTAATGGTCAGAAGATTATTGATTCAAATAAAAAAGAAATTTTTTGGGATGAAGAAATTCTAAATGTTGCACGTTTAAAACAACCATATATTAGTTCTTTGGCTAAAGATTTAGGGGTGCCAGGACAGCCTATAACTATTAAGGAATTTATTAAACAAAAAAGTTCAGACCTTTATGCCTGAACTTTTTTGTTTTCTAGAATTTTATCAGCAAGTGCATTAGCGATGTTCATGTTTTTGAGAAGTGGTCCATGAGAATAACTACCAATAGTTGACTTGTACATCATGCCTTCATGGCCTTCGTCAGGATTATTTCCGTAGCCTTCAACCATCTTACCGAAGAATGAAAGTTTATCCTTGTCATCGAAGTAAGTACGGCCACTATGGTTTTCGAAAGCTTCAACAGTACCCCACTTTGTTTCATATTTAGTATCGCCAATCATACGACTATCAGCTTTAAATACTGTATGGAACGGAAGAATATTTAGGCCTTGTATCTTCTCACCGGCACTTGTTAAATAATATTCACCAAGAAGTTGATAACCACCACAGATACCAAGCATTGGCTTATCAGCTTCGATATATTCAGATAATGTTTTTTTGTGACGTTGTAGGTCGACAGCAACAACAGATTGTTCAAAATCTTGTCCGCCACCAAAGAAAACAAAGTCATAATCAAAAGCATTGAACTGATCGTCAATACTTATGGTGTCGACAGTAGTTGTGAAACCACGTTGTTTAAAAATGTATGACAGTATCTTGATATCGCCACTATCGCCGTAAGTGTTCATTAAGTCTTCATATAAGTATGCAATTTTTACGTTTTGAGTTGTCATGACTATCCCCGAAAATGTTTTTATTGTATTCTAATATATAGTAAAAGATGGAGTAATGCTATGAATAAAGAAATTAATAACCAAAACTTATCAAAATTCAAATCAGATTTACAACAAACAGCTCAAAACGAAGTTTTGAAGAATGCAGTTAATAATCTTGGAGTGAAAAAAGTTGCTCAACAATTTAGTGACTCTCATTTAGATGACACATTTTCTTTAGAATTAGAAACAGGAAGTGTTAGTAATCAAAAAAGATCAGGACGTTGTTGGTTATTTTCAACACTAACCAATCTTCGTACTGAGTTTGCTAAAGAATATAAGGTCAAAGATTTTGAATTATCACAAAATTACTTGTCATTTTATGACCGACTAGAAAAAGCAAACTTCTTCTTTAAGAATGTAATTGAAACAGCTCATTTACCAAAAACAGATCGCAAAGTTGCTTTGGTATTTCAGTATGCTAATGATGACGGTGGACAATGGCAATACTCAGCTAATTTAGTTAAAAAATATGGTGTAGTTCCATCATACGTAATGCCAGAAACTTATAACTCAGAGAACACTAGTGAATTCAGTTCAGTAATTAGTACATTCTTAAGAAAAAAAGGAATTGAATTACGCAGTTTAATAGCTAACAAAGCTAATGACGAAGAGATTAGTAATTTTATTGCTGAGAATATGAGCGAGGTTTATCGTATTTGTGTATATGCCTTTGGTGAACCTGTACAGAATTTTGATTTGATGATTCGTGATGACGACAAGAAGATAATTGAAGAAAAAAATCTTACACCAAAATCATTCTTTGAAAAATACTTTGATATGAATCTTGATGATTATGTATCAATTATGAACACTTCACAAGAAGGCAAGGAATTCAATAAAACATACACTATTGAAACTCAAGGTAATATCGTTGGAATGACCGATGAGAAGTTCTTGAATAAGCCAATTGAGCGATTGAAAGAACTAGCAATTAAGCAAATGCAAGCAGGCGAAACAGTCTGGTTTGGCAACGATGTTGGAGCACAATCACTTCGCAAAGAAGGGGTGTTAGCTGGCGAACTGTTTAATTATGATGCTGTTTTTGATATTGACACTAATATGAACAAAGCTAATCGTTTAGATACCCGTGAAGGTGAAGTTAGTCATGCGATGGTGCTAACTGGAGTTAATATTGATAACGAAAAACCTACTAAATGGAAAGTAGAAAACTCTTGGGGTGAAAAAGTAGGGAACAAAGGTTACTTTGTAATGGATGATAAATGGTTTGAAGAATTCGTCTACGAAGTTGTTATCAATAAAAAATATCTTACTGATGAAGAAATTGAACAATTTAATGAAGAACCTATTGTGTTACCAGGATGGGATGCAATGGCATAATGAATTTACAAGAATGAATAACATTTTTAGACAATATATTTAAATTAACGCGTAGAAGAAGGGCTTATTTAAAAGAGCCCTTCTTTTTATTTACAAAAAAAATAAAAAAATCTTGTAATTTTATTACAGATATAATAGATTATAAATGTAACCGGTTACATGGAGAGTGATAATGAATATATTGACGGATAAGGAACGAGTAAAAAGATTTGAAAATTATGGATTGGGACTATTTATTCATTGGGGGTTATATTCAATTATAGGTGCCGGTGAGTGGGTTCAAGAAATTCACAATGTTCCCGTTCAAAAATATCAATCGCTAACAACAGAATTTGATGCTAATAAGTTCAATGCAAAAGAAATAGTGAAAGCTGCGAAAGATATGGGTGCAAACTATATTGTATTTACAGCAAAACATCATGATGGATTTTGCTTGTTTGATACTCAAGGAATTACCAAATATGATTCTGTACACTCCCAATCAAATCGAGATTTTATTAAAGAATTATCAGATGAATGCCATAAATCAAATATTCAATTATTTATTTATATGGCATTATACGATTGGCACGATTCTGATTACGATAATGATTTTTCGAAATATCTCAGTAATTTGAGGAAAATGATTAAAATTCTTTCAACAAACTATGGAGAAATTGGTGGCTTTTGGTTTGATGGAGCTTGGGATAAACCAAATGCCAATTGGGAATGGACTGAATTAGTTAACGTAATTCGAGAAAATCAACCAAATAGTATTATTACAAACAATACTGGGCTTGAAAATCGTGGCAAATTAGACAATCCAGGTATTGATGTTGTTACTTTTGAACGTGGAATGCCTGATAAGGTTAACCACAATATACTTCCTGACAAATATAATGCCGGAGAAATATCTCTAACTTTGAATAAACATTGGGGATCAGCTGTTAATGATTTTGATTATATTTCTATGCGAGAAGTAATTGAATCATTGACGAGTGCTAAAAAGGCAGAAGCTAATATTTTAATTAATATTGGATTAGAGGGTTCAGGAAATATTAACTCATTTCAACATGAGATGATGAAGATGGTTGGTAATTGGATTTCATATACGAAAGAAGCCTTTTTTAATTCTGAGGTACTCTCTCAAAACGGAAAAGACTTTATAGTTCGCTCTAATGTCTCTAATCTAAAATATGCTTTTATTCATGATTTGAAAATCGCTGGTAATAAGAATGTTGTTCTCGGTGGTGAAGAAGAACAAGAAAAAGTTTTTGATAACATCGTTACTGAACCTCATTCAATTTACTGGCTAGATACTAACGAACCTATCAAGTTCAAATATGATTCATTAAATCAACAAGTAACCTTATTAACCAAAGGCTTTGACTATGGTAGTGATTATGTAGTTAGGGTTTGTGCTTTTAATTAATTAAAAAGGAGATTTTACTATGAATGTTTTACTTTCTTGTAGTGGTGGTATGAGTTCTTCATTGATTGCAGAAGCTATTAAAGATGAAGCAGAAAAAAATGGAATTACTGCGGTTGTTGATGCAACAGGTACTGAAGAAGTTGGTGATGATTTAAATAATGGATCATACGATGTCGTATTATTAGCTCCGCAGGCAGTTTATAGAAAAGATGCCATCGAAGCAGAAGCTAAAGACCATGGTGTACCCTTTATTATGATTCCTAGAGATTTATATAATCCACTAGGTGGTCCAAAGTTATTGGAACTGATTCAAGCAGAACTTAATTAATAAGTTGAAAGGATATATAAATTATGAAATTTAATTCAGATGCAATGGCTGGTAAAATGGCCAGTTTAGCAGGTAACAGATATTTAACAGCTATTCGTGACGGTATGTCAATTATTATTCCTGTCTCAATTGTAGGTTCATTTTTTACTATTATTTCTCAACTACCAATTGAAGCGTGGACAAAGTTTATTGCACCATTTACAGAAGCTTTAGCAGTTCCTGTTAGTTTTTCTATTGGGTTTATGTCTTTATATGCTTGTTATGGAATTGCTGCAAGCTTAGCAAATACATATAAGCTCGACAAAATTTCTAGTGGTACTGTTGCAACAATGGTTTATTTAATCCTTGCTATTTCACCAAGTACGATTACTCCAGCTGGTGCAAAAGCAACAGGACTTTTAGCTGGTTCGGCATTCCCTGGAGCTAATTTTGGTGCCAAAGGATTATTCACTGCGATGTTTGCCGCAATTATTACAGTTGAAGTTATTCGTTTCTTTAAAGAAAGAAATATTGTTATTAAAATGCCGAAAGGTGTTCCTTCAGCTGTTTCTAACTCATTTGTGGCTTTGATTCCAGCGGCAGTATTAATCATTGCAGCTTGGTTACTTAAAGAAGTAGCCAATTTCGATGTAAATGCTGGATTACAAACATTGTTTACTCCATTGGGATATTTTGCCAAAGATAATTTTGGGTCGGTTGTTGTTCCTATTTTAGTAAATTCTGTTTTCTGGATATTTGGTGTTCACGGGGCAGCTATTGCGACTCCAATTTTCTGGCCATACTGGTATCCAAACTTAACTGCAAATATGACAGCTATTTCTCATGGTGCCACAGCTGCCACAGTACCTCACTTTATGACAGAACAATTTTTCCAATGGTTTGTATATATCGGTGGTGCTGGTAGTACATTAGCAATTTGTATTTTATTAACATTCTTTTCAAAATCTTCACTTGGTAAAACAATGGGGAAAGTTACTATTATCCCAGGTATCTTTAACATTAATGAGCCTATTATGTTTGGATTGCCAATTGTTTTGAATCCTTACTTTGTAATTCCATTTATTCTTGCACCACTTGCTGAAGGGGTTATTACATATTTGGCAACAATTATGAATCTTGTTAACAAAACTGTGGCTCTTGTTCCATGGACCTTACCTGCACCAATTGGAGCTTTCATGGCTACTGGATTCGACTGGCGAGCAATTGTATTAGTTCTAATTAACATAGGAGTATCATTAGCTATTTACTGGCCATTCTTCAAAGCATGGGATAAAAACCAAGTTACTAAAGAAAAAAATGCAGAATTAGAAGAGGCATAATTAATGTTAGGAATTTCGATTTATCCAACTAAGTCTTCTATAGAAGACACTATAAATTATATTGATTTAGCAAGTAGCCTAGGGTATAGACGTATTTTTACAAGTATGCTTGAAGTTACTAAAGAAAATAAAAATGAAATGATAGATACATTTACTAAAGTAATTCATCACGCGAAAGATAAGGGAATGTATGTCAGCTTGGATGTTAATCCTCGATCGTTTGATGTTTTAGGAATTGATTATTTCCATTTACAGTTGTTAGAAGACATGGGAGCTTCTGCGATTAGACTAGATGCAAACTTTGATGGTATGACAGAATCGCTTATTAGTTTTGGAGATACTAATTTAAATATCGAATTGAATATCAGTTCTGATACAAAAATTATAGAAAATATTATTTCATTTAAATCAAACATGAGAAAACTTTCAGGATGTCATAATTTTTATCCCCAAAGGTATACAGGATTAGATTTTGATTTCTTTATAAAATGTTCAAAAATGTATAAAGATATGGGATTGAAAAATGCTGCATTTGTAAACTCTCAAGCGGCTAATATTGGCCCACATGCATATGATGAGGGATTACCGACCTTAGAGATGCATCGTGATTGGGATATCGTCACTCAAGCTAAGCACTTATTTGCCACAGGACTAATTGATGATGTAATTATTGGTAATGCTTTTGCAAGTGAAGAAGAATTAAAAGCACTGGCTAAAGTTAACGCTGATCAAATTGAATTTAATGCTATATATGAAGAATTAACGGAATATGAATCGGATATTTTGTTTAATCACCAACATTTTAATCGTGGAGATATTAATTCATACAGTATTCGTTCAACCTTTGTAAAGCTTGAATATAAAGATAAGTCAATTCCGGCACATTTAACTCCAACTGAACTACATCGTGGTGACATTACTATTGGAAATGATAGTTTTGGGCAGTATAAAGGTGAAGTTAATATTGTTAAGAAAGATATACCTAACAATGGTGGGCTTAAGAATGTTGTTGGCCATATATCTGATGAAGAATTATTCTTAATTGACTATATTAAACCTTGGTCAAAATTCAAATTTAATAAATAGTATGGAGATGAAAGTCAATGGATGGTTTAGAAAAAGTAGCTTTTGATATTATTAGTAATACTGGAGAAGCCAGATCAATATTAATGAATATCATTAAAGAAGTTGAAAAGGGTAATTTTGATAGCTACGAAGAAGAATATAAAAAAGCTAACGACTGTTTAAAAACAGCATCTAAAGTCCATTTGCAATTAATTAGTTCTGAAGCACAACAAAAAGAGGTGCCATTTAATTTGTTATTGGTGCACGCTGAAGATCAAATGATGGCTGCGGAACTCGTTAGAGATTTAACAGAACATATAGTTCATTTAAACAAAGAACTATATGCGTTAAAGGAGGATAAAAAGTAGCCGGTTGGCTGCTTTTTTCTTTGAAATGGAAAATAAAAATTGTGTGATTGGTTTGGACTGTGGAGGAACTCATACAGAAGGATATTTGTATGATGATAAGGGGAATTCACTCCAAAAAATTAGTGGAAATAGTGGGAATGTATTAGTTGACTATAGAAATTCTGTCAAAAATATAAATAGTGTAGTTAGCAAACTAATTGGACTTGCAGATGCTAATGAACTAGAAGTGAAGTTCATTATGTTGGGAATTGCTGGGCTTAGTTTTATAGATGATAAAGAACGATTAGCTCGAGATATTGGTATTGATAGTTATAATTGTAAATTGGTAAATGATGCAGAATTAGGATTATTCAGTGAATTTGGTGATGATGATGGATGTATTGTTATTGCAGGTACTGGATCAACTATTTTATCTAAAAAAGATGATCAAATCTTTCGGGTAGGCGGTTGGGGTCATATGCTTGGAGATGAAGGAGGAGCTTATTTTATTGGAAAACAAGCGTTTAAAGTGGCTCTAGATGAATATGACAAAGGAGTAAATGGAATCTTTAAAAATAATTTATTGGATTATTTAAAGATAGAAAATATTTTTGAACTAGTTAATTATTTTTATAAAGCAAATAAGAAAGAGATTGCATTAATAGCCGAATTTGTTTTTAGGCAAGCAGATAAAGAGAATAATATAACTGCTCAAAAAATTATTAATATTGCGGCTGAAGAATTAACAAAACAAATAAGAATAAGCCTTGAAAAATCCCGCCTTGATGAGACTCAACACGTCAAAGTTGCTTTTTCTGGAACACCTATAGAAAAAAACGAAAACTACCGTAATTTAATTATAAAGAAGTTGGATATGAGAAATATAAGTTTCAGTCTGAAAAAATCTGAAAATAATGCCGTTGCAGCCTATAAATATTATTTCGGTATGGAGAGAAAAAATGGAAAGTAGCAAACTAACAACAGAGCAAAGAAATGAAGCGTCAATGAATTTGGATGAAATGAGTGTTATTGATATTGTTTCACTGATGAACAGCGAAACCACAAATATAATGACCGCTATTGAAGAAGTTAAGCATAATATTGTAGATGCAGTCGACCTAATTATTTTGAAAATGAAAGAAGGCGGAAAACTTTATTATGTTGGAGCTGGAACAAGTGGCAGATTAGGGATTCTCGATGCATCTGAGTGTGTCCCTACATTTGGGACTGATCCTACGGAAATTCAGGGAATAATAGCGGGAGGAAAAACCGCAATTATTGATGCTGTAGAAGGTGCTGAAGATTCAGTAGAATTAGCAGATGAAGATTTTGATAAGTTAAAAATCACAGATTCCGATGTAGTAGTAGGAATAGCCGCAAGTGGAAGAACACCATATGTAATAGAATTTCTAAAAAGAGCAAAAGAAGTTTCAGCGGCGACTGTGGCAATTTCCAACAACAAAAAATCTCAAATTGGAGATATTGCAAATGTAAAAATTGAGGTTGAAGTAGGTCCTGAAGTATTAACAGGCTCTACTCGATTGAAATCTGGTACAGCACAGAAGATGGTATTGAATATGCTTTCAACCATTTCACTAGTGAAAATGGGTAAAGTCTTTGAAAATTTAATGATAGATGTACAACCTACTAATGAAAAATTAGTAAATCGTGCAATTAATATGGTAGACACTGTTACTAATATAGGTAAAGAAAAAGCCACTCAACTGTTTACTGAATCCGGAAAACAAGTCAAAGTGGCTATCGTTATGAATGCTTTACATATAAGTCGTAATGAAGCTGAAGATAAATTGAAAAAGAACAAAGGTTATGTGAGAGAAGCTATTCAAAATTATTAAACCAATTAAAAACTAGGCAGATATCTTTAGACCATGAGGACCATGTGTGATCACCGCTAGTAATTTCATAAATATTTGTGGAGTTGGAAATGCTGGAATATAAAAAATCATTTTTTCCAACCGTAATTTTTATGTTGGAATGAACTTTAGATAGTGAAATACTTCTTTCCTCAGCTATTTTAAGATTATTGAAAATAGCAAAAAATTCACTCTCTGACATGGGTGATTGAGGATTATTAATGAAATCAACAAGATTCATAACGGGAGATAAAGCAGCAACAGCTTTAAATTTTTCTTCGTTATTTAAATAGAAATTGAGCACCCCATACCCACCCATTGAGGCGCCGCATAAAAAGTTTCTTTTGGATGAGCTTGAAAGATTAAATAGATTTTGTATATAAGGGATAAATTCGGACATAAAAAAAGTGTAATAATTATATATAGGTGAGTCAGTATAAAAACTGTGCATTCCTTCGGGCATAATGATAATATAACTATGCTCATTTGCGAGAGCTTCAATAGTGGTATTGCGTAACCAAGAGCTTTCATCGCCGCCATAACCGTGAAGCAACCAAACTATTGGTGCTTTGCTACGATCAACAATATCATCAGGAATAATAACATTTGCTTTATGATTAATTTTCAATATTTCTGAGTAGTGATTAATGGTTATAATTGCCATGAATTCTCCTTATACAAATTACTGTAGTTATTATTTTACAGTTCAAATAAAGGGATAACAAATAATATTTGCTTGGGGTAAGTAATTTGAATATCAAACTTTTAATATTAAATTCATTAAATATGTTTTCTAATTCAGAAAAGATTGTTGCTAATTTTGTGATGGAAAATCTAATCGAAATTCCCAATATGTCAACTAATGAATTAGCAGAAAAAGCCAATGTAAGTGTAGCTACTGTTAATAGATTTTCTAAAAAACTATACCCGACAGGTGGATTCCCACAATTGAAGTTAGAAATAGCGATGGATAGCAGTTCAAATGGCAATTCAATATTGAATGAATTTGAACCGGAAGATAATTTATCAGAAATCAAAGAGAAATTAGCAAGTAGATTTTCGTATACAATTCAAAGAACTAAAAAACTAGTTGAAGAAGATAATATCCAAGCGGTTATAGACTGTATGAAACAAGAAAAAATTATTTTTACGTTTGGTTCAGGGTCTTCAGAATTAGTAGCAAATGATATTCGACAAAAATTTTCGCGCATTGGTAGAAATATTGTTCAAATTCATGATCCCCACCAATTGGTTGTAGGTATGAGTACGCATAAAAAATCGATTTTGATTGCTATTTCTAATTCAGGAGAAACTAAGACCGCTTTAGATATGGCGAGCGTTGCTAAAGAGTTTGATTTTGAAATCATTGCATTAACCAGTAATAAAAATAGTACATTGGCAAAAAAATCAGACTATGTCTTACAATCAGATAGTACTGGTGAAGGAGCTTTATTGAGAAGTTCAGCTACAACTTCTCTGATTTCTCAATTATTCTTAGTTGATTGTTTATATTATGCTGCAATTAAAAACAACTTTAAAGAAAGTGTAGAATTGATTAAAACCACAAAAGAAATAACGGACGGATTGTACAACCAAAAGAAAAAATAAAAACATCTTCGATTTTTGAAGATGTTTTTATTTTGAATCTTAATCAAATGCGGATAGAGAATAAATTTAAACTATCTAATTTTTAATATTCTTCTTCATTCGGACGCTTAAAATTCTTTGGAAAATCTTTAGGATACCCAATTATCTCATTTCCTGGAAGAGGAATTGATGCTAGAGAGCCTGATTTCATAGGGATATTATAGTCTTTTCCACATGACTGGAGTTCGGTTAAGAGACCGAGTTTTTTAAAAATCACTTGTTGATATGCAATTTTTGCATTCCATTCTAATGTTTCTAAAATTCTAGCTGCGACATGTAAATCTGTGGAAGTTATTACTATACCGTGACTATTTAATAAAAAGACATTTTCCATAGCTTTATCACCTATTTTAGACAAAGCGTTCTTTACGATATCTGCTAATTCTTCACTAGTTGCAGGAGCAAATGGCAAATTTTTGATTTCTCCTAATTCACGAGTTGCTTCTGTGACATTCGGCATGTCAAGTCCGCTAGTTGCCCAAAACATAGAATTTTCAGCGTGTGAATGATATACACAGCGAATTCCAGGATGAGTGGTGTATGCTCTCTCATGGAGATTAATTTCCCTAGTTAAGTCTCCGACACCATCAATCTTGTCATAAGTTGTTCCGTCAATTACTAATATTTGCGCCGGATGAAGTTCTGAGTAATAGGTTTCTGACATAAATGTTGGAGTCATTAAAATAAAAGGATTTCCATTCTTGTCAAAGACTTTGGTGGACATATTACCGCCAGCTAAGTTTGTATTTTTCCGATCAAACATCTTTTGAACCGTATGAGCTAAATCGGCTCTTTCTGTTTCGAACATCATGCGCATGTTTTTTTCCTCCTGGATATGGGCTATAATTTGAGTCAAATTAAGTATAAAGCGTTTTCAATTAAAAATTAATTACCTTCATTAAACGTGAATAAAATTCAAAAAAAGGTGAACAATATGGAATTAAATGAAAGACTGAATGTAATAATTAATATCCTTAAAAGAAAAAAACATATTAGTATTAAGGAATTGCAAAAATTAACTTATGAGAGTGAGTCAACTTTAAGAAGAGATTTAATAAAGTTAGAATCTGATAATAAAATTATTAGATCTTCAGGCCGTGTAGAATTGGCAAAAAACAATATAACAGAATTTGGTTATGATATTAGGAAAAGCAATCAATGTGATCAAAAAAAATATATATCGGAAATAGCCAATGACTTTATAGGAAATGGACAGGCGTTGTTTATTGATTCTAGTACTACTGCATCGTATTTAGATCGGTATATAAAAGAAAAAAAACAGATAGTAGTTGTCACAAATGGTATTCATATCGCTTCTTCCCTAAATCTAAGCAAAAATGTAAGGACCTTTTTACCGGGGGGGTTTTTAAAACATTCTTCTGGTTCAATTGTTGGTTCAACGAGCGAAGCGTTTTTTAAAGAGTTTAAAGCGGATATAGCTTTCGTTTCGTGTGAGGCAATTGATATAAACGGCATATATATGGCAAGTGACAATCAATCGAGCGTAAAAAAACAAATGTTAAAAAATGCAGAGCAAAACATTTTATTAGTAGACAGCTCTAAGTTTATGATGAAAAACTTTTATGTATTAAGTGACTTTTCGAATATTAATGTCGTCATTACAGATAAAAAACCACCACAAGCAATTATTGAGAGGTTGGAAGATATGAATATTGAATTACTATACTAGATTTGAATGAAATTCAAAAAACGTGAATACTATTTTCTTTGCTGTGAAATCAAACTAATATAAGTTATGAAAACGCTTAATATTTTATTTTACCCGGAGGTAGAAAAATGTTAGATATGAAATTTCCAAAGATAGGTATTCGCCCAACTATAGATGGTAGAAGAAATGGAATTAGAGAATCATTGGAAGACCAGACGATGCAAATGGCAAAATCTGCAGCTAAGTTAATTGAATCGACACTAAAATATCCAGATGGAACTCCAGTTCAAACTGTAATTGCAGATAGAACTATTGGTGGTGTCAGAGAAGCGGCAGAGGCAAAAGAGAAATTTGATAAAGAGAATGTTTGTGGAACTTTGACTGTTACTCCTTGTTGGTGCTACGGAAGTGAAACAATGGATATGACAAAGGATATTCCACATGCTATTTGGGGATTTAACGGAACTGAAAGACCTGGAGCAGTGTATCTTGCAGCAGTTTTAGCAGCACATACACAAAAAGGAATTCCAGCCTTTGGAATATATGGTAACGATGTACAAGACGGGGATGACACAGAGATTCCTGAAGATGTTAAAGAAAAAATTATTCGTTATGCAAAATCAGCATTAGCAGTTGGAATTATGAAGAATAAAGCATATTTGTCAGTGGGTAGTGTGGCTATGGGGATTGGTGGATCTATCGTTGATTCCAATTTCTTTGAAGACTATCTAGGTATGAGAAATGAGTATGTTGATATGAGTGAAATTGTTCGTCGTTGGGACGAGACAATTTATGACGAGAAAGAATTTAAAGAAGCGTTAGATTGGGCTCATAAAAATACCCCTATTGGGCCTGATATTTACAATGAAGATAATCCTGAAAAATTCACGGATGAACAAAAAGAAGAACAATTAAAAAATGCTGTTAAGATGACAATCATTATGCGTGACTTGATGGAAGGTAACCCAGAATTAGAAAAATTGGGGTTCAAAGAAGAGTCTGAAGGACATTACGCATTAGCTGCTGGATTCCAAGGGCAAAGACAATGGACAGACCATTTTCCTAACGGAGACTACATGGAAGCTATTTTGAATTCTCAGTATGATTGGAAAGGGATACATGCACCTAGTATTCTCGCAACTGAGAATGATAGTTTAAACGGGGCAACTATGTTATTTAATTATTTGCTAACCAATACTCCACAGATTTTTGCGGATGTTCGTACATATTGGAGTGCAGATGCAGTTAAAAGAGTGACAGGGACAAAATTAGAAGGTAAGTTAGCAAATGGATTCTTACATCTTTCAAATTCTGGTGCCCAAACAGTTGATGCAACAGGTAAAGAAAAGATAAATGGAAAACCGGGGATTAAACCATTCTATGAATTAAATCAAGAAGAAGCACAAGCCAATCTAGATAATACACGTTGGATTCCAGCTAACATTGGTTATTTTAGAGGTGGTGGTTTCTCCAGTAACTACGTAACAGAAGGCGGAAAAGATGGAATGCCAGTAACTATGGCAAGAATAAACTTAGTGAAAGATCAAGGGCCTGTCCTCCAAATAGCTGAAGGATATGCAGTTGATTTGCCAGAAAATGTATTTAATGCTGTGAATGATAGAACTGACCCAGGGTGGCCATCAACATTCTTTGTTCCAACGCTAACCGGTAAAGGATCGTTCAAATCGGTTTATGATGTTATGAATAACTGGGGAGCAAATCATGGAGCTATTAGTTATGGGCATATTGGAGCTGACCTAATTACCCTAGCTTCAATATTAAGAATTCCGGTTAATATGCATAATGTTAAAGAAGAAAGAATTTTTAGACCAAAAACATGGTCATCATTTGGAACTGAGGATTTAGAATCTACAGATTATAGAGCATGCAGTACATTAGGACCTCTATATAAATAAAAGGGGATATGAATATGAAATCAATAAATGTAATTGCTATTGATTTAGGTGCAAGCTCAGGGAGAGTAGTTTCTGGATCTTATAATGGGTCAGAAATTAAAGTTAAAGAACAGTTTAGATTTTCTAATCAACCAATTGAAATAAATGGTTCATTATTTTGGGATTATTTAAAAATATTTCAAGAAATAAAATATGGATTATCGTTAGCAAAAAATGGTTTAGGCGCAATCTCAAGTATGAGCGTTGATACTTGGGGAGTAGATTACGGGCTTCTTGATAAAAACGGAGATTTATTAACTACACCACATAGCTATAGAGATGCGAGGGTGGATAAATTTTCAACAAAATTATCAAGCCAAATAAACGATTTAAATTTGTATAAAGAGACTGGAACAATTCCAGCTTTCATTAACACGATTTTACAACTTTATTCAGATTTACAAATACATCCGTATTTAGAAAAAGAAATTTCTAAAGTGCTCTTTATGCCTGACTTAATTGAGTATTTCTTCAGTGGGGTTGCAGTTAACGAGTTCACGATTAGTTCTACAAGTGGATTATTAAATGCAAAGACTAGGAAATTCGATAGAAATTTGATGGATAAATTAGGAATGAAGGAGAAGTGGTTTTCGGAACCATTTGTTGGTGGGAAAGTTTTAGGTAATATTTCTCCTAAAATTGTTGATGAAGTTAAACTAAATAGTGATATTAAAATAATTAGTGGAGTTGGACACGACACAGCTGCGGCAATTCGTGCTATCCCAGGCTACTATCTTAATCAAGAAAATAGTTTATTTATAAGTTGCGGTACATGGTCAATAATTGGGGCAATAACAGATGGCGTTATTACTAGTGAAAAAGCATTCCGACAAAATCTTACTAATGAGGGATGTTTTGATGGAAAAAATAGGCTCTTAAAAAACGTTACTGGACTTTGGATTTTACAAGAGCTACAAAAAGAATGGTCTTACGGTGGTGAAATGGTCACCTATCCCAAAATGGTAGAAGAAGCACAGGTCTCAAATTCATTGAATAGTTTTATAGATGTTGATGATGAGTCATTTGCAACACCTAACAACATGTCTAAAAAAGTAATTGACTATTTAGAAAACACTAAACAAAAAATTCCATCAACAAGAGGAGAGTTGATTTTAGTCGTAATAGAGAGCCTAGCACTTAAATATATGCAGGTAGTTGAAAGTATTGAAGAAGTTACAGGAAAAACATTTGGTTCTATCAATATGATTGGTGGAGGTATTCAAAATGAAATGTTGGTGCAACTTACGGCTAATTTTACAGGTAAATCAGTGAGTGCGGGTCCTATTGAGTCAAGTGTTATTGGAAATTTGATAACACAGTTACAGATTCTTGGTGATATAGAACAAGAACAAATACCTAGTTTGCTTGTAAATTCTTTTGATATTAAAACGATTAAGCCACAAAAAGAAATCGATCGTGAAAAATACAATAAGTTTTTAAGTGTAACTAAGTAAAATTTGATCTTTGAAGGAGTTTGGATTAATGGAAAACAAGATTGAAATACATAAAACAGCACCAATTGTTTACTTGTTTGCTATTTTGGGAGGATTCGCTGGATTACTATATGGCTATGACTCAGGAGCTATTTCACTGGCATTGCCCTCAATTACCAAACAATTTGGATTAGATGCTGGTCAAAGGGGAATGGTAGTTAGTTTTCTTTTATTTGGTGCATTGCCGTCAATTGTTGTATTTACAGCACTTGAGAAAAAAATTGAACGTAGAAATGTTTTAATTCTAGGTGGAATAATTTTTATTGCTGGTAGTATTTTGTCGGCGATATCAAATTCTACAGCTATCTTGATGTTTTCAAGACTTGTACTAGGGGTTGCAGCAGGAATAGCAAATATGTATGGACTGATTTATTTATCTGAATTAGCTCCAGCACATATAAGAGGACTTATGTCTTCGTTATATCAATTAAGTGTAAATGTTGGAATTTTATGCGCATATGCTGTAGGAGCTTATAATTTACCGACAGATGATTGGCGTTGGACTTTAGGGCTTGGAGTAGTACCAGCTGCAATATTTACAATTGGAATGATGGTAAGTCCTCAGAGTCCTCGGTGGTTGATTCGAGATGGAAGAATTCAAAAAGCACGTGAAATTTTAATAAAAACAAGAACATCTAAAGATGAAGTTGAAGCAGAAATCACTGATATCAATAATGGTTTGAAAAATCAAGAGGCGGGATTGAAAGAGTTATTTGGTAAATTTAGACCCGCTATGATGATGTTATTCGTATTAACTTTCTTACAAGTGTTCACGGGAATTAATGCGGCTGTATATTATGCGCCAGAGATTTTTCATAATTTAGGAATGCCGAATGCTAGTATAATTGCCGACTTTGGTGTCGGGATTGCGTTAGTTGTGTCAACATTAATTTCGTTACCTTTTATAGATAGAATGGGACGAAAAAAATTATTAGAAATTAGTTTAGCAGGGCAAGCACTTCCAGCGATTGTGTTATGTATATGGTCTAATAATGCAACGATTGCTATTATTGCAATCTTCTTATATGTGTTTATGTTTGGTTTTGGTTTAGGACCAGTATTTTGGTCATATGTACCTGAAATATTACCTCTTAAAGCAAGAGCTATGGGAATGGGTGTGATTACATTTACACAATATTTATTAAATGCGATTCTCTCATTAATATTCCCGATTGTTCTTGAAAAAATTGGTATTAATGTTTTCTATATTTTTGCTTTCTTATCATTAGTGGGGGCATGGTATATTCGTAAATTTGTTCTAGAGACTAAAGGAAGGTCTTTAGAAGATATTGAGAGGTATTGGATAGAAAAGGCGGACAAGAAAAATGCTTAATAAAATTCCTAAAATATTATCATCAGATATAGTGAAGTTTCTCATGGAAATGGGACATGGTGATGAAGTCCTGATTTGTGATGCTAATTATCCAGCTAATACAAATAATAATACAGTTATACATGCAGATGGAATTGATTCTACAACCCTTTTGAGAGCTATTTTAGAGTTAATGCCACTGGATAATTATTCGGAATATCAAGGAATACTTATGGAAGTAGTTCCGGGTGATCCTTCTGAGCCCGAAGTTTGGACAGAATATAAAAGTGAAATAGATACAGTATTTCCGGGTGCTGAGATTAAATTAATAGAGAGGCAAGAGTTTTATGAATACTCAAGAAATTGCTTAGGTATTATACAATCAGGTGAAGAAAGATTATATGGTAATTTAATTATTAAAAAAGGTGTTGTAAAGTAAAAAACACGACCAAATGTGGTCGTGTTTTTGTTATTTATTACTAATCATATATAATAGTGGGGACTTTTAAGAAAAAGTATTAATTGAAGCTTGGTGGGGGATTAAATGGGAATTTCAGATGATATAAGTAACTCAGTTCTTGCTGGATTTATTGATAATCAAAAATATGATTCACAAACTGAATTTGCACCAAAATTGTTAATTAATTCAAAATCAGAAAAAGTTAAGACACATATTGAAGAAGAACTAACAACTTGTGTGGGATTTACATTTGCCGTGGCCTTTATATCAGAGGCAATAGTAACTGACCTAAAAGTGAAATTTGCTGACCTTGTTAAAAGGGGTGTAAAAGGAAGAATACTTACTTCAACATATTTAGGTTTTAATAAGCCAAAAGTTTTCCAAGAACTAATGAAAATTCCCAACATTGAAGTTAGAGTCCTAAAACAGAGCGCCGACTTCCATGCCAAAGGATACCTGTTTGATAAAAAGGGTTATCAATCACTTATTATCGGTAGCTCCAATTTAACGAGTGGAGCATTAGTTAAGAATTATGAGTGGAATTTACGACTTACATCAATGGATAATTCTGACTTAACTAAACAAGTTTCTGATCAAATTAATCAACAATGGGAACAAGCTAGACCACTAACTAGCAATTGGATAGAACAATATACGAAGTATTATGTAGATAAAACAACCTCTATTCCAACATTTGTAGAAGATAGTATAGATCAAACAGCAGAAAAAGAAATCGTGCCTAATTCTATGCAATTAGAGGCTCTTAATTCACTTCAAAAAATACGTGAAGATAACAAAAGCAAAGCATTAATAATATCTGCTACGGGAACTGGAAAAACTTATCTAGGAGCTTTTGATGTTAAGCAAGCTAATCCGCAGAGATTCTTATTTATAGTGCATCGTGAACAAATTCTTAACAAAGCTTTAGACAGTTTTCATAAAGTAATTGGTGGGTCGTTAGATGATTACGGTATTTTGTCTGGTAATTCAAAAGATGTAGATAAGAAATACCTATTTGCTACTATTCAATCAATTTCAAAAGAAGATAATTTGAAAGAATTTGATCGACAAGAATTCGATTATATTTTAATAGATGAAGCCCATAAATCAGGAGCTGATAGTTATCGCCGAGTGGTTGATTATTTTGAGCCTGAGTTTTTACTGGGAATGACCGCAACTCCTGAAAGAACCGACGATTTTAATATTTATCAATTATTTGATTACAATATTGCTTATGAAATCCGTCTGCAAAGTGCGATTGAAGAGGATATGCTTAGTCAATTTCATTATATTGGAGTTACAGATTATGAATATAATGGTGAAGAAATTAATGAGCTGACAGAATTGAAGAACTTGGTTTCTGAAGAAAGAATGAACTATGTTGAACAGCAAATTAATTATTATGGACACTCTGGCAGCCAAACTTCGGGATTAATTTTTTGTAGTCGAAAAGATGAAGCTAAAGAAATAGCTGTAATTATGAATAATCATGGATATAAAGCTGTTGCACTTACAAATGAAGATTCGATTTCTGTACGTGAGGCTACTATTAAAAGGTTCGAACAGGGTGATCTAGAATATATTGTTACTGTCGATATTTTTAATGAGGGTATTGATATTCCTAGAGTTAATCAGATAATTATGCTGAGAAACACGCAATCTAGCATTGTGTTTATCCAACAATTAGGACGAGGTTTACGGAAGTATAAAGGGAAAGAATTCGTTACAATTATTGACTTCATTGGTAACTATAAGAACAATTATTTAATTCCAATTGCACTAACTGGAGATAAATCACGCAACAAGAATAGTCTTCGCAGTAAATTGGCAACTAATCAGTTAATAGGATTATCCGCGATTAATTTTAGCGAGATTGCTAAACAAAAAATATATGACTCTATCAATAGTGTTAATCTTACGGCGTTTAAGCAGTTACGAGATGAATACTATATTCTAAAAGATAAGCTTGGCAGAATTCCAAATCTGTCTGACTTTTTATTATGGGGCTCAATAGATCCACAGGTGATTGTTGATAAATATAATAATTACTATGGTTTTCTCCGTGCAGTAAAAGAAAATATTTATGTCAAAATTGAAGATGAAGTGTTTCTTAACTTGATATCGAAAGAATTCATGAATGGAAAAAGAGTACATGAACTGCTTCTCTTACAGAAATTGTTCAAAAATAATGGTAGATATAGCAAAAATATTTTTATAGAAGATCTTAAAAATTATGGGACTTATACGGATGGTTTAACAATTACTTCATATGAGAATAATCTGAACTTATCGTATTTTAGTGAATCTGATCAGAATAAGTATGGTTCAACTGAATATGTGGACATTAAAGATGATAATTATGTTCTTGACGAAGGTTTATTGAATAAAGAAGATTTTGTTAAAGATTTGATTATGGATGTAATTGAAATAGGATTAGAAAAATCGAAATCATATAAGAGCTCTGATAAGTTAACGATAGGTATGAAATATACTCGTAGAGATGTTAATCGATTACTTGGATGGGACCGTGAAAAATCATCATCAATTTATGGATATAAGCAAGATTCAAACACTTGTCCAATATTTGTGACTTATAAGAAATCGGACAAGATAGTGGGTAAAGCTAAGTACGATAATACTTTTTACAACGCTTCGATAATGAAATGGTTCACTAGAGCGCCAAGAAAACTAAATTCTAAAGAAGTGAGATCAATAGTCGACGGAAATAAGGCAGGCACGATGGAGATGTTTGTATTTATTAAAAAAAGCGACGATGAAGGAACTGATTTTTACTGCTTAGGTAATGCTGATATTATTCAAGAATCAGTTGAACAAACTACAATGCCAATAAAAGGTATCCAAAAAGATATCGTAGCGATGAATTTAAAATTACGAACTCCGATGGATTATAGTTTGTACTTAAATATCATAGGATAGTAAAGATTTAAAAGAGAACAAGTGTATGCTTGCTCTCTTTTTTCTTAGCTTGGTATCCTTTCTCATCCCTTGAATTTCACCCCAAAATCAGATACTATTAATAGAGTGTGAAACACAAAAATGTTTCATAAATTAGGTTAGGTGAACAATGAATCCAGAGCAATTTAGACAAGAACTTTTAAAAAATGATATTGATCTAAGTGATAAGCAAATGATACAGTTTGCAACTTATTTCAATTTTTTAGTTATTGAAAACAAGAAAATGAATTTAACGGCAATTACTGAAGAAACTCAAGTATATTTGAAGCATTTTTATGATTCTATTACTTTAGGATTTGAATATACTGATTTATTGAAGGAAGACATCAGTGTGTGTGATGTCGGATCTGGTGCAGGTTTTCCAATTATTCCTTTGAAAATTGTGAATCCTAAGTTGAAGATAACTATTATCGATTCGTTAGGCAAAAGAATTAACTTCTTAAATGAACTAGCAGAGAAACTAGACTTGCAAGAATTTGATTTTGTACATATGCGAGCTGAAGATGCCGGAAGAGATTCTAAATATCGTGCTCAATTTGATTTGGTTACAGCTAGAGCTGTTGCTAAGTTGAATGTTTTATCTGAATTTTGTTTACCGCTAACAAAAATTGATGGTGAGTTCCTTGCTATGAAAACAGAAAGCGCCGAACAAGAAGTTGATGATGCTAAAAAAGCAATTGCGGTTCTTGGTGGTAAGTTAATAGGAACAAAAGAATTTGTTCTGTCAGCAGATGCCGGAAAGCGTGTAATTGTAGAAATCCAAAAGAAAAAAGTAACACCAAATCAGTATCCAAGAAAAGCGGGTACACCAAGCAAAAAACCAATTCATTAGGAGGTAGCTATGGCATTATTTGATCGTTTCTCAGGGAAGTCAGAAGAAGAAATCCCGGAAGCAAAGGAAGATATGCAAAAAGTCCAATCGATTTCTATGGATAGTATAATCGCTAACCGTTATCAACCAAGAACGGAATTTGATAATGATGCAATTGTTGAACTTTCAAAAACTATTCAAGAACATGGACTGTTACAACCAATTGTTGTTCGTGAATACGAAAATCAAAAATACGAAATCATTGCGGGAGAACGTCGTTTCAGAGCTACTAAGTTGTTGGGCTGGACGGAAATAAAAGCCATTGTTAACAATCTAACAGATAGTGAAACGGCTTCGATGGCATTAATTGAGAATCTTCAACGTGAGAATTTGAATCCAATTGAAGAAGCGGTTGCTTATCAAGAGCTGATGCGAGTGAATGATTTAACGCAAAGCGAACTATCAGAACAATTGGGAAAAAGTCAATCGTATGTGGCTAACAAATTAAGATTATTAAAGTTAGATACACAAATAACGAATGCAATTGCTAATAATAAAATCACACAACGTCATGGGCGTGCATTGTTAGCATTAGATAAAGAACAACAAATTCCGGCATTTAACCAAATACAAGCTGAAGATATGAATGTTAAGCAAACAGAAGTTTTAATTAATAAATTATTGACTGTTAATGGTAAACCGAAAAGCAACAACAAGCGTAAACCAGTAACGTTAACAAAAAATATGAAACTTTCTGTTAATACTATTAAAAAATCAGTTTCAATGATTAAAGATACAGGGATGAAAGTTGAAACTGTTGAAAATGATAATGACGATGAATATGAGATTATTATTCGAATTAAGAAGTAATGGGAGCAAATAAATGGCAAAAATAATTTCAATTGCTAATCAAAAAGGTGGAGTTGGGAAGACTACCACAACCATCAATTTAGGTGCTAGTTTAACTGAACTTGGACAACGAGTACTGTTGGTAGACATCGATCCACAAGGTAATGCTACAAGTGGATTAGGCATCAAGAAGCCAGAAGTTGAAAAAGATGTTTATGATGTTTTAGTTAATGAATATCCATTGACTGAGACAATTATTCATACGCAACGTAAAAATTTGGATATTGTACCAGCGACAATTCAACTTGCCGGAGCAGAAATGGAATTAACTTCTATGATTGCTCGCGAAACTCGCTTGAAAGCAGGAATTGAAACAGTACAAGATGACTATGATTTTATTTTGCTTGATTGCCCACCTTCATTAGGTCAATTATCAATCAATGCTTTTACTGCAAGTAATTCAATTGTGATTCCTGTACAAACTGAATACTATGCACTTGAAGGATTGAGCCAATTATTGAATACAGTGCGTCTAGTTCAAAAACACTTCAATAAAGATTTAACTATTGAAGGTGTTTTATTAACAATGTTAGACGGTCGTACGAACTTGGGAGCTCAAGTTGTAGAAGAAGTTCAAAGTTACTTTGGTGATCGTGTATATGAAACAATTATTCCGCGTAATACTAAGTTAGCCCAAGCTCCTAGTTATGGATTACCAATTATAGACTTTGATAAGAATTCAACTGGGTCTAAGTTATATATGGATTTAGCAAAGGAAGTGATAGCTGATGCCAAGTAGTAAAAATTCAAAAGGATTGGGAAAAGGAATTGATGCAATTTTTTCTGATTTTGAAGGGCAAGAAGTCATTTCTTCTGAAGAAAATGTTATCGATGTTCAATTAGAAAACGTACGCCCTAATCCTTATCAACCAAGAACACAATTTGATGAAGAAGCATTACAAGATCTAGCTGATTCAATTAAAGAAAATGGTGTATTCCAACCAATTATTGTTCGTCAAAGCGTTAATGGTTACGAAATTATCGCTGGAGAACGCCGTTTCCGTGCTAGCAAATTAGCCGGAGAAAAAACCATTCCCGCAATTGTTAGGGATCTTGACGAACGACAAATGCTAGAAATAGCAGTATTAGAAAACCTACAACGGGAAGATCTTTCGCCTCTAGAAGAAGCAGAAGCATATGATACTTTAATTAAAAAATTAAAAATCACGCAAGAAGAAGTTTCTAAGCGTCTTGGTAAAAGTCGTCCATATATTGCCAACTACTTGCGTCTTTTGAATTTGCCACCTATGTCTAAGAAATATTTAAAAGATGGCAAGTTATCAATGGGGCAAGCTCGTACTTTGTTAGGCTTGAAAGATAAAGAAAAAATCGACTTCATTGCTAAACAAGTTGTACAACGCGGAATTACTGTTCGTGAATTAGAAAAAATGGTGAATGAAGCTAACAATGCTAAACCACGCCCACTAAAACGTGTGCCAGCTAAATCACCATTTATTAAAGCCAGCCAAGAAGAATTGATTTCTAAATTTGATGCGCCTATTGAAATTTCAGAAAATAAAGATGGTCACGGTAAAATCCAAATCGATTTTAAATCAACAGATGATTTGAACAGAATCTTAGATATTATCGGAATTGATATTGACTAGGAGGTTTTTATGTACGACTTAGGCGATATTGTAGTTATGAAAAAACCACATGCCTGTGGTGAGAATCGTTGGGAAATTATTCGTGTAGGAGCCGACTTCAAGATTAAATGTTTGAATTGTGCTCATATAGTAATGATCTCACGTAAAGATTTTGAGAAAAAAGTAAAAAGTATAAAAACTAAAGCGATTGATGTTACAACAGATATCGATAATTATGTGAAGTTTGAAAATTAAGGAGATATAAGTATATGTCACTAACAGCCGGAATTGTTGGTTTACCAAACGTCGGTAAGTCTACATTATTTAACGCCATTACTAAAGCGGGAGCGGAGATGGCTAACTATCCTTTCGCCACAATCGAACCAAACGTTGGAATGGTGGAAGTTCCCGATTCACGCCTAGCAAGAATTGATGAATTAATCCCCGCTGATAAAATAATTCATACAACTTTTGAATTTACTGATATTGCTGGAATTGTTAAAGGTGCTAGTAAAGGTGAAGGACTAGGTAATAAATTCTTAGAAAACATTCGCCAAGTTGATGCAATTATTCATGTGGTACGTGCATTTGATGATGATGAAATCACTAGTGTTACCGGAACTGTTGATCCACTTGATGATATCGAAACTATTAATCTAGAATTGAGTCTTGCTGATCTTGATAGTATTAGTAAGCGATATGATCGAGTAGCAAAAATTGCACGTGCAAGTAAAGATAAAGAAGTACAAGCTGAATTTGCGCTTCTTGAAAAAATAAAACCAGTTCTTGAAGAAGGTGGCTCAGTTCGCTCAATTGATTTCACTAATGAAGAGAAAAAAGCTGTTAAAGGGCTATTCTTACTAACTTCAAAACCAGTTATTTATGTAGCTAACATTGCAGAAGATGATATGGCTAATCCAGAAGCTTCAAAATATTATCAACAAATCGCTGAATTTGCTGCCAAAGAAAACGCTGAAGTTATTGGAATTTCAGCTCGCGCAGAAGAAGAAATTGCTGAGCTAGATGATGCCGACAAACAAGAATTCTTAGAAGCAGCTGGAGTTTCTGAGTCAGGACTTGATCGTTTAATTAAATCTAGTTATAAACTATTAGGATTAAGAACATTCTTTACAGCTGGCGGCAAAGAAACACGTGCTTGGACTTTCCACGAAGGAATGAAAGCACCACAAGTTGCCGGTGTTATCCATGGTGATTTTGAACGAGGATTCATTCGAGCAGAAACAATTTCATTTGAGGACCTAGATAAGTACGGTAGTGAACAAGCAGTAAAAGAAGCCGGAAGATTAAGATCTGAAGGTAAAGAATACGTTGTAAATGATGGAGATATCATCGAATTCAGATTCAATGTGTAAGAAAAGAGCGTGACACAACTTGGGAGTAAATGAGCACTAACAAAAATAAATTGAAAATTCTGCTAAGGATTTTAGATTTATGATGTTAGGCGAAATTTACTGAGTTGTGGAACGCGTTTCAACACAACATCTATCAAAGAACCGAAAAAGGAGAATTAACTTGGCCGAAGATGCAAGAGCAAAAAATGCAAAAGCAATAAAAAAACAAGAAAAAGTTGAAGCAAAAAAAGCTGTCGCACCAGTAGAAATTGACGAAACAACAGCGGTAAATAAACTAAGTAAACGTAATGAAGATTACCTATTTAAATTACGTAAAGAATTAGTTTTAAAAGGAAAAACTGAAGCAGAAGCTCAAGCAATGAGTGATGAACTTGTTGTTGAGATATATGAAAATCAAATCAAAGGAATCCCTGCTACTAAGTTATATGGAACCCCTACACTAAAAGCAGATTCATTAATTAACCCGACAAAAGAACCAGTTAAACATCCATTTTGGAAGATAGCAACTGATACTTCATTGCTATTCTTTGTAATCTTTGGTGCATTGTACGGAGTATTAGGAATGACTGGAACAAACGATAAACAAGGTCAAACCGGAATAATTACCTTGATAACAATTGCCGTTTTATGGGGAGTGCTTCTTTCTTGGTTTAATATTCAAACAAAACTTGATCGTGGACAACGTCCTGGACTTTTGAAGACTTTGATTTATATGGCAACAGGATTAGCTATTATGGTAGGGGTGTTATTCATCACAACATCATTACCAACATTTGTTAATCCTGTACTACCAGGAACGGTATATTTAGTAATTGCCATAGTAGCATTTATTGCTAGATATATTTTTAGAAAAACAAATAACATTACAGGTTCATCATTTATTTAAAAACATCTGAAAAGATGTTTTTTTGTTAGCCTAAAATGCTTGTACTGACATTGTTTTCAACGTATACTAGAAAATAAAAATTTAGGAGGATTCAGCTGTGTCAAATTGGGATAATAAGTTTAAGAAAAAAGGTTTTACTTTTGATGATGTGCTTTTAATACCAGCAGAAAGCCACGTCTTGCCAAATGATACTGATTTATCTACTAAGCTAGGTAAAAATTTAAATTTGAAAACTCCAATCCTTAGTGCAGGAATGGATACTGTTACTGAATCCAATATGGCGATTGCAATGGCTCGCCAAGGTGGTATGGGAATTGTTCATAAGAATATGTCAATTGCTCGTCAAGCAGAAGAAGTTCAAAAAGTTAAACGTTCAGAAAGTGGCGTTATTACAAACCCATTCTTCTTAACTGCTGATCGTTTAGTTTCAGAAGCTGATAAATTAATGGGTCAATACCGTATTTCTGGTGTGCCTATTGTTGATTCTCCGGAATCAAAGAAGTTAGTCGGTGTAATTACTAACCGCGATTTACGTTTCATTAGTGATTATAATGTTCCAATTTCTACAGCTATGACTTCAGAAAAACTAGTTACAGCACCTGCAGGAACTAGCTTACAAGAAGCAGAAGTAATACTACAAAATAACCGCATTGAGAAGTTACCTTTGGTTGATGACGAAGGTAAATTGTCAGGTTTAATTACTATTAAAGATATTGAAAATGTTTTGCAATATCCTAATTCAGCAAAAGATGCAAACGGTCGCTTACTTGTTGGTGCCGCTGTAGGTGTAACAAGTGATACTTTCGAACGCGCACATGCTTTGATCGAAGCTGGAGTTGATGCAATTGTTGTTGATACAGCTCACGGACATTCAGCGGGAGTTCTACGTAAGATTTCTGAAATCAGAAGTGAATTCCCTGAAATTACTTTAATTGCTGGTAATGTTGCAACAGCTGAAGGAACACGTGCATTATTTGAAGCTGGAGTAGATGTTGTGAAGGTCGGAATTGGACCAGGATCAATTTGTACAACTCGTGTTGTTGCTGGAGTTGGTGTCCCACAAGTAACTGCAATTTATGACGCAGCTAATGTAGCTAAAGAGTATGGCAAACAAATTATTGCTGATGGTGGAATTAAGTATTCAGGTGATATCGTTAAGGCTTTGGCAGCTGGTGGTAATGCCGTAATGTTAGGTAGCATGCTAGCTGGAACAGATGAAACACCAGGTGAATTTGAAATATTCCACGGTCGTCGTTTCAAGACATATCGTGGCATGGGTAGCTTGTCGGCCATGTCTCACGGCTCAGCAGATCGTTACTTCCAAGACGGAAAGAATGAAGCTAACAAATTAGTTCCGGAAGGAATTGAAGGACGTGTTGCTTACAAAGGAACTCTTGCAGATACAATATTCCAACAAGTTGGAGGAATTCGTTCAGGTATGGGTTATGTTGGAGCCGCTAATTTAGAAGAACTACGTGAAAATGCTCAATTTGTTGAAATCACTGGTGCTGGTTTAGTTGAATCACATCCACATGATGTACAAATTACAAAAGAAGCTCCTAACTATAGTGTAGAAAATTAAAAAAAGACCTTTGAGGGTCTTTTTTATTTCACTCTAAAACATTGAACGATACCGTAGATTAAATAACCACCACTCAAAATTTTTAGAAGATTAAATACGAATCCAACTCTTCCTGCATGACTGATAGCGAAATCAGTATTCATGAAGGTAAATATTAAGACTGCAGATGAGAATAGAATAATAATTATGAAACGTGCGCGTTTTCTGATGAAATTCATGTGTCTGTTTACCTTGCCTACTTATATAGGAAATATCTTTCTGTTTTGGTATAATAATACCATATAGAAAAAATTACTTCGTCAACTTAAGGGGAAATATTCATGAAGATTTTAGTTGTAGATGACGACAAAGAAATAGTTGAACTACTTAGCATATATGTTAAAAATGAGGGTTATGAGCCAATAATTGCATATTCTGGCCAAGAAGCAATTGCTAAATTAGAAGAAAATTCTGATATTGCATTGATGATTCTTGATGTTATGATGCCAAACATGACTGGTATTGAAGTTATCAAGCAAGTGAGAAAAGACTCGCAAATTCCAATTATTGTGGTGTCTGCTAAGACAGCTGACATGGACAAAATTCAAGGATTAATTACTGGGGCTGACGATTATGTATCAAAACCATTCAATCCACTTGAAGTTATGGCGCGAGTTAAGTCTCTTCTTAGAAGAAGTGAACAACAAGCATCATCTGATGTACCTGACAAATTAGAAGTTGGTCCTGTGACTATCAACAAAGATTCGCATGAGGTTATGACTTCTGATGGTAAAAAAGTTCAGTTAACAGCATTAGAGTTTGGTGTTTTATATTTACTTGCTAGCCACCCAAACCGTGTATTTTCAGCGGATGAAATCTTTGAACGTGTCTGGAAGCAAGAAAGTGTTATTTCTGCTAAGACGGTTATGGTGCACGTTAGTCATTTAAGAGATAAATTAGAAGAAGCTACCGACGGAGAAAAAGTAATTGAAACTGTCTGGGGTGTAGGTTACAAGGTGGAGGCCTAATTTTTGAAAATCAAAAAAATTAAACTTACAGGTCGACAAAGAAGTGTCTTAACCCTGCTTGGGATAGGCACTTTTTTGTTATTGAGTACAGTAGAATACCTAATAATGAGCGATCTATTAACTTATGATATTTCAATAGTTGCTACATTAGATTATTCAAACATTAGCTGGTTACGAGCAATGTCTCAGTGGGTATTTTTTCTAGGGCTAAATATATTAATCACTAGTTTAATAGTTTCCAGGCATTATCGAAAATATCAAGTTCGTTACCTAACTAATGTTATCCATCAAAAAATGGATGGCAATATGGATAAGATTAATATTAAGGTGAATCCCACATTACAAGGGACTGTTAATGCAATTAATTTATTGTTAGCTAATACCACTAAGTTGATTAATGATGAACGCGAACTAGAGAATAGCAAAGATGAATTGATTACTAATGTTAGTCACGATATTAGAACTCCATTAACTTCGATTATTGGATACTTAGGATTAATTGAAAACGCCGAGAATCTTTCAACAGAAGATATCTTTAGATACACTCATATTGCCTATTCTAAATCGCAACAAATGCAGACTTTAGTTAATGATTTGTTTGATTATACAAACACACAACAATCTGATGCGGTGTTAAATGTTACTGAGTTTGATATGGGACAATTATTAGAACAATTTGCGGCTGAATATGAATTGGAAGCCAAGCGTCGAGGAATTGAAATTATTTCGAGAACTAATCCAATTGTTTTCAAAATGAGTGCGGATACTGATAAACTAGGAAGAGTATTTAACAATTTGATTTCTAACGCTTTTAAATATGGCGAAGGTGCTAAACATCTTTGGTTAGAAGCAATTGAAAAAGATAATGTGGCTGTTATTCGAATATCTAATGATGGAAAACAAATTCCGCAAGATGCACTAGATCAATTATTTGAAAGATTTTATCGAGTCGAAGAATCAAGGTCTAAAGAGACCGGTGGGACCGGTTTAGGACTTGCTATTGCGCAAAGCATGGTACAAATACATGGTGGTAAGATAACGGTTGAGTCAAATGAAGAACGTACTAGTTTTATTATTTATTTACCCCTAACAGCTACGAATTAACGAGGATTAATTATGATTACATTGCAAGATTGCCTAGAGTTACTAGATGAACACGATTTATTAGTAGATTCAACTATTGTAGATAAAACTCAAAAAATTAATTATATTAGTTACAATTCTCGTGATATTAATGAGAATACAATGTTTTTTTGCAAAGGTATTTCTTTTAAGAAAGAATATTTAGTTGATGCAATAAAAGATGGGGTCACTAGTTATATATCAGAAACCAACTATAATCTTGATATTGACTCGATAATAGTTACTAATGTACAAAAAGCAATGTCATTAATTAGTGCTTTATATTTTGATAATCCCCAAGACAAATTATTTATCATTGCTTACACTGGGACAAAAGGTAAAACAACGTCTTCATATCTGACTTATACAATTCTAGAACAAATGAACAATCAGAAAACAGCGCTTTTTTCTACGATGGATCGTGTAGTTGGTAAAGAAGAAGGAATGAAATTTAAGTCTGATTTAACTACACCGGAGTCGCTAGACTTATTCCGTGATATGAAGAGATCAGTTGATAACGGTATGACACATCTAGTCATGGAAGTATCTTCTCAAGCTTATAAGAAAAACCGGGTCTATAATCTGAAATATGATGTTGGTATTTTTCTGAACATTTCACCTGATCATATTGGTAAAAATGAACATCCAACATTTGAAGACTATTTATATTGTAAGAAACAATTAATGGCTAACTCTAAAGCTTGCGTTATAAACCGTGATACAGAATACTTTGATACAGTGCTAAAAGAAGCTCAGAAGCATGTATCATCAGATAATATTTATACATATTCACAAATTGAGGACTCAGTTGATTTTAAATTTATTGATCGTGAGACAAAACCAACAAAAGGACAATTTGATTTAGTTTCTAAGAGTGCAAAAGCATCTGCTATGGATATAAATGGAGACTACATTGTTAACTTACCTGGAGTTTTCAATGAAAGTAATTCAACAGCTGCAGCTATTGCTACTTCTATAGCAGGCGCAAGTAAAAATCAAATTGCTCAAGGGCTAAGTACGACGGTAGTTCCCGGAAGAATGGAAGCTATTGAAACTAGAAACCACGGCTATATCTATATTGATTACGCTCATAATTATGCAAGTATGCATGCATTATTGGGATTTGCTAATAGTAATCACCCGGATTCAAAAATAATTGTTATTGTTGGAAGTACGGGAGACAAAGGAATTTCTAGACGTGAAGGATTTGCAAAAGCATTGAGCGAAAATGCTAATGTTGCGATATTAACAACTGATGATCCAGGATTTGAAGATCCACAAGATATATGTGAAGAAATTGATGCAAAGATTGATCACAACAAGGTGGATACACATATTATTTTAGACAGAATTGCAGCGATTAGTAGGGCAATTGAGATAAGTGATAATAACAGTGTCGTTGTTATCGCGGGTAAGGGTGCAGATCCTTATCAAAAGATTAACGGAGTGGATACACCTTATCCAACGGATTCGGTAGTAGCTCGTACAATTTTAGATGAAATTGATTAAAAAGAACAAAGTATAAATTTTGATAACGTTTAGTAAAATAAATAGAACTCTACTTGGTCTATTTTGATTAATGAATTATAATATGGATATTTAGAGGAGGAATGAGATATGTTTAAGAAATTTTCAATTATTTCACTTAGTGTGATGGGGATTATGTTGATGGCTGGGTGCAGTAATCAATCAAGTAACACCGATACAAAGCCAAAAACTGAAACAACTACAAAGAAAAGCTCATCAAATAAGGAAAAAGACGAATCTAATACATCAAGTACAGATGATAAAACATCAGCAGAAGATCAATCTCAAAAAGATAACAGTTCTAATGATGCAGTAACTAACAATAATAATGTAACAAATGACAATCAAACAGATACTAATACAGACAACAACACAAATAACCAACAAACCAATATTACAACAGGTACAGATGCAGTAACCTATTTATTAGGTAAGTTAACTAACGTTGATAAGACAAAAGTTTCAGCTTTATATAATGGTACAATTACTGATGATGCCGGTAAGTCAACATATCGTATCAACCTATATAATAAGGGTGAATCTTCACCGTTTGCAGCATATAATGTTTATGCTGACGGAACATACACACAAGTTTGGTAGTAGTTTAAATAGATAAGTACTTGTTACTTGTCTATTTTTTAATTAGAGGATAATAAATGAAAAAAATATTTAAGTATAGTTTAGTAGTTTTAATGATGGCAATTGTTGCTGGTTGTGGCAAACAAGCAAGTGATAGTAATAAAGTAAAAATTGTCTCTTCAATTGGAACGTATGAAGATATTGCTAAAAATATCGTAAAAGACCATGGAGATGTTACTGCAATTATACGTTCATCTAACGTTGACCCACATGACTTTAACTCGGATACAAATACAGCTAAATCCGTAGCCAATGCTGACATAGTTATTGCTAATGGATTAGGATATGATGATTGGATGTTAAAACTAAAATCTGATAAGAGTCTTATTAATGTCAGTGAAGATGTGGCTAAATTAAAAGATGGGCAAAATGAACATGTTTGGTTTGATGTTCACTATATGAAGGATTTAGTAAAAGAAATCACTAAAGAAGCATCATCTCAAGATAAAAAACATGCTGCCGATTTCAAGAAAAATGAAACTAAATATTTGGCTAAATTACGTAATTTAGAAAATCAAGAAGCTACATTGAAGAAGAGCCTCAATGGTAAAAAAGCTTATATTAGTGAACCGGTATTCTCTTACTTATTAAAAGATGTTGGTGTTAGTGTAGAAAATGCCAAATTTGCTAAAGCAATTGAAGATGGCATTGATCCATCAGTATCTGATATGAAAGATATGGAGAATGGTTTACAAAATCATGAGGTAGATTTCTTAGTTGTTAATAAGCAAGTTAAAAGTAACGTTGTTAATAAAATCAAAAAAGTTGCACAAGATAATAACGTTCCGATAATATATGTAACAGAAACTTTGCCGGCTAAGACATCTTATGTTGAGTGGATTAACGGGTATTTAAAAGATTTAGCTGAGATAAGCAAATAAAGAGGCATCAATGATTGAATTTATTAATTTAAGTAAAGCATTCCCTGATAAAACCCTGTTTAAAAACGTCAACTTCACATTAGAAGATGGCGATTTTTTGAGTATTATAGGTAAGAATGGAACAGGGAAAACAACACTAGTTAAAATTCTGATGGGCTTAGAAAAACCAACGTCGGGCCATATTAAATTTAATAAAAGTAAATTGAAGTTTGGATATGTGCCGCAGTTTAGGAATATAGAGACTGATTATCCGTTAAGTATCCAAAGCTTTGTTGAATTAAACTTAAAAAAGACGGGATTTATCTTTAAAAATAAAAAAGATAGATTACGATTACGTGATGCTCTTCAAAAAACGGGTTTGTGGGACTTAAGAGGTTTGAGGTTAGGGTTGGCCTCAGGTGGTGAGAAGCAGAAAGCTTACTTAGCGCAGGCGATTGTTAATAATCCTGATGTATTGATTTTGGATGAATCAACAGCCAGTTTAGATGGTTCGGCAAAAGAAAAATTGATGGAATTAGTTAAATCATTAAATGAAGAACAGGGTTTAACTATTATTTTTGTAACTCATGATTATTTGTTAGCGAAAAAATTTGCTCATAAGTATCTACTATTTGATCAAAAACAAATAGAAATGAAAGAAGATATTGCTAGTTTAGATGAAAGGGTGTTTGAAGACTAATGTTTCAATATGAATTTATGCGCCAAGCTTTTATTGCTAGTACTTTCATCGCTATTACTTGTGGAGTAATCGGAGTTTTTGTAGTTGCTCGTAATATGTCTTTTTTATCTCATACTTTATCTGAAATTGGATTTGCTGGAGCAGCATTCGGAGTATTAGTTGGAATATCCCCCTTGTTTGGGATGATTTTATTTACTTTGGTTAGCTCGATATTAGTAGGTTCACTGAGTTCAAAAAAAGAACGAAGTGAGTCATCGACTAGTGCAATATCTTCGCTGTTTATTGGAGCGGGGATCTTATTCTTGGCATTGTCTTCAAAAACTAGTAGTTATGCTACCAATATCTTATTTGGAAGCATTGTCGGAATTAGTCGCGAAAACTTAATTGAACTAGTAGCTTTAGCGATAGTTATCTTAGTTACGGTAATTATTTTCTTCCGTAAGTTAAGTTTTGACTCATTTGACTCAATTGGAGCAAAAGCTGCTGGATTACCAACGGTCTTTTTATCTGTCATTTTTCTAACAATGGTTGCACTAAGCGTTAGTATTGGTGCTCAAGTAGTGGGTTCTTTATTAGTTTTTGTATTATTAACTCTACCAGGAGCAACGGCTAAGTTCTTTGCTAACTCAGTAGGTAAATTATTTGCAGTTTCAATTGGATTATCTTTAGCTGGCGTTTGGGTAGGGTTAATTCTTGGGTACTATACAAATTGGCCAGTAACGTTCTTTATCTCAATTTTTGAAGTATTAAGTTATTTTATAGGTTTGTTAAAAAATAAAATCAAAACAAACTAACAGTGATATAATTCACTAAAGAATTTTGAGAGGAACAACTATGAGTAACCAATTTAATGATAATGGTAATCGACCATCACAACCGACTAGGATGGATCGCAGACGAGTTCAAGCCGAAAAAGAAACGCTTCTTAAAAAGAAACATCCAATCACTAAAGTTTTTGCTTTAGTATTAGTAATGCTGACGATTATAGGTAGTGCTTATGCATTACGATTATTATCGCAAACAAAAAATGCTTTAAATACGACATACAGTCCAATAGCGGGTAAAAAAGCATCGGGGGAAATTGGAAAACGAGAATCATTCAGCATCCTGTTGATGGGAGCTGATACTGGTGGTGAAGGGCGAACGTATAAGGGTAACTCAGACACTATGATTGTAGCGACAGTTAATCCCAAAGATAAAAAAGTTCAGCTGTTTAGTATCCCACGTGACACTTTTGCTTCTATTGAGGTTCCTAAATCCTACAAGAATTATGACTCAGTAACAGGGACTAATAATACGGTATTACAAAAAATTAATTCAGCCTATAGCATGGGTAGTGAAGCGTTAGCGATTAGTACGATTAAAAAACAATTAGATATTCCGATTGATTATTATATGAGAGTTGATTTTAAATCATTAACTAAGATAGTTGATAGTGTTGGTGGGATTGATGTTGATGTGCCGTTTACTTTTACAAGTGCATATACAGGCGGACAAACTTTCACGAAAGGTGAAATGCATTTAAATGGGGAGAATGCATTGGCATATTCTCGTATGCGACATGAGGATCCTGAAGGAGACTATGGCCGTCAAAAGCGCCAACGTCAAGTTATTCAAGCTATTTTAAAAAAGCTATTATCAACTGAGACATTAGCTAATTATCAAAAAGTCTTAAATAGTTTATCAGGATCTCTAAAAACAGATGTAACATATGAAGATATGACTGTGTTAGCTAGTGATTATCGTACGGCTGCCAAGAATATTGATTCAGATTATTTGCATGGTTATAGCACAAGAGTTGTATATAGTAATTTTCCTAATGGTCTAAGTGTTGAAGTCCCTTCAACTGAAGAATTACAGCGTATTTCAGATAAAATTCGCAAGAATCTAGGGATGGATATAAAAACCCTTGACACACCAGTAACAAGACAAAACACACTAAATGAAGAAAATGGATTTGTGTTCGGCAGTGGCTCAGAGCAGACGTACCATATCTATTCCACAACAACTGAAAGAAAAACATATCCCAAATTTGTATAGATAAGTTTATGATCAGGGCGGACAATTAGCTCTGATTTTTTTATAGAAAGAAGTAATAATGAGTATTTTAACAGTGGAACATTTAAGTCATCAGTTCCTAGACAAAAAATTATATGATGACACGCGATTACAATTGAATAAAGAAGACCACATGGGAATTGTTGGCCAAAATGGTGTCGGGAAAAGTACACTAATCAAAATTTTAACTGGTGAGCAAGATGCTGATGAGGCAGAAATTCACTGGCAAAAGAATATTTCGATTGGTTATCTTGATCAATACGCCAAACTAACGAAAGGATTATCGATACGTGATTTCTTAAGAACTGCATTTGACGATTTATATGAAGATCAAAATAAGATGTTAGCTATATATAATGAATCCCCTACTGATGAAGATCTAGAAAAGGCCGGTCAAATACAAGAAAAACTAGATATTTCCGGTTTCTATGATATTGATACTAGAATTGAACAGGTGGCTACAGGTTTAGGAATAGATGCTTTGGGCTATGATAATGATGTTTCTGAGCTTAGTGGGGGGCAGCGTTCCAAAATAATTTTGGCCAAATTACTTTTACAGCGACCAGATGCATTGTTTTTGGATGAGCCGACTAACTATTTAGATACAAATCATATTGAATGGTTAGAGAATTATTTAAATTCTTTTGAAGGTGCATTTATTGTAATTTCCCATGATTATGATTTTCTTGAGCGAATTACTAATGTAATAAGTGATATTGAGTTCGGGAAAATTACTCGTTACAAAGGAAATTTGAAACAAGCTTTTCGACAAAAGGAAGAAAATAGAAAAACATATTTAAAAGCTTATGCAGCTCAGCAACAAAAAATTGCGAAAGAAAAGGCATATATTGCTAAGTTTAAGGCAGGATCTCGTTCCAAAAGTGCAAAAAGTAGAGAGAAGCAACTAAATAGGATGGAAGTCATTGGACCTCCTGAAAGTCATCCTATTCCTAAAATTGATTTTCCGTACGCACAAACAGCCAATAGTCAAATGTTGATTGAGACTAATGAGTTGGTGATTGGTTATACAAATCCAATTGTGGATGCTAAATTCAACTTTACAGTCATTGCAGGAGAAAAAATTGTAATCAAAGGATTTAATGGGATTGGTAAATCAACTTTAATTAAAACTTTAATTAGTGAAATCAAACCAATTGAGGGTGATTTTGCAATTTCTCCAGTAACAAAAATGGGTTACTTTAAGCAAGATTTAAAATGGGACAATAAATTTGCGACACCATTTCAAATCTTGGCCGATTTACATCCAGAAGCTGACCAAAAGACTGTAAGACGAAACTTAGCAAAAACAGGTTTAACAACACAACAAGCAATGTCTCAGATTCACACATTGTCTGGTGGAGAACAATCGAAGGTTAAGATTGCTGATTTGATGTTTAATGATTACAACCTTTTATTTATGGATGAACCAACGAATCATTTGGATGATGCAAGTAAGAATTCATTGAAATATGCATTATCACACTTTGAGGGAGCGATTGTTTTGGTTACTCACGAAGATGGATTCTATGATAGTAGTTGGATTGATAAAATTATTGATATTGAAAATTTAAAATAATTATAAAAAAAGACTTCAATTTAGATTGAAGTCTTTTACTTTTTCTAAGATAGTCAATATAATGAGTTAACTAGCCGTTATATGGAGAAAAGCTTATGGAAAACGAAAAAAACGTGCAAGAAGTTATCACAACTTGCCTATTAGCCGGCAAGATAATGATTGAGAGTGGATCGGAAATGTATCGTGTCGAAGATACTATGTTTCGTATTGCTAAAAAAATGGGCATGAATAACATTAATGTTTTCGGAACACCTACGGCGATTGGAATTGGATTTGATGATGAATCTAGTTTTCAATTGAAACAAATTAAGAGTCGTTCGATTAACTTAGAAAAAGTTAGTCGTGTGAATGATGTTTCGCGTAAGTTTACGCAAGATATTATTGATTCGAGTGAATTATATACTCGCTTAAAAGTGATTGACCGTGATACGTTAGAATTCCCTGTTTGGCTACAGGCAATCTCGGCTGCGGTAGTGAGTTCAACCTTGATGATTTTGTTTACTCGTGAGTATGATTGGATTGATTTTCCAATATCAGCAGTAATAGGGATGCTTGGATTTTTCTTGTTCGCGTATATTAATGAAAAAACCAAGTTAAAATTCATCTCTGAATTTCTTTCTTCTATAATAGTCGGTAGTTTAGCGGTTATCAGTGTGAAAATAGGATTAGGTGTGAAGCTTGATAATATTTTAATAGGAGCTATTATGCCATTAGTTCCTGGAGTTCCTTTGACTAATTCTCTTCGAGATTTACTAGAATCACATTTATTAGCTGGAATTGCTCGTGGTGTTGAGGCGATTTTAAGTGCTTTGGCCATCGGTATTGGTATTGCGGTTATTTTGAAAGCTTTTGGATGAGGTGAATGATGAATATATATTTACAAGTAATAATTCAAATTGTATTTGCTTTCTTATCTACAATTGGATTTGCAATCATTATTAATAATCCAAAACGAGCATTATTAGCTTGTGGGGTTGTAGGCGCTGCTGGTTGGATTGTATATTGGATTTTATACAATTTACAATTCGGAAGAGTGTTGTCGAATTTCACGGGGGCATTTGTAGCGGGATTTTTAGGTTTAATATTTGCAAGGGTTAAAAAGATGCCAGCTATTTTATTTAATATTCCAGCGTTAGTTCCATTAGTTCCGGGTGCCACTGCTTATCAAGCTGTACGTACTATGGTAATAGGTGATATGGACAAAGCAATCCAGTTAATTGTTATTGTGGCGCTTGTTACAGGGGCTATAGCGATGGGGTATATGATGGCGCAACTGGTTAACGATTTGATTATAAAACTTAAGAAAACATTAAGTTGAATATATGTGTTGACACAGGTAGGTAAATGATGCTATTCTAATTAAGCTGTTTCGCAAGGGACAGTAAGTGTTGAGAAAAATAAAATTTAAATTTATTTTGTAAATCTGTTGACAATGATTTGTTAACGAGGTATGATATAAAAGTTGTTTATTTGGAACAACACATAACGTAGACCTTTGAAAACTGAACAAAGTTTTAACATGCAATATTGTGTAGGGCTTCTGCTTTAAGCGGAAGTAAAACAAAATTGCGAAGTCAATTC
>NZ_BQUT01000006.1 GCF_022835675.1 Companilactobacillus sp. RD055328
GTAGACCTTTGAAAACTGAACAAAGTTTTAACATGCAATATTGTGTAGGGCTTCTGCTTTAAGCGGAAGTAAAACAAAATTGCGAAGTCAATTCGCTAGTAATAACAATAAGAGTCACAAACTTAATATGAGAGTTTGATCCTGGCTCAGGATGAACGCTGGCGGCGTGCCTAATACATGCAAGTCGAGCGAGATATCGTTTTTGACTGAAGGTGCTTGCACTGGAAGGATAAAACATTTTATCGAGCGGCGGACGGGTGAGTAACACGTAGGTAACCTACCCAAAAGAGGGGGATAACATCTGGAAACAGGTGCTAATACCGCATAACAACAACCATCGCATGATGGATGTTTGAAAGATGGTTTCGGCTATCACTTTTGGATGGACCTGCGGCGTATTAGTTAGTTGGTGAGGTAACGGCTCACCAAGACGATGATACGTAGCCGAACTGAGAGGTTGATCGGCCACACTGGGACTGAGACACGGCCCAGACTCCTACGGGAGGCAGCAGTAGGGAATCTTCCACAATGGACGAAAGTCTGATGGAGCAACGCCGCGTGAGTGAAGAAGGTTTTCGGATCGTAAAACTCTGTTGTTGGAGAAGAATGTATCTGATAGTAACTGATCAGGTAGTGACGGTATCCAACCAGAAAGCCACGGCTAACTACGTGCCAGCAGCCGCGGTAATACGTAGGTGGCAAGCGTTATCCGGATTTATTGGGCGTAAAGCGAGTGCAGGCGGTTTATTAAGTCTGATGTGAAAGCCCTCGGCTCAACCGAGGAAGTGCATCGGAAACTGGTTAACTTGAGTGCAGAAGAGGAGAGTGGAACTCCATGTGTAGCGGTGGAATGCGTAGATATATGGAAGAACACCAGTGGCGAAGGCGGCTCTCTGGTCTGTTACTGACGCTGAGGCTCGAAAGTATGGGTAGCAAACAGGATTAGATACCCTGGTAGTCCATACCGTAAACGATGAGTGCTAAGTGTTTGGGGGTTTCCGCCCCTAAGTGCTGGAGCTAACGCATTAAGCACTCCGCCTGGGGAGTACGACCGCAAGGTTGAAACTCAAAGGAATTGACGGGGGCCCGCACAAGCGGTGGAGCATGTGGTTTAATTCGAAGCAACGCGAAGAACCTTACCAGGTCTTGACATCTTCTGACATTTCTAGAGATAGAAGGTTCCCTTCGGGGACAGAATGACAGGTGGTGCATGGTTGTCGTCAGCTCGTGTCGTGAGATGTTGGGTTAAGTCCCGCAACGAGCGCAACCCTTATTATCAGTTGCCAGCATTAAGTTGGGCACTCTGGTGAGACTGCCGGTGACAAACCGGAGGAAGGTGGGGACGACGTCAAATCATCATGCCCCTTATGACCTGGGCTACACACGTGCTACAATGGCCGGTACAACGAGCAGCGAGTTCGCGAGGACAAGCAAATCTCTTAAAACCGGTCTCAGTTCGGATTGTAGTCTGCAACTCGACTACATGAAGCTGGAATCGCTAGTAATCGCGGATCAGAATGCCGCGGTGAATACGTTCCCGGGCCTTGTACACACCGCCCGTCACACCATGAGAGTTTGTAACACCCAAAGCCGGTGGGGTAACCCTTTTAGGGAGCTAGCCGTCTAAGGTGGGACAGATAATTAGGGTGAAGTCGTAACAAGGTAGCCGTAGGAGAACCTGCGGCTGGATCACCTCCTTTCTAAGGATAAATACCAATATGGTATAAACGGAATCTACATAATATGTTAAAACTTTGTTTAGTTTTGAGAGGTCTACTCTC
>NZ_BQUT01000007.1 GCF_022835675.1 Companilactobacillus sp. RD055328
GCTTATGGAGGATTAGCTCAGCTGGGAGAGCATCTGCCTTACAAGCAGAGGGTCACAGGTTCGAGCCCTGTATCCTCCATTGAGCCGTTAGCTCAGCCGGTAGAGCATCTGACTTTTAATCAGAGGGTCGGCAGTTCGAACCTGCCACGGCTCATTGCACAAGAGTGCAGTGAAGAAAAATTGAATACATGCGGGTGTGGCGGAATTGGCAGACGCGCTAGATTTAGGTTCTAGTGTCTTTTGGACGTGAAGGTTCAAGTCCTTTCACCCGTATTAATATGCCGACTTAGCTCAGCTGGCAGAGCACCTGTCTTGTAAACAGGGGGTCGGAGGTTCGAA
>NZ_BQUT01000008.1 GCF_022835675.1 Companilactobacillus sp. RD055328
GATCACCTCCTTTCTAAGGATAAATACCAATATGGTATAAACGGAATCTACATAATATGTTAAAACTTTGTTTAGTTTTGAGAGGTCTACTCTCCTTATCGGGCCTATAGCTCAGCTGGTTTAGAGCGCACGCCTGATAAGCGTGAGGTCGATGGTTCAAGTCCATTTAGGCCCATGAATAAAAAATAGAATAAAAGAGTACCATGGGGGCTTAGCTCAGCTGGGAGAGCACTTGCTTTGCACGCAAGAGGTCATCGGTTCGATCCCGTTAGCCTCCATTGGTTGTCTTATCTACCAGAATAGACGACCACTTCGTACCTTGAAAACTGAATACTAACGAAAAAAGAAACACCGAAAACTGCGCGTTTAGAGTTATCTAAACACAATTTTTTTAAAAAGATTT